>NZ_OU015321.1:0-1200000 GCF_907163105.1 Cloacibacterium caeni
CTTCTGCTGCGAGTTCGTTGAAGTTTTTAGCATATTTATTTAAACTTTGATAAGTTTCTTCTGAACTTGCCGAAGTTGCTTTGCTTCCTTTTCTCAGTTCTTTGATGGCTGCTTCTAATGAATTTTTAGTCACTCCAAAATCTTTTAAAATTTTAGAAACTTCAGAATTTACCTCTAAAAGTGAAAGCCAAAGATGTTCTATAGTTACATATTCATCGCCCATTTTTTTGGCAATATTCGGTGCGTCTAAAAGAATTTTATTTGCTGATTGAGAAAGATAAATGTTTCCACCTTCTACTTTTGGAAGTTTTTCTAAGGTTTCACGGTTTTTTTCTCTAATAAGGTTGAGGTCTGCTTCTGATTTTTTCATTAAGAATGCAGAAATATTTTCATCTACCTGAAGAATACCTTCTAATAGATGTTGAGGCTCAATGCTTTGATGGCCAAAATCCAGCGCAATTTGTTGTGCTTTTTGAATGGCTTCTTGTGATTTTGTGGTATATTGGTTTAAGTTCATATTAATGGTTTTGATTGGTATGCTTCAAAATGTATTCTAAAGTAATTTTTAGGTCAAAATTTCCTGATTTTTGTAATTGCTTAGATTTTTTAAAGACAAAATTTCTGAATTTTATATATTATTGAGTTTGGATGTTGACATTGTTTCTGGTTTATGGTTAGGTGTTTGATAAATAAATTTCATAATTTTTATTTGTTTTATTATATAATGTTAATTTTTTTAGAAAATTTATATTGTATATTTGTGGAAAACACACACATCGATGAAAAATCTCACTTCGAGACAACAAGAAATACTTACTGTAGCTCTTGATTTGTTTTATAAAAAAGGATTTGCAGATACCTCTATGAGAGATATTGCGGAAGTGATGAATGTAAAAGCAGCATCACTTTATGCACACATTAAGTCTAAAGAAGAAATTATGGAGTGGATTAGTGATGATGTTTCTAACAGATTTATGAAGAGATATAATGACCTTAAAAATCCCAACCTATCTCCTTTAGAAAAAGTAAAAATTTTGGTTGTTAATCATCTTACAGCAATGTATAATAATGTAAAGATGTTTGATGTTTTTTTTACCAATATTTATAGATTAAAAGTTGATTTTAAAGAGCAGCATATATATTTAGATAGAATTAATTTCTATAAAGATCTTGCAGAAGAAGTCATCAGAGAATATTTACTTTCTTTGGGCTTAAAAGATGATGAAAATTTAATGTTGACGACCAAGTTCTCCCTCAATGTCCTGAATAACGTTTACCGATACATTCCCGAAGAAAATTTTGATTTAGAAAAGCATATTCGTTTTCTTCAAAATGTTTTACTCTATGGCGTGATTGGGAAAAAATAAATTTATCTTTTATTTTTCGCATAAAATATTATATTTGTTGACATCGGGTTACTTCCGAAGAAATGAATTGATATGAACCATTTTTATACATTAAAAGTAGCTAAAATTCAGAAGGTTACAGATGAAGCAGTGAAAATCACCTTCGAAATACCTTCTTCTATACAAGATAAATTTAAATTTAAACAGGGGCAATATCTTAACCTCAAGTTTAATTTCGGTGAAGAAGAGTTTCGCCGTTCGTATTCTATCATAGATGCTCCTTCAGAAAATTCTCAAACGCTTTCCATTTTAGTTAAACAGATGGAAAACGGTACTATTTCTACCTATCTTAACCAAAATCTTAAAGAAAATGATGAGGTAGAAGTGCAACAACCTATGGGAAATTTCTGTACCAATTATCACGCATCTAATCATAAAAATTATGTAGGAATAGCAGCAGGAAGCGGGATTTCGCCGGTTTTGTCTAATCTCAAAGAAGCATTGTTTCAAGAGCCAAATGCTAAAGTTTTATTGTTTTTTGGCAATAAAAATTCTCAAAATATTTTACTCAAAGAAGAATTAGATGCCTTGAAAGAGAGATTCCCAGAGCGATTTCAAGTGACGCATATTTTGAGTAGAGAGCCCCAAGAAGATGCTCTTTTTGAAGGAAGAATCACTACTGAAAAGTTAGGTCAACTTTTAGATAAAAATTCCGAAATAAAACCAGAAGATTCTACGTTTTTCATTTGTGGACCCACCGAAATGATTAAGTCGACTTCGGATTTTTTGAAAAAAGAAAGAAAAGTTCCGGCATTGCAGGTTTTATATGAATATTTCTCTGCTCCAGATGATGAAGATAATGCAGAAATGAGCGAGGAATTCAAGAAAATACCCAACTTAGAAAGTTTTGTAACGTTAATTATAGATGATGATGAGTATTCTATTCATCTCAATTCTAAAAAAGAAAGTATTTTAGATAAAGCATTGAAAGAAAACTTACCAGTTCCGTTTGCTTGTAAAGGCGGTGTTTGTTGCACCTGCAAAGCTCAAGTGATGGAAGGTGAGGTTTTTATGGAAAAAAACTTTGCACTTACAGAAGACGAAGTCGCAAGAGGTTTTGTATTAACTTGTCAGTGTCATCCTACTACCAATATTGTGATGCTGAACTATGATGTATAATTCATTCTAAAAAATTAAAAAAATGGTCAATTGGAAATTCGCAAAAGCCGTCGATGAAAACGAAGAGTTTAAAATAAATGGCACAAATATTTGGAACCATTATTGGCATTGTGTCAACAAAAAAGTAGAAGTAAAAGGACCTTATGAAGGGCAAGTTTACTTTTTCAAAGAGTATGAAATTACCAACGGAGACCAAAAAATAAACTTCGTGGCAGGAGAATTTGTAAATTCTAAAGTGGGAATTTATATAAAAGACGATTTAAGCGACGGAAAATTATGATTTGGCTTATCGCTGTCTGCTTTCTGCAATCAGCTGAAAAGAGCTCATAATAAAAAAATATTGTATTAAAAAATTTAAAAAATGCTGAAAGCAGATTGCCGAAAGCTGAAAGCAAAAATATGGATACAGAAAAATTTTTACAATACGTTCAAGCCGAAAATAAGGTAGAACCCAAAGATATGATGCCAGAAGATTACAGAAAACTTCTGGTAAGACAGATTTCGCAACATGCTCATTCTGAAGTAGTGGGAATGTTACCAGAAGCCAATTGGATTACCAGAGCGCCAAGTTTGAGAAGAAAAATGGCACTTTTGGCAAAAATTCAAGACGAAGCAGGTCACGGTTTGTATTTATATGCCGCTACAGAAACGCTGAACAACGGAGAAATAGCCGCAGACAGAGATTCTACCTATAATGATATGCTTTCTGGAAAAGCCAAATATTCTAGTATTTTTAATTATCCAGCATTAAGTTGGGCAGATATTGGAGCGATTGGCTGGTTAGTAGATGGTGCTGCTATTATGAATCAAGTAATGTTGATGGGAAATTCTTACGGCCCTTATTCCAGAGCGATGCTCAGAATTTGTAAAGAAGAATCTTTTCACCAAAGACAAGGCTACGAAATCCTGATGACGCTTTGCCGTGGAACCAAAGAACAGAAACAATTGGCTCAAGATGCATTAGATAGATTTTGGTGGCCAGCTTTGATGATGTTTGGTCCGAATGATGACGCTTCTCCTAATTCTCAAAAATCAATGAATTACCGAGTGAAAAGAGAAAGTAACGATTCACTCCGACAAAGATTTGTAGATGTTACCGTTCCTCAAGCAGAATTTTTAGGGCTGAAAGTTCCAGATAAAAATTTAAAATGGAATGAAGAAACGGGACATTATGATTTTGGCAATTTACCTTGGGATGAATTTAATGAAATCCTAAAAGGAAACGGACCGTGCAATAAAAAACGCCTCGAAACCAAAAGAAAAGCACAAGCAGAAAACGCTTGGGTAAAAGAAGCTGCAATTGCGTATGCTGCAAAAGTAAATTCTTAAGAATGGAAGTAAGTAATCATAATTATATTACAGGTCTAAAAATTTTAATTCAAAGTATTCCATATTTAGGAACACCATTAAATGAATTTTTATTTGAACATAGAGGAAGAATCAAACAAGAAAGATTAAATAAATTTATTCAAAATCTTATAGATTATTTTGAAACAGCTTCAGAATTTAAGATTGAAAATAATTATATAACAAGTGAGGAATTCGGTGATATATTTGAAAGTGTGTTAGAAAAAGTTACTAAAACTGATAATGTAGAAAAATTAGTGAGATTTAGAAATATTTTAAAAAATCAAATTGTTGAGCCTCAAAAAGTAGAATACATTGAAACTTTTATTGATTTGATTCCAAAAATAAGTGAAAAACAATTTGAAATTCTTTATAGTCATTTGTTATATGATGAAAAATTTTTTAAAATTCTTTCAAAAATATCAGGTATTGGGAATTTTGATGAAACGGAAGAAGAAAGCGAGAATAAATTAAATGATGAAAATGAATTTAATTATCTAAGCTCAAAATTTTTATTACCAGAATCATTTAATTTAGAAAAAACTGAATATGATTACTTGATTCAAGATTTGATTTCAAAGTCATTACTATTGGACAATGGAATAGGAAGGATTGAAATTGAACCTCTTGAATTTGTAAAAATTACAAGTTTTGGTAAAGCTTTTATTAAATATGTATCCGAAAATTAATTTAAAATCTAAAATTTATAATTTAAAATAATGAATAACCTTGATATGTGGGAAGTTTTTATCCAAACCAAACCTGGACTTTCTCATAAACACGCAGGTACGGTTCAAGCGCCAACTGCAGAACTGGCACTTCAAAACGCTCGAGACGTTTATACAAGACGCGGAGAAGGAACTTCTATTTGGGTAGTTCCCAGCAAATATGTGGTAACAAGCGAAGGAATAGACAAGGAAGCATTCTTTGATCCTGCAGATGATAAACTCTATCGTCATCCTACTTTTTACCAAATTCCTAATGATGTGAAAAACATGTAAGAAAGCTTTCAGCAATCAGCAATCGGCAATCAGCAATTTTTGGCTGCCGAAAGCAGATAGCCGAAAGCAGATAGCCAAAATTATGAAAAACTACCTCCTAAAACTCGCAGATGATTCCCTGATTATGGGGCAGAGATTGGCAGAATGGTGCGGAAAAGGTCCGTACTTGGAAGAAGATATTGCAATAATTAACATCGCTCTTGATCAATTGGGTCAAGCCAATAATTTCTACAATTTAGCGGCAAATTTATTTAATGATGGCAGAACTGCAGATGATTTTGCCATGTTAAGAGTAGAGAAAGAATACCTCAATGCACAATTGGTAGAATTACCAAACGGAGATTATGCTAATACTATTATGAAGGCTTATTTCTTTGCGGTTTACCAAAATTTATTGTACGAAAATTTAAGCAATTCTGCAGATGAAGAACTGAGAGCCATTGCTCAAAAATCTCTGAAAGAAGTAAAATATCACTATACTCATACCGAAACTTGGATGCGTATTTTTGCTCAAGGAACTGATGAAAGCCGAAAAAGAATAGAAGCGGCTCTCGAAAATCTTTGGGAATACACAGGCGGACTTTTTGATGAAGTAGAAGAAGAGGAAAATTTGGTGGCACTGAATTTAATTCTTTCTTCCAAACAACTTCATGAAGAATGGAAAGCTAAAATCGCAGAAGATTTTGCTAAGTTTGGTTTAGAAGTTCCAACTGCTGAATTTATGCAAAAAGGCAGCAGAAAAGGAATTCACACCGAATATTTTGGATATATTTTGTGTGAATTACAGTATATGCAAAGAACGTATCCAAATTGTGTTTGGTAGAAAGTTTGAAGTCAGAAGCTGGAAGTTTTCTAACATGCTGTCATTCTGAATGAAACGAAGTGAAATGGAAAATCTATTTTCGATAAAATAAAATAAATCTTTGCGCTCTTTGCGTTAAAAAACAATGCAGAATCTTTTAGAAATACTCGCTCAGATTCCAGACCCCGAAATTCCAGTGATTAACATCGTGGAACTCGGGATTGTTCGTGATGCAAAAATGATTTCTGAAACAGAAGCAGAAATCATCATTACGCCTACTTATTCTGCGTGTCCTGCTATGTTTAATATCGAAGAAGATATTATCAAACTATTTAAAGAAAAAGGAATTTCTGCAAAAGTAGTTACCAAAATGTTTCCGATTTGGACTACAGATTGGATGACTGATGAAGCCAGAGAAAAACTGAAAGCTTACGGAATTGTTCCACCAGAAAAAGGTGCAGACGAAAATCATCTTCAAATTCCCAAAAAATGTCCGAGATGTGGCAGCGAAAACACTACGCAAATCAGCAGATTTGGTTCCACACTTTGCAAAGCCAGTTATCAGTGCCAAGATTGTTTAGAACCTTTTGATTATTTTAAATATCATTAACGTAAAATTGTAGAACTGTAAAGTTGCAAAATCGCAGAACCAAAAAAAATCACATAAAAACATTAGATTTGTAAAAACGACTTTACGATTTTACAAATTAACAATTCTAAAGAAAATGTACACTCAGATAGAAATAGAAACTCATTTCGAGGGTAAGTTGAAAATCGCTTATCTCAATCAGCCCGAAACCTATAATTCACTCAATAAAGTTTTACTCCAAGAGTTGAAAAATTTTATTGTAGCATGTAATGAAGATGAAAATGTGCGTTGTGTAGCACTTTCTGGCAGAGGAAAAGCTTTTTGTTCGGGGCAAAATTTGAAAGAAGCACTTTCACTCGGAAATGTAGAAGAAGAAAGAGTGATTCAGAAAATGGTGGTAGATTATTACAATCCTTTGGTGGAAGAAATAGCACATTGCAGAAAGCCAGTCGTTTCTTTGGTGAATGGTCCTGCAGTTGGAGCTGGAGCAATGTTGGCGCTGATTTGTGATATTTGTTTGACTACAGAAAATTCCTATTTCTCTCAAGCTTTTGTAAATATTGGTTTAATTCCAGATACAGGCGGAACGTATTGGTTGCCTAAATTATTAGGACGTCAACAAGCGAATTATCTTGCTTTTACAGGAAAAAAACTCACGGCAAATGATGCTTTGAAACTGGGTTTAATTGCAGATGTTTTCGGTGATGCAGAATTTTCTACAAAATCTATGGAAGTTCTGGAAACGCTTTCTAACTTGCCTACAAAAGCGATTGCGTTAACCAAAAAAGCATTCAATCATTCTTATGAAAACGATTTAAAAGAGCAATTGGAGTTAGAAGGAATTTATCAACAAGACGCAGCAGAAACCCAAGATTTCAAAGAAGGAGTTACTGCATTTTTAGAAAAAAGAAAACCCAATTATACAGGAAAATAATAATGATGTGATGATGTGTTGATTTGCAGATTATCACATCGTCACATCATCACATCATCATATTATGAAGAAAGTAGGAATCATCGGCTCAGGGACTATGGGAATTGGCATTGCGCAAGTAGCAGCTACTGCACATTGCGAGGTTTTTTTATACGATGCCAACTTCTCACAAACCGAAAAATCTCTAAAAAATTTAAAAACCACATTAAATAAATTAGCGGAAAAAGGAAAAATTTCTACTGAAAAATCTTTAGAAATCTTCAACCAAATTACGCCTTGCCAAGAAATCAAGGAATTGAAAGATTGTGATTTGGTAATTGAGGCTATCATAGAAAATAAAGAAATCAAAGTAGAAGTTTTCAAAAATTTAGAACATTTGGTTTCTAAAGATTGCATTTTGGCTAGTAATACCTCGTCTATTTCCATTACTTCGCTTCAGGCAGAACTTAAAAATCCTGAACGTTTTATCGGGATTCATTTTTTCAATCCAGCGCCATTAATGCATTTGGTGGAGGTGATTCCAGGGTTATTGACTGAAAATAATTTGGCTCAAGAAATCGTAGATTTAATGAAATCTTGGGGCAAATCTCCTATCATTGCTAAAGATGTTCCTGGTTTTATTGTTAACCGAATTGCAAGACCTTTTTACGGTGAAGCTTTGAGAATTGTAGAAGAAAATTTGGCAACACCAGAGCAAGTAGATGATGCGATGAAATCTTTGGGGAATTTTAAAATGGGACCATTTGAATTGATGGATTTAATAGGAATTGATGTGAATTTTTCGGTAACGAAAACCGTTTATCATGATTATTTTTTCGATCCCAAATATAAACCTTCCTTGCTTCAGCAAAGAATGAGTGAAGCTAAATTACTTGGTAGAAAAACAGGTAAAGGTTTCTATGATTATTCTGAACAGAACCAAGAATCAAGAACCAAGAATCAAGAAATTGTAAAAGATGAAAGTCTGTATGAAATGATTTTCATGAGAATTATTTCTATGCTCATCAATGAAGCTGTAGAAGCAAAAAGATTAGGAATTGCCAATGATGAAGACATAGAAACAGCGATGCAAAAAGGCGTAAATTATCCGAAAGGATTATTGAATTGGGGAAAGGAAATTGGATATCCAAAAATTTCTGAAGTTTTACAAAATCTCTACGAAGAATACCAAGAAGAACGCTACAGACAAAGTCCGTTGCTTAGAAAATTAAATTAAAAAATGGAACATGTTTTTTCCTCAAATCATATTAATCTCTTTAAGCAAAATGACTTCTTAGAGTTGATAATTGATGATTACGAACTTTTTGATTATATAGATGATTTATTGCATGAATTTGATTTGAGTGAGGAAGACCAAGAATATTCTTTTGAAGAAGATAATCATATTATTTTTAAAGAAATTCAAAATCAAGAAAAAATCATTTCATTTTTAAAAGATTTGAATTCTGATGAAATCGAAAGAATTTACAAACTGAATAATAAATAATGATGAAAAAAGCATTGATAAAAAGCATAATCCAATCCGTAACCTTTGTTTTAATTTATTTTGTTCTGGGATTTTTTTTCAATAAAATTGATGTCTCAATAATAGAATATTTTAAAAACGAATTAAATAAAAACTTGTTTATTTTAGGGCTTATGTTTGTGCTTTTTTTCATAGGAAATTACATCAATAGAAATAAAGAAATCACTTGGGAAACTATATTTAAAAAACAAAAAAGAGAATGAATCCAAAACTAATTATTGCAATCATAAACGCTATTGTATCTTTCGTCATTATTGTTCCGATGAGTTTTTTCATGAATAAATTCATCAACAATTCTGAGGATACTTTTTTACAGTTTTTCCAAGATAAATGGTTGATTTTAACAGTATTTGTTTTAATTTTCACCATATACAATAGCTTTTTAAAAGGCAGAAAACTTAAATAAATCAACTACACAATTTTACAAATTAACGACTTTACAATTTTACAACTTTACAAAAAAATGACACCACTAGAAATCGCACAATATATGCTCAATCAAGATTTTTTCTCACAATGGATGGAGATAAAACTGGTTGAGGTTCGCGAACATCACTGTTTGATTGAAATGCCCATCAAAAAAGAGATGATTAATGGCTTAAAAACGGTTCATGGCGGAGTAACTTTTGCTTTTGCGGATTCTGCATTGGCGTTTTCTTCTAACAATATGGGAGATGCAGCAGTTGCGCTCAATTGTATGATTAATTTTACCAAAGCGGTACGTTTTGGAGACACCCTTTTTGCCGAGAGTATTCTCATGGCAGATACCAGAAAAACAGCAGTTTATGATATTACGATTACCAATCAGCATAAAGAGGTGGTCGCAAGTTTCAGAGGAACTGTTTATAAAATTGATAAAAAAGTAGTTGATTTATAATTTCGAAATCAGATATGAAACAAGTATACATCATAGATTACATCAGAACACCGATTGCTAAATTTCAAGGAGGTTTATTGGAAGTAAGAGCAGATGATTTGGCAGCCATTGTTTTGAAGGAAATTGTAAAAAGAAATCCACAAATTCCCGCCGAAGAAATAGAAGACGTGATTTTAGGTTGTGCCAATCAAGCTGGCGAAGATAACCGAAATGTCGCAAGAATGGCTTCACTTTTGGCAGAACTTCCTATAAAAATTGGCGGAGAAACTGTGAATAGATTATGCGCTTCTGGAATGGCAGCAATTGCCAATGCGTACAGAGCGATTGCAATTGGCGAAGGCGAAATTTATTTAGCAGGAGGAGTTGAACAGATGACTAGGGCGCCTTATGTTTTGAGTAAATCTGCTCAACCTTTTGGCAGAGATGTTCAGTTGTTTGATAGCAGTTTTGGATGGAGGTTTGTTAATCCTAAAATGAAAGAACTCTACGGAGTTGACGGAATGGGAGAAACCGCTGAAAATCTAGCCGAAATCTATAAAATTTCCAGAGAAGCGCAAGATGA
This sequence comes from Cloacibacterium caeni, assembly GCF_907163105.1. Lineage (GTDB taxonomy): Bacteria > Bacteroidota > Bacteroidia > Flavobacteriales > Weeksellaceae > Cloacibacterium > Cloacibacterium caeni_A. The sequence continues at coordinate 10,163 of NZ_OU015321.1, forward strand.
ATTCGCTTTACATTCTCAACAAAAAGCTACTTCTGCTCAAAATTCAGGAAGATTAGCCCAAGAAATTGTAAACGTAGAAATTCCACAAAAAAAAGGAGAACCGAAAATCTTTTCACAAGACGAATTTGTAAAACCAGATACTACTTTAGACAAATTAGCGAAGCTAAGACCTGCTTTCAAAAAAGAAGGTGGAAGTGTTACTGCGGGAAATTCTTCGGGCTTAAATGACGGAGCTGCTGCCATGATTTTGGCAAGTGAAGACGCCGTAAAAAAATATAATTTGAAGCCATTGGCAAAAATTATTTCAAGCGCAGTGGTTGGTGTAGAACCTAGAATTATGGGAATAGGTCCAGTAGAAGCGACCAAAAAAGCGCTTTCTAGAGCCAATCTTTCGTTGGAAGATATGGATATTATTGAACTCAATGAAGCTTTTGCAGCACAAGCATTATCAGTTTTACAGGAATTAGGAATTGATGCTAAAGATGAACGATTAAATCCAAATGGTGGCGCGATTGCTTTAGGTCATCCTCTCGGAATGTCAGGAACCAGAATTGTAGGAACTGCCGCTTTAGAATTACAGAAAAAAAATAAAAAATATGCACTTTGTACGCTCTGCATCGGAGTTGGACAAGGATACGCAATGATCATTGAAAAAATTTAAAAGCTTTTTTCTTTTATTTGACATTGAATTGGAGGCGTTAAAAAATTTTGAAATTGATTCGTTAATAAACCATTTATGGTTCGCCGAGACCAAAAAAAAAATAAAAATAATGAGGCAAATTCCTGCTGTTTGAGCGAAGCGAGTTTCAGGGATTTTAGAATTAATGAAAAATTTTAGCCGAGAATTCACAGTCTTGAACTTTTGGTTCTTTTGTTTCAAGACAAAAGAACATAAATAAAAATATATGGCAAATATTTATTCATACCACGGTATAAAACCCATCATTAGAAAATCAGCATACATCCATCCTCAAGCGGTAATTATAGGAAATGTAGAAATAGGGGAAGAAGTATACATCGGTCCCAATGCAGTTTTGAGGGGAGATTGGGGAAAAATCATTATCAAAGACGGCGCAAACGTTCAAGAAAACTGTACGCTTCACGTTTTTCCAGGAATTCCTACTGTTTTAGAAGAATCGGCGCATATTGGTCATGGTGCGATTATTCATTCGGCGCACATTGGCAAAAATTGTTTGGTTGGGATGAACGCTGTAGTGATGGACAATGCCAAAATTGGAGACGAATGCATTATTGGTGCGTTGAGTTTTGTTCCCACTGGTTTTATTTCGGAAAATAGAAAATTGATAGTTGGCAGTCCTGCGAAAATTATTCGCGAAGTTTCAGACGAAATGATTGCTTGGAAAACCAAAGGAACCGCTATTTATCAAGAATTAGCTCGTGAAGGAAAAACCGCCATTCAACCGTGCGAACCGTACACAGAATTTGTAGAACAAACGCCCACCAAAATTGTAGATTACTCTGTTTGGACGAAGTAATGGCGCCAAATTTCCAGCTTTCCACTACAATCTTTTATTTTTCCACTTCTGTCAGTCTGAGCGGAGTCGAAGACAAAGAAAAATAAAAGGATTTCCGTTGCAATCTGGGGCGCAATTTCGTTGCAATTTCACCATTTTTCCAAAATTTAAAATTTGAGTATTTTTAGAAACAATAAAACATCCATCACCAAACATCAAACACCCCACATAAAATGAAACTTAAAAACTACATATCAGGACAATGGATTGAAGGAAACGGACACGAAATTCCGCTTTACAATGCTGTAAACGGAGAATTGGTTGCCATTTCAGATACTTCGGGACTAGATTTTGAAGAAGCATTGCATTACGGAAGAACCATAGGTTACAAAAACTTGTCTTCTATGACTTTTTACGACCGCGGAGAGATGCTCAAAAAAATCGCATTGTATCTTTTAGAAAGAAAGAAAAAATACTACGAACTTTCTTACAAAACAGGAGCCACTCATATTGATTCTTGGGTAGATATAGAAGGAGGTTTCGGTACTTTTTTCACCTATTCAGGTTTGGCGAAAAGAATGCTTCCCAATACACCATTTTGGGTAGATGGAGAAACTCAGAAAATTTCTGCAAACGGAACGCATCTCGGAACCCATATTCTCACACCAAGTGAAGGGGTTTCTGTACAAATCAATGCGTATAATTTTCCAGTTTGGGGAATGTTAGAAAAATTGTCTACATCACTTTTGGCAGGAGTTCCGGCAATTGTGAAACCTTCACCGTATAGTTCTTATCTTACGAATGAAGTTTTCAAAGATATGATAGAAAGTGGTTATCTTCCAGAAGGTGCGGTTCAGTTGGTTTGTGGCGAACCAGGCAATATTTTAGATTTTGTAAAAGATGGAGATTCTGTAGTTTTCACAGGTTCCGCAAATACAGGTAGAAAACTGAAAGCGCTTCCATCAATTTCGGGAAATGCAGTTCGTTTTAATATGGAAGCAGATTCATTAAACTGTTCTATTCTTGGGTTAGATGCCAAACCGGGAACTCCAGAATTTGATTTGTTCATCAAAGAAGTTAAAAATGAAATGACCACCAAAGCTGGACAAAAATGTACAGCAATTCGTAGAATTATTGTTCCTGAAAATTTAGTTGGTGATGTTCAAAATGCGTTATCAAAAGCTCTTGACCAAACAAAAATTGGAAATCCATTAAGCAGAGAAACCAAAATGGGCTCTATTGTTGGAAAAGAACAAATGCAGATTTTAGAAGAAAAAGTAAATCTCTTAAAAGCTGAAACAGAACTCATCTACGATGGAAAGCATGATTTGGTAGAAGCAAATTATGAAAACGGAGCTTTCTTTACTCCAAAAGTTTTCTATAATGATAAACCTTTTGAAAAAAAAATATCTCACGAACTCGAAGCTTTTGGTCCAGTTTCTACCATTATGCCATACAAAGATGCTGAAGAAGCTGCTGCTTTAGCAAAACGAGGAAAAGGAAGTTTGGTAGGTTCTATTGTTTCTCACGATGAAAAATTTGTTGCAGAAACTTCTTGGAAAATGGCGAGTTCTCATGGAAGAATTTTTGTTTTGAATAGAGATAATGCCAAAGAAAGCACAGGTCACGGTTCTCCGTTGCCAACTTTAATGCATGGTGGTCCTGGTAGAGCTGGTGGTGGCGAAGAAATGGGTGGTTTAAACGGACTCCATTTCTTTTTACAAAAAACTGCGATTCAAGGTTCACCAGATGTTTTGACGGCGATTACTAAAGTTTACACTCAAGGTGCAGAAAAGAAATTCAGTGATAAGCATCCTTTCCAGAAATATTTTGAAGAAGTGGAAGTTGGAGATTCTCTAGAAACCGCAGGTAGAACTGTTACGGAAGCAGATATTGTGAATTTTTCTAATGTTTCTTGGGATCATTTTTATGCACATACAGATGCAACAAGTTTAAACGGAACTATTTTTGACAAGACCGTTGCTCATGGATATTTTATCCTTTCTGCAGCGGCAGGTTTATTCGTTTCAGGAAAAAAAGGGCCAGTTATTGCGAATTATGGCCTGGAAAATGCAAGTTTCTTTAAGCCAGTTTATGCTGGTGATACCATTACCGTTTATTTGACGGCGAAAGAAAAAATCAACAGAGGAGTAAAAGGCAGAAATATTCCAAGTGGAGTGGTAAAATGGTTGGTTGAGGTAGTCAATCAAAGAGAAGAAGTGGTTTGTGTCGCTACCATTTTGACTTTGGTGGCAAAAAAATCTCCTTTCATTGAACTAAATAGAAGAAATATTCAAAAATTATTGAATGGTTTAACTGAAAATACGAAGCCGAATTGGGGTAAAATGACTGCTCAGCAAATGCTGGAACATCTAGAAACAACTATACTGTATAGCATGGGTGAACTAGAAGCTGAGAAATGCTTCACACCAGAAGAGCATTTAGAAAAGTATCAAGATTCTCTATACAATCACCGAAAAATGCCAAAAGATTTTCCTGCGCCGTTCCTTCCAGAAGATGGAACTTTACCAGTGTTGAAGTATAAAAATCTGGAGCAAGCCAAAGAGAAATTTTTAGAAAATCTTCAGAAATATCAGATTTATTATAGAGAAAATCCAGAAGCGGAGCATATGCATTTTGTCTTTGGAAAACTCAATAAAGAAATGATGGAGTTGATGCACAGAAAACATTTTACACATCATTTTGAACAATTTGGATTGGTGTAAAACTGATAAAATTTAGCTGAAAATATAAATAGCGAAAGCCACAGTAATGTAAATTTGCTTAAAATTTTAAAAAATGAAAAGAATAACAAAAATTTTCTTGGTGTTTTTAACTTTGGTTAGCTTATCGATGTTTTCTCAAGCTAAAAAAACTAAGTTTGTATACATAGATGGTCCGAATCTGTATACGCCAAGCCATGAAAAATTCTTGATCAAAGGAACTAATCTTGGAAATTGGCTTAATCCAGAAGGCTATATGTTTTTCTTCGAAGGAAATGCATCTAGTTATAGATTGATCAATCAGGCTTTTTGCGAAATGGTGGGAGAAGATTTTACAGCAAAATTTTGGAAGGAGTTTAAGAAAAATTACATCACCAAAGAAGATATTTTCTATATAAAATCTACCGGAATGAATACTTTAAGAATTCCGTTCCATTATAAATTATTTACCGATGAAGATTTTATGGGAGAAACCAAAAATCAAAATGGTTTTGAAATTTTAGATGAGGTCATCGGTTGGTGTAAAGAAGCTGGGATTTACGTAATTCTGGATATGCACGATGCTCCTGGTGGACAAACTGGGGACAATATAGATGACAGTTACGCGTATCCTTGGTTAATGGAAAATGCTGAAAATCAGAAACAATTTATAGAAATTTGGACTAGAATTGCTAAAAAATATGCAAATAACACCACTGTTTTAGGTTACGATTTGCTTAACGAACCGATTGCGCATTATTTCAAAGATGATTTGCCAAGACTCAATAAAAATTTAGAAAAACTGTACAAAGAATGTACTTTGGCAATTAGAAAAGTAGATAAAAATCACATTATTATGTTAGGTGGAGCGCAATGGAACGGTAATTTTTCCTTTTTTACGGATTGGAAATATGATGACAAAATGATGTTTACTTGCCACCGTTATTGGAGCGGAACAGACAAACAAAGTATTCAGGATTTTATAGATTTCAGAGACAAGGTAAACCTACCAATGTATATGGGTGAAACAGGTGAAAACACCGATGAATGGGTAGAAAAATTTAGAATTACTTTAGAAGAAAACAACATTGGTTGAACGTATTGGCCATACAAAAAAATGGTTCAAAAAAGCGGAATGATGTATATTCCAAAACCTGAAAATTGGGATTTAATTGTAGAATACACCAAAAAAGATAGAAGTGATTTAGGAAAAGTGCGAGATGCAAGACCTAATCAAGAATTGGTAAAAAAAGCGATGCTTGATTTACTTGAAAATATGAAATTTAAAAACTGTGTAAAAATTGAAGGCTATACCAAAGCTTTGGGAATGAAACCTTAATTTTTTACAGAAAATTTGAAATTTTGTAAAATTGCAGCCCGGCTTGAGCGGAAATCCTTTTTTTGCATTGGGAAAAGATTGGGCAAAAAAAGATTGGGAGCGGAAGACGGAAATGTCTGCCAAAATAAATAAATATGGAAAAAGGATTTGTAACATCAGAAATAAAAAACAATGTTTCCGAAATCACTTTCGGGACGCCAAAAAGCAACTCATTACCCGGCGAAATTTTAGAAAAATTAGCGCAAACCATTTTAGACGAAGCGGCTAAAGAAGAAGCGAAAGCCATTTTACTAAAATCTGAAGGCGAAAAAGCGTTTTGTGCAGGAGCAAGTTTTGATGAATTGTTAGCAATCAACGATTTAGAAACATCAAAAACTTTCTTTGGAGGTTTTGCTAAAGTGCTTAATGCCATGAGAACTTGCCGAAAAATTGTAGTGGTAAGAGTTCAAGGAAAAACAACTGGAGGTGGAGTAGGAATTGCTTGTGCTGCAGATTATTGTTTTGCGACAGAGAATGCAAGTTTAGCACTTACCGAAATTAATTTAGGAATTGGACCATTTGTGATTGGACCTTACGTAGAAAGAAAAATTGGTAAATCACAATTTACTTCTATGGCAATAGATGCCGATTTCCGAAGCGCAAATTGGGCAGAACAGCATAATATTTACCATTCGGTTTCTCCAACGATTGCAGAAATGGATGCTGAAGTTGCACAATTTTTAGAAAAATTGGCGAGTAGAAGTTCAGATGCTTTAGCTTTAATCAAAAAAGTTTCTTGGGAAGGAACAGAGCACTTTACAGAGCTTTCTCCAGAAAGAATTCATATGAGCGCAAGTCTTATTCTAGAAGATACAGCCAAGAAAAATATTGAAAAAATTAAAGAAAATCTTAGAGCTAAATAATATTTGATTCATTTGTCATTCTGAACGAAATGAAATGTAGTGAAGAATCCTTTTTAGATTCTTCATTTCGCTTCGCTACAATCAGAATGACAAAAAGAATAATAAAAATTAATTTTGCAGTTTCAAAATAAATATTAACTTTGTATTTCAAAGTGCTTTATTTATGGAAAATAGAAACTACCAAGAAGACTTGCAGCACATCAGAAAAATGATGGAAAAAAGCTCTCGATTTATTTCTTTGAGCGGAATTTCAGGCGTTTTTGCAGGATTATTTGCTTTAGCTGGTGCTATTTATGTTTATTTCTTTTTCAAAAAAAATGAAGTAGATTATTTTGAGGGGACTGTAAAATATTATGAAAAAGATATCATTACTCATTTGGTCATCGTGGCGATGATTATCATGGTTTTAGCGATTTCTTCGGGAGCATATTTTACCATTAAAAAAAGCAAAGCCCATCATCTCCAAATTTGGGATGCTACCACCAAAAAATTGTTGAATAACTTTGCCATTCCATTGGGAATTGGAGGTTTATTTTGCGCAGGATTATTGTATCACGGTTTACATGGTTTACTTTCTCCAGCCACTTTAATTTTCTATGGATTAGCGCTATTTAATGCAGGAAATTACACTTTTTCTGACATAAAATATTTAGGATTGTGCGAAATGGCATTAGGAATTGTATCACTGTTCTTTTTAGGATATGGTTTATTTTTCTGGACGATAGGTTTTGGGATTTTGCATATTGTATATGGAATTGTGATGCATAAGAAGTATAAGTAAAAATAATTAAAAGTGAAGAAGTTTTCCGAAATATTGATCTTTATTCTCATGATTTTATCGGGATTATATTATTTATATTTCACTTATGTTAATGCAAATGAATTCTTTATTTTTGATGGGTTTGTGTATTTTGTATTAATTCTAGTTTTTTTTATTTTTTTTGGATTTACTTTAAAGAATAATCTAATTCGATACCATAAAGATAAAAGCATGAAGAACTTTATTCCCACTTTCATTGGCGGTTTTATAATTTTTGGAGTCTTAGTCGTAAATTTTTATTTGTGGTATAGAGACAGTTCGGAAGTTATATTGCAAGCTAATTATGATGGAGATATTAATGGTTATTCATTTGAATTTAGAAAAGATGGTTCTTATTTATTTGAGAATGGCTCAGTATTAGGACGTTCTCAATTTCGAGGTAAATATAAAATTAAAGATAGTCTGATTTTTTTAGACAAAAATGAAATTGATAATGTTGTGAAAACTAATCAATTGGCAATTAGATATATAAGTGAGAATATTAATGGTAAAAATAAAGTAATTGTTCAAATTGATAAAAAGCATAATCGAATAGAAGACAAATATTTTGATTTTGTAATTAATATTGATAAAAGGTAGTTTATAAATTGAATTAAAAATTATGATTTCTCAACTCAACAAAGAATTTGAAAGCCGTGTCAGATTGGGTATTATGTCCGTTCTGATGGTTAACGATTGGGTTGATTTTAATGAAATGAAGCAACTTTTAGAAGTAACAGACGGAAATTTAGCAAGCCACAGTTCTGCATTAGAAAAATATAATTACATAGAAATCAAGAAGGAATTTGTAGGCAAAAAACCAAAAACATCTTACCGAGTTACACAAACTGGAAGAAAAGCTTTCGAAGAACATTTATCTGCGCTGGAAAGATTACTTGGAAAGTAGAAAACTATACATTCAGTTTGTCATGCTGAAAGCATCTAAATTATTTAGATTCCTACGGAATGACAAATAGACTGCAAAAATTTAAAAAGGAGATAACTTCCTTTAATTTTTTAGAAATTAACTTTGTATTTCAAAGTACTTTAAATAAAATTTAAATTAAGAATTATGAAAACAAACAAACAAAGAAGCTTCGCAATTTATGGAATCGCGGCTTTATTATTAGTCATTCCGTTTATTGGGATGCAGTTTACTAAAGAAATTAATTGGTCTGGTTTTGACTTTTTAATCGCTGGAATTCTCCTTTTTGGAACCGCATTTTGCGTAGATATGGTTCTAAAAATGGAGAAAAAGAATGCGAAAAGAATGTTTTACATCGTAATAATTCTGTTAGCATTATTTCTGATTTGGGCAGAATTAGCGGTAGGAATTTTCGGAAGTCCAGTTGCGGGAAGTTAATTTTATAAAAAAATCTTATGAAAACACATCATTTAATCTTTTTAGTTACAGCAATGTTTGTTGTACTGTTTTATGACCAAGAATCTGGATTAAATATCGGAATTTTAGGAATTTTGGTAGCGGTTCTTACTTATTTTAATACCGAAAAAAGATTCAAAACCCGAACTTTTTATTCAGTTTTGGCGACCAGCATTTTAAGCAGTATGGCTTTTGCTTGGTATGGTGATTTTGCCTCTTTTTTGGCAATTTTCACTTCGCTTTTTTTATTGGGTTTCACTTCCAAAAACAAAGAACTTAAATCTATTCTCGTCATTCCTGTTTTTGCGATTAATTTTGTGACTTTTATTTACCGTGTTTTTCAGTTGGAACAATGGTTGCCACAAAGAAAAACCGAAAGTTTTTGGCAAAAAATTTTAGCGGTGGTTTTAATCCCAGCTTTTCTTTTGTTGATTTTCTTTGCGATTTATACACACGGAAGTTCACATTTTGCTTCGCTTTTTTCTGATTATGAATTAGATATTAATCTTTGGCAAGTGATTGCGTTAAGTATTTTAGGGTTTTTCTTGGCTTTTAATTATTTCAATTTTTCGATTTATGAATTTTTTATCAAGAACAATCATTATTTGAAAAACGATTTTTTGAATGAAGACAAGAAATTGAAACCTACTTACGATTTTCTAGACCTTCCTTTTGAAAGATTAAGCGGTGTAGTTTCCTTTTTAGCATTGAATATTTTATTGTTATTCTTCATCATCACGTTTAATTATGAGCAGTTTGTAGAATTGCCAAAAGCTACTGCTAATCAACTTGCCGAAGAAACGCACGAAAGAGTAGGAGCGGTAATTGCGAGTATTGTGATGGCAATCGGTGTGATTATGTTCTATTTTAAAGGCAGTTTCAATTTTGATAATCAAGCGAAATCTTTGAAAATTTTAGCTAAAATTTGGGTATTTCTGAATGCCGTTTTAGTGATTTCGGCTTTTGCGAAAAATTCTGAATACGTATTGAATTTAGGCTTAACCTACAAAAGATTAGGTGTTTATGCATTTTTAATTTTAGCCATTATTGGATTGATTTTTACTTTCATTAAAATTCATCAGCAAAAAACCAATGCTTATCTTTTTAACCAAATGGTTTGGTATTTCTACGGAACGATTTTAGTGTGTAGTTTTATCAATTGGGGAGGAATCATTACCTCTCATAATCTTACTAGAAATGATTTTGCGGCTAATTATCACTACAATTCTGTAGATTTTAACGATAATCAACTGTTAGAATATTATCAAAAAACCAATAATACAGAGATGCAAAAAATACTTAAACATAGAGCTGATTCTTTCCAAAAAAGAACTTTTTTATCAAAAATTCTTTACTACGAAACTTTAGATTTTTAGAATTCTAACGAATTGTTATAACATTTACATTAAGCTGAATATTCTACAATTTATTGAGTAACTTTGGTATAATATTAGCTCGCTAATGATAAACCTGATTTTTATGAAAATTTTAATTAATGTTTTGTGGAGTTCTATTTTGGGAGTGAGTTGTTGTACAAACAACGGAATTTCTCAAAATGCAAATACAACTACCACTAAAACAGGAATCATGGAAAATAATTCTTCTCAACCATCACAAGGAAGACGAGGTGCAATGAGAACGGTAGAAGGTAATAAAATCATCAGAACTGTAGATGCTTCTCAACTTCCATTTACCATTGGTGAAGAGTTTACAGATGAGAACCAACAGTTTATTCTGGTGATTAAAAATTTTAATAAGCCCACTCTTTCTGCTAAAATCAATACCGTAGAGAAAGGTAGAAATCTCAGAATCAATCGAATTATTTTACCAGATGGTTCTGCGGATGGTCCTTTTTCGAGAGAAATGAAATATGCTAAAAAACAAAGCGGAACCTATAAGATTGTTTTTGGCAAAAATTTGATGGCAGAAGGAAAACTGACGGGAAATATCTCCGTGACAGTAGAATAAAAAAAAATGTAAATATGAAAAATTTAATTTTATCAGCTTTTGTAATTGCAGCTACCACAGTGAGTTGTGGTACAGTGCAAAGCATCGTGCAGAATACCGTTCCTTATACTACTAATGTTTTGGTTTCTTCGGGAGTGCCAGGAAATCAAGAAATTTCTGTAACGTCTTCTGCTACAAGTTTCGCTCAATATGTAGGAGCAGGAACCAGCATGGTTCAAGATATTAGAATTTCTAGTGCTAAAGCAACTGCTACCAACTTGAGTACGAATGGCGAATTGGGAATTTTTAAATCCATTAAAGTTTATCTTTCTGGAAATAATACTAGTGAAATTTTAGTGGCTCAAAGAACAGATATTGGCTCTAATATTGGGAATACGCTCAATTTAGATCCAGATACTTCTAAAATTTTAGACCAAATTGTAAAAAGCGGTTCTGTAAAAGCTAGAGTAGCTTATGTATTGAAAAATACGGCTACTAATGATACTAATCTCACTATTAGTATGAGATTTTCAAGTATTCCTGCGCCAAATCAATAGAAAATAATCCAAGAATTTGGATCAAAAGAATTATTTAAAAATATAAAAGCATCCTAAAAAAGGATGCTTTTTTTAATTTTATTGACCCGTCCTAAAATAAGTTTACACCCAATAGACTTATTATGGAAAATCGAGAGAAGACAGTAGAAAAGCGTACACAACAAGATTACACAATGGCTTTTAAATTAGGTATTGTAAGCCGTGTAGAAAAGGGCGAATTCACTTACAAACAGGCACAACAACATTACGGTATCCAAGGTAGAAGCACCGTTTTGGTTTGGCTCAGAAAATATGGTAATTTAGATTGGAGCAAACCCACCATTCATACCATGTTACAATCCAAAGAAACACCCGCCGAAAAGATTAAAAGATTAGAGAAAGAATTAGCTGATGAGAAACTGAAAACCAAAGTTCTCAATATGATGATTGATATCTCCGACAAGCAATACGGCACACAGATCCGAAAAAAGTTTACGCCCAAACAGTCAGACAACTCCAAGAAAAAGGATTGAGTTTATCCAAAATCTGCAGATTGTTTGGGATAAGCAGACAAGCCATTTACCAGCAGCGCCAAAGATTATGTGTTCGGGAAAAAGAATTGGAGAAAGTTAAACAATTCGTTGAGGAGATTCGTTTAGAACAGCCCAGAATAGGAACAAGAAAACTTTATTATTTGCTTAAAAATAAGTTCAAGCTTGAAAAGATAAAAATAGGCAGAGATGCGCTGTTCAATTATTTACGAAGAGAAAACCTGCTTATTTATCCTAAGAAAAGATATACAAGAACAACTTTCTCCAAACACTGGCTCAGAAAACACCCCAACCTTTTGAAAACGACTTGCCTAAAAAGAAAAGAACAGGTATTTGTAAGCGATATCACTTATATAAAAACCAAAACGAATGTCTGTTATTTATCTTTGGTTACGGATGCTTACAGCAGAAAAATAATGGGTTACGAATTAAGTGAAAATATGAATGCTGAAAATGTAGTCAAAGCTCTGAAAATGGCCGTTAAAAACAGAACAACACATCTTCCGCTTATTCATCACTCAGACAGGGGATTGCAATATTGCTCAGAAGTGTATCAGAAAGTACTTGTTGAAAACAAAATAAAACCCTCAATGACAGATGGCTATGATTGTTATCAAAATGCTTTGGCAGAAAGAATAAACGGAATATTGAAGCAGGAATTTTTAATTTATAAATGCAAAAACATTCAGGATTTAAAACAAATGGTTAAAGAAAGTATTTATATTTACAACAACAAAAGACCACATCTTAGTCTGAAGATGAAAACCCCGGAAACAATCCACAAAAAATCCGGAAAATCAATATCTTCCGGATTGGTATTTTAATGTAAAACTTGTAAACCTATTTTAGGATTAGTCATATACTTCGTCGTCAGATTCGATTGTGAAAGATCTAGACTTAAAGTCTTTGTCATGTTTTTCAGAAATTACGTCCTCACCTTTTTGAGCGATGATAAAATCTGTAGATTCATTAAACATTTCTCTGAAACTTGCAAAATCTTCTTTGTATAAATAGATTTTATGCTTCTCGAAAGTTGCTTCTCCATTCTCACCAAAATTCTTTTTACTTTCTGTAATGGTAAGATAATAGTCTCCTGCTTTTGTTTCGCGCACATCAAAGAAATAAGTTCTTCTACCTGCCTTCAACACCTTTGTGAAAATTTCATTTTCGTTTCTCTCCTTGTAATCACTCATTGTTACTTATTTTAGAAATCCTATAGAACAAATATAAAAGATTTCTTTTAATCTCAAAATAAATTTTAAAGAAATTGAGATTTTAGCGTAATTTTTAAGTTTTTACTAAGTTTCCGTAGTATCTAAATCATTAAGATTTAATATGAAGTCTGCTCTTTTTGCGCTTGATTCTCTGTGAGTTATGATGATAGAAGTGCAAGATTTAATATCTTTTTCTATGTTTTGAAGGATGTTTTCTTCGGTTTCTGTATCGAGTGCAGAAAGCGAATCATCAAAGATGAGAATTTCTGGTTTTTTGATGAGTGCTCTTGCGATACAAATACGCTGTTTTTGCCCTCCAGAAAGCATTACACCACGTTCGCCAACCATAGTTTTATATTGGTCTTTGAATTCTACAATATTCTTATGCACATCTGCTTTTTTTGCAAATTCTTCTACCAAATCATGCGTAGGTTGGTCTATTGCAAAGCCAATGTTATTCTCAATCGTATCCGAGAATAAGTAACTTTCCTGAGGAATATAGCCAATGTGTTTTCTGTATAATTCTAGATTATGGTCTTTAAGATTTTTCCCATCAATTAAAATTTCTCCTTCATCGGGATCAATTAACCTGCATAGTAACAATGCGATAGTAGATTTTCCGCTGCCCGTTTTTCCCATAATTGCCATAGATTTCCCAGCTTCTAGTTTGAAACTTAGATTTTCTAAAGCTTTAATTCCTGTATTTGGATAAGTGTATGATACATTTCTGAATTCTATATCGCCTTTAATTTCATATTGGTCGAAATTTTTGTTGACGATTTCAGATTTTATGTCCAAAAATTCATTCACTCTGGTCATAGAAGCAGCAGCTCTTTGATTAACAGATGAAACCCAACCTACCATAGAAAATGGCCAAATCAGAATGTTAATATACATGAAGAAATCTGCAATGGTTCCTACCGTAAGTTTTCCTTCAAAATAATTTTTACCACCGATGTATAAAATTGCAACGTTTAATAAACCGATAACAAATAAAATAATGGTAAAGAAATACGCTTCTGTTTTGGCTAAATCTAATGCTTTGTCTTGATAATATTTTACTTTTTCGCCGTAATTTTTTTCGATGTACTTTTCTTTGTTGAAAAATTTCACCACTCTAATTCCCGAAAAACTATCTTGTACAAATGTAGAAATCGCACTTTGGCTTTTCTGCATAATTTTAGATTTTCGATTGATAATAGAACTTACTTTGTAAATTAGAAAAGACAAAATAGGAAGAGGAATAAGTGTCCAAAGTGTCATCTCTACATTAGTCATGAGCATGTAAATACTCGTGATGACTAATAAAATCACCAAATTCACTACATACATCACACCAGGACCAAGGTACATTCTAATTGCCACTACATCTTCAGAAAGTCTGTTCAGTAAATCACCAATTGTGGTTTTTTTATAAGTAGTAAGCGAAAGCTCTTGATAATGTCTGTAAATTTTATTTTTGAGTTCGTATTCTATTCTTCTAGAAGCTACAATAATGGTTTGTCTCATCATAAATCTGAAAACTCCAGACAAAACTGAAGTTCCTACGATAATGGCGCCATTAATCAATAAAGTATTGAATAATAATTCTTTATCTACACTTTTTTTATCTAAAACACTTTTGATAACATCTACACTCTGCCCTACAAACTGTACTTGATAAATAGCAAAAAAGTTAGATGCTATGATAAATAGCAAGCCCCAAAATAGCAGAACTCTGTGTTTCCAAAAGTAAGGATTAAGCGTTTTAAGTGAATTCATAGTTGCAAAAATACAGAAAATATAAGTTTGAAAAAGAAGCAAAAATAACTTCTGACTTCATGTTTCTTACTTCCAGCATTTTTTTCTATCTTTGCACCATCTTATTAAAAGCTCTTTGAAAATGTTAGGAAGAAGACAAATCCGCGAAAAAGTAGTGCAGACACTATATTCTTATCATCAGAATCCTATAAAAACTGATGTTTTAGAGAAAAATATGTTTACAGAGATTGAAAAAATCTATTATCTCTATATTTATCAACTCAACTTCTTGGTTGCATTAAAAGATCTTGCCGAAAGACAAATTGAAATCGGTAAAAATAAATTTATTAAGACTGAAGAAGACCTTAATCCTAACATGAAATTCGTGAATAATCAAGTTTTTTTACAACTTGATCAAAACGAAGAAAGACTTTCCTTTAACTCAAAACACAAAAAATATCAGTGGGATTTACACGATGAATTGTTGGTGAAAACATTTCAGAGAATCGTTGCGAGCAAGCGTTACCACGAATATATGGCCGAAGAAAGCCTAAGTTTTGAAGAAGACCAAAAGTTTGTTGGGAAATTATTTCTAAAATATGTTGCCGAAAATGAAGATTTTCATGAGCGTTTAGAAGAATTAGAATTGTCTTGGGCAGATGATTTTCATATCTCGAATTCTATGATTCAGAAGACTATTGGTTTTATGAAACAAAATCAGCCGAGTCATACTTTAATCAAAATGCTTAAAGATGAAGAAGATAGACATTTTGCTAAAAAATTATTACTACAAAGCATTTCTCACTGGGAAAATTCTGAGAAAAAAATCAAAGAAAGACTAGAAAATTGGGATTTAGAAAGAATTTCTTTAATGGATAGATTGATTTTAATTACAGCTATTACAGAGATAGATAATTTCCCTCTCACTCCAGCAAAAGTGATTATCAACGAATATATAGAGGTTTCTAAAGTTTTTGCTACCGATAGAAGTCAGATTTTTGTGAACGGAATCTTAGATAAATACACGAAAGATATTTCTAGAGCATAAATTTTGATTAAATTTGAGGAAATTTTAAAAAATCAGAATCAATGAAAAGAATATTAGGTTTAAGCTTACTAGCTGTTTTGACTTTAGCTTCTTGTAAAAAAAATGAAGCAACAGAAACATCAACTGCTACTACTACAACAGAGCAGAAAGATCCTTTTGCAGATGATAGAGTAGTAAAGCAAAGTGATTTAGTAAGCGAAGCAAAAAATCATGCAGAAACTACATTAGCACTTTCTGAACCAGATTTTAATTTCGGAAAAATCAAAAAAGGAGATGTGGTAGAACACGTTTACGAAGTAACCAACACAGGTAAAAATCCTTTGATTATTTCTGCGGTAAAGCCAGGTTGCGGATGTACAGCTCCAGATTATACTAAAGAACCCATTATGCCTGGTCAAAAAGGTCAAATTACGCTAAAATTTGATTCTACAAATTTTGATGGTGTAGTGTATAAATCAGCAGAAGTGTATGCAAACGTAGCACAAGTTCCTATCGAAATTAGATTCTCAGCAGATATTCAACCCTAAAAAATAAAAAAATGTTTACAACAATATTTCTACAAGCACAAGGTGGAGGTGATTTCTTCTCAATGATTTTACCATTTGTCTTAATGATTGTAATTTTCTACTTCTTAATCTTGAGACCACAGACTACGAAGCAAAAGAAAGAAAGACAATTTCAAGATTCTCTTAAACCAGGCGCTAGAGTAGTAACCACTTCTGGAATGCATGCTAAAATTGTACAAGTAGTAGAAGATGGCGTGATTTTAGAAACCATGAGCGGTAAATTAAAATTTGAAAAAGCTGCTATTTCTAGAGAATTTACAGAAGCTAGATTCCCAGAAACAGTAGGAAAATAATTCTAAAAATTAGAAATTTTAAATAAAAAAATTCCATCAAATTATTGATGGAATTTTTTATTGGATTTAAGATTAATTTTTAAGTCAATAGCAAGATTAATAAACTCGCGGTAAAAATTCTGGCAATGGTAACCAAAGGATAAACTTGTGCGTAGCTTTGGATTGGAATGTCAGAATCTAAATAGTTGGTACTAAATGATAATGCAGCTGGGTCTGTATAGCTTCCGCTCATAATTCCTACCAATTGTAAATAATTGATTTTTAAGAAAAATCTTCCTACAATCACCATCAAGATTAAAGGAATGAAAGTTACTGCAGAACCATATAAAATCCATAGCCAACCGTTATATTTGATGAAATTTTCATAAAATCCTTCTCCTGCATGAATACCTACTGCTGCAAAGAATAAGCAAATTCCTAAATCTTTCATGAAATAAGTCGCTCCGTTATTGATATAAGAGTGAATGAAAGAAATACCACCATATCTAGAAATAAGTAATGCTACAATAAGTGGTCCTGCTGCAAATCCCAGTTTTAAAGGAATTGGTAAACCAGGAATCACTAACGGAATAGAACCTACGATAATTCCTATTAATAAACCTCCGAAAAGTGATAAGAAATCTGGTTCTATTAATTTTTTTTCTTGATTACCAATGATTTTTTCTGCTTCTTTAATACCTTGGTCAGTACCGATAACTCTCAAAATATCTCCGTAGAAAAGTTCTAAACTTGGTCTAGGAATCATTTCTTTACCTGCTCTGAAAACTCTAGTTACTTTTACATCATACGCATTGTACAAATCTAAATCTGAGAGTGTTTTGTGAACGGCAGAAGGTTTGGTTACGAAAATATTTTTCTTGTTAATATCAGAATCAGATTCTATGAAAGAGTCAGTAGAAGGTCTTCCTACTTTTTTGATGAAGTCTTCTAAATCCGCATCTTTTCCTACAATCATAAGTACGTCTCTGTCTTGAAGTTCTGTGTCTAATTTTGGCGAAAAAACAGAAACCTCGCCACTGTGTTTTAATCTAGAAACTACAATATCATATCCTATGTTGCTAATTACTTCACCTAATGGAATTCCAAAATATTGTGGATTCGTAACTCTTAGTTTTTTGTGAACTAATGGTTCTTCGCGATTAATTTTGTTCATCCTGAATTTTCTCATTTCTACATCAGGATGAATTTTTAGAAGAACTTTAGATAAAATAATGACACCAATGATTCCAAAAACACCTAAAGGATAAGTGATGGCGTAACCAATAGTTGGGTCGTCAAATGTTTTATCTGGAAACTGATTTTTTAATTCTACAATGGTATTTTTAGCAGCTCCTAAACCTGGTGTATTGGTTACAGCGCCACTCATAATTCCCACTAAATTTTCTATGCTCACTCCTGTGAATTTAAAGAGTAGAAAAGTGATGAATCCGCCGAATAAAACTGTAGAAACAGCAAGAATATTAAATTTTAAACCTTCATTTCTAAAAGAAGAGAAGAATGATGGTCCTACTTGTAATCCGATACCATAAACAAACAAAATCAAACCGAAATCTCTAATGAAATCGAATATTTCTTCATTCATTCTATAGCCAAAATGCCCCAAGATTAATCCAGTAAACATTACTGCAGAAACACCGAAGGTAATTTTGCCCATTTTCAATCTTCCAAAGAAAACTCCAGTACCTATTGCAAGCATTATGGTAACTAATGATTGAATTACACTTGGGTCTTCAGTTGGGAAAAGTAAGGTTTTAAGCCACTCGAACATAATAATAGTTTTTTAGTAGTGCAAAGTTACGCTATTGCTATTGCGTGAATAATATTTTTAAACTGAAATATATCAGAAATCAAATAATCGTTTAATTTCCAAAAAAAGCGAGGGAAAAGCCTCGCTCTAATTTATAAAAATCAATTTAATTTTCTTTTTCTTTCTCGCTTTTCTATGTAATCTAGAACAGCTTCTTTGGTTGTAAGCCAGTTTCTACCTTCCTTGAAAGCGTCTATTTTTCCCTTTCTAGCCAATAAACTTACGTATTCTTGTCCATAAGGGAGCCTTTCTTCTTCTACAATATTAGAAATCGGGCGATAATTATCATACGTATTATTGAGAGAACTTAAATAAATGTCTAAACTTCTCTCCAAAGCTTGAAGAACTAATAATAAAATTTTAGAATAATCTCCATTATTTGCCAAGTTTAAAGCATCATAATATTTTTTTCTATCATTTTTAAGGATAATTGCAGGAGGAAAACCTTCTCTCATCAATAAAAGATTGAAAATCAAACGTACAGTTCTACCATTTCCATCGAAAAACGGATGAATCCAAACAAATCTGTGATGAAAGATTGCCGCTTTTATAATAATATTAATATCAGAAGAATTTGTCCAGTCGATTAATTCTGTTACCAATTCATCTACTTTAAAAGCATTTGGTGGAGTGAAATTAGCACCAGAAATTCTAACTCCAGAAGTTCTGAACATTCCAGCAAAATCTTTTTCAATTTTTTGTAAAACCAAATAATGAACTCTCATAATATCGGTTTTATTTAAATTATCTTTATCCGATATTAAAGACTCTACAAATTCTATTGCTTCCTGATGATTTATGGCTTCGAAATGTTCTCTCAAAGATTTTCCTTTGATGGTGAAACCTTCTTCAATCACCATTTTTGTTTCGTGAAGTGTCAAAGTATTTCCTTCGATGCTATTAGAATTATACGTCCATTCTAGCATTAAACTTTCTTTAATACTTTTCACAGCATAACTAGGAATTGGGCGTAATTTATCTAATTCTGCTTTTTTTTGCAGAATTCTTTCGAGGTGTTTTTCTAAACCTTCAAAGTGATAAGGATAATTTTGCCAATTCAT
This sequence comes from Cloacibacterium caeni, assembly GCF_907163105.1. Classification (GTDB taxonomy): domain Bacteria; phylum Bacteroidota; class Bacteroidia; order Flavobacteriales; family Weeksellaceae; genus Cloacibacterium; species Cloacibacterium caeni_A. The sequence continues at coordinate 29,524 of NZ_OU015321.1, forward strand.
TTAACAAAGGTAAGAAATTTTTCTTAATATCGGATATATTTAATTTAATTTTATCCGATGTTATTTTCTTATATATATAAATATAAATATGAAAGTAAAAATTAATAATATAATAAAGTAAAAACTTATATTTATAAATATTAAATCATATTTATCCAAAATAGTCCAAATCATTGATCCCAAACCAAAAACTAATCCTGAAATAGAAGTGTATGGTAAAAATTTTTGATTTTTTAAGGTTTTTTCTTTTAATTCTATATCAATATCTTGGATTTTCTTTTCTTTCAATTTTTTATTATGAATGCTTTCTTCAAAATCCTCCCAATTTTGAAAATTCAAAACACTTTCTCCTTTTTCAGAAATACTTGTTATTTTAATTCCTGTATTTGTGTCTATAGTGTTTAAATATGCATTATCTCTTAAATATGTAACGGCCTTATTAAAAAGATTAACATAGTCTTTTGGGTAATTTGGAATATAATGAATAATGTTTTGTTCTAGTTGAGTAGTATTTAAACTTCCTAGTTTTTTTACAACTTTTAGTATTGTAAATCTTAATTGATTCTCATTTTCCATGGATAAAAATTTCATTAAAAAAAGCGAGGGAAAAACCTCGCTCTAATTTATAAATTATTTTTTTAAATCCTTAAAGGTTTCTAAAACCTTTAAGGATTGTATATTTCTACAAATTCACTTTCAATGCCAATTCATTAAGTTGTTCGTCGTGAATTGGTGAAGGCGCATCAATCATCACATCTCGTCCAGAATTATTTTTCGGGAAAGCAATGTAATCTCTAATTACTTCGTTTCCGTCTAGAATGGCAACCAATCTGTCAAAACCGAAAGCCAATCCAGCGTGAGGTGGCGCTCCGAATTTGAAAGCATTCATCAAGAATCCAAATTGCGCTTCTGCTTCTTCCTTAGAAAAACCTAATAAATCAAACATTTTTGACTGCAATTCTTTATTGAAAATCCTTACGGAACCACCGCCAATTTCGTTACCGTTCAAAACCATATCATAAGCGTTTGCTCTTGCTTTTCCTGGTTCGGTTTCTAATAAATATACATCTTCAGGTTTTGGCGAAGTAAAAGGATGGTGCATTGCGTGATATCTTCCTGTTTCTTCGTCCCATTCTAAAAGTGGGAAATCTATGACCCAAAGTGGAGCAAATTCATCACCTTTTCTTAAACCTAATCTGTTCCCCAATTCCATTCTTAAAGCGGAAAGTTGAGTTCTCACTTTATTGGCGTTTCCGCTCATTAATAAAATTAAATCTCCTTCTTTTGCGCCGAATTTTTCTACAATTTTCTTTAGGTCTTCTTCAGAGTAGAATTTATTTACCGATGAAGTAACAACTCCATCATTTTGGAATTTAATCCAAACCATTCCAGAAGCGCCAATCTGTGGGCGTTTTACCCAATCGATGAGTTCATCGATTTGTTTTCTGGTATAATCTGCACAACCTTCTACATTAATCCCAACTACCAATTCTGCTTCGTCGAAAATTTTGAAATCTTTTCCTTTTACCAAATCATCTACTTCCACGAATTTCATTCCGAAACGGATGTCTGGTTTGTCGTTTCCGTAAGTTCTCATCGCTTCATCGAAAGTCATTCTTGGGAATTTCCCGAATTCTTTTCCAGTGATGTCTTTCAATAAATGCGCCGTCATTCCTTCGAAAATTTCTAGAACATCTTCTTGTTCTACGAATGCCATTTCGCAGTCTATTTGGGTAAATTCTGGCTGTCTGTCTGCACGCAAATCTTCGTCGCGGAAACATTTCACAATTTGGAAATATCTGTCCATTCCACCAACCATCAATAATTGTTTGAAGGTTTGTGGAGATTGTGGCAATGCATAAAATTGCCCTTGATTCATTCTACTTGGAACCACGAAATCTCTTGCACCTTCTGGAGTTGATTTTATCAAAACAGGAGTTTCCACTTCGATGAAGCCTTTATCTGAAAGATAATTTCTTACTTTTTGCGCCATTTTGTGACGAAAAATCAGTTTATCTTTCACAGGATTTCTTCTAATGTCGAGATATCTGTATTTCATTCTCAATTCTTCGCCGCCATCTGTTTCATCTTCTATGGTAAAAGGTGGCAATTCTGCGCTATTGAGAATCGTAAGTTTTTCAACTAAAATTTCAATTTCACCAGTTGGAATTTTCGGGTTTTTAGAAGCACGTTCTATTACTGTTCCTTCCGCTTGAATTACAAATTCACGACCTAATTTTTTGGCTTGTTCCAAAATTTCAGCCGAAGTTCTTTCTGCATCAAAAACCAATTGTGTAATTCCGTAACGGTCTCGTAAATCTATCCAAACCATAAAACCTTTGTCTCGGTTGGTTTGTACCCAACCTGCCAATGTAACTTTTTCATTAAGATTTTTGAGAGATAATTCTCCGTTAGTGTGCGTTCTGAACATTTTTTTAGATTTTAGATTTTAGATTTCAGATTTTAGATTTTTTTAATTTTTAAAATTAAATTTCAAATTTTGAAAAAATCTAATCTCATAATTTCAAAAAAATTAGGCTGCAAAGATAAGATTTTAGGACGGAAGATGGAAGTTTTTGATAATATTAAGTTGTATTTGGGTTCATTATGAAAATAAAAAAACCTTTCCATAGTAAAATAAAGAAAGGTTTTATTGATGGTTATGATTTAAAAATCTAATCTAGAATTTTAATCAATTCTTTTTGGTCATATTTTTTAGCATAATCTAGTGCAGTATTTCCTTTATTGGAAATTGCTTTTTTATTAGCTCCATTTTCAAGAAGTAGTTTTGCGAAATCAAGGTTTCCGTATTTTACTGTGTACATTAGTGGAGTTTTATCATCGCAAATTAAATCTAAATTTGCTTTTTCATTGATTAATTTTTTAAAAACATTAGGTTTGTTCATTTTGATGGAAAGTGCTAAAAGTGAGTATGAAAACTCTTCAATTAGATAGCATTTGTTGATATTTTCTTTATTTATGATTTTATCAAAATTAGAAATGTCATCATTCTTGAACATTATTTTGATTTCTGGAGTAATTTGTTGTGCGTAAGAAGCTAATGAGAAAAGTAGCATAAAAGCTGAAAAGATAAGTTTATTCATTTTATAAAATTTAAGGTTTATATTCTAATAAATCTGCTGGTGTACAATCTAAAGCTTTACAAATGGCTTCTAAAGTCGAAAGTTTTATTGCTTTTGCTTTACCAGTTTTTAAAATGGAAAGATTGGCTTGTGTAATGCCAATTTTCTCTGCGAGTTCTTGCGATTGCATTTTGCGTTTGGCAAGCATTACGTCTATATTGATGATGATTGGCATAATTCTAAATTGTTAAATCGTTTTCTTCTTGGATTTTTCTAGCTTTCACAAAAATTTCTTTAATGAAAATTAATATTAATCCCGAAAGTACGTAAAAGAAAGGAGGCGTTAAATCATAAGATTTGTAATGGTAGGAAAAACCATCTGTAATATCAATAAGCAGCGTAGAAATTCCAAATACGATTAATCCATAGCCTAAAAATTTCAGATTTTTTATGATTTCTGTCGTAAATATTTCTTCTTTAGAAAGATTTGAAATTATTTTAAATATATAAAAAAGTAAAAAGCAAATAGACGCTAATCCAATAAAGGCGAGGAGAATCCCTTCTGTAGAGTTTTCTGTAGCCAAGCACATTTTTGAAAAGGGATATTTAAATTGTATCATTTCAATTTTTGTGATGGGTTGCTCATCATCATATTGAAATCCATTAATTGTTGCTTTAGTAATAAATGTATTGATATTATCGGTGATACTAAAATAAGCCATTAGTCCAAAGATCCAAAAGGAACTTATGATAAATCCAGCGATATAAATAGCATAAGGGAATTTTAACCAGTATAAGAGCGAGTTTTTACCTAAAATTTTCATAATTATTTGTTTTAAATTGTTAAATCGTTTTCTGATTGAAGTTCGTAGCCTTTTTTGAAGAAAGCAATAATGAAAAATATAGCGATTCCTAAACTTAAAAATATAAAACTAGTGTACAATAAGCTATCACTCATTTTTAAATTAAGGTTGTAAAACCAGTTGATTATTTCAATCGGGACATAAATGATACTTAGCCATGCTAATTTTTTGAACCAACTAATAGTTTTTATGTTGAAAATATAATCTTTACCTAAAGCTTCGGTAATTTTATAGCATACAAAACTGAAAATTGTAAAAAAGCTAGAGCTTATTAAGCTGTTGATAATGAAACTTTTAGTATAAATTCCAGTTAATAGATTTTGTTCTGTAAATGGATAATAAATTTTAAATTTCAGAACATCTTTTATTGGATTGGTGTATTCATTTTTTGACCAACCTACATCATTTCCTAGAAGAAAGTATTCTGATAAAATATTGCTTCCTGTTTTATACTTATAATAAAGGACAGAAAAACCAATGATTTCATAAATAAAATGAAAAGCAATAAATAAGAAAAGGACTAAAAAAAAGTAACTGAAATACTTAGAGACAGAGTTTTTGCCGATTAGTTTCATAATTATTTGTTTTAAAATTATATTTCAAATGTATAAATAATTATTGTAAAACAATAAAAAATATTTAAATTTCGATAAAATTTATATTTTTGTACATTAAGTTTTTGCGTGAGGGCGTAACCGGAAATCCCGCAGTAAGCGCTGGCAAAAGCTTTGGAACGAGGAATTGTAGGTGAAGACCGACTTTTTGTTTTTTTTGGAAAGGAATGAAGTGGCTAAAAACAAAAAGGCACGCCCAAAAAATATACATTTTTAAGATGATAAAATGCATTTGTGTACTATTTTAATTTTTTTAACTTTGTAAGAACCAATCATTTAAAACTAATTTTTATGGGAAAAGGCGATAAAAAAACAAGAAGAGGAAAAGTAACCGCAGGAAGCTACGGGAAAACAAGACCAAGAAAATCTGGAACTGTAAAAGTGACTGCTCCAAAAGTGGAAGCAAAAGCTGAAAAACCAAAAAAAGCAGCGAAACCAAAAGAAGAAGTAGCTGAAGAAAAGCCAAAAACTACTAGAAAGAAAAAAACCGAAGAATAATCTTCGGTTTTTTATGTGAAATTTTTTAAAATTATTTTCCTCCAAGAATTCCTCCAAGAAGATCTCCTAATCCGCCGCTTTGTTTTTGGTTTCCGCCACCAAGAACGCTTCCTAGGATATCTCCAAGTCCACCACCAGATTGTTGACCGCCTAAAACACTTCCTAAAATATCATTTAGAGGATTTGCGGGTTCGGCTTGAGCTTGTTGCTGAGCTCCACCCAAAATTCCGCCTAATAAATCACCTAATCCACCTGCATTTACACTGTTTGCTTGTTTTTCTTTACCGATGTAACCCATAATAATAGGAGCTAACATGGCAAGAATTGGCCCGATTTTATCCATAGAAATTCCTGTATTTTGAGAAAGTTGGTTTTCTACGGTAGCTTTTTGTCCGCCGAAAATGTGGTCTAAAATAGAACCACCTTCTTGTTCTCTTTCTAGAGCAGATGATGGATTGTTTAGGATAGAACCATCATGGTCTCTATCTAAAGCGTTATTAAGCGCTTCTGCTTCGTTGGCATCTTGAGATTTATTTCTAAGATACGAAATAATAAGAGGAGCAGCTACTGCAGCGAGTGCAATCATTTGAGATTTAGAAATCCCGAATTTGTTTTCAGCTTCTGTAGCAACTTGATTTCCTACGTTTCCTGTGATAAGGTCTAATAAACTCATAGTTTTAGTATTTAATGTTTAAAATTTTTTATAAAGATGTATAAAGTTAGCAAATTTTATACCTAATACGTTATAAAGAATCTAAAATTTGAAAAATAGATCTAAATCACTGTTAATCAAGATTTTTTTTAAAAATAGGAACATTACTACAAGCTTCGCCGAACATGAGCGATTTTACAATTGGTTTTAGTTTTTCTACCAATTCTATGTAAGCATTTTCGGGAATGTCTTCTTCGCTGCAACCTTTTACGAGGACGCGTTTTGCTTCTAAATCAGCGAAATTATAATGAGAAATGGCTTCGTGCATTAAAACTACTTCTAAATCTTTTTTGGTTCCGTAAACTATTTTTTTTGCCACTCCTGTAAGTTTGGAAGTAATTAAAAAATAAGCCCAAATCGGAACAATAGCGTCTACAGAACAATAAACGTAAACATAAGCGTCACGGTAGATTTCAGAATCTATTTCTGTAACTTTTTCGCGGAAATCTTTTTCTTTCAAAATCATTTCCATGAAAAGAAAATCTTTCAAATCTATTCCAATTCTTTTGCCTTTAGGAGAAAGTTCTGATAAATCAAAATTCACCAAACCGCTTTCTGCTACTTTATTTTTTATTTCGAAATCTTCTGACATTTTTTATTATTATCTTTGAGCAAAATTAAGTCAAATTTTTAGAATAAAAATTTTTAGTCCATCTGAAAATCTAAAATCTAAAATCTAAAAAATCTAAAATCTTGAAATACTATATCATCGCAGGAGAAGCATCGGGAGATTTACACGCTTCTAATTTAATGAAAGCCATTTTACAGAAAGACCAAAATGCAGAATTCAGATTTTGGGGAGGAGATTTAATGGCGAAAGTTGCGGGAGAAAAACCTGTAAAACACTATAAAGAATTGGCTTTTATGGGCTTCTTGGAAGTAGCGATGAACCTTAGGACGATTTTGAAAAATATAAAACTTTGCAAGGAAGATGTTAAGAATTATCAACCAGATGTTTTGGTTTTGGTAGATTATCCAGGTTTTAATTTGAGGATTGCAGAGTTTGCCAAAAATCTTGGAATAAAGGTAGTTTACTATATTTCTCCACAATTATGGGCTTGGAAAGAAGGCAGAGTAGAAACCATCAAAAAATATGTAGACGAAATGCTGGTGATTCTTCCATTTGAGAAAGATTTTTATAAAAAACATCAAGTAGATGCTCATTTCGTAGGTCATCCTTTATTAGATGCGATTTCTGATTTGCCAGAAATTTCTGCTGAAAATTTCAAAAAGGAAAATGGTTTAAATGAAAAAGAAATCATCGCACTTTTACCCGGTTCCCGAGAGCAGGAAGTAGAAAAAATGCTCACTTTGATGCTTTCTGTGCGAGATTCTTTTAAAAATTATCAGTTTGTAATCGCTGGTGCGCCAAGTTTACCCAAAGAATTTTACCAAAAATTTGTAGATGATGATGTGCATTTTGTTTCCAATAAAACTTATGATTTATTGAGATGTTCTAGAGCAGCTTTGGTAACTTCGGGAACGGCAACTCTAGAAACGGCGTTGCTGAATGTTCCAGAAATTGTGTGTTACCGAACCAGTAAAATTTCTTACGAAATCGGGAAACGTGTGGTGAAAAATATCAAATTTATTTCTCTGGTGAATTTGATTATGGACAAAGAAGTGGTGAAGGAATTGGTTCAAAATCAACTCAATACAGAAAATTTAGTTGATGAGCTTCAAAAAATTTTGGATGGGCCAAAACGTGACAAAATGCTTCAGGATTATGAACTTCTCAGAGAAAAATTAGGTGGAAAAGGAGCAAGTAATCACGCCGCAGAAATTATTGTTAATCTATGATAAAAAAAATAATTGTACAACTCGCAGAAATAGAAAATTTAAAACCATTTTCCCATAAAAATGCTCCTGAAATTTCAGAAGCGAGTATTGGTTGGCATTTAGAACACTCGCTTTTGGTGATTTCTAGAATTTTGGAAGGTTTGCCTACTTCTCATCCAGAAAAATATCAACCTAAATTTTCTTTGGCTAAATTTATGGTCATGACTTCGGGATATATACCTAGAAAAAAAGGAAAAGCTCCGAAATTCACTATTCCTACAAGTGAAAACTTTCTAGAAAATATAGATAATTATCTAAATTCCGTTAGAGAAAATTTGCAAATGATTAAGAATCTCCCTTCTCAATCTTATATAGAACATCCTTATTTCGGACATTTAGATGTAAAACAAACTTTAAAATTTTTAAAAATTCATACTCAGCATCATCTTAAAATTGCAAAAGACATACTGGCTAAATCTCATTAGAGAATTTTTAATGAAGAATAAATGACAAATAAAAGAGTAACAAGAGGTTGCTCTTTTTTTTTGTTTTAGGGAGTGAGAAGTTTCATTGTCTATACTTATGTATTAATCAATTTCATTGCGTAAATTTGTTAAAAATTAAGAATTATGGCTTTTAACGAAAAGGATTATCAGAAAATTTCTACGGACCGTACATTCATCATTGATTGCTATACAGAAATGTTGTCTAGAATTAATGAAAAGGAACTAGTAGATTTAATCAACAATACAGAAGAAGGGAAAAAGTTCGGAGAAAATGAATTGTCTAGTGAGAAAATTATACAATCATTAAGTATCTATTTTCAATTGATGACATTGGTAGAAGAAAACGGAGCTACACAATATAGAAGAAGATTAGAAGACCAAGAAAAAATTACCGCAATTCGTGGTTCTTGGGGAGAAGCATTCCATTTTTGGAAAAATTCTAATGTGACAGAAGAAGATATGCTGAATGCGGTTTCTGCTACACATGTTATTCCTGTTCTTACTGCGCATCCTACTGAAGCAAAAAGAGTTACGGTTATAGAATTGCATAGAGAATTGTACTTGCTTTTGGTAAAAAAAGAAAATACTTCTCTCAGTAAATTAGAGCAAAATGAAATTAAAGAAAAAATTATTCAGCTTCTAGAAAGATGGTGGAGAACAGGCGAAATTTACCTGGAAAAGCCAGATATTAAAGACGAGAGAGCAAATGTTTTATATTATCTTACCAAGATTTTCCCCAACGTTTTGGTGAAAAGTGACCAAGAAATCATCAATTCTTGGATTGAGTTAGGGCTTAATCCTCAGAAAATTAAAAATCCAGATTATTTTCCGAAAATTAATTTTGGAAGTTGGGTTGGTGGTGACAGAGATGGTCATCCTTTTGTAACACCTGCAGTGACTAAGGAAACGCTTTTGCTTCATCGAAAAGCCGCATTAACATTGATTAAAGAAGATTTAATTCATTTGGCTAAGAAAATTTCTATTTCGGCGGTGTCTAATCCTGTTCCTTTTCAGCTTTCTGAAATGATTCAGGAGAAAGTTTCTGCACTAGGTGAAATGGGCAAAAAAGCAGTAGAAAGAAATCATTATGAACCGTGGAGACAATTCGTAAATCTTATGATTTGTCAATTAGAAAATACCATTACAGAAAATTTTGAAGATTCTAAAACCTATTATAAATCTAGCAAAGCGCTTCAAGAAGATTTAAAAAATCTGAGAGAAGTTTTGGTACAAAATGGTTTCCAAAGCATTGCCGAAGATTTATTATTCTCGGTAGAAAGAGCGGTTCAATGTTTCGGATTTCATTTGGCGAAGCTAGATATTAGACAAAACAGTGCTTTCCATGATAAAGCTATTTCGCAGATTCTTAAAGCCAGTGGTGAAACAGATTATGATTTCGAAAATTGGGAAGAAGAAAAAAGAGTAAATTACCTGAACCAAGTCTTGAGCAACAATGCTTTTATTACAGATGTTACCATTTCTTACGGTCCAGAAGCAGATAATGTTTTAGATTGTTATAGAGTCATTCGTCAACATATCAGTCAGTACGGAGCAGAAGGAATAGGTTCTTTTATTGTAAGTATGACCAGAAATTTAAGTGATTTATTGGTGGTTTATCTATTAATGAGAGAAACTCAACTTCTTAACACCAAAATAAGAGTAGTTCCACTTTTGGAAACTATCGAAGATTTACAAAATGGTTCAGAAATTTTAGAAAAATTCTTGCAACATCCTATCACAATTAGCAGAGCTAAAAATTTAGATGGAAAACAAGAAGTGATGTTAGGTTATAGTGACAGCAATAAAGATGGCGGAACCATTGCAAGTAAGTGGAATCTTCATAAAGCAGAAATTGCCTTATCAGAAATCGGCAAAAAACATAATACCGAAATTTATTTCTTCCACGGAACTGGAGGAACCATCAGTAGAGGTGGTGGTAAATATCATCGTTTTCTAGAAAGTATGCCAGAACAAACCGTTTTTGGAACCGTGAAAATCACCGTTCAAGGTGAATCTGTAGCGCAACTTTTCGGAAATCCTATGACGGCGAAATATAATCTCAATGCACTTTCTTCTGGAACAGCAAGACATATTATTCAAAATAAATACAAAACCGAAAAACCACAATATCCATTTGAATCTATGGAATTTCTGGCTCAAAAATCCTTTGAACATTATAGAAATTTAATAGAAACACCAGGATTTATCAATTTTTATGGAAAAGCAACGTGCATAGATGTTTTAGAGAAAAGCAAAATAGGTTCTAGACCAGCCAGAAGAACGGGAACCAGAACATTGCAGGATTTACGCGCTATTCCTTGGGTTTTCAGCTGGAATCTTTCTCGTATTGCACTCACAGGTTGGTACGGTTTAGGTGAAGCGCTCAAAATTTTGAAATCAGAAAAACCGCAAGAATATCAAAAGTTAAAAGAAGCGGCTCAAAATTGGAATTTCTTCAAATTTTTAATGATTCAGACCGAGACCAATCTTATTTTGTCTAATCTAGAAATTATGAAAAAATATGCAGAATTAGACCCAAATGAAGAAGAGAGAAACCTATTGATGGATAAATTTCTTACCGACCATCAAAATGGAGTTCAGCTGATAGAAGAATTGTTCGGTGAAGCTGCTCTGGAAAGAAGAAGCGGACAATATGATAACTTGAAATGGAGAAACCAAAAATTAGAAATATTGCACCAATTGCATATTAAATATCTACAACAATGGAGAAATTTAGATGACGAAAATAAACTAGAAAAAGACAAAATTCTCAATAAATTATTAAGTTTAATCAATGCCATTTCAAGTGGTTTGAAAAATACTGGATAAGAGTATAAAATTCCTTAAATGTAACGTTTAAGGAATTTTTTTTGTTTAAAAATGGAGAAAAAGAACTTACAAGTTCAATAAATTTTTATATTTGGTTAAACTAATAACAAAATTGCATGAACAAGCAACCACTTTTGATTTTGTGGCTTTGTTTTATTTTCGGGATTCTTATTTCCGAAAAGTTGAGCTTGTCAACTGCTTTAGTCCATTTATTTCTGAGCTTTAGCTTCCTATTTTTAGTTTTTAGCCTTTTAAAAAATCATTTTTTCTTCAAAATCAAAGATTTTGTATTGGCAATTTTCTTTTTCGGATTAGGTGTTTTCGCACATGAACTCCATAATAAAGAACAAGTTCTTCCAAATTTTCCTAGTTCTTCGGAAGTGATTTTTACTTTGGATAAAAAACTGAATTCCAACGAGAAAAATAAACGTTACGAAGTCAAAATTTTGAAAGTTAACGACGAAATAAACCATTTAGGTTTGGTGTTGTCGGTTCCAAAAGAAGAAAATGAACTGGATTTCAAACATTTTTATAAAGCCGAAATTTATCTCAACAAAGTAAAAGCGAATGCGCAGGATTTTGGATTTGATTATCAAAAATATTTGGCCAGAAAGCAGATTTATTTTCAAGGATATGCTCCTAATTCTTTTCAAGTTGCGGAAAAAGAAAACCTTACTTTTTCCGAAAAAATAAACCAAAAACGCTTAGAAGTTTTGCGAAATATTGACCAAGCTAAGCTTTCTGAAAAATCTAAAGAATTTACCAAAGGAATTATTCTGGCAGACCGAACAGAAATGGACCGAGAAACGGTAGAAGATTTTAGCAAATCTGGATTGGTGCATATTTTGGCGATTTCAGGTTCGCACATGGCGATTATTTTTTGGCTGATTTTACTGCTTTTGAAACCAATTTTCCCTGCAAATTTTAGAAATGTTCCGATTGTTATTTCTTTGATATTCATTTGGTTATTTGCAGTTTTTATAGATTTTGGAAGTTCTGTGATTCGTTCGTGTATTATGATTACAGCATATTATTTCTATGTTTTATTGCAACGGAAACCAGATTTGTTACATGCAATGGCGATTTCTGGTTTAGCGATTTTGATTTTTGATACAAACCAACTTTTTGATGTGGGATTTCAATTGAGTTTTATTGCGGTTTTCGGAATTTTTTGGCTCAATGAACCGATTTTAAAATATTTGCCAAAGCCTAAAAATACTGTTCAGAATTTTTTGGTGAATGTAATTTCGATTAGTATTGCTGCACAAGTGGCGACTTTACCATTGGTTATTTATTATTTTCATCAATATTCTCTGATTTCGATTGTTGCTAATTTAGTGGTGATTCCTTTTTCTGAAGTAATTATCATTTTTGCTTTATTGATGACCATTTTGTTGGGTTTTGGCTTTGATATTTCTTGGTTAAATGCTCTTTACGATTCTGGAGTTCAACTGGTTTTGAAAGTGATTCATTTTTTCGCAAGCCTTGATGTTTTCTTCTTTAAAAATATACCAATGCATTGGTCAGAAGTCATCGTTCTTTTTAGTATGATTTATTTTTTGAGGAGATTTTTAACACGTCATCATTTAAAATCACTCATCAAAGTAGGATTTTTGGTCATTTTATTTTTAATGCTTAGAATAGGATTTAACTACTATGAAAATGCTCAATCCGAAATCTTAATACACGAATTTTTTAAAGAAAAAATAATTTCTGTTAAAGAAAAAGATAAAGTAGTCTTTTTTGTGAAAAATTCTAAAAATTTAGAAAAACAGAAAAAGTACATCATAGAGCCTTATTTGGTTGCTAGAAGAGTGAATGATTTTAAGATAGTCTTTGTTCCTCAAAACGTACAATTTTTAGTTATTAATGAAAAAAAATATAGTGTTGAATAATTTATTTAGAATAGTTATAAACTGACAAATATGACATTTGTCATAGTTTCAAACGTTAACAAATTCTTAATTTTGTGAAAATTCAAAAAAATAAATAAACAATGGCAGGATTAACTCAATCTACAATTGGTAGAAAGTTTTTAATGGCGCTTTCAGCAATGTTTTTGCTTGTCTTTTTGTTGATTCACTTGTCGGTAAATTTACTATCGATATTTAGTGAAGATGCATTTAACACAGCGTCTCATTTTATGGGATACAATCCTTTAATACAATTTGTGATGCAGCCGGTTTTAGTAGCGGGTGTAATTTTTCACTTTGTAATGGGCTTCGTTTTAGAAATGAAAAACAAAAACGCAAGACCAGTAAAGTATGCTGTAGCAAATAACAGCGGAAATTCTAGTTGGTCTTCTAGAAATATGATTATTTCTGGAGCAGTAATTTTAGCTTTCTTAGGACTGCATATGTATGATTTCTGGATGCATGAGATGAATTATAAGTATGTAGAAGCTCTATCAATCAATGAAACAAGATATTGGGAAGAGTTACATGCTAAGTTTGCAGATTTATGGAGAGTGATTTTTTATGCAGTTTCTTTTGTTTTATTAGGATTGCACTTATCACACGGTTTCCAATCATCATTCCAATCGATTGGAGCGAGACATCCTAAGTATTTAAAATGTGTAAACACATTAGGAACTTGGTATTCTATTTTAATTCCGCTAGGATTTATCGTAGTAGCTGTATTTCATTTCGTAACTCAATAATTTACATAATATTATGAGCAAATTAGATTCAAAAATTCCAGCAGGTCCTTTAGCAGACAAATGGAAAAATCATAAAGCACACATGAATTTGGTTGCACCAAATAACCGTGATAAAATAGATATTATTGTAGTAGGAACTGGTTTAGCTGGTGGTTCTGCTGCGGCAACTCTTGCAGAGCAAGGATATAATGTAAAAGCTTTTTGCTACCAAGATTCACCAAGAAGAGCACACTCTATTGCAGCTCAAGGTGGTATTAATGCAGCTAAAAATTATCAAAATGATGGTGATTCTGTTTACAGATTATTCTATGACACCATCAAAGGTGGAGATTATAGAGCAAGAGAAGCTAACGTACACAGATTAGCAGAAGTTTCTGCAAATATCATTGACCAATGTGTAGCACAAGGTGTTCCTTTCGGTAGAGAATACGGCGGTCAGTTAGATAACCGTTCTTTCGGTGGAACTCAGGTGAAGAGAACTTTCTATGCAAAAGGTCAAACTGGTCAGCAATTACTATTAGGTGCATATTCTGCAATGAGCCGTCAAATCGGTAAAGGTAGAATTAAGATGTACAACCGTCACGAAATGATGGACTTAGTAATGGTAGATGGTAAAGCTAGAGGTATTATCGCAAGAAACTTAGTAACAGGAGAAATCGAAAGACATTCTGCTCACGCTGTAGTAATTGCTTCTGGTGGTTACGGAAACGTATATTTCCTTTCTACTAACGCGATGGGTTCTAATGTTTCTGCAGCTTGGAAAATTCACAAAAAAGGAGCGTATTTCGCAAACCCATGTTTCGTACAGATTCACCCAACTTGTATTCCAGTCCACGGAACACAACAGTCTAAATTGACTTTGATGTCTGAATCTCTTAGAAACTCTGGTAGAATTTGGGTTCCTAAAAAATTAGAAGATGCTCAAGCAATCAGAGAAGGAAAACTTAGACCAGAAAATGTTAAAGAAGAAGACAGAGATTACTACTTAGAAAGAAGATATCCTGCATTCGGTAACTTAGTGCCTAGAGACGTAGCTTCTAGAGCCGCTAAAGAAAGATGTGATGCTGGTTTCGGAATCGAAAATAATGATACTAAAGAAGGTGTATTCTTAGATTTCTCTACAGAAATTATGAAAAAAGGTAGAGAAGCTGCCACTGAGAAAAATATTCACAATCCTTCTGAAAAACAAATCTACGATTTGGGTAAAAAATGGGTGGAAGAAAAATACGGAAACCTATTCCAAATGTATGAGAAAATTACAGCAGACGATCCATACGTAACTCCTATGAAAATTTATCCTGCAGTTCACTATACCATGGGAGGAGTTTGGGTAGATTATAACTTAATGAGTACTATTCCTGGTTGTTTCGTAATAGGTGAGGCTAATTTCTCAGACCACGGTGCAAACAGATTAGGTGCATCTGCTTTAATGCAAGGTTTAGCAGACGGATATTTCGTATTGCCTTACACGATTGCAGATTATCTTTCTGCAGACATCAGAACAGGACAAATTCCTACCAATTCTTCAGAATTTGAAGCTGCTGAAAAAGAAATTAAAGATAAAGTAAACTTCTTCTTAACTAATAAAGGAACTCACTCTGTAGATTACTTCCACAAAAAACTAGGAAATGTAATGTGGAACAAAGTAGGTATGGGTAGAACTCCAGAAGGTTTAGCAGAAGCGATTAAAGAAATAGAAGAAATCAGAAACGATTTCTGGAAAAATGTAAAAGTTCCAGGAGAAGCAAACGGAATGAATACAGAGCTTGAAAAAGCATTCAGAGTGGCAGATTTCTTAGAACTAGGTCAATTAATGGCGAAAGATGCTCTTGAAAGAAAAGAATCTTGTGGAGGTCACTTCCGTTGGGATCACGCTACTCCAGAAGGTGAAGCAGAAAGAGATGACGAGAACTACAAATATGTAGCAGCTTGGGAATACAAAGGTGATGATATCAACGCCGAAGTATTGCACAAAGAAGAATTGGTGTACGAGAATATTGAAGTGAAAACGAGAAGTTATAAATAATCTCCATAAAATAATTTAAAAAATGAGTGCAAAAAAAGGATTAAACCTGACTCTAAAAATTTGGAGACAGAAAAATAATAAATCAAAAGGTCAGTTCGAGACCTATAAAATATCAGATGTTTCTACGGATTCTTCTTTCCTTGAAATGCTAGATATGCTAAACGAACAATTGGTAAATAACGGAAGCGAACCAGTGGCATTCGACCACGATTGTAGAGAAGGAATCTGCGGTATGTGTTCTTTGTACATTAATGGTAGAGCTCACGGTCCAGATACAGGAATTACAACTTGCCAATTGCACATGAGAATGTTCAAAGATGGCGAAACCATCACTATTGAACCTTGGAGAAGTGCTGCGTTCCCAGTAATTAAAGACTTGGTAGTAGACAGAAGCGCATTTGACAGAATTATGGCTGCAGGTGGTTTCGTTTCTGTAAATACTTCAGGAAATACACTTGATGCAAACGCAATCCCAGTTCCAAAAGAAGATGCAGATAAAGCTATGGATGCTGCAGCTTGTATTGGTTGTGGAGCTTGTGTAGCAACTTGTAAAAATGGTTCTGCTATGCTATTTGTTGGTGCTAAAGTTTCTCAGTTTGCTCTTTTACCACAAGGTAGAGTAGAAGCAAATAGAAGAGTGCTGAACATGGTAAAACAAATGGACGAAGAAGGCTTCGGAAACTGCTCTAACACAGGTGCTTGCGAAGTAGAATGTCCTAAAGGAATTTCTCTAGAAAACATCGCTAGAATGAACAGAGAATTTCTTGCGGCTAAATTTACTACAGTAGATTAACCTTATAAATGAAATAATTTAAAAATCACCTCTTTCTTTGAGGTGATTTTTCGTTAAAACTTTCCCAAAACACAAAGTTTTTTTCTGCAAATAAAACTAAAAGTATATTTTTGCGTGATTAAAAACAAAAACAACTTTTTTAAAGAAATGAAAAAATATTTTTTATTATTCTTATTCTCCATTTTATTGCTATCATGTTCTAAAGGTGGCAAAGTAACCATAAATGGTAAAGTGACTAATGGCTCACCATTAGAAAGATTAGAAATTATAGATGCTTCAGGAATTGCAACTTTACCGCTTGCTAATTTTGGTGTAGATGCCAAAGGAAATTTCTCAGAAACCATAGAAATTCCTAGAGATGGAGTTTATGTAATTACTTACGCAGGAAACACAGGTTTTCTTTATCTAAAAGGTGGCGACAAAGTAAATCTTGACTTTGAAGCGATGCTTTTCCCTCAAGGAATGAAAATTACTGGTGATGCTAAAGGAAACACAGAATACTTAATGGAATCTCAGCAATTCATTAACCAATATATGTCTAAATTAGACCAATCTGTTATTTCTAAAAAAGAAGAAGATTTCCTAAAAGAATTAGAAAAATATAAAGGTGATATTACCAAAAAAATGGATGAAATCGCTAAGGTTAAAAAACCAGACAGCGATGTAGAAAAATTCAATAAAAGAGAACTAGATGTAACTTTATTGATGATTTCTTCTCAGTACGAAAGTATGCATGGTCCAGCTACTAATGACCCAAAATACAAAGCAGGAGCTAAATTATTAGATTTCCAAAAAAGTCTAGAAAACGAAAGTTATGTAGAAGATATGCCTAATTACAGAAACTACGTTATCAGTAAATTAAGTGCATCTTTCCAAAAGTTCTTCGAAGGACAAAAGAATGCTGCTCCTACTTCTAATGTGCAAATGTTCTCTAAATTCTTAGACACCCAAAAAGATGTTTCAGATAAAACTAAAGAATATCTTCTTGCTGCTGTAGCTGCTCAATATGATTTAAGAGAGCCTGCTAATCCTAAATTACAAGAAGTTTTCAAATTTTTAGATACTAAAATCAAAAATTCTGCAATCAAATCAGAGTTGAAAAATTTAAAAGAAGCAATTTACGGACTTGAGCAAGGAACAGATGTTTCTGGTTTAAGTTTAGTAAAGCAAGATGGCAGTAAAATAACTTTAGCAGATCTTAAAGGAAAACCTACAGCATTAGTGTTCTACGCTTCTTGGAATCCTTACATCACAGAAAGCACATTGCCTGTTCTTAAAGAAATGGTGAAATTCTATGGTTCAAAAATGAATTTTGCTTTCATTAACTTAGATGATACTCAAGACCAATTCGTGAAAACTTCTAAAGCGATGTTTACAGGAATTCAAGGAAATAATTATTATGCAACGGGTGGTATGAAATCTGAAATTGCTAAGAAATTTGCAGTATACGGATTTAAAATGCCAAGTTTCATCATCATTGATAAAGACGGTAAAATTTCTAGTAAAACTTACCTAAATATCGCAGACCCAGCTTTGGTAGATGGATTGAACAAAGCTTCTGGTTTACAAGCTCCAACTGGAATTCCTCAAACTCCAGAAATGATGGCTCCACCAACTGAGCATTCTGCAAATGATGGTCACGGTCACTAAAAAAGATAAAAATATCATATCAAAAAGCGGACTTTAGTCCGCTTTTTATTTTTTCAGAATTTATGAAAATCAACAAACACACTGAAAATTAGTTTTAAAACATTAATTTTGCATCGTTATGAGTAAGAAAAAGAAAAACATTATTTTAGAAAATATTAAATTAATTACTGCTGGTGCAAAAGGTGTAGCCGTAGGAAAAACTGAGGAAGGAAAAGCGGTTTTAGTTTCTGGTGCGGTTCCAGGTGATGTAGTAAATGCCAGAGTGAAAAAATCTAAATCTAAATACTTCGAAGCAGAAGCAGTAGAAATTTTAGAAAAATCACCGTACAGAGTTGAGCCAAAATGCATTCATTTTGGAGTTTGTGGTGGTTGCAAATGGCAGAACCTTTCTTACCAAAAACAACTCGATTTCAAGCAAGAAGAAGTTTATAACAATATCAAACGAATCGGTGGAATCGAAAATTTTGAAACATTGCCTATACTCGGTTCAGAGCAAGAATATTTCTACAGAAATAAAATGGAGTTTTCTTTTTCTAATGCTCGTTGGCTTACTCAATACGAAATCAGTTCCGAAGAAAATTTTGGGAATAAAGATGCTTTAGGATTCCATATTCCAGGAATGTGGAGCAAAATTTTAGATTTACAAGAATGTTTCCTTCAAGAAGCCCCATCTAATGATTTAAGATTAGCTGTAAGGAATTATGCCATCAATAAAGGGTTAGATTTTTTTGATGTAAGAAATCAAGAAGGTTTTTTGAGAACTTTAATGCTTCGTCAAAACTCTCAAGGAGAATGGATGGTTCTATTCCAATTGTACAGAGAAGAGAAGGAGAACAGAGAACAATTATTCGATTATATTTTAGAGAAATTCCCACAGATTAAAACTTTGGTTTATGCCATCAATCCGAAACAGAATGATTCTATTTATGATTTAGATGTACAGACTTATTTCGGCGAAGGTTTCATTTATGAAGAAATGGATGGGCTGAAATTTAAAATAGGACCAAAATCTTTCTTCCAAACCAATTATAAACAAGCGCTGAATTTGTATAGAAAAACACTAGAATTCGCAGAAATTTCTGAAAATGATGTGGTGTACGATTTATACACAGGAACAGGAACAATTGCACAATATATTGCCAAAAAAGCAAAATACGTAATCGGGATAGAATCGGTTCAAGAAGCGATAGATGCTGCAAAAGAACATGCTAAGCTCAATGGTTTGGATAATTGCGAGTTTTATTGTGGCGATATGAAAGACGTTTTCACCGAAGAGTTTTTAGCCAATCATCCAAAACCAAATGTTTTGGTTACCGATCCGCCTAGAGACGGAATGCACCAAAAAGTGGTAGAACAAATTCTGAAATTAGCACCGCCTAAAATTGTCTATGTTAGCTGTAATTCTGCTACTCAAGCTAGAGATTTAGCACTGATGAAGGAACATTATGATGTGGTGAAGATTTTGCCAGTAGATATGTTTCCGCAGACACATCATGTAGAAAATATAGCGCTATTAATAAAAAAATAACTAAATTGGGGGTTCGAAACAGAATCCTCAATTTTTTTATCTTATAGTTGAGGTATTTTAACCAAATAAAAAATTAAAATATCGAATGAAAAATGTACTGAATTTGTTTTGCGCATTGTCATTAATGATGTCAGCGAGCGCATTTTCTCAACAGAAAGACAGTGTAAAAGTAGATGTAAAAGCTAAAAAAGACACCGTAAACACTGCAAAACCAAAAGACAAAAAACCAGAAAAAATTCAACCTTTCGAGAAAGTAATTACCAACAAAGCAGTTAGCGATGAAGGAATTATTACCGTTCACAAGGTAGAAGACAAATACTATTTCGAAATTCCTGATAAAGCACTGAAAAAAGAATTTTTGGTAGTCACCAGATTGACCAAAGCCGGTGCCGAAATGAGAATGGGAACAGTAGGTTATGCGGGAGATCAAATCAGTCAAAACGTCATCAGTTTCGAAAAAGGACCAAATGATAAGGTGTTTTTACGCTCTATTTCTTATGTAGATTATGCTAAAGATTCTACCTCTGCAATGTATAAAACAGTGATGAGAAATAACGTAAATTCTATTGAACAAGCTTTTGACATTAAAGCTTTCGGTAAAGAAAAAAACTCTACCGTGATAGATGTTACAGATTTTATCAATGCAGATAATGATGTGGTTTCTTTTGATACTCGTTTCAAGAAAGGATTTAGAGTGGGCGCTTTTCAAAAAGATAAATCTTTTGTCAATTTCGTGAAATCTTTCCCTACCAATATTGAAATTAACACTACTAAAACCTACAACAGAAGTGCAGGAGAAGCTTCGCCAATTCCAGGTGCTCCAAAACCTGAAGTGAGCGGAAATTATACGGTAGAAGTTAATTCTTCAATTATTCTTTTGCCAGAAAATAAAATGCAGGCCAGATATTTCGATCCTAGAGTAGGTTATTTTACAGTAGGTTATACAGATTTTGATGAAAATCCTCAAGGCGTAGAAAGAGTTTCTCTAGTAAAAAGATGGAGACTTGAACCCAAAGCGAAAGATTTAGAAAAATATAAAAGAGGAGAATTGGTAGAGCCAGAAAAACCAATAGTTTTTTACATTGATCCTTTAACTCCGAAAAAATGGATTCCTTATTTAATTCAAGGAGTGAATGATTGGCAAAAAGCTTTCGAAAAAGCAGGTTTTAAAAATGCGATTTATGCAAAAGTTCCGAATGCAAAAGAAGATCCAGAATGGAGTTTAGAAGATGCAAGATTCTCGGCTATCGTTTATAAACCTTCAGATGTTCCTAATGCTTCTGGCCCTTCAATTGCAGACCCTAGAACTGGTGAGATTTTAGAAAGTCACATCAATTGGTATCACAATGTAATGAAATTGTTGAACGATTGGTATTTCGTACAAGCTTCACCTAATGATCCTAGAGCTAGAAAAGTAGATTTTGATGATGAATTAATGGGGCAGT
Organism: Cloacibacterium caeni; assembly: GCF_907163105.1. Lineage (GTDB taxonomy): Bacteria > Bacteroidota > Bacteroidia > Flavobacteriales > Weeksellaceae > Cloacibacterium > Cloacibacterium caeni_A. The sequence goes on from NZ_OU015321.1 coordinate 50,509, forward strand.
TAATCAGATTTGTTTCTTCACACGAAGTGGGACATACTCTTGGTTTGAGACATAATTTCGGGTCTAGTTCTACGGTTCCTGTAGAAAATCTTAGAAATAAATCTTGGTTAAAAGCCAATGGTCATACTCCTTCAATTATGGATTATGCGAGATTTAACTACGTAGCACAGCCAGAAGATAATGTAGGTGAAGCTGGATTAATGCCAAGAATTGGTGACTATGATGATTGGGCAATAGAATGGGGTTACAGAAGATTTTATAATTATAATTCACCAGAAAAAGAAAAAGCTCATCTTAATAAATGGGTGATGGAAAAATTACAAAATCCTAGACTTTGGTTCGGTTCAGAAACCAATCCTTATGATCCGCGTTCTCAAAGCGAACAAGTAGGAGATAATCCTATGCTTGCAGGAAAATATGGAGTGAAAAACCTTCAGAGAATCATGGAAAACATAGAAGCATGGAGTACAAAACCAAATGAAGATTACAGCAGTCTTAATAATAGATTTACTCAAGTTTCTGGTCAGTTTGCTAGATATTTAGGTCACGTTTCTAAATACATTGGTGGCGTAAAAGAAACGCCGAAAATGGTAGAACAAAAAGGAGCTATTTATGAATTGGTTTCTAAATCAGAACAAAAAGAAGCTTTGAAATTTTTATCAGAAAATGTATTTACCACTCCAAATTGGTTGTTAAAAACTTCTGTTTTAACTAAAATAGATAAATCGCCAGTAGAAGTGGTAGAAAATCTTCAAAAAACAGTGCTCAATAGAGTTTTAAGCGAAGGTGTTTTGAATAAATTATACGAAGGAGAATCTTTAGATGCTAATGCTTACGCTGTGTATAATTATCTTCAAGATATTAAAAACAGTGTATTTTCTGAGTTGAAATCTTCTTCTAAAATTGATATTTACAGAAGAAATTTACAGAAAAATTTTGTAGAAACTTTAATTGCGAGAACTCAAGCAAGTAAACCAAGCACTGGCAGAAATGCAGAGACGATTTCTGATAATTCTGATGTGAAATCATTAACCAGAGGAGTTTTAAGAGAAATAAAAGCAGATGCTTCTAAAAATGCACAAAATGCACAAGACGCAGTGACCAAATATCATTTAGAAGATTTGGTTTATAGGATAGATAAAGCTTTAGAAGTAAAATAATTGAAAAATAAAGTTCATCATTTCCAGAAAATGGTGAACTTTGTTTTATAAAAGAGATTTTTCTAGAAATTTAAAATAAGAAAAATCAAAATAGTAAGTTAAATATCTGAAACCGACTTTGAAGTTGAATAGGCGTTTTCAGAATATTATTTCCTCGTTAAAAAATGAAAAAATTAATCTTTCCCTTTTTGATATTGGGTTTTTTCCTCACTTCTTGCGAAAACGATGACGATGTTTGCGTAAGCGGAGAAGCTACACCTCGACTAAAAATTAAATTTAAAAGTGCAGATAATAAAGTGCTGACTTTAGACTCGCTTTATTTAGATGTAGATTATGGTAATAATAATATTTTAACGGTAGTAAAAGCCGCTAAAGTAGATTCTGCATTGATTCCAATTCGGGTAGATGATGCAGGTTTTACAGAATTATACGTGAGAAAAACTAAAAAAGGCAGTGTTTCTAAAATAAAACTGAATTATAATACCACTTCTGAATATGTTTCGCCAGCTTGTGGTTTCAAAAGACTTTATCAAAACCTTTCTGGAACTCTTGAAACTGCAAATCCAGTCACTAAAGTAGAACTCAATCAAAATCAGATTATCAATGAAAACAAAGCTCATCTTTATCTTGTTTTTTAGTTTTTGTTTGGGTTTTTCTCAAGAGAAAGATTCAGTAAAAACCAAATATCAATATAAACCCAATTTTACAGTAGGAGTAGATGTACTGAATGCTGCGTTGTCTACTTTTAGCGATAGAAAATTATTTCAAGGATATGTTTCTTCTGAGATTAAGAAAAATCTTCACGCAGTTGTAGATGTAGGTTTTGAAAAAAATATTTATCAGAAAAATGGTTATGACGCTACTGCAAACGGATTTTTCGGAAAATTAGGAGGATATTACATGCTTTCTATGGATACCGAAAATCCTGATAATGGTTTTTATGCGGGAGCAAAAATGGTCGCAAGTTTTTACAGTCAAGAATACAAAAAAGTTCCCATTCGTGGTTTTGGTGGCAGCGACCAATATCTTGCCTTTCCATCAGTGAATCAATCTGCCTATTGGTTAGAAGGTTTTGCTGGAGCAAGAGTTCAGTTGTTCAAATCAAATTTATATGTAGATGTAAATGCGCAACCAAGATTTTTATTTTATTCTACCAAACAAGAAGGGATGACTCCTATGATTGTGCCTGGTTTTGGCAAAAGCTCTACTAAATTTAATGTGGGCTTTAGCTGGAATTTAGCGTATCAATTTTAGCAAGTTTTTATTGAGATTGTAAAAATGTTACTTTTTTTTTAAAAAATGTAATTTATTTTAAATAATTGAATAAAAGTGTATAACTTTAATACCCTTTAAATTTAAAAAAATAATTAAAATTTATGTAGATGAAGAAAATTCTATTCTTTCTAATGGCTGGATTATTATCAATAAATATCTCGGCTCAGACAAAAAAAACAGTAAGTAAATCACCGAATGGATATATAAGATGTTATTCTACTGAATACGAAAAAAATCTTCAGAAAAAAAATAGCAGAAGAGCTAATACTGATGGTTTTGAAAATTGGATTTCAGATAAAATTAACAGGAAAAAATTTTTTAATAACAGAATTTCTGCTATAAAAACTATACCAGTAGTTGTGCACGTAATTAATAAAGGGGAAGCGGTAGGGATAGGAACTAATATTAGCGACGCACAAGTAATTTCTCAGATTACTACGCTTAATAATGATTATAGAAAAAAAACAGGAACTAAAGGATATAACACTAATCCAGTTGGTGCAGATGCTAATATAGAATTTGCACTTGCGGTAAGAGATCCTAATGGAAATCCTACAAATGGAATTGATAGAATTTCTTTTAATGTTAATTCATGGACAGATACACAAATAGAAGCTGTTTTAAAACCTAGTACAATTTGGGATCCTACAAAATATTTAAATATTTGGGTTACACCTGATGTAATTACAGATATTGGTGAAGTTCTAGGGTATGCTCAGTTTCCTGAAGCAAGTACATTAGATGGATTAAATTATCCGCCTTTTACAGCAAATACAGATGGAGTAGTCATTGGACATCAATTTTTTGGAAATTTGGATTATGATGATGGTAGTTTTAATTTAGATCCTACATACGGTTATGGTAGAACAACAACTCATGAAATAGGACATTGGTTAGGTTTACGTCATATTTGGGGAGATGAAAATTGCGGAACAGATTACGTAGCAGATACTCCAATTCATAAGACTGAGAACTATGGATGTTTTACACATCCTAAAACAAATACTTGCTTACCTCCTACAGCAGACGAAATGTTCGAAAATTACATGGATTATACAAGTGATACATGTATGAATATTTTCACAATTAACCAAGTTGATAGATTTAATGCCGTTTTAGCTAATTCACCAAGAAGAAAAGAATTATTAACTTCTAATGCACTTACTCCAGTAACCTTGGTAAGTAATGATGCAGAAGTTAAAGTGCAGTTTATTTATAATACAGATTGTTCTTTCCCTCAGAAAGCTCAAATTAGATTAATAAATAGAGGAAATAATGCTCTAACTTCTGCTGTTATTTCTGTAAATGATGGAGGGGTGATTTACAATCAAAGTTGGACTGGTAATTTAGCCACTAATGCAGAAGCGCAAATTCCTATTAGTTTAAATGGAACTGCTCTTAGCAATAATAACATTTCGGTTACAATAAATACAGTAAATTCTGCATTAGACAGTAGAGTTTCTAATAATACCAATACTCTAATTTATGATTCTACGCCTAGCTTCACTACAACTCAAGTTAATTTAGAACTCCAATTAGATGCTTACGGTTCAGAAACGTATTGGGAAGTAGTAGATGGAGCAGGGAATACTTTATATTCAAGTGCAAGTGAAACATATACAGATGAAGAAACAGGAATGCCAGCAGTGAAAAATTACATATTTAATTTAACTAATAATAAATGTTATATTTTCAAAATTTATGATAGTTGGGGTGATGGATTCTGCTGTGATTACGGAAGTGGTTATTATAAGTTGACAACAAGTACAGGAACAGTTATGGTAAATACTACATTTAGTACTGACGAAGCTTCATACGCCTTCGTTTTAGGAAGTATGTTAGGAACTAAAGAAGCAAATAAATTGGGAACAGAAATTTTCCCTAATCCTGTAAACGATGTTTTAAATATTACCAAAGTATCTAACAATGCTACTTTTGCCATCTATAACGTTGCAGGTCAGTTTATTTCAAAAGGAAAAGTGACCAATAATAAAGTCAATGTAGCTACTCTTGCAAAAGGAGTCTATTTCATCGAAGTTTCTGAAAAAGGAGCAACTTCTAAAATGAAATTTATCAAAAAATAATCTTAGATGATATAAAAAAGAAAACCTTGAGTTCGTCTCAAGGTTTTTTTATTTTTAGAAAATTAGAATTTACAAATCCATTCGTTGTAACTCGTCTATAACTTGATGAGTAAATTCCTTTAAAGACTCTAAATCAGTATTATTTTGAATCACAAAATCCGCTAATTTCACTTTGTCCGCTTCAGGCATTTGTTTATCGATGATTTCTTTTACTTCTCGGTATGTTCTGCCATCTCTATCCATCACTCTTTTTATTCTGATGTTTTCATCAGCAGTAACTAAAATAGATTGATAGCAACTTTCATTCAGTTTTAATTCAAAAAGCAAAGCCGTTTCTTTAAAAACAAATTCAGCGTTTTGAGCATTTACCCAATTCTCAAAATGTATTTTCACCGCAGGGTGAATAATTTGATTCAGTTTTAAAAGCAATTCTTGATTTTCGAAAACCTTTTCTGCAACAAATTTCCGGTTGTATTTTCCGTTTTCATCATAAGATTCTTCGCCAAGAAGTTCGATAACTCTAGATTTTAGATTTTCGTCTATATTCACTAATTCTTTTGCCCAAAAATCAGAATCATATACAGGAAATCCCAACTCTTCTATAAATTTAGAAACCGTAGATTTTCCACTTCCTATTCCGCCTGTAATTCCGATGATTTTTTTTCCAGTATGTAAACTTCCAACTTCCATCTTCTAACTTCCCGCAAATTAATACCCAAAAACTTCGTTAAAACTGAACGTTTCGTCTAGCTTCACGCCTTTTTCAGTCATTTTTAGACTGGCCAATTCATGATGAGCATCGTGTTCGAAAAACAGTAAGTATTCATTCTCTACACATTGTTTCAGAAATTTTCCTTTTTCTTCCATGGTAAGAAGCGGTCTCGTGTCATATCCCATCACGTAAACTTGTGGGATGTGTCCAGCTGTTGGAATTAAATCTGCTGCAAAAACAATCGTTTTTTCTTGATATTGAATCACAGGAAGCATTTGTTTTTCGGTGTGTCCGTCTACAAAGATCACATCCATTTTCAAATCAGGTGCAAAACCATAATTTCCCGTTTTTGGAGTAGGCAAAAATTGCAACTGTCCGCTTTCTTGCATTGGCAAAATGTTTTCCTTCAAGAAACTTGCTTTTTCTCTTGGATTGGGTTCAGTTGCCCATTGCCAATGATTTTCGTTGGTCCAGAATTGTGCGTTTTTAAAAGCAGGTCTGTAACCTGATTTGTCATCATTCCATTCGATTGCGCCACCACAATGGTCGAAGTGAAGGTGTGTCAAGAAAACATCGGTAATATCTTCTCTTACAAACCCGAATTTTTTTAAATTTTTGTCTAAAGATTCGTCTCCATAAAGCGAATAATGCCCGAAAAACTTCTCATCTTGCTTATTTCCTAAACCACAATCAATTAAGATGAGTTTTTTGCCATCTTCCACCAAAAGAGAACGAGTCCCAAGTTCAATTAAATTTTTAGAATCTGCAGGATTAGTACGTTCCCAAAGAGATTTCGGGACGACACCAAACATAGCACCGCCGTCTAATTTAAAATTTCCGCATTGTATAGGGTAAAGTTTCATAAAAAGTGTGATTTTGTGCTAAATTAATTAATTTTCTGATAGTTTATAATTTTCGATAAATTCTTTCGCTTCATATATATTTTCAGGAATTTTTAAATATTTTTCATTTTCAAAATCATAAAAATGTTCATATTCAAATCCATTTTCAAAGAGATATTCTACAACTTTCCACTTTTTTAAGTCTTCTTTTTTGGGAGGTCTGAAACGATGAGGTAACCTTTTCATCTCAGAATTACATTTAGTACAAATATTATTAATAGACTCTGATTTATCAAAATTAGAGTCTAAATTTTTTACTTTTCTACAATTGAAACAAACTAATTTATGTCCCATTCTTAATTCTTTAATTGATTAAAAAAGTTCCCCTGGATTTTTCGGCCTCGAAATTCCCAAATGTTTGTAGGCTTTCTCTGTAACTTCTCTTCCTCTTGGAGTTCTGATGATAAAACCTTCCTGAATCAAAAACGGTTCGTAAACCTCTTCCAAAGTCTCAGGGTTTTCGCCAATAGAAGTGGCCAATGCAGAAATCCCAACTGGTTTCCCTTTGAAATTTTCTATCATCACACGCATAATTTTATTGTCCATATCATCCAATCCATATTCATCTACATTCAGAGAATTAAGTGCGAATTTGGTAATCTCAATTTCAATTTTGCCGTTTCCTTTAATTTCTGCAAAATCTCGAACTCTGCGTAACAATGCATTGGCAATTCTCGGAGTTCCACGGCTTCGTCTTGCGATTTCCAACGCTGCATCTTCATAAATAGGAACGCCCAAAACTCTTGCACTTCTCTCGATAATCATTCCCAAAAGTTCTATCGTGTAATATTCTAATCTGCTTTGAATCCCAAATCTTGCTAACATCGGCTTCGTGAGCATTCCAGAACGAGTAGTGGCACCAACTAAAGTAAAAGGATTTAAGCCAATTTGTACAGAACGTGCATTAGGACCTGTTTCCAGCATAATGTCGATTTTATAATCTTCCATGGCAGAATACAAATATTCTTCCACAACAGGCGAAAGTCTGTGAATTTCATCAATGAAAAGCACATCGTTTTCTTCCAAATTCGTTAAAAGCCCAGCCAAACTTCCAGGCTTATCTAAAACTGGCCCCGAAGTAATTTTACAATTTACCCCCAGTTCATTGGCAATAATATGTGCCAAAGTAGTTTTTCCCAAACCTGGAGGTCCGTGTAAAAGTACGTGGTCTAAAGCGCCACCTCTATTTTTAGCAGCCGCCACGAAAACCTCTAAATTATCCAACGTTTTTCTTTGTCCCGCAAAATCCTTAAAACTTTGTGGACGAATCTGTTCTTCCTGCATTAATTCCTCATCAGAGAAATTTTCTTTATCTGCGTGTAAAAAATCTGGCATCAGTGAAAATTATATCTTCAAATTTATTCTTTTTTACTCAATTTTCGACATAGAATTCGGAGGGGTTAAGAAAATTTTGAAATAATTCGTTAAAAAATTCCTGCTGTTTGAGCATTGTTGGGATTGTGGTGGAGCGAGTTTCAGGGATTTTAGAATAATTTTGAAATTTTTAGCCGAGAATTCAAGTCTTGAAATAGTATTCGCCGACATAAAGGAGGCAATTTTTGGTTCTTTTGTATCAAGACAAAAGAACAAATTGTTTATTTTTACAATTATGAAACTAATCGGTCCTTTCAAACAAATTCTTACACTCAATAATCTTCCACTTCGAGGAAAAATCTCTGACGAACAATTAGAAATTATCGAAAACGGCGGAATTTTAATTAACAACGAAAATTTAATTGAAGCAATTGGTGATTTTGAAAAATTGAAATCTGACTTCCCAAACGCTGAACTCGTACCTCGAACCTCGAACCTCGAACCTCAAATCGTTCTTCCCGCATTCATAGATTGTCACACCCATATTTGTTTTGGAGGAAACAGAGCCAATGATTTTGCGATGCGCAATGCAGGGAAAACTTATCTAGAAATTGCAGAAAAAGGCGGTGGAATTTGGAGCAGCGTTCAGCATACTAGAAATGCTTCTGAAAAAGAACTTTTAGAAACGCTTTTAGAAAGAATAAATCGATTAATTTCATTGGGAATTACCACCATCGAAATTAAATCTGGCTACGGATTGAATGTAGAAAGTGAACTGAAAATGCTTCGTGTGATTCAACAAGCACAAACTAAAACCAAAGTAACTTTAGTCCCAACTTGTCTTTCTGCGCATTTAAAACCAAGAGATTTTGAAGGGAATAATGAAGAATACTTACAATATATTGTTGATGAAATTTTACCAAAAGTTAAAGAAGAAAATTTAGCGAAAAGAGTAGATATTTTCATCGAAAAATCTGCATTTCAACCAGAAGAAAGCCGAAAATTTTTAGAAAAAGCAAAAGAATTAGGTTTTAAAATTACGGTTCACGCAGACCAATTTACCGCAGGAAGTTCCAGAATTGCAGTGGAAGTTGGTGCAGTTTCAGCAGACCATTTAGAAGCGACAATAGATGAAGATATAGAATTTTTGGCAAAATCAGAAACCGTTGCAGTTGCACTTCCAGGCGCAAGTTTAGGTTTAGGAGAACCTTTTACCCCAGCGAGAAAAATTTTAGATAAAAACGGAATTCTCGCTATTGCAAGCGATTGGAATCCGGGTTCTGCGCCTATGGGAAATCTCATTGCCCAAGCTTCCATTTTAGCCACTTTTCAGAAGTTAAGTACTGCCGAAGTTTTGGCAGGAATTACCTTCCGTGCTGCTAAAGCACTCAATCTAACCGATAGAGGAGTTCTGAAAAAAGGAATGAAGGCAGATTTTGTGGTTTTTGAAACCAATAATTTCCAAAATATTTTATACAATCAAGGAAGTTTGATGGCGAGTGAAGTGTATATTGATGGAGAAAAAATTTAATTAAACATGGACAACATTTGGCAAGGACGTAACGATGGTGATTCACCGCTTCATCACAGAATATTCCAACGAGTAGAAATAGCGGAGAACTACGAAAATATTTTACCGAATAATTTCGTTTTGCATGGTTTTGCGGTAGATGAAGGCGTTAGAAGAAACAAAGGAAGAATTGGCGCTGCCAAAGCTCCAGACATTATCCGAAAAAATATGAACAACTTTCCTGTAGTTTCTCCAGATTTTCAATTACTAGATTTTGGAAATATCACTTGCGAAGACCAAAATTTAGAAAAATCACAAGAAGATTTAGCCGAAAAAGTTTCTAAAATTCTGCAAAAAAATGGAAAATCAATTGTTTTAGGAGGCGGTCATGAAGTGACTTTTGCGCATTATTCTGGTATCAAAAAAGCATTTCCCAACCAAAAAATTGGTATCATTAATCTCGATGCTCATTTTGATAACCGTGAACCCGAAAATGGAGTAGGAGCAAGCTCTGGAACGGGTTTTTGGCAAATCGCCCAAGAAGGAGAAATTCATTCATTGCACATTGGTATTCAGAAAAATTCTAATACATTGAAGTTGTTCGATACTGCCCATCAATTCGGAATGAAATACATTTTGGCAGACGAAATTTTCTTCGAAAATCTTCCTAAAATCTATCAGCAAATAGATGAACTAATTCTTTCGGTAGACCAATTGTATCTCACCATTTGTATGGATGTTTTCAACGTGGCAATTGCGCCCGGAGTTTCGGCTGCTGCGTACAACGGAATCTTTGCAGATGCTACTTTTCTGCATTTTTACAGACATATTTTGAAGTCAGAAAAATTGGTTGCGCTGGATGTTGCAGAGGTAAATCCAGAGTTTGATATTGACGAGAGAACCGCCAGATTGGCTGCCAGTTTGGTAAATGAGTGGTTTATGATTTCGTAGTGACAAATCGTGATTTGTCCAATAATTAAAATTTTTAGGAGCAACACGTTTTCTGTTTTCTTTCACTTTCAGTCCTGCTTTCGCTACTCGCTTTTTTGTTTTTTTTGTCATATGAGCGAAGTCGAAATATCTAAAAAAAACAAAAAGAGCTCAAACATGTCGCTCAATCAGGGCTAGAAATTGGTTTCGGTTTTATTTTCACTTTTTTAAATGATAAGCATTTAAAATTTTTATCTTTGGCAAAACCACGTTTAGGCTTTAGTACAGTATCTTTGTGCACTTTTTTAATCAAAAATTATGGAACAATTCCTTCAAAATACCTTACAAAATTCTCAAGACGCTTTCCAAAAATGGAAAAAAATTCCATTTGAAGAAAGACAAAAATATTTTACTCAACTATCTGAAATTCTGAATAATAGAAAACAAGAGTTTGCGGCAATCATTACCCAAGAAATGAATAAACCCATTTCGCAATCGGTTTCCGAAATAGAAAAATGTGCAGCGTTATGTGATTATTATGCTACCGAAAAAAATATACTGAAAACGGAGCAAGTAGAAACAGAATTTCAAATTTCAGAAATCCATCACGAACCTTTGGGCGTTATTTTGGGCGTTATGCCATGGAATTTTCCTTTTTGGCAAGCGATAAGATTTGCAGTTCCTACCATTTTAGCAGGAAATGTAATCGTGCTAAAACATGCTTCTATTTGTGAAAAATCAGGTGAAACCATGCAAAAAATTTTCGAGAAAGCAGGTTTTCCAAAAGGCGTTTTTACCTTTTTAAAAGTTTCTCACACAGAAGTTGAAGAAATGATTGCTCATCCTATTATTAGAGGCGTTTCTCTTACTGGTAGTGAAGCTGCTGGTAGAAAAATTGCCGAAGCTGCAGGTAAAAATTTAAAAAAATGTGTTTTGGAATTAGGCGGGAGTGATGCTTTTATCGTTTGTGAAGATGCAGATCTAGAAAAAGCAGCAATTGATGGTGCACAAGCAAGATTGCAAAATAACGGACAAACATGTGTAGCTGGAAAAAGATTTGTCATTCACGAGAAAATATATCAAGTTTTTGTAGAAAAATTCACAGAAGAGTATCAAAAATATCAACCTGAAAATCCTATGAATGAAGAAACGAAGTTAGGATTAATGGCGAGAGAAGATTTGGCTTCAGATTTAGAAAAACAATATCAAAAAGCGCTTAACAACGGAGCGAAAACTATTTTAGAGTTAGAATCTGTAGGGAATATGGCTTTTAAACCTGGTATTTTAGAAATGAATCTCGAAAATTCTATTGCTCAGGAAGAATTATTTGGTCCATTGGCAATGGTTTTTAAAGTGAAAAATGATGAAGAAGCTTTACAAATTGCCAATAATACCATGTTTGGATTAGGAAACGCCGTTTTCACCTCAAATAAAGAACGAGCTTTGTTTTTTGCAGAGAATTTAGAAAGCGGAAGTGTGGCAATTAATCAAATTTTTCGTTCAGATGTAAGATTGCCTTTTGGTGGAAGAAAGAATTCTGGATATGGAGTAGAATTGTCTCTGTATGCACTCAAAGAATTTACCGCTCCCAAAACCATTATCGGCAAATTTTAGAAATTTTAAAAAATAAAAAAGCTCCAATTTTTGGAGCTTTCATTTTATATATTGGTTAATCTGAGTGTATTTGTTTTTCCACCTTCATAAACTGGCATTGCATTGAGATTTACTACGAAATCTCCTTTTTCTACATAACCGTAATGATGAGTCAACATGTTCACTTGGATTACCGTCTCGTCAGTAGATTTGTTCATGTCATAGTAGAACGCTCTTACTCCCCATAAAAGGTTCAGCATGGTAAGAACTCTTCTGTTTGAACTGTATACAATAATTCTAGAAGTAGGTCTGTGTGCAGAAATTTGGAAAGCAGTGTAACCAGAGTGAGTCAGCGTAATAATGGCTGCTGCACCAGTAGTTTCTGCAATTTTAACTGCGTTTAGACAAACCATATCTGTTACGAAACGATCGTCTACACAAGTTATTTTTTCTATAATATCATTTTTCTTTTCGTAAAGATTGGTAGATTCTATATTCTTAATAATCTTTGTAATGTTTTTAACTACATCTACTGGATATTTTCCTACAGAAGTTTCACCAGAAAGCATTACTGCATCAGCCCCGTCTAACACGTTGTTTGCCACGTCATTTACCTCGGCTCTAGTTGGAGTAAGGCTACTAATCATGGTTTCCATCATTTGCGTAGCGATAATTACTGGTTTAGAGTAATATCTGGCTTTGTCTACTAATTTTTTCTGAATGACAGGAACTTCTTCCATTGGAACTTCTACTCCTAAATCTCCACGTGCAACCATTAATCCGTCACATTCTAGAAGAATTTCGTCAATATTTTTTACACCTTCTGGTTTTTCAATTTTTGCTATAATTGGAATTTTGAAATCAGAATGCGCTTCAATTAATTTCTTTAAATCAATAATGTCTTGAGCATGACGAACGAATGAAAGTGCAATCCAGTCAAATTCATTTTCAATCATGAATTTAGCATCTTCGATGTCTTTTTCTGTCAAAGCAGGAAGAGAAACATTGGTGTTCGGTAAATTCACTCCTTTTTTAGAGCTTAATGGCCCACCTTGAATCGTTTTTGCTTTTACCGTATCTTTTTGATTGGTTTCGATGACTTCGAAAACTAATTTTCCATCGTCAATAAGGATTCTTTCACCAACTTTTACGTCTTGTGGGAATTTTTCGTACGTCATGAATACTTTGGTTGAATCTCCTTCGCAAGGCTCATTGGTAAAGGTAAGTACGTCTCCTGGATTAAGGAAAGAACCTTCTTTTACCACACCTACTCTTAATTTAGGACCTTGTAAATCTCCTAAAATAGAGATGTTATAACCGTATTCTTGATTGATTTCTCTAATAATGTCTACATTTCTCTTAACCAGTTCGTAATCGGCATGAGAAAAATTTATTCTAAAAACATCGGCTCCAGCTTTTACCAGTTCTAGCATGATTTCTTTCGTAGAAGAAGCAGGTCCTAATGTTGCGATTACTTTGGTTTTTTTCGCTCTCTTATTCATAATAATTTATTAGCTTGTATAGTTCGCTATTGGGTAGTAAAGAAAAATCTTGTATTTGAAACATGATGTTTTCTGGCAGCAAAATTAGTGAAAAATCTTTAAAACTATCCTTTGCATAAATAATGTAGTCTACATCTTTATTTTTAGGCATCAGAAATTTTATTTCTTCAGTCTGGGCAAAGAGTTCGTTATCTGTTTTTTTTCGTAATGGTGCTGATTTGTTAGATACTATAGAATAGCAATTTTTGGTTTCTTTGTGATATCCTTCGAATTTTGTAAAACAAAACTGTTTTATTTTTAAGTCGTCTGTTCTTACGAATTGGAAGGGATTTATTTTGTTAATTTCGAAAAATATTTCGTGATCGGGTAATTTTTTAACCAATCTTAGTAAACCAATGTCCATTGGTTCATCATCTTCTAAGTCAAGAAATATTTTTTTGCTTTTCAACAATGTGTTCTTTTTTATTTAAGGAGTAAAACGCTCTTTGTGCTGCTTTTTCTTCTGCTTTTTTCTTAGAAGTTTCTGTGGCAGAAGAGATTTTTACATTATTTAAGTAGATACAACTCTTAAATAGAAGGTTTTTATTGGGCAAAGTTTCTTCGGTGATTTCATACTTTATTGTCACCTTTTTCTTTTGGCTCCATTCTAGCAATAATCCTTTGTAGCTTACGATTTTGTTTTCTAGTTTTTCGATATGTTTATCGGTAAACAATTTTTCTAAAACAATTTTTTCGCAAGTTTCATAATTGGTGTCTAAATAAAGCGCACCAATAAAGGCTTCGAAGAGATTCCCCGAAATGTTTTCACCTAAATTACCATTTCCACCATTTTGAATAAAATCTGTAAGCTTCAGTTTTTCTCCTAGAGAGTTAAGGTTTTTTCGATTGACAATTTTTGATTTCATTTGGGTAAGAAATCCTTCATTGGCAACAGGATAATTTTTATAAAGGTAGCAAGAAATGATGCTTCCTAAGACTGCATCTCCTAAAAATTCTAATCTTTCGTAGTTTTTAGCTCCTGTAGTTTTATTAGGAATTTTTAATGAAAAAGCTTCATGATAGTAATCAAGATTTTTTACATTCTGCCCAATTATTTTACTAACTCTGGCAGAAAGTAGCTTTTCTTTTTCAGTCTTTTTTTTGAAAGGTCTTTTAAGTAGAAATTTTTGTAATGAATTTTTTAAGCCCATTATAATTTCTTGAATAGAACGCAAGCATTGTGACCTCCGAAACCAAAGGTGTTACTCATGGCAATTTTTACATCTTTTTTCACGGCATTATTAAATGTAAAATCTAATCTGCCGTCTATGTTTTCGTCATCAGTAAAATGGTTAATGGTAGGAGGAACAATACCATGTAAAATAGTTCCTAACGCTGCTATAGCTTCTATTACACCAGCTGCACCAAGAAGGTGACCAGTCATAGATTTAGTAGAGTTTATTTGAATATCAAATGCATGCTCGCCTAATAGTTTAACAATTGCATTAGATTCGGCAATGTCTCCTAATGGAGTAGAGGTACCATGCATATTGATGTGGTCTACTTCATCTGGAGTTACACCAGCGTCTTCTAAACAATTTTTCATCACTAGATAAGCGCCTAATCCTTCTGGATGAGGTGCAGTCATATGATATGCATCTGCACTTAAACCACCACCTGCAAGTTCTGCGTAAATGGTAGCGCCACGTTTTTTAGCATGTTCATACTCTTCAAGGATGATACAACCTGCACCTTCTCCTAGTACAAATCCATCTCTGTCTTTGTCAAATGGTCTAGAAGCAGTTTTATAATCATCATTTCTTGTAGAAAGAGCCATCATAGAATTAAATCCTCCCATTCCAGATGCGGTAACAGCAGCTTCTGAACCTCCACATACTATTACGTCTGCTTTTCCTAATTGGAGAAGCATTTTTGCATCAATCAACGCGTTTGTAGAAGATGCACACGCTGAAACTGTAGTGTAATTAGGTCCATGAAAACCGTATTCCATAGAAACATGACCCGGAGTAATATCCGCAATCATTTTTGGAATGAAGAAAGGATTAAATCTAGGTATTCCTTCAGATTTTGCCCAGCCTAGAACTTCGGTTTCGAAAGTTTCTAAACCTCCAATTCCTGAGCCCCAGATTACACCCACTCTGTTTTTATCTACTTGATCTTCGATAATTCTAGAATGTGAAACAGCTTCACGAGCTGCCACCACACCGAGTTGAGTGTTTCGGTCCATTTTTTTTGCTTCCTTTTTCTCGAAATGATCTAAAGGATTGAAGTTTTTTACCTCACAAGCAAATTTTGTTTTGAAGTTAGTAGAATCGAAGAGAGTGATAGGAGCAGCGCCACTTACACCTTTTACAAGGTTTTCCCAATACTCTTGAGCATTATTACCAATTGGTGTAATTGCACCAAATCCTGTTACTACAACTCTCTTCAATTCCATAGTTTTGTTAATTTTTGTAATAAAAATTATTGTTTGATAACTTCTTCAATATAAGCGATTGCGTGACCTACAGTAGTGATTTTTTCTGCCTGATCATCAGGAATCTGAATGTTGAATTCTTTTTCAAATTCCATAATTAATTCTACAGTATCTAAAGAATCTGCACCTAAATCATTAGTGAAGCTTGCTTCAGGAGTTACTTCTGTTTCTTCCACGTCTAGCTTATCTGCGATGATAGCTTTTACTCTTGATGTAATGTCTGACATAGCAATTTGTTTTAAAAATTTTTGTTAATTCAAGTGCAAATATATAAAATTCTGTGCCAATACAAATTTTTTTCATATATTTTGATTTTAAATTATTGTAAATCAGTCTAATAATATTTTAGTAATATGATTTAGAGATTAATTCTTAATTTTGTGACATTATTTCAGACTATGAGTAACTTTTTTGAAAACGATGATGATGTTTTTACAGGCAAAGACCATACTCCGCTTCGTGAGGATGCTTTCGTAAAGACTCCAGAAGAAAAAATAAAAATTATAGAAGAAAAGTTTGCAGAGATTATGCACACTTTGGGTCTTGATATGACCGATGACTCCCTTAAAGATTCACCAAAACGTGTTGCTAAGATGTATGTAAATGAAATTTTTGGTGGACTTTTGCCAGAAAACAAACCGGGGATTTCTACTTTCAGCAATAAATATAAGTATAGACAGATGCTGGTAGAGAAAGATATTACCGTGTATTCTTTCTGTGAGCATCATTTTTTACCCATTATTGGCAAAGCGCACGTTGCTTATATTTCAAACGGAGACGTAATCGGGCTTTCTAAAATCAATAGAATTGTAGATTATTACGCAAAACGTCCGCAAGTTCAGGAAAGATTAACAATGCAGATTGTAGATGCTTTAAAAGAAGCACTGGGAACGAAAGATGTAGCTTGTATTATTGATGCAAAACACCTTTGCGTAAATTGTAGAGGAATAAAAGATACCGCAAGTTCTACCATTACTGCAGAATTGAGCGGGATTTTTAGAACCAATCCAATTACCAGACAAGAGTTCTTGCATTACGTAGGAAGTCATGCGAAATTGGATTAAATTCAATTTGAGAATTTTTTGAAAAATTTATAAAACTAATGACAATAAAAGAAGCCGTATTAAAATCACTTGATGAAATTCAAAAACCTATTGGTTCCTTTGAATTATGTGATTATATTCTTTCAAAAAAATATGTTGAATTTAAAGGCAAAACTCCACATAATACTGTCTCTGCACATTTAACAGATTTTATATACAAAAATGACAAAAGAGTAAAAAGAGTAAAAAAGCAAGGAGGAAATTATTTGTACTATTTGTCTAAATACGAGGATGATGTTACTGAAATTTCTTTTGAACAGCCATCAAAAATAACTATAAAAAAAGAAACTTATAAAGAACGAGATTTACATATTCTTCTTAGTACCTTTCTAAAAGACATTGAAAATGTTTTTTCTAAAACCATATTTCATGAAAAATCTTACAATAAAGAAAGTGGTCAAGTTTGGACAAATCCAGATATGGTTGGAGTGAATTTTTTGCAACTCAAGAATAAAACTAGCCAAGAGTTTTTTAAAAAAATAAATCAAAAAGAAGCATTTAAAATTTTTTCTTATGAATTAAAAAGAGAGATTTCGTCAGATAATGAATTAAAACAAGCTTATTTTCAGGCAGTTTCTAATTCTTCTTGGGCAAATTATGGTTATTTAGTAGCTTTAGAATTTAGTGATGATTTGTTAGACGAAATTGAAAGGCTAAACCAATCTTTTGGAGTTGGTATAATAAAATTAAATCCTAATCCTTATCAATCCAAAGTGTTATTTCCTGCTAAATATAAAAATTTGGATTTTAAAACGATTGATAAACTGTGTAAAATGAATCCAGAATTTGAAAAATTTATTGAACACATCGAAAAGCTAATGGGAATAGAAGAAAGATTTTATAGACCTTTAGAGAAAGATTTCGAGATGTTTTGTGATAGTTTTTTCAAAAATGATAGTGAAATTTTAAACTATTGCAAGGAAAAAAATATTCCTTTTGAAGAAAATAGTTTTGAATAAATGACCAGATTTAAAAAAATATCAAACCAAATTTTTACAACTACAATTATTTGTTGTTGCCGTCATTGCGAGAAGTAAAACGACGAAGCAAACTGTTTTACTCAAACAGTCTTAAACGATGTAAAACAACATTAAACAATTAAAAAACAATGCAACTTAAAATATACAACTCGCTTTCTGCGGAAAAAGAAATTTTCACACCTATTAACGGCAACAAAGTAGGAATGTACGTTTGTGGACCTACCGTTTACAGCAATGTGCACTTAGGAAATGTGAGAACTTTTATGAATTTCGACTTCATTTATAGAAGCTTGAAACATTTGGGGTATGATGTTCGTTACGTAAGAAATATTACAGATGCAGGGCATTTAACAGACGATGGAGATGTAAATAACGACCGTTTCGTGAAGCAATCTCGCCTCGAAAAACTAGAACCTATGGAAATTGTGCAAAAATATACCGTAGATTTTCATAAAGTTTTAGAGAAATTTAATCTTTTGCCTCCAACGATTGAGCCAACTGCAACTGGTCACATTATCGAACAAATAGAACTCACCAAAGATTTAATCGAAAAAGGATTAGCTTATGAAAGCAACGGTTCTGTTTACTTTGATGTTCGTGCTTACAACGAAAAAGGTGGAAATTATGGTGAACTTTCTAAAAGAAATATCGACGAACTTTTTGCCAATACCCGCGATTTAGATGGGCAAAACGAAAAGAAAAATCCACAAGATTTTGCCCTTTGGAAAAAAGCAAGTCCAGAACATATTATGAAATGGATTTCACCTTGGGGAGAAGGTTTCCCAGGTTGGCATCTTGAATGTACAGCAATGAGTACCAAATATTTAGGAGAACAATTCGATATTCACGGAGGAGGAATGGATTTGAAATTTCCGCACCACGAATGCGAAATTGCACAAGGAAAAGGTTGCAACGGTGTTTCGCCAGTGAAATATTGGATGCACGCGAATATGTTGACCATGAACGGACAAAGAATGAGTAAATCTACAGGAAACTACATTCTTCCGCATCAATTAATTTCTGGTGAAAATGATTTTTTTGAAAAACCATTTCATCCAACTGTAGTTCGTTTTAATTTTTTACAAGCACATTACAGAAGCGTTCTTGATATTTCAAACGAAGCGATGTTGGCTTCAGAAAAGGGATTTCAACGATTGATGGAATCTTTGAAAACGCTATCAGCAATCGGCTATCAGCAATCGGCAGAAAGCGGAAAGCAGAAAGCAGAAAGCGATTTTAATCTAAATTCATGGAAACAAAAATGCTATGATGCTTTGAATGACGATTTCAATTCGCCAATTTTAATTTCTCATCTTTTTGAAGCAGTAAGTTTTATTTTTAAACTGAAAGATGGAAAAGAAAATATTACTTCTGAAGATTTAGAAGAATTAAAAACCTTGATGAATGCTTTTGTGTTTGATGTTCTAGGCTTACAAAATATTGAAGAAAATAATAATTCAAAACTGGACCAAACATTACAAGTGCTCATAGAACTCAGAAATCAAGCCAGAAAAGCCAAAAATTTTGAACTTTCTGACCAAATTCGTGATAAGTTATTAGAACAAGGCATAGAACTGAAAGACGGAAGAGAAGGAACTTCTTATGTTTTAAATTAAAAAAAAAACTAAAATATAGTAAAAGCTTCAGAGATTTTCTGAAGCTTTTTGTTTTCTTTTCCTTGAAAACAAATTAAAAATCATATCATTAAATTTTTTGAACCTTATATTATTTTGTAAATTCGTGATTTGAAAAACGAAAAAAATGAAATTATATTTCACTATTAATTATGGAACTGAGTTTGGGCAGAGGTTAGCCATTCAAGTTTCTGAAGGGAAAAATGTGAAAACACATGACCTTCATTTCTCCGATAATAGAAATTGGAAGGGCGAAATCGATTTTTTCTCTAAATCTATAGAATACAAATATTTGGTTCTAGATGCTAATAATCAAATCATTAATGAGGAGATTTGCCATCATAGATTGAATTTTGTGAATAATTTCCAAGAGTATAACATTTACGATGTCTGGAACAATAAAAATTTCCCTGAAAACTATCTCAATAATAAAATTCTTCAAAATAAACTAGGAGATTTCAAAGCAGAGAAAGTTGCAGTTCTTAAAAAACATACGCATCATTTTAGAATAGAAGCTCCGCTGTATTCGCCTGATTGGAAAATGGTGATTTTGGGAAATAATGAAGCTTTGGGTAAATGGAATTATGCAGACGCTCCAAAAATGGCTCAAACTTCTGTTGGCGTTTGGGAATTGGCGGTAGATTTAAAAAAACAAAAAGAATTTGTACAGTATAAATACGGGATTTTCGACGAGAAAAAAGGTGAATTTATTGCAGTAGAATACGGCGAAAACAGATTGGCTTTCCCGAATCAAGATGCTGAAGTTTTGCAAGTTCACGCAGATCATTATTTCAGATTTAATGCCGAACAATTATACAAAGCAGCTGGAGTTGCCATTCCTGTTTTCAGTTTAAGAAGCGAAAGCGGTTTTGGAGTTGGTGAGTTTACCGATATTAAAAAATTAGCAGATTGGGCTCATAAAACCAATCTTTCTATCATTCAGATTTTACCAATTAATGATACTACCGCTAATTACAGTTGGACAGATTCTTATCCTTATGCGGCGATTTCGGTGTATGCATTGCATCCTCAGTATTTGAGTTTAGAAAATTTACAATTTTCAATTCCAGAAAATTTAAAAATAGAATATAAGCACAAAAAAGATGAATTAAATGCTGAAAAGTTTGTGGATTATGAACAAATGATTTCAGGAAAATGGAAATTCATCAAAGCTGTTTTTGAAGAAAATAAATCTGAAATTCTCAAAGACAAAGATTTCTTGAAATTCTTGAAAGAAAATGCAGATTGGCTGAAACCTTATGCTGCTTTTTGTGTTTTAAGAGATAAAAATAACACTCCGAATTTCAACAATTGGAAAACGCATAAAAAATACGTTGCAGGAAAAATTTCTCAATTTTTTGATGCAAAACATGCCGAATTTGAAAGCGTAATGCTTCATTCTTGGGTGCAATACCAGTTGCATTTACAGTTAAAAGACGCTGTAGATTACACCCACGGTTTAGGAATTTCTTTGAAAGGAGATTTGCCAATCGGTATTTACAGATTTTCTGCTGATGCGTGGACAGAACCAGAACTTTTTGGAATGGATTTTCAAGCGGGAGCACCACCTGATGAATTTTCTGATTTAGGTCAAAACTGGGAATTCCCAACTTATAATTGGGAAGTGATGAAAGAAAACAATTACGATTGGTGGAAAAAACGTTTTAACGTAATTGCGCGCTATTTTGATGCGATGAGAATAGACCATATTCTAGGATTTTTCAGAATTTGGAGGATGCCAATGACTGCTACCCAAGGAATTTTAGGGTATTTCTATCCGGCAGTTCCTGTGACTTTGCAAGAGTTTTCGGCAAGACATATTCCGTTTAATTATGATAGATATTGCAGACCTTTTATCAATGACCAAATTCTTTGGGATAATTTCGGTTACGAAAAAGAGGTTATTGCAGAACATTTCTTGTATCAAGAAAATGGAGTGTATCATTTCAAACCAGAATATGATTCGCAAAGAAAATTAGTAGATTATTTTAAAACTCATCCTAGAGATTGGATGGAAGAAAAACTGATTTCACTTGCTGCGAATGTATTATTCTTAACCGAAAATAACGGTGAAGATATTGTTTATCACCCAAGATTTAATATTCAAAAAACATCTTCATATCAACATCTTTCTGATTGGGAAAAGAATGCATTGCATGAATTGTATATCGATTATTTCTTCAGAAGACAAGACGGACTTTGGCGTGAAAAAGCCATGGAAAAATTACCAATGCTGCTTTCTGCAACAGATATGTTAATTTGCGGTGAAGATTTAGGTTTGGTTCCAGATTGTGTTCCTGGTGTGATGGATGCTTTAGGAATTACAGCATTAAAAGTTCAGCGTTCACCAAAAGAAGATGTTCCATATTATAATCCTCAAAATGCAGGTTATATGAACGTAGTTACGGCATCTTCTCACGACAGTTCTACATTACGACAATGGTGGAAAGAAAACAGAGAACTTACGCAGAATTACTATAATAATCAGCTTAATCAATACGGAACTGCACCTTCAGAACTTCTTCCAGAATTGGCAGAAATTATTATGAAACAGCATTTACATTCTCAAGCGATGTTAGCAATTTTCCCAATTCAAGAGTATTTTGCTACAGATTATGAAATTGTAAATCCTTATGCAGATGACGAGAGAATCAATAATCCAGCGGTTTTCCCTCATTATTGGAGATACAGAATGCATATTGCACTAGAAGATTTATTACAAAAAGAACATTTTAATGATAAAATTGCACAGTTTGTAAGTGAATCAAACAGACAATAATTGAGATTAAAATTCCTTAGTTACACAATAAAAAAGTTAAAATCGAGTTTAGATTTTAACTTTTTTTATTTTTCTATATCAAATTCTTAGTTAGTAAATATGGCTTAAATTCTACATTTTTAAAAAGATACAACCTTTCGTTATCAAAAAATAGAAAGTTTGGCACGTATTTTTAATAATGCTTAATAGAACCTTAAATAACTAAGAAGATGAAATCTATATTCACAAAATTATTCCTCGTTTCTGCGTTATCAGTTACAGGAATTTCATACGCACAATATTATCCTAATGATGATTATGGCAATAATTATGGCTATGAATATTATTATGATGATTACAATTATCCAGACGAATATTATTATGAGTATCCTAATGATTATTACACCAATGATTTATATAGAGGATATTATAATGATTACAGGAATACAATTATCAGCATCAATTGGGACAGATTTTTTGTAGAATTCAGGCTTTCTCCTTATCAAATCAGAGAAATAAGAATTTTAAACTCACGTTTCTCTAGTTACGGAAACTGGCAGAGATATTACAGATATAATCCTAACAGATGGTATTATGACAGATTTATTGCATTAGAAAGAATTTTAGGTCCTAGAATTTACGTAGTGTATTATCAAAGATATTATCGCAACTATAATCCGATTGTTTACTATCAAAATTATAGAGTAAAACATTATAGACCAACAGTTTATGTGACTCCAAGATATAGAAATGTAGATGTGAGAACATTTAAAAATGATGCTTACAGAACAGGAGGTTTCAGAAATAATGATAGAGCGTATAATGACAATAGGAACTTCGAAAAATCTAGAGAAAACTCAGGTTTCAGATCAGGTTCATCAGAGGAAAGACCAAGAGATAATGGTGGTTTTAGAAGTTCAGATTCTAGAAATGATAATGACAGAAACTACGGGAACCAAAGTCAACAACCATCTAGAAATGAAGGCTTCAGAAGTGTTTCTCCTCAAAGAAGTGAAAATCAAAACAGAGGAAATGACGCAGAAAGAAGCGGTGGTTTTAGAGGTCAAGGTCAAGAGAACAAAGTTTCAGAAAGCCGTTCTTCTGGTAATAATGGTAGAGGAAATGGCAACAGTAACGGAAACAGAGGTGGCGGATTTAGATAGAAACATCATACTTTACATACCAATATTTTGATTTTTAAATGAGGAACGATTCTATAGTTCCTCATTTTTTATGATAAAAAACATAAACCAATTTTTAGGCACGAGATTTGATTATGTTAAATAAGAGAAGTAATTCTTCATATCAAATTAATTTTTTACATTCACACAAAAGCGGAACTTTGGTTTCGCTTTTTTTATTCAACATTAAATTTATTTAAACTTGAATTTTGAGAAAGTTTTTGTTCTAACTTCGTAGTTATGAAAATTTTATACGCGATTCAAGGAACAGGAAACGGACATGTTTCCAGAGCGAGAGAAATTATTCCCATCCTCAAAAAATATGGTGAACTTGATATTCTTATCAGTGGAACTCAAGCCGATGTAAATTTAGATGAAGAAATAAAATATCAGTTCAAAGGTTTCGGATTTGATTTCGGAACCAAAGGTGGAATAGATTATAGAGGCAGTTTCCGAAAAGCAGATTTTTCACAATTAATAAAAGATATTAGAAATCTCCCTGTGAAAGATTATGATCTGGTGATTAATGATTTTGAACCTGTTACCGCTTGGTCTTGTAAACTGAGAGGGAAAAAATCGGTTGCGCTGAGTCATCAATCAGCATTTCTGTCTCCTAAAACGCCTATTATTTCTGGAATTCATCTGGGTGCAATCATTCTCAAAAATTACGCGCCAGCTACTGATAAAGTTGGATTTCACTTCGAGCGATATGATGATTTTATCAGAACCCCTGTGATTCGTTCGGAAATAAGGAATTTAAAACCAGAAAATTTAGGACATTACACGGTTTATCTTCCTGCGTATTCAGATGAATTTATTTTGAAAAAATTGTCAAAACATCCAGGCCAAAAGTTTCAAGTTTTTTCTAAACATACTCGCGAAGATTATTCTCAAGAAAATGTAGAAGTTTACAAAGTGAATAATAAAAAATTTAATCAATCTTTAGCAAAATCCGAAGGATTATTAACTGGTGGCGGTTTTGAAGGTCCCGCTGAAGCTTTATTCTTGGGCAAAAAACTTCTGTGTGTGCCTATGTTTCATCAGTATGAACAGCAATGCAATGCTTTGGCTGCCGAAAAAATGGGAGCAACTGTGATTTGGAGTGAGAAAGAATTTGACCAAAAATTAAATCATTGGCTCAAAAATGCAGAACCCATTCAAGTCAATTTTCCTGATGAAACAGAAGAAGTTATTAAAAACCTCATCGAAAAATACAGCTAAGTTTTTTTTAACAAAATTTTAGCTTTTTAGCTTTTAACCTTTGTAAGATTATGTCATCAAAAAGATAATTAACCAAATAATTACAAAAAAATGACAAAGAAAATAATTTTAAGTGCAGCCATTTTTGGTGCAGTATTCATGTTCGGACAAGAGAGACAAAAACTTACGCCAGAACAAAGAGAAGCTAAAAAAGCGGAAATGGTTCAGAAAGCGAAAGAAAGACAACAAGCTCATTTAGACAAGATGACTGCAGAACTTAATCTTTCTAAAAAGCAAGTGGAACAAATAAAAGCTTTGCAAGAAAAAAATAATGCAGAAAGAGAAGCGAATAGAGCAAAAATGCAAGAAATGAAAAAGCAAAGACAACAAGAAATGCAAGCGAAAAGAGATGCTCATGATGCAGAAATGAAAAAAATCCTTTCGCCAGAACAATATGATAAATGGCAAAAACAAAGATTAGAAAACATGCAGAAGCAAAGAGACGCATGGAAAAATAAAGCCATGAGAAAAGGTGGGAAACAAGGCGGAATGAAGCCACAAAATTCACCTCAGTAAAACACAAACTTCATAAACTTTTTATTTTAATTTTTAATTCACACAGCGAGAAAATTTTTTCTCGCTTTTTTTGTGATTTTTATCAAGTTCTTAAAGGTTTGTTTAATAAAAGAATTTTTATAAATTTAGCAAAAACTAACATAATCATTTTATGAGCAAGCTTTTCTCTTTTATCTTTCTTGTTTTCAGTAATTTACTATTTTCTCAAAATTATGCAGTTTCTGCGATTCCAGAAAATTTACTTCATAAAGCCAATGCTGTAGTAAGAAATGATGAAACCACTATTGATATTAATGCCATAGATAATATGGTGCAGACTTACAATAAAACGATTACCATACTGAATAAATCTGGTGAAAATTTTTCGAATATTCGTATTCCTTATGACAAAAGTGTTTCGGTAAGCAATATAAAAGTGTCTATTTTAGACCAAAATGGAAAAGTCATTAAGAAATATTCTAAAAGTGATTTTATAGATGCTAGTCATAGTCCTAGTTTTTCTTTTTATGATGATAGTAGAATTTTGTTTCTAAATTACATGTCAATTTCTTATCCGTATTCTATACAATATTCTTACACTACAGAAACAAGAAATACGGTTTTTATGCAAGATTTTTTCCCAATTGATGGCTATAATATTTCTACCGAAAAAACTAGTTTAGTGATTAATAATAAATCTGGAATTAGATTAAGAACTAAAATGCATGAAAATGATTTTGCGAAAATTTCATTTACAGAAAATGGACAAAAATATTTCTACAGTTTTTCTAATGTTCCAGCAGTAGAAGATGAGCCTCGTTCTCCAAGTTTAAATGAGTTTTTGCCGAAAGCTGAGTTTTCATTAGATCAATTTTCATTAGAAGGGAAACAAGGAAATCTTACTCAATGGAATGAATTCGGAAATTGGTTTTATCAAAATCTAATCAACCCTGTTTCTGAAGTTACGCCAGCGCTTCAAGCAGAAGTTGCAGCACTTAATCTTACAGGAAGTACGCATGATAAAGTTAAAAAACTTTATCAATATATGCAGAGTAAAACCAGATATGTTGCGATAATGGAAGGAATTGGTGGTTGGAAACCGATGTTGGTAGAAGATGTTAGAAAAAAAGGATATGGTGATTGTAAAGCTTTAACCAATTACATGAGAACCTTATTAAAAGCGGCAGGAATTAAATCTTATTATTGTAGAATAAAAGATGATCGTTCAGTTCAAAAGTATGATGAAAATTTCCCAAAAATGTTTGGAAACCATGTAATTCTGATGGTTCCTACAGAAAAAGGAAATATTTGGTTAGAAAACACTTCACAAGAAATTGCTTTTAATCATTTGAATTATACCTCGCTCAATAGAAATGTGATGGCCATTTCTGAGGATGATATCAAGTTAATCAATACGCCTACATATAAACCAGAAGAAAGCAGTGAAATTCTAAATGCTGTGGTTCAACTAAATCCAGATAATAGTATAAATGTGGATGCTAAATTTAGATTTTCTGGGGCACAATATGATTTCCAAATGCCACTGACTACGCTTAACAAAGATGAGGTAAAAGAAGCGCTTAAAGAAAGATTTTATTACCTTAACATGGAAAATCTAGAGGCTAATAATGTGACTAATAATAGAGATGAAGCGCTGATAAATTATGAAGTGAAGTTGCAAGCGAAAAATTATTCTAAAAAATTAGGAAATGACATCATTTTAAGAGCAATGCCGTTCTTAGATCTTATGCAAACTACTAGTCATGAAGACAGAAAATTACCATTAGAAGTCTATTTTTCTTATCAAGATACTTACAATTTTTCCCTAGAAATTCCAGAAGGATATAAGTTGGCAGAAGTTCCAAAATCTGTACAGTTAAATTCAGAGTTTGGCAGCTATTCTCTCCAATTTTCTATGGAAAATGGCAAATTGGTTACTCAACGAAAAATTACTATCCTGAAAAATATTTATCCTAAAGAAAAATTTAAAGAATATATAGAATTCAGAAAAAAAACCAATAACCTAGATAATACTAAAATTCTTTTAACTAAAATATAACCATGAAGACTAAAATTTTTACTGTTTTTTTATTCTCTATTTCTGTGTTTGTGTTTTCGCAGCACAAGTTTATGAAATATCCAGAGTTTAATAAAAACGAACTTTCTAAAACAAAATCTACCATCAAAGAAGATGCTCATGCAGAAATATTATACAGTTCTATTAGTAATTTGATTATTAATGGAGAATTAGAAACCAAAGTCTTTAAAAGAATTAAAATTTACAATAAAGAAAAATCTTCTCAGTATCTAGATGTTGAAATACCTTTATATGAAGGAAATGGAGAAAGAGAGTCGGTTTCTGGATTGAAGGCAGTAACTTACAATTTAGAAAATGATAAAGTCGTTAATGCTAAAGTAGAAAAAGACGCAAAATTTAAGTCTAAGGAACAAAAAAATCAAGTAATTCAAAAATTCACGTTTCCTAATGTGAAAGATGGGTCTATTATAGAATATCAATATCAATTAAATTCTCCTTTTTTACAATTGTTAGACAAAACTTATTTGGAGTTTGATATTCCTGTTATTTATGAAGAATATATTTTTGATTTTCCTAAGTTTTTTGGCTACAATTATAATTTTCAAGGAGGATTAATGCCCAAATATAAAGAAGATCAAGCTCAAATGATGTATGGTCAGGATTACTATAGTTTGAGGTTAGGTTTCGAAAATGTGCCTCCATTTAAAGCCGAAAATTTTGTTAAGAATGATAGAAATTATATCACTAATATAAGACCAGAGTTAAATTCTACCAATTTTAATAATCTCTTTAAATCTTACGCTACAACTTGGGATGATGTGAGAGATAAATTAAAAGAGTATGATGATTTTGGAGGACAATTAAGTAAAAAATCTTTGGCAAGAAATGTTCTTTCACAAGATATTATGAATATACCTATTCCCAAAGAAAAGGCGAGTAAAATTCTGAAATTTGTGCAATCAACTTATACGTGGGACGGAAATGTTGGGTTATTTACAGGAGATGGTATTAAAAGTTTAATAGACTCTAAGATAGGAAATAGTGCAGAGATTAATCTTTATTTAATTATGCTGATGAGAGAAGCTGGGCTTAATGTAAGTCCAATGATTATGAATACTGTAAATAGAGGAATTTTGAATATTGCATTTCCTACAATTGGTGCTCCTAATTATGTAGTAGCTTGTTTAGAAGATAATGGTAATTACTATTTGTATGATGCAACTTCTAAATTTTCTTTGCCCAATTTATTGCCACCAAGAGCTTATAACTATAACGCTATTCTGTTAAAAGATAAAAAAGCAGAAATTCTACAGATTAATAATTTCATCGAAAGTAAAACCTATCTTAATGTAGATGCTAAACTGAATGAAGATACTACTTTTGAAGGCAACTTTAAAGATAGAGATACTAAAACTTTTGCGATTCTTGCTTATGACGAATATGTAGACAATAAACAAGACTACGAGAAAAAGTACAAAGAAAGATACACCTTTAATTTTAATAATTATAAATCAGAAGTAGTAAATGATAATGAGTTTCAGACCAGTTTTGATTTCAATACAGACGGTTTTGTAGATGGAGTTGGCGGTAAATTAATTTTCAATCCACTACTGTTTTTATACCGTCAAAACCATGAATTTAACCAAACCGAAGAAAGAAAATATCCTATAGAGTTTCTTTCTCCTTATGAAACAGTTAAGAAAGTAACCATCACCATTCCAGACAACTATAAATTTGAAAATCTTCCGAAGTCTAAAAAATTTAAGACCGAAGATGATGGAATTGTTTATTCTTATGTAGTAAGTACTGAAGGGAATAAAATTACCGTAGAAACCTCAGTAAAAATAGATTCTGATAATTATCCAAGAGAATATTATCCAGCATTTAAGCAGATTTTTGATGCCATTACACAACTCGAAGGTCAGCTCGTAACGCTGGTAAAAAAATAAACAAAAAGCGAGATTTTTTCTCGCTTTTTTCTTTGCAAGGATTTGTGTAATTTTAGACAAAATAATTTAAAATGTTAATTTACGGAGTAGACCACTTTACTTACCAAGATGTCATCAATATTATCAATGGTAAGCAAAAAGCAAATTTGGATAAAAAATCAAAAACCCAAATCCAGAATTCTTACCAAAATGTTCAAAAGATTGTAAAATCAGATAAAACCGTTTATGGAATTAATACAGGCTTTGGTCCGCTCTGTGATGTGAAAATTTCCGAAGATGAAACTGCACAGTTACAAGAGAATCTTATCATTTCGCATTCTGTAGGAGTAGGAAAGCCAATTGCTAAAGAACTTTCAAAAATTATGATGGTGTGTAAAATTCACGCACTTACAAAAGGATTTTCGGGGATTTCTTTAGATGTTGTAGAACGATTGATGCTCATGCTAGAAAAAGACATTATTCCTGTAGTTCCGGAGCAAGGTTCAGTTGGCGCAAGTGGAGATTTAGCACCACTTTCTCATTTGGTTTTACCACTTTTAGGTTTAGGAAAAGTCTGGGAAGGCGAAAATATAGTAGAAACTGCCCAAGTTTTAGAAAAACATCAATTACAACCTCTAAAATTACAAGCCAAAGAAGGTTTAGCACTAATTAATGGAACTCAATTTATCTTAGCACATGCAATTTTAGGCTTAGATAAATTTAAATACTTATTAGATTTAGCAGATGTAGCCGCTGCTTTTTCGATTGAAGCATATCAAGGTTCTGCAAGTCCTTTTAAGAAAGAATTGCATGAAATTAGAGCATACAAAGGAAGTCAATTGGTGGCGAAAAGAATGACCAAACTGCTCAAAAATTCTGAAAATTTAAACTACCACGAAAATTGCGGTAGAGTGCAAGACCCGTATTCTATGCGTTGTGTTCCGCAAGTTCACGGTGCGAGTAGAAATGCTTATGAACACCTAAAATCTATGGCAGAAACAGAACTGAATTCTGTAACGGATAACCCGATTGTAATTTCTGATGAAGAAGCCATTTCTGGAGGGAATTTCCATGGTCAATTAATGGCTTTACCCATTGATTATGCAACTTTAGCAGCTGCAGAATTAGGGAATATTTCTGATAGAAGAAGTTATCTTTTACTCGAAGGAAAATATGGTTTGCCAAAATTACTCATCGAAAGTTCTGGTCTTAATTCAGGATTTATGATTCCGCAATATACTACTGCAGCGTTGGTTACCGAAAATAAAACGCTTTGTTTC
The DNA here is from genome assembly GCF_907163105.1 of Cloacibacterium caeni. Classification (GTDB taxonomy): domain Bacteria; phylum Bacteroidota; class Bacteroidia; order Flavobacteriales; family Weeksellaceae; genus Cloacibacterium; species Cloacibacterium caeni_A. The sequence continues at coordinate 80,624 of NZ_OU015321.1, forward strand.
CCAGCTTCGGCAGATTCTGTTCCTACAAGTTTGGGACAAGAAGACCACGTTTCTATGGGAAGTATTTCTGGTAGAAAATTCAATCAAGTTTTAGGGAATTTAGAAAATATTTTAGCGATAGAACTCATGTTTGCAGCGCAAGGTTTAGAATTCCGCAGACCGCTGAAATCTTCTAAAATTATCGAAGAAAATTACGAAATCATCCGTCAAAAAGTAAGAAAGCTAGAAAACGATAGATTAATCGGCGAAGATATTCTTACCATTGCAGACATGGTGAAAAATAGAGCATTTAAAGTGGAGATTTAAAATGAAAAACGTTTGGATTTTATTTCTTTTTATATTAGCTTTTTCCTGCAATAAGGAAAAAGCATTAAATCAGTCATTTGAAAAAATTAAACTTTCAGACAAAGAAATTTTGAAAGAAATCAATGATTGTAAACTGTTTGCAATTGATAAAGAAAAAGAAATTAATGATGAGGTTTCTGCAATTTCTGTAGCAGAACCCATTTTATTTTCAAGTTATGGTAAAGAAAATATTTTGAAACAAAGACCTTATAAAATTGGAAAAGTTCAAAATTATTGGGTAATTTATGGAAGTCATCCAAAACCACATATTGGTGGTGTTTTTGAAATTATTATTAATTCAAAAACTGGGCGAATAGTTAAGGTTACTCATGGAGAGTAAAAATATTAGATTTTTGAAACCTAACTAAGAAATATAATAAGCAAAAAAGAAAAAAACTAAAATATGACAAACAAAGACTTCTTCAGACTCATGATAAACTTTTCGGGCTTTATCAATCTTTATTACTGATATTTACTTCTTTACCAAGTAATTTACAGTTAATATTTAATGATTTTTTTTCAATAAGTAGTATTATAACTTTAATAACGCTTTTTGTACTCGCAGTTTACTATGTATTTGTTAAAAAACCAGATTTAATCATTGATTTTTTTAAACTGGATAAAGGTTTTGATAATAATGAAATTACAGTAAGTAACCTCAATTCTGATACTATTTTGCAAATAGGAATGGTTTTTATTTCACTCAATTTGTTTTAGTCTATGTAAACACTCGTCATGCTTAGACTTCCACCAATGAGTTCGTCGTTAAAAAGTGATATATTGTCGTTTTTTTCTTTCAGACCAAGCGTATAAATCAGTGGTAAATAATGATCAGGAGTAGGAATTGCATTTTGCAGTGCCGTTCCTTGTTTTTCAAAATGAATTAAATTCTGAAAATTTCCATCAAGAATCCATTCATTCGTTTTGGCTCTCGCTTCTATTGCCCAGTCCCAACCAGCACCAACGGTATTGATGTTCTTCCAGTCAATCATTCTTAGATTGTGAATTACGTTTCCACTTCCGATAATCAGAATTCCTTTTTCTCTTAATTTTTGTAATTTTTTAGCCAAATCAAAATGATATTGAGCAGGCTGCGTGTAATCTATACTCATCTGGATTACTGGAATATTTGCTGCGGGATACAAATGTTTAATTACGCTCCACGCTCCATGATCTAGTCCCCAACTATCGGTTTCTATAACTGAAGTTGGTGCCAAAAGTTCTGCTGTTTCTTTCGCCAATTCAGGATTTCCTTTTGCAGGATATTCTACCTCGAAAAGTTCTTGCGGGAATCCATAAAAATCATGAATTGTTTTCTGCATTTCTCCCGAAGTTACATAAGTTCCTTTGGTGTACCAATGTGCAGAAATACACAAAATAGCATTGGGAGTAGGAATTTTTTTAGAAATTTCTCTAAATCCTCTCACAAATTGGTTTTCTTCTATTGCATTCATCGGCGAACCATGTCCTAAAAACAGAACCGGCATTTTTTCACTTTTGGGCAATTGTTCAGAAATGTATTCTAGTACGTTGATATTCATTTTAATTAAAAATTGATGCAGAATGCTTTAGAGCATTCTGCATCCTTTCATCGTTTGTGTTTGTTATTATCCTTTTACGAATTGTAATTCTCCAGCGATTTTTACTTCATCGCTTACTAAAACACCGCCAGTTTCTAAGGCTGCATTCCAGTTTAGACCGAAATCACTTCTTTTAATTTTTCCTTCAAAAGTAAATCCAGCTTTAGTATTTCCCCAAGGATCTTGGTTGATTCCACCAAATTCAACTTCTAATTGTACAGGTTTAGTAACTCCGTTAATAGTTAAATGTCCTGTTACATCATCAGCTAAAGAAGCACTTTCGAAAGTAATGGTTGGGTTTTGTTCAGCGTTGAAAAAATCTGCACTTTTCAAGTGAGTATCTCTATCTGCATTATTTGTGTCAATAGAATCTGTTTGGATAGTCGCGCTTACCTTTGCATTTTTAAAAGTATCATCTTCTGCTTCTACTTCTGCAGTAAAAGTGTTGAAAGCTCCTTTTACGTTAGAAATCATCATGTGTCTTACTTTGAAGGTAATTTCACTGTGCGTAGTGTCTAAGTTCCATTTTGTTGCCATAATATTTTGTATTTTAGTTATTTATTATGATGCAAATGTACAGCGAACAGAATCGTAGATGCATTGATGTAAGATAAGAAATGATTTTTTTTAGAAGCAAGACGTTTTTGCTTTTTTAGACTTTCGGTCCAGCTTTTCGCACTCGCATTTTTACGTGATGGCGAAATAGCGTTCAATTCTTCAAAAGAAAATTTCAGTCTCGCCATCACAGAAAAAGTGCTCAAACAATGCTACAATCTGGGCTAGAATCAGGTTTAGTTTTTCTTTTCACTTTTAAAAATTTAGAAGAAAAATTAGCATAATTTGTGTATTGTAGAGAAAAATCTCTGCCTTTACCTCTACCTCTACCTTTACCTTTACCTCAACCTAAAACTTCTCCGTCAGATATTTCCAATAACGTTTCGGAACCCATTGAATATGGAGTTTCATGTTTTTTCGTTCAGGAATTCCTGTTTTTACAAAGTAACGTTGCCAAAGTGTTTGGTATTTTTTCTCTTCCTCGTGATGGAATTGTTCAGAATTTCTAAAATTTTGTAATTGAGAAGAATCAGGCGTGAAAAAATGGACTTCTTTTAAATCGTAGAAAATTCCATAATGCCTTTTCAAATCGAAAATCATCCATTTTTGGTCAGCGTATCTTTCTTTAAAGTGTTTTCTGATAAGTGGTAAAACATTAAAGTCAGGTTCTATTTTGGCAAAATAAACTTCGTCTTGCAGTAATTCAAATCGTACAAAAGCCAGCATTCTGTGTCGTTCTCTACTTACGCTTCTGCAAATTTTAGAAATTTCTAGAATGTCATCATTCCCGAAATTTTGTAAAATATTTTGCTTCGGATGTTTTATAGAATGCCGAACTGCGCTTAAAATTAATCGTTCTAAGTCTTTTCTCTCCGACAAATAAACCATCATGAGTTGAGAAATGCCTTCTTTGCCGAAATTTTCTTCCAATTTTTTCAGAACTCGGTCAGATTTGGTAAAATTAGTAATGACATCGTGTGTTTCTGCGAAGAAATTCTCTTGACTGTAATTTTGTTGAGCAACAATTTCCACCACATCATATTTGTACTCGAAAACTTCAAATACAGTCGTCATTAATCCTTCAAAAGTGGAATCGTAGAGTAAGGTGGTCATATTTTAAACGCAAAGGCGCTAAATAATTTTTATTTTATCATTGTTTTTAAGACGCAAGAAAATCAAAGATTTTCAGATTAGTATTTCAACGAAGTTGAAAACTTTGCGACTTAATTTTTTGTCATTATTTTTAAAAGTGTTTTGCGTCATTGCGTAGATTTAAAACAAACTCAATTGCTCCGAAAACGGATTTTGCCATTTAGATTTCATGCCGTTTACAATGATTTGTCTGAAATTTTGCTCATCAATCAGTCGGTTGAAAATATTTTGACTTTCAAATTCTATAAAGTATTTGGCTCTGTTGGTTGCAACGCCCATTTTTTTGAGGTGCTCTAAATTCAGTTTCTGAAATTTTCTCGCCATCAGAATTTTATTTACAGAAGTTACACCCACTCCAGGAATTCTTAGTAGCATTTCTTTCGGAGCGGTATTGATATTTACAGGGAACTTTTCTCTGTTTCTTAGCGCCCAAGCTAATTTTGGGTCTACTCCTAAATCTAAAAACGGATGGTTTTTGTCTAAAATTTCATTGGCATCAAAACCGTAAAACCGCATCAACCAATCTGCTTGATACAGTCGGTTTTCCCTTTGCATCGGAACTTGTGCATGAATGGAAGGTAAATTTTTATCTTCTAAAACAGGAACGTAACCAGAATAGTACACCCGCTTCATGTTGTAATTTTGATAAAAATGTTTGGCTACATGAATAATTTTCAGGTCGGTTTCATTGGTTGCGCCTACAATCATCTGTGTGGATTGACCAGCTGGAGCGAATTTTGGAACTTTTCTGAAAATTTTTCTTTCTTCTTGATAAACCGTTAAAGCATTTTTAATAAAACCCATCGGTTTTATCATGTCTTGATGAGATTTTTCGGGAGCGAGAAGTTTTAAACCAGATTCTGTAGGGATTTCCAAATTAATGGAAAGTCTGTCTGCATACAGACCAGCTTCTCTAATTAGTTCATCACTTGCGCCAGGAATGGTTTTCAGGTGAATATAACCATTGAAGTTGTGCTCTTCTCTCAGTTTTTTGGCAATTCTCACCAATCGTTCCATGGTGAAATCTGCATTTTTAAAAATTCCAGAGCTTAAAAACAAGCCTTCAATGTAATTTCTGCGATAAAAATTCATCGTAAGGTCTACCACTTCTTCCACCGTGAAAGCTGCCCGCTTTATGTCGTTTGATTTTCTGGAAACACAATATAAACAGTCGTAAATGCAATGATTGGTTAAGAGAATTTTGAGCAAAGAAATACATCTGCCATCTTCAGTAAAGGAGTGACAAATTCCCGCAGTATGACTATTGCCTAATCCGCCTTTGTTTTTACGATTTCCACCACTCGAAGAGCAGGAAACGTCGTATTTAGCAGCGTCTGCAAGGATTTCTAATTTTTCTTTTATTCTGTCGAAATTCATAATTTTCTCTGGTCAAAGATAGTTCGCGCAAAATAAAATTTCAATAGATTTTGTCTAAAGTTATCCGCAAAAAATGTTAAAAAGAGTTAATTGCAATAGTTAAATTAAATCATAGCAAAATCGCAAATCACAAATCGTAAATTAGAGCACTTCTTTTCTGATTTTTGCAATCGCTTTTTTCATGCTTTCATTGAAGTGTTCTTTTTCTAATCGTGTTGGAGGTGCTTTTCTTACTTCGCAATCAGAGATGCTACAAGTTTCGCAGGTTACGCCTACATCTTCAGATTTAATGCTGTCGTTTTTTGCAAATTTTATTTTTTTTAAAGAATTAGAATTCAATAAAATTCCCAAGCAGTAACTTCTGTTGGTTCCGTCTGAAAATGGATTTCTGTGCGAGGTAGAAATGACCAGATAGCTCAGTCCAGAATCTTTGTAATGAGAAATTTGTGCAGAAGTGGCGGTCTCATTTTCTTTCAGTTCTTTTAGATTTTTAATGGCAACCCAACGTCTGCAATAATGTTCATTGGTAGCGTTTCCGTGCGGAGCTTGTTGTTGATTTAGGTGTAATTCCTTGAGGATTTGCACTTTATCTGTGTTTTTCTTTTTGACGAAACATAAATAAAATAAATCTTTTATTCCGAATTCGGCTGAAAGTAAATTGGTTAATCGGTAATAAAAAGTTTCAGGAGAATTGGTGAAATGGGCAATTAATTCATCGAATTTTTGAGAATTAAAGTCTGGTTCGTCAAAGAATTCTTCTGTTTTTTCAATCAATTCATCTTTTGGAATCAGAATACAACCTGCAAAATAAGAAGCGTAGAAATTACTCAATAATTCTTCGAAACTCGTAAAATCTAACCAAGAATAGGTGTTAGGTCTTGGTGTTAGTTTTAAAACATTGAAACCAATTTCTTTTGCGAAGATGAAGGTTTTTTGATTTTCGTCTAAAAGTTGATTCAAGAGAAGTAGGTTTTTCTCCGGAATGTAAAGCGAACGAAGATTGTTGAGTGTTCCGTGATTTTCAAAATTTTCAGATTTTATTTCGTAGCCGAAATTTTCGGTAAGAATTTTTTCTAAATGTTCAATGTCTATATTTTTTCCGAGTTTTAAATTGTTTTCAAAAGCGAAATCTTGAGCCGTTTTTTCAATATCTGGAAAATGATTGTCGTATAATTCTTGAAAACTTCTCACCACGGCGAAGTAAAAACGCTCTTTTCCGAGATTGTAATTTTGGGAAATTTCAATTAAAGTGTTGATAAATGCAGTTACTTTTTTAGGAGCTTCACTGATGATATTAATGAGTGTATTCTTATTGATTCCAAAAAGTTCTAGAGGAACTTCTTTGAAGAAATCACTTTGTAAAATCTCACTAAAAGGAGCTAGGTTTTTGTCCAATTTGGTAGAGACTAGATCGTCAAATTTACAATTCAATACATCAGCTAACTGAATGATTTTATCATGTTTAGGATATTTTTTTCCGTTTTCTATTTCGTTGAGATAAGATTTAGAAAGTTTGGTTTTGTCTGCTAAATCTTGCAAAGACCAATTTCTTTTTTGTCTCTGTTGTCTCAGTTTTAAACCAAAAACGGTCTTGATAAAATCACTTTCGCTACTCATAATAAAATTTTTATTGAATCTAAATAAGTGGTAAAACCCTTTAAAATTCAAAGATAAGAAATATAAGCGATTTTTCGCATAATAATTTTTTCTAAAAATTTAGCGAACGTTCGCTGTAAGTGAAAATATTTTCTATATTTGCAAAAGAACAAATTCAAAATCTATTCATTTCGTTTCAAATAAAACTAATAACCACATTTTTTTGAAACCCACAACAAAATATACTATGGAGTCTAATTTTAAAATCACAGCCACTCATCATTATCCCGAAATTTTCTCGGAAGAATTGGTGAAATTTTTGATTCACTTGCATAAAAAATTTAATCAAGACAGATTAGAATTGTTGTCTGCAAGGAAGATGGTGCAACAAAAAATAGATGAAGGAGTTTTTCCAAAATTTCCAGAAGAAACTTCAGGAATTAGAGAAGAAAATTGGGTGTGCAGCAGATTGCCAAAAGATTTACAGGATAGAAGGGTAGAAATCACAGGTCCTGTTGATAGAAAAATGATTATCAATGCTTTAAATTCTGGAGCGTCTACTTTTATGGCAGATTTCGAAGACTCTAATTCGCCGACTTGGGAAAATTGTATGGAAGGACAAATTAATCTTTCTGATGCCATCAATAGAACCATAGATTTTGTAAACGAAGAAGGAAAAGCATACCAATTGGGAGAAAAATTAGCGGTGCTTTTGGTAAGACCTCGTGGTTTACATTTAGACGAAAAAAATATAATGATAAATGGAGAAAAAGCTTCTGGTTCACTGATTGATTTCGGGATTTATTTTTTCAGAAATGCGAAAAGATTATTAGAAAACGGCAGTGGTCCTTACTTTTATTTACCAAAATTAGAGCACTATAAAGAAGCACGATGGTGGAATGAGATCTTCAATTTCTCACAAAATTATTTAGGTATTTCTCAAGGTACTATTAAGGCCACAGTTCTCATCGAAACCATTACTGCTTCTTTTCAGCTCGATGAAATTTTATACGAACTCAAAGAACACAGTTCTGGACTCAATTGTGGTAGATGGGATTACATTTTCTCTTACATCAAAAAATTCAGAAATCACAAGGAATTTTTAGTTCCAGGCAGAGATCAAGTGACCATGACTTCGCCTTTTATGAGTGCCTATTCTAAACGAGTGATTCAGGTTTGTCATAAGCGTGGAGTTCATGCAATGGGAGGAATGGCAGCACAAATTCCCGTAAAAAATAATGAAGAGGAAAACGAATTGGCATATGCAAAAGTTCGCGCAGACAAAGAGCGTGAAGTGAAAAACGGTCACGATGGAACTTGGGTAGCACATCCTGGTTTGGTTCCTGTAGCGAAGCAAATTTTTGATGAATTTATGCCTACTCCAAATCAAATAGATAAGAAACACGAAGAATATCAAATTTCTGAAGCAGATTTGTTAGAAGTTCCGAAAGGTGATATTTCTGAAAAAGGCGTGCGAAAAAACATTAACGTAGGAATTCTTTATATAGAATCTTGGTTGATGGGAATTGGAGCAGCTGCATTGTATAATTTAATGGAAGATGCTGCAACTGCTGAAATTTCTAGAACTCAAGTTTGGCAATGGCTAAAAAATCAAGCAAAACTGAATGATGGAAGAACATTGACCCAAGAAATGGTTCTGAAATTTGAGAAAGAAGAACTCGAAAATATCAAAAAATATGTGGGCAAAAATCGTTTCGAAAAAGGAAAATTTGATTTAGCAACAAAACTCTTTAATGAGTTGGTTTTCGATGAAAATTTTGAAGATTTTTTAACCTTAAAAGCGTATCCGTTTATCTAGATGTGAGATTCGAGATACGAGATACGAGATTTTTAACTCGGAACTCGAAACACGGAACTCGTATCAAAATTTTAACAAACAAACCCAAAATATCATGAACAGACAAGAACAAATCCAAGCGCTCGAAAAAGAATGGAGAGAAAATCCAAGATGGAGCGGAATTACAAGACCTTATTCGGCTGAAGAAGTTTTAAAACTCAGAGGAAAATACAAGTTAGATTATACCATTGCTACTCAAATGTCTGAGTTGCTTTGGAAAAAGCTAAACAGTCAAGATTTTGTTGCTGGATTAGGAGCCTTAACAGGAAATCAGGCGGTTCAGGAAGTTGACGCAGGTTTAGAAGCGATTTATCTTTCTGGTTGGCAAGTTGCCGCAGATGCGAATCTTTCTGGAGAAATGTATCCTGACCAATCGCTTTATCCTGCAAATTCGGTTCCTGCAGTGGTAAAAAAAATCAATAATGCGCTTTTGAGAGCAGACCAAATTCAGTCTGTAAATGGAGGTGATGAAAAAGATTATTTGGTTCCAATTGTTGCCGATGCAGAAGCTGGTTTTGGTGGAAATTTGAATGCTTTTGAATTGATGAAACAAATGATAGAATCTGGTGCAGCTGGTGTTCACTTCGAAGATCAATTGTCTTCTGCTAAAAAATGTGGGCATCTTGGAGGGAAAGTTCTCGTTCCTACTCAAGAAGCGATTAATAAACTGATTGCGGCAAGATTAGCAGCCGATGTTTGCGGAGTTCCTACTGTTTTGGTAGCAAGAACTGATGCTGATGCAGCAGATTTATTGACTTCTGATATTGATGAAAGAGACCATAAATTTGTAACTGGCGAAAGAACTTCTGAAGGTTTTTTCCAAGTAAAATGTGGAGTAGAACAAGGTATTGATCGTGGACTTTCTTACGCTCCTTATGCAGATTTAATTTGGATGGAAACTTCTAACCCAGATTTAGAATATGCGAGAAAATTTGCAGAAGGAATTCATGCGAAATTCCCAGGTAAAATGTTGGCTTACAACTGTTCACCTTCTTTCAACTGGGCAGCGAAATTAACCGTTCCTGAAATGGAAACATTCCGTGAAGAATTAGCAAAAATGGGATACAAATTCCAATTTATTACTTTGGCAGGTTTCCACGCTTTGAATACTGCAATGTTCGAATTGGCATTGGCTTACAAAGAAAGAGGAATGGCAGGTTACAGCGAATTGCAAGAAAGAGAATTTGCATTACAAGCCAAAGGTTTCCGTGCAGTGAAACACCAAAGTTTCGTAGGAACTGGTTATTTTGATGCAGTTCAAACTACTGTTACTTCTGGAAATGTTTCTACTACAGCTTTAGCTGGTTCTACGGAAACGGAGCAATTCCATTAATTAAGAGCCAAGCAAAAGGTAAAAAGAGCCAAATAAAAAGACTCAAGTAAAAAGTAAGAATAGAGTTTAAAGGATTCTGAAATTTTAGAAAATAAAAAATGATTTATTCATAATTCATTTCCATTTGTCACTCTTAACAAACAAAGAGTCCATAGTTTTTAATTTGTTGAAAAATCGCCTCGCAATTTTGCGAGGCGATTTTGTAATTTATGCAGAGTTTAATAATTCAATGTTTTTTTCTTCATCTTTTTCAGACCAAAGAATATATTTAGCATGTTTTGATTCTAGAGCTTCTAAAAATTCTAATTTTATATCTTTATTTATGTCATTAATTATTGCTATTGCATTAACTTCTTTTTTAGTGATTTTTTCTCTAACAGGTTTTATATCTTCCCATGCAAATAAAAAACTAGGTAAGTTACTTTTACTTATAGAATTAAAAGATTTAATAACAGTCTCTGAATTTCTTTTTGCTAATTGGAAATCAAAAGTAAATTCTAATCCTGTTTCTCCTTTTGAAATGAAATCAGGTGTAAAAATGATTTGTTTTTCATCTAAATAATTTCTAACATCTTCTTTGAAAATTGAATTAACATTAGCTTTTGATAAATAGTATAAGTCATTTATTTCTAAAATTCCTGCTAAAAAATTATGTTTGGATTGAGAAAAGTTTTCTAATTTTGAATCTATTACTAATTCATCATTCTCTTCTTTTAAACCATAATTTAATAGAATAGAATCTAAAATGGATCTGCGATTTTTTGAACCTTGAATATTCACTCCTAAAAGTTCTAAATTATTAAAGGTTTCACCATTATCGCTTAATCGAACCTTATCTCCAAAAATTTTTGCATAAATATCTATGCCATCATTAAAAGCTCCAATAAATGGAGTGTTTATGACTGCCCAATCATTATTAGAATCTTCTTGGATAAAAGTTTTTTCTTTTAACCAATCGTAATATTCTTTTACATATTTATTTACCCAAGTCAAAATAGAGAATCGTGTATTTTAATTATTGATGTAACGTTTATTTTTCTTGCAAATGTAAGTAATAAATCACTTATTTGAATGTTTGAATAATCTTCATTAATTCCAAATTCATTCAATTTTAAAGGTATCGCCCATGCTAATGGTTTATAGCCTTCAACATAAAAATGCATATGAGGTTCATTAATTGTAAACCATTTACCAACATATGGTTTTAATTCTTCAGGTACAAAATTATTTATTTCAGCTGGATTTTGATGAGTGCCTTTGAAATCAACTCTTAATAAACCTATATTAGTTAAAGCTTCTTGATGATGTAAAGTAGTTTTAAAAGAAATTTTATGATTAGCAGTGACCTCAATGAAAAATTCGTAATTTCTTTCATTTGGAGAAATTAAATAAATTCTATTTTTCTTTTGGGTTAAATCAACTTCAAGAAGAGGATCTTTTAAAACCTTTTCTAAACTAATCAAATATTGTGCTTCTTCGTTTGTAAACAAAATAATTTTTTTATTAAAATTAATATTTTTTTTTAAATATGCAACTTAATTTTCACTTTACTTTCCTTGGCAGAATCCCAAACCAAATTCACTTTCAAAGTTTTCTTTTCAGAATCATAAGTGTATTCTAATTTTTTACAACCTGCTTTTACAGAATTTGGATTTTTAGAAACATGGTGAATAACGAGTTCTATATTTTTAGATTTTGCTGAAAAATTTGCGCCCACTTCATTATCTAACTCAAAAGTGATGGTTTTTCCGTTGGTTTCGGCTTCAAATTCCATCATTTCAAATTGTCCTTTTTCGTAGGCTCCGTTTTGTAAACCATCGTCATTGTACAATTTAAGTTGGGTTTCTTTTACTTTTTCGTCAAAATAATAATGTAAAATCAAAGAATTTCCATCATATTCTTTGGTAGATTGCATCGGTTTCGCCATCGGAATAATACTTCCTGCTCTTATAAAAGTTGGGATTTTATCTTCTTCCGTGACAAAAGTTTGAGTAGTTCCGCCAGAAATTTTTACATCAGTATAGAAATTTACCCAATCAGAATTTTTAGGAAAATAAACGGTTTGTTCTTTTTGTCCTTTATTTAAAATCGGAGAAATTAAGAAATCTTTGCCCCAAAAATAAGCAGTATTATACGTGTACAATTTTTGATTTTCTGGTTCTTCAAAAAATAAAGGTCGCATTAAAGGCGTTCCGTTTTTATGATTTTGGAAAACCAAATTATAATTATAAGGAAGCAAAGCATAACGCAATTCAATGGCTTTTTTCGCTAAAATTTTTGCTTTTTCGCTTCTGTAAACAGGTTCGCTTGGTACATTTTCATCAGCGTGAGGTCTGTAAATTGGGTTAAAAACGCCGTATTGCAACCAACGAGCATACAATTCATCGTCTTCATTTTTTCCTGCAAAACCTCCCAAATCACTGTGCATAAACGCAATTCCTTGCAATCCCATTTGCAAAGCAATATCGGGCTGACTTTGTAATCCTCCCCAACTTCTAGAAACGTCGCCACTCCAAGGAACGAGCCCATTTCTTTGAGCTCCAGAATAACCTGCTCTCATCAAAATAAACGGACGGGAATTTGGTGAAGTTTCTGCAAAACTTTCTTTCACTAATTTCGCCCAATCCATTCCGTAAATATTGTGAACTTGGTCGCCATTTTTTCCGTTTCCGTGAAGAATGGTAGAAGGATGAACTTCTGGCTCTCCTAAATCTCCCCAAATCCCTGTAACGCCTTGATTTAATAAGTCTTTGTAAATGTTTTTGAACCAAGAATTTCCTTTTTGGCTGTAAATGTCAATCAAACCAGTGTGCCCGAAATAAAAATCGTACATAAATGCTTTTCCCTCGTTGTTTTTTGCCAAAATATCTTTGTCAAGAGCTTCTTGATAACGCGAAGAAGTATTCACCACGAAAGGTTCGGTGATGAGAATGGTTTCTACGTTGTTTTTTCTCAAATCATCAATCATTTGTTGAGGTTTTGGGAAATTATCTTTGTCCCAAGCGAAATTTCCGAGTGTTCCTTGAATAGATTTTCCGAACCAATATAAATCTAAAATCACTGCATCAACAGGAATTTTTTCTGCTCTAAATTTTTCGATGGTTTCCACGGTTTGTTGTTGCGTGTGATACCCAAATTTACTCGAAAAATTCCCTAAACTCCATCTTGGAAGCATCGGTTGTTTTCCTGTTAAATCTGTGTAATTTTTAACCAAATCTTCCCAAGAATTTCCTGAAATGACTTGATACACTTTTCTTCCAGAAACCGTTTCGTAAGTCAATGAATTGTCTTTTTTGCTGTCCAAATCGAGGTAACCAATAGGAGCATTGTCAAAATGAATCAAATATTTTTTACTTGAAACTACAATTGGCATCGTGAAATTGAGCAATGGAGCGTGAGTTTCAAAACCGTAATGAGCACGATTGTAGAGCATTAGTCTATTTCCTCGGCGATTCATTCCGAGCGCTCTTGCTCCAGCTCCATATAAAACTTCGTCTGGAGAAAGATTGAAATTTAAAGTTTCAAAATTTTGTGGATGATTATTGATTTCGCCGTTTTCATAAGTTCCGTAACCGTTTTTTTCAGAAATCAAGAGTTCATCACCTTTGTAATAAGAAATTTGAAAAGGCACTTTTTGAATTTTTACTGTAATTCCAGATGTTTCAATCCATGCAAAACCTCTGGTTTCTCTGAAGTTGTATTTTACATCTTTTGGTGAAAGAATTACGGCGTGAGAATTTTCTGTAAGTGTTTGATTTTTTGGGATAAAAGCCGTTTCTACCATTTCTGGCGTGTAGAATTTCACTTGATATAATCCATCATTGACAGAAATTTCGGCGGTGTTATTTTTAAATTCAATTTTTTGAAAAAATCTTTGATTATTTTGTGCAAAAAGATTGGTTGCCAAGAAAAGCAACAAAAATCTGAAAAGGTTTTTCATCTTCTAGAGCATTTAAATTTGTTAGCGTAAAGGTAAGGAAATTTAAATTTAAAAATTTATGAAATTTATCTTGAATTTTTCTCTCGCAGATTAAGCAAATTAGACTGATTTTAAATTCTAATCATCTGCTTAATTTGAAAAATCAGTGAGAGATTATATTGTAATTTCAAATTCAAAAATTCTCTATCTTTGCACCATGATACGCATTACTAAAATTTTCACCTTCGAGACGGCGCATGTTTTGTATAACTATGACGGCAAATGCAAAAATATGCACGGACATTCTTACAAGCTTTTTGTTACCGTAAAAGGAACTCCTATTAATGACATCAATAACGTGAAAAACGGAATGGTGGTGGATTTTGGAGATATCAAAAAAATTGTAAAAGAGGAAATTGTAGATGTTTGGGATCATGCGGTTTTATTGAATGCTTTGACACCGCACAAAGAATTGGGAGAAGATTTGGCTCAAAAAGGACATAAAGTAATTGAGTGTAATTACCAACCGACTTGCGAAAATATGCTCTACGAAATTGCCGAAAAAATTAAGAATAAATTGCCTTCTCACGTTCAATTGGCGTATCTGAAACTCCACGAAACCGAAAATTCTTACGGAGAATGGTTTGCGGAAGAAAACAGTTAATGTGCTAATTTGATGATGAGATAATGAGATAATTTTTTACTTTGAACCTTGAAACTCGAACCTTGAAACAAATAAAATTACAGCCTAATAAAAAAATCTATTTTGCGTCTGATCAGCATTTTGGTGCGCCAACTCCAGAGTTGAGTAAGCCAAGAGAAGCTAAATTTTTAGCATGGTTAGACGAAATAAAACAAGATGCGCAAGTTCTGTTTTTGATGGGCGATTTGTTTGATTTTTGGCACGAATGGAAATATGTAGTTCCGAAGGGTTACGTGAGGATTCTAGGAAAATTAGCCGAACTGAAAGATAGTGGAATTGACATTTATTTCTTCGTAGGTAACCATGATTTATGGATGAAAGATTATTTGGAAGAGGAAATCGGCATTCCGGTTTTTTTTGAAAAACAATATTATGAAGTTTCTGGGAAAAACTTTCTTTTAGCGCATGGAGACGGACTTGGACCAGGCGATAAAGGTTATAAGAGAATGAAAAAACTCTTTACTAATCCTATTGCGCAATGGTTTTTTAAGTGGCTTCATCCTGATATTGCGATGAAAATTGCGATTTATTTTTCTACCAAAAATAAGATGATTAGTGGAGTAGAAGACATGAAGTTTTTAGGCGAGGACAAAGAATTTCTCATCATTTATTCTAAAGAAAAATTGAAGTCTGAAAATTTAGATAACTTCGTTTACGGTCATCGTCATTTGCCTATGATTATAGATTTGAAAGTTGATGGAAAGGAAGCGAAATACATAAATCTAGGTGATTGGATTTCGTATTTTACGTATGGTGTTTTTGATGGAGAGGAATTTAAAATATTGAAACACGGAGACACAGAGAATGCACAGAGCACACAGGAATAAAAAGCTTTTGCAAACTTTGTAAGTCCGTGGTTTAAAGAAATACGGAGACACAGAAAATAACAGAAAGCACAAAATTAATTCTCTGTGGGCGCTGTGAAAAACTCAATGTCTCTGTGGCTAAAAAAATAATATAGTATGCACGAAAACGAAATTTCTAAAATTATTTTTGATTTGGGACTAAAAATTCATAAAAATCTTGGTCTTGGACTTTTGGAAAGTGCTTATGAAGAATGCTTATTTTATGAAATTTCAAAAGCTGGATTATTTGTAGAAAAACAAAAACCAATGCCATTAATCTACGAAGAAGTGAAATTAGATATTGGCTATAGAATTGACTTATTAGTTGAAAAAAGCGTTGTAATAGAAGTGAAATCCGGTGAAGCACTAAACGATGTGCATCTTGCTCAAGTTTTAACTTATTTAAAATTAAGCGGTTGTAGATTGGGATTACTTATTAATTTTAATACTAACTTATTTAAAAACGGTTACAGAAGAATATTGAACGGAAATGTTTCCTTATAATAACTCTGTGAACTCCATATAAAATCTCTGTATCTCTGTGTTTAAAAATATTTTCAATATAAAATCTGAAGCAGATTTCCAAGCGGCATGTTTGGAAACATTTCTCTATCAGTACGAAAATGTAGAAGTTTACCGAAAATTTGTAGATTTTTTAGGTAAAAATCCTTCGGAAATTAAAGAAATAAAAGATATTCCGTTTTTACCAATCGAAATGTTTAAAAACCATTTGGTATTAGACAAAGTCTTCGTGAACTTCGTTCGTAAACCTTCGGTTTATGCTCAGACTGACAAACCTTTAAGTTATTTTCAAAGTTCGGGAACGACTCAGATTCAGACGCGTTCTAAACATTATATTGCAGATTTTAACCTTTACGAAGAAAGTATTTATAAGAGTTTTGAGCAGTTTATAGGGAAACCAGAAGATTATATTTTCTTAGGATTATTGCCCAATTATTCAGAAAATCCGTATTCTTCATTGATTTATATGGTAGATTTTTTGATGAAAAAGTCTGGAAAGCCAGAAAACGGATATTTTCTCTATAATCACCAAGAATTGTTTGAATTGTTACAGAAATTAGGTCAAGAAAATAAAAAAGTAATTCTTTTCGGTGTTTCTTTTGCTTTGTTAGATTTTTTAGATTATTGTCATTCTGAACGAAGTGAAGAATCTGTTTCAATTCGTTCGGAATACCTCACAGTCATAGAAACGGGCGGTATGAAAGGCAGAAAAGAGGAAATGACCAAAGATGAGCTTTTGAAAACTCTACAAAAAGGTTTCGGAACTGATAAAATTTTCTCTGAATATTCGATGACAGAACTGCTTTCTCAGGCTTATTCTTTAGGAGAAAATGTATACGAAACGCCCAATTGGATGCGTGTTCTCATCAGAAATACCGAAGATCCGTTTTCTTATATGGAAGCAGGGAGAACTGGCGCCATTAACATCATAGACTTGGCGAATAGACATTCTTGCAGCTTTATTGCGACACAAGATTTGGGCAAAATTGTAAATGATTTTGAGATTCTTCGCTATGCTCAGAATGACAAACACTCGTTTCAGGTTTTGGGAAGAATTGACCATTCTGATATTCGCGGTTGCAGTTTATTGGTTTCATAAAATTCTGCGATGATTAAAGTAGAGGAACTTACTTTTGCCTACATTCAAAAATTTTGCGATTTTGAAAAAGATATTGTCTTGACCAATCATTTCAATACCGATTGGGAAGCTGATATTTTGGTGATTAATCAGGAAGGTTTTTCTCATGAAATTGAAATTAAGTTATCGAAGAGCGATTTCAAAAATGATTTCAAAAAATTTTATCAAAATCAAAATAGCGGAGAAAAATTTCTGAAGCATGACAAAATTGGTTGTGGTGATTATGTTTGTAATCATTTTAGTTTTCTATTGCCAATGGGAATGATTGCATTGGAAGAAATTCCTGAGCATTGTGGCGTGATAGAATTTTATCACAATGAAGATACTTGGAAAACGGAATTCTATATCCGAAGATTGCCTCAAAGAATTCATGAAGATCTTTATTGGAATCTAGTAGACCAAAAAGATTTTTTAAGAAAATTATCTAGAAATTATTACTTCAAAAAACTAGAATTAAAAGGAAAAACAGAAGAATTTATTTTCAGAAATGAATTGGGAAATAAAAAATAATATTCCTTTTTTTAAGATTTGTGTTAAAAAAATGACTTTTTTTTTCTAGAAAAATTACAAAAGTCATAAAAAAATGCTTCTTAAAAAGATTTCTTTTATATATCTTTACTTTTTGAAATACGAACAAAATGAAACATAGATTTACTTTATTATTAGTACTATTAATGCAGTATTTTGCATTTAGTCAGACCTTAGTTAATGTAAGCTATTCTGTTAATCCGCCTACTTTTGAAGAGACAGAATCTGTTACAGTAAGTTTTACGATTAATGAAAACTCTTTTGGTGTAGCTTCTTCACATGATTTGTATTTATGGGCATGGTCATTTGACTCTGCTAATACGAATGCAAATTCCCCTACTAATGGAACATGGAGTTCTTCAGGTGCTACTAACAAACTTACTTATGCTGGTGGGAGCTCTACAGCTGCTACATATACTTACACTATGAATACTGTAAAATCATTTTACGGTAATAGAACAAATCCTTTATCAAGAATAGGATTTTTAGTAAAAACACTTACTGGTAACTATAAATCACAGGATATAGTTCTGCCTGTTGGGAAATTTCAGATGAGCTTAACCAATCCGGTTGCGGGAAGTACTAACTTCTATAATTCTGGAAGCAGTGTAATAGTAAGTGCAACGACTTCACAAAATGCTACTTTTAAACTGAAAGCAAATGGTAACGTTGTAAATTCTACAAGTACAGGTGCTACTTCTTATAATTATTCTTACACGGTAACTCAGGATGCAGCATTAGAATTAGAAGGGACTAGTACTATAAATAGTGAAGTGCAAACTAAATCCTTTACAGTGGTTACTACACCAACAGTTCAAACAGCAGCAATTCCTTCTTGGATAAGACAAGGTATCAATTATGATGCTAATGATGCTACAAAAATTGGATTGGCAATTTATGCTCCTGGAAAAAGTTATGTACATGTAATCGGTAGTTTTAATAATTGGACGGTAAATAATGCGTATCTTATGAAAAGAGATACCACCAATCCAGATTTATATTGGATAGAGATTACTGGATTAACTCCACAGCAAATTTATACCTTCCAATACAGAACGAATGATGGTAAAAAGGTAGCAGATCCTTTCTCTAGATTAGTGCTTTCTCCTGATGATGACACTTGGATAGAAGCTGCAGATTATCCTAATTTGCCAGCATATCCTGCTGGTCAACAGTTTGATGTTTCTGTAGTGCAAACAGGAATGCCTACTTATAATTGGCAAGTTCCTAATTTTACTAAGCCAGCTAAAGATAACCTTATTGTTTATGAACTTTTAGTAAGAGATTTTACAGTAGAACAAAACTGGCAATCAATGATTGATAAAATTCCATATTTAAAATCTTTGAAAATAAATGCAGTAGAATTAATGCCAGTAATGGAGTTTGAAGGAAATAATTCTTGGGGATACAACCCGTCATTTCACTTTGCTTTAGATAAAGCGTATGGAACTTCTGATAAATTTAAAGAATTTATAGACAAATGTCACCAAAATGGAATTGCGGTAATTCTAGATATAGCCCTTAATCATGCTACACAAAGAAATCCATTGGTAAGATTGTGGAATAATGATTCAGATGGTGATGGTTATGGAACACCTAACTCTTCTAATCCTTATTTTAATACTGTTGCAAAACATACGTATAATGTAAATGAAGATATGAATCATTCTTCTACTGCTACTCGTTATTATGTAGAAAGAGTTTTAGAGCAATGGATTACAGAGTACAAGATTGATGGTTTTAGATGGGATTTAACAAAAGGATTTACTCAAAACTGTACTTCTTCTGATGAAACTTGTACTGGAAATTATCAACAAGATAGAGTAGATGTCTTAAAATTATATGCAGATAAACAATGGAGTTTTGATCCAAGTTCTTATGTTATTTTTGAACATTTAGGAACGGATGCAGAAGAACAGCAATGGGCGAATTACAGAATAGCAGAAGGGAAAGGAGTAATGATGTGGGATATTTTGAACTATGCTTATAATCAAAATACTATGGGATTTACTTCTGGAAGTAATATTGGTAGAGCAGACTATGAAAGTCATGGTTTTGCAGAAAGAAGAAATAAAACCTATGGAGAAAGCCATGATGAAGAAAGATTAATGTATAGAAATCTTAATTCTGGAGCGAGCAATGGAACTTATAATGTTAAAACTTTAGCAACTGCTTTAGAAAGACAAAAAGCTTTTGCGGCAACTTTATTTACGATTCCGGGGCCTAAAATGATTTGGCAGTTTGGTGAACTAGGATTTGATTTAAGTATCAATAGATGTACAAATGGAACGATAAATAATGGTTGTAGAACAGATCCTAAGCCAAGTGCTTTTTCATCTACACTCAATTATTATAATGATACACAAAGAAAATCTGTTTATGATGCTTGGGCGAAAATTATCAATTTAAGAGTGAATAATGAAGTTTTCAATACCAAAACATATACTATCAATTCTGGTGATTTAATGCCTAGAATCTATATTTGGAATGATGCACTTCCTTCTACATCGCTTAAAAATGTAGTGGTATTGGCGAACTTCACGCTTTCTTCTCAGAATATTACGCCATATTTCCCTTACACAGGAACTTGGTATAATTTAATGGATAATTCTACCCTTAATGTAACCAATACTACAAGTCCAGTAACACTAAATCCTGGTGAATTCAGAATTTTTGGAAATGCAACTGCTTTGTCTACTAATGATATGGTAAAACCTTCTCAGTCTCAAAAATTAGAAGTGTTACAAAATCCTGCTACAAATGGAGTAATTCAAGTAAGATATTCTAATGCTAAAGGTGGTAATCTTTATCTTTATGATTTAAGTGGTAAAATGCTTAAAACTCAAAAAGTTTCTGCCAATTCTGGAGATGATACCATTTCTGTGAGCAATTTACAAAGTGGTAATTATTTACTGATGCTGAAATCAGATCAAGGAATGTCTGTTTCAAAAGTAATTATCAAATAAGATTACAATATAAAATCAAATAAAAAGCCACTCGAAAGAATGGCTTTTCTATTTTTGAAAATGGGTACATGGTTTTTCCAATCTTGAAAATATTGACATAAAAAAAACCTTCAGAATGTTTCCGAAGGTTTTTATGTTTGATATTATTTCTTGCTAATTATAAAGAAGCAGAGTGTAATAATAAATCTGTTAACTTGTTAGAGTAACCAGTTTCGTTATCATACCAAGAAACTAATTTTACGAAGTTTGGTGATAACATGATACCAGCATCTTTATCAAAGATAGAAGTTCTCTTATCTCCTACGAAATCTTGAGAAACTACTAAATCTTCAGTGTAACCTAAGATTCCTTTTAATTCACCTTCAGAAGCAGCTTTCATAGCAGCGCAAATTTCTTCGTAAGAAGTAGCTTTTTCTAATCTTACTGTTAAATCTACTACAGAAACGTCAGCAGTTGGTACTCTGAAAGACATTCCTGTTAATTTTCCGTTTAATGAAGGAATTACTTTACCTACAGCTTTAGCAGCACCAGTAGAAGAAGGGATAATGTTTAATAATGCACTTCTACCACCTCTCCAGTCTTTCATAGATGGGCCATCTACAGTTCTTTGAGTAGCTGTAGTAGCGTGAACAGTTGTCATAAGACCTTCTACGATACCGAAGTTTTCGTGAACTACTTTTGCTAAAGGAGCAAGACAGTTAGTAGTACAAGAAGCGTTAGAGAAAATTTGTAAATCAGCAGGTAATTCTTTGTGGTTTACTCCCATTACAAACATTGGAGTATCATCTTTAGATGGAGCAGAAAGAACTACTTTTTTAGCACCTGCATTAATGTGAGCAGAAGCTGTACCTTTATCTAAGAAAAGTCCTGTAGATTCTACGATATAATCTGCACCTACTTCGTTCCATTTTAAATTATTAGGGTCTCTTTCAGAAGTGATTCTGATTGTTTTTCCGTTTACTACTAAGTTATTTCCTTCTACTCTTACTTCTCCATTAAATTTGCCGTGAACAGAATCATACTTCATCATGTAAGCCATGTATTCTGCGTTGATAAGGTCATTAATCCCTACGATTTCAATGTTATCTCTTTCTAACATTGCATTGAAAACTAGACTTCCAATTCTACCGAATCCGTTGATTCCTACTTTAATTGTTGACATATTTTTTGTTTTTAGTTGTTTAAATTAATTTACATTGCCAAGATTTCTGCAATCTGGAGTAAATCTTGATTAATTTCATTATGCTTTCTGATCGCATCTTCTATTGGCGTAAAAACTAAATCGTTTGATCTAATTCCTGCCATTACATTCGTTAATCCTTTCATAAGTCCTACTACAGCTCCATATCCCATTCTACTTGCCAAAACTCTGTCTGCACAACTTGGCGCACCACCTCTTTGGATGTGTCCTAGAATGGAAACTCTAATATCATAATCTGGGAATCTTTGTTTAGTTTGTTCGGCTAATTCATAAGTAGAAGCTAATCTCTCACCTTCAGCTACAATAACAATACTAGAAGTTTTTCCTCTTTTTTGTGCTTTTTCGAAAGTTTCGAACAAATCTTCTAAACTGTCTTTTTTCTCAGGAATAAGAATGTCTAATGCTCCAGAAGCAATACCGCTGTTCAAAGCGATAAAACCAGCATCTCTTCCCATTACTTCGATGAAAAATACTCTATTGTGAGAAGTAGCAGTATCTCTAATTTTGTCAATGGCTTCCATTGCAGTATTCAGTGCAGTATCATAACCGATGGTAAAGTCTGTACCGAAGATATCATTGTCAATGGTTCCTGGGACACCAATTACTTTTACGCCAAATTCTTCTGCGAAAATTTTAGCTCCTGTAAATGTACCGTCTCCACCAATACATACTAAAGCGTCAATACCGTTTTTCTGGCATTGTTCGAAAGCTTTTTGTCTACCTTCCTCGGTTCTGAATTCTTTAGAACGAGCCGAACGAAGGATAGTTCCTCCTAAATTGATAATATTGCTTACAGAACGAGGTCCCATTTTGGTAAAGTTACCTTCTATAAGACCAGTGTAGCCTCCTCTTACTCCTACACATTCTATTTTATGGTAGTTAGCAGTTCTTACCACTGCTCTAATTGCTGCATTCATTCCCGGTGCATCTCCACCCGAAGTAAGCACCGCGATTTTTTTCAAACTTGCGTTACCCATAGTATTTTAATTTGACATGCAAATTTACAAAATAATACAAAACGGGATACCATGTTTTTGGTCATATTTGATTTTTTGGCTATTAATAAAATATTGCTATTTTTGTAGAAATGAACAAAAAATTACATTCAAACAGAAAATTTCTGGCGTCACTTTTTGCAAGTGTATATCTGTTTGCTGTAGTATTTTCGGGCTTTTTCCATACGCATACCAATAATTTCAAAGAAGATTTACTGTCTTTTAGCAAGAAACCCGTTTCTGAAAAAATTGTAAATTTTGGTGGAGTAGATGATTGTTTCTCTTCACACTTTTTTAATGCTGGGATAGGAATTTTAGATGCCGATGCAAATTTTCTGTTCATTATTTCTAAAAAATTTACGCTTAAAAATTTCCAATATCACTTTACTGTACCTACAGAAAAAGTAGTATTCTTCTCATTACGGGCGCCACCAGTTTTCATTTAGAATTTTTTATGACTTGCGATGCTATTTTTAGAAGTTCGCAAATTCCTTTATTATTTCAATTTTAACAAAAATTAATCTAAATGTTAATCAAAAAAATATATTTTTTTGTTGCAATGCTTTTTGCAACACAATTGGTGATGGCTCAATATAAATTAAGTGGAAAAATCACTGATTTTGATACTCAAGAGCCTGTAAAAAATGCTTCTGTTTATCTGGTAGACCTTAAAACCAGTACCGTTTCAGACCAAAATGGTAATTACACTTTCCAAAACTTAAAATCTGGAAAATATTTCGTAGAAATTACAAGTGATAACTATACTTCATTGTTGGTTTCCATAGAAGTGAATCAAGATGCGGTTTCTGATTTTACTCTTCAAAAATCTGCCAAAGAAATAGATGAGGTGGTGGTAACGGCAGTATCCAGAGCTTCGGAACTGAAAAAGATTCCAGTAGTCATTAAATCTGTAGATAAAAATATCATTAACCAAAACGCCTCTACCAACCTAATTGATGGATTGAAAAATATTCCGGGAGTGAACCAAATTACTTCTGGAGCGGCTATTTCTAAACCTGTAATCAGAGGTTTAGGTTACAATAGAGTTATCACTTTGGTAGATGGAATCAAGCAAGAAGGTCAACAATGGGGTGGCGAACACGGAATAGAAATCGATGAATTTTCGGTGGGGAAAGTAGAAATTGTAAAAGGGCCAGGAAGTTTAATGTACGGTTCAGACGGAATTGCGGGCGTACTGAATTTTATTTCTCCAAAAGTGGCTGCAATTGGTAAAATCGAAAATCAATTGATTACCAATTATCAAACGAATAACAACTTTATTGCGACTTCTTTTTCGAATAAAGGAAACAAAAACGGCTTCGTTTGGGAAGGAAGACTCACCAACAAATTGGCGGGAAATTATGAAAACAAGTATGACGGAAAAGTACTGAACTCTGGTTTCAAAGAATTTGACGGCAACTTAATGTTAGGAATCAATAAAAACTGGGGACATTCTTATTTCAACGTAAGTTCTTATAATACCACTTTGAATATTGTAGAAGGAGAAAGAGATGCTGATGGAAAATTCACGTTCATCAATAGCAATGGTGAAGATGTTACCGCAACTGACGAAGATTACAAAGGTTATAAAGTAGGATTTCCGCATCAAGAAATCAATCACTTGAGATTAACTTCAAATAATTATTTTTTATTGAAAAACGGAACTATCAATGCTGATTTTGCTTTTCAAAATAATAAAAGAAAAGAATTTGCAGACGCAACTAATCCTGATGAAAAAGAATTATTCTTTGATTTAAATACCTTCAACTATAACGTAAGATATAACGTGAAAGAAACCAATAATTGGGAAACTTCTTTCGGAATTGGAGGGATGCAACAATCGAACACCAATAAAGGAGAAGAAGCGCTTATTCCTGATTATCAATTTTTCGATGCAGGAGCATTTGTTTTCACACAAAAAACTTTTAACAAAAATCTGACTTTAGCAGGAGGATTGAGATTTGACAATAGAAATGTAGATGCAAAAGAAATGCTGGAAGATACCGATGTGAAATTTGCGAAATTTAATAAAAATTACAGCGGAATTTCTGGAAGTTTAGGTTTGTCTTATCAATTAGACAAGCAATCTACCATTAAATTAAATCTTTCTAGAGGTTTCAGAGCGCCGAATATTGCAGAACTTTCTTCTAACGGAATTCACGAAGGAACTTTCAGATACGAAATTGGTGATATTAACTTAAAATCTGAAATCAGTCACCAGATTGATGCGGCTTATTTCTTAAATTCAGACCATATTAGTTTTGAATTTACGCCGTTTGTCAACTTCATTTCTAATTATATTTATACTGAAAAAATGCAAGATGCCAACGGAAATGATGTAATTATTGACCCAAGTGATCCAGTTTCTGCATTTAGATTTACTCAAGGAAACGCGCAGCTTTTCGGTGGAGAGATTTTCTTAGATTTTCATCCGCATCCATTTGATTGGTTGCATGTAGAAAATTCATTTTCTTATGTAAGAGCTACGCAGAACAATCGTCCAGAAAACGAAAAGTTCTTGCCATTTATTCCAGCGCCAAAATATCGTGGAGAAATTAAAACCAATTTCGAAAAAGTGAATAATACTTTTTCTGATTTTTATGCTAAATTTTCGGTAGACCATTATTTCAAACAAAATAATATTTACAGCGCTTTTGATACCGAAACTGCTACTCCTGCGTACACACTTTTGAGTGTAGGAATTGGTGCAGACATTAAAGCATTTGGCAAAAAAGACTTTTTCAATGTTTTCATCAGCGGAGAAAACTTAACAGATGTAGCGTATCAGAACCATTTGAGCAGATTAAAATATGCTCCAGAAAACTCAGCAACAGGCAGAATAGGTGTTTACAATATGGGCAGAAATTTCAGTGTGAAACTGATGATGAATTTCTAGAAATCCAAGAAAATTACTTTCTTGAGATGATAAAATTCTCGGTAAAGCGAATGGACTTTTTATAAGGAAAATTTACCTATAAAAAATGCTTTCTGTTTTCATAAAAAAACACTATTTTTGCAACTCAAAATTTTTAACAAGATGAATGTTACAAGAACCAATCATGACGAAGTAAGTGCTTTGCTTACAGTAACTTTAAATAAATCTGATTACAAAGATAAAGTTGAAAAACAACTGATCAATTATGCTAAAAATGCTACTGTTCCTGGTTTTAGAAAAGGAAAAGTTCCATTGAGCATGGTGAGAAAACAATTTGAAGCGGGTATTGCTTTTGAAGAAATTAACAAACAAATTTCTGAAGCGTTAAACAACTATGTAAACGAAAACAATTTAAGATTAGTTGGTCAGCCAGTTCCAGTTCCTATGAACGAACTAGATTACAATGCAGAAGAAGTTTCTGTAGGTTTCGAAGTTGGTTTTGAGCCAGATTTTACTATTGATTTATCTTCTTACGAAGCTCCTCACTACAAAGTAGAAGCTACTGATAAAGAAATCAACCAAAGCATCGAAAACATGCAAAAAAGATTTGCTGATAAAGATGCTCAAGATAAAGCGACTAAAGATTCTTATGTAGCACTTTCTATCGCACAAGTAGTAGAAGCTGATGCAGAAGGAGAGCACAATCATCCACCGAAAAATGTAGTAGTTTCTGCTGAGCAAAAAGAAGCTTTCGGTTTGGTAAAATCTCACAAAGTAGGTGATGTAGTGAAGTTAACTAAAACTCAGTTAACGGAAAACGAAACTTTGGCTAAAGATTTAAATTACAACGAGCATGAACTAGGTCACATTCATCATGAAGATTTAGAAGCTACGGTTACAGAAATCTATAAATTAAACTTAGCACCACTAGATCAAGAATTATTTGATAAAGTGTATGGTGAAGGAAACATCAATTCTGAAGAAGAATTAAAAGCAAGAGTAAAAACTGAATTAGACGAATATTTCCAACAAAATGCTGATATTCACTTTGTGAATAAAGTATTAGAAAACGTTTCAGAAAAAACTGAAGTTCAGTTGCCAGAAGCATTCTTAGTAAAATGGTTACTATTCTCTAATCCAAACATCACTTCAGAAGAACAAGCTAAAGAAATTCTAGAAGCAGAAAAATCTATCATCAAAAATCAAATCATCGAAGGAAAATTATTCCAAGATTATGATGTAAAAGTTGATTATGCAGATGTTTTAGCTCAAGCTGAAGTTTTAGTAAACAACCAATTAGCAATGTACGGAATCCACAATCTTCCACAAGAAGAAGTACAGAAATATGCTGTAGAAATGCTAAAACAAGAAGAGCAAGTAAGACAAATTTCTCAAGAAGTTGCAATGGGTAAACTAAAAGATGTAATCCTAGAAAAAGCAAGCAAAAAAGAAACTAAAATTACACACGAAGAATTTTTAGCAGAATTACAAAAGTAATTTTCTAGAAATTTCTTAGAAATATAAATCCGTCTCGAATTTCGAGACGGATTTTTTTTAACACAGATTTAACTGATTTTTCTTTTCTAGATAAGGTTTTTCTTTTTATTTTTATCGAATTAAATTATTATTAATCAAAATTAAAACCATGAGAAAACAATTTCTTTCTTTTGTGTTGTCTTTCTTTTTGATTGCCAATGCATTTGCTCAGAACATTCCTCTTGATCCTAGCGTCAGAACGGGCACACTTTCTAACGGGATGAAGTATTACATTAAGAAAAACGTAAAACCAGAAAAAAAAGTAGAATTCCGTTTAGCGATTAATGCGGGCTCTATCAATGAAGACGAAGATCAGAGAGGTCTTGCTCACTTTATGGAGCACATGAATTTCAACGGGACTAAAAATTTCCCAGAGAATAAATTGGTAGATTTTCTACAATCTATCGGGATTAAATTCGGGCAACACCTTAATGCGTATACCAGTTTTGACGAAACCGTTTATATGTTACCCGTTCCTCTTGACAAGCCTGAAAACCTAGATTCAGGGCTTAAAGTAATGGAAGATTGGGCTTTTAACGCATTACTTACCGATAAAGAAATAGAAAAAGAAAGAGGCGTAGTTTTAGAAGAATTGCGTTTAGGATTAGGAGCAGACAAAAGAATGCTAGACCAATATCTTCCTAAATTAGCTTACAATTCTAGATATGTAGACCGATTACCAATTGGTAAAAAAGAAATTCTACAAAATTTCAAACCAGATGCGTTGAGAAGATTTCACAAAGATTGGTACAGACCAGATTTAATGGCTTTGGTAGTAGTAGGAGATGTTAATGTAGATGAAATGGAGCAAAAAATTAAAGCCAATTTTAGCAAATATCAAAATCCTGCAAATGCTAGAAAAAGAGTAGATTATGAGATGCCAAATCATAAAGAAACTTTGATTTCTATCGCTACAGATGCAGATGCAACTTCCTCTTCGGCGCAATTTTATATCAAAGATGATGGCCCTGCAAAAGCAGATGTTACCGTAAATGATTATCAAAAAAGCATGGTAGAGCAATTGGCTGCTACCATTGTGAATAACCGTTTGCAAGAATTAACCAATTCAGAGAAGCCACCTTTTATTTTCGGATATGTTTCTCACAGCAATTTATTGAGAACCAAAGATGCTTTTCAAGCGTATGCGATGACCAAAGAAGGCGAACAAAAAAATGCGCTTAAAGTGCTGCTAGAAGAAGTAGAAAGAGCAAAAAGATTTGGTTTTTCTCAAAATGAATTAGACAGAGCAAAATCTGAAACCCTTTCTAATCTAGAAAAATCTTATAACAATAGAGATAAAACAGAAAGTGCAAGATTGGTAATGGAATATGTAAGAAATTTCCTTAACCAAGAGCCAATTCCTGGAATTGAGTGGGAATATGAATTGCACAAACAATATTTGCCAAGTGTGACTTTAGACCAAGTGAATAACATTCTGAAAAATTACATCAAAGATGATAGCAGAGTGATTGTGGTAACTGGTCCTAAAAAAGAAAATGCAGTACTTCCTACAGATGCACAGCTATTGGCAACTGTAGATGATGTGAAGAATGCACAGTTAAAACCTTACGAAGACAAAGCTGCCATTAAAACTTTGGTAGAGCCTTTTAAATCAAATGGTAAAATTGTAAAAACCGAAGCAGATGCTAAGTTGGGAACCACTACTTTCACATTAAGCAATGGCGCAAAAGTAACTTACAAAAAAACAGATTTCAAGGAAGACGAAATTGTTTTCTCAGCGATTAGCTTAGGTGGAAGTTCATTAATTTCTAATGAAGACATCGAAAAAACACAATGGGCTTTTCCAGCGCTTGCAGAATCAGGGTTCAATAAATATTCTAAAAATGATATTACCAAATTTCTTTCTGGGAAACAAGTTTCTGTAATGCCTTATGTAGGAGGAATTTCTACAGGATTTAACGGAAATTCTACTAAAAAAGATTTTGAAACGCTTTTCCAAATGATTTATGGTTATTTTACCAACCTAAATTATGACGAAGCAAGCTACAATTCTTATAAAGCGAAACAACAAGGATTTTTAGATAACCTTTTGGCAAATCCTCAAACGTATTTCCAAAGCGAAGTTCAGAAATATTTGAACCAAAAAAATCCTAGATTCTTCGGAATTTTACCAGATGCTAAAGCTTGGGAAAAAACCAGCTATAAATTAGCGTACGATATTTACAAAAAATCAGTTGCTAATGCAGGAAACTTCCATTTCTATTTTGTAGGAAATGTAGACGAAAACCAAATCAAACAACTTTCTGAACAATATTTAGCAAGTTTACCTTCTACCAAAAAATCAGAAACGTATAAAGATTTAGGATACAGACCTCTTTTCACTTCTACAGAAAAAGTGATTAAAAAAGGAAAAGATCCTAAAAGTATGGTGATGATTAGATTCAGTGGGGAAACCAAATATAATGAGCAAGAAGACCTTGCCATGAGAGCTTTAGGTGAAGTTGCAACGATTAAAATCATCGAAAAACTTCGTGAAGATGAAGGCGGAATTTATGGAGGTGGAGCAAGAGGAAGTTTAAACAAAGTTCCTTATGGAAGCTACAATTTCAGTATTAATTTCCCTTGTGGACCAGAAAATGCAGAAAAATTAACCAAAATTGCTTTGACCGAACTTCAAAAAATGATTGACAACGGGCCAGAACAAAAAGATTTAGATAAATTTAAAGAAGGCGAAGCGAATGATGATGTAACCAATATGAAAGACAATAATTATTGGCTACAAAACATCACGAGCTACCAAACTCAAGGTGGCGATAAATACAGCGTTCTTAATTATTTAACTAAAGTAAAAGCGCTTACAGTAAAAGATTTACAGGCCGTTGGTAAAAAGTATTTAACCGAGAAAAACAGAATGGTATTTACTTTAATGCCAGAAGTAGAAACTCCGAAAACGGATGCTCCAAAAGCAGCAGTTTCTGCGAATGTAACGGCTCAACAAGTGATTGATAATTACGCCGCAGCTTTGGGTGGAAAATCTAAATTAGAAGCAGTAAAAACCGTGAAAACACTTTCTACAATTAAAGTAATGGGGATGGAAATGGAAGCGACTACTTTAGAAATGGCACCGAATAAATCTAAAGCGGTTCAAAAAATTATGGGACAAGAAATGGTTCAAGTTTTTGACGGCGAAAAAGGGTATATGATGCAAGCTGGTCAGAGAATGGATTTACCAACTCCTGCAATTGAAGAAGCAAAGAAAAAAAGACTATTCGAAGTGCTTTCTTACAATGCGGCAGATTTCAAAACAGTAGAAAAAGTAACGGAAGAAGGTAAAGAATTATATCTTTTAGCTGGTGCTGGTAAAAAATTATATTTTGATACCAAAACTAATTTATTGGTGAAAAGCACTTCTGACAAAGGAGATATGGTTATTCTAGATTACATGGAAGTAGACGGAATTAAGTTTCCTAAAAACTTGAAATTAGCCATGATGGGACAAAATATGGAAATGACCAATAATCAAGTTATCGTTAATAAAGAAGTGTCAGCAGAAGACTTCAAATAAAACTTGATTTTTTTATAAAATGTAGAGTCCGAGAATGAAAATTCTCGGACTTTTATTTTTGTGTGTTGTTAAGAATTAAATTCGCGTTCCCATTCTTCTGCAGCTTCGCAAAGGGTTTTGTAAAAATCTTCGCCGTACTTTCTAATCAGTGGCGTTTTCAAGAATTTATAAACAGGAACTTGCAATTCTTTTCCTAAGGTACAAGCGTCGCTACAAACGTCCCATTCATGATAATTGATTGCAGAAAAATTTCTGTATTCTGTTACTCTAATCGGATAAAGGTGACAAGAAATGGGTTTTTGCCAATCTACAACTCCGTCTTCGTATGCTTTTTCGATTCCACATTTGGTAATGCCTTTTTCATCAAAAATTACATAAGCGCATTCTCCACCATTTACGAGTGGCGTTACCAAATCTCCATCAATATCGGTAACATGTGTTCCTTGCTCCTCGATGGCAGCAATTCCTTCGGGTCTAAGATAACTTTTAATTTTTGGATAAATTCTTTCCAAAATTTGAGTCTCATTTTTGTCAAGCGGAGCTCCCGCATCTCCTTCTACACAGCAGATTCCTTTGCATTTGCTGAGGTTACATACAAATTCTTCAGAAAAAATATCTTCAGAAATTAATTTATCATCTATTTGAATCATATCTATATCAATTCACCTATGTTTACATAAGTGCTAAGTTTAAAAAGTAATAAAGTGAAAATAATTATCCATAACCCGAATTCTTTCATCCAATATTTTTTCAAAAATCTCAAGGCTCTAGAAAGGATAATCACATTCGGTAAAACCAATAAAAGTAAATATTCATAGTTTTTGCCCATGTAAAGAAAAACAGTCACTAATTGTGCCAAGAAAAATAAAAGCATAAACGTATACTTAAATTTACTCGAAGGACTTTTTTTATTAAAATTGGCAAAATGGTCCATTACAGCATACAAAACGTATAAAGCAACGGGTAAAAGAAAGTATAATGGATAGTAATCTTGCATGAGTGAGTTTTCTACATAAGGAATATAACTTTTGTCAAAATCATGATAACCAATAAGATACATCACACCAAAATAAGTTCCAAAAACCAATGCATTCCCAAAAAATAATCTGAAAATATTCAGCGAAATATGATCTGAAGTAGAAATAAGGTGAATCAACACGAAAATAAACATAGGCCAAGTTGTAGGCAAAAACAAGAAATTCACCGCCAAAATTGCTCCAATGATCAGGTATGAATTTTTCCTTACTTCATCTTGATTGCTGGTCAATAAAACCATTACAAAAGAATTTGTAAATAGCGACATCGCAATTCCTATGTCTAAACTTCCCGGATATAATGCAAATACAAAAAAAGTATACAGAAAAAGAGGCAGATGAGTATTGTAATTCAGACCAATAGCGTTAAAAAGAAAATATCCTAAAGCAAATCCGCAAAACGTAATAATGCTAGAAAAAACACCTAACGTTTTGAAATCCAATATATTAAATGATATTATCAAAAGAAATAAAAAAAATATATAGACAGGAATCGAAAAAATATTGCTTTCTTTTGATAGTAATCTGAACATTTTTATTAATTTTGTGCAAAGTTAATTTAAAATAAGAAAAAAATGACGTCTTTTTGGTTATTCTTAAGTGATTTGTTCAATTGGTCTTTCGGATTTTATGATTTCGCAGGAAACGTATTGAACTGGATTCTATTTATTGTAGCTAGTACTTTATTTTGCTATTGGTGTTATGTTTTAGTAACTACATTAGGAAATAATAAAGATAAAGAATATTATTCACCTACAGAAGGTAAATTCCCATACTACAATCCAGAATTACACACTAAAGAAGATTAATCAGATTTCTTAACAATATAAAATCCCGAAATTGTAAAATTTCGGGATTTTTTTATTCTATTTGTTAAAATTAATTGTGACAAGGAACAACCAAAACAGGAATAGGTGATTTTTTTGTGATATCTTTGGTAAGACTTCCTACGAAAACATCATAAATGCCGCTTCTTCCATGACTTCCCATGACGATGTAGTTGGCTTTTTTGTCTTTAGCATAATCTAAAATAATTTCAGCAGCGATGCCTTGTTTAAGCAAATGTTCACAAGCTACACCTTTTGCTTCTATTCTTTTTTCAATTTCATTCAACTCGGCGAGTTCTTCAGAAATTTCAGATTTTTCTATCTCTGGGAAATATTGAAATCCCATATCTCCTATGGCAAAACCTATATCTGCAGGAGCTACGTGTATTAAAAAGATTTTTCCGGCTATTTCTTTTGCAAAATCTACAGCGCCTTCTACAAGAGTATCTGTAGTGTCAGAAAAATCGATGGGTAAAATAATATTTTTCATGGCGTGTGTTTTAATAACAGTACTAATTTACAATTTTTTAGCGGGAAATAAAAGCTTTTCGGCATGATTTATTGTATGCGCAGACTATAAACCTTTTCGCCTTCTAAAAACATTTCTAGTTCATCGTTCTCTGATACCTTTCCTACACCTTTTGGCGTCCCTGTGAAAATTAAATCTCCCACTCTTAAAGTGAAGTACTGAGAAACAAAAGCAATAATATCATCTGGCGAAAACATCATCAGATTGGTGTTGCCATCTTGCACAATTTCTTTATTTTTTTGAAGTTGAAATTTCAAATTACTCAAATCAAAATTCTCTTTTGGGAAAAAATCAGAAACTACAGCGCTTCCGTCAAAACCTTTTGCCAGTTCCCAAGGCAAACCTTTTCCTTTGAGTTGAGACTGTAAATCTCTAGCGGTAAAATCTATTCCAAGCGCAATTTCGTCATAATGTTTAGGTGCATTTTCTTTTTGGATATATTTTCCGCCTTTAGAAATTTTTAGCACCACTTCTAATTCATAATGCACATCATCAGAAAATTCTGGAATGTAAAAATCACTGCCTTTTTTCAATACAGCAGTGTCAGGTTTCATGAAAATAACTGGATTTTCTGGAATTTCATTTCCTAATTCTTTCGCGTGTTCTGCGTAATTTCTTCCTATGCAAATGATTTTCATTTTTTGTTGGATGTTTGGCGTTTATTTTATGGTTTTTAAAACTTTAATTAATTTTATTAAATGTAAAATTGATACAGTAATCATTATTATGAAGATGGCAAATTCTTTTTCAAGATAATATTTTCTTCCAAGAACAATTCCGAAGAAAACCCATCCTAATGAAGAAAGAATATCATAAGTAAAATATTTTTTCATGATGATGTAATTTGTTTTTAAAACTTACTTCTCAACTGAATCTTAGTCAAAACCTTTTTAGTGTAAAGTGGGAAATCAGCATTTTGAATCCAACCGAAATAACCAACGTCTTTCGTGAAAACATCTTTCACTTTTTGACCTTTGTATTTTCCGAAAGTGAAAATTTCTTCATTTTTATCATCGAAAGCGATAAATCCTGCCAAATCTGCAAATTTATTATGGAATGAAAATTCGCTTAAAGCAGCAATATCATTCGGTAAATCTGCATATTTTTCGATTTGAGCATCCAGAACTTCGAAGGTTGCCAAAGTATCTGCTTCCGCAGAATGGGCATTTTCTAGAGATTTCCCGCAGTAAAATTGATAAGCTGCGCTTAGATTTCTAGGTTCCATTTTGTGGAAAATGGTTTGAGCATCAATTGGTCTGTGTTTAGATAAATCAAAATCATAACCAGCTCTCAACAATTCCTCTGCTAAAAGTGGAATATCAAATCTATTCGAATTAAAACCTCCTAAATCAGAATCCTTAATCATGTCAATGATTTTCGGAGCCAATTCTTTAAAAGTAGGAGAATCTTTTACGTCTTCATCAGAAATTCCGTGAACTGCAGTAGCTTCTGCAGGAATTGGCATTTCTGGATTTACATACCAAGTTTTACTTTCTCTAGAAGCATCTGGAAAAACTTTCAGAATGCAGATTTCTACAATTCTGTCTTTAGAAATATTGATTCCAGTTGTTTCTAAATCAAAGATACAGAGTGGTTTATGGAGTTTTAGATTCATAAAATTTATTTTGGTAGGGACAAGTCGCGACTTGTCTTTACATTTGTTTTTGAAAAATTAGGGAAACGATTATATAAAAAACGATAACCATCGGGATTCCAGCCAATCCTAAAATAGAAATCAGTAGAATTCCGCCCAAAAGTAAGATAAGTTTTGGGTAATTATCTTTCAGTTTCATCGATTTAAATTTAAGCGCAATCATTTTAATGGGACTGATAAGTAGCCAGCAACTTGCTGCAATGAGTCCTACTAAAAATACAGGATTTTCAAATGTTCGCCAGAACATTCCCGTTTCTTGAAAAGCGTAATACATTCCGAAAAGTAAAACGGTATTACTTGGGGTGTTGAGTCCTTTGAAATAATAGCTTTGCTCTTCATCTAAATTAAAAATAGCCAATCTGAGACATGAAAATAAAGCCACGAAAAGTCCTAAATATTTCAACTGAAATGGCAGTTCGAAATCCATAAATTGATTACCGAAGCCTTCCAATGATTTAAACATCGTTACGCCAGGCAAAAGTCCGAAACTTACCATGTCTGCTAGAGAATCTAATTGTGCGCCGAGATTAGAATTGGCTTTGAGCGCTCTCGCAACAAATCCGTCTAAAAAGTCTAAAACCAAAGAAATAATGATGCAAATTGCGGCAACTTTATAATTTCCGTCTACTAAATTGATAACACCGATGCTTCCAGAAAATAAATTCCCGAGAGTGAAAGCATTGGCTAAATTATTTTTTATAAAATTCATGGCGTTTCAGTAAGTTTCAAATTTAACTTTCTTATTTGAAATATCACTCCAAAAAGTGAAAAAAATGCAGTAATCATTGTGAAAAGTAAAGACGCTGAAACCGAAATCTCTGGCTGAAAACTGAACCATTTAGACGCTTGTAAAAAGAGCATTTCTCTCACTCCAATTCCTGCAAAAGAAATTAAACTGAGCACCGAACTTGCCAAAAATACTACTGCGTAAATAGTGAAATTGTTGGTAACGTCTAAACTTTTTAATAAAAATATAAAACTGATGACTTGTAAAATTTGGACTAATAATGAGTAGGAGAAAGCTTTGAAAAAAACTTGTGTATAAGTAGAAAAAAGCTTTTTAGTCAAAAAATAAGTAAAGAAAAATCCCACCACTAAAAGCACAAATAAGATGGGGAAGAATTTGGCTTCCAGCAAATTGAACGAAAATACTAAAATCAATACGCAAATCGCCAAAAGTCCGCTTAATCGGTCATTAAAAAGCGATGAGGTAATTTTTTTGGCACTCCAACCAAAATTTTTATTCAAAAGATAGACTTTGTATGCGTCTCCACCAATTCCACCTGGAATGAAAAAATTATAGAACATTCCCAAAAAATAGAGTTCTAAATTGCTTCTGAAGCTCAAATGGAAATCATTGGCTTCAAAATAGAGTTCAAGTCTTTTGGTAGAAATAATTTGAGATGCCAAAAAGAGAATAGCAGCCATCACGAGATAAAAAACATTCGTTTTTGCCCATAAAACAGTGACTTCCCGAAAAGGAATTTTCTGAAAAACGAAATACAACAAAGCAATGCTAATGAAAATTTTAGCAAAGTTGATGAGTAGTTTTTTAAGATTTACTTTCTCCAAATGTTGTGATATTTCTGATGTTAAAAGGTCTTTTTTCTTGAGATTCGTAGTAGGTTTTCATGAGCATGTCTACAATAATTCCTGTGGTAAAAAACTGAATTCCAATGAAAATAAGTAACACGCCAAGGATTAATAAAGGTCTTCCGCCAATGTCATTTCCTAAAATTTTGAGCGCCAATAAATAAATATTAACCAAAACTCCCAATGTAAAAGTGATTAAACCGATATTTCCGAAAAGATAAATGGGTTTAGAAAGGTATTTTTTATTGAATAAAACCAAAAGCAAGTCATTAATCACCTTGAAAGTTCTGTTCATTCCGTATTTAGAAACGCCATGTTGTCTTGGGTGATGTTTTACGGGAATTTCTGTAATTTTAGCACCATTTAAATGCGCCATTAAACTAATAAATCTATGGTTTTCGCCGTAAAGATTCAGTTCTTTTGCCGTTTCATTGGTGAAAACTTTCAGTGCACAACCTTGGTCAGAAATATTGAGTTTTGTAGATTTTTTGATGATGAAATTCGCAATTTTTGAAGGAATAGTTCTGATGGAAGAATCTTTTCTTTTTTGACGTTTCCCAACCACCAAATCGTAATTTCCATTTTCTAAAAGTTCTACCATCGCAGGAATATCTGAAGGATCGTTTTGTAAATCTCCATCAAGTGTAATCACATAATCACCAGTTGCATAATCGAAACCAGCCATCATTGCAGAACTTTGTCCGTAATTTTTTTTGAGCTCAATTAACACTACATTTGGATGTTTTTTTTCTTTAATTTCTTGTATGGTTTTATCAGTAGAATTGTCGTCTATTAAGATGAGTTCGTAGTGATATCCATTCATAGCATCAGAAATTCTGTCGATTAAAATTCCTGCATTTCCTTCTTCGTTATACATAGGAATAACGAGAGAGTAGAATTTATTTTTATCCATTGTAGCGCTTGATTTATTACCTTTGCAATGCAAATTTTTGCAAAAATACTAAAAAACCTGATTTTTATAATGAATCAAAATCAATTACTTTCTAGAAATCAAATCTTTTTTCTTTTTGTAGGCTTTGTTTTGGTGTACTTAGTTGGGCTATTTATTCCATTGATGGAAAATGATTCTGCTCAACATGCTACAATGGCGATGAGAATGGCCAATTCTGGCAATTTTCTACAAATTTATAAAGGAGATAATCCTTATCTAGACAAACCGCACTTGCATTTTTGGCTCGCAGCTTTATCGATGAAAATTTTCGGAATTAATCATATTGCATATAGAATTCCGGCGGTTTTATGCTTGTTTTTAGCCGCTTTTTCTGTAAAAAAGATAGCTGATTTATTGTATAAAAACGAAAATCTAAGTTATACCGCTTCATTGATATTTTTAGCGTCTCAAACCATTATTCTTTCTGCACACGATGTAAGAACAGATGCTGTTTTAACGGGTTTTATTGCGCTTTCTGTTTGGCAGTTTTTAGCTTTTATTAAAACACAAAAAATTAGCAATGTTATTTTAGCAGGATTGTTCACCGCATTGGCTTTTTCTTCAAAAGGTTTGATGGCGATTGTGATTATAGGATTTTCGGTATTTTCTTTTTTGCTGTATTCTAGAGAATGGCTGAAATTTTTTAATCTGAAAATAATTTTTGCCGCGCTCAGTTTTGGAGTGGGGATTTTACCGATTTTGTACGCGTATTATCATCAGTTTGGAAATGAAGGTGTGGAATTTATTCTCTTTAATCAAAGTGTAAATCGTTTACAAGCCAAAGGTTTTGAGCAGAATAGTCCTGATTATTCTTTCTTTTTTCACACATTGCTTTGGGTATTTTTACCTTTTTCAATTGCATTTTACACAGGTGTTTTCGAAAGAACTAGAAATTTGATTAAAGAAAGATTTAAAAAAGTAGAAGGCGTAGAGTTTTTAACTTTAGGCGGATTCTGGTTGGTGATGTTGGTATTTAGTTTTTCTAAATTTAAGTTGCCTCATTATTTAAACGGATTAATTCCCATTCTTTCTGTTTTTACCGCTTCTTATATTTTTGAAATTTTCGAAAAAAATCAATGGAAAAAAGCCAGAGTTTTTTGGGTGATTCAGTTGGTGGTGATTTCGGTAAGTTTAGTAGGCGTTTTATTGCTCACGTATTATTTTACAGGAATTCATGAAGTGGTTTTATTTGTGGTGAGTTTGTTTTTTGTGGGAACTTTACTGCTTTACATTTTCAAAAAAGAAAATATGGTGAGAAGATGGGTTTTAGTCTCTTTGCTTTTTGCCATTACCATTAATGTTTTTCTCAATTCACAGTTTTATCCTGTATTAACGCAATATCAAGGTGGTTTAAAAATGGCTCAATATTTTGAAAAAAATCAACTTTCAACCCAAAATCTTTTCATGCCGAAAGATTATGAAATTTGGTCTTTTGATTTTTATACTCAACAAAACACGCCTAGAAAAGAGGTTTCTCTGTTGAAAAAAGGAGATAAAGTTTTGGTGTACGAAAATGATTTACAAAATATTACACAACCGTATAAAATTCTCCATCAGGAAACGCATTTTAAAATCACTAAACTTTCCCTAAAATTTCTGAATCCTAAAACCAGAAATGAAAAGCTAAAAAAGCTTTATTTATTAGAGATATTAAACTAGTGTTTAATTTTCTGAATTTTGGCACTTCCTTTGTTATTAGTATGATAAGAATAACAATAAATTTGTTGTTTAACAAAAAATATTTACTTTTAGCAAAAATTTAAAATTAGAAACATGAAAAAATTAGCATTCGCATTTTTCGCTTTATTCTTCAGTG
Source organism: Cloacibacterium caeni (assembly GCF_907163105.1). GTDB lineage: Bacteria > Bacteroidota > Bacteroidia > Flavobacteriales > Weeksellaceae > Cloacibacterium > Cloacibacterium caeni_A. The sequence goes on from NZ_OU015321.1 coordinate 119,579, forward strand.
TTCTTTCATATGCTCAAATAGAAGGGAAATGGAAAACAATTGATGATGAAACAGGGAAGCCTAAATCTATCGTAGAAATTTTCAAAAAATCAGACGGTAAATATTATGGCAAAATTGTACAATTATTACAAAAACCAGAAAATAACAATTGTGTAAAATGTACAGATGATAGAAAAAATAAGCCATTAGTTGGTTTAGAAATCATCAGAGGTTTAAAGAAAGATGGTTCAGAATTTACTGATGGAACCATTACAGATCCTAAAAAAGGAAAAACGTATAACTGTACAGTGACCAGAAGTGGTGATAAACTGAATGTAAGAGGTTACGTAGGAATCTCATTAATCGGTAGAAACCAAACTTGGCATAGAGTAGATTAATCTATTTTAGAGATAAAAACAAACGAGACACGTCCTAAAAGATGTGTCTTTTTTATTTGTTGACTAAAGTAATAATTGATACATAATAGTTTGATAAAAATTCCTTAAATTTGCAACTCAACAAATTAATCAAAATGAAAGAAGTACAATTTCGTGAGGCTATCTGTGAAGCAATGAGCGAAGAAATGCGTAAAGACGAATCGATATATCTCATTGGCGAAGAAGTAGCAGAATATAACGGAGCTTATAAAGCTTCAAAAGGAATGTTAGCAGAGTTTGGTCCAAAAAGAGTAATAGATGCACCAATTGCAGAATTAGGTTTTGCTGGGATTTCTGTAGGAGCTGCAATGAACGGAAATAGACCTATAGTAGAGTTTATGACTTTTAATTTCTCTATGGTGGCTATTGACCAAATTATTTCTAATGCAGCGAAAATGTATCAAATGAGTGGTGGACAGTGGAATGTGCCAATCGTTTTTAGAGGGCCTACTGCTTCTGCAGGTCAGTTAGGAGCTACTCACTCTCAGGCTTTTGAAAGTTGGTATGCAAATTGCCCTGGTCTTAAGGTAATTGTTCCTTCTAATCCATATGATGCAAAAGGATTATTAAAATCTGCAATTAGAGATAATGACCCTGTAATTTTCATGGAATCTGAACAGATGTACGGAGACAAAATGGAAATTCCAGAAGAAGAATACTACATCCCAATTGGTAAAGCTGATATCAAAAAAGAAGGTAAAGATGTGACTTTGGTTTCTTTTGGTAAAATCTTAAAATTAGCCATGCAAGCAGCAGCTGATTTAGAGCAAGAAGGAATTTCTGTAGAAGTAATAGACTTAAGAACAATTCGTCCTTTAGATTATGAGACAGTTCTTAATTCTGTACAAAAAACCAATAGATTAGTTGTTCTAGAAGAAGCATGGCCGTTTGGTTCTGTAGCTTCAGAAATTACTTACATGGTTCAGCAAAAAGCATTTGATTATTTAGATGCACCAATTAAGAGAATTACAACTCCAGATGCACCTGCTCCTTATTCAGCAGCGTTATTCGCAGAGTGGTTCCCGAAATTAGAAAAAGTAAAACAAGAGATTAAAAACGTTTTATACGTAAAATCTTAAAACTTTAATCATATTTTAAAAAAGCGCAATCATTTTTGGTTGCGCTTTTTTAATTTCATGTAAAATTTTCTTAGGAAAAAGTATTTCATCTAGAAATTAGATTAAATTTGCATTTATTTTTAAACTTGAAAAATGTCAGACGTTTTAGCTGGAGGTCATCATTTTGACACCAAAAAATTAACTTTCATAGGTGTTTTAGTTTCATTAGGAATTGTTTTCGGAGATATTGGTACCTCACCACTCTATGTAATGAGCGCCATTATTAAATCTGGAAAAGAAGCCAAAATGATTTCTGAAGAATATATAGAAGGAGCACTTTCTTGTATTATTTGGACGCTCACGCTGCAAACCACCATTAAGTATGTTCTTATTTCCCTTAGAGCGGATAACAAAGGTGAAGGTGGGATTTTAGCATTGTTTTCTTTGGTGAAAAAAATGAAAACAAAATGGTTGTATCTCGTTGCAATTATAGGAGCATCTGCATTAATTGCAGATGGAGTAATTACACCTTCTCTTACGGTAATGGCTTCAATAGAAGGTCTTAAGCAAATCAAAGGATTAGATTTAGGAATCAATTCTATTTTGGCAATGACGTCTGTAATTCTGGTTGTTATCTTCGTAGTACAGCAATTTGGAACCAGTTTTATTGGAAAGTTCTTCGGACCAGTGATGGTGATTTGGTTCTTGTTTTTAGGAGGATTCGGTGTGGTGAATTTAATGGAACATCCAGAAGTTTTAAAATCATTTAATCCTTATTACGCATATAAATTAATAGTAACTTCTCCTAGTGCGATTTTGATTTTAGGGGCGGTTTTTCTTTGTACTACAGGGGCCGAAGCTTTATATTCAGATTTAGGACATTGTGGTTATAAAAATATTAGAGTAAGTTGGGTTTTTGTAAAAATCATGTTGATTTTAAATTATTTAGGGCAAGGAGCTTGGTTGTTACAGAACTACGGAATGGTTTTCACAGGGACAAATCCTTTCTTCGGAATGTTACCACATTATTTAATTATTCCAGCCGTAATTTTGGCAACAGCAGCAGCAATTATTGCTTCTCAAGCATTAATTACAGGTTCGTTTACTATTTTTTCAGAAGCAATGTCTCTTAACTTTTGGCCGTTCCAACAGATTCAATATCCTTCTGGTTTAAAAGGTCAAATGTATATTCCAAGAATCAATTGGGGCTTACTTATTTTCTGTCTAATTGTAGTATTCTATTTCAAAGAATCCGTACATATGGAAGCAGCGTATGGTTTATCTATTACGGTAACCATGATGATGACTACCATTTTATTAATTGCATGGTTGTGGAGAAATAGAGTGAATAAACTTTTTATAGGAATTTTTGCCTTGGTTTATTTGTCTATAGAAATAGGATTTTTCAGTGCCAACATCATTAAATTCTTCGAAGGTGGTTGGATTACCGTTTTCTTAGCAGGTTTCGTGGCAGTTTGTATGTACGCTTGGTATAATGGTAGAATGATTAAGCAGAATTTCATCAAGTTTGTAAAACTGAAAGATTATGTTTCTACGATTAAGGACATTAAATTAGATGAGTCTATTCCTAAATATGCGACCAATCTTGCTTTCTTAAGCCGTGCGAAAAGAGATGATGAGGTGGAATCTAAAATTATTTACTCTATCATGCGTTCTCAGCCAAAAAGAGCCGACCATTATTTTATTTTAAATATCATCAATCAAGAAGATCCTTTTACCTATAAATATTCTATTGATGAGGTGATGCCAGGAACGGTATATAAAATTAATTTCCTTTTAGGATTCAAAATTGATAGAAAAATCAATGATTACTTTAATCAAGTGTTGTTTGATATGATGAAAGAAGGCATTATTCCTGATAGAAGTAGTCACCCTTCTCTTAGAAATCATAATATTCCGCCAGATTTAAAATATGTGATTATTGACAATGTTTATATCAATGACTTCTTGTTGACGGTAAAAGAAAAAATTACCTTGAATATCTATAATTTCGTGAAATATATCGGTAGTAGTGATTTCAAAGCGTACGGTTTGGCACCACATAATGTTTTGGTAGAATCTGTACCGCTCATCAACAACCCGATAAGAGAGAAAAAAATTGTTTTAGAAGAATTTAAACGTTACGATTCTTAATATAAAATGAAAACCTCAAGCAATTGAGGTTTTTAGATTTTGTCTCTCATTAAAATTTACCTTTTATTAGTTAAAAATTAATAAATTTGCTTTTCAATTAAAACAATGGAAGCTACTCAAAAAGAAAAAAATATAGGCGTAATAAAAGATGTTCTGAAGCAATATTTACAAGATAAAGCCTACAGAAACACTCCAGAAAGATATGCTATCTTAGAAGAGATTTATAATATGGATCATCACTTTAATGTAGATGATTTATATCTCATCATGATTAATAAAAAATATCATGTTTCTAAAGCAACCATCTATAATACCATAGAAATTTTTCTAGATGCAGGCTTGATTCGTAAACACCAGTTCGGCGAAAAGACACTCTCTTCATCTTCTTACGAAAAGTCTTATTTTGATAAGCAACATGACCATTTAGTGATTTACAAAGATGGTTCCGACAAAGAGATTGAAGAAATTATAGAATTTTGCGACCCTAGAATTCAGGGCATCAAACAATCCATCGAAGAAGCGTTTGGCGTGAAAATTGACAATCATTCATTATATTTTTACGGACACAAAAAAAAATAATGAAAAAAAATCTTTTCGTACTCTTCATTTTTATTTATGCTTTAGGTTTTTCGCAGATTGATAAACTCAATTCCAAAGAACCTTTAGTAAAAGACCCTTATTTCAAAAAAGAAACCAATGTAGCGGTTCAGCCCGGTCAAAAAGTACGTTATATTCACTCAGATTTATTCGAAAGAAAACCAGACATGTACGGAGGAAATCCTTTCTTCACAGGAAATGTTCAGTTCGAACATCAAGGTGCCATGTTAACTGCGGATCGAGTGATTTTCTACGAAAAAGAAAATTTTGCTAAAGCTATTGGAAACGTTTTGCTTGTTACTTCAGACGGAAACAGAATTACCTCAAACGAAATGGAGTATGACGGAAATACTCAACGAGGAATTGCCCGTGGAAAAGTGGTGCTTACTGATGCGAAACAAACCATTTCTACAGATGTTTTGTATTACGACAGAGTAAAAAATACTGCTTATTTCAATTCTGGGGGAACCATTAATGATGGAAGAAATACTATGTGGACGCAATCTGCTACTTATTTCATTGATTCTAAAACCAATGAATTTACCAATAATTACACTATTGACAATGCCCAATATAGAGTAGAAGGAAAAAATATCAAACATTATCAAAATACCAATATTGCAGAATTTTTCGGGCCTACAACCATTATCAATAAAGAAAAACCTTCTAATTACGTCTACACGGAAAATGGAAAGTATCTCATGAACGAAAAACAGGTTTATCTTAATAAAAATTCTAGAATTTATTACAATGGTAAAATTCTGAAAGGAGATAAAATGTTTTTTAATCAACTCACAGGTTTTGGTAAAGCAGAAGGAAACGTGAGATTAGATGACCCAAAAGAAAATCGTTACATCATCGGTGGTTACGGAGAAATCTACGAAAAAATAGATTCGGCGATGATTACCCAAAAACCTTATGCGGTAAAAATCATGAATCAAGATACAGCTTACATCGCTGCAGAAAGATTTTTAAGTTACCAAAAATTAGATTCTACCCAGAAGAAAAAAAGTTTCCTTCGTGGGTACAAGAAAGTAAGATTATTTATGACCAAAGCCCAAGGTAGAGCAGATTCTTTGAGTTTTAATGAAACTGATGGAATTCTTCACCTAAACGTGAAACCTCTTTTCTGGAGTGGAGAAAAACAAATTTCTGGAGATAAAATAGAAGCCTATTTTAACACCACTACAGAAAATATAGATTCTCTTAAAGTAATAGGCAATGCTTTTGCTATTAATAAAGCAGATTCTTTGAATTTAAAAGACGAATTTCATCAAATAAAAGGCAATTTAATGACCGTTTTTTATCAAAACAACGAAATTAAAATTGCCAAAGTAACAGGGAATGCTCAAGCCATTACTTATGCAGATCCTGAAGATGCGCAGACCAAAAAATTAGATAGAATCGGTATTGCGCTTTCTACTTGCGGACAAATTGAAGCACTTTTTGAAGAAAGAAAAATTCAGATTATTTCATGTAACATTGGCGCTAATTCTGATATTTATCCAATGAGTATGATTGCTCCAGATAAACGAAAATTCACAGATTTTAATTGGAATACCAAAGATCGACCAAGGAAATGGGAAGATATTTTCTTAGACACACCTAATTATGAAGAAGTGAAATATGAAACAGATGATACGCTGTACCAAAAAGCGGAAGAACTTCGTAAAAAAGAAGAAGCTAAGAAAAAACCAAAAACTATCAAAAGAGATAGAAAATTATAAATTGAAAAGTCGGAATCTTTATTCCGACTTTTTATTTTTGAAATCAATTTTTACTTTAACCAAAAACTTTTAATAAAAATAAGAAGTCACAACTTAGTTGCACATCGGCAAAACTTTAATCTCTCGCTGATTACGCAAATTTTGCAGATAAAAATTCAGCATCTATTCATCTGCTGAATCAGCTCAATCTGCGAGAGTAAAAAAACGGAAAAACCTTTAAATTTAGAATTTGAAAATATGAAATTATCTTGTGATTTCTGTAAAAAATTTTTCAAAAACTTCCATCTTCCAACTTTTATCTTCTTTATCTTTGCAAAATGAAACAAGAATTTTTCAAATATCAAGCACAAACTACACCTTATGCAGCAGGTTTCGAAGTAGAAAAAGCAGAAGGAAGTTATATTTATGGTAAAGATGGTAGAGCTTATTTAGATTTTGTAGCGGGAGTTTCTGCCAATACTTTGGGACATTCTCATCCTAAAATGGTGAATGCAATTAAAGAACAGGCAGATAAATATCTTCACGTAATGGTTTACGGAGAATATGCTCAGGAAAAACCGGTGGAACTATGCAGACTTTTAGCAGAAGCGACTCCAGAACCTTTAGAAGTTACCTATTTGGTAAATTCTGGTGCAGAAGCGATTGATGGAGCACTGAAATTAGCAAAAAGATACACAGGAAGAGAGGAAATTATCTCCATGAAAAATTCTTATCATGGCAATACTCATGGTGCTTTGTCGGTTTCGGGAAATGAGTTTCACAAGAGAGAATTTCGTCCATTGTTGCCGATGATTTCTTTCATTGAATTTAATAATGAGGAAGAATTTTCTAAAATTACTGAAAAAACAGCTTGTGTAATCGCCGAAACCATTCAAGGAGCGGCTGGTTTTTTGACACCTTCTCAAAATTATTTCAAAAATTTGAAAAAAAGATGTGAGGAAGTTGGGGCTTTATTAATCCTTGACGAAATTCAGCCAGGTTTTGGGAGAACAGGGAAATTGTTTTCTTTCGAACATTATGATATGGTTCCAGATATTCTTGTGATGGGAAAAGGAATGGGAGGCGGAGTTCCAGTTGGTGCATTTATGAGTTCAGCAGAAATAATGAAATCACTTCAGCATTCTCCTAAATTGGGACATATTACTACTTTTGGAGGAAATCCTTTGATTGCAGCTGCTAGTTATGCAACTTTAAAAGAAGTTTTAGAAAGTGGTTTAATGAATGAAGTAGAAGAAAAAGAAAAACTGTTCAGAGAATTGTTGGTTCACCCAAAAATTAAAAAAGTAAACGGAAGAGGTTTAATGCTCGCAGTAGAATTAGAATCTCCAGAATATACTTTAGACGTAGCAAAACGTTGTATGGAAAAAGGACTCATTGTTTTTTGGCAACTCTACCGAAACGAATTTATGAGGATTTCTCCACCGTTAACCATTAGCAAAGAAGAGATTAAAAAGGGCTGCGAAATTATTTTAGAAGCTTTAAATGAGAAATAAACAAAAAAAGGGGTTTTAAATTTTTAAAACTCTTTTTTTTATGTGAAAATTCATATAGAAATTATATAATTTATCGAAAAATAGTTGCAGATATATAAAATTAATTTATATATTGCGACACCAAAAATGGTAAAAATATGACGAAACATAAGGTACAGTTTGAATATACAATGCATTGTCTTTCAGAGATTTTGTATGAATATATGGCAACTGCAGAAGGCCTTTCAGAATGGTTTGCAGATGAAGCAGTAGAAAGAGGTGATGACTTTTATTTCAGTTGGAATGGTGGTCCCGCAGAAAAAGCGACATTAATCAGATATAAACCTGAATCTTTTGTGCGTTTCCGTTGGGAAGAAGACGAAGGAACAAAATATTTCTTCGAAATGACAATCATCATTGATGAAATTACCAATGATCTTTCTCTTAATATTACCGATTTCTGCGAAAAAGGAGATGAAGAGGAAACCAGATTATATTGGGATAATCTCATCGAAAATCTACAAATCAAACTAGGCGCAGCTTAATCTTTCAACCCAAGTAAAAAGATTGATAATTGAAATTTCAGTTATCATTTTTTTTGCAATTTTCATAACTAAAATCATTACAACATGATTTATCTAAACGGACAAAAAACACAGGAAATAGTACTTCAGAATAACGCATTTTTAAACGGCGATGCCGTAAAAGTTCATTTTTTTGTTAAGAATCATCAGTTGATTATGGCAGAAGAATGCTACTTTTTTTTAATGGCTTCTATGCGTAAAATGAGAATGAATATTCCGCTTTCTTTTACGCTTGAATTTTTCACAGAAACCTTTAATAAAGCCATTTCTGAAAATAATTTAGAATTGGGAGTAATTACTTTTATGGCGTTTAGAAACAGAGAAGATGTGCTTTCTTCTAGAACGCTAGTGCAATATTATTTTGAGTTGAATAATGATGTAAATGTACTGTCTATCCATAAAAATATTGAAATAGATTTGCTTAAAGAAATTTCTGTAAATACCAATATTTTGAGCAATATTAGAACGCATTCGCCAGAAAATATTTATGCAGAAATCTACGCTGCAGAAAATGATTTAGACGATGTAATTTTGCTCAATCCGGATAAAAGAGTAGCGAGAACTATCTCTGGAAATCTTTTGTTGCTGGAAGAAAATACCATTAAAATCCCGAAACAATCAGAAGGTGCTTATATTTCTCCGTTAATGGAAAATTTCGTGACTTTCCTTCATAAAAATGCTTTTGTCTTTATCGAAGAAGCAGAATTAAGTGCTTTCGAAACACAGAAAGCAGAAGAAATTCTCGTAATTTCTGATGAAAAAGGAGTTTTTTCGGTTTCAAAAATTAGAAATAAAGAATTTGGCAACGAAAGATTCTCTGCAATGGTAGAATCTTGGAGCAATAGTTTCGCTTAAAATTGACGAACTCGGCAATCAACCTTTTTTGGAGTCAATTACCGAGTTCTTTTATTGATAGTTTAGATAAAAACTCAGTTTAAGCGATAATTATTTCTAAAGGAAATCCTAAATTTTTGTTAAACATTCTGCCTCAACTTTTACCTACCTCTACCTTTACCTCTACCTTTACCTTTACCTCAGCCTAATTCAAGCTCACATCTTCTGGAGAATTGGCCCAAAGCAAATAATCTCCGCCTAGATTTTGCATGATTTTTTTCCAAAGGGTATGATCATTGGGTGAGGTGTAATCCAATTGAAAAAGGTCTACTACCGTCCACATTTTATTTTGAACTTCTTGGTCTAACTGATAAGGACTCCATCCAGAATAGCCTGTGAATATTTTGAGTTCTTCTTTGCTGAGGTCTTGGTTTACCATAGCAGAAACGATTTCTTTTTGCTGTTCGGTGAGATAGAAATTTTCATCTATTGGTAAATATTCAGAAGTGATAGGTTTCCCTTTAACCAAAAAAAATACTCGGTCATTTTCTACTGGCCCGCCTTCATAAACGTCAATTTCTTGTCCTAATAAATGCTTCATATTTTCGCTCAGGAAGTAATTTTTTTTATTTAAAATAAATCCAAAAGCACCATGAGCATCATGCTCAATAATTAACACTACGGAGCGAGAAAATATGTCACCCGAAATATCAGGTGTAGAAATTAAAATTTTACCTTTGTAAGAATTATTCATTACTCAAATTTAAAAAAAAAAATTTTGATGGAAAATCTTCATGATAAAAGAAAAGTATACGAAAAGTCACAATTATTAGAAAGCGAAATTAAAGAAAATCCTATCGAAATGTTTAGAGATTGGTTTCTGGATGCAGAAGAAAGTTCTTCTGTCTCTGAAGCAAATGCGATGGCGATTTCTACGGTAGAAGAGGATGGTTGCCCTAGAACCAGAATGGTTTTGTTAAAGGCTTATACTTGGGAAGGTTTTATTTTTTACACCAATTATGATAGCAAAAAAGGGAAGGCTCTTCAAAAAAATAATAAGGCTTGTCTTCACTTTTTTTGGCCAGGTTTAGAAAGGCAGATTATCATAAAAGCGGATTTAGAAAAAGTGGCCGAGAATTTAAGTGATGGTTATTTCGGTTCAAGACCAAGAGGAAGTCAATTAGGTGCAGCAGTTTCTCCGCAGAGTTCTGTAATTCCCAATCGTGAATATTTAGAAGATAAATTGGCAGCATTAGAAAAAGAATACGAAGGAAAAGAAATTCCTAGACCTAAAAATTGGGGAGGATTTATCGCAAAACCTTATCAGATAGAGTTTTGGCAAGGAAGGCCTAACCGTTTGCATGATAGAATTATCTATGAGCTTGATGAAAATTACGACTGGAAAATCTCAAGATTAGCTCCATAAGAAAAGCCTCACCGAAAGGTGAGGCTTAATTCTTTTGAATAATTTGAATTATTTCTTTTTAGCACCTGATACAGCAGCAGCTAAATCAGCACCAGCTTTGAATTTTGCAACTTTTTTAGCAGCAATTTTGATTGGTTTTTTAGTTGCAGGGTTAATACCTTGTCTTGCAGCTCTTTCAGCTACTGAGAAAGTACCAAAACCAACTAAAGCAACTTTACCATCTTTTTTCTTAAGAGTAGCAGTTACGTTAGCAACGAAAGACTCAAGAGCAGCTTTAGCAGCAACTTTAGTAATACCGGCATCTTTTGCCATTGCGTCGATTAATTCAGACTTGTTCATAGTTATAAATATTAATTGTTAATTTGTTACGTAAGACAAATATATAACAATTTTCATATTGTGCAAATTTTTTTCACAATATTAATAATAATTATAGTTTTTTCTATAAATTAACGAGAAAATGATAATTCTTATCTATCACAAAGAATAGGCTTTTCCGAGCATTGAAATTCTTTTTATATGCTTTGAATAGAGTGTTTTTTAAATAAGCGTTTAATGAATTTCTAAATTATGAATTTGTTAATTTGATATTTTTTTTCCTCTTTTTTGTCATTAAATATAATGATTAACTTGTTTATCTGCTAAAATGTCTTTTTTTAAAGGGAATTTGGCGAAATATTATATTTGTTTAAATCTCAGATAATTCTTTACTAATCAATTAATTTATTTTAAATTTGCGCCATGTTAATAGAAGTTTTTAAATCAAAAATTCATCGTGTTACGGTTACTGCTTCTGACCTTAATTACATCGGCAGTATTACAGTAGATGAAGACCTTATTGATGCCGCAGGTTTAGTGGTAGGAGAGAGAGTTTACATCGTAAATGTAAATAATGGCGAACGTTTTGATACTTATGTTATAAAAGGTAAAAGAAAATCTGGTGAAATTTGTCTCAACGGACCAGCCGCTAGAAAAGTGCAAAAAGGAGATGTAATCATCATTATTTCTTACGCACAGATGTCTGTAGAGGAAGCACAAAACTTCCAGCCGAAAATTATTTTCCCAGACGAAAAAACCAATCTTCTTACTTAATCGCTATTCTTTTGGAAAATCAAAAAAAATCATCGTCTCTTAAAACAGTTTCTACGATACTGGTATCTATTGCTTTTGCAGCCCTTTTTATGTGGTTCGCATTAAAAGGATTAGATTTTACAAATATCAAAGCCTCTTTAGCTAAAGCCAATTATCTTTGGGTTTTTGCTGCTATGATTTTTGGTTTATTAGCATATTGGTTCAGAGCTGTTCGTTGGAATTTACTATTAGAACCTATGGGTTACCAGATTTCTAATTCTAATTCATTATGGACGATTTCTTTCGGGTATCTCATGAATCTTACCATTCCAAGAAGTGGCGAATTAGCACGTTCTACTGCTTTATATGGCGTAGAAAAAGTACCGGTAGATAAATCTTTCGGAACCATTATTTTAGAAAGGGTAGTCGATTTATTTTGTATGTTAGGATTTTTGGTTCTCACGGTGGTTTTTAAAGAAGATGCTATTATTACTTTTTACCAAAAATCAGGGATTAAAATAAATCCCACTTATATTATAGGTGGAATTGCAGTATTGGTAGTAGGAACTTTTATTTTCTTTAAATTCAAAGACAAGTTTACCCATCTTCCTCTCATTGGAAAAGTGATTGAATTTGTAGAAGGGATTTTTCATGGGTTAACTACCATTTTCAAACTCAAGCAAAAAGGTAAATTTATTATATTATCTATCGCGATTTGGATTTCTTATTATTTGGCAGCGTATTTAGTGTGTTTCGCATTGCCAGAAACTTCAAGTTTTACATTTGCAGACGGATTTTTCTTAATTGTAGTAGGAACATTAGGAATGATGGTTCCCGCTTCTGGAGGAATTGGAGCATTTCACCTAGCTATGAAATTAGGTATTTCTGCCCTATTCCTTTCTATGGGAAAAGATGCTAAATTGGGAGGTGAAGTAGGATTAAGCTATGCTTTTATTTCTCATACCATGCAATTGGTAATTATGCTAGTAATGGGACTTATTTCTATTCCTATGCTTGCAAAAGCTAGAAATGAAGCGGTAAAATCAAAAGAAATATCACAATAATTGATAGAAAAGAACTTTTTTGGTCGAATTCTAAAGAATTAATTTTTTGAAAGATTTATTGGTTCAAATTAGATAAGAGTTTTTTTAAAATAAGTCAATTTGGCAGTTAAAAGTTTTATTTTCTCCAAAGGCAAGAAAATTGACACCAATAGAATAAAAAGAGAGCATTCTCTAACAAATAAAATATTATGACAATAGACAACCAACAAGTAGTTGCACTCAACTACGTTCTTCACACAGATGGAGAGAATAACGAAAAAGTTCTTGTAGAAAAATCAGATGCGGGAAATCCGCTTACTTTTTTATATGGAGTGGGAATGATGATTCCAAAATTTGAAGAAAGCATCAAAGGATTAACTTCTGGCGATAAAGCTTCTTTCACAATTTTACCAGCAGAAGGTTACGGCGAAAGAAATCCTCAAGCAGTAGCACAATTGCCATTAGAAATGTTCAATGAATCAGGAATGCCACCAGTTGGTGCAATTCTTCCACTTTCAGATAATCAAGGAAATAATTTCCAAGCAGTAGTGGTAGAAGTTACTCCAGAAGTGGTAGTAGCAGACCTTAATCACCCAATGGCTGGAAAAACTTTATATTTCGATGTAGAAATAGTAGATCATAGAGAAGCTACTGAAGAAGAACTAGCACATGGACATGCACACGGAATTGATGGTAACTCTGGTCACTAATTTCTAATCTTTTTTTGAAATTATACCTAAAAAAATATTTTAAAAACAAAAAATCCCGAAATTTTCGGGATTTTATTTTATAACATGGAACAGACATCTAAAGATCCTTTACACGGGAAAAGATTAGACGCCATTCTGGAAGAATTGGTAGACTATTATAATGGTTTCGAAGAACTGGGAAAGCAAATAAACATCCGATGTTTCAACGAAAATCCGAGCATCAATTCTTCGCTTAAATTTCTACGAAAAACAGATTGGGCAAGGAAAAAAGTAGAAAGCCTTTATCTCTATGTATTAAGACAGAAGAAGAAAAATAAATAATGTTTTTAGTACATGTTAAAAATTAATAAACCGCAAAAGAGACAAAAGAAAGGATTGAAAACAAGTATTTCAAAAGTAAAAAAAGTAAAATATTCTACTTTTTTTACTTTTGGATTGCTTTAAGAAATAGAAAGCTTTTGTCTCTTTTGTGGTTTTAAAAATCATTTTAAAAACTTGTCATGTTCTAAAATAATTTTGGCTGATTAGGTAATTAAAAAAAAAGTAAAATCAGCAGAATCCGCAAAATCTGCGAGAATTTAATTTTAATCCAAAAATTTCCCTGAAACATAATACCATTTTTTATCTACCTTTTTAAAAGTAGATAACTCATGATGAATATTTTCTTTCCCGAATTTATCAGTGAAATAGGCTTTAAATTCTACTTCTTTTTCGCTGGAATTGATGATTTCCAGTTTTGTCCAAGTGTTTTCTTTTCCCCAAGCTTCTAGTTCGCTTTTGTCATGAAATTTTCTTTTGTTGGGCAATGTGGTTTTCCATAAATATTCTCCATTCGGAATTGCAAACGCAGCATAACGAGAGCGCATCAGTTCTTCCGCAGTTTTTGGAAACTCTTTTTTAGAATGAAACGGTTCGCAACAGTCTTGGTATAATTTTCCTGAGCAACAAGAGCAATTCATCATCAAAAATTCATTTTCCATTAACCAAAAGCTCTTTTCAATAAACTTTCTACTTTCGGCTCACTTCCTCTGAAATTTTTATACAATTCCATTGGGTCTTTTGTTCCGCCACTTTCGAGCAACGTTTTAAATTTTTTAGAAATTAAAGGGTCAAAGACCCCGTTTTCTTTAAAATATTGAAACGCATCTGCATCTAAAACTTCTGCCCATTTATAAGAATAGTATCCCGCAGAATATCCTCCTTGGAAAATATGTGAAAAACTGGTGCTAACAGCTGTTTCTACTAGAGTAGGATACACTTGAGTCGCTTTGATGGTTTCGGTTTCAAAGGTTTTTACATCTTCTACTTTTACGTTTTCGGCGTGATAAGACATGTCCAAAATTCCGAAGCTGAGTTGTCTCAAGGTTTGATAACCTTCCATAAAGTTTTTAGAATCTTCTATTTTCTGAATTTTTTCATCTGGTAAAACTTCACCCGTTTGATAATGTTTCGCAAATTTTTTTAAGAATTCTGGTTCGTAACAGTAATTTTCTAAAAATTGTGAAGGCAATTCTACGAAATCCCATTTTACAGAAGTTCCAGAAAGATTAGGATACTGGGTGTTCGCCAAAACGCCATGTAAAGCATGCCCGAATTCATGAAAAAGTGTGGTGACTTCATTGAAAGTCAATAAACTTGGTGTTTCAGCAGTGGGTTTGGTGAAATTGCAAACAACAGAAATATGCGGTCTGTGATTTTTGCCATTTTTGATGTATTGATTTTTAAAACTCGTCATCCATGCTCCCGCTCTTTTTCCCTTTCTTGGATGATAATCGGCATAAAGCAAAGCTTTAAATTGTGTTCCGAGTTCCGGGTTTCGAGTTTCGAGTGATTCTACATTCTCAATCTCATATCTCGTATCTCGTATCTCATATCTTTCAAAAATTTCATACGTTTTCACATCAGCGTGATATTTTTGAATGTCAATGGTTTCTACAAATTCTAACCCGAAAAGTTTTCCAGCTAACCCGAAAACCGCTTCTTGCACTTTGTCTAATTGGAAATAAGGTTTCAATTCTTCATCATTGAAATCAAATTTTTGTTTTCTGAGTTTTTCGGCATTATAAGCATGGTCATAACTTTGCATTTCTGTAATTCCATCAGCTTTTGCTAAAACGGAAAGCTCTTCCACATCTTTTTGAGCAAAAGGTTTTGCTTTGGTAAGCAATTCATTCAGAAATTCTAACACTTTCTGTGGAGATTTTGCCATTCTTTCTTCTAAAACATAATCTGCAAAAGATTTGTAGCCTAACAATTGCGCTTTTTCTTGACGAAGTTGTACCAATTCTTTGATGAGGTTTTGGTTGTCAAATTCACCGCCGTCAAAAGATTTTTTTCCGTTTGCAATTGCCAATTCCTTTCTCAACTCACGATTTTCCGCATAAGTAAGAACGGGTAATAAACTCGGAAACTGAAGCGTAATCACATAACCTTCTAGATTTCTTTCTTTTGCTTCTTCTTCATATTGCGCAAGAATTGCCTCTGGAATTCCAGCCAAATCTTCTTTGTTGGTCAAGTGTTTATAATATTGATTGGTCGCTGCCAAAACATTTTGTCCGAATTGCAAAGATTTCTTAGAAAGCTCAATATTAATATTTTTGAGTTGTTCTTTTTTCTCGTCATTCAGCAATGCTCCATTTCTTACAAAACCTTTGTAGGTTTCTTCTAGAAGCATTTTTTGCTCTTCGTTAAGCGTATAATGGTCTTTTTCGTCGTACACTTTTTTAATTCTAGAAAAAAGTTGTTCGTTTTGAGAAATTTTCGAAGCAAATTCGGTCAATAAAGGCGAAACTTCTTGAGCGATTTGTTGAATTTCGTCATTCGTTTCAGCAGAATTAAGGTTAAAGAAAATGTTAGAAACCACATCTAATTGTTCGCCAGAATAAGCCAGAGCTTCGATGGCGTTTTCGAAAGTTGGCGTTTCAGGATTTTGAGTGATTTCTTGTATTTCTTGCAAAGATTTGTCTATCAGTTCTTTGAATGCAGGTAAGTAATGTTCTTCTTTTATTTCTGCAAAAGGAGCTGATTGATATTTTGTATTGAAGGATTGTAAAAGTGGATTTGTCATCGTCTGTTCAAATTTTGGACTGTAAATTTAGTTAAATTAAAAATATTTACCTTTAAGGAATCACAAAATAAACATTATAACACTATGAAAAAGTTTTTAAAAATCCTTTTGGCGATTCTAGCCGTTTTGGTGATTGCCATGTTTGTCATTGGTGAAAAATATCACTATGAAAAATCCATTGTCATTAACGCTCCTGCAGAAAAAGTGTATTCACATCTCAATTCTATGAAAGCATTTAATGAATGGAATCCTTGGATGAAATTAGACCCGCAGTTGCAATCTACCTATTCTGGAGTTTCTGGTCAGATTGGCGATCAACATTGCTGGAAAAGTGATAAAAAAGATGTAGGAAATGGTTGCCAAGAAATTACTGCGCTTATTCCAAATCAGAAACAAAGCACTAAAATGGCTTTTGAAGGTCAAGGTGAAGCCACTTCTGATATTGTATTGACACAAGAAGGAAATGCTACAAAAGTGGTTTGGACGCTAGATGCAGAAATGGAATATCCTTCTAATCTTATGAAGCCAATGATGGATTACTGTATGGGTAAATCGTATGGAGAAGGACTCCAAAATTTGAAAAAACTTTCAGAAAAACCTTAATGTAAAAATTTTAAAAATATTAAAAACGGGAAATTTCCCGTTTTTTTATTTTTCGGTATTTCAAAAGAGAATTTTATCTTCGCTGAATATTTTAATGAAGATGCTGATCAAAGATTATGATAAAACTGCACTGAGGAATTTTGTGAAAGACACGATTTCTGGGAAGATAAAAACGCTGGAGTTTTATCTCAACTTTACTTTGGAAGCAACGAGAGAAGTAAAGAAAACTTCTAAGTATGATTCGATAAGGGAAGAAATGCAAGAAGAAATTTATCACTTAGATAAACAAATGTTTGCGCTCAAAACCATGCAAAAGAAAATGAATCAGGTGCTTCATCATTCTTCGGATAGAGTAAAACTCGGTTCGTTGGTCATTACCAATAAAGCCAGATTTTATCTTTCGGTTTCTCTCGGCGAGTTTTTTTATGAAGGCGATCGGTTTTATGCGATTTCAGAAGAAAGTCCGATGGCTAAAATCATGTTGGGTAAAACCGAAGGCGAAGAATTTGTTCTCAACAGAATTCACCAAAAAATTGAAAAAATTATTTAATTAATTTTGTCAAATATCAATAGGGGCGGACTTTAGTCCGCTTAATAATAATCAATCATTCAATTTGGCTTTAGCCAAAGCTTAATAGTTTTTTTAAAAAAATGAACAATCCAGAAATTTTAAAACAAATCATAGAAAGCAGAAAAAGTACCTATCCCAAAGATTATACTGGCGAAGAAATTCCTCAGGAAATTTTACATGAAATTTTAAGTTCTGCACAGTTTGCTCCCAATCACAAGAAAACAAAACCTTGGAGATTCCGTGTTTTTAGAGGAGAAGAAAAACAGCAATTGGTAAAAGAAATTCAGAAAATTTACAAAGAAACAACACCAGAACACTTGTTTTTGGAGAAAAAATATCTTGATTTTGCTGATAAAATTGCCAAAACAGACACCGTTGTTACCATTTCTGTAAATTTCAGTGGTTTACTTCCAGAATGGGAAGAAATTGCAGCAACTTCGATGGCGGTTCAGAATATGTATTTAACCTGTACAGTAAATCAAATAGGCTGTTATTGGAGTTCTCACACAGTAATAAATCATCTCGGAGAGTTTCTGAATTTAGAAGAAAATCAACGTTGTCTCGGATTGTTTTATTTAGGGAAAATTTAAGTTCCACCTTCCAATAACAAACGCCAGTCAAAATTTTTTTGAAACAAAATATTTTACTATCTTTGCACACTTAAAAATATTAACAGGGACGAGTTCCCATAAATTCACAACAATATGTCAGTAAAAATTAGATTACAAAGACACGGTAAAAAAGGAAAACCTTTTTTCCACATCGTAGTAGCAGATGCTAGAGCAAGAAGAGATGGTAGATTCATCGAGAAATTAGGAATTTACAATCCAATTACTAACCCTGCAACAATTGAACTAGATGTAGATTCAGCTGTTAAATGGTTAAACAATGGTGCTCAACCAACTGATACTGCAAGAGCTATCCTTTCTTACAAAGGTGCTTTATACAAAAAACACTTACAAGGTGGTGTAGCGAAAGGTGCTTTCGACGAAGCTGAAGCTGAAAAAAGATTCAACGCTTGGTTAGAAGCTAAAGAAGCTACTGTAAACGCTAAAAAAGACGGTTTAACTCAGTCTAAAGAAGCTGCTAAAAAAGCTGCTCTAGAAGCTGAAGCTAAAGTAAACGAAGCTAGAATTGCTGCTGCTCAAGCAGAAGCTGATGCTAAAGCTGCTGAAGAAGCTGCAAACGCAGAACCTGTAGCTGAAGAAACTACTGAAGAAACTCCAGCTGCTGAAGCTGAAGGAACTGAAGCAGAAGCATAACAATTTTAGAAATAAAATGTACTAAAGACGCAATTTATTGCGTCTTTATTCTTTTAAAACAAAGTATATTTGCATCATAAAACCAAATAAAATTTTTTTGGTTTTTAAAAATTTAAAAATATCAACCCATGAAAAAAGAAGATTGCTATTTTTTAGGAAAAATTACCAGAAAACACGGTCTAAAGGGAAATGTAATTATAAAACTAGATACAGATCAACCAGAATTATACCATAAACTGGAAGGGATTTTTGTAGAAGTGAACGGACTTCTCGTGCCTTTTTTTGTGGAAAAGCAACAATGGGGAAATGATAACTCTAAAATCATTACTTTCAAGAATTCTTCTGAACAATTGGTAGAACAATCTATTGGCAAAAATGTTTTTTTACCACTTTCTACCTTACCTAAACTTTCAGGGAATCAATTTTATTATCACGAAGTCATTGGGTATGAAATTAGAGAAGAAGATGGCAAATCTTGTGGTAACATTGTAGAAATAAACGACCAAACTGCACAACATTACTTTATCCTAAAATTAGCGGATAAAGAAATCATCATTCCGATTATCAAAGGCTGGATTCTAGAAGTAAACCGTGAAGAAAAATTTATCAAAATGCAATTGCCAGAAGGTTTGATGGATGTTTTCTTGACGCCTGCCAAGAATGACGAGCAATAAAATTATTCTTTTCGAAAACTAATTTTTAAAACCGTAAAAATCTCCGCGTTACATCAAAAATTACGCCAAAATTTCTTATTTTTGCTGAATAATTATGAAGTCATGAGTAAGAAGACCATTAAAGAAATTTTAGGAGATTATAAAAAACTTTTACATCACGATATTACCATTCAAGGTTGGGTGAGAGCATTCCGTTCTAACCGTTTCATCGCGTTGAATGACGGTTCTACGATAAACAACATACAGATTGTAGTAGATTTCGAAAATTTCGACGAAGAAATCATCAAAAATATTAAAACTGCTTCTTCGCTTAAAATCACTGGTGAGGTAGTAGAAAGTGAAGGAAAAGGTCAAGATATAGAAATCATCGCGAAGAAAATTACAATTCTTGGTGATAATTTTTCTGAAGAAATGGAAAAAACCGTTCTTCAACCGAAAAAACACTCTTTGGAAGTTCTTCGTGAGCAGGCGCATCTAAGATTCAGAACCAATCTTTTCGGAGCGGTTTTCAGAGTGAGAAGTGCGGTAAGTTTTGCGATTCACCAGTTCTTTAACCAAAATCATTTCTTCTATATGAACACGCCAATCATCACAGGTGCCGATGCAGAAGGTGCTGGTGAAATGTTTGGAGTGACGAATTTTGATTTAAACCAAATTCCAAGAGATGAAAACGGTGACATTGATTTTGCGCAAGATTTCTTTGGCAAAAAAACCAACTTGACGGTTTCTGGTCAGTTAGAAGCTGAAACTGCAGCAATGGGATTAGGTAGAGTGTATACTTTTGGGCCGACTTTCCGTGCGGAAAATTCTAATACTACTCGTCACCTTGCCGAATTCTGGATGGTAGAACCAGAAGTGGCTTTCAATAATTTGGAAGACAATATCGATTTGGCTGAAAATTTCTTGAAATATGTAATTGGCTATGTTTTAGAAAATTGCAAGGATGATTTGAAGTTTTTAGACCAAAGATTTGCTGAAGAACAAAAACAGAAACCAGAAAAAGATAGAGCAAAAGAAGGCTTAATAGAGAAACTAGAAAACGTAATCAAAAAACGTTTCATGAGAGTTTCTTATTCTGAAGCCATCGAAATTCTATTGAATTCTAAAGAAAATAAAAAAGGAAAATTCCAGTTCCCAATTGAAGAATGGGGCGCAGATTTACAATCAGAACACGAGCGTTATTTGGTAGAAAAACACTTCGAGTCTCCAGTCGTTTTATTTGATTATCCTAAAGAAATCAAGGCATTCTACATGAGATTAAATGAAGATGGAAAAACCGTAGCTGCAATGGATGTTCTTTTCCCTGGAATTGGAGAAATCATTGGTGGTTCACAAAGAGAGGAAAGATTAGATGTTTTGAAAACCAAAATGCAAGAAATGCACGTAGATGAACATGAATTATGGTGGTATTTAGATACTAGAAAATTTGGTTCTGTTCCGCATGCTGGTTTCGGTTTAGGTCTAGAAAGATTAATTCTTTTCGTAACAGGAATGACCAATATTAGAGACGTGATTCCTTTCCCTAGAACTCCTAAAAACGCTGAATTCTAAATAGAATTTCATAAAATTTTGAAATTAAAATGTAACAAAATCTGAAATCAAAAAACTTATTTTTGAATTTCTAAATAATAAACAATGCTCAAACAAAACCTACAAATAAAATTAGGACAAAAATTAGCTCCTCAGCAAATTCAGTTGATGAAGTTGATACAGCTTCATACGCTTGAATTTCAGGAAGAGTTAGAGCGTGAGTTAGAAGAAAATCCTGCCTTAGAAAAAGTAACAGAAGATGAAGATGAAGATTTTTCGAGTCTAGATTCTGATTACGAGAGTGAAGGAAGCGAAAGCATAGATACTGATTTTGATGTAGATGAATATTTGTATGATGATGAGCCTTCTTATAAAACCGCTTCTAGCAATTATTCTGCAGATGACGAAGATTTTGATAACGAAAGTTTATTAACAGAAGGACAGTCTTTGTATGATTATTTGATGGAGCAAATTCACTTGTCTAGTATAGACGATGAAGACCTGAAAATTGCAGAGTATATCATAGGAAATCTAGATAATGATGGGTATTTGAGACGTGAGATTAAAGCTATTGTAGATGATTTGGCTTTTTCGCAAGGGATTTATACCACTCAAGAAAAAGTAAAGGAAATTCTAGAAAATTATGTTCAAAAACTTGATCCAGCTGGAGTAGGAGCGAGAGATTTACAAGAATGTCTTTTATTGCAAATTGAGAAAAAAGTAAGCAGAGATCAATCGGTGATTTTAGCGGGTAATATTTTAAGACATCAGTTTGATGCTTTAACCAATAAACATTACGGCAAAATCATCAATAAATATGATATAGAAGAGGAAGATTTAAAAGATGCACTGGAAGTGATTTCTAAATTGTCTCCAAAAGTAGGCGGGAATTTTGATACACAAACCATCACCATCAATCAAGAAATTATTCCAGATTTTGTGATTCAAATAAAAGATGGACAAGTTTTACCGCTTCTGAACAGTAGAAATGCACCTACACTTAGAGTTTCTGAGGAATACAAAGAAATTTTAAGCACCTATTCTCATGATAAAAACTCTGCGGAACATAAACAAGCCGCACTTTTCATCAAACAAAAGTTAGATGCTGCAAAATGGTACATAGATGCCATTAACCAGAGACAAAATACGCTAATGCAAACCATTTCTGCAATTGTGAAATTACAGAAAGAATATTTCTTAACGGGAGATGAAAAAAGCATCAAACCGATGATTCTGAAAGATGTAGCAGATATCACAGGATTTGATATTTCTACCATTTCTAGAGTGGTAAAAAGCAAGTATGCAGACACACCAAGTGGAATTATTTTGCTTAAAAATTTATTCTCAGATTCATTGACGAATGATGATGGCGAAGAAGTTTCGACCAAGGAAATTAAAAACCACTTGCAAGAAGTCATCAGTCACGAAGACAAGAGAAAACCATTGACAGACGATGCTTTGGTAGATGTTTTGAAAGAAAAAGGATACAACATTGCCAGAAGAACCATCGCAAAATACAGAGAACAACTCAATATTCCAGTCGCGAGATTGAGAAAAGAATTATAATAAAAAAAACCTTCAGAATTCTGAAGGTTTTTTGTTGTTTATTGTTCTTGTTCTATTTTTTGCAATTGCTCTAGATTTCTGCTCAGTCTGCCCATAATAATTCCGTAAACTATTCTGTAATACAGCCAAATCAGGAGAACGCCTAAACCAATGCTTATCACAATTCCTGTAATAAATCCTATTAAAGTGGCTTGGTTTAAATGAATGTTTTGAGCTTGCAACACATTCATAATGAAATAAGTAATAATACCCGAAAAAACAATCAATAAACCAATATTGGTGAAGATAAATAGGTTAACGGTTCTTTTGAACTTGATAATTTGGAGAATAAAATTTTTCAAATTGCATTCTACCTTAATTTTCAGATAATTTCTGTAAAAAAGAAAAACAAAAATCGCGGTAATCAGTAAACTAAAGACTTTCAAGGCAAAATAAAGATGCTCAAAATTCATTTCTACATCATCATTCATTTGTACGCCTAGTTTTTCTAAAATATTAGTAAAACTATTGCTTCTTTGGGTAGAAAAAATCGTACAAATCCCAACGATGGCGAAAAATAAAAATTCTGCCAAACTAATCCAGAAAATATATTTTACATAGTTGGTAGATTTTTTGTTGAGCATTCCTTCTATTTCAGACATGTTATACACATCAGAAATGGGTTGTTCCTGCCAGGATTTTTTAAATTGGTCTATATTGAAATCTTCATTAAGCATGTTGAGTCATCAATTCTTTAAGTGTTTTTTTGAGTCTGTTCATTTTTACACGGGCATTTACTTCTGTAATCCCTAAATTTTCTGCAATATCACGGTAAGGTAAATCGTCTAAATACATCATCACAATTGCACGTTCTACTTTTGGGAGCATTTTAATCACCTTATAAAGCAGAGTGATTTGTTGTTGCTTTTCGTCATCATCTTCCATATAATCTCTGTGGTGAAAATCCATCAACTCATCAGTTTGAGGAGATTTCGTTTTCTTTCGGAAAAGCGTAATTGCCGTATTAAGCGCTACTCTGTACATCCAAGTAGAAATTTTGGACTGTCCTTTGAATGAGTCGTAACTGCGCCAAAGTTGTAACACAATTTCTTGAAAAAGATCCTGTTCATCTTCCAGAGAATTGGTATATAATCTGGAGACTTTTATAATAAGCCCCTGATTTTCCTTTACCAACTTAGAAAATTCTTTTTGTTTAGAATCCAATTTTTTAGAAATTAAAGAACGAAGATAAGAAAATGCGCTCATTAATGGATGGCAAAACGTAATTTTTTTCTTGGGCGCCAAATTCTTCGTTCCGCTCCCGCTTTTTTGTTTTTTGTCATTCTGAGCGGAGTCGAAGAATCTAAAAAACAAAAAGAGCTCCGCTCAACTCGGGGCGCAAGTTTAGGGATTTTTAGAAACCAATTTTTTTTAAAATAACTTTCAGTGAAAAATACAACCAACCCTTTCTGCGTTTTTTGAGGAATCTGTAAAACGCAGAAAGGGTTCAGAATAATAAAAATACATTCCACAACATCCAACCTCTAACCTCTAACATCTGACATCTGACATCTGACATCTAACATTCAAAATTTCCGTATCTTTGCACTCCACGAGAAAAACAGCTTGTTGATTCCAAGAAATTGGGGTAGGAAAGTCCGGACATCACAGAGCAGCATAAAGGTTAACAGCCTTCCGTCGTGAGACGAGGACAAGTGCAACAGAAAGCAAGTACAGTTCGGCTGTAGTGAAACCAGGTAAACTCTATGCGATGCAATGGTAAGTATATCGATGCTTTTTAGAGCAATCTAAAAATAGGAGTAGCTCGCTCCGAAAATCGAGGGGTAACCAGCTCAAGGTTTGCAGTAATGTAAACCGTAGATAAATAACAAGCGTCCCGTTTCATCGGGAAACAGAATCCGGCTTATCGTTTTTCTCGTGGTTTTTTATTCGCTTTCCAACTGCTTTTTCGCATCATCCAATCCCGCTCTCTCTTCTTCTGAAAGTGTAGGATATTGCAGATTCATTTTTTCTAGCGTTTCTATAATAATTTGTACAGCGGCCACTCTTGCAAACCATTTTTGGTCAGCAGGAATCACAAACCAAGGCGCATGTTCTTTACTGGTTTCAGAAATGGCTTCTTCGTAAGCCTTCATATATTGGTCGAAAACAGCACGTTCTTTTAAGTCGCCAATAGAAAATTTCCAGTTTTTTTCTTGTTCAGCAATTCGGTCTAGGAAACGTTTTTTCTGCTCTTCTTTGGATACGTGAAGGAAAATTTTCACAATTTTTGTTCCATTTCTAGCTAGATGTTTTTCAAAATCTTTGATGCTTTCGTATCTATTTTTCCAGAATTTTTCATCAATTTCGTCAGTAGATTTCCAAACTTTTTCGCTTAGATTATATTCAGGGTGGACTTTACACACCAAAACACTTTCGTAATGACTGCGGTTAAAAATGCCTATTTTCCCTTTTTCTGGTAAAGCCAAATAATGCCTCCAGATAAAATCATGACTGTATTCTTTAGAAGTTGGCGTTTTAAAACTGGTCACTTCGCAACCTTGCGGATTTACTCCACCGAAAACATGCTCTATCAAACTGTCTTTTCCGGCAGCATCCATCGCTTGTATCACTACCAAAAGTGATTGACTGCCATCTGCGTAAAGCTTTTCTTGAAGTTCGTAGAGTTTTTTCTTCTCTGCATC
This sequence comes from Cloacibacterium caeni, assembly GCF_907163105.1. GTDB lineage: Bacteria > Bacteroidota > Bacteroidia > Flavobacteriales > Weeksellaceae > Cloacibacterium > Cloacibacterium caeni_A. Next base: position 144,628 of record NZ_OU015321.1, read on the forward strand.
GAGCATTTTTTGACTTTCTTCTTTGGTCAGTTCGCCTTTATAATCGGTGTTGAAATCTTTGAGATTAAATTTTTGATTTTCTTTTACAAGAAAGTTATCGGTGAAATTGGTGTCCATTTTTTGAAAAATTTTGTTCAACTAAAGATAATAAAAAAAAACCGACTGGTTAAAGTCGGTTTTTGTATAATAATTTTAAAAAGAATTATTTTTTTGGAGCTAAAGTTTTTTCTTCAGTTTTAGCATTTGCATCTACCGTTCCTTGGATGTATAGAACCACTCTTCCGTTTACGGGGTCGTTAGAAAATACATCGATAGATTTTTTGAAAGGGGCAGCATTTGCAGTGTTGTAATGAACTTTAATCTGTGCAGATTTACCTGGCAATACTGGTTCTTTTGGCCATTCAGAAGCGGTGCAACCACAGCCTGGCTGTACGTTAGAAAGGATCAAAGGCTTGTTACCAGTATTTTTAAAAGTAAAAACTCTGTTTCCATCTGCATTCACAGGAACAGTACCGTAATCAATAGTTGTTTTTTCAAAAGAAATAGTTTGTGCAGAAGAGAAAACAAAACCTCCGATAAGCAACAAACCGCCCATAAATTTTTTCATATTTAGAAAGTTTTTTGTTGTAAATTAAAGTTCAAAATTATAAATAAATTCTGTAATTAAATCCAAATTCTTCTTTTTATTTTACTTTGTCTGATTCATATTCCAAAATTCTCAAAAAGAAGAGCTTTAACCATTTAAAAATTCACATTTTATCGTATTTTTGCAAATTACAAGCCAAACTCATTTTTATTTAAAATTTTATGCAAATTTCAGAAAAATATAATCCTCAGGAAACAGAACAGAAATGGTACAATTACTGGTTAGAAAACAATTATTTTCATTCTACTCCAGATAACAGACCTCCTTACACGATTGTAATTCCGCCACCAAACGTGACGGGAATTCTTCACATGGGACACATGTTAAACAATACCATTCAAGATGTTTTGGTCAGAAGAGCCAGAATGCAAGGATTTAATGCACTTTGGGTTCCGGGAACAGACCACGCTTCTATTGCTACTGAAGCTAAAGTGGTGGCAAAACTGAAATCGGAAGGAATTAATAAATCTGATATTACCCGAGATGAATTTTTAGTTCACGCTTGGGATTGGACGCATAAATATGGCGGAACAATACTTGAACAGTTAAAGAAATTAGGTTGTTCTTGTGATTGGGACAGAACGCGTTTCACAATGGAACCGAAATTGTCTGCTCAAGTCATCAAATCTTTCGTTGATTTATACAATAAAGGTTTGATTTACAGAGGTTATAGAATGGTGAACTGGGATCCAGAAGCCAAAACCAATATTTCTGATGAAGAAGTAATTTACAAAGAACTCAACGGGAAACTTTGGTACCTTAAATATAAAATTGAAGGTTCTGAAGAGTTTATTTCTGTGGCTACCACTCGTCCAGAAACCATTTTCGGGGACGTAGCGGTTTGTGTAAATCCAAATGATGAAAAATATGCTCATCTGAAAGGCAAAAACGTAATCGTTCCGATTGTAAATAGAGTCATTCCAATTATTGAAGATGAATATGTAGACATGGAATTCGGAACTGGAGCGTTGAAAATCACTCCTGCGCATGATATTAACGACTACGAAATCGGGCAAAAACATAATTTGCCAATGATTGATGCATTAGATGATGATGGTAAACTGAATGAACACGGATTGCATTACAACGGAAAAGATAGATTCGAGGTTAGAAAACTGATTGCTAAAGAATTAGAAGAAAATAATCTTTTGGTAAAAGCCGAAGATTATGTAAATAAAGTTGGAACTTCTGAGAGAACTGGAGCTGTAATAGAGCCAAAAATTTCTCAACAATGGTTCTTGAAAATGTCTGAAATTGCGAAACCAGCTTTGGATGTAGTAATGAATGATGAGGTGAAATTCCACCCAGAAAAATTTAAAAATACATACAGACATTGGATGGAAAACATCCGCGATTGGAATATTTCTCGTCAACTTTGGTGGGGTCAACAAATTCCAGCGTATTATTATGGTGAAGGAAGTGAGGATTATGTAGTTGCAGAAAATGTAGAAGAAGCTTTGGTTTTAGCCAAAGAAAAAACCAACAACCAACAACTAACAACTGACAACTTAAAACAAGACGAAGATGCTCTAGATACATGGTTCTCTTCTTGGTTATGGCCGATGTCCGTTTTTGATGGAATGTTAGACGAAAACAATGAAGACATCAAGTATTATTATCCGACTTCTGATTTGGTAACAGGTCCAGATATTATTTTCTTCTGGGTAGCCAGAATGATTATGGCAGGATTAGAATTTAAAGGCGAAGTTCCTTTTAAAAATGTATATTTTACAGGAATTGTAAGGGATAAACAACGCAGAAAAATGTCTAAATCACTCGGAAACTCTCCAGACCCAATAGAATTGATTGAAAAATATGGCGCAGATGGAGTAAGAGTAGGGATTTTATTGAGTTCAGCAGCTGGAAATGACCTTCTTTTTGATGAAGATTTAATGTTGCAAGGAAGAAACTTCGCGACTAAAATCTGGAACGCTTTCCGTTTAATCCAAGGTTGGAAAAAAGAAGACATACCAGCAAATGAAGCAGATTTGCAAACGATAGAATGGTTCGGAAATCAAATGAATAAAACCATTGCCGAAATCAATGACCAATTCTCAAAATTCAGAATTTCTGATGCCTTGCATTTGATTTATAAACTGATTTGGGACGATTTCTGTGCTTGGTATTTAGAAGCGATTAAACCAAATTATGGAGAAGGAATTTCTCAGGAAGTTTATGATAAAACCATCGCTTATTTTGAGGAATTAATGAGATTGCTACATCCTTTCATGCCGTTCTTAACGGAAGAATTGTACCAGGCGATTTCAGAAAGAAGCGCAGAAGAAGCTTTGGTGATTGCTCAACAGAAAAAAGCAGAATCTTTCAGTGAAGAAAATATAAAAGCCTTTGAAACGGCTAAAGAATTGATTTCTGGCGTTAGAAATTACCGTCAAAGCAAAGGAATTTCGCCTAGAGAAGCCGTAGAATTATTTACCAATGTTACAAATTTCGCAAACGAAGCAGTAGTAAGGAAATTGGCAAATGTTTCAGAAATTAATTTCGGAAATAAAACAGATAAACCATGTTTCACTTTCTTAGTGGGAGCTACAGAAGTTTCCATTCCATTGAGTGAAAACCTTGATTTAGGAGAGGAAAAAGCAAAAACAGAAGAAGAACTAAAATACTTAAAAGGATTCTTAATTTCGGTAGAAAAGAAACTATCTAACGAAAAATTTGTTGCTGGTGCTCCTGCTCAAGTAGTAGAAAATGAGCGCAAAAAACAAAAAGATGCGCAAGATAAAATTGCAATTTTAGAAGAAAAATTAAAAACATTGTAATTAAAAATTTAAATTTTAGGATTCATTTTTGTCAGGCTGAGCGGAGTCGAAGCCTTGTAGATATGAAACAATATTTTGTCTACATATTAAAATGTTCTGATAATTCATATTATACAGGGATTACCAGTGATTTAGAAGGAAGACTTATAAAGCACCAATCAGGTTATTATCCTGAAAGCTATGCCCATAACAGAAGACCAGTAGAATTAGTTTTTTATACTGAATTTAATGATGTAGAACAAGCCATTTCATTTGAAAAACGAGTCAAAGGTTGGAGTAGAAAAAAGAAAGAAGCCATTATTAAAGATAATTGGAATTTATTACCAAAATTATCTATATGTAAAATGAAACTCATTCAAATAATTTTGAAAAAGATAAAATAAAAAAAGGCTTCGACACCGCTCAGCCTGACAATCCTTAAACTTTCACCTAATTTATAAGTTAAAAAGTCATGTCACACCTAGAAAACATATCAAAACTTTTTTCTAAAAATTTTGTAGAAAATCCAATGCTAGAAACTTTCGAGGCAGGAAAAATTCATCTTCCTAGCGGAAAGTTAGTCGCTTGTGATCCATTGATTACCCATGACATGAAGGAATTTGTGATTCATTTTCCTGTAGGTGATTTTCCTGTTTTTGTACACAAAGAAAGAGATAGCAATTGTATTGCTTATGTAGAAATAGTGTTTCAAAATGAGGAGGCAACAACCTTTAAAATGGCAACTACAGAAGGTCAACATATTGAAGATTTGCAAGGAGAAGAAGTTTTCGGGTATCCTGTAGAATCGGGAATGGGTTGTTTTATGGATGCAGAAACGCAGGATGCTCTTAATCATCTAGAAAATAGATTGTTTCATAGAAAAGGAGCAGATTTTATGGGAATTTATGAAGAGTTTTTCCACAGTCATTTCTTTGATGAAAATGGAGCGATTGACCAATTTGCGTTCCTAAAACCAGACGAAGGAAAACCAGGAAATATTTTTGCTTTCGAAACAGGATATGGAGAAGGTTTCTATGCAAGCTATATTGGTTTTGGTGCAGAAAATCAACCGGTTAAAATTATAACGGAGTTTATTGAAATAAAATCTGAATAATTATTCTTATCGAAACAAAAAAAGACTAATTTTGTTGTAGACCTAACGCTGAAATTTTAAACCTATTTCAAAATTTCTAAAAATTAAACTTCAATGAAAGTAAGTGCAGAACAGCCCAAAATTATAGTTGTAGGAAGTTCTTCTATCGATTTAGTCCTCAATACATCATTTCACCCAGAACCCAATGAAACGGTAATCGCCCAAAAATCTGAAACTTTTTTTGGAGGAAAAGGAGCCAATCAAGCAGTAGGAACAGCGAGATTAGGTGCAAGTACATTTTTCATTGGTTGCGTAGGAATGGATCCTTATGGTCAACAAATTCTTAGAAATTTAGTAGATGAAAATGTAAATGTAGGTTTTGTACACGAAGATTTAGACCACGCTACAGGAACGGCTTATGTAACTGCAGCGCACGGTAAAAACGCCATCGTAGTAGTTCCTTCTGCCAATTATTGTCTAGAGCCAAAGCATTTAGAGAGCGCAGAAAGATTTTTTTCTACAGCAGATTTAGTGCTAACTCAGTTAGAAATTCCGATGAATGTGGTAGAAAAAACGTATGAATTTGCCAAAAAATACAACAAAAAACTGGGAATTTATGCTTCTCCAGCTGCCAGAATTTCAGAAGAGATTTTAGACTATGCCTCTTTTATCGTGGCCAAAAGCAATGAACTTTCCATCATTTTTGGGGAAGAATCTAGAGAAAAAATTTTAAGAAAATATCCCAATAAACTTTTTGTAAGAGATGATGCTAATTCTACCATTTATCACAATGGTTCGGAGATGAAATATCACAGGAACGACCCAGAAGACATGCCCAATAAAATGGGAATGGGAGATGCTTTCACTTCTGGTTTTTCCATCGCGTTATGTCATGGAAATGAGGTAGATGATTGTGTGAAATTCGGGAATGATGTTTCGCTAAAAGTAGCACAAAAAAGAGGCTCTCAAACAGGATTGCCCAAATTAAAAGATTTCGGTTTGTAATTTTAACCAAAGAATAATATGCAGAGAATTTCAAATTTTTGGAATTCTCTTCTTTTTTTAGATATTTTTGGAAACAGAATTTTCCACAGATTTTCTCTTATGAATAATACCATTACCATCTATACTCAAGACCAATATCCCATTATTGCTACGCTTTTTGAGCCAGAAAATGCGAATGGGAAACTACTGTTGGTGAATTCTGCAACTGGCGTGAAACAACAAACGTATTACTCTTTTGCACAGCATTTTGCAGATTTGGGTTTTGTGGTAATTACCTATGATTACAGAGGAGTGGCGCTTTCTAAACCAGACCAGCTCAAAGGTTTTAAAGCGAGCATGAGAACTTGGGGAAATACAGATTATAAAGCTGTTACAGATTTTATAGAGGAGCATTATCCTCATCACCGAAAATTTCTAATCGGTCATTCTGTAGGTGCTTTAATCCTCGGAATGAATAAAGATTCAGCAATTTTTGAAAAATTCTGTTTCGTGGCCACTCAAAATACTTATTTTGGGCATCTTTCTCCAAGAATTAAAATATTGGGATTATTAGGTTTTGGCTTGTATCAGCCTGTTCTAACTCGGGTAAAAGGGTATTTCAAGACGTATTTTGTGAATTTAGGTGAATCTTTGCCCAAAGGTGTTTCAGATGATTGGCGAACCCTTATCATGAACCGAAAATCCGTAAATCGATTACTCGAAAAAACGGAGAATTTCTCTAAAAATTTACATCAAGAAGTCTTATATCTCAACATGCAAGATGATGATTGGATTACAGAAACGGGAATGAAATTACTCATGAACGAAACGTATGTCAATATGAGGCCTATTTACAGAATCGTGCATCCTCACGAAAGCAATGGAGAAGAAATAGGTCACATTAATTTTTTTAGAGCAAAACACAGTAAACTTTGGAGCATGGTTTTCGATTGGTTTTCGTAGTTTTGAAACATGAAAAATCACATCACCCTTACCATAAATTTTGTTAAAGAAAAACTAGAAGGTGCAGAAGCAGGACACGATTGGTTTCACATAGAACGCGTCTGGAAACTCTCTAAAAAAATTGCCGAAAAAGAAGGCGGAAATCTGGAAGTAATAGAACTTTCGGCTTTGTTGCACGATATTGCAGACCCTAAATTTCATAATGGTGATGAAACTTTGGCACTTAAAATTTCTCAAAATTTTCTCGAAGAAATTCATATAGATACTGAATTAATAGAGCAAGTGTTGTTTGTCATTAAAAATATTTCCTTTAAAAATAGAGCGGAAGCACCAGAAAATCCTCCTTTAGAATTGCAAATTGTGCAAGATGCAGACCGTCTTGATGCGGTTGGAGCAATTGGGATTGCTCGAACATTCAATTTTGGGGGATTTAAAAATAATTTGATGTATCATCCGGAAATCAAGCCGAATCTAGGCATGAACAAAGAAGAGTACAAAAAATCAAACGGAACCACCATCAACCATTTTTATGAAAAATTGTTGTTGCTCAAAGATTTAATGAACACCGAAACGGCAAAAAAAATCGCATCAGAAAGACACGATTTTATGTTGCAATTTCTTGATGAATTTTATAAAGAATGGAATGTGGAACTGTAGAATTTCTGATTTTTTCAAAAGTCAACCAAAAACAATATCTTTGTTAGAATGAATAGTCTCAATTTTGTTTTACTTTTCCTCTTAATTCTAGCTCTTATTTTAAGTTTATTTAAAACAGGAGCCAGAGCGAGATGGGCTAAAAATATCAGATTTTTTATTGTAATTTTAGGTTTAGCATTTTTCGGATATTGGTTTTTTCAAAAGAGTTTCAGTAATTTTTTAGAAAAATCCATGTCGATTCAGGTGATTAACAGAGTGAACCAACCGCTTGATATTTATGCCATAAAAGTTATCGACAAAGACCAAAATAAATTCCTCACTAAACATTTAGGCAAAGTAAGAACCAATCATTACCAAATAGACTATTTTGTAATGAGCAATTCTAATGAATTTTGGGTGGCTGCTTACAATGTGAAAAATAAATTGGTTTACTTCTCTCAACATAGCGTTCAGAACAAAGAAGAAGACCAAAAAATAGAGGTGAGAACCTTTTTAAACCAAAGTCAAAAACTATCAGACATCGCCGAAAAAGTGATTGAAAAGAATAAACTAGAAAATGTAAACCAAAGCATTTTAGTGTCTCTTTCCCTATTGCTTTTGTTCTTAAATGTAGTGCTTTTAACAAGGAAAAAATAAAAAAGAACTTCTAGGATTTCTAGAAGTTCTTTATTTTCATTGATGCTATTAAGCGGTTTTTATTTTTTCTTCTCTTTCAATTCTTCTTTGTCTTTATCAGATGGGTTCCAAACTTTTACTTCAGAATCTTTAGTAATTCCCGAAAGAATTTGAACATTAATTCCATCAGATGCACCCAGTTTTACGGTCACTTTTTTGAATTTTCCGTCTTTCTGTTTTACTTCTACAAAAGGAACATCTTTACCATTTTGTTTTTCATATTGAATAAGACTTTCGTCTAAAAGTAAAGCGTTTTTCTGAGAGCTCAATACAATTTCGCCATTGGCAGAAAATCCTGCTCTAATGTATTCATTATTAGGGTTAAAAACGTCTCCTTCAATCGGGAATTTGATGGTTCCGTTTTCATCTTTTCCTTTTGGAGCAATCATGGTTACTCTTCCTGGGAAAGTTTTATTTTGTAAAGCACCGATGACGATGTTCATCTCCATGCCTTCCTTAATTTTTCCAGCTTGAGCTTCGTCTATTTTTCCTTCAAAAATAAGAGAGTTAAGGTCTGCAACACTACAAATAGTAGTTCCAGCATTAAACTGATTGGCTTCAATTACCTGATAACCAACTTTTACAGGAACTTCGAGTACCGTTCCCGTGGCTTTAGAACGAATTTGAGTAGTGGCAAGACTTTGTAAACCTTCGGCAACACCAGTTCTAGCGATTTGTAGATTTTTCTGAGCGGTTTGCAATTGTTGTTGAGCGTTTTTCAACTGATTTTGCATGGATTGCAATTGCTGTTGAGCAGTAAGAAATTCTTGTTTAGAAATTACGCCTTGAGTGTACAAACGCTGTTGCATCGCAAATTGCTGTTGCTGATTTGCCAAATTAATTTTAGCATTATTAATTTGAAGATTTGCATTTTGCACTTCTTGTTGAGCAGCATTTACCTGAGGAACGCTCGGCACAATTTTAAGGGTAGCAATAAGTTCTCCTGCAGAAACATGGTCGCCTTCTTTTACCAAGATTTTGTCTATAATCCCAGACATATTCGGCTTAATTTCTACTTCTTCTCTCGGAACTATTTTACCAGTAGCCATTACTTTATCATCAAGATTTTGCACGAATGGTTTTCTGGTGAGAAAAGCTTCGCTTTCTTGAGAATTAGATTTAATCAGGTAACTTATTCCCATCAGAAGTCCAGCTGCAAAAAGCAAACCTAAGAGAATATAAACTACTTTTTTGAAGGTTAAGTTTTTCATTTTATATGAAATATTTAATTGTTATCAAGTTTAATTTATTTTTTAATTCACCATTCACTTTTCCAAAAGAAAAAAATCACAATGGCAAATTCACATGTATTATTCGCTTCTTAAAGCTTCTATTGGTTTAATTTTCACGGCTCTTTGTGCAGGAATCATCCCGATGAGAAGTCCTAAAATCGTCATCACCGCCATTGCTGCAAAAACGTGTGAATAATTTACCGTAGGATTATAAAAAGGGAAAGCATCTTGGTTCTGAGTCATCGCATTGATAATCATCAAAAGGAAAATCCCGAAAATAAATCCTAATAATCCCGAAGTCAAAGTAATTACCACACTTTCCAGCAAAATTTGGTTTCTTACTTCAGAAGGCTTCGCTCCCAAAGCTCTTCGGATGCCTATTTCTTTGGTTCTTTCTTTTACGGTAATCAATAAAATGTTAGAAATCGCAATCACACCCGCCAAAATGGTTAGCGCTCCTACAATAATGGTGAGCAATTGCATTCCTGTTAAAAAGCCATACATTTTCCCGAACATTTTCCCCAAGTTGAAACTTCCAAAAGCATTGGTATCTTCAGGAGAAACGTTGTTTTTCTTTTTAAGTTCTAGTTTGGCTTGTTCTTCTACGGTTTCCAGATTGGCTTCTGGTTTACTCACGATGGCAAAAAAGCCTACTTTGTCTCCATCATTGTACATTTTAGTATAAGTAGAAAGCGGAATGTACGCTGTGGTATCATTATCCATAGGTCCACCAGCTTTGGCTACCTTATAAACACCGATAACGTTAAAGAAAATACCTTTGATATTGATAGATTTCCCAATAGGATTTTCATTTTTTTTGGCGTCAAAGAAGTTTTTATAAATTTCTTCACCGATGACAACTACGTTTTTACTCGCAGTAACATCTGCATCATTGATATATCTTCCGAAGATTAATTTCTTTTCAGAAATTTTATTTCCTGCAGGGTAATCTCCAGTAAGGGTATACGTGGTAGATTTTCCGTTGCGGTTCATTTGTTCACCAGGATTTCCAAAATTTCCTCTGGAGTTTTGAGGCGAAATGTAATCAATCTGTGGGATTTTCTTTTCCAATAAATCCATGTCAGGAAGGTGCAAACTCAGTTGTCTGCCTTTTGGGAAACCGTTATACGGAATAGTAGTATTCTGTGCCCACATAAAAATAGAATTGGTCGCAAATCCAGAAAATAATTTGTCAAAACCGTTTTCCATGCCTTTTGCAGCTCCCAATAAACTAACAAATAAAAACATACCCCAACCTACACCAATCATGGTGAGGAAAGTACGAAGTTTATTATTTTTAAGTGAATAATAAATTTCTTGCCACGTATCTATTTTGAATATGATGTTCATTTCTAATTTTTGTTTAGAGTTTCGTGTTCCGAGATTCGAGTGATTATTTCATTATCAAATTTTCAAATTACCACATTATCAAATTTTACTCCGCTCTCAATGCTTCTATTGGTTTTATTTTACTCGCTCTGTATGCAGGAACAAATCCAGCAAGCAATCCAGACATCACCAAACTGATAAATGCTACGGTAATCAATAGCCAACCAACACTTGGGTCTTTAATGAAATATTCTTCTAAACTATTGCCAATTAATTTCAAAGTCAAAACGCCTAAAGCAACGCCAATCAGTCCAGAAATTACGGTAATCACGATACTTTCTTGAATAATCAAAGACACAATGGTTCTCGGTTTAGCACCGATGGCTTTTCTTACCCCAATTTCTTGAGTTCTTTCTTTCACGATATAAACCATGATATTGCTAATCCCAATAATTCCTGCCAATAAAGTTCCGAGACCAATGAACCCCACAATCATGGTAATGACAAATAAAAATTGGAAAGAATCTTTCAAACCTTCTGCTCTGTTTCTTACGACCACGGCATTTTCATCATCAGGAGAAACTTTTTTTCTGGCTTTTAATTCCTTTTTCAGTTGGTCACTATAAGCGAGGGCTTGTTCAGGATTTAGTTTTTCGTCATAGGCAATGTAAACCGTGCTCACCGTATCAGAACCTTTTTTCATTTGCTGAAGCGTAGAAATAGGGATGGAAATCATACGTTCGTCCCAGTCACCACCATCATCAGAAAAAACGCCTATCACTTTGAAAACACTACCGTTAATCTCGAGTTCTTTTCCTACAGGATCTCCATTTTTGATGAGGTCACGCTGTACCATTCTACCGATTACGGCTACATTTTGTTTTTCGTCAATATCTTTTGGAGAGATAAATCTTCCGTTGAGTAATTGTCGGTTCTCTATTTTTACTTCTTCATCATTAGCTCCGCTGATTTGGTAGAAACCACTTTCTTTTCCATATTTTACATTAAGGTTGGTAGAATATCGTGGAGTAGAATACTGCACTTTTTCAGGATGAGCATCTACAATAGCATTATAGTCACTATTATTGAGGGTTACTTGTCTGTCAGCTTGTAAGCCTTCATAAGCAATGGTGGTTTTTCCAGTAAAAATGGAAATAAGATTCTGTGCATCTCTGGTAAATCCTTCTTGGAAAGCATTTTGCAATCCTTTTCCAATACCAAAGAGAACAATAAAAATATATAAACCCAGCGCTACGGTAAACCCAGAAAGCACCGTTCGCAATACATTACTGCGAATAGAACTGAAAATTTCTTGCCAACGGTCTATATCAAACATATTATTTCTTTAATTTTTTGCTTTACAAAGTCAATTTGCTTTGTCGTCAATTGTCAATTTTTTAAAAAATTTACCATTCATTTTTCAACTTTGTTGAAAAAAATCACCATTCACTTACTGTATTTTTTCCTCCTCATAATCTCATAACCTCATAACTTCATCACCTTATCACCACCTTACAAAACCACCTGCTGTATATACTCATCCGTTTCAATGACACCATCTTTCAAATGTACATTTCTCTTGGTTTGAGCTGCTACATCTGGTTCGTGGGTAACTACGATGATGGTTTTCCCTTCATTATTAATATCTTGAAGCAGTTTCATAATATCATGAGTGGTCTGAGAATCGAGTGCTCCTGTTGGTTCATCCGCCAAAATCACTTTAGGATTGGTAATTAAAGCTCTTGCAATTGCTACACGCTGTTTTTGTCCACCCGAAAGTTCATTAGGCAAGTGATTCGCCCATTGTGCTAAACCTACTTTCTCTAAATATTCCATTGCGCGCTGGTTTCTCTCTTTTCTAGGAACATCTTGATAATAGAGTGGAAGTGCTACATTTTCTAATGCCGTTTTATACCCAATTAAATTAAACGATTGGAAAACAAATCCCAAAAATTTACTTCTGTATTCTGCCGCTTTGGTTTCGGTGAGATGTTCTATAGGAATGCCATCTAATTCATAGATTCCGCTGTCTTTTTCATCTAAAATACCAATGATATTCAGTAAAGTAGACTTTCCAGAACCAGAACTTCCCATAATCGAAACGAACTCTCCTTCGCCGATTTCTAGGTTAATTCCTTTCAAAACGTGCAACTTATTATGACCGATATCGTAAGACTTATGTAAATCCTTGATGACTAGCATGGGCTTTTTTGGAATAAGTAGTAAATTTTAGAAACTTGTTACAAGAAAAAAAGAGCAAAAATTTTAAAATCTTTTGTTTAATTGTAAAATACTTTAAATAATGAAATTCTGTGTAATTGTTTAATTAAAAATACCTTGTAAAAGCCCTATTTAAGTGCCAAGTGCACGCAAAGGCTTTATTCATCAAACCTCTATGTAATTGTGGAAAACTTTTGCCCCTAAAAACCAAAAATTTAACATGAATGAGGTGTTTTCATTTTTGATTTATAACTTCAATTTCTATTTTTGTAGTCAGACTTAATCAGATAATTAATAAAAAAAGCAACAAGCTATGGGAATTTTTGACAAACGTATCAGTTATAAACCTTTTGAATATCCGGAAGTACTACAATTTGTTGATGCTATTAATAAATCTTTTTGGGTACACTCAGAAATAGATTTTACTGCGGATGTACAAGATTTCCATTCTAATCTTCAGCCTTACGAACAAAATGCGGTAAAGCATGCGCTTTTAGCGATTGCTCAAATTGAAGTTTCTGTAAAAACTTTCTGGGGAAATCTATACAACCACATGCCAAAACCAGAGCTTAATGGTTTAGGTGCTACCTTTGCAGAGTGCGAATTCCGTCACAGTGAGGCTTATTCTAGATTATTGGAAGTATTAGGATATAATGATGAATTCAATAATGTGATTGAAATTCCTGCCATCAGAGAGAGAATAGACTATTTGAATACGGTTTTAGCCAATGCGAAATCTACCAATCATAAAGAGTACGTTTCTTCACTGTTATTATTCTCTATTTTAATAGAAAACGTTTCGCTATTCAGTCAATTTGCGACGATTTTATCTTTTACAAGATTCAAAGGATACATGAAAAATGTATCGAACATCATTGCATGGACTTCTGTAGATGAGCAAATTCACGCCAATGCTGGAATCTATTTAATCAATAAAATCCGCGAAGAACAACCAGAATTATTGACCGATGCAGACATCGAAGATATCTATGGTTTAGTAGACCGTTCTGTAGAACTGGAAGCGAAAATTCTAGACTGGATTTTCGAAGCGGGAGAGATAGACATGTTCTCAAAAGAAGACTTGCTGAACTTTATGAAATATAGAGTAGACGATTCTTTGAAAAAAATTGGTATGAAACCCCGTTACAACGTAACACCTGAACAATACAAACCAATGATGTGGTTCGAGGAAGAAGTTTTCGCCAATTCATTAGATGACTTCTTTGCAAAAAGACCAGTAGATTACACCAAGCACGATAAAAGTATCACTGCGAACGATTTGTTTTAAATTTTATTTATAAAATAAATGGTAAAAGTAAAAATTAATACAACAAACGTTCAGTTTAATTCTGAAGATATTACTGTTGTTTTTCCAGAATCACCAAAAGTTGGTGATGAGATTTGTGTGCTAAATTTTTTGCCATATAATACAGAAGAAAGGGAAAGTTTTAAATATGAACTTGATAAAAATCACTTAAGCTTTAATGGTATTATAACTAAAAGGTTTTGGTTTTCAAATTCTCCAAAAGATGAGCCTATTCTTCTTATAAGTGTGAAAATGCTTAATGATTGATCTTCTGAAGCGAGCGTCAATTGTTTTCAAGATAGAGAATGTAAAAAATCAATAGGAACGGGCTTTAGCCCGTTTTCAAAATGAAAAAATCAATTTGGCTTTAGCCAAAACTTAAAAATTAAATTTTTAGAAAAATCAAGAGATTGCTTCGTACCTCGCAATGACAATCTTATAAAAGGAATAAGTAACTCGTAACACGAATTTCGAAACAAAACACTATTATGACGCCAGAAATTATTGATGAAGTACAGTTTACCAGATCAGAAAATTTCCATTTAGGAGAATTTATCTACATGGGAATGGGAAAAGTTAAAGAACAAACCGTTTGTATAGCAGTAGCTTATAAAATAGATTATTGTATTAAAAAAGCATTACAATTTGAAGAAGCAGATAGCAATGTAATTTTCACACACATCAACAAAGTGAAAGTTGGCGAATTAGATCGCTGTAGAAAATTTTATTGGAATTAGAAAAGTTCCAGAGGAACGGTAAGTTGGTAGATAAATTGATGTTGGGTTATAGAGAGTTCCAGAGGAACGCTCCATTGGTAGAATCCAGAGGAATGACCTAGTGGTAGCATCAAAAAATATAAAAAGAAACAAGAAAAGTTTAAAAAAAATATGGAAGAACAAAATACAGATATTTGGTGGTTAAATGAAGAGTCTGAGCAAATGCTAAACAGAGGTTACCTTTTGAAGGGAGAAACCGTAGAAGGCGCTATTGACAGAATTACTACAGCGGCAGCAAAACGCTTGTACAAACCAGAACTCATTCCTGCGTTTAAGGAAATGATTACCAAAGGTTGGATTTCTTTTTCGTCTCCAGTTTGGGCAAATATGGGAACTCAACGAGGTTTGCCTATTTCTTGTTTTAATGTTCACGTTCCAGACCATATCGAAGGCATTACCCATAAATTAGGAGAAGTGATTATGCAGACCAAAATCGGAGGAGGAACTTCTGGTTATTTTGGTGAACTGCGTCACAGAGGAACAGCCGTGACTGATAATGGTAAATCTTCAGGAGCGGTTTCTTTCATGAAATTGTTTGATACCGCGATGGATGTTGTTTCTCAAGGAGGCGTAAGAAGAGGAGCTTTTGCAGCATACCTAGACATTGACCACGGAGATATTGAAGAATTCTTAAACATCAAAGAAATTGGTAGCCCCATTCAGAACTTATTTATGGGAGTTTGCGTTCCAGATTATTGGATGCAAGACATGATAGACGGAGATATGGAGAAACGTAAAGTTTGGGCAAAAGTTTTAGAATCTCGTCAGAAAAAAGGACTTCCATATATTTTCTTTACCGATAATGTCAACCGTAATAAACCTCAAGTATACAAAGATTCTGGAGCGGTAATCAATGCGAGTAACCTATGTTCAGAAATCATGTTACCTTCTACAGCAGACGAAAGTTTCATCTGTTGTCTTTCTTCTATGAATTTAGAATTGTATGACGAATGGAAAGATACTGATGCAGTGAAATTAGCCATCTATTTCTTAGATGCGGTATTGTCAGAATTTATTGAGAAAACTGAAGGAAACTATTACCTTTCTTCAGCTCGTAAATTTGCTTTGAGACATAGAGCATTAGGTTTGGGCGTTTTAGGATACCACTCTTATTTGCAAAAAAACATGATTCCTTTTGAAAGTATGGAAGCGAAAATGTTCAACGCCAAAGCGTTCAAACAAATTCAAGAGCAATCTATTCAAGCATCAAAAGAATTGGCGAATATTTATGGCGAACCAGAAATGTTGAAAGGCTACGGAATGCGCAATACTACTACGATGGCAATCGCACCTACCACTTCTTCATCAGCAATTTTAGGGCAAACTTCCCCAGGAATTGAACCTTTTGCATCGAATTACTACAAAGCAGGTTTGGCAAAAGGAAATTTCATGAGAAAGAACAAATATTTAGCAAAATTGCTCGAAGAAAAAGGCTTAGACAATGAAGATGTTTGGAGAGAAATCATGCTGAATCACGGTTCTGTACAACACATGACACAGTTAACCCAAACCGAAAAAGACGTGTTCAAAACCTTCAAGGAAATTTCTCCAATGGAAATCATTACACAAGCGGGACAACGCCAACAGTATATAGACCAAGCGCAATCATTGAACCTGAATATCCCGGCTTCATTGGCGATTAAAGATGTCAACAATCTGATGATTGAAGCATGGAAACTAGGGGTAAAAACCTTATACTACCAGCGTTCACAATCTGTTTCTAAAGAACTCATGGTGAATTTTGTAACGTGTAGCTCTTGTGAAGCGTAATTCAATTGACGATTTTTGATTTACAATATACAAACCGCAGAAATTTCTGCGGTTTTTTTAATGACCTAGGGAACGAAGGCGTTAAGAAATTTAATCATATATTCGTTAAAAAATTCCTGCTGTTTGAACTCGTCAGAATGACGAGAGAGTTTCAGGGATTTTAGAATGTATGATTAAATTTTAGCCGAAGTTTCCAGTCTTGAACTTTTGTTACTTTTGGTTCAAGCCAAACCTAACGAAGTGGTTCGGTGAACAGAGAGAGCCAAAAGTAAAATTTATTAAAAAAAAACAACAGACAACTTCGTGGCTTCATTCTCTTTTACTCCTCGCAAAAACAAACATAAAATGCAATCTTTGTGTTCTCTGTGAATTCTCTGTGCTCTCTGTGTTAAAAAATCAGCGAAATCTGCGGGAAACTTTTAACTCTATAAAATCATAAATTCTTTTAGATTCCTACGGAACGATAAACGTAAAATCCAATCTTTGTGTTCTCTGTGAAAAAACTCTGTGCTCTCTGTGTTAAAAAATTAGCGCAATTCGTGAGAAACTTTTAACTCTATAAAATCATAAGCTTCTTTTATATTCCTACGGAACGATAAACATAAAATGCAATCTTTGTGTTCTCTGTGAAAAAACTCTGTGCTCTCTGTGTTAAAACTCTGCGAAATCTGCGGGAAATATAAATTCACTTTCTTTTTAGAATCTACAAGAAATTTTTACCTTTGAAACCAATCCCTTTTTCCTAATCCCTAAAAATTAAAAAAATGAAATTCGGACAAGTAGCAGACCCATCACAAATAGACTTCACCCTTCCGAAAGACCATCCTAAAACCCAAGAAATTCTAGGAAAATCTAAAGGAAACGATTTCAATATCTACATCGGTTGTGCCAAATGGAACAAAACCGACCTGAAAGGATTTTACCCAAAAGGAACCAAAGACGAGTTGAAATACTACGCTACCCAATTCAATTCTATTGAGTTGAACGCTACATTTTACTCTTTGCCAAGTCCAGAGCAAGTACTCACATGGAAAGAAAAAACACCGCCTAATTTTAAGTTTTTCCCAAAAATCACCAATACCGTTTCGCATTTTAGAAGACTGATTAATGTAACTGATGTGGTGACGGATTACGCAACTTCAGTTTTGAATTTCGGAGACCAGTTGGGAATGGTGTTCTTACAACTGCATGATAATTTCAAACCTAAAGATTTTGATAGAGTAGAAAAATTTGTAAAAGAATGGCCAAAAGAAGTTCCACTGGCGATAGAAGTACGCAGTGCAGAGTGGTTTGAAGAAGAAAACTTTGAGAAATTCTCTGAACTTTTAGAAGAAAATAACATCGCGAATATCATCGTAGATACGGCAGGTAGAAGAGATATGTTACATATGAGACTCACTTCAGACACTGCTTTTGTAAGATATGTAGGCGCTAATGCAGACAGCGATTATGCAAGATTAGATGATTGGTTAGAACGCATTAAACTATGGAAAGAAGAAGGTTTGAAAAACTTGTATTTCTTTGTACATCAAAATGTAGAATTGGCTTCACCGTTGTTGTCGGCTTATTTCATTGAGAAAATTAACGAAGCATTCGGAACAGAAATTCATGTTCCTGTAATGGCTCAACCCAAAACTTTGTTTTAATAAAATGAGCAAATATTCTGTAAATCCGAACGAAGAAGAAATTCTTCCTAATTTATTAAATTCTATTTCTCTGCGAGAAATCCAAGAAGCAGAATTTGAAGGGTTTTTGTATGCAGAATTGTTATTGACTACTCAACTTTCTGACAAGACAAAATTTGATGTTGATTACATTAAAAACATTCATTTTCTTGCGCTGAAAGATGTTTATGCTTTTGCTGGTAATTTCAGGACAGTCAATATTTCAAAACAAGGTTTTATGTTTCCGGCAGCGAAATTTTTAGATCAATCAATGCAAGAGTTTCAAACGGAAATTTTAAACAAATTGCTTAATGAATATGTAAAATTAGACTCTGTTTTATTTATTGAGGATATAGCAAGAGTTCATGCAGAACTATTATACATTCATCCTTTCAGAGAAGGAAATGGTAGAACTGCAAGGGTTTTACTTAATTTAATGTTGAGAAAAAATGGATGGGAGCCTTTAGATTTTTCTAAAATGAATGAAGAATTATTTCAACAATATGTAATAGCAGTTCAATCTTCAGCAATGAAAAATTACGAACCGATGAAAAAAGTTATTGAGCAGTTGTTTTAATTTTTTTCATAACTCTTTCGTAAGCATCACTCGCAAATTTGTCAGAAATTTTAATCTTTTCAATACCAAAAGAACCTCTTATGGAGATAAGAGTTTTCTTTTTGTCAATAACTATTTTTCTTGGTTTTTGCATAATTCAAATATACAAAAATTATCCTAAAAACTTAATTTCCTTATCCTTGAAATTATTTTTCTCTACTAGTTTATTCATGGTTTTCATCATCTTGTGACGAAGTTTTGCCATTTTTCTGATGTTTTTGTCTTCGCTGTAATCAAAGATGTTGTCTTTAAAGGTAAAGGTATCCCCATCTTTAAATTCAATATTATTTTTTTTGAGTTCTCCTAAAAGCATTAGATTGGTCATGCTTTCTAGAAGTAAATGTTCAGATTTCCCTAATGATTTCAAGGATTTTAGCAATTGTTTTTTATATTTTTTCTTTCCCATAATTATTAATGTAAACTTATCGCAAATATCTGTATAATTTCTTATTTTTGAGCAAAATTTAAATCTAATATGAGTAACGACATCATTTTTGAACTAATTGAAAGAGAAAGAGAAAGACAAACCAATGG
Source organism: Cloacibacterium caeni (assembly GCF_907163105.1). Classification (GTDB taxonomy): domain Bacteria; phylum Bacteroidota; class Bacteroidia; order Flavobacteriales; family Weeksellaceae; genus Cloacibacterium; species Cloacibacterium caeni_A. Next base: position 163,849 of record NZ_OU015321.1, read on the forward strand.
TATAGAGCTAATTGCATCAGAAAATTTTGTTTCTGAAAATGTGATGAAAGCGATGGGAAGTGTCTTAACCAATAAATACGCAGAAGGTTACCCTGGTAGAAGATATTATGGAGGTTGCGAAGTGGTAGATGAGGTAGAAACACTGGCCATTGAAAGAGCAAAACAACTTTTCGGGGTAGAATATGCCAATGTACAGCCACACTCTGGTTCTCAGGCTAATGCAGCAGTTTATTTGTCTGTTTTAAAACCAGGTGATACCGTAATGGGAATGGATTTATCAATGGGAGGTCATTTGACTCACGGTTCTCATGTAAATTTTTCGGGAATTAATTTCCGTCCTATATTTTATGGAGTTGAAAAAGAAACAGGGTTGATTGATTATAACCAAATGCGTGAAGTAGCACTTCGTGAAAAACCAAAAATGCTGATTGCAGGTTTCTCTGCGTATTCTAGAGATTTAGATTATGCCAAATTCAGAGAAATTGCAGATGAGGTAGGCGCTACATTGTGGGCAGATATTGCACACCCTGCAGGTTTAGTTGCCAAAGGATTATTGAACTCACCATTCGAACATTGCCATGTAGTAACCACTACTACCCATAAAACGCTTCGTGGACCAAGAGGAGGAATGATCATGATGGGCAAAGATTTCGAAAATACGTATGGTCACAAAACACCAAAAGGCGAAACCAAAATGATGAGTGCCGTATTAGATGGAGCAGTATTCCCAGGAACTCAAGGTGGGCCGCTAGAACACGTAATTGCTGCAAAAGCAGTAGCCTATGCAGAAGCCATCGACCAGAAATTTGAAACCTACACCAAACAAGTGGTAGCAAACGCTAGAGCATTGTCTCAAGCAATGATAGACAGAGGTTTTGACATTGTAAGTGGAGGTACAGATAATCACCTGATGTTGGTAGACCTTAGAAATAAAAATGTAAACGGTAAAGAAACCGAAAAAGCTTTAGTAAAAGCAGATATTACGTGTAATAAAAATATGGTTCCTTATGACGATAAGTCTCCATTCATCACTTCTGGAATCAGATTAGGAACCGCTGCCATCACCACGAGAGGTTTATTAGAAAAAGATATGGAGACCATTGCAGATTTAATCAATGAAGTGGTGACCAATATCAAAGATGAGAATACCCTAGAGCAAATAAAACAAAAAGTACATCAGTTAATGGAAGGAAGAGCATTATTTAACGGATAATGTTGCTTAACTGAAATGAAAACTGTTAATTTGTTATAAATTTCATGATTTATGAAAAAAATATTCTTTGTTTTTGCCATTTTGCTTTCAGGATTTTCTTTTTCGCAAGAAGTAAGATGGGGAGCGATTGCAAATGTGCACTCTTCGTCTATCGAGGGAATTCATGACTTCTCAAGAGGGAGAATTGCGCCAAGTGTAGGCTTGTTTATGGAAATTCCTTTAGAAACGTTCCAGAGAAGTATCTATGCACCGCTTCGTTATTACATTTATCCTGTAGTAGAATTCAGCATGGAAGGCGAAAAAACCATTCTAGAGCAAGGCAGACAATATTACAGAAATGATTTTGTTGCTTTTGCATTGTATGGGAAATTTCACTTGTACAGAGGATATTTTGAGAATTTTTATTTCATGATTGGGCCTAGATTTGCTTATAATGTTTCAGAAAATAGAGCCGGACCTACCAATGAAGAAGCGGGGTACATAGGATTGAGAGATGATGATATGAAAAAACTGAATTTATCAGTTTCTGGAGCGTTAGGGTATGTAATTAGCGATAAGATAGAGGTGTATTTAAGATATGATCAAGGCTTATCCGAAGTATACCCTAATTATCAAGATCATAAAACTTGGAACAGATTAGTGGGAGTAGGATTTAGTTATTCTTTTAACTAAACAAAAAGCATATTATAAATGAAGCACAGTATTTTATTACTGTGCTTTTTGCATATAAATTGAAGCTTTTATAGAGTTGAGTTCAAAAAGGAATACACCAATAAATAAACCTTCTCACCAAAAGATTCTTAGGAAATAAAATTTATCCAAGCTCTCACTTTTTAAAATGATTGTTTATCATAAATTTATATTATTTTTGTCTAATAAATGACCCAAAATCACGTGAAGAACATTTTAAGATTTTTAATACTGCTTGTTTCACTGGCTGTAATTTCATGCGGTCCTAAAAAGGACATGATTTACATGGATAAAGACATAAACTACAATGCCGAAATCACCCAAGCCAGATTTCAGGGAAATAAGTTAATGATAGGAGATGTATTAGACATAAAAGTTACAGGTTATGATGAGATTGCCATCAAACCCTTTAACTTAAATACAATAAGTCAAATTAATAATGCCGAGGTAGGAAATACTTCTTCCTCAGCAAACTTGAATTATACAGTAGACAAAGAAGGTGAAATTAACTTTCCTACTTTAGGGAAAATCAAAGTTTCAGGATTCACAGTAGATGAACTGAAGACAGACTTAGAAGAAAGACTCAAAAAATATTTGCTTGAACCTATTGTCATCATCAATCAGCAAAATCAAAAATTAACTTTCTTAGGTGAGTTTAATAAAAAAGGAATGGTAACCTATTCTGATGAAAGATTAAATATTTTACAAGCTATTGCACTCGGTGGAGGAACCAATGAAAATTCAGACCTTACCAATGTAAGATTAATTAGAAATATAGATGGCAAAGACCAAACCATTACCTTAGACCTTACAGATTATAACCTATCTAATTCTCCATATTATTATATCCAAAATAATGATATCTTGTACGCTCTTCCAAACAGAGATGCACAGATTGCTGCAAACAAAACCCCTATTTTAAGTAAAATCCTAACCTATTCTGGAGTATTAGGACTTTTATTTGCGGCATATAATTTTATAAAAAATTAAAATGGAAACGCTTCAGCCCATACAATCTTCTCTACCACAAAGAGCTAAAAAGCTCAATATTAAAAAAGAAATCTTTAAATACGTAAGGGTTTGGTATTGGTTTGTACTCTCTTTTGTTCTTTTTGCCATAGCAGCAAAAATATATCTGAGATATACCACTCCTATCTACAGCTCCCAAGCATCAGTATATTTTAATAACTCTACCAAAAAAAGCACAGGCGTTATTGGGCTCAATGATTTGCAAAACATGGGAACAGGAGGGATCGCCAAAAATCCTATTTCAGATGAAATAGCCCTCATGAAGTCTAAGCCAATTTTGAGAAAAGTAGTTAAAAAACTTAATCTAGATGTAACCTTTGTTCAAGAAGCCAAAATCAAGAAAATAGAATTATATGAATTAAGCCCTTTTCGAGGGGAGATTATTGCGCTAAAAGACGAAAAAAATTTCGGAGGAGCTTCATATAAAATTAAAGCCTTAGACAATAAGAGATTTCTGCTTGCAAATCTAGAAGGCAAGAATCCTAAATCTTATTATTTTGATGTGCCTTATGACTTAGGATTTGGGATAGTAAAAATTTCTAAAGTTGAAGGGATAAATTACCAAGACTATATCAATGTAAATTTTTTCAACTACAAGAATATAGCGGCTGGTTTAGAGGGAGCCATCACGGTAACCAATCTCAATACAGATACCAATATCATGGACCTCTTCTACAGAGGTGAAATCCCACAAAAGTCAGAAGATATTCTCAATGAATTAATAAAGCAATATAATCTAGATGCAGACAATGACAAAAAGTTAGAAGCTCGTAACTCTGCTGCTTTTATCAATGAAAGGTTGCAACTCATTACCAGCGAGCTGTCAAACATTGAAGGGAAGAAAACCAATTATAAAAGATCCAACCAGATTTTTGATATAGAAACGCAGGCGCAATCTAGCATCAAAGGTTTAGATGAGGGAACCCAAAAGACACTAGAACTCGCTTCTCAACTAGAGATGGTAAATGCAGTACTCAGAATGGTCAATGCTCCCAATGATCAGTTGCTTCCTACCAATATTGGGGTACCTAATGCTGCGGAAGGCTTAATCACCCAATATAATGAATTGCTCCTCTTAAAAAATAAAACCCTGAGACAAGCCACACCTGCCAATCCTATGATTGTGCAGTTCAATAAAGATTTGTCTCAGCTCAAAAGTCTCATTAGAGAAAGTTTGAATAAATCCAAAGAAGTAATATCTACGAACTTAGGGTATCAACAAGGCAAAATATCTAAATACAAACAAGAAATGTCTATGTTTCCAGAGCAAGAAAATTTCTTTAAAAACATAGACCGCCAACAGAAAATTAAAGAAGCGCTGTATCTCTACCTACTTCAGAAAAACGAAGAGATTTCTATGGCTTTGGCAGTAACCACACCAAAAGTGAAAACCCTTAACCCTGCTTATACGACAGGGGTAGTATCACCCAACGCAAGCAAAATAATGCTCTATGCCTATGCACTAGGGTTATTGTTACCTTTATTATTTTTCTTTGTCAAGAATGCATTAGATACCTACATTCATACAAAAGAAGACATACTAGACTCAGTAAAAGACATACCTGTAGTAGCAGAAATTCCCAATATACCGAAAGGGGCAGAAAACATTATCGGTAAGAACGACCTCTCAGCTTTTGCAGAATCTTTTAGAATTCTCTATTCTAATATCAAGTATTTCTTCAATAAAAACGAGAAATGCCCAGTTATCCTCATTTCTTCTTCTATTAAAGGAGAAGGGAAAACCACCATTTCAGTAAATACAGCACTTACCTTGGCACAAAGCAAAAAAGTATTGTTAGTGGGAGCAGACATCCGAAATCCTCAGCTCAAACGATTTATGCACCTCAAAGGAGAGGGACTTTCAGAATTCTTAAGCAATTACGCTGCACAGCCCGAGAGATTTATTTCAGAATCTGCCATTAATCCAAACCTTAAGCTCATCCATTCAGGTGCCATTGCTCCCAATCCTAATGAACTTTTAGAAAGTGAAAAATTTGCAGACTTGTTAGACTATGCACAGCAGCATTTTGATTATGTGGTCATAGACTCAGCGCCTATGCTCATGGTAGGAGATACCTATAACTTAATCAAATATTCAGATGTGTTGTTATTTTTAATGCGCTCAGAATATACCGATAAGGAGATGATAGGATTTGCGAATCAGGTATCCAAAGACCACTCCAAGGGGAAAATGGCCATTGTGCTGAATGATGTAAGTTACCTAAATCTTACCTACAGCAATAAATATGGCTACGGATATAAATACGGTTACGGATATTCTTACACCGCAGATCATGATAAGAAACCTTGGTGGAAGAAGTTATTTTTTCTGAAATAAAAGCTTAATTCTAGGGAGGTTGGTGTATCTTTATGTTTTAATAGATGAAATTATAATGCTCAGTTTCAACTCTGGGAGAAGTGTCATATCTCATGACAATAAAATAGTATATCATATTGAGTAGAAACAGATTTTAGATGAAAAATACAAGTTTTGAAATAAAAGCTTATTTAGCCAAGCAGTTTAATACATTATACTATTTTTATCGTTATATAGGGTATAAGATATTTATATTGTTGGTATGCAGTTTTTTATCTGTTCTGGCAGATGGTTTGGGGATAACCATGTTTATTCCTTTATTACAAATTGCAGATGGTAAAAGTTCAGTAGCAGTGGATAATCAGCTGTACAATGTTTTGAATGCATTTGTTTCCTTTTTGGGGCTACCTTTAAACTTAGTTGTTGTACTGGTATTAATTGCTTTACTTTTTATATTAAAAGCATCATTTGTTTATTTTACTTTATCTTATCAGAATATAGTTTTACAAACTTTTATCAGAAAAATTCGTATTGATAATTCTATTGGTTTGAGTGAGCTGAACTATAAAGAGTTTGTTTCTTCTGATGTAGGAAGGCTTCAGAATACATTAACAGGAGAAGCAAATTTAGTAGTTTCGGCCTGTAGTTCTTATCTGGAAACCATAAAAAATGCGATGATTGTTGTCGTATATCTCGGTTTGGCTTTTACCTTAGATTTAAAATTTTCTATCTTAATTTTAGTTGGTGGGGTAATATCTCATCTTGTATATAAGCGTTTTTATAAAACGACAGTTACCCTCTCTAGGGATTTTACAGATTTGAGTAATGAATATTCAGGCTTGGTGGTTCAGTCAGTGAGTCAGTTCAAATACTTGAAAGCTACCGGGAGAAATGTTTTATTCCTTAATCGTATGAAGAGATTGTTGGATAAAATAATGACCAACAGCGTACGGTCTGGCAATATTTCAGCATTTCTTACGAGTGTAAGAGAACCTATGATGGTTATTATTGTATGCATAATCATTAGCGTACAGGTATTGGTTTTCAAAGATACTCTATCTTCTGTTATGGTTATTTTGGTTCTTTTTTATCGGGCAATGGCCTATGTTATTTCTATGCAAACCACTTGGAATCAGTATTTGGGAAAAGTAGGTTCTATGGAGAATATGAAAAGCTTTGAACATTATTTAAAAATCAACAAAGAACATAATTCTGGTAAGCTTCAGATTGAAGCTATTAACCAGATTGAAGTTAAAAATTTACATTTAAACTTTGATGAGGTAAAAGTGATTAATGGAATTGATATTTCGATAAATAAAAAATCTTCCGTTGCATTGGTTGGTGAAACGGGCTCTGGTAAATCTACTTTAGTAAATGTTATTTCTGGTTTATTGAAACCAACTGAAGGAGCAATAATAGTGAATGGAGTGCCGCTTACCGATATTAATCTTTTGGATTACAGAGCTAAAATGGGGTATGTGTCACAAGATCCTACCATTTTTAATGGTGATATTTTCGATAATATTACTTTTTGGACAGAGCGTACCCAGGAAAATAGAGATAAGTTTTGGAAGGTTGTTGAAATGGCTTCGCTAAAATCTTTTTTAATGGATTTACCCAAAAAAGAAGCTTCTTTATTAGGAAATAATGGATTGAATTTAAGCGGGGGACAAAAGCAACGCGTAAGTATTGCCAGAGAGTTGTATAGAGATATTGATCTTCTTATATTAGACGAAGCTACCTCAGCATTAGATGCGCAAACCGAAAAAGATATCAAAGATAGTTTAATGAAATTACACGGTAAAATTACCATTATCACCATTGCACACCGTTTATCTACTATTAAAGATGTAGATATTATTTATTTATTAGACAAAGGTACTGTAGTTGCGCATGGCACTTTTGATGAGCTCAAATTAAAATCCAGTTATTTTAAAACAATGACAGATTTACAAGGTATTTAATACTCTGCAATAAGAATGCAGATTAATTGCCAACCTTTGGACAGAAGATAACATTATATAACTACCGCCACCGCCCCAGCATTTGCTGGGGCGGCGTTGTATTCTAAAATTTCAAATCAATCATTTTAGTTTTTTTTAATTGGCAACCCTATTAATTTTATTTTCTTAGGCCAGAGTTTTAGGTGGTCGTGGTTTTTCTTTCGTTTAATTTGGGTGCGTTGCAACAGTCTTGCCATATCTTTTTGGGTGTAGGTTTTTTCAGAACTCGGAAAATAGGTCAGTCTTTTGGCCAATCGGTCTACATCTATTATTCTGCTTCTCGGTCTTGGCGTGTTATATCTTTTTATAAATTCATTAAGCGGGATGATATTGTCTTTTTCGCCTTCAGGAACTTCGGGTTCGTGTGCAGGCAAGACCATAAAATTTTTAGGATAGTAAATCTTACCCCCAAAGCGAATAAATCTTATTTCGCCGTTTTTTCTTCGGCGTTGCAAGGTTCTCTCAGAGACCTTTAGCTTATCCATCATTGAGACATTGTCATAAAACAATAAATCTTCATCAGATGGTCTGTCTAGAACAGATTCTGCTTTTTTTAAAGGGTTCATTACTTTTGAAACTAGCTCAAAGACTTTTTCTAATTCCTGTCCGATGATTTGGTACTTCATAAATTAAAAAATAATAAAATTATATAGTTATTAGCTTTTGTTTACCCCATTTTTTTACTTTGTAAATCAGAGGGATAGACCAAAAGTGTATTTCAAAATTAGCGAATAAATTTTTAAAAAAAATATTTTTTTTAGTTGTTTTAAAATAAAATTGTAAACTTTTTTACTAAAAAAAGTATATAATATTAATATTTTGAGTTACTTAAAATTAAAAAAATGTAAACTTTTTTAGTTCATATTGTTATCAAATTAATTATTGTTTGGAGTAAGTTTCCCTTGAATCAAAGTGCAGTCAAAGTGCAGTTTTGTTCGGAAAAAGTACCCGTTTTCCGAAGCAGACTCGAACCTGATTCGAACGTGATTCGAACAAAACCCTATTTTGAGGGGTTTAAAATCCCAATTTCTACCCTGTCTGTTTTTCGATTCTTAGAAAATCTTCCCATAAAATTAATCTCCTCACTCCAGCCAAAACGCCACTTCAAGACAATACTTGCTATACCTAGACAATACCCGACAAAAGCAGACAAGTAGTTGATTTACAATATTTTACAATTTATATTTGTACTCGTAATAGCGCTGCAGAGCTAATACAAGTGAATCAAATTTTTTGTATAACCCCTAAAAATAAATAACAGTGGGAAAAATCAAGACAGGAATCCTCGGAGGATTCCAAGGCAAAGTAGGAACGGTAATCGGTTCCACATGGAGAGGTGAAAGCATTATGAGAGCTTTACCTAAAACAGCGGCGAAAGCGCCAACTGAATCTCAAAGAATTCAGAGATTAAAATTTAAAGCAGTGAGTGAATTCCTTAATCCGTTAAGAAGCACCCTAAGTACTTACTTTGGAAATGACACGGGAGTGAAAAGCAAGTACAATATGGCCACTTCTTACCACATTACCAATGCGGTAGAGATTACAGGGGCAGGAACTCAAATTCTTTATGCTAGAGTATTGGTGGCCAAAGGTACACTCTTTGGATTTCAGAATCTTACCACTACACATTCCGAAACGGTAATCACACTGAATTGGGAAGACAATACTGTTTTCGGTAATGCCAAAGCAGAAGACACCGTAAATGTGGTGTGCTATATCGAGGAGGTGAATACCTTTTATGTCTTCGAAAGCATTGCAAACAGAGATGGACTTACCGCCAGTGTTACGCTACCGCAGAATTTCTTAGGGTATAATGTAGAAGTCTATGCATTTTTGTATGACACAGTTTCTAAAACCTCCAGCAATTCTGTTTATCTAGGGAACATTGCTTTCTAATCAGTAAATTTTGTGTGTGTAAAACAACTCTGAAAGTTTATGCTTAAAGAGTTGTTTTTATTTTAGGATACTCTATAAAAGCGAAGCGAAACAAAACCCCACCATTAATGTAGGCAAATAGATTTCAAAATCCACCCTTTAGGGACGGGGAAAAGATTTCAAAATCCACCCTTTAGGGTTGGGGCACAGATTTTGAAATTTTCGCTCTTTTTTATGAAGACTTTCAATAGTGACTTAAATAAAATCCCTATTTTTGAATAAAATAAAAACAACTAATTTTTTTTAGAGAATGCTCGCCATCATCATACCATATTTCAAAATTAATTTTTTTGAAAAAACCTTAGAATCTCTTGCACAGCAAACCGACCAGAGATTTCAGGTATATATTGGGGACGATGCAAGTCCTAATGCACCTACCGAACTGTTAGAAAAATATCAGGGAAAATTTAATTTTACTTACAAAAGATTTAATGATAATCTGGGAGGTATTTCGCTGGTGAAACAATGGGAACGTTGCTTGGCAATGATGCAAGATGAGGAGTGGTTTATGATTTTGGGAGATGATGATGTCTTAGGAGAGAAGGTGGTAGAGGAGTTTTATAAAAAAAAAGACAGTGTAGAAAAGTTGAAAATTAATGTAATAAAGTATGCAACAGTAGTTATAGATGATGATGATAATCAAATTACTAAAGTTTTTAGGAATAAAGAAATCATGAATTCATCAGATGCATTTTATCATAAAATGATTGACCAATCGAGGTCTTCTTTAAGTGAGCATATATTTAGAAAGACCACTTTTGATAAAATTGGTTTCAGAAATTACAAATATGCTTGGCATACAGACGATATGGCTGTACTTGAGTTCAGTAATTTTGGTCTTTTGTTTTCAATTAACGATGAAATAGTATATGTGCGTGTAAGCACACAAAGTATTTCTGGAGGTAAAGATAATAATGATATAAAATACAGCATTTCATTAGAATTTTATAAAGATTTGATAAATCTTAACCTAAAAAAAATTAATTATAAACAGAAAAAAATCTTAATTAGAATATACGAATCTGCACTTTTAAAAGTAAATGGTATTTCTTTAAAAAATCTTATTCATTTAAGTTATTTGTATATGAAAAATTATATTTTTTTAGATGTAGTTAGAATTTGGTATAAATCTTTTTTAGCTTTTCAATTTTTCAGTTATCCAACGAAAAAAAAATAATATTGAAAATAACCATCAATGAAGACTATTTGTTTTATTTTTAATTTTATTGATTGGACATATAAGAAAATAATTTTTAAATAATCAGATGTTAATTTCTATTATAGTGCCTATTTATAATGCAGAAAAATATTTGCATAATTGTATTCAGTCTGTTATAAATCAAAGTTATCTTCATTGGAAGTTGATTTTGGTCAATGACGGGTCTACAGATGCTTCATTGGAGATATGTCAAGACTTTGCAAAGAAAGATTCTAGAATTGTTTTTTTTTCACAAACCAATAAAGGTCAGGCAGCAGCAAGAAATTTTGGGGTATCACAGGTAACAACCCCTTATGTGACTTTTTTAGATGCTGATGACGCAATTTCATCAGATACATTATCTTCTAATATGGAGATTTTGGTTAATAATACTACTATTGACTGTCTACAATATCCAATTTATTGGAGTTATGAAACTTTTGACCAGCATAAAACTATTCAGAAACAGGAGCTAATTAGTGATAATTTTTATAAAAATTGGTTGATTAAAAAGAAAATTAGTTGGATTGTTTGTAATAAAATATTTAAAACTACAATTTTTAATCACCTTTCTTTCAAAGAAGGAATTGTATATGAAGATAATTTGTTTGTTGCAGGAATGCTCAGTTTTATAAATTCTATTTTTATTTCAGATAAAGGGCTTTATTATTATTATTCGAGACCAAGTTCTACTACAACGAGTAAATTAAGTCAAAAAAAAGAAGAAGATTCTTATTTTGTGACAGTTGAAATTGCTAAAATTTTGCACATAAAAGAGGAAAAACATCTATTATTAGATTTTTTAGTTAGAGCAATTAATATTAAAAAGTCACTAAAGATGAATTTTAATAAAAAAGTATATATTCCAAAACAATTGTTATGTGATAATTCTTTTAAAGAAATATTATTGTCACGCTTAACAATGAAGGATAAATTAAAACTAATATTAGAAAAAAAACTCTTTTAGAAATGAAACACATAGTTTATACCATAGGTTCTTTAGATAATCCTGGAGGTGTGGAAAGGGTTTTGGTTAATAAGGCTAATTTTTTGGTGCAAAAATATAAAGTAACTATACTTGTGGCGCAAAAAAACAAAAGTGATTTTGCTTATTCTATTTCGCCTTCGGTTAATATATTAGTTTTAGACATTAACAAATATGATAATGGATGGACAAAAATCCCAATATTGGGTTTCTTTTATAAAATCAAAAAACTAAAGAAGATTTATCAAAACATAATGAATCAGATAAAACCAGATATTGTAATTAATGTAGAAAGAGGTTTTGAAGATTTTATTTTGCCCAAACTTAATCCACATATCCCATGCATAAGGGAGTCTCATTCTTCTTTACAGGCATCTGGTTTGATGGATCATTATAATAAATCAATAAAGGGTAAATTTTTCACTTATTTATATAATCAGCAATTAAAAAAATTTGATAAGTTAGTACTATTAACAGAAGAGGACAGAAAATTCAGAAACTATAAAAATGGAGATGTAGTAATCCCTAATGTAGTTTCAAAATTTGAGATTGAGCCAAATTATGATTTAAATGCAAAAGAGGTCATTTCTGTAGGTAGGTTAGATCAATTTAAAAATTTTAAAGATCAGATTTTAGTTTGGAAAAATATAATTAAAACTCATCCTAATTGGAAACTGAAAATTTATGGAGAAGGCCCAGAGAAAAAAAGCCTTTCCAATTTGATAAAAACATTAGAATTAGAAAGTCATGTGTTTCTAATGGGTAGATCTAATCATATAGAAAAAGAACTGAAGAATAGTGCATTTTTTTTGTTTACATCAATGGCAGAGGGGTTTGGGATGGTGCTGGTAGAGGCAATGCAAATGGGATTACCGGTAATTTCTTATAATTGTCCTTGTGGCCCAAAAGATATCATTACAGATAACGAAGATGGTTTTTTAGTCAGGCTAAATGATAGAGATGAATTACAATTAAAAATTTTAGAACTTATAGAAAAACCTCATTTAAGAAAAACAATGTCAAGTTATGCAATTGAGAAGAGTAAACGATATAATGAAGGGATAATTATGCCAAGATGGATTGAATTGTTTGATAAAATAATTAATAAATATGGCTAAAATATCTATCATAACACCTGTTTATAATGCAGAGCCATATATTTCCAATTTAATTGAATCTGTTATTCAACAATCTTTTGATGATTGGGAGCTTATCCTTATTAATGATGGATCTGTAGATCAATCCAGAATAATTATGGAAAGATATTCTTTTGCAGACAAGAGAATAAAATTGATTAATCAAGAAAATCAGGGCCCATCTGTCGCAAGAAATGTGGGGATAGAGAATGCTCACTCAGAATGGATAACGTTTATTGATGCAGACGATAAGGTAAGTTTAAATTACCTAGAAGAATTGTATGATGTTGCGGCTAATGTTGATTTGGTGTGTGCAGGTTATTATGAACAAAACATACAAAATCCTAAAGGAATAGCTCTCCATGATTTTTCGGATTTTTTAAATCAAGAGACCATAGATAGTGATATTTTTATCGGGGAAATTTTTAATGGTGTTACAGGGGTTTTGTGGTCAAAACTTTTTAAAAATCAGGTAATAAAAGAAAATAGTTTAAGATTGGATTCTAGGTTGAAACTATCTGAGGACTTATTATTTGTGTTGCAATATGCAAAAAAAATCAGCAAAATAAAATTAGTATCTTCTCCTATTTATTATTATAATAGATTACACGAAAACGGTTTGAGTAGTCAATATAATTTAACGTATATTGAAAACTTTAAACACTTAATTGAAAGGGTCTTAGAAGAGTTTCCAGATGATGAAAAAGCAAAGGTAAATGTTATTTTAAGAAAAAGATATTTTAATTTTTTAATTAAAATGATGAAACAGAATCCCTATAATCCCATGCAATTAAAAAAACTTTATCATTTAATAAAGGGAGAGTTTTTAGAATGTAAATTTAAATTGAATAATGAAGATGCATTGTTTTTTTTATTAATAAAAAACTCATTTTTTAATTTAGCTTTTTACTACAGTATACTATTCGCCAAAATAAGAAAAATTAAAAATGCGTAAAAAAATATTAGTTGATATTTATCTGGCAAATAATCTTGGAGATGATATGTTTCTGGATTACTTAGCAATAAAGTATCCAGAATTTGATTTTGTGCCATTTCATCCGGGGAAAAATTATAAAAGTTTTTTCATGAACTACAATAATGTTAAACAATTTCCTTATACAATAGTAGATAAAATTTTTAAAAAAATTGGACATAATAAACTTACTGATTATAAAAGATTAAGCGCAAATTATGACGGGCTTCTTTTTTTAGGAGGTGGAATATTTAGAGAGGAATCATATTGGAAAAGCGTTTTTGAATATCGTAAGGGGATAATCAATGCTTTTAAATCAAAAAATAAACCAGTATGGTTCATGGGTTGTAATTTTGGCCCCTACAATTCAGATGAATTCTATAATCAATACGAAAGATTGTTTTCAGGAATAGACTCTATAAATTTTAGAGACAAAAAATCTTTTGAATTGTTTACAAGTTTAAGTAATGCAGGCTGTTATCCTGATATTTTGTGGGATTATACCATCCCATCTGTTGAAAAAAAAGAGGATTATTTAGGTATATCTGTAATTAATCCAAAACATAAAGAAGGCTATTCAGAATTTCATGATGAATATATTGAATCGCATGTTAGGATGATATTAAAGTTTAAAAAACAAAACTTTAAAATTCGCCTTTTTTCATTTTGTAAAAGTGAAGGCGATTTAAAGATTTGTAAAGAAATTCAGAAACAAATAAAAGATGTAGAGATAGTAGATTATCAGGGAAATATAAAAGACTTTTTAAAATGTTTTGGGGAGTGTTCTTATTTTATTGCTGCCAGATTTCATGCTAACATATTAGCAATCAAATATAATATGCAGTTAATACCAATAATCTACAGTGATAAAACGGAGAATCTTTTAGATGATCTAGAGTATGATTTAAAAAAAATAAGATTGGATAATATTAGTGAATTATATGAGACTCCTTTTGTGTGTTTTGATAAATCAAAAATAGATACTTTAATATTGGATTCAAAAAAACATTTAACCTTAAATATTTAATGCAGATCACCATTCATAAATCTAACCAGCTTAAAGCCATTGCCATTTTGATGATGCTGTGTTTGCATTTATTCAACAGAGATTATAATGGTCTTTTTACTCCATTATTTTTTGTTGGGAAGCAGCCGCTTACTTATTACGTATCTTTGTTTAGTGATGCGTGTGTTCCGATTTTTGCATTTATAAGTGGTTTTGGGCTGTATTATAAGTACAAACAGGATAAAGAATTTTATGGATTAAGTATTAAGCACAGAATAAAAAAAATATACATCAATTATTGGATTATCGTTGTTTTATTTGCAGTTGTGTTGGGCTGGGTATTGGGAAAAGAGGGGTACCCAGGTTCTTTTCTAAAGTTTATACTTAATTTTTTGGCATTAGATAATTCTTATAATGGGGCTTGGTGGTTTTTAACCATTTATTTGTTATTTGTAATAAGCAGTCGGTTTTGGTTTTCTTTATTGGATAGACTGAATCCCATTTTTTATGTAGGGATTCTACTTGTTTTATATTGTATTGCTTTTTATTTTAGAATATATAAAACCAATGTTTTTGATTATGCCATCTTACAATGGTTACACCGTTATATGGCTTTATATTTTTGTACCCTTTTTCAATTTATGTTAGGTGCCATGGCATTGGAATATCAGTGGGCTGAAAAAATAAGGCCTCTGTTTCATAAAATTCATTTCAATAACTTTTTGGGATTGGGACTTATTATTTTGTTGATTGTATTTCATGGAATTATCCCCAATTTTATAATAGCTCCTTTTACGGGATTAGCTTTTATTTTAATTTATGTTTATTTAAAAACACCTATAATAGTAGATAGATTTTTAGCTTTTTTAAATCCTCATTCTACTAATATGTGGCTGATTCACATGTTTTTTTATTTGATTTACTTTCCAAAGTTAATTTACGGGTTTAAATATCCAATTCTTATTTTTTCAGTTTTGGTGAGTATGTGTATATTTAGCTCTTACATCGTCAATATCATTCAGAATAAAATTCATAAATGGCTTTAAAATTATTATACATCACCAACGCAATAGACGGTTCAGGAGGTTTGGAACGCGTACTTTCTGTGAAAACTAAAGTTTTGGCAGAAGATTACGGATATGATATTCATGTAGTTACGCTTAATCAAAAATCTAAAACCGACTTGTTTTTTCCTTTCTCGAAGAAGATTATTCAGCATAATATAGAAGTTTCGGGGAATGCCTTTCAATACTTTTCAAAATACAGAGCAGGGATAAATAAGGTGATAGCAGAGATAAAGCCTGATGTGATATCGGTCTGTGATGATGGATTAAAAGGATTTTTTATACCATTATTATTAAGAAAAAAAGCTCCTATAGTATATGAAAGACATGCTTCGGTTCAATTGAATTTTTCAAAGAAAAGTACAATTTTTAAAAATCAACTAACTTATTACCTCATGCGGGTTTTGGCCAAAACATTTGATGCTTTTGTGGTGTTGACAAAAGGTAATGTTACAGAATGGAAAAGCAAAAACGTAAAGGTAATCCCTAATTTATTAAGTTTTTATCCTGAAACATCATCAAGCCTAAAAAATAAGACTGTAATTGCAGTAGGAAGCCACAGTTATAACAAAGGATATGATTTATTGCTAAATGCGTGGAAGCAAGTTGTCTCTTTACATCCTGATTGGGAGCTTCATATTTATGGAAAATATGATGAAGCCCATACTTATATTACATTGGCAAATAGATTGAAAATTGAAAAAAAAGTATTCTTTTCACCACCTGTGAAGGATATAGATCAGGCATATTTAAACAGCAGTATAATGGTGCTGCCATCACGTTCAGAAGGATTTGGAATGGTACTTATTGAAGCGATGGCTTGCGGACTACCTTGTGTTGCTTTTGAATGTCCTCATGGGCCTGCAGATATTATAAATCATGGGTGTGATGGGCTTTTGGTGCCGAATGGTAATGTTGAAGAATTGGCTAATGCCTTAAAATCCTTGATTGAAGATGAAAATAAGCGTATAGCAATGGGAGGAAAGGCTAAAGAAAATGTACAACGTTTTTTGCCGCAAAACGTAGTAAAACAATGGGACGAACTTTTTAAAAAAATTAACCCCAATGAGCAAGCAAAGAAAAATAGAACATGAAAATAGTTTATCTTACAGACCAAACATTTCTTCATGGGGGAATAGAAAAGGTTTTGGCAACCAAAGCTAATTTTTTGGCAGAGCAGTATCATCATCAGGTTACGGTGGTCACCACAGAACAAAAAGGCCATCAACCATGTTATACTTTTTCAGAAAAAGTAAATCTTAGAGATATAGCAATTAATTACTATAGAGATAAGAGTTATTTTCATCCCTTAAACCTAATCAAGGCTATCAAACATTTTTTTAAAATTAAAAAACAGATAAAGCAATTGCAGCCAGATGTTTTGGTGGTATCTAATTATTCATTTGATTTTTATTTTCTGCCGTATATCTTACCAAAGATTCCTAAAATAAAAGAATTTCACTCGTCCAGATTTTTAGAGGCTAAACAAGAAGTTCCTAAAAGTATAAAAGAGAAAATAATGGCATTTTTATCCCGAAATGCAGAGAAGAAATACCATCAGTTAGTGGTGCTTAATCCGGCAGAAAAAGAGTTTTACAATAGCGAAAAGATTACGGTAATCCCTAATCCTGTTCCTATGAGTGATTTGATAGCAAAGGTTCAGAATAAAAAAATAATGGCTGCGGGAAGAATATCGCCAGTGAAAAACTTTGGCGAGTTGATTGATATTTTTAATGAGGTAAAAAATGACTTGAAAGATTGGGAACTTCATTTTTATGGGGAAGATTATCTGGATACCCAAAAAAAGCTGGAACAAAAAATTGAAGAATATCAGCTGGAACAACAGGTGAAGTTTATGGGAATCACGGATGATATTCTGAAAACCATGCAAGAGTACAGTATTTATGCCATGACCTCTGAAACAGAATGTTTCCCCATGGTGCTATTAGAGGCTCTATCGGTTGGGTTACCTATTGTTTCCTATAATTGCCCTACGGGACCACAGTTTATCATCAGCAATAATGAAGATGGATTTTTAGTTCAAAATAAAGAGGAGTTTAAATTGAAATTAAAAAAACTTGCAGCAGATGTAGAGTTAAGACAATGCTTTTCTCAAAAAGGAAAAGAGCATGTTAACCGTTTTTCAGACCAAGAAGTAATGAAACTCTGGAATAATTTATTTGTAGATTTGTATAATGTTTGATTTTATCCCTATAACAGAATATACAGCCATCTATTATCACCTTTTGTTAATAGTTACCTTGTATATGTTTATGCAGTCTAGGGTATATTTTATAGAACAAGTAGAAAGTGTAAAAGCCACACAGAATTTGGGGTATATTCTGCTTGTTTTCACATTGTTATATATGGGTACACGTCCTATTTCTTGGGCATTTGGTGATATGGGTACTTATGCAGAAGGATTTCAAAAAATACAGTTAGACCCCAATTTGCCAGTAAAAACGGATGTTTTTTTTGGGTATTTCACTCGGTTTTGTGCAGGGTTAATGGATGTAAATACCTATTTCTTTTTGGTAGATGTTATATATATTATTCCGTGTTATTTCTTTGCCAAAAAATATTTTTCTGAGTATTGGTTTATTCCTTTTCTAATGATGGTAGGCTCTTTTTCGTTTTGGTCTTATGGCACCAACGGAATTAGAAATGGTATGGCAACCTCTCTTTTTATTTTTTCATTATTGTTTTATCAAAAGCAAAAATGGTTAATGTATGCTATTATGGGTTTGGCGTATGGTTTTCATAATTCATTAATGATACCTATTGCTGCATTTCTGGTTTCGGGGTTGTATAAAAATCCGAAAATTTATCTCTATATTTGGTTAGCTGCTATCCCATTGTCTCTAGTAGGAGGTGGTTTTTGGGAATCTTTTTTTGGCTCTCTGGGGATAGGAGACGAACGTGTAAACCAATATCTTACTCAAAACAAAGAGTACCAAGATCAAATGAGTAATACAGGCTTTAGGTGGGATTTTGTAGTGTATAGTGCTTTTGCCGTTTTTGCGGGGTATTATTATATCATTAAAAGAGGATTTAAAGATGAGTTTTACACCCATCTTTGGGGGACATATATGATTGCCAATACTTTTTGGATTTTAGTGATTAGAGCTAATTTTTCTAATCGTTTTGCATATCTTTCTTGGTTTCTTATGGCAATTATAATTGCTTACCCTCTGTTTAAAGTAAAGTTTTGGGATGATCACTATAAGAATGTGGGCAGAATTTTTCTTGCCTATTATCTGTTTACTTATTTTATGTTTTTGAAAAGTTAAAAATGAAGTTGAGCGTAGTAATCCCATGCTATAATGTAGAAAAATTTGTGCAAAAATGTGCAAATAGTATTTTAGTGCAAAAAGGGTTTGATTGTGAATTGATTTTTGTAAATGATGGTTCTAAAGACAATACCCTTCACGTTTTAGAAAATTTAGTAGTAAAAGACAATAGGATTAAGGTAATCAATCAAGAAAATCAGGGTCTTTCTGGAGCAAGAAATACAGGGATAGAAAATGCAAAAGGTGATTACATTATGTTTGTAGATGCAGATGATTGGTTAGAGCCTAATGCTTTTGAACTCATTTCGAAAAATTTTAATAAAGAAGATTTATTTTGTTTTTCTTATAACAGAGTTTTTGAAAAAAAATCTGTACCTAGAGACTTAAAAATTAATGGAGTTTACGAAGCTGCTTTTATCCAAAGAAGAATGGTAGGGCTTATAGGTGAGGAGCTTAGAGACCCATCGCAAGCAGACAGTTTAGTCACAGCTTGGGGCAAAATCTATAAAACCGAAATCATCAAAAAAAATGAAATATCATTTCTAGATACCAAAATGATTGGGACGGAAGATGCATTATTTAATATACAGTATTTAGAATTTGTAAATAAAGTAAATGTTTTAAATGTATCACTTTACAATTATTTTAAAGTGAATAATGGCTCTCTTACGAATCTTTACAAACCTTATCTTTTCCAGCAATGGAAAACGCTCTATCAAAAAACTTCAGAGATTATTTCTAATAAAAATATAGATTTTCAAAAAGCGTTGAGTAATAGAATTGCGCTTAGTATCATAGGATTAGGGCTGAATGAGACGTTTTCGGATTTACCTTTTTATGCTAAAATCAAGAAAATTTCAGTAATTTTTCATGATCCCATTTACATCAAAGCGTATCAAAATCTAGAAATGAAATATTTTCCCATTCATTGGAAATTGTTTTTCTCTTTAGCAAAATCCAAAAATGCTTTAGGAGTTTTATCTTTGTCGTATGTCATGAATTTTTTAATCAAAAAATAACACCCATCATCCATCACCCAACATCCATCATCAAAATGAAACCCATCAAAATTCTACAAATATTTACGGTACTCAACAAGGGTGGTGCAGAAACCAACCTTATGAATTACTATAGAAATATGGATAAAAATGAGTTTCAGATGGATTTTTTGGTGCATAGAGAAAATGGTTTTTTTGAACAAGAAATTTTAAACTCAGGAAGTAATATCTATAGATTACCACCTATTCTTCCTTGGAAACTGAAAGAATATAAAAGAGCGGTAAAGAATTTTTTTGACCAACATTCAGACTATGACATCATCCACGGGCAATGTTCAGAATTAGGTGTTTTTATCTATGAAGAAGCCAAGCGTAGAAACATTCCTGTGATTATTGCGCACGCTCATAATAACAGAATGGATAGAGATAAAAAATTGGTTTTCAGATTACTTTGGAAAAAAAGAATGCGCAAATCCATCAATACCTATTTTACTTGTGGCAAAGAAGCTGCCGAAAATCTATTCGGGAAGAAACTTGCTTCTAAATCATATCAAATGAATAATGCAATTGAAGTAGAAAATTTTAAATTTAATTCATCAATCAGAGATTCAAAAAGAAAAGAATTGGGTGCAGATGAGTTTTATAATATTATTAACATTGGCAGATTCAATTCTCAAAAAAATCAACTGTTTTTGTTAGATGTTTTGGCAGAGATAATCAAAAAAAACACAAACTACAAATTATTTTTAGTAGGAGACGGAGAATTAAAAACTCAAATATTAGAAAAAATTAAAAAATTAAAAATAGAGCGTAATGTAGAACTCCTAGGAATAAGAAATGATATCCCAGAATTACTTCAAGCCATGGATGTTTTTCTATTTCCGTCCCTTTTTGAAGGGTTTGGAATTGCTTTTTTGGAAGCACAAGCGTCTGGAATGAAATGTATCGTTTCAGAGACAGTTGCTTTAGACTCACATTTAATACAAGAAAATGTAAAAGTAATCTCGTTAAAAGAAAATGCGGAACAATGGGCTAATAAAATTCTCGAAATAAAAAATTTTGAAAGGAAAGATGTTTCTGATATCATAAAACAAAAAGGCTATGACATCAAAGAAAACGCCAAAAAATTAGAAGAAAAATATAGAGAATTGGTGAAAAATTTAAAGTAAGAAGTGCAAGTTACAAATTTATTAATGTAAAATTCCATCATCAACCAACAACCACCAACCATACAATGAAAACCCTCACCATTTTCACCCCAACTTTTAACAGAGCTTCGTTACTTCCGAGGCTGTATGATTCTTTGAAAGCTCAAACCAATCAGAATTTTGTGTGGATGATTATTAATGATGGAAGTAGCGATAATACAGATGAGGTGGTGAAAAGTTTTTTAGAAGAAAATATTTTAGAAATAGAATACATCAAACAGAAAAATCAAGGAATGCATGGTGCGCACAATACCGCGTATAAAAATTGCAAAACAGAACTCAACACTTGTATAGATGATGATGATTTGGCGCCAAAAAATGCAGTAGAATTAATTCTAGATAAATGGAATTCTTTAGGAGAAAATCAACAAAAATACAGCGGAATTGTTGCATTAGATGCTTATTTTGATGGCGAGTTGATTGGTAGTCAGTTTACTACAGAATCTACAACTTTAGAAAGCTTTTATCTTAATGGGGGAAGTGGTGATAAAAAACTGATTTACAGAACCGAGGTGATGAACCAATATCCGGAATATCCTATTTTCGAAGGCGAAAAATACGTAGGATTGGGCTATAAATATCTTTTGGCAGACCAAGATTACCAATTGGCAACCTTAAATGAAGTGGTGTGTCTGGTAGATTATCAACCAGAGGGTTCTTCTAATAATATGTGGAGACAATATTATAAAAATCCTAAAGGCTTCGCATTCATCAGAAAAGAACAAATGAAGATTTGTAAATCTAAAAAACGCATTCTAAAAGATGCAGCGCATTACGTAGCCCATAGTTTAAAATCTAAAAACGGGAATTTCATTACAGAATCGCCAAGAAAATTTCTCACGATTTTAGCGATACCTTTTGGTTTAGTTTTATATCTTTATACATTATATCAAAATAAAAAACAGGGAGGATTGTACCAGAGATAAGTTTTAGAAGTTAGAAGTTAAAAGTTAAAAGTTAGAAGTTAAAAGTTAGAAGTAAAAAGTTAAAAGTTAAAAGTTAAAAGTTAGAAGTTAAAAGTTAGAAGTGGAAAAGTAAATTTATAAAATTGTAAAAATGTTAAAATGTTAAACTGTAAAAATTGTAAAAAGTAAATTCACCCATCATCCATCATCCATCATCCATCACCCATCAACCAACAACCAACAACCATCAACCAACAACCATCAACCAACAACCATCAATCATCAATCATCACCCATCATCCATCATCCATCACCCAACCCAAGTAATGTTAAAGGAAAGTCAAAGGAAAGTCAAAGGAAAGTCAAAGGAAAGTATAACTAATGTCTCTACTTTGGAAGGTCATACCATTGCCAAACCAAAACTTTTTAGAATTTCTACGGTTCCTATGTCGCTCAATCTTTTATTAAAAGGGCAGTTGAATTTCTTGAACCAAGATTTTGATGTAACCGCTATTTCTGGCGAAGGAGCAGATCTAGAGTTGGTAAAAGAAAGAGAAGGCGTAAAAACCCATCCTATAGAAATGCACAGACACATTTCTTTGAAACAAGACCTAGCCTCGCTTTGGAGGTTGTATCGATATTTCAAAAAAGAAAAACCAGACATCATTCATTCTATTACTCCAAAAGCAGGGTTACTCTCTATGATGGCAGGAAAATTAGCAGGAGTTCCTATAAGAATGCACACCTTTACAGGATTGATTTTTCCTTATAAAAATGGTTACATGAAGCGAACCTTGATAATTATGGATAGAATTTTGTGCAGATGTGCTACACATGTTTATCCAGAAGGAAAAGGCGTGAAAGAAGACTTGCAAAGACATAATATTACCAATAAACCCCTCAAAATTATTGCCAACGGAAATGTAAATGGAGTAGATCTAGATTATTATCATCCCGAAGCCATTTCTGAGGAGGGTAAAAAGAAATTACGAGCATCCCTTCAAATAAATGAAGACGATTTTGTCTTCGTATTTGTGGGGAGACTGGTCATAGATAAAGGAGTGAGAGAATTAGTAAAAGCATTTGACGCTCTTAGCAAGCAACATCAAAACATAAAACTCATTTTAGTAGGTCCCAGAGAAAATGCACATAATCCTAAAAAGAGGGCGATGTTTCATACAATAAATCAAAATCAAAAGATTATTACGGTAGGATTTCAGGATGATGTAAGACCTTACTATGCAGTAAGTAATGTGTTGATGCTGCCCAGTTATCGTGAAGGATTTCCCAATGCTGTTTTACAAGCGGGAGCGATGGGTTTGCCAAGTATCGTTTCAGATATTTCGGGGTGCAATGAAATTATTGAGCATGAAGTCAATGGTCTTTTGGTACCTAAAAAAAATCATCAGGAACTCCAAAAAAACATGGAGAAAATACTCGTGACGCCTAATTTTTTAGAAAGCTTACAAAAAAATGCACGAAATAGAGTAGCAGAATCTTTTGATAAGAGTTTAGTTTGGAAAGAAATTAAAAAAGAATACGTAAAAGCTCTAAATGAATTATAGATTAAAAAAAATAGGCTGCTTCAATCCAATGAAGCAGCCTATTATATATTTTAGTCAAAAAGATGTTATTCGATAATAATTTTTTTAGAATCTTTGCCCATTTCAGAAATGAGAGTTCCTATATATACTCCAGATTTTAATGAACTTACGTTTACATCTTTTTGATTTTTTATAGAAAGTATTTTTCTTCCATTAAGGTCAGTTACTTCAAAAGTGAAGTCTTTAATAGAAGAGTCTAGTTGTAGATGCAAAACATCTTTTACAGGATTAGGATACACAGCAAAATCTTTGGCCTTATTCACATCATTTACAGCAAGTGTTCCTGTATCTGCTACCGCAAAATGCTGTACAGCGCCTACAGTAGCTTTAGTAACTTGATAAATATAAGGATAGGATAAATTAGCAATGGTATCAGTATTGTTGTGGTAATAAGGATTAGAAACTACAGTTCCATTGTTAGTTGGTCTTTCATATAATCCAATAACAGTTTCACCATTTTTTTCAAAAGGCATATAGTCAGATCCATATATATTATCTATAAAACCAGTTAAAGAGCTATAATAACCAACATAAGTTTGTAAATCTGCAGTAGCGGCTATGCTAGCTGTATTATTTGTAGTGTTAACTCCATATTTAGGATTTGTTCCTGTATCATTTATTCTGTCTTCTTCACAGACTACACTGTTGTTGGTTCTATCACTTCTGCCACCAATTTGATCCAAATTAAAAACCAATTTTATTTTCATTTTTGGGTTAGTAGTATTTACAACATTGGTTACATAATTTTTACTGCCTAGTAAACCTTGTTCCTCACCAGTGAAGTGAATAAATTTAATTGAGTATTCAGTAGGTACATCTTTCAGGATTCTAGCCACTTCCATGATGGCAGCTACTCCGCTCGCATTATCATTAGCGCCTTCACTTCTATTGGTAGAAGTGGTTCCATAAAAGGAGTCGTAGTGTCCACAGATGATAACGTATTCATCTGGATGTACAGTGCCTGTTTTGGTGATGATAACATTTTTTACAGTTGTAGAACTGTAAGTGAAATTATCATACGTAATTTGGCTGTCTGCATAACCAAAATCTTTATACTTCTGTACAATGTAGTTTAGCGCATTTGTAGAGGCGGCTTTGCCTGTCCCTTTAAGACCAAAACCTACCAATGAAGAATTATATGTCTCAATGTTTGATTGTAATACCTGATTTACCCTAGAAAGATAAGTTGCATTTGCTTGAGAAAAACAGAAAGAAGCGGATAATAAAGAAAAAGAAAGTAGTAGTTTTTTCATTTTTAAATCTTTTTTAGTTTCACAAATTTAATTATTTTATATAAAGATATAGTAATATTTTTTAAAATAATTGAAATTATAAAGAATAGTGGATGGTTTAGTTTTAAAAATCAAGTAATTGTGTTAATATCATAAATTTAAGTATTAAAATTTCTTAAATACAAAATATATTTTGATGATATATAGCATATAATTGAATTATGTAGATAATTTTATTTTGCTTTTTTTGTAAGGTTTTTATTGTTGTTTTTTTTGTAAGATGTTTTATAATAAAGGATTTTAGAGGTAGGTTGATTTATTTTATTATTATTTTTTTATTTTTAATCATATAATAATATTACTGTAGATATGATAATTTATTAAAAAATAAGTTTATATTTGTGTTGAATAAACTAATAAAAGTCTGAATATGAAGTTAATAATGAAATCTTTATTCATCATTAAAGAGAAGATTTTCTATGTACTTTTTCTAAAATTTCTTTTAATGTCTTCTTTGGCCTTTGGGCAGTTTAATGATAATACTCCAAATGGAGGAACAGAAACGTGGGTAGCCCCAGTTGGAGTTACTTCTGTTAAGGCAGAGGTATGGGGTTCTGGAGGCTCTGGTGGAGGTTCTACAGCAAATAATAGAAGCGGTTCTGGAGGAGGCGGTGGTGGTTATACCACTAGAACCTTTGATGTATTGGCAGGCCAAACCATAACGTACACCGTGGGAGCTGGTGCAATTGCAAATTTTGCTGGAGCCAATGGAAACAATGGAAACTTATCAAATTTAACACATGCTCCTTCTGCAACCACATTAGTGGGTAATGGTGGCGGTAGAGGAAATGCAAATAGCGCAACTGGTGGTATAGGTGGTACAGGAACAGGAGGCGCTAATATTTCTGGTTCTAATGGTGGAGCTGGCAATTCCAATATTGGAGGGAATGGAGGAGATGGAGGGAACGCGCCTGGAACTGGAGGGACTGGTCAGAGTAATAATGATGGTCTTACAGGAGTAATACCTGGCGGCGGCGGCGGCGGCGGCGAACGTGGAGGTGGTTTCAGAGCTGGAGGTGCAGGAGCTAATGGACAAATTACGTTAACCTATATTTCTGTTTCTAATGTATCTCCTAGCCCTGTATGTGTAGGTTCTACAATAACAATTACCGGAACTAATTTTGCTACAACAGGCTCTACTACAGTTAGTATTAATGGAACCCCATGTACGAGTGTTACGGTTGTAAATTCTACTACTATAACTGCTGTAGTTGGAGCGGGTACCACTTCTGGAACCGTATTGGTAAACAATCCTAATGGCACGAATAATGGGAGGTCTATTACCGTTAATGCTTCCCCGTCTGCTATTGGAGGAGGAGCTTCTACGGTGTGTACAGGTTCTGTCTCTCCTGCTTTTACAAACGCTGTGGGAGGAGGAACGTGGTCTATCTCTAATGGAACAGGTGCTGCTACTATCACAGCTGGAGGTGTAGTAACTGGGGTTTCTACTGGTTCTGCTACGGTAGTATACACCATAGGAACTTGTTCGGTGTCTTTTCCTATTACTGTGGTTACAACTCCAGCGATAACCTCTAACCCTTCTAATGTTTCAGTTGCTACTGGAGCTAATACATCTTTTACGGTAGCAGCAAATAACATTCCTACCGCTTATACATGGCAGGTGAGTACAGATGGAGGTACCAGTTGGAACAATATTTCAAATGGAGGAGTATACAGCAATGCTACTACCGCTACTTTAAATATAACAGGTGCAACAATTGGGATGAATGGCTATTTATTCCGTGCTTCTGCTACCAATAATTGTGGCACTTCTGCTTATTCTTCTAATGCCGCATTAACGGTAACATATTGTACACCAAACTTTACAAATACTGATAAACCAAGATTGTATATTAATAGTTTTCAATTTGTTGGGGTGCTTAATACTACTGTTGCCAATACTTCTACATGGGCTTCTGGTTATCAAAATTTTACTTCTTTTACGCCAATTGCAGAACAACCTCAAGGTACGGCGATTAATATTTTAGCATCTAGTGGTTCAAACAGAGTTCCTAGACAGAATGGTACTTGGAAAGCGTGGGTAGATTGGAATAAAGACGGAGATTTTAATGATGCGGGAGAAGAAGTGTATAACATGATTTCTTTTACCACTCCATCTGTTACCTTTGGATTTATTATTCCTGCTGGTCAAGCTGAGGGAAATTATACATTAAGAATTGGTACTTTTTCTGTTCAAGGAAATAATTTTACTTCTTGTTCTACGACTTCTGGCTATGGTGAAATGGAGGATTATACATTTAAAGTTGTTACAGATTGTCCCGCTAAAGTTTTGAACGTTAATAATGTTAACCCTTTTGATGGAGAAAGATGCGGTGCTGGTTCAGTAAGGCTTTCAGCAACTGGTAATGCAAGTGCTGTTTCATACAATTGGTATGACAGTATCTACGGTGGTACATTGTTAGGTTCTGGTAATATCTATAATACACCTTCTATTTCTTCAACTACTACTTATTATGTTACAGCTGTAAGCTCTACAGGATGCGAAACAGCTTTTAGATATCCTGTAGAAGCTAGAATAGATCCTAATCCTACTGTTACGTTCAGTACCAGTGATCCTGCAATTTGCGGAGAAGATAAGCCAAGTCTTTTAGTTTCTGCTTCTGGAGATAAATACCAAGACGTAATTTTTGAGAAATTTGATTCAGGCTTGGGTGTTTTTGCTAATCAAGTAGCTGGTGCTTATACAGATGTTGAAGGTCATTGGCAAATAAGAAACAGTCCCTATATACCAAAAATAGCAGAAGGGTATGAAGGTTTATCTCCAGCAATGTCATCTGGTTATTTTGGGGCAGGTTTTGCGATGATTAATACAGATATTAGTAGAGGTTCTTCAGGTCAATCCATTTTAAATAGAATGGTTTCTAATAATCTAGATGTGAGCGGTTTTTTAAATTTAAAAGTAGACTTTGATTTATATAACTTCACCATTGCACATGATTTTACTGAAGGGTATACCCTAATAGAATATTCTTTAAATGGAGGAACTACTTGGGCTACCCTAGACCAATTTATAGGAACCAGAGGGAACCCACTGAAATGGGAGAAGTTTTCTTATACAATTCCTGGGGCTAATTTCACTTCTACCAATTTTAAAATAAGATTTTCTGTTTTTTCTTATGCAGGGACACTAGCTGGAGGAGGTACAGGTTTTATAGAAGGAATTACGGCAATAGATAACGTAAGAATCTATGGATTCAAAACCATCAATACTCCATTTAAATGGAATAGCGCGGCGACCACAATTTATGATACAGATTGTGTGACACCACTTCCAATAAACGATTTAAGATCTACTGTTTGTGTAAAACCTTCAGCTACAGAATTAGAAGATGTTAACTGGGCTCTGAATGCGAGTGCTACTTTTAGCAATGGTTGTCCTGCGATTGGAAATTATACTGTTTCTAACGATACTAAAACATGGTTGCAACCAGGCATTACAGATTGGAATCTTGGTGCTCAATGGAAACCTTCTACTGTCCCTACTATTGCAAAATGTGTTATCGTAAGAACTCCAGTAGAATTACCATCTTTAACTACAGGAACTCACGGTTTGGCAAGAAGTGTTATTGTAAAACCTGGTGGTAAGCTAACCGTTGAACCTAAATCTAGCCTTACCATTCAAAACTATTTAAAAAATGAAGCTGCGGCAAGTGATGTATTGGTAGAATCTGATGCTAATCTTCTACAAATTAATAATTCTTCTGTAAATATTGGTAATATTACCGTAAAAAGAAATGCCAATTTAAAAAGATTAGATTATACTTACTGGGGAAGTCCTGTTGATGGGCAAAATGTAAAAGCCTTTTCGGCAGGTACTCTTGATACCAGATTCTATGTGTATAACGAAAGTAATGACTATTTTGATGGATTGTTCATTAGAAATCTATATCCTGACAATGTAACGTATAGTCAAACTCCTACTGTAGATAAAAACACCCATACATTTATTAGAGGTAAAGGATATGCTGTTAGAGCTTCTAATGCTCTCTCTAATGTTTTGTCTAGTATTCCTCATAGTTTTGTTGGTGTTCCTAATAATGGCTTAGTAGATATTCCGGTGGTAAAATCTGCAACAGGACAAGGATATAATTTGATTTCTAATCCGTACCCTTCTAATATAGACTTTTATGCTTTGTACAATTATGGTACTAATAGCAGCATTATTTATAACACCGCTTACTTCTGGACAAATACCAACTATAATCCTAAAATGCAAGGCGCTAATTACCCAAGTGATTTACCAGATGGAACTAAAATTATAAATAATTATGCCATTTTAAACGGAACTGGTGGTGTATCTGCTCCTTATGCTTCGGGAACAGGTAATAATAATCCTATTGGTTCTCTTACCAACTGCCCTACTTGTACTACTCCTAATCAATTTATAAAAGTGGGGCAAGGTTTTATTGTAAAGGTTAGAAATGCAGGAAGTTATAATCTTAGTTTAGAAAACAATAGCGGTATCAGAAATAATAATTCTACATCTGTATTCTTTAATAGAATGGCTAATAATAACCAAAGAACCAATGTAGAAAAAGACAGATTTTGGATTTCTTTGAAAACACCTTTGGATTTTGTAAGTCCTATTTTAATTGGTTATCCACAAGGAAGTACTACTAATTATGAGGAAGATTATGATGCAGAGCTTCTCATCTATGGAGGTGATAGTTTCTATTCTAATTTAGATAATAAAAAATTGGCAATACAAGGAAGAGGTTATCCTTTTAATCCATCAGATGAAGTAACTTTAGGTGCTAGATTAGGTCTTGAAGGACAATATGAAATTTCATTAGGTGCAAAAGAAGGCGTGTTTGTGTCTCAGCAATCTATATTTTTGTATGATAAATATCTAGGAGTAACTAAAGATATTTCCAAAGAAAAATATGTGTTTTCTTCAAAGGCTGGCGATTTTGGTGATCGATTTATAATTCAGTATTCCAATCAAGGAACTTTAAATACTTCTAATAATCTAGATAAATTGCTAAAAGTTTATCAGTCTTCAGAGTATATTATAATTGATTCTCCAGATATAGTATCTTCATTAAAAATATATGACGTTTCTGGTAAATTATCATACCAAGCAAAGCCAGATAAAAAGAGAGTTGAAGTTCACTCTTCTAGATTTTTATCAGGTGTTTACATTTTGAATATTGAAACTAAAGAAGGAAATGTTATTAAAAAGATTACAAAAAAATAATACTGAAACCTCTAGTGCATTATAGAAAAATTTTATTATGCCTTAGCGTATTTTACGGTGAATCATAATCTGAAAAACTTTTGATAATGCATTACGGGCTATAAAAGTGTTTTAATATTTAATTTATAAAGCAGAGCTAGCCTCTGCTTTTTCTTGCCTTTTTTTGGCTTTATTTTTGGTAATAATTTAATGAAAAATTATTATTGATATTATAAATTGATTTTTAATTTCACATAATGTTTTTTATTACCTCTGCACTCAATATGATAACGTTGATAGGTGATGTATAAATACATTGTCTAAAAATCTGAATATTAATTTTACTCAAAGGATTAATAAATTTATAAACCCAAAAACTCCTTAAGGAATTATTGCAAAATGTCTAAGTTAGTTTGAAGATGTACAGCAGAAAAAGGTAAAAATAAAGAAAGATTCGAAATTGTGTATAAAATCCCTAACAGAAACCTTTCCACCATAGAGAAAGACATGTATGGTTTGGTAATCAACCAAGCAGAGGATAAATATATAATAGAAGCTGATAAAGTATTTTCTGAAGTGAAAATCTTCAATACATCTGGCTCATATCGATAGTATTAAAAGTGGAAGAAAAATTTTAACAATAGAAAAAAATAAATTAGCAACAGGTATTAATATTTTTAGCATTATATTTGCTGATGAGATAGTAAATAAAAAGATAATTTCAAAATAAATGAAAAAATTCATTTTAACTCTAACATTGATTTGTACGGTAAATTTTTTCTTTGGTCAAGAAGCGCAAGAGATAAATACCTTTCAAAAATCTGAAAATGTAGCTACGGGTACTAAGAGTGCTGCTGGAACTATCGGAGGTGAACAGACAGAAGATACAGGTCCTGGAAACCTTCCAGGAGATGAGGAAATTCCTATTGATGACTATTTACCAGTTTTGGCAATTTCAGCATTAGTCATAATGGTTTATCAGTACAAAATGAAAAATCGTAAAATTGTAAAATAAATTTTTAAAAAACCGAAAGATTAATTTCGGTTTTTTATTTTTGTAAATATGCAGGATAAAAAACTTTTTCCCTTTCAAGAAATTAAGCAAAAATTAGTCAATTTTTGTGTCTACCAAGACAGATGCCATGCAGAAGTAGAACAAAAAATGAAAGAGTTTGTGCTTATTCCTGAAGCCAAAGAAGAAATAATCCTCTATCTCATAAAAGAGAACTACTTAAACGAAGAACGCTTTGCCAAAAGTTTTACCCGAGGAAAATTCTACATCAAAAAATGGGGAAAAAATAAAATCAAGCAACAACTTCGTCTCAAAGGAATTTCTGATAAACTCATTGCCAAATCTTTTTCGGAAATAGATGAGCGTGATTATCAAGATACCATTCGTGATTTTATCGAAAAATTACTACCCACTTACAAAGGATTGAAAGATTATCAAAGAAAACAAAAATTGATAAAATTCTTGATGTCAAAAGGTTATGAATATGAAGAAATTGTGAATCAATTTCAGTCTTAAAAAAATAACCATTCCCTGAAAAAAAAGTAAATTTGTGGGTTGTTATGTATAAATTTTTTTTCAAACCTTTATTAGATTTTGTGCTATCTTTTTTGGGATTAATCATCAGCAGTCCCATTTTTTTGATAGTTTTTATTGCTTTATTGCTCGCAAATAAAGGAAAAGTCTTTTTCTTGCAAAATAGACCCGGAAAAAACGAGGAAATTTTTAAAATCATCAAGTTCAGAACCATGAACGATAATAGAGATGCTCACGGAAATCTTTTGCCAGATGAAGAAAGATTAACCACCATTGGAAAATTAGTAAGAAAAACTTCCTTAGACGAAATCCCACAACTCATTAATGTACTACTAGGAAACATGAGTCTCATAGGACCTAGACCATTACTCCCAGAATACCTGCCTCTTTATAATGATTTTCAAAAGAAAAGACATCTCATAAAACCTGGAATTACAGGTTGGGCACAAATTAACGGAAGAAATGCGGTAGATTGGGAAAAAAAATTCATGTTTGACGTTTGGTATGTAGAAAATATGAGTTTTTTGCTTGATTTACAAATAATGTTCTTAACTTTGAAAAAAGTGCTTAAATTAGAAGGAGTAAATAGAGAAGGAGAAGCTACTAATATTGCTTTTAAAGGGAATGAATAGTCTAGTTTTATACGGTGCAGGTGGTCACGCCAAAGTAATTTATGATATCATTTTATCAAATGATATGTTATTAGAATATCTGGTAGATGACAATCCTCCTGCAGATTTTTTCCACCATCTCGAAATTTACAAACCTACAGAAGAATTGTTAAGAAAGCACAAGGTAATTGTAGCCGTAGGAGATGCCAATGCCAGAGAAAAAATTGTAAATAAACTCTCTGGGATTTGTACTTTTGAAACCTTGATTCACAGAAGTGCTTTTGTTTCTAGATTCTCAGAATTAGGAGACGGAACAGTAGTTATGCCGCAAGTTTGTGTAAATGCAGAAGTTAAGATAGGAAACCATTGCATTATCAATACAGCATCGGTAATAGAACATGACTGTGTTATTGAAGATTTTGTACATATTTCTCCCACAGTAACTTTGGCGGGAAATATTACCATAAAAAAAAGAGCTCAGATAGGTATTGGAGCAAGAATTATCCCTGGAGTAACCATTGGCGAAGATGCAATTGTTGGTGCGGGTGCAGTGATTATAAAAGATGTTCCTGCTGGTGCCACAGTAGTAGGAAACCCAGGTAAAATTATTAAACTAAGAGAGTGTAGTGAATAAGAAATCTAAAATATGGCTTTCTTCTCCGCACATGAGCGGGAATGAAATGAAATATATTCAAGAAGCATTTGATGGAAATTGGATTGCTCCTATAGGCCCTAATGTAGATGGCTTCGAAAAAGACTTAGAAAATTTTCTGGGACAAGAATCTCATGTAGCAGTAGTCTCTACAGGTACTGCCGCATTGCATTTGGCATTAGCAATGTTAGGAGTAGAAAAAGATGACTTTGTCATCTGTCAATCCCTTACTTTTGCCGCGTCAGCTAATCCTATTATCTATTTAGGAGGAATACCCGTTTTTGTAGATAGTGAAAAAGATACTTGGAATCTTTGCCCTATTGCAGTAGAAGACGCCATTAAGGTTTGTATAGAGAAAGGCAAAAAACCAAAAGCTATTATTACGGTTTGCCTTTACGGAATGCCGTATAAAGTAGAAGAAATAAAAGCCATTTCAGAAAAATATAATATTCCTATCATCGAAGACAGTGCAGAAGCGTTAGGAAGCACCTATAAAGGTCAAAAATGTGGAACATTTGGAGATATTTCTGTCTTGAGTTTTAATGGAAATAAAATCATTACCACTTCTGGAGGAGGTGCATTAGTGCTCAAGGAAGAAATTTATAAACAAAAAGCAGTGTTTCTTTCTACTCAAGCCAAAGATGATGCGCCACATTATCAGCATTCTATTGTAGGATACAATTATAGATTAAGTAATATTTGCGCAGGAATAGGCCGAGGTCAGATGGAAGTGATAGACCAAAGGGTAGCAGAGAGAAGAGCTAATCACGAGTTTTATAAAAATATTTTCAAAAATCAGGAAGGAGTAGAACTATTTACCGAGCCATCCGAAGATTATCAATCCAATCATTGGCTCAATGCGATCATTATACACCCTGAAAATACAGGAAATAAAGATAGAGAGTTCTGGAGATTGGCCTTTGCAGAAGAGCATATAGAGACTAGACCACTTTGGAAGCCTATGCATTTGCAGCCACTTTTTGCCAATAAAATGTATTTTGGCGCAAATATTGCTGAGACGCTGTTCAAAAATGGATTGTGCCTGCCTTCTGGCTCTAATCTTACAGACGACGGAAAAGAAAGAATTAATAAGGTAATAAAAAATTTGTTAGGATAAATCTATTTTTAATCATGCCGAGCAATTCTAAAAACAAAATGACCAGTGGGGATAATTACCTCAGAATCTCTAGTCTAAGATACCTTCCACGTTGGATGGTGTTTTTAATTGATGTCTGTATTCTATTCATTTCACTTGGAATCGCATTTTATATTCTTAATAGAATCACTGTCCTTCCAAAATTCTTACCCATAGAATGGAAGTATATTATTATCATTGGAACCAATATCTTATTCATGTATTTGTTTAAAACATTTGCAGGAATCATTAGGCATTCTACTTTTATTGATATTCAGAAAATTTTTTGGTCTTCATTTATCACTGTAGGCTGTTTATTGGTGCTTAAATATGCTACCTTTTGGGTGTCAAATATCAAATTATTTTATACGCCTCTTTTATTATTGTACTTCGTCATATCATTTACCGCATTATTGGTTTTCAGACTAGCAGTGAAACAAGCATTTTATTTTATTAAGCATGTTAAAGCAAGCACTCAGAAAAAGAGAATTATGATTTTGGGAATCTCCGACCATTCTGTTGCTATGGCAGGTGCTATTTTAGATAATGACAATTTACAATACGAATTGACTGGGTTCTTAACCAAAAGAAATGACTCTAAATATGCCAAAATCCTTGGACTTAAAATCTTAACACAAGATAAATTCGTTAATAAATCGAAAGAACAACTTGGTCTAGAAGGGGTTTTGTTATTGAAAGATAGATTAACCAAGGAAGAATTAGAAGAATGGGTGAATATTTTGCTTGATAAAGACCTAGAAATTCTTCAAGCACCAATGGTAGAAGAATTCAGCAATAAAAAAATTGAAGCCAATATTAGGAATCTTCAAATTGAAGACTTGTTAGATAGAGAACCGATTTGTATCCAAAATGAAGAAGTGATGAAACGTCATTTCGAAAAAGCAGTCTTAGTAACCGGAGGTGCTGGTTCCATAGGAAGTGAAATCGTAAGACAAGTCGCGCAATTTAAACCTTCTCTTATTGTAGTTTTAGACCAAGCAGAAACCCCTCTGCATGAAATACAATTAGAAATGGAAGAGAAATTTCCAGATATTAACTTTAAATTTGTCTTGGGAGATATTTCTAATAAACATAGATTAGAACCACTTTTCCAAAAATACAATTTCTCAATGGTGTATCATGCTGCAGCGTATAAGCACGTTCCCCTAATAGAAAATAATCCTCACGAAGCTATTTTAGTAAATGTTTTCGGAACCAAAAATCTAGCAACACTTTCTTGTAAATACAATATCAATAGATTTGTCATGATTTCTACGGATAAAGCAGTGAATCCTACTAACGTAATGGGGGCTTCTAAGCGAGCTGCAGAATTATTAGTACAAGCCTTACAAGATGTGCCAGGAAACACCACCAAATTCATTACCACCAGATTTGGTAACGTTTTAGGAAGTAATGGCTCTGTTATACCTCATTTTAAAAAGCAAATTGAAAAAGGAGGTCCTGTTACCATTACACACCCAGAAATTGTTAGATATTTCATGACCATTCCAGAAGCTTGCGAATTAGTGCTACAAGCAGGAACAATGGGGAAAGGTGGGGAAATTTTCGTTTTTGATATGGGAGAACCGGTGAAAATCAAAGATCTTGCCATTAAAATGATTAAACTGTCTGGATTTGAGCCAGAAATCGATATTAAATTAAAATATACAGGACTGAGACCTGGCGAAAAATTGTATGAGGAATTGTTAAGTGATGATACTAAAAACCTTTCTACACCTCACGAAAAAATAATGGTTTCTATAGATCCTCACATGGAGTTTGAAGAAATTGAAACACTTGCAAATAAAATTACAAAAGCTGCGTTAAGAAGAGATAAAATAGAAGTGGTAAAGTTGCTTAAAAAAATCGTCCCAGAGTTTATCAGCAATAATTCTATATTCGAAAAATTAGATAAATAATAAATTGTATATTTGTCCTGCTGAAGGGATTCTAGAAAAGGATTTTACTTGAAAAAAAGTGAGTTTTTCTAGTACTTTAATGTAGAAAATTTTCATTAAATATGCTAAATAGTAGTAATACAGATAAATTTAAAAATAAAAAAATATTGGTTACAGGTGGAGCTGGTTTTATCGGCTCTAATCTTTGTGATACCCTCCTAGAATTAGGAGCAAAAGTCACTTGTCTAGATAATTTTTCTACAGGAAGAAGAGAGAATCTAGAAACGTGTCTTCAGAATTCTAATTTCACACTCATTGAAGGAGATATAAGAGACTTAGAAACTTGTAAAAAAGCCTGCGAAAATCAAGATTTTGTCTTGCATGAAGCTGCGCTGGGTTCGGTTCCTCGTTCTATTAATGATCCCATTACTAGTAATGAAGTCAATGTAGGTGGTTTTTTAAATATGTTAGTGGCAGCAAGAGATGCTGATGTAAAAAGATTAATATATGCTGCAAGTTCTTCTACTTACGGAGATTCTGAAGCATTGCCTAAAATAGAAGAAAGAATAGGAAAACCGCTTTCACCATACGCAATAACCAAATATGTAAATGAGTTATATGCAGATGTTTTTAAGAAAACCTATGATTTTAATACCATAGGTCTTAGATATTTTAATGTATTCGGAAGAAAACAAAATCCTAATGGAGCTTATGCTGCAGTAATTCCTAAGTTTGTAATGCAATTCATGAGTCATGAATCACCAGTGATTAATGGAGGCGGCGAGTATTCTAGAGATTTTACGTATATAGATAATGTCATTTTAATGAATCTCTTAGCATTAACCGTAGAAAATGAAGAAGCACTCAACCAAGTATACAATACTGCTTTCGGAGAAAGAACAACCTTAAATGATTTGGTGAAATATCTGAAAGAATACTTGTCAGAATTTGATGGGGAAATTTCAAAAGTTGAAGTATTATATGGCGATTACAGAAAAGGAGATGTTCCCCATTCTCTAGCAAGTATAGAAAAAGCAAAAACACTTTTAAATTATAATCCGAAATTTTCCATGAAAGAAGGGCTTAGAGAAGCAGTGAAATGGTATTGGGAAAATCTAAAACAGTAATAAAATGAGTCATAAGATTACAATTATTGGTTTAGGATATGTAGGGTTGCCTTTGGCTAGATTATTTGCTACAAAATATCCAGTCGTAGGTTTTGATATCAATACTGCAAGAGTACAGGAACTCAAATCAGGAAAAGATTCTACTTTAGAAGTAGAAGACCATTTATTACAATCCGTGTTATTAAATGAAAATCCTGCTAAAGATAAAACCGGGCTTTTTTGTACAGACCAAATAGAAGATATTGCAGATGCGAATATATATATCATTACCGTTCCTACTCCTGTTGATAAAAACAATAGACCAGTTTTAACACCTCTATATAAGTCCAGCGAAACCGTTGGGAAAGTGCTAAAAAAAGGAGATATTGTCATTTATGAATCTACCGTTTATCCTGGTGTAACAGAAGAAGAGTGTATTCCAATGCTTGAAAAAGTGTCTGGACTTACCTTTAACGTAGATTTCTTTGCGGGATATTCTCCAGAAAGAATTAATCCAGGAGACAAAGAACATACCGTAGAAAAAATTCTGAAAGTAACCTCGGGTTCTACCCCAGAAATTGGGAAAATTGTAGATGATTTATACAAGTCTGTGATTACTGCAGGAACACATTTAGCACCAACCATCAAGGTGGCAGAAGCAGCTAAAGTGATTGAAAATTCTCAAAGAGATATCAATATCGCTTTTGTAAATGAATTGGCTAAAATATTCAATCTCATGAATATTGATACCCATGAAGTATTGAAAGCTGCAGGAACCAAATGGAATTTCTTGCCTTTTAAACCAGGTTTAGTTGGCGGACACTGCATCGGAGTAGATCCTTATTATTTGGCACAAAAAGCACAAGAATTTGGCTACCACCCAGAAATTATTTTGGCAGGGAGAAGACTGAATGATTCTATGGGACAATACGTGGCAGAACAAGTCATCAAAACCATGATTAAGAAAGACTTCAATGTAAATGGTGCCGAAATCTTAATACTAGGAATCACCTTTAAAGAAAACTGTCCAGATGTAAGAAATACCAAAATCGTAGACGTAATAAGAGCGCTAGAAGATTTCGGGGTAAAAGTAACGACTTTTGATCCGTGGGCAAATCCTGAAGAAGTACAGCATGAATATAAATTAGAATGCCAAAATACCATTCCAAATAAAAAATTTGATGCCATTGTTGTAGGTGTTGCACATAAAGAATTTTTGGATATGGATTTTTCGTTTCTTAGAAAAGAAAATGCTATATTGTACGACGTAAAAGGAGTTTTGAAAAATAGTGACAATAAACTTTAATCATAAATATTAAAAATGAAAAAAAATATTGGTTTAATCGTATTAAGTCTTTTATTTGTTTTGCTAAGTTCATGTACTAGCAAAAAGAAATTAGATTATTTGCAAGATATCGAAAGTGTGGCGTTAGAGGCTTCTATTAAAAATGCAAAATCTATAATCCAGCCAAATGACCAGTTGGTAATCATGGTAACGGCAAAAGATATGGATGTAGTGAAACCATTTAACCAAAATTTTTCCTCTGGCCAAATTTTGCAATATTCTATACCAAGCAATAACGCTCCCACGCAAAGTCAAACCTCTATCTCTGGACCTACTTATGTTGTAGACTCAAATGGAAATATTGATTTTCCTGTCATTGGAAAAATGAGTACAGAAAATAAAAATACAGAAGAGTTAAGAGATATTTTAAAACAAGAATTATCAAAATATGTTGTTAATCCTCAAGTTGCAGTAAAAAATACCAATTATAAAGTAACAGTCTTAGGAGAGGTGAATAGACCAGGTACCTATAACATCCCAGAAGCACAAACCACTGTACTAGGAGCTATAGGTTTAGCAGGAGATCTTACTATATATGGTAATAGAACCGATATTTTAGTATTGAGAAACACCGACGGGGTAATAAGTAGAGAAAGAATAGATATTTCTAAAGCGGATTTTATTAACTCCTCATTTTTCTATCTAAAACAAAATGATGTAGTTATAGTAAGTCCAAATGATACAAAGCAAAAACTGTCAAGATTAGATCCAAATGCGGGTATTTATATATCAGTGGCATCTATTGTAGTAACTATTCTAGCATTGATTTTTAAAAATTAAAACATGAACAATAATAATTTTCAAACAGAAGAAATTCAAATCAAAGAAATAATCAGGCCTTATATAAAACGTTGGAAATGGTTTGTTTTAAGTGGAATATTAACATTGTCATTGGCTTATTTTTTTCTTAAAACACAAAATGCTGTATATGAAACAGTATCTACTGTGCTCATCAAAGACTCTAAGAGATCTATGGGAGGACAGGATTTTGAAATGCTTAGAGATTTATCAGGATTAGGAAAGATGAATTCTGATGGAGTAGATAATGAATTAGAAGTATTTAAATCTAAAAAATTAATGACTACCGTAATTAGAGATTTAGGTTTAGAGACAGATATTTTTATCCCAGGTTTTTTTAAAGATACAGAAGTGTATGGAGACAGCTCTCCTATTATTGTTAAAATAGTAAATGAAAAGAAAAATGGAAAAAAAATATCTCCAATTTTACTCATGATTGAAGGGGATAAATTAGTCTTATCATCTGAAGGTTATAGCAATAGAACAAGTTCTTTCAATAAAGTAATTTCATTACCAAATGCCAATATCATCATTCTTAAAAATAAAAATTATAATAGTAAACCTATCAATAAGCTGAAATTAGATGTTTCAAATATCGAAAGCAAAACAAATCTATATCAGACTAAATTAACAGCTGCTTTAGTCAACAAAGAAGTTACAGTCATAAAACTTTCTATGAATTATCCAAATGTAGACAAAGCTAAAGATATTATCAATCATCTGGTGAAAGTTTATAATGCAGATGCAATTAATGATAAGAATCAAGAATCAAAAAAAACAGCTGAATTTATAGAGGAAAGGATTGCGAATGTTGGAAATGATTTAGGAAATGTAGAAGCAAAAAAAGAACAATTTAAAAGAATCAATCAAATCACAGATTTAGCTACGGAAGCGAAGATTGGCTTAGAGACCTCTGCTGAAGCGAGAGCCAAACAATTAGAAATAGCTTCTCAGTTAGAACTTACCAACAGCTTAATAGATTTTGTTACCAAACAGGGTAATTTTCAAGCTATTCCATCCAATATAGGACTAGATAATCCAGGAGCTATAGCTACAATAACCACGTATAATCAATTGGTTTTAGAACGAAATAGACTCTTAGAAAATGCAACACCTCAAAACCCTTTAGTCGTAGAGGTTACAAGTCGAATTAATAATCTTAGACCTACTATAATACAAAATCTTCAGAAAAGTAGGGATGGGCTAAGTCTTGCGGTGGATAAATATGTTCAAGAACAAAATTTAGTTTCAGGAAAAATTAACAAAATTCCTACTCAAGAAAAGTTGTTTAGAAGCATAGAACGCGAACAGCAAATTAAAGAAGCACTTTATTTATTATTACTCCAAAAAAGAGAAGAAACTCAAATTTCTCTAGCGGTTACTGCACCAAAAGCCAGAATTATCGATAAAGCTTTTAAAGGAAAACAGGTAGCGCCTAAATCTGCCATTATTATGTTTGCCGGATTATTGTCAGGTCTCCTTATTCCTTTCGCTTTTATTTATTTGATTGAATTATTTGACAATAAAATAAAATCAAAACATGATATTGAGAAAATTTATCATGGTAAACCTATTATTGGAGAAATTCCACAGTTGGAAAAAGGATCCGATGAACTGGTCAAAATAAACGATATGTCTCCATTAGCCGAAGCTTTCAGAATTTTGATTACCAACATGAATTTCATGATGAGAAAGAAAAAAGGAAAAGTGGTTTTTGTGACTTCTACCGTTAAAGGTGAAGGAAAAACATTTGTTGCGGTTAATCTAGCATTAACCATTGCAAGTCCAAATAAAAAAGTAATAATAATTGGAGCGGATATTAGAAATCCACAATTGCAAAGGTATAATTCAGATAGAAAAGGATTAAGAGGACTGACTGAATTTCTTCATGGAGAAAATGTAGAAATAAGTACACTTATACATAAAAGTATTTATAACAATTATTTAGATGTAATTTATTCTGGAAGTATTCCTCCTAACCCAACGGATTTACTTTCTAATGGTAAGTTCGAAATTTTGATAGACGAACTTTCTCATACATATGATTATATTGTTTTAGATACAGCACCATTAATGTTAGTTACTGATTCATTCTTAATTTCTGAAGTAGCAGACGTTACTTTATATGTTATAAGATCTAAATATACAGAAAAATTATTGGTAGATTTTGCAAGTAAAAATATAGAAGCTAATAAAATTAAAAATGTGGCATTTGTATTAAATGATGTAAATAAAGATTACTTTGGCTATGGTAATAAATATGGTTATGGCTATGGTGTTGATAATAGAACGTTTTTTCAGAAATTTAAAGATAAGTATTTATAAAAACCATTAATTCAGTATAATAAAAGATTTCTTAGGTGGTATTAAAAATGAATAATTTAATAGCCAAAATACCGAAACTAAAAAGCTTATCACTTTATTTTTTTACCTCTATCATCACAGCGGTAATAGGTATTTTGATTAATCCTTTTTTATCAGTAGGGCTTAATCATAAAGACTTTGCAATATTAGGATATTATTCTTCATTTAATATACTCTTTATGCCTTTGGTATCTCTTGTCTTAAGTAATTTTTATGCAAGGAAATATTATCTTGTAGATGATAATAAGAAAAAGGAGATCTATCAAACAATATTATCAATTTATATTATTTTTGGCCTTTTGTTATTGGCTCTACTGATTCTTGTATATTATTTTTATCATAAGTTTTTTGTGAGCTCTATAGAGTTTTTCCCTTATGCGATAATGAGTTTTTTACCATTGTATTTTTCTAATTTTTATAATCTTTATTTATTAGATTTAAGAATGGGAAATAATGCAAAAAGATACAGTATAATTTCCATTCTTAACAGCTTGGTGAGTGCTCTTTTATCTCTTTGGTGGGTTTACTTTATTAAATATGGAGCAGTTGGAAGATTGTCAGCCATTTTAATAACAAGCATTCTATTTGGCGTTTTTTCAATGAATGTTTATAAATTTAAATTTAAAATAGATAGAACAATAACTCGTGAAGCCCTTTCTTTCTCTTGGCCTCTAGTGATTTCTGCAATTTTAACATTTTTTTTCATGGGAGTAGACAGAACTTTTCTTGAAAAATTAAATGATAATTATAATCTTGGATTATACAATGTGGGGATTCAAATCGCAGGTTATATCGGTATATTCGGTTCAGTTTTGCTACAAACCTTTGATCCTGAAATTTACAAGTATTCTTCTAGGAATGAGATGAATAAGGTTTTCCAAATCATATTTTTGATTATTGGATTAGCAATAATACCCAATGTGGCATTTATGTTTTTTTCAAAATATATCATTGATTTTTTGACATACGGAAAATATATTGAAGCGGCAAATTATGCAAATATATTATGTATTAAAAATGTTACAACTCTTTTTTCATTTACAATTTCGGGTGTGTTAATAAGTAAAGGTTTTTCTAAATTAGAAATGTATAATCGTTTTTTAGGTGCGTTTTTAAGTGTCATTATTTTTAAGGTTTTCATAGATAATTTTGGTTTTTATGGAGCGGCTTGGGGACAAGGAATTTCTTGGTTAATCATGGGAGTAATTAGTTTATTAACATTTTATATTTTTAAAAAAAATGAAACTTAGTGTAATAGTTCCAGTTTATAATGTAGAAGAGTATTTAGAAAAGTGTCTTAACTCCATACTTAGCCAATCTTTTACAGACTATGAATTGATTTTGGTGAATGATGGATCTACTGATGCTTCAAAAAAAATTTGCTTAAATTTTGCAAATTTAGACTCAAGAATTGTGTATCTAGAAAAAGAAAATGGAGGGCTGAGCTCTGCCAGAAACATGGGGCTTACATATGCTAAAGGCGAGTATATTAGTTTTATTGATAGTGATGATTGGATCGAGCCAGAAATGTTCTTAGGAATGATAAGTGATTTGACTTTAAATGATGCCGATATTGTAATTTGTGGTCACTATGTGAGAAGTATGGAAGGCTTGATAATAGAAAAAGAAAATAAATTTTTTGAAACCAAAATTTATAATGGTCTAAAAGCTGCCGAACTAGTTGTGATGGACAACGAAATCCAAAGTTTTGCATGGAACAAAATTTATAAAAAAAAATTGTTTAATGGGATTAAATTTCCTGTAGGAAGATTATATGAAGATATTGCGGTAGCCCATGAAATTTTGTTTAATGCTCGTAAAGTAATTCTTTCTGAAAAATTTTATTATAATTATTTAAGAAGAGAAGGCAGTATTTGTCTTGACCCCAACAAAGCTAATAAAAGAATAAAAGATTTATATTGGGTTTTTAAAGAAAGATATTTATTTGTGAAAAAGAAAAAAGAGCTAAACGAAATTTTTCACAACTATGAGAAAATTTTTTTCCTTAGAGCACTTAATTTTTTACATTTTTTAATTAAGAACGAGAATACAAATTCAGATGAATATAGAACTGAAATGGATTTTCTAAAAACAATGGATATACTCAAAAATCCAATAATTAATTGGAAAGTAAAGTTTGAGTATTTGTTATTTTCCAATTTTAGAAATTTGTATATTCTTTTAATTAAGTTATTTTATTATTTAAAAAAATGAAAGTTACATTTTTTACTAATTTTATAAATCATCACCAGGTTCCTGTTGCAGATGAATTTTTTAAAAAACTGGGACAAAATTATACTTTTGTTGCAACCATGCCTATTCCTAATGTCAATTTAAAACTTGGGTATCCTGACTTTTCAGACAAACCATATCTTTTAAAGGCATTTGAAAATGATGAAAACTATCAGAAAGCAATATCATTAGCCATGTCTTCAGATATAGTCATTTTTGGTGCTGCTCCTAAGT
The DNA here is from genome assembly GCF_907163105.1 of Cloacibacterium caeni. GTDB lineage: Bacteria > Bacteroidota > Bacteroidia > Flavobacteriales > Weeksellaceae > Cloacibacterium > Cloacibacterium caeni_A. The sequence goes on from NZ_OU015321.1 coordinate 207,813, forward strand.
CTTTGATAAAAGAGAGACTAAAAAAAAATAAATTAACATTTGTATACAGTGAAAGATGGTTCAAGAAGGGGTATTCTATTTTATTTCATCCTAAATTTTGGCTTAATTTAATTAAAAATTATTATCCTTATATCCACAAACACTACTATATGTTATGTGCTAGTGCTTTTACAAAAAAAGATGTAAATCTTTTAGGGCTTTTTATAAATAAATGTTTTAAGTGGGGATATTTCCCAGAAATAAACAGCACTAATAGCAATATTATTAAGAAGGAAAACAAAATATTAACTTTACTGTGGGTCGGTAGATTTTTAGATTGGAAACATCCTGAACTATCCATTAAACTAGTGAATCAATTAAAAAATAAAGGATATTCTGTAAAATTAGAAATGGTGGGAGAAGGGCCATATCTAAATAATATAAAAGAAATGGTAAAATCTTTTCAACTGGAAAATGAGATTGCTTTTTTAGGAAGTTTACCCAATAATAAAGTGGTGGATAAATTTAGAGAAGCAGATGTGTTTCTTTTTACTAGCGATAGAAATGAAGGATGGGGGGCTGTATTGAATGAAGCATTAGCCAATAGATGTGCCGTTGTGGCCTCAGATGAAATAGGCTCTGTTCCCTATCTCTTAGAACATAATATCAATGGATTAATTTTTAAATCGGGAAATCTTAATGATCTTTTTGATAAGGTAGAAATATTGATTAAAAACCCTCATTTAAGACATCAATTTAGTGAAAACGGATTTCTCACAATTAAAAATACTTGGAATGCTAAAGATGCGGTGAATAATTTTTTTATTTTAGTAGACCATTTAATGAATCATACTCAATATAAAGACATAAAGGGACCTGCTTCTAAAGCTTAAATATATTATGAATATTCTTATTGCAAATACACAAGAATTTAATCCTTTGATTGGTGGGGTAGAAAGAGTTTCTACTCTGCTTACTCATGAATTAGTGAAGTTAGGATATAATGTTTATTTTTTAGCGTATCACAAAAGCCCATTTAGTAAGCCCTACAAACCTCCTGTTACACAATTTTTTTTACCCAATATTAATGAAATTTCAAGCCAAGAAAACATTGATTTTTTTCTGAAAATAATTAAAGAAAAAAAAATTGATATAGTGTTAAATCAAGCAGGGAATATTGTTGATTTCTCTAACCTCTGTATGAAAGTAAAGGAAAGTTCAAGTATAAAACTACTGTCTGCTTTACATATTAATCCAGATTTTAAGTTGAAACAATTGCAAGTAGATGCTAAAACAACCATTCATAATTTCTATCATCCAAAATTTATTAGAAGAAAAATTTTATATTTTTCTAGAAAAAAGAAAATATTTAATTACTATAAAAAATTTTATAATAAATTATATAATGAGTCTGATAAAATAGTTTTATTGTCTGAAAGATATTATTCTGTTTTTTCAAAATTTGTAGAACCCATTACAGATGATAAATTAGTAGCAATTCCTAATCCTAATACTTTATATCCTGATGACAAAGACCTTATAAATAAGGAAAAAATAATATTATATGTCGGTAGGCTAGACTATGCACACAAACGCCCAGATAGAATAATTACAATTTGGAATAGTTTAGAAAAAGAATTTCCTGAATGGAGTTTGAAAATAGTAGGAGACGGTCCTTATTTGTCTCATTTAAGAAAAAAAGTTAACGCATTACATTTAAAAAATGTCGAGTTTTTAGGATTTGTGAATCCCCTTGAGTATTACTCCCAAGCTTCTATTCTTTGTATGACATCTAATATAGAAGGGTGGCCATTAGTACTTAATGAAGCTTTGTGCTTTGGAACAATTCCTTTTGCTTTTACCAGTTTTGAAAGTATATATGATATTCTAGATGATGGAAAAACGGGTTATTTAATAAAACCATATGATTTGAAAACTTATACTAATCAGTTGAGACTTTTAATGTCTGATGAAAATAAACTGTATAGCATGGCTCAAAATGCTATTACTTCATCCAATAGATTTGATAAAAAAAAGATTATAGATAAGTGGATAAATTTATTTAATGAATAATATGAAGATTCTTTGGATTGTTAATATCATTTTGCCAGCTCTTTCTAGGGAGCTCAATCTTACCGTAAGTCCTTTTGGAGGTTGGCTAGTTGGTCTTTCTGAACAACTTAAAAATTGTGAAAATATAGATCTCCACATAGTGACTGTAAGAAAAAAAACAAAGTCTTTTTCAAAAAATATTGATGGTATTTATTACTATACGGTGGATAACTCAGAAGAACAATGGAAACATTTGCAAAGAGAAATCATGCCAGATGTTGTTCATATTCATGGAACAGAATTTAATTATGGGTTGAACTTTATTAAAGCTAATGGTGCTGAAAATGTTGTTTTTTCTATTCAAGGTCTAGTGTCTGTCATAGGAAAATATTATCTAGCAGGAATTTCCACATTAGATATTTTAAAAAATATTACCCTTAGGGATATTTTAAGAAGAGACACTCTTTTTCAAGCCCAAAAAAAATTTAAAAAAAGAGGTCTTGTAGAAAAAGAACTTTTCAATACATGCAATTACGTAATTGGAAGAACAGAATGGGATAAAGCGCATACGTTGAAATTAAATCCTAAGATGACCTATTTTCATGGAGGAGAAATTTTAAGAAATAGCTTTTATGAATCTCATAAATGGGATTATAAAAATTGTGAACCATACACTATTTTTTTAAGTCAAGCAGGTTATCCCATCAAAGGACTTCACCAAGTGCTAAAAGCTGCATATTTACTGAAAAATAAATATCCTCAACTGAAAATAAAAATTGGAGGAAAAAAAATAGAAGAAGAAGGATGGATGAATAAATTAAAAATAAATGGGTATGCCAATTATGTGAAAAATTTAATCAAGCATCTTAATCTTAAGAACAATGTAGAATTTATAGGATTTTTATCTGAAGAACAAATGAAAGAACAATATTTAAAATCAAATGTTTTTGTTTGTCCGTCATCAATTGAAAACAGTCCTAATTCTCTTGCTGAAGCCCAAATATTAGGGGTGCCAAATGTTTCTTCATATGTAGGAGGAATACCAGATATGGTTAATCATAATAAAAATGGCTATCTTTATCGTTTTGAAGAAGTAGAAATGTTGGCTTTTTATATAGACGAAATCTTTAAAAATAAAGAAATAAATCATTTTTTTGAGGAAAAAATTGCCCAAAGACATAATCCAAATATAATAACACAACAATTATTGCAAATTTATAATTCTGTAAAATGATTGCAAATTTTATAAAAAAAGAGTTTATTCTATTAGTAATGATCTTCATTACTTTTATTAATCCATTCTTCTATGGCAAAAGAATGGCATTATTGATTGTACTTTTTATCATTTTTAGAATCAAAGAAAGTTTACGCTTGTTAGATATCAATTTTTTTCTATTATTATTTTTTTCTGTTTCATATGAACTTTTTTCTTCTTTTAATACCAATTATAATGATGATGGTCTTATAAGTGTTATCCCTAATATGTTTGTTCCTTCGTTTTTGTATTTGTCAGGAAAATATATTTCAAAAAAATATGATAGAGAAGAAGTTCTAGTATTTTTATTTTTGTTTTTAACATTCACTTTTTCTTTGGTTCCCATGATTTCTATTTTAGAACAAATAATAACCAATGGTTTTATAGAGGGTAAAAGAACAATGTATTTATTATGGAATAAAGGTAATTACATTAGTGCTACAAATATCTCTGCTTTTTTTGTGTTAAATATGGTTTCTTTAGGGTTGATAAACATAAAATATGATAAATTATGGGTGAAGCTAATAATATTTTTGTTATTTCTATTTTCGTTAATTTGTGTTTTGAGGTTAGGGAGTAGAACTCAATTATTAGTTTCTTTAATTAGCTTTATTTTATTATTTTTTAAAAATTTTAAAAATTTTTCTTTTTTTCACAAAACCACTGTTATTTTAATATCAATATTTTTCTTCTTTTACATTATAAATAATATTGATTTTAATTCAGATTGGCTTAAATTTTATAAAAACCGATATGATAGCGAAGAGTATGGAGTGGGTACAGCAGGGGGGAGAACCTATAGATGGATAGGTAGCCTTGAATCTATTTTTACTGACCCATGGGGTTGGGGTCTTGAAAAGTATGGACATGCTCATAATATGTGGCTTGACATAGCGAGAATGGGCGGGGCAATCTCTTTTTTACTTTACTTAGCTTTTACTTTATCTGTTTTTTTTAGTTTCTATAAATTATTGAAATTAGAAACAACAAAATTATTTCTCAAAAATTATTTTATTGTTTATTTGATTGGGTTTTTATTAGTGTTCTTTGTAGAGCCAATAATGGAAGGGTATTATTTACTTTTTTTGTTGTTTTGTATCTTTACGGGAATAATATCACAATATGTTAACAACCTTAAAAATAAGCCAACTATATATTGAAATGAAACTTTATTTTTTAAGAAAAAACTACAAAATAAATATTTTTTTTGATGATAATAAGTGAATTTTAAAAAATTAATATGAAAATTATATATTATAGCAATTTAGTTCCTTTAGAGTTAAGAGAAGAAATCAAATCTAAAACCGGTTCTTATCCCTCTCAAGCGGCTCAAAAATTTCACAGTTTATTGTCAGAAGGTCTTAAAAACTTTACTTCATTACAAAATATTTCTTCATTACCTATTAGTGGGGATGTGTCTCAAGAAATAGAATGTAAAAATTTTCAAAATCATGATTTTTTCTTTACAGGTTTTAATAAAAAAGGTTTAATAAGACAAATATTTAATGTATGGTATTCATTTATTCTCACATTCAAACTTTATAGGAAAAATAATATTAATTATGCAGTTTTTGACTACCTGAATCAATCTGTAACGATTGGAGGGTATATTGCTTGTATGATTTTAAAAGTGAAAAAAATTGTAATTGTAACTGACTTGCCTCAGTATCAGCATATAAATAAAAATAAAGGTCTCATTAATAAATGGTATATTAAATTTTTATTGAAATTTTTAAATTCTTTTGATGGGTATATTTTATTAACCAAACAAATGAATGATGTAGTCAATAAGAATTTGAAGCCCAATATCATTATGGAAGGACTCGTAGATGCAAACTATGAAGTGGGAGTAACCTATGAAAGGAAAAAAATTATATTGTATGCAGGAGGTTTATATGAAAAATATGGGGTAAAGAAACTAATAAATGCTTTTTTAGCATTAGAGTTAAACGATTTTCAATTACATTTATATGGGTGGGGCGATTTAGAACAATACATAAAATCTTGTGAGGTGAAACATAACAATATTAAGTTTTTTGGAGTTGTACCAAATAGTGAAATAGTGAAATTATTACCCGAATGTACTTTATTAGTAAATCCTAGACCTTCTTCACTAGAGCTTTCTAAATTCTCTTTTCCATCAAAAATTCTAGAGTATATGTTGTCTGCCACTCCTGTAGTAACAACAAGACTGCCCGGCATTCCAGAAGATTATTCTAATCATCTTTATTTTTTTGATGATGAATCTGAAATTGGTATTAAAAACACTTTGAATAATTTGATGAGTTTATCTTCAGAGGAGTTATTTCAGAAAGGACAATTAGCCTCAAAATTTGTTATGAATGAAAAATCAAATAAAATACAAGCGCAAAAAATAGTTAATTTTTTATATTCGAATCCTACTTTAAATAAAAAAAGTTAATAGAAATAAATATTAAAAGGAGAAATTATTTTAAAAATGAAAAAGGAAAAAATTGCATTTATTTTGAATTATGCACCCCATTATAGGCTTTTTATTTATAATCTTCTCGCGAGGAATATAAATATAGATTTTTATTTCGGTGATATACCTAATTCTAATATAAAAAAAATAAGATATGAAGAATTACTTGGGTTTAAAAAAGAATTCAAAACTATTACGTATAAATCGTTTTATTGGTATGTAAGTAGTATATCCTTAATATTTAAATCGTATAATAAATTTGTATTGACAGGAGACCCACAAATTTTGTCTAACTGGATATTTCTGATAATAGCCAGAATGATGAATAAAAAAACTTATTTGTGGACACATGGATTGTATGGCAAAGAAACCAAAATTCAAAAAAAAATTAAGTTAATATATTTTAAATTGGCCTCTAAATTACTATTGTACGGTGATTATTCAAAAAATCTATTAATACTTGATGGTTTTAAAGAGGAAGATCTGATTGTAATTTATAATTCTTTAGATTTTGAAAAACAAAAAAATATTCGAAGTACTTTAATCAAATCAGATAGATATATAAAATATTTTCAAAATAATAATCCTATATTGTTTTATATAGGTAGAATTCAAAAATCAAAAAAACTTGAGCAAATATTAGAAGCTATGAATATTTTGAAATCACAAAATATAAATACTAATTTTGTACTTATTGGAGGTATGGATATTGATTATGATTTTGATCAAAAAGTTAAAGAAAATAATCTAGAAAATCTAGTTTGGCAGGTAGGCCCTATTTATGATGAAATGATCATATCACAATATATATATGATGCTGATATTTGTGTGTCACCAGGAAATGTTGGGCTTACAGCTTTACATTCATTAGCTTATGGGACACCAGTAATTACTCATAACAATTTCACAAAACAAATGCCTGAATTTGAAACAATTCTAGATGGAATTAATGGATTTTTTTTCAAGGAAAATGATGTGAACGATTTAGCGAATAAAATAAAAAAATTAATATCAAAAGAAAATCGCAAAGATGAGGTTTCAAGGGTAATTGACGAAAAGTGGAATCCTAATTATCAAATAAAAATTTTTAAGAGTCAACTATCAACAAATTAATAATATTAATGTTGTTTCCTTTAATAATGTCAAAAATGATATTTTTTTTGAAAACTCAATTTCCTTGAATGAAGATTTTTAGGTTTATCAAAATTAATGACAATTAATAAACTAAAAAATATACCTTTATAAAATTAAATTTTTTTAATGAAACTATTAATTGATTGCTCTAATTTATATGCAGGTGGTGGTTTACAAGTAGCTACTTCTTTTCTAAATGACTTAAGAGAATTAGGACTTAATCATAATTATCACATTATTCAATCTAAGAACTTTGCTCGCGGGTTTACTAAAGATAATTTCCCTAATAATTTTGAATTTTATGAGCTGGGAGAGAAAGAAGAAAAATATATTCTTAAAAGAAGAAAAACGATGCTTAATTTAGAGCGCAAAATATGCCCAAATGTAATTTTTACAGTTTTTGGACCTTCTTATCATAGAAGTAAATATCCTAAAATCGTAGGAATGGCAATCCCATATTTGATTTATCCAGATTCTCCGTTCTTTGAAAGCTTAGGATTTAAAGAAAAAATGAAATACAGAATATTTAGTGTATTGAAATCGCTATTTTTTAAAAACAACTCAGATGCATTGATTTTTGAGTCTGAAATTGCAAGAAAAATCTTTATAGAAAAATATAAATATAATAAGCCTACCTATACAGTAAACAATACTCTTAATTCTATTTTTCTGGAAAAAGATAAATGGCAAAGTATAGATCTATGCCAAGATAGATTTAATATTCTTTGTTTGTCGGCGAATTACCCTCATAAGAATTTGAATATCATTCCTAAAGTAATTGAATTAATAAAAGCTAAAAATCCAAGTTTTAGATTCACTTTTAATATTTCGGCTTCTATTGAAGATTTTTCGTGGTCCGAAAGGACATGCGAAAATGTGAATTTTTTAGGTCATGTTCCATTAGAAAAAATTCCAGATTTATATCTTAAATCTGATTTGCTATTTTTCCCAACATTATTAGAGGTTTTTTCTACTACTTATTTGGAAGCGCTTCAAATGGGAGTACCCATTGTTACCTCAGATATGCCTTTTTCAAAAGATATTTGCGATACTGGGGCCATATACTGCAATCCTACTGATCCTAACGAATATGCTGAGGCAATATTAAATATTTTTATGAATTATGAAATAAGACGAGATTTAATAAACGAACAGTCAATAATTATTAAGAAATTTGCAACAAGTAAGGAAAGAACAAGAAACTACTTATCTATAATAGAGAAAACTTATAGTTATGAAAATAAAAAATAAGAAATTACTCATCACAGGCGGAACAGGTTCTTTCGGAACAGCTGTGTTGAATCGCTTTTTACATACAGACCATTTCTCAGAAATCAGAATTTTTTCGCGCGACGAAAAGAAACAAGATGACATGAGAAATCTCTATAAAAATGACAAAATCAAATATTATATTGGTGATGTAAGAGATTTTTCCTCTGTAGAACCTGCAACCAGAGGTGTAGATTACATCTTTCATGCAGCAGCCTTGAAACAGGTGCCTTCTTGTGAGTTTTTCCCAATGCAAGCAGTAAAAACCAATGTAGAAGGTACACAAAACGTCATCAGAGCAGCAGCGCAAAATGGCGTGAAAAAAGTAATTTGTCTTTCTACTGACAAAGCTGCTTATCCTATCAATGCCATGGGAATTTCTAAAGCCATGATGGAAAAAGTAGCCGTGGCAGAAGCAAGAAACCTTAAAGATACTGTGGTGTGCCTTACCAGATACGGAAACGTAATGGCCTCCAGAGGTTCGGTAATTCCATTGTTTTTAAGCCAAATCCAAAAAGGTGAGCCCATCACCATCACAGACCCTAATATGTCGCGTTTCTTTATGTCTCTGGAAGATGCGGTAGACTTAGTGTTATTTGCTTTCGAAAACGGAAATCCTGGAGATTTATTCGTAAACAAAGCACCTGCTGGAAGCATTGGAGACTTGGCAAAAGCATTAATAGAACTCACTGGAAAAGAAGTGCCCGTGAAAATCATTGGGACCAGACACGGCGAAAAACTCTACGAAACGCTCTGCACCAGAGAAGAAATGCAAAAAGCAGAAGACATGGGAGATTTCTACAGGATTCCTGCAGATAATAGAGACTTAAACTACGCCAAATATTTCTCTGAAGGAGAAGAAGATATGTCTAAAATTGAAGATTATCATTCTCATAATACAGAACAACAAGGAGTAGAAGGATTGAAAAAACTCATTTCTAAATTGCCTTTAATCAGAAAAGAAATTTTTGGTGAAGACGTTTTACAATATCCCATGTAAACCAATCCAAAGTTAAGACTGAGTAAAAATGATTAAATCATGTGCTTAATAAAGCCGCAAATATCTGCGAATGATAAAATGTCATAACAATATAAATTAAAAAAGTCAAGTGAACCCATCTATTCTAAAAGGAAATTTATTCCAAGACCACAGAGGAACACTGCGTTACAATAATGATTTTGATGCGTCATCCATCAAAAGAATGTATTTGATAGAAAATAAAGACCTCTCCGTAGAAAGAGCTTGGCAAGGTCATAAAATAGAGCAAAGGTGGTTCTCGGCGATTAATGGTTCTTTTCAAATTACTTTGATTACACCAAATGATTGGGAAAATCCAACAGAGATTGTGCAGAAACACACCTTTATTTTAGAAAGTGGAACATTAGATGTGCTGCATATTCCATCAGGATTTTTGTCTCATATCAAAGCGCTTCAGGATAATGCTCAGTTATTGGTTTTGGCTGATTATAAATTAAAAGAAATAGCAGATGAATATAAGTTTCCCTTAGAAACTTTTAATTTTTAAAAACATTCAAGTGAAAAAAATAGGAATTACAGGGCAAGAAGGTTTCGTAGGTTCACATCTTTACAATACATTAGGGCTACAACCTGAAAAATATGAGAGGGTTCCCTATGATAAATCTTTTTTTCAAAATCCAGAAAAATTAGAAAATTTCGTGGCACAATGTGATGTAATTGTGCATCTAGCTGCTATGAATCGCCATCCTGATCCAGAAGTGATTTATGAAACCAATGTAAATTTGGTAAAACAACTCATCACTGCTTTAGAAAAAACCAATTCCAAGGCGCATGTGTTATTCTCATCTTCTTCGCAGGAAGAAAAAGACAACCTCTACGGAAAATCCAAAAAAGAAGGACGTGAACTATTAAGCAATTGGGCAAAAAACCACGGCGGAACATTCACAGGTTTAGTGATTCCAAATGTTTTCGGGCCATTTGGTGCACCCAATTATAATTCTTTTATTGCTACTTTTTGTCACAAATTAACCCATGGAGAAACACCAGAAATCCAACAAGATGGTGAGGTGAATTTAATCTATGTAGGCGAATTGGTACAAGAAATAATCAATAAAATAGAAGTAGACGTTTCAGAAGAAATCTACCACGTTCCCTTTACATCTACGCATAAAGTAACCGAAGTTTTGGCCAAATTAGAAAATTATAAAACCTTATATTTAGAAAACGGCGAAATCCCAGAACTGAAAACGCCTTTTGATTATCATTTATTCAATACGTACAGAGCATACATTGACCTAGAAAATCATTACCCGGTGAAGTTTACTCAGCATACGGACCATAGAGGAGCGTTTGTAGAATTAATAAGATTAGGAATTGGCGGACAGTGCTCTTTTTCTACCACTGTTCCAGGAATTACCAGAGGAAATCATTTCCATACCAGAAAAATCGAAAGATTTGCCGTGATTAAAGGAAAAGCTTTAATTCAATTGAGAAAAATAGATTCAGACCAAGTGCATGATTTTTATTTAGATGGTTCAGAACCAGCTTATGTAGACATGCCGATTTGGTACACTCATAATATCAAAAACATAGGAGACGAAGAACTGTATACCATGTTTTGGATAAACGAACCCTATAATCCAGAAAATCCAGATACTTATTTCGTTGAAGTATAAATTGAAAAACATAAAAAACCATCCGCGAAAATCAGCTGATAAAATTTGCGAGAATCAGAGAGAAATAAAATTCGCAAAAATAAAAGCATAAAAAAATATCCGCGAGAAATATAATAAACATCAGCAAAATAAAAACATAAAAAAAATCCGCGAAAATCAGCGGATAAAATTTGCGAGAATCAGCGAGAAATGAAATCCGCAAAAATAAAAACATAAAAAAAATCCGCGAGAAATGAAAACCATCCGCGAAAATCAGCGGATAAAATTTGCGAGAATCTGCGAGAAATAAAATCTGCAAAAATAAAAACATAAAAAAACATCCGCGAAAATCAGCGGATAAAATCAGCGAGAATCAGCGAGAAATAAAATAAAAATCAGCAAAAAATAAAAACATAAAAAAAATCCGCGAAAATCAGTGCATAAAATTTGCGAGAATCAGCGAGATATGAAATCCGCAAAAATAAAAACATAAAAAACTATAACCATGACCGAAAACGAAATATCTTATCTCATAAGAGGTGCCATATATAAAGTATATAACAATATTGGTCCAGGATTATTAGAATCAGTTTATGAAACCGCTCTTGTTTATGAACTAAGAAAAGTAGGGTTAAATGTAAAGTCTCAATTAGGATTGCCATTCATTTATGAAGAATTAAAAATGGAAGTTGGCTTTAGAATTGATATTTTTGTAGAAAATAAAGTAATTGTAGAAGTAAAATCAGTAGAACATCTCGCAGAATTACATTACAAACAATTATTAACCTATCTTAAACTATCAGAAGTGAAATTAGGATTATTAGTAAATTTTAATACTTCTGAAATTAATGAAAATATAATAAGAATTGTAAATCATTTATAATGAAAAAATTAAAAGTAATGACCGTTGTAGGAACCAGACCAGAAATCATCAGATTATCTATGGTTCTTAAAGCATTAGACCAATCAGACGCAATAGAACACACCATAGTCCACACCGGACAAAATTATGATTACGAGCTCAATCAGATTTTCTTTGAAGATTTAGGACTTCGTAAGCCAGATTATTTCTTAGAAGCTGCTGGAAAAACAGCCACAGAAACCGTAGGAAATATTTTGATTAAAATAGATCCACTTTTAGAAGAAATCCAACCAGACGCTTTCTTGGTATTAGGAGATACCAATTCTTGTTTGTGTGCCATTCCTGCGAAGAAACGACAGATTCCTATTTTCCACATGGAAGCAGGAAACCGTTGTTTTGACCAAAGAGTACCAGAAGAAACCAACCGTAAAATTGTAGACCACACCGCAGATATTAATTTGACTTATTCTGATATTGCAAGAGAATACTTGTTAAGAGAAGGACTTCCAGCAGATAGAATCATCAAAACAGGTTCGCCAATGTTTGAAGTGCTAAATCATTACCTTCCAGAAATTGAAAAATCTGATGTGTTGTCAAGATTAAATTTAGAAGAAGGAAAATATTTCGTGGTGTCTTCTCACCGTGAAGAAAACATCAATTCTGAAAAGAATTTCAACGGATTAATAGAGAGTTTAAATGACATTGCCGAAAAATTTGGTTATCCCATCATCGTTTCTACACACCCGAGAACCAGAAATATGATAGACAAAAAACAAATTTCGGTAAGACCAGAAATTCAGTTTTTAAAACCGCTAGGATTCCATGATTATAATGCATTACAAATGAGAAGTTATGCCGTATTATCAGATTCAGGAACGATTTCTGAGGAATCTTCCATTCTAAATTTCAGAGCGTTAAATATCAGAGAAGCGCATGAAAGACCAGAAGCTATGGAAGAAGCCAGCGTAATGATGGTAGGACTTTCGCCAGAAAGAATCATGCAAGGTTTAGAGCAGCTAAAGACACAGAAATTAGGAGACCAAAGAAATTTCCGCCAAGTAGCAGACTATTCGATGCCGAATGTTTCTGAAAAAATGGTGAGAATCATCTTGAGCTATACCGATTATGTAAATAGAGTAGTGTGGAGTAAAAAATAAAGATGAAGATTTTATTAGTTACCCAATATTTTTATCCCGAAAATTTCAAAGGAAATGACATTGCATTTGAAATGCAGAAAAAAGGTCATGAGGTAACCGTATTGACTGGAATCCCTAATTATCCAAAAGGTAAGTTTTTCAAGGGATATGGTTACTTTAAAAGAAGAAGAGAAACGGTAAATGGAGTAAAGGTCATTCGTACATTTTTAATTCCCAGAGGAAATAGCACAGCCATTCCATTGATGGTAAACTATTTTACTTGGTTTATTTTTGCAAGTTTTTATGCGGTATATCTAGCTTTGAGTAAAAAATTTGATAAAATTATTGTTCAGCAATTATCTCCTGTTATGATGGGATTACCTGCTGTAGTAGTAAAAAAGATACAGAAAATTCCTGTTTATTTTTGGGTATTGGATTTGTGGCCAGAAAGTTTAGAGTCTGCAGGCGGAATAAAGAACAAAAAAATATTAGGTTTTTTTGAATCGATGGTTAAGTTTTTGTACAGAAACTCAGACAAAATATTGATAAGTTCAAAAGGCTTTAAACAGTCAATTCTTAAAAAAGGTAATTTTGAAGATAAAATAATATATTTTCCAAATTGGGCTGAAAAATCGATTAATGAATCAAAACAAAATGTTGAAATTAATTTGCCAAAGTTTCCGTCTGGTTTTAATATTTTATTTGCTGGTAATGTAGGTGTAGCGCAAGATTTAGTGAACGCAATAAAAGCGATGGAAATAGTCTTGAAACAAAATAAAAAAATTAATTTTTTAATTTTAGGCGACGGGAGAGATAGAAAAAGATTAGAAAAATTAGTTTTAGAAAAAAATATTGAAAAAAACATTCATTTTTTTGGAAAGTATCCTATAGAAACGATGTCTTATTTTTTTAGTAAGGCAGATTGTATGTTTGTATCTTTAAAAAATGAGCCTATTTTTAGCTTGAGTTTACCCGCAAAAGTACAAGCCTATATGAGTGTTGGTAAACCTATTATTTCTATGATGAATGGTGAAGGATATAATATAATTAATGAAGCCGATTGCGGATTTGCCGTTCATGCAGAAGATTATAAAGATTTGGCTGATAAAATTTTAGAAATTGAGAAACTGCCAGTTCTAGAGAGACAACGATTAGGGGAAAATGGTAAAAGTTTTTATCAAGAAAATTTTGTTCTAGAAAATTGTATTAGTAATTTGGAAAAAATTATTTCATGATGGAATATTTACTGACTGCTATCTTTCTTTTTTTCTTAGAACTGCTTTATTTTAGAATAGCAGATAAATTTAATATTATAGATAAACCCAATCATAGAAGTTCTCATACGCAGATTACACTTCGTGGAGGTGGAATTATTTTTCCCATTGCATTTGTACTGTATTTTGTGGTGAGTGCTGCGTACAGAAAAGATTACTTTTTACCGGAAGATTATTGGAGTTTTGGATTAGGATTATTAGCCTTATCTACCATTAGTTTTCTGGATGATATTTTAGATTTATCGAGCAAATTGAGATTATTATTTCATTTTGTAGCTGTTACCTTGCTAATTTATTTCTTAGGATTATTCACCTCTGCACCCATTTGGTTCATTCCTTTGGTGTATATTTTTGTAATAGGAGTACTGAATGCCTACAATTTTATGGACGGAATCAATGGAATTACAGGCGTGTACAGCTTGGTCATGTTGCTCACGTTTTATTACATCAATCAATATGGGGTAGCGTTCACCGATGCTCATTTTATTATCTACCCGATTTTGGCAAGTTTGGTGTTTTTATTTTTCAATTTTAGAAAAAAAGCCAAATGTTTCGCTGGAGATGTTGGAAGCATGAGCATTGCATTTTGGGTTTTAGCTTTATTAGGATTGTTAATGGTAAAAACCGAAGATTTCACGTATTTATTATTCATCGCAGTGTATGGAATAGAAGTAATTTCAACCATTCTTCAAAGAATAAAATTGAAAGAAAATATTTTTGAAGCACACCGTCATCATTTATATCAGTTGTTGGTTAATCAGATGAAATGGTCACATCTTTTGGTGGCTACATTATATGGAGGGGTTCAGTTATTGATTAACGCTTGTGTAATAAAACTCGGACTCAATTTCTGGGAAGGCACATTGTATTTAATATTGCCTACCTTCATCATCTACATTTACTCCAAATACTATATCTACAAAAAAACAGGAGCTTACTAAAAAATACCAGAACCGAATTTTCGGTTCTTTTTTTTATCCAAAATCACTTGTTATCAATTTTCTCATTTTCAAATTTTCTCATTTTCAAATTTCCAAATCACCACATCACCACATCATCACATCACCACATCACTTCAAATCCACAGATACTCCATAGATAAAGCATGGATAGTGTATGAAAAGTGTATGAAAAGTGCATGAAATGAATAGGCATATTTTACCTCAAAAAAACTCTTACCTAAAGTTCCTTTTTAATTTCATAAATTTGCAACCTTAATTAATTCAATACTTACCATCCATCAATTATCATACATGAGAACAAAATCTGTAGGCAAAAAGAAAATTAACATCGTAACCCTAGGCTGTTCAAAAAACATCTACGACTCAGAAGTCTTAATGGGACAGCTCAAAGCAAACGGCAAAGAAGTCGTCCACGAACAACGTGGAGACATCGTAGTGATTAACACATGCGGTTTTATCGATAATGCCAAAGAAGAATCCATCAATACCATCCTAGATTTTGTAGAAGCTAAAAATAGGGGAGAAGTAGAGAAAGTCTTTGTTACGGGTTGTCTTTCAGAAAGATATAAGCCAGATTTAATCAGGGAAATTCCAGATGTAGACCAATATTTTGGAACTCGTGATTTACCAATTTTGCTAAAACATCTTGGTGCAGACTATAAACATGAATTAGTAGGAGAACGTTTAACGACTACTCCAAAACATTATGCCTACCTTAAAATAGCTGAAGGTTGTGATAGACCTTGTGCATTTTGTGCTATTCCGTTGATGAGAGGAGGTAATGTTTCTACTCCAATTGAAAACCTAGTAATAGAAGCACAAAAACTTGCAAAATCTGGGGTGAAAGAACTCATTTTAATTGCTCAAGACCTTACCTATTACGGTTTAGATTTATACAAGAAAAGAGCATTAGGAGATTTGTTAAAGGAATTGATAAAAGTAGAAGGCATAGAATGGATTCGTTTGCATTATGCATTTCCTTCAGGTTTTCCAGAAGATGTATTAGAATTGATTAAATCAGAGCCTAAAATTTGCAATTATATTGATATTCCGCTTCAGCATATCAATACAGAAATTTTAAAGGCCATGAAGCGTGGAACCACTTATGAAAAAACCAATGCTTTATTGGATAAATTCCGTGAAAAAGTTCCAGACATGGCCATTAGAACTACTCTAATCGTTGGTTTCCCTGGTGAAACGGAAGAAAAGTTCCAAGAATTAAAAGATTGGGTTCGTACGCAACGTTTTGATAGACTGGGTTGTTTCACCTATTCTCACGAAGAAAATACAAGTGCTTATGTGTTAGAAGATGATGTTCCAGAAGAGGTGAAACAGGCTAGAGTAGAAGAAATTATGGAATTACAATCTCAGATTTCTTGGGAAAAGAATCAAGAAAAAATCGGGAAGACTTACAGATGTATTTTTGATAGAAAAGAAGGGAATTATTTTGTGGGAAGAACAGAATATGATTCTCCAGATGTAGATAACACGGTTTTAGTGGAAGCAAATGACACTTATATTTCAATTGGTGAGTTCGTTAATATCAAAATAACTTCTGCAGAAGAGTTCGATTTATATGGTGAAATTGCAGAATAATATTTCTTTTTTATTTACGGAAAACCATAAAATTTACATTAAGTTAAATTTAAATTAATGTATTTAAAAATAAAAAATCATCAATTAATTGATGGTTTTTTTGATTTTATTTAATGTTTTTTATTGATAATGTTTTTGAATTGACAAAAAACAATGCGTTAAATAGTTAATAATGTTAACGATTTTAACATATTTTTTAACATTTTTTAACATTTCTTCTCATTTCCCATGGTTAGGTAGTTGAGAGAGTTGTTTAACAAATTTTTAACATAAAATTAAGAAAATTTAACAACTTGGTTGTGTGCTAAAAGAGGTTCATGATAACTTTGCGCCTGTAAAACCCACAAAAAATATTCAAAATGATGAAAAGAGCTATTCTCGTAATCATAATGATGATTTCAACACTTGGTTTATATTCTTTCAAATATAATACCAATGATGCTAAAACAAGTTTTGCATCGTTCTACCACGATAAATTTAACGGTAGAAAAACTGCAAGCGGTGAAGTTTTTGATAACTCAAAATTTACTGCTGCGAATATGAGATTACCATTTGGAACACAAGTAAAAATTACTAACTTAAGAACAGGAAAATCTGTTGTAGTTAGAATTAATGACAGAGGTCCATTTCACAAAAGTAGAGCTTTTGATATGACAAAAGCTGCTTTTAAAGAAATTGGTAATCATAGTTCTGGAACTATTCCTATAGAATATGAAATTGTCGATTAACGATTAAAACCACCTTTAAAGGTGGTTTTTTTATTGTTTTTTTTAAGTTCACTTTAAGTTTGTTCTCTTGTTTTGTATTTATTAAGAAAATAATCATATTTGTGCTGAATTAACAGTTGTTAGTTTGGAGAAAAACACAAATGATCTTAAAAAATGAACCAACTTATTATAAGTTGGTTTTTTTATACATAAGTAGTGATAACCCTCTCTAGATTAGGATTATAGTTATCCCATATTTTCCATTGCATATTTTGGTCTTTTTTAAGAAAATAAGTTTGGAAATTCATCACTTTATAAAAGAACACTTTGCCTTCTGCTGTTTTCAAAACTAAATCCCAAAACTCATGTGCTTTGAGCACTTTTAAATCTTCTTCATCAGATAGAAGTTCACAATCCAATAATTCAAACTTTGCAAACTCATAGTCGAAGTCAAAATGATATTCTGCATCTTTGTATCTCTTCATATATTCCTTAATTCTCCTTAAAATTGCAGAATCTTCGAAAACATAAGGATAAATATCGCTTAAATCAATTTTAGGGAGTTTCTGGATGGCTTTAAACTCATTTTGACAAAAGGGTTTCAATGATTTTTCGGTAAGGTTCTATTTGTTCAGAATCATCATCAGAAATAGTCAGTTGTTTACTATTCAATATATATTCATTAAGGTCATAATGACCTAAGAAAATACATAATTTATCTAAGGTTTTGATGAAGCGTAAATCGTTTAAAGCAGAAGTTTTATAACTTTTATCGAAAAATCTTTGGAGGGTAATGTACGAAATGGTATTTCCGAGTTCAAATTTTCTCTCACCTTGTAAAAATTTTGAATGTGATAATTCTTGCGAAACAATTTCGGCCAATAAAATGTAATGAGTTCTCTTCCAAGATACAACATCTTTCAGAACGCTGTTTTTAACGTTCTGATGATTCTTTATTTCTTTCTTTATTTCCTCAATTATCGTTTTCATAGTAAAAAGTTAACTAAAAATAAACTTTTTCCATGAAAAATAAAAATTTTTTAACCTAAATTTTAATTTCAACGAAAACTGGACAATGGTCACTGTGTACAGCTTCTTTTAAAATTAAAGCTCTTTCTAATTGGTTTTCAAAGGATTTTGTAATGAAATGGTAGTCTAATCTCCAACCTAAGTTTTTCGCTCTAGAATTTTGTCTGTAACTCCACCAAGAAAATTCTTGCTTATCTGGATGCAAATAACGAAAACTATCAACCAAATTACATTCTTTTAGGAATTTTGTCATCCATTCTCTTTCCACAGGCAAAAATCCTGAAGTGTTTTTTAAACCTTTCGGATTGTGAATGTCTATTTCTTCGTGACAAATGTTGAAATCACCACAAATCACCAAATTTGGGATTTCTTTCTGTAAATTTTTAATATATTCTAGAAAATCTTCGGCAAACTGAAGCTTAAAATCCAATCGCTCAATATTAGAAGCACTCGGAACATACACAGAAAGCACCGAAAAATCTTCGAAATCTGCTCTTATAATTCTGCCTTCGTTATCGTAATGCTCAATTCCGCAACCGTATTCTACGTGTTTTGGCTCTATTTTACTCGCAATTCCAACGCCGGAATAACCTTTTCTCACGGCAGAATGCCAATAACTTTTGTAACCAACTTTTTCCAGACTTTCGATGTCTATTTGGTCATTTCCTGCTTTAGATTCTTGAATGCAGATAATATCAGGATTCGCAACTTGCAACCAACCTATAAAATCTTTGGTAAAAGCTGCGCGAATTCCGTTGACGTTGTAAGAGATGATTTTCATAGTTATATAAATAATCCTTCGAGGATTTTAATTCCTTGAAGGATTGAATTAAATTTATAAAATTTCAATTTTATTTTTATAAAACGCTTCCGTTTCTTCTAACAATTGATAAAATTCTTCCAAACTTAAAACCTGTAAAAATTTGGTTTTAAACTCTTTAAAATGTGAAATTCCACGGAAATAATTGCTGTAATGTTGTCGCATTTCTATCAATCCTAATCTTTCGCCTTTCCATTCTGCACTCCATTCTGCGTGTTGTTTTACGGCAAGAAGTCGGTCAAAAATCGTTGGTTCTGGTAATTTTTCTCCCGTTTCAAAGAAATGTTTAATTTCATTAAAAATCCAAGGATAACCAATCGCAGCTCTACCAATCATCATTCCATCACAAGCGTATTTTTGTTTGTATTCAAGTGCTTTTTCAGGAGAATCAATGTCGCCATTTCCAAAAATCGGAATTTCAATATTAGGATTTTGTTTGATTTTAGAAATATATTCCCAATCTGCTTCACCTTTGTACATTTGACTTCTGGTTCTGGCGTGAATGGTCAACGCTTTGATTCCGGCATCTTGTAATCTGAGTGCTACTTCTTCTATGTTAATAGTTTCTACATCCCAACCTAACCTCGTTTTCACCGTAACGGGAAGATGTGTAGAATTTACCACAGCTTTTGTCAATCGAACCATTAAATCTACATCTTTCAAAACGCCAGCTCCAGCTCCTTTAGAAACTACTTTTTTTACTGGACATCCGAAGTTAATGTCCACAATATCTGGATTTACGGTTTCTACAATTTTGGCAGACATTGACATTGCTTCTTCGTCGCCACCAAAAATCTGAATTCCAACAGGTCTTTCGTAATCAAAAATGTCGAGTTTTTTTCTAGATTTCATCGCATCACGAATCAAGCCTTCAGAAGAAATAAATTCTGAATACATTAAGTCTGCGCCGTGTAATTTGCACAATCTACGGAAAGGAGGATCACTCACGTCTTCCATTGGTGCCAATAAAAACGGAAAATCAGGAAGTTCTATGTTGCCTATTTTTACCATTTTGCAAAAATAAGGATTTTAAATTCATAATTTGTTTTAACCTTTTTAGAGTAATTTTAATTTATCAAAAAGTGAAATATAATGGTCTGATATTCTTGTTATATTTGTAATAAATAATAATCAATGAAAATTAAACTTTATAAAAATACTTACCTTCACGTATATTCTCGTTTTTATACTAAAAATGAAATAGTTTCGTTAGGAAGTGATTGTCATTCAGCTTACATCCTTAATTCTTTAAAGCTGAGAAAAAAGTCATATCCATTTGATTGGTTGTTTTCTGATTCTAGATATGGAATAAAATATGTTACGGAAAATATTAAAAATAATTTTGAATTTTTCTTGACCAATCTAACACGAAATGAGAGAGGACATATTATCTCTGAAAACTATCCTAATACTGATTTTTTTCATGAAAAAGAACTTATAGAGTCTGAAACAGATAGAGCAAAAATGCTGAAGAGGGCTATTCGCTTTTCAAAATTAATAAAAAGTAAAAAATGTTCATTTCTTTATGTAATTAATCCTGAGCATTTTAAAGATATTAAAGATATTTACATATTTTGTGATTCAATACAAGAATTTTTTAAAGTAACCCCAAATCATAAAATTTTTATTTTTATTAAATGTAAAGAATATGTAATTGATTTTACCTTGATTAATAAACTTATAGAAGAATGTAATAAGATTAATGATGTAAAAGCGGTTAAGTATTTTTTAAATACTCAAATTTATGGACAATGGGGCAAGTCTAATGATTATTTTCCACTGCTTAAAGGTCTTGGATTAGGTGTAAAGAAAAATATTTTGCCTCAGATTTATATTAAATGATTTAAGAGAATAGACCTAAAAACTCGCTCTCACTTGCACACTTCCGATATGAATTGTTCTTTCGCCAGAATTTCTGCCTTCATAATTCACGTTGAGTTGAAGGAAAGAGTTTAATGCTTGTTGCAAAATAACACTCCAAACCTGGTTTTTGCCAGGTTTTAATCCGTCGAGCATTTGATTTCCTACAATACTGAAAGCATTTCCTGTAAAATTATTGTTGATAAAACTGAAATTTCCACGGATAGAAGTTTTCTGTTTTTCCCATTGCAAAGTTCCGGTTGCATCGAAGGTTTTTAGAAATTCGTCGCCATCTTTTCGGTCTTTTATTTTGTAGGCGGTAGAAACTTCGGTTTGCATACTTTCCGAAAGTTTGTAAATTAATTTTGGCTTCGTTTCGTAGATGTTCAAAATGTAATCTCTTGTGGAAAATAATTGCGATGAAGATTGGTAATTCTGCAACTGATTTTCCCAATCTGCACGGAGATTTTTATTAAACCAATATCCAAAATTGATCAAATGAGTTTGCGTATTTTTCTTTTCGATGCTGAAATTGGCATTTACCAAATTTTGATTGTCGATGAAACGATAATTTCCGTTCCAGCCAGATGTTGAGGTCGGATTGAAAAGAACAGAAAACAGCAAATTCTGATTTTTTAAAATTTGATTATTTTCGGTTTTAAATGGATTGAATTCTAAAACTCGGTCTTCTTTGAAGAAGGAGTTCTGAGCATTCAATGAAACGTTAAAATTCCAACGTCTTAAAAACTGATTGTCTGAATTAAAAACAATATAAGGATTCACCGAAAGCGAAAGTTGCAATTTATTTTTGTTGGAAGGAGTGTATTTCACCGTATTCGTGTAAACTCTAATGTATTGCGCCAAATCCGAATATTCTGCAATTTCGAACTCATCTAACTGCTGAATTCCGTCGCCGTTATAATCCGTCCATTTGTAAATTCCTTGTCCGTCTGTCACTTTTAAATACTGGAATTCTCGCTGCGCTTCTTGTCCGTTTCCGAGCTCGTAAAACGCTTGCAAACGCATTCCATTTTTGAAAAATTGTTGATTGTACTGTATGTTTCCAATCACAAAATCTGAATTAAACTGCGTTTTTAATTCATTTTCGTAGAAAAATTTTCGGTAATGAACGAGCGTTGAAAGTTGCGTTTTTTCGGTTCTAATCAACTGACTTTCCAGCATTAAACCGAGAATATTATTCATTTTTTTCAAAGAATTATCACGCACAGAATCATTGGTTCTGAAATAAGATTTTGCCAATAATTTGGTGCGTAAACTATCACCGATTTTCTTTTGAATAAAAACTTCTTTCCAAGAAAAACTCGTAACGTCAAGTGTTTTAGTTTGGTTAAAATTCTTCTGATTATGCTCGAAACTTCCGCCAAAACTCCAACTTCCTTTTTTGCCCAAAAATTCAGTAGAAACATTTCCTCTTGCAAATTGGGTGTCTTGAAAATCAGAAGAAGTATTGAGGTAAGAAAAATTCCCTCGGGTTTCTGTTTTTTTCTTCTGGAATTTAAAATCTAAATCGTTTTTTATGCCGTTATAGCTTTGTTTTTCATTGAGATAATTCAGTTTGTAATTGATGAAATTGTTATTTTTCCATTGATTTAAAAATCTGAAAATCAATCTGTTTTGTGTGATTTGATTGAATTCTTGAGCCAAATTAAAATCTCTCGAAAATTCCACATCATTTATTCTATCTAAAATATGAAACTGCGAAGAAATTCTCTGAAATTCTGCGCCAACTGTTCCGTTCCAATTGTTTTTGGTAAAGATTTTATTCCCGAAAATTCTTCCTGCAAAACCTGTATTTTGGTCGTTGTTTTTTGAGGAAAATAGATTGATATCATAATGGCTTAATGAAAAATCTCCGCCAATTTTTCCTTTGTTAAAAGTATATTCTGCACTTGTAGAAAAAACCTGTGTTTTCTGTGGAGAAGGCAACTTTCGGAGAGCAGAATAGTCTCCGTTTCCAGCACCTACAAATTCAAAAACTCTTCCGTTATTGGTAGATTGCTTCAGTTTATAATCTCCTTTTCCAACTCCAAAGTAAGTGAAAGAAACATTGTACAAAGTTTCGGTTTTATCGGTGGAAAATTCATAATAATTTCCTTGTGGATTTTGCACCAATTTGTAGAGAATTTTATTTACATCATATTCCGTAATCACAGCAGAAGGTGCCAACATTAAATCCTGATTGTTTCCTGCATTGGCGAGAATTTGCTCGTCTTCTTTTGATAAATTCAAGGAAAGTGGAGCATTTTTATTATCGTTTTCCAAGAAAGCGTCGAAAGAAAGTTTTAGTTTTTCGGTTTGATGTTTCACCGAAGAAGTGACGATGAAACGGTTGTAGTTTCGGTTGGTGTAATTGTAAGAAATGGTGATAAAATTCTGTTTAAAAATTGGACGGAAACTCGTAAAAGTAATTTCTCCCGTGTTGTAATTAATGGTGTAATCTTGGTTTTCACCACGTTTCATCAAAATCCCATCAATGAAAACCTGTTCAGAACCGCTCAAAATTGTAATGAAATTTTCACCGTTTTTACCTGTTAATCGATACGGACCTTGATTTCCTTCTACGCCTTGAAAGCGAATTCGGTGAAATTCACTTCGGGCAACTCCCGCCGAAAAATCTAGAAAAGTTTTGTTGTTTTTCCCAAAATTGCTCTGGAAACCAATTCCCATGCTTCTGCGTTGATACTTTCCAAAGTAGGTTTGATCGTCTTGCAAATCGAGATGTCCTGCTTTTAAAATGCTTTTGTCTTTAATATTGAGTTGGAGGTAAATTTTATCAAATTCCTGCAAAGTCTGGGTGTAACCATCCGCTTGAATGGGTAAATTATGGTCTGAAATACTGGCGAGAATAGAAACATCTTTGCTGAGTTTCCCAGCAATTTGCATATCCATAGAAGATTGTACAGATTGCCCTTGGTTATTGCCAAAAGTAATTCCTCTGATAATGGAACCTTTAGCATTTAAATCGCCGAGAATTTGTGAACGAGAATTTTTCTTAACCAAAACCGATTCATCGTAAAGGATTTTCTTTTCTTTCCATACAAAATTGGCGGTATCTTTTTTAAAAAACTCGCTATTAAGTTTTTTTGAAACAATAGAGTCTGTTTTTAGGGAGTCTTGAGCAGGTAAATTAGGGTTTTTCCATGTGAAAATCTGTGCTTTTGCCAAAAAAGCACTCATTAAAATGAGTAAAAAAAGTAATTTTTTTGTCACCGAAATCTTTCTAAAACCGCTGTGTAAAAGTAACTAAAAAAAATAAGGATTATTGTGGAGAAAAAATTAATAGATAATTAATAAAAAATAATATGTATTGAGCAAAATCTTTGTATTTTTGAGTCAATTATATAAAAAAAATATTATGAAAAAATTTTATTCTTTATTCTTCGTTTTAATAACAGTAATGCTATTAAAGGCACAGGGCAATATTAATTTTGATGATGATACAAAGTGGATCAAGGATCCTGCCGCATCAAGCCTTGGAACAAGTTATGGGAGTCATGGCTATTCTGATACCAACTTTACAGCTACAGGAGCTAGAGTTATAAGAAATACAACTAGTGCACAAGATGGTTTTCCAGGTGCTTTTGGAACATATTCTTTTAGATTAGAAGGTACAGCTAATTCTTCTTTAACTATGACAGTAGGAACTGGAGGTATAGGTACATTTTCTTTTAAAGTTAGAAGATGGGATGGAACTCCTGCAACTAATTTTGCAGTAGAATATACTGCAGATGGTACAACATGGAACAATGTAATAACTATAAATGCTTCATTAACAACCAATTCTGATTGGAAAACTGTGAGTGGATCGATTCAAAGTACAAATAATAATGTTTCAGTAAGAATAAAATCACTAGGTACAACTGAAAGAATAATGGTAGATGATTTTTCTTGGACTCTACCTAGTTCAGATCCAGCATTGTCAGTTTCAACTTCAAATATTAATTTTGGTGAAGTTATTATTCCAAATACATCTTCACCTTCTACAGTTACTATTTCAGCTTCTAATTTAAGCGTTGCCCCAACTTATACTATAACTGGTACAGATGCAGCAATGTTCTCTGCAACGGGTACACTTACAACTTCGGGAGGATCTCTTGATGTTACTTTTGCTCCAACTTCTATTGGTGCTAAATCTGCAACATTAACAATTACTAGTGGTTCAGCAAATGCAACCGTTGCACTAACAGGAGTTGGTGTATCTGCCGATAATCC
The DNA here is from genome assembly GCF_907163105.1 of Cloacibacterium caeni. Taxonomy (GTDB): domain Bacteria; phylum Bacteroidota; class Bacteroidia; order Flavobacteriales; family Weeksellaceae; genus Cloacibacterium; species Cloacibacterium caeni_A. The sequence goes on from NZ_OU015321.1 coordinate 233,058, forward strand.
TTTTTCTTTGGATGAAACTTCTCCAGTTTCTGCTTTAGTAGAAAATTTTGAAACAGGAGTAGTAGGTTCTACAGTAATGCCTAATAATTGGAAAACAGCAAGTGAAGGTGCTATTGATAAGAAATGGTCTATTAAAACTTTCAATAGTAATAAATATGCTGAAATGACTGCATTTAATGGAACGGGTACTTATAATACATGGTTAATTTCACCTGCGATTAATTTAGACCAAATTAACAAGACTAGTGTTAAATTTGATTGGAACTCTGGATATGCTAATGGAGCAGAACTAAAAGTTTATGTCTTAAAACTAAATAGTGGTGTAATGGTTAAAAATTTAGTGACTACTATTAATGATAATGTTAATACTGCAGGTTATGGAGCTGCATATTCTACAGAAACTTTAGATTTATCTGCATACTCAGGAGTAGGTTTCTTAGCTTTTGAATATGTTGGAGATTCAGCAATTCCTGCAACCACAACTTACCAACTTGATAATATAAATATTACTAGCTTTTTAGGAGTGAAAGATGTTATAAAGTCTAAAAATGTATTTTTGAAAAATACAATTGTTAATGATGCTCTTTCTTTCGAAACTAAAGGAAATGCAACAGTTAAATTATATAATTCAAATGGACAGTTGGTTAAATCATTTAACATCAATCCAAATAACAAAACAATTAACGTTTCTTCTTTACAGAAAGGTGTTTATATTGTTTCATCTGAATTAAACGGTGAAACTGTTTCTCAGAAAATCGTAAAACAATAATTATAATTTATTGATAAAATTAAAGGTTGCTTCACAAGAGCAACCTTTTTTATTTAGTACCAGCCTCGTCTGAAATAGCCAATCAGAGCGCCTACATTTAAGTTAAAGGTAAATCGTATTCTATTGCCGTAATCTTTGAACTTCGGTTCGAAACCAAGGCTTGATTGCATAGGGAAATAGACTTCTATAAAATCTGGAATTACTTTAAATTTAATACCGCTGTCCCAAATAAACTTTGGAGAATGTTCACGGTTTTTGTACACGCCAAAATCTGCGTAAACGTCTATCATCTTCCAAACGTTTGCTTCTACATTATGTGTAATTAACCATTGGTCTACCGTTCCGTTGATATAAGATTTAAAACCACCTTCTGCCATGATAAACTGCTGAGAAAGGATTCCGCTTATTGCACTTTGAGCTAATAGATTATAAGAGAAAGCATAGTTGGAAACTTTAGAAATTCCAATATCGAAATTATTATTTCTGGTATGATTTCTTAAAAAATAACCGCCATACAATCGTAAGCTCAGTTTTTTATTTTTGGCATATTCTAGTCTGTAGTAGCTTTCTGCAGTAAGTTTTGCGTAATCTTCCATGTATTGGAAATTCCCGAAAATATATTTCTCTCTAATCACGTTATTGTCTGAATACACGAAACCAAGATTCCAAATGTTATATTTAGCGTAGTCATTTTCTGCAATCATTTTTGGGCTTAAATCTCTTTCGAAGAAATTGTAAGAAGCAGACAAAATTCTAGAAATTTCGCTTCTAGGATTTTTGTTAAAAGACATATTCCCAGAAAAACTGATTTTTTTGTAAGACAACCCAAAATCATAATTGTATTTGGCAGTTGCAACACCTAAAGTAAGTGTTCTGTAAAAACTTTCAGCAGGTTGAATTTTATAAACAGCATTCATGGAACCATTAATATCCTTACTTCCTGTACTGAAAAACGGCGAAATAAGATATTGAAACCTCTTGTCAATCAGCGATTTATTTTTAAATCGAATTCCCAGTAAAAATTTGTCATAATTATTCCAACCGATTCCCGGAGTAAGATAAACCTCGTTAATTTCTGCATTTGGATTGTCTGGAATGAGTTTAAATCTTAATTTTTTGGCATTGTCTTTAATTCCTTTGGTGTAAAGATAATTGTCTCTGAAATTATTTTCTGGGAAAGCATATAAATCATTGATGACAATTTTTACCGCTTCATTATCTGGAATCACATAACCACAAGAACTGTCCTGATAATTCGTGTCATACCAAAAGGTTTTTTTACTTCCATCTTCATGGAAAGTTTCTAATTTAAAAGGAATATTCTGCGCTGTATTTTTAGAAACATTGATGTTAATAACGTTTTCTTTTCTCTCGAAATCATCGAGTTTAAAATTAATTCTTTGTTTTCTTTTGACGTATTTTTCTAAAAATTCAGAAGAGTAACCAGAAGCTACCGTGAGTTGGTCTAGAAATTCTCTTTTGTCTAATTCAGAAGTGTGATTTTTGGCGATATAACCTTTCAAGAAATTTTCAAAATAAGAAGTGCCCATTTTTTCTGCAATCAAGGTAAAAAGGCTTCCTGTTTCGAATTGGCTAATCGCCATTTCATTAAAATTACTTAAATCCGAAAATTTTTCGTCTATTTTTTGGTCAAGGTTTTGCGCCGTGATGTATTGATAAGCGAGGCCGTATCTTTCAATCAACTTCAATCGAGAAGCAAATGAAAGTTTTAAGGGTTTCACTCCCAGTATTTTATAATCTGAAAGTGCTCCTAATATTTTATGGTCAGGATAATTTTTTTTCAAATACTGAATTTCTAAATACGTTTTAAGTCCATTGGTAATCCAGTGATTTTTTTCTTTATCAGAAACGAAGAATTGCTCTGCAACTTGCTGAGAAACAATGCTAAAATAATCCATGTCTATTTTTTCGGCATCGGTAAACATTTGGAACTTAAATTTCCAAAATTTAATGTCATCATTCCCGAAGAAATCATTTTTGGACTTAAATTTTTCGCTGATGAAGATTTTTTCTGGCAAAAATCCTGTTTTTTCTTTGATGAAATGAAGATGAAGTGGTAGATAAAACGCTATCAGTTCCTTTTCTTTTTCGGTGACAGGATAACCCAATTCTACCAAATGTTTTTGTCCGTCAACGATGGTTTCTAGCTGATAATTTTCTTGGTCAGCAATCAGAAATTCTACATCTTTATTCAGTTTTCCTTCAAAAATATTGGGAGCAACTTCAGTTAAATTACTGCTGATGTTTTGAGCGGAATTTTCAAATTTTACTCGGTAAAAAGTATTTACATTTACGCTTTCTTCTAAATCTTTGTAATATTTTTCAAGGAAATTATCTCGGTCAAAACTGTCTGGAGCCAAGAAAAAATATTTGAGCAAAGTATTATTTTCCCTAATTCCATACCCTGTAAACTGAGCACTCGGCAAAATCACAGAATATTCTAACGAAAGTTCAGTAAAAGCATTGGGAGCTAAAGGTTTTGGGAGTTTTATAAAAAGATTTTCATCATCTAAAACACCTTCATACGGTTTTTTGTCTATCATCAGATAAACCAATCTGCCTCTTTCATTGGGTTTTGCGTAATATAAATCCTTTTTTCGGTCTTCTAATTTTCTTCTTACAAGAGGCGTATTTCTGCTTTTATAAGCAGCCGTGAAATTTTGAAGTTTAAGATGTGTGAGTTCAATTTCGGAGGTGTTCTGATAATAGATTTTTTCTCTTACAGAAAGCGTTCCTGCTGAAATTTTTGCATCAATAATGATGGAGTCTTTCTGCGAAAAAGCAAAAAGATTAAGCAGTAAACACAGTAAAATGATGGTCTTCTTCTTCATTGATTTTAGAAAATCAAATATAGAGAGAAACTATTGAAATTACTTACATAAATCCGAAAAAATATTACATTTTATCAACAATTTTTGAATTTTATTGACAATGGATTTTTAGAATCATTATTCCTTTCTGGGATGAATATTTTCTTCGAAATAAGTCGGAAGTTTTTGTCTTTTTAAATTACAAAAAAGGCAATAGTAGATGCCAAATTCCCACAGTAAGGATAGATAGAGGAATTCCTACCGCAACCATCAAGTTACAAAATTTAGGTTCTAAATCATGAGCCGAAGCAATAATCGCCGCAGTAATCATTGGTGCCATCGCGGCTTCTAAAATACAAATGTCTATGACGTCTCCACTTTGATGGAAAATATATTTGTAAATCACCAAAATCAATAAAGGCAAAAGAACGAGCTTGAAAAGTAAACCGATGAAAAGATGAAATCCTTCTTTTTTCTCAATTTTTTTCCATTGCATTTGACTTCCCACAGAAACCAAAGCGAGTGGAACAGTAGTTGCGCCCAATTTCATTAAAACTTCGTCAAAATCTTTTGGAATTTCTATGGAGAAAATATTTAGCAACAAAGCAATTACAAATGCAATAAATGGTGGAAATTTTAAAATTTTAGAAAGATGTTTGAGTAGAGAATCTTTGCTTCCAGAATAAAAATTGGCGACTAAAATTCCTACCGTAGAAAGAGCAACAAATCCGGGTTGGTCTACCAACATCACGGTTTTTAAACCTTCTTCGCCATACATCGCTTGAATTAAAGGAATGCCAACAAAAGAAGTATTTCCGAAACCAGCACACATAATTAAAGCACCAATTAAAGAAGATTTCCAGCCGAAAATTTTTCCTAATCCTGCAAAAAATAATATCGCAGCAAAAATTCCTATCCAAACCACTAAAACGGGATAAATCACCGAACTGTTGAGTTCTATTTTTGAAATATAATACAGCGAAAATGCAGAAAGCGAAATATTAATCACAAATGCATTCAATGAGGTGTGAAAATTCTCGGGAATTATTTTAGATTTTTTTAAAACAATTCCTATAATCAGACAAACAAAAAGTAAAATTAAGTTGCTCAATTTCTTTAGCTAGACGTATAAATAAATAGATAAAAAGTGACAGAAACTACCCGCTAAAACAAAAAAATGGAAAATAGCATGATTGAATTTTATTTTCTTAATGCTGTATAAAATAGCACCAATCGTATATAAAACTCCGCCAAGAATTAGGTAAAATACTCCTTTTTCATGTAAATGAGCAGTAAGATCTTGGAAATAAAAAATTATCAACCAACCCATCAAAACGTACATCGCTGTAGAAACAATTTTAAATTTTCCCGTGAAAAATAATTTGAGAATAATTCCTGTAAAAGCCATCACCCAAACCATTGAAAAAATAAGCCAACCCGTTTCTCCGTTTAAACTGACCAATGTAAAAGGCGTGTAACTTCCTGCGATAAGAACATAAATAGCAGCATGGTCGAAAACTTTGAGCTTAAATCTCTTTTGAGGTTCCTTTGAAGCATGATAAAGTGTAGAAGCGAGATATAATAAAATTAGACTCACACCAAAAATTGGGAAACTTATCATCATCCAGATATTGTCTTGCTGCACCGCTTTGAGGATTAATAAAACCAATGCGATGATGCTCAAGAAAATCCCAAAAGCATGAGACCAAATGTTTAATTTTTCTTCGGTAGGCGAATAGAATTGTATGTTCGTTTTTTTATCCATTTAGAGCGATTTTAGGTAGGCGTTCCAAGATTCTAATTTGTAAAGTTTTGCAGATTTTTCTACATTTTCAGCTTTATAAATTCCTCGACCTACAATCACGAAATCTGTATGTAAATTTTTGAAAACATGTTCCGGTGTATTGTACTGTTGGCCTTTAGCATCACCTTTGTCTGCTAAATTTACACCTGGTGTAAAAAGTAAAACATTGGCTGGAACTTTGTTTTGTGCCACACATCCCACAATATTAGGATGCGTTTCTACTATTTTTAAAGCTTCTGTTCTATAATTTTGGTCAGTAAGCGCACCTTTTGAAGACATAGAAAGAATGGCAATGACTCCAGAATTCATAAAACAATCAATGCTTTGATAGCCAGCAATGACATGAGACGTAACCAAATCTGCCCAATGCGAAATTTTATACATTCCGCCTCTGTATTGCAATTCCTGAGTATTCCCGATATCGCCAAATTTTCGGTCTTCCATCAAAAGGAAATTATGCTTCGTTGCTAAATCTTTTAGCGGAAGGATGGTTTTATCACTGTTAAAATCAGAAATAATGTCAATATGCGTTTTTAGAGCGACAATGTGTGGCCCAACTTGTTCTGCAAATTCTAGCAATTCTTTGGTTGTCGTTACATCTGCAGAAGCAATAAGATTAGATTGTTTAGCAATCGCAATTTCTAAGATTTTTTTGCCAACAGAATGTTCGCAATTTTCTAATTTTTGTTCGTAAGAAAGTCTTTTTTCTTCTTTGAATTCAATTTTATTTCCTGCGATAAATTCATTAATTCTTAGAACTTCTTCTTCCGTAAGATGGTCTACTTTTTTTAAAATTTCTACCACTTCAGAAATGCTGAAAAGCGTATGAACATGATAACCTTTTTCTTGTAAAAGTTGCTTTCCGCCTTGTTCACGGTCTAGAACCACTACAATATCAGAAACTTTTAACCCTTCATTTTCTACTTCGGCGATGGTTTCTACCAAAGATTTTCCAGAAGTAATCACGTCTTCTACCAGTAGACAGTTTTGTCCAGATTTATAAATACCTTCTATGAGTTTTTTGGTTCCGTATTCTTTAGCTTCTTTTCTCTTGATAATCAATGGAATATAGCTTTCTAGAGACATGGCAGTTGCCATAGGTAATGCAGCGTAAGGAACACCGCAAATCACATCGAAATTATCTAAAGGAAGCATTTCTAAAAGATAATTGGCCAAATGTTTTAAGATTTTTGGCTCAGAAGCGAGTGGTCTTAAATCTACATAAAACGGGCTTTCAATGCCGGATTTCAATGTAAATCTGCCGAATTTTATAATCCCAAGTTTATAACATTCTAAGAAGAATTCTTTTTTACTTTCCATTTTACTTTTTTTACTTTTTACAAAGGTAAGATTTTTATAAGTACGAAGGGTAAAGTTAAAAGTACAAAGTATAGTTGTAGAGTGGGAGAATTGTAGAATGGGAAAGTGCTTAACTTTAAAATAAATATATCAAACCAAATTATAGATTTTGTTAATGAAAAATTGACCTATTTTCGGGAGTTTTTTGCTATTTTTGGGAAATTCAAATTTTTAAAATTAAATCTTTATAGATATGAAAAAATTAGTTCAATGGGCTTTTGTAGCCATCGCTTTTTCTGCGGTTACTTCTTGTGTAGCGGTAGTAGGAAATACAGCGCAACCTGTAGTAAATGTAGAATCTACAGATTATGGTAAACCTTCTGATGTTACTGCAAATGCAGGTGCTTTCAAAATAAAAACACTGAAACATAATTATGATGCTTTTTCAAAATATGTAGATGCGAAGACTATGTACATTCACTTTTCTAAGCATTATGTAGGTTATTTGAACAACTTAAATAAAGCGGTGGAAGGAAAACCACAAGCGAATATGACGATAGAAGAAGTGTTGAAAACGCTTGATACCAGCAATGCTGCGTTAAGAAATAATGCGGGAGGTTACTACAATCACAATTTGTATTTTGATTTGATGACTCCAAATTCAACAGGAAAACCAACTGGGAAATTAGCTGATGCTATCAATAGAGATTTTGGCAGTTTTGAAAATTTCAAAAAGCAGTTTTCTGACGCAGGAGCGAAACAATTTGGTTCTGGTTGGGCTTGGTTGGTTACTGATGCTTCAGGAAAATTGAAAGTAGGAAGTACCGCAAATCAAGATAATCCTTTAATGCCGGGAATGTCTATTTCTGGAGCTCCAGTTTTGGCAATGGATGTTTGGGAACACGCTTATTATTTAAAATATCAAAACAAAAGATCAGACTATATAGAAGCTTTCTTTAACGTAATTGATTGGAACGTAGCTTCTGATTACTACGAAAAAGCAATGAAATAATAACTCATAAAATTTTATTTTTTTCGCTGATTTAACTGGTTTGGTAGATTTTATCTGCTTAATTTGCTAAATCAGCGAGATTTTTTTTTAGAATTATTTACCTTTACAGAAATTCAAAAAAATCAGCATGAAAAAATCATTTTCTTTGTTCTTTATTCTTTGCTCATTATTCTTTTTTAGTCAAATTTCAGAGCAGAAACTAGACGAACTCATCCAAAAAACCATCACCACTTTTGACGTCCCCGGAATGTCTGTTGGCGTTTTAAAAGACGGTAAAGTTATCTATTCTAAAGGTTTCGGAGTACGTTCTCTTAACAATAAATTACCGATGACGCCAGAAACTTTGGTGGGAATTGCTTCTAATTCTAAAGGTTTTACTTGTACAGCTTTAGCGATTTTAGCAGACGAAGGAAAACTGAATTGGGATGATAAAGTGACCAAATTTTTACCAGATTTCAAAATGTATGACGATTATGTGACGCAAGAGCTTACCATCAAAGATTTGGTGACGCATAGAGCTGGTTTAGGTCTTGGACAAGGAGATTTAATGTTTTTTCCAGAAGGTGGCAATATTTCTACGGAACAATTATTGCACAATGTTCGTTATCTTAAACCTGCGCATTCTTTCAGAAATACAATGGATTATAACAATGTGATGTTTATTGTAGCAGGAGAAGTTATTCATAAAATTTCTGGCAAAACTTGGGCAGAGTTTATCGAAGAAAGAATCATGAAACCTGTTGGAATGACAGCAAGTTTCGGTTCTTATAACCGTGCAAAATCTATTGAAAATAAAATTGATGCACATGCTCCAGTCAATGGAAAAGCAGTTGCGGTTCCTCACGATTGGAACGAAACAGCCAATGCAGCTGGTGGAATTTTGAGCAACATTACAGACATGACGACTTGGGCAAATTTCTTAATGAATGGTTTCGTTACCAAAGATGGGGTACGTTTGGTTTCTGAGAAAAATGCAAATATTTTGTGGCAAATTCAACAACCCATTCCTATGGCTGCTAAAAATCCTTATGATACTAAATTTTACGGTTACGGTCTAGGTTGGTTTATTTCTGATGTAAAAGGTCATCGCCAGATTCAGCATACAGGTGGTTTAATCGGTACAGTTACGCAATTTACCTTAATTCCTGACCTGAATTTAGGAATTGTAGTGCTCACGAATCAACAACAAGGGGTGGCTTTTAACACGATTACCAATACGGTAAAAGATGCGTATTTAGGAATTGAAGACAGAAATTGGTTGAAAACTTATGCGGAAAGATATGCAAAAGGCAATACGCAATATGACAAAGAAAAGGCGGAAACTTATGCTAAGGCATTTGCTTACCAAAAAGACAGAAGCGCAAAATTAGCTCCTGAACAATTTGTAGGAACGTATAGAGATGCTTGGTTTGGTGATGTGGTAATTTCTAAAGAAAAGAAAGGTTTCAGAGTGATTTGCAAATCTTCAGAAAGATTAAAAGGTGAAGTTTTGCCTTATTCTAGAGATACTTTCGTAATCAAATGGGATGATAGAAGTTATGACGCAGATGCATTCTTCACGCTTACTTTTGACGAAAACGGAAAAACAGTTTCTGCCAAAATGAAACCTATTTCAGATGTTACGGATTTCTCTTTTGATTTTGGAGATTTGGATTTGAAAAAAGTAGATTAATACTTATTAAACATAAAAAAAATCGGGAAGTTTTTCTTCCCGATTTTTTGTTTTTATGATATTCATGTTTATTTCAAATACAAGTCAAAATAATCAGTAACCTTTTGCATTAAATGTACTCTGTCTTTACCTGAAACATTGTGAGGATGACCAGGATAAACGAAATAATCTAACTGAACGCCTTTCTCAACCGCAGATTTCAGGAATTTTACAGAATGTTGCCAAACCACTACATCATCTTGCGCACCATGAATCATGAGTAATTTTCCTTTCAAGTTTTGAACTTTGTCTAAAAGATTGGCTTTTGCGTAACCTTCAGGATTTTCTTTTGGCGTGTCCATGTAACGTTCTGTGTACATAATTTCATACATGTTCCAGTCGATTACAGGTCCACCTGCAACTCCCGCTTTGAAAACATCAGGATATTTCAGCATAAAACTTGTGGTCATAAATCCACCAAAACTCCAACCATGAATTCCCATTTTTTCAGCATTTACAAAAGGCAAAGATTTTAAATATTCTACACCTTTTAATTGGTCTTTCATTTCAGTTTCACCTAAATTTCTGAAAACCGCCTGTTCAAACTGTTTTCCTCTGTTAGAAGAACCTCTTCCGTCCATCGTGAAGACAATATAACCACGTTGCGCCATGTATTCATACCAAAGATTTCCAGAAGCTGGGAAGTTATTGGTAACCAATTGTAAATGAGGTCCGTTGTATAAATAAACAATTACAGGATATTTTTTAGTTTTATCAAAATCAGTTGGTAAAATCAGTTTTCCATACAATGGAGTTCCGTCGTCTGCTTTCAGGGTGATGTTCTGAATTTCAGGTCTTTGGAAGTTTTTCAGAGGGTTTTCTGCGGTTAAAATATTTTTGGCTTGAAGCGATTGCGTATTGATAATATTTGCAATTCTTGGCTTAGAAGCATTGGCAAAAACATCATACAAATGTGTTCCGTCTTTGCTCAAAATTCCATTGTGAACACCAGCGTCTTTGTCTAATCTGGTGATTTTAGTCGTTTGCCAATTTACTTTGTACAAATGTTTTTCAAGTGGCGTTTCTTTAGTCGAAGAGAAATAAATTTCTTTTTTCTTTTCGTTAAAACCTAGAATTTCGTTCACCAACCAATCTCCTTTAGTAATTTGTTTTACCAAACCTTTGTCTGTGTTGTACCAAAACAAATGATTATAACCCGTTCTTTGACTTTGCCAAATAAAATCTTTATTAGAACCAGGTAAAAAGGTTAATTCATGTTGAGGTTCTACATATTTTTCATCTTTTTCTTCGAAGAGCGTTTTAACTAAATTTCCTGTTTCGGCATCATATTGATTCAGTTTTACATGGTTTTGAGCTCTATTAAGAACCGCCACGAAAATAGATTTAGAATCAGGGCTCCAAGTTACGCTGGTTAAGTATTGCTCTTTGTCGCCTTCGATGTTTAAGAATTTTTTAGTCTGAGTTTTTACATCAAAAACACCGATGGAAACTTCGTGAGATTTATTTCCAGCCATAGGATATTTGATGTTGTGGTTTTCTGCAGGAGTTACGCTCCAATCGATGATTGGGTAGTCAGTAACCATGCTTTGATCCATTCTGTAAAATGCAATTTTTTGAAAATTTGGCGCCGCAAAAATTCCTCCATCGATTCCGAATTCATTTCGATGAACCGATTGTCCGTTGATGATATTTTCGTTTTGGTCATCTGTAATTTTCAGCGTTTTTCCATTGATGTTTACAAAAAGATTGTTTTTGATGGTGTAATTAATCGTTTGATTATCAGGAAGAAGTTGAGCGTTTTCTGCATCTTCAGGAATAGAAGCGAATTCGGTTTTTTGCCAAGAATTCCCCGTTTTTTGAAGCCAAAAATATTTTCCTTTTTGAGAAAAATAAGCTTTAGAATTGTTCAAAAATTTCAGTGGAGAAAGTGCTTTCAGTTTTTGGTCTGCATTTAGATTTTGATTTACTTGGTACAATGAAACCAAAGTATCTGTCTTGTTGGTTGCAATATCTGTGATGAGATAAGCATTTTTAACCATTTGAAGATAAGATTTGCCATCATTGCTGAAAGAAAAATCTCTGATGTTTTTCACGGCAAGATTGGTTCTAAGTCCTAAAACAGCATCGTTCATGGTAAATTGCTGCGTTTGCGATAAACCACAAACCGAAGCTAAAACCAATGTTCCTAATATTTTTTTAAAGTTCATAGAAATGGAAAATTTAGTGTGTAAATTTAATTTTTTTAAACCACAAAAGACACAAAAGCTTTATGTTTTGAAAGTATTTCAAAAGAAAAAAAAAGTAAAAGTTGAGATTTCCAACTTTTTTACTTTTGAATTGCTTGTTTTCGAGATTTTCTTTTGTTTCTTTTAACTTCGTAGAATCTTCGATTTGTGGTTTTAGAAACTACAAATGTTCTTTGTATAAAATCGTGAGATTGTCTTTTTCTGATTTTTTGTTCCATTGATATTGATGCGTCCAATAAGCGATTTTGGTGGATAAAATTCCTAATCCCGCTCCGAAAATCACATCACTCCAATAATGTTTGTCGTGAGCAATTCTCAAAACGCCCACTCCAGTTGCTACAGAATAAGCAACATACGGAACCCAACGGTGATTTTCGCCATATTCCATAGAAAGCATTGTAGCACCAGCAAAAACATTCGCAGTATGACCACTCGGAAAACCAAATTCATTGCTTCCGTCTGGACGAGGTTTTTTAATGGCTTTTTTCAAAAGATAAGTGCTCCCAAAAACTATAATTTCAGATTTTGTCAAAATAGCAGTTCTGTTCCAGAAGTCGGTTTTAGGTTTCATTCCTGCCCATTCAAAAGCGTAAAGTGAAACATGAGGCGCAAATTGAAGGTAATCTTCGGGATAACCTCCGAAAGCCAAAAAATTTTTGTTTTCTGTAACGCTGAAATCTCTATTTTCTGTAGATAAAACGATGGTTCCTGCTGTCATTAAAGTAGCTGGAATAATGAGTTGCTTTGAAGTGAATTTTGGTTGTTCTGAAAAAACTAAACTGTCTTTCTTCTGTGAAAAAAGAAAATTTGAAAAAACCAAAAATGCTAAAAGTATGTTCCTCATTTTTTAACGCAATGGCGCAAAATTATTTTTAAAATTAAAATGTTTTGAAGGCGCAAGAAAATCAGAGATTTTCAAAAATTAATTCTCAATAGCTTTCTTTTTCAAGAATTTATATGTTTCTATTTGACTGCGGAATGGTTTTTTGTTGTTTTTGACATATTTATTGGTCAAATCTTCATCTAGAAATCTGGCTTTTACGTTGCCTTTCAATTGAAGTTCCAATAAATCTTTTAGTTCTTTTTTGAGATTTTTTTGATTCACTTTTACGGCAGCTTCTATTCTGTAATCTAAGTTTCGAGTCATCCAATCCGCAGAAGAAAGATAAACATCTTCAATGCCTTTATTGTAAAAATACATCACCCTAGAATGTTCCAAATACTCGTCTACAATACTGATGGCGTGAATTTTTTTCTTGAAGTTTTTCTGCTCTACTGCACAGAAAATTCCGCGAACAATCATTTTAATTTCCACGCCCGCTTCCGCTGCTTCATAAAGTTTTTTAATTAGACCTTTATCCGAAAGTGAATTGACTTTGATAATCATTTCAGCTTTTCTGCCTGCTTTTGCTTCTTCAATTTCTTTATCAATATGCCATTCTATTTTTTCTCTCATAAAATGTGGACAAACCAATAAATGATTACAAGATTTCAATGCTAAAACGGGATCTATTTTTGGTTTTCTGAACACATTGAAAACTTTATTAATATCTGCCATAATTGCTCTGTTAGAAGTCATGATCAAATGGTCTACATAAATTTTGGCTGTTTTTTCGTTGAGGTTTCCAGTGCTTACAAATCCGTATTGAATGGTCTTATTGTTCACTCTTTTCTTAATGACACAGAGTTTTGCATGCACTTTTTTATTCGGTAATCCCACTAGAACTTTTACACCTTCTTCTTCTAATCTTTCTTTCCATTCTAGGTTGTTTTCTTCATCAAATCTGGCGCGCAATTCTAGCATTACGGTGACTTCTTTTCCGTTTCTCACGGCATTTATCAGTGCGTTTACAATTTTAGAATTGCTGGCTAATCTATAAGCCGTGATTTGAATAGATTTTACATCAGGATCCATTGCAGCTTCTCTCAGCAAGTCAATAACAGGTGTAAAAGTGTGATAAGGAAAGGTAAGAAGCACATCTTTTTTTACGATAACATCTGTAATTCTGCCTTCATGGTCGAATTCTGGATGCGTAAAAGAACTTCTCTCTATTGGTTTTTCATAATTTTTAAAAACATCTGGAAAATCCATAAAATGTCTGAAATTATGAATTTTTTGACCCGGAATAATGCTGTCTCTTTTGGTAAGATTGAGCTTTTTGATGAGAAATTCTACCAAAGATTTATCCATGTCTTTGTCAAAAACAAAACGGGTAGGTTTTCCTTTTCTTCTGGATTTGATGCCTTTTTCAATTTTTTCTACAAAGCTGGTTCTGATATCATTATCAAGGTCAAATTCTGCATCTTTGGTCACCTTAAAAGAATTTGCTTTGAAATCATCATACCCGAAATAGGAGAAAATGTGCGGTAAATTGAAAGCAATGACGTCTTCTAGAAGCATTATGTCAGTTTCCTCAGGTTTTTCGGTTGGCAAAATGACAAATCTTCCATTCGCTTTTGCTGGAACTTCTATAATGGCAAATTTAGTTTCGAATTTCCAATCTTTTCTGCGCATTGCAATGCCTAGATAAAGGCTTTTTTCTCGCAAATAGGGCAGTTGAACATGGTCATGAAGCAGAATAGGAATGACGTTGCTTTCTACTTCTTCGTCAAAATATTTTTTAACGAATTCCTTCTGTTTTTCGGTGAGTTTTTTGGGCGTTTTAATGAAAACTTTTTGCTCTGCCATTTCTTCTTGGATTTTATCCCAAGTTTTTTCAAAATCTTCCTGTTGTTTGATGACAATTTTATTGATTTTGTCTAAAATTCTTTGAGGCTTGTCAAAAAACGTTTCTACTGCAAGTTTATCTTTCAGTTCTAATGCTCGTTTTAGTCCAGCAACTCGCACTCGGAAAAATTCATCTAGGTTATTAGAAAAAATTCCTAAAAATCTAATTCTCAGGTGTAATGGAACGGTTTCGTCCATCGCTTCTTGCAAAACTCTTGCATTAAAACCTAACCAGGTAATGTCTCTAGGATTGAATTGTGGCATATCTTTAAAAAGTTTTATCCAAATATAATGATAAACATGGGAATAGAGAAGTGAAATGAAGAATTTAAAAGATGACAGTCTTTAAGAAAATGTCAATTTGTCACAATTTTCTCAATGGTATAAAATTGGAGAAATCCAAGTCAAATTAGTTAAGTAAAAAAATAAAATATAATATTATGAGCAAAATTATCGGAATTGATTTAGGTACGACCAACTCTTGCGTTGCGGTAATGGAAGGTAAAGATCCTGTAGTTATCCCAAATGCAGAAGGTAAAAGAACCACACCATCTATTGTAGCATTTACAGAAGATGGAGAAAGAAAAGTAGGTGATCCTGCAAAAAGACAAGCAGTAACGAATCCTACTAAAACTGTTTATTCTATCAAGAGATTCATCGGAACACAGTTTACTAAAGATAAAGAAGAAATCTCTAGAGTTCCTTATGCTGTGGTAGCTGGACCAAATGATACTATAAAAGTAAAAATAGACGATAGAGAATATACAGCACAAGAAATTTCTGCAATGATTCTTCAAAAAATGAAGAAAACAGCTGAAGATTTCTTAGGTCAAGAAGTGACCAGAGCGGTAATTACGGTTCCTGCATACTTTAACGATGCACAGAGACAAGCTACCAAAGAAGCTGGTGAAATCGCTGGTCTTAAAGTAGAAAGAATCATCAACGAACCTACTGCTGCAGCTTTAGCTTACGGTTTAGATAAAGTAGGTAAAAAAGACCTAAACGTAGTTGTTTTCGACTGTGGAGGTGGTACTCATGACGTTTCTGTACTAGAAATGTACGAAGTAGATGGTAACGCATCTTTTGAAGTAAAAGCTACAGATGGTGATACGCATCTTGGTGGAGATGACTTTGACAATGTAATCATCGATTGGATGGCAGACGAATTCAAATCTGAAGAAGGTGTAGATCTTAAATCTGATGCTATTGCACTTCAACGTTTAAAAGAAGCGGCTGAAAAAGCAAAAGTAGAATTATCTTCTTCTACTCAAACTGAAATCAACTTACCTTATATCACCGCTACTGCAACTGGTCCTAAACACTTAGTGAAAACATTGACCAGAGCTAAATTTGAGCAACTGGCACATGATTTAATTCAAAGAACCATCGAACCATGTAAAACTGCTCTTAGAAATGCTGGAATGAGCACTTCTGATATTGATGAAATCATCTTAGTAGGTGGTTCTACCAGAATTCCTGCAATACAAGAAGCGGTAGAAAAATTCTTCGGGAAAGCGCCTTCTAAAGGGGTAAATCCAGACGAAGTAGTAGCTATTGGTGCTGCAATTCAAGGGGGAGTTTTAACTGGTGATGTAAAAGACGTTCTTTTATTAGACGTAACTCCGCTTTCTTTAGGTATCGAAACTATGGGTTCAGTTTTCACTAAATTAATTGAAGCGAATACTACGATTCCTACTAAAAAATCTGAAGTTTTCTCTACTGCAAGTGATAATCAGCCTGCTGTAACCATCAGAGTAGGACAAGGAGAAAGACCAATGTTTAATGATAACAAAGAAATTGGTAGATTTGATTTAGTAGATATTCCACCTGCACCAAGAGGAGTTCCACAAATTGAGGTAACTTTTGACATCGATGCAAACGGTATTCTACACGTTTCTGCGAAAGACAAAGGAACTGGTAAAGAACAATCTATCAAAATCCAAGCATCTTCTGGACTTTCTGATGCAGAAATCGAAAGAATGAAAAAAGAAGCAGAAGAAAATGCAGCAGCAGATGCGAAGAGAAAAGAAGATGTAGAAACCATCAATAAAGCTGATGGAATGATTTTCCAAACAGAAAAACAATTAAAAGAATTTGGAGAAAAATTATCTGCAGATAAGAAAGCAGCAATCGAAGCAGCTCACACAGAATTGAAAGCTGCTTACGAAACCAAAGATGCAGATGCGATTAAACCTAAGTTAGAAGCATTAGACGCAGCTTGGATGGCAGCTTCAGAAGAATTGTACAAAGCGACTCAAGAAGCACAACCGCAACCTGAACAAACACAAGGTAACGCTGGCGAAAATGTACAAGATGCAGATTTCGAAGAAGTGAAGTAAGGACTGATTAAAATCAATTAAAATAAATAAGTAAATCGCTGTAAATGTAATATTTATGGCGATTTTTTTATTTTCAATGTTTTTTGAAAATGCTTGTTTTTAATCGTTTTTTGTCATATTTTCGTACCATATTTGTACCGCGCTTTATTTTGATGCAATGTGCGTCTTATGCGCTAAAATGATTTAAAAAAACATAAGAAGGAGATAATGTACCCGATGTTATTTTAGAATGGGATTTAGTAAATTAAAAATACCGAGAGTATGTGAGTGGTGTTCAAAACCCTTTGAAGCAAAGACAGTTATAACTCGTTTTTGTGGAGTTTCTTGTGCTAATAAAGCAGGAAAAGCACGAAAAAAACTAGAAAAGCAAAAAAAAGAAAAAGAATCTTTACTTGAAAAGTATTCAAATAAAATTGCAGAAGTACAAACTCGAGAATTTATTTCTGTTTCTGAAGCAACGGTAATGTTTGGAATTTCAAAAGATACCATTCATAGAATGATTAGGAATGGATTGTTGACTGGTGTTAATTTGGGAGTAAGACTTACAAGAGTTAAGCGGACTGATTTGGAAGCCATCTTTACTGCAATTGAAGTTCCAAAGGAAAATAAAATGAAATTAAAAGCAAACGATTTTGAGGTGGGAAACTGCTACTCGCTTTCAGAAATTAGTGAGAAATACAAAGCGAATCCAAGTACAATAAGTAATGTAATAAAGAATAATAAAATTCCTACGAAACAAGTTGGAAGTTTTGTATATGTCCCAAAAAGATTCATTGATGAAATTTTTGATCCGAAATGAAACAAAAACTATTAAGAACAAAAGTCACGGTAAGACTTAGAAAGTCTGAATATCGTAAAGAATGGTACATTTATTTGGAAAGTTACCCTGTAATTGTCCCAGGAAAAGGTGAAGCTCAGAGAATTCGTGAATACTTGAACAGAACCGTTACCACTGTTGAATTTGATAAGAAGAGGGTGGCAAGAAAAACTGAAAATTCTATTTCTTTCAAACCCAAAAGAGATGATAATGGCATTATTAAATGTAAAAGCGAGAATGATCAGGAAACGATGATTTACGCAGATTCTTTACGAAAATTAAGACAAAGGGAATATGATAATGCAAATCTCTATAGTAAAAGAGATCTTTTGCAAGCTGAAATGAATGAAAAAATGGAGGAGAATTTTGTGGATTATTTTAAGACATTAATTAGAAGTCGCCACAGAAATAGTTCAGATTCAATAAGGATAAATTGGGAACGCTCGCTCGAGATTTTAAAGTCATTTGATGACGAATATATTCCCTTCTCGAAAATCGATTTGAAATTTTGTGAAAATTTTAAAACCTTTCTTTTAAATGCACCGCTCGGTGGAAATAAAAAAGGAACTTTATCACAAAACAGCGCAGCAACTTATTTTTCAATTTTCAAAGCGGCATTGAAACAGGCATTTGTTGACAATTATTTTATGATTGATATAGCGGCAAAGCTAAAAGGAATTTCGGAGGTAGAAACCCGAAGAGAATATTTAACGATAAAGGAACTCAATACATTGGTTGAGACACCTTGCGATTACGAAGTTTTAAAGCGTGCTGCACTTTTTTCTGCATTAACAGGTTTAAGACTTTCTGATATTCAGAATTTAAAGTGGGAAGAAATTAAAATAGAAAATGGTGCACCACGTATTCATTTTACACAACAGAAAACAAAAGGTGTAGAATATATGCCAATTTCGGAGCAAGCCCTGCAACTCTGTGGAGCTGAAAAGTCGCCAACTACTTTAGTTTTTAGTGGTCTTCCAGATTCGGCTTGGATTTCTCGACCGTTAAAAAAATGGATTGAATCTGCAGGTATTACTAAAAACATCACTTTTCATTGTTTCAGACATACTTTTGCTACTCTGCAACTTTCAAGTGGTACTGATATTTATACTGTAAGCAAAATGCTTGGTCATACAAATGTGAAAACTACACAAGTCTATGCAAAAGTGATTGATGAAAAGAAAAACAAAGCGGCGGAAGCAATTCAATTAAATACACTTTCAAAAATTAAAAAATGAAACATAATTACCAAGATTTTATAGTCCAGAATGTTTCTGTTATTATTGGGAGTGCACTTATAGGTTTAGGTGTAAGGTTTGTAATGCTTGAAAAAGGTGCAGATCAGTTTACTGCTAATAGTATATTTTGGATTGTTATACTTATAGGACTGGTATTTTATACTGCATTAGTTTTATTAGGTGTTTCATTATTTGAATTCTATAAGCGATTAAGAAATAAGAATAATCCTGATAAACTAAATATTCAGACAGAAACAGATGAGCAATTTATTAATCCAAGCGATACAACGGAGATTAATTCTTCTGAAAATGTAGAGATTTTAGAAGAAAATAATGTTGATACAAATACAATTCGTGAAATTCAACAACAGAAAAAAGTTCAGCAAGAAAACGAAAAATTGCAAATTGCACTCAATTATACCCTAAATCAATTTGCCTTGTATGTTTCGAACGAGGATTTGGATTTGCTTTGCAATGCAGTTATTTGTTATTCAAAGAAAGAAAATATTTCAAATTCAAAATTGATTGAAACCACAGGGCTTTCTAATCTCGATCTCTATCATTTTGGATGGAATATTTGGAATCATTTTAAACCTGTCAAACAGGAAGAGGTTTCAAAATTATTAAAAATGGCATTTTCTACACTCCAAGATATTGAACTAGATTCGATTAAATCTCACTTAAAAGATGATCCCCAAAAGGGAATTATTAAGATTGTAGAAGATATCTCCATTTTCTGATAATCAAAAATTAGAAAACATAGTTTTTTTTAAGTGATTTCTATGTGTTTGTGTGTTTATCGGCATCACAGAGAAATCACTTTTTTCCTTTGCACCATAACAATCAAAAACGATAATTATGGACGTAAATGAAATTTCTTTTGAAAACCTGCCAAAAGCAGTTGCTCACTTAACGAGCGAAATTGCTGAAATTAAATCTTTGGTTCAGAATGTGAAAGTTCCTGAATCTAAAGAAAAACGCATTCCCATTGGAATTGAAGATGTGTGCAAAATAATAGGGAAAGCGAAACCTACGATTTATACTCTTGTAAGGCAAAGAAAAATTCCGTGTTACAAAAACGGTAAAAAACTCTATTTTTTTGAAGATGAACTTTTGGAATGGATTTCTAAAGGCAAGAAAAAAACTTTGTTGGAAATAGAATCCGAAGCTTTGAAATATCATAACCGAAATAGATAAATTGGTTATGAACGAACAAAAAAACTTGTATCAATCTGATACTATTTCCAAAACCATTTACGATCGAGCGATGCAATATTTAGACGAAAAATACAACATTCGTTACAATACCATTGCTTTGGAATTAGAAATTCAGTTGAAGGGGAAAAATGAAACTTGGTCGGTTCTCAACATCAATTCTTTATTGATAGAATTAGCACAATCTGGCATTGAAATCAATATGAATAAGTTGGAAATTCTGGTTAGAAGCCATTTAATTCAGCAATACAACCCAATTCGTGAATATTTTGAAAATTTAGAAACCTGGGATGGAGAAAATTATATCAAAAAGTTTAGTCAATATCTCAAAACCAATGATGATGAAGCGTTTCTTTATCATTTTGAAAAATGGTTAACAAGAGCGGTTTTGTGTTCGTTAACCAAAGGCTATGTGAATAAACAGTCATTGGTTTTAGCATCGCATCAAAATTCGGGGAAATCTTCTTTTTTAAGATTTTTAATTCCTCCAAAATTAGAAAATTACTACACCGAAAATATCTCTATCGACAAAGATGGGATTATTTCCATTTGTAAAAATTTGATTTGCAACCTCGATGAATTAGCGGTTTTATCAAAATCTGATGTCAATACTTTGAAATCTTTCATCTCAAAAAGTAGTGCAAATATTAGACTTCCTTATGCCAGAAAAGCAGAATTTTTAGAACGGATTTGCTCATTTGTAGGTTCTACCAATCGGACTGATTTTCTTACCGATGAAACAGGAAGCATTCGCTGGTTGATTTTTGAGGTATATTCATTTGATTTTGAATATTCCAAAGAAATAGATATTGATAAAGTTTGGGCTCAAGCTTATTTCAATGCTTTTGAAAGGAAAAATTACAATCCAGAATTGACTGCAACAGACATCGCCGAAAACGAAAAGCGAAACGAAAAATATGCACAAGTTTCAATGGAGCAAGAAATCCTTTCTGCACATTTTGAAAAATCGGATAAAATGGAAGAATTCCTCACAGCAACAGATATTATGTTGGCGATGAATAATGCTTTAGGATTGCGATTTAATAACGTGAAAATCGGAAAAGCACTCACTAGTTTAAAATACCAAAGGATAAAACATCCCAAACTTCAAGTTTATGGTTATCTCATCAAGAGAAAAACTGAATAAAATCTATTTACCAAAGTTACCAAGTTACCTTATTGCTTTTAAAACACTTGATAATCAACAATTTATTAAGGTAATTTAATTTAAAAAAGAGTTACCTAAAGTTACCTTAATCAACAATTTATGGTAAGAAGGTAATAACAGGTAATAGTGAAAAATTGTCTTAAAGTTTTGTTAATCAATTAAAAGGTAATTAGGTAAGAGTAATTCAAAAAAACATAGAAAACAAACACAAAAAATGAACTGCAAACAATTCAACAGGATAAAGTTGGAAGAAGTTCTACAAAATCTCGGACACCTTCCTACAAAACAAAATGATAAAGAAGCTTGGTATCTTAATCCTTTTGCCAAAGAAAATCACGCCTCTTTTAAAATCAATAAAAATCTAAACTGTTGGTATTTATATTCCGAAGGAATTGGCGGAAACAATACTGATTTTATGATTAAATATCTGAAAGCTTCGGTAAAAGAAGTTTTAGAATGGGTAGAAAAGCAAAATTTTTCTTCTTTTCAACAGCAGAGTTTTCAAAGACAGAACTTAGAAAATTTGCATAAAAATTATGAAATCCTCGAAATTAAAAACATTCAACATTCTGCACTTTTGGAATATCTAAACGAAAGAGAAGTTGCAAACCAAGCCAAATTTATACAAGAAATTCATTATCGAATGAATGGTAAAAATTACTTCGGAATTGGATTTAAGAATGATTCTGGAGGTTATGAAATTCGCAATAAATTCGCCAAAATTTGTTTAGGAAAAAAAGATATTACCACGATAAAAAATGATTCAAAAAGTGTAAAAATATTTGAAGGATTTTTTGATTTTCTTTCTTTCAAAAACGTTGAAAAATATTTGGAAAAAGAACCTTCGGATTACATCATTTTGAATTCGGTTTCGATGATTCATAAAGCACAAAAATCCCTTGAAGATTATAAAAATATTGAACTTTATTTTGACAATGACGAAGCAGGAAACAGAGCGGTTGAAATTTTAAAAAATGAAATGGAAAATGTAGAAGATGGTAGGGTTTTGTACAAGGATTTTAAGGATTTGAATGATTGGGCAAAGTCTTCTATAAAAATGGAAGAAAAATTCAGTGGTTCTTTAGTGCAAAAAGTACCCAAAGTTTACAATAAGCGTGGTCGCTGATTGCAAAATTGGGATTTTTGATTTCTTCCTATCGTCAGAAATATTTTTAAAAACACATAATTACAAACAATGAAAAACGACTTTTTACAAGAATTTATAAACCAAGCTACCCAAGAAAAACAAGCAAAAATTGCTCAGGAAAAGAGAAAAAAACACTTTCAAGAATTGGGTAGAAAAGGCGGTTTGAAAACCAAAGAAAACAAAAAATTAGATAAAGTGATTTCGATAAGAATGACTCATTCTGAATATGAATTATTAGTTCAGAAACAAGAAAAATATCCACTAAAACTATCGACTTATATCCGAAATATTTTGTTTGAAAAAGAATTGAAAATCAATGAATTTCAAACCGATGAAATTTTACTTCAGTTTGGAAACAATTTCAAAAAAATAACCAATTTATTGAGAAATCGAGAATGGAATGTTTTTGAAAATAAGAAAGAAATTTTAGTGAAAATTGAAACAACGGTTGATTTGATTCATCACTATTTATATTCAAAAATTCAGAAAAATGAATAATTCTGCCACCACAAGAAGCATCTCCAAGATAGCTTTAGAATACAACGGAAACGACAAAGGAACAGCTGAAATGGTGGCTTCAAATTATCTTTTGAGTTCAACTGCTGAAGGTCAGTTTTTAGAAATGAAAACCGTTGCAGACCGAAACCCGAAAGTGAAAAAATGGGCTTTAACAGGTTATATTTCTCAACCCGACGAAATCGGAAGAAAGTTGAAGGATCAAGAATTTTCAGAGATTGCCACCAAAGCTTTAAAAAAAATTGGAGTGACCGAAAACAACCAATTTCGATTGGATATTCATAATAGTACTAAACAAAAACACCTTCATTTTATCGTGAACAGGATTGATATTTCTGGAAAATGTACGGTAAAATCACATGATATTGGAAGAAGATTTGGTGAAGCAGTTCGAGAAGTTTGTAAAGAAAAAGGATTGCTAACCGATGTAGAAATAGGAATTCAGAAGAAAGCATTAATGCTAAAAAACTTAAAAGAAGCTTTAAAAACATCAAAAAATTTTGATGAACTTATTCTGAAAATGAAAGCAAAAGGTTTTGAAATTCAGTTATCGACCAATGTAAAAGATGGAGTTTCGGGAATGCGAATTGTAATGGAGAAAGACAAAAATCCTAATACAGAAAGAATTTATAAAGCAGGTTACAAACTTTCTGAAATTACCAGCAAGTTGAAAATTGCAGATATCAAAGCGATTCTCAATGAAAATAAAGATAAAAAATTGGATGATGTAGCTGTTTTTCCCGAAAATTCAAACCAAGAAAACAATGGAAATGAACAAAAAAATACCTCGGTAATCAATGAAGTTGGAAAAGCAATTGAACAGTTTCTGAAACCAACATACACTGCTAATTCAGAAGATGAATTATTAAAGAAAAAGAAGAGAAAATCAAGATAAAAAAAGAAAATAAATTTAGACAAATGGAAAATCAACAACAAAACGAAGGAACGAAAAGTAGCGGAATAGAATTGCTAGAAAATGTGATAAAATCGAATGAAAGCACCGTGGCTTCAAATATGGAAAGTATTGAATCTAAAGCAGAATTAAGATCCGATATTGAAGATTTAATATTGGCAATTGGTCAAATGCAATTAGACTTTGAAGTAGTGAAAGGAATTCATAAGGAAACATTGGAGTTTTATGATATAGAACAATCCAAAAGAGCCGAATTTTTGTCAAAAATCCCTACCAAAACAGAAATGATTCTCTCTCAAGAAACCATTAACTTTTATGAGAATTTAGAAAAGAAAAAGAAAAAGACGGAGAAATTTATTTGGAGCGGAATCGGAACTTTTATATTAGGGATTTTCACTTTGATTTTTTCTATCAATTTCGCAACAACTTGGTATAAAGAAAGCATCAAAGCAAAAAGTGAACTTCGACAAGATATTCTAAATGAAATTACTGGTGAAGGGAAAAAAATATATGATGAAAATGAAATAACGATTCTGAAAGAAAACACTCAAATCATGCAACTTTGGATTAAGAATAATCCTAAAGAAGCGGATGGTTTTTTGAGATTTAAGGATGGATTTGAAGCTAGTAAGAAAACAAAATAAACGATTTGTATTTTTAAATTGTTCGTTATTTCAAACAAAATATGTATTTTTGTTCGAAATAAAGAACATTAATATAATGAAACAACAAATAATTCTTCCAAAATTCAATCAACTATTAGAACAAATGGGAGAAAATATTAAACTCGCAAGAAAGCGTAGAAAACTCACTGCTGTTCAGGTTTCTGAAAGAGCAGGAATTGCACGCTCAACTTTGTACCTAATTGAAAAAGGTGATACTGGTGTTTCTATGGGTGCATATTTTAATGTTTTAAGAGTTCTGGGATTGCAAAACGATTTTCTGAAATTAGCTGCAGATGACGAGTTTGGCAGAAAATTGCAGGATTTAGAATTACTGAAATAAACGTCTAGTATTATGAAACAAGGGAAATTTGATATTTATGTTTTCGCCGATTGGAAAGGAATGTCCGAACCAAAATTAATGGGAATTCTTTCTGCACATTACGGAAAAGGGAAAAAAGCGTTTGGTTTTGAATATGATAAAGATTGGATTAAAACAGAATCTCAAAGATTAATTGACCCTGATATTCAGTTTTTTTCAGGTGCACAATTTCCAAATAATAAAGAAAATTTTGGTGTTTTTTTAGACAGTATGCCTGATACGTGGGGACGAACTTTAATGAAAAGAAAAGCCGTACAACAAGCAAGAGAAAATGCTGAAAAGCCTCAAACTCTTTATGATGTTGATTATCTTTTGGGTGTTTTCGACAAAACAAGAATGGGTGCTTTGAGGTTCAAAACGTCTCTAGATGGTTCTTTTCTTGATGACGATCATGAAAATGCTACACCGCCTTGGTCGTCTATTCGAGAGCTTCAAGCCGCTGCGAAAAATTTGGAAGATGACGAAAATATCGATGTAAGAAAATGGTTGGCGATTCTTATGGCTCCAGGATCTTCGTTGGGAGGAGCAAGACCAAAAGCTAATATTGAGGACGAAAAAGGCGATTTGTGGATTGCAAAATTCCCTTCAAAAAATGATACGATTGATAAAGGAGCTTGGGAGTTTTTAGCATATCAATTAGCTTTGAAAAGTGGTATTGAAATGACCGAATGCAGAATTGAAAAAATCGCAGGAAAACACCATACTTTTTTCACGAAAAGATTTGACAGAGACGGCGATTGCAGAATTCACTTTGCATCTGCAATGACGATGACGGGAAACAGTGAAGAAAATTTACGATTTCATACTGCAAGTTATCTCGATATAGCCGAATTTGTAATGAATAATGGCGTAAATATCAAGGAAAATCTTCATCAACTGTGGCGGAGAATAGTGTTCAATATTTGTATATCCAATACTGACGATCATCTTCGGAATCACGGATTTATTTTAACGGAAAATGGGTGGATTTTATCGCCTGCTTATGACCTGAATCCTTCTATTGAGAAAGATGGATTGTCTTTAAACATTGATATGGATGATAATGCTCTGAATCTAGAATTGGCAAAAAGTGTAGGAATTTATTTCCGATTAAATGATTCTGAAATGGATGCTATTATTTCTGAAATTCAAGAAGCAGTACTCAACTGGAAAGACATTGCAACAAAAATTGGGATTACAAGAGCAGAACAGGAAATGATGAAAGGGGCTTTTTTAATTAAAGAAAAATCGTAAATTTAACTGCTAATGTGAATCAATACATTAGAACAATTTTTTTGTAGAAAATTCAATAAATGGCAACTAATAAAAATGCACAACTTCGGTACAAAGCATTAGACCAATGTTTTTCCAATTTTTACAAAAAATTTTATATTAATGATTTAATAGAATTTTGCTCTAATGTACTTTCTGAACATTACGCAAAATCAATGTCCGTTTCTCGCCGTCAGATTTTTGATGATATAGATTTCATGAAAAGTGAGGCTGGTTTTGAAGCTCCAATTGAATCTTACAAAGACGGGCGAAAAGTCTATTACCGCTACGAAAATTCCGATTTTTCTATTCTCAAAAAACCACTAACCTCTACAGAATTAAATACAATAAATGAAGCGTTAGAAACTTTAAGCAGAATGAATTCTCTCCCTGGTTTCGATTGGGTAAATTCTCTTCAAACCAAATTGAAATCGGGTTTAGATTTAGATAAAAATCAGAGACAAATTATCAGTTTTGAGGAAAACGAATTTCTGAAAGGATTAGAATATTTGAATATTTTATACCAATATATTTCTAAAAATCAGTGTGTTGAAATTTTTTATAAAAGTTTTAAATCTGAAAAAGGAGAAGCGATTGTCATTTCACCTTACTATTTAAAGCAATATAATAACCGTTGGTTTTTGTTCGGCTGGAATCATCATTTTGGAAAAATTCAGAACTTGGCATTGGACAGAATTTTGAAAATAGACGATTCAAAAGAAAAAATCATCGCCAATACTACCGATTTTAATGAATATTTTGAGGACATTATAGGTGTAACTAATGATAAAACAATAGAAATTCAGAAAATAAAAATTCAACTTTCCAACAATATTCTCCCATACATTTCATCAAAACCAATTCATGGTTCACAAAAAATTTCTGAAAATATTTTAACATTAGAACTCAAACCAAATTACGAATTAGAAGCTCTTATTCTTTCTTTTGGTGAAAATTTCAAAGTGTTAGAACCACAAAATTTGGTTGAAAAAATCAAAGAAAGAGTTGAAAAAGCATCTAATTTTTATTAGTGCACCTCTACTGCATAAATCATAAATACCTTTGCTTCATTAAACCAAGTAAACTTATTGATGATGAAAAATTCAACCCAAATTACCTGCCCAAATTGCCAACATCATTTTGATGTAGAAGAAGTATTAGCAAATGATTTAGAAAAACAAATCAGCGAAAAAATAAGAAAAGAGTATACCAAAAAACTCAATGACTTAAATGTTGAAAAAGAAAATTTTGAAGCCAAGAAAAAGCAGGAAACCGAACTTTTCGCAGAACGATTAGAGAATGAAAGAAAAAATCTTGAAAAAAGCATTTCTCTAAAACTCAAAAAACAATTGGAGGACGAGCAAAAAGATAATATAGATTCGCTGCAAAAAGAACTCAATGATAAATCTGAAAAATTAAAAGAGTTCAATAAATTACAATCTCAAATTTTAAAACTTGAAAGAGAAAAATCCGAATTAAAGTCGGAAATAGAAGCCGATGCTGAGAAAAAACTTAATGAGCAAATTTCTTTGGAGAAAGAAAAAATAAGAAAGCAAATTGAAGCATCGAACGAGTTGAAATTTGCCGATTTGAATAAAAAACTAGAAGACCAAAAAAAACTGACAGAAGAAATGAAACGAAAACAAGAACAAGGTTCTATGCAGATGCAAGGCGAAGTTTTGGAAATTGCCCTCGAAGAATTTTTACAAAATAACTTCCGTTTTGATGAGGTGGAAGAAGTACTGAAAGGCGCAAATGGCGCAGACGTACTACAAACGGTAAAGAATGAAAGTCTGCAACACTGTGGAAGAATAATCTACGAAACCAAACGTACCAAAAATTTCGATCAAAAATGGATTGATAAACTAAAACAAGACCAGCTGAACGCCAAAGCCGAAATCGCCGTTTTGGTAACTGAAACGCTCCCGAAAAATGTGGAAAAATTTGATGCGGTTAACGGGATTTGGATTTGTTCTTACCAAGAAGTAAAATCTTTGGTTGTGGTACTTCGCCAGATTTTAATAGAAACCCAAAAAGTAAAAATAGCCAACGAAAACAGAGGTGATAAAATGGAAATCCTGTACCAATATTTCACCAGCGGCGAGTTTTCTCAAAAAACCAAAAGAATCCTAGAAATTTACGACGGTATGCTACAACAATTGGAACAAGAAAAAAAAGTAACCCAAAAACTGTGGGCAAAACGAGAGAAAGACATCAATATCATGAAAGAAAACCTCTCCATTGTCTCTGGTGATATTGCCGGAATCACGGGCAAAGAAGTTAATCTTTTGGAAGAATTTGAAACCTTAAATATAGAATAATCCTAACAACCAAACCTTTAAGGTTAAAAAAAAATATGAAAACAACAAAACAACACCTCGCCAATTTTACCATTGCGGGTTTCACCTATTACGATGCGCCCATTTGTTTTAAGAAACTCAAAACAGGCACTAAACTTCGATTAAAGTTAGAAGAAGATAATAAATTTGATGCAAGAGCCGTTGCCATTTATTACAAAAAATTCAAATTAGGATTTATCCCAAGAGCCGAAAACCGAATTTTCTACAAACTCCTCATCACGGGACACCGAAAAAGCATCAAGACAGTTATACAGCAACTCGATGCCACTGCACATCCCGAAAACCAAGTGAGGGCTATAGCGTATCTTATGAATAATAATGGAAAGAAATAATTTTCGCTAAAAACAATTATTAGTCCCAAATTTCAACTATATTTGGGGTAATTTTGTTTTTAAAAATTGATTATATTTTCTATTAATACATTCATTATTAAAAAAGAACTTTCATTATTGCAAATGTACTTTTTTAATAATGAAATGGTAAAATTAAAACATTTAAATAACAATGAGTTATTCATTAGGTTTCACCGCAGGAGCCCTCCTATATAAAGAAGCAAAAGAATACATCGCTGCTATTTCCTCTTTTGAGGATTACTTGTCATTAAAAGAAAACGTTGCCAACATTTATATACCTACAAATTCAGAAGCTTCAAGAAAAAGAATTAAAGGTGAATTGGATAAAAGGTTACGTTTATTGAACAGCGAATATCTGAACCTATTTTTAAATGCTGAAGAAAAAGATCGAAAAATAATCTTGCTTCTTGCCATCTGTAAATGTTATGTCATTGTTGCTGAGTTTTTATTAGAAGTGATTTACCCAAAATGGAAACGATTTGATTATGATGTTTCCACCTATGATTTTTCTTATTTTTTATCAGAAAAATTAAGTAGTCAGCAAATGGATTCCATTTCAGATCAAACCAAATACAAATTATCACAAGTGGTTGTAAAAATGCTTAAAGAAATAAGTATATTGGAAAAAGATAAAATTAATCAGGTTTTTCCATCGGAGGAATTAACGACAATATTAAATAAAAACGGTGACGGTTGGTTTTTAAACTGTTTGCTGATTACCCAATAATATTTTTGAAATTTATGCCAGAAACAACTATAAATAAAATTTTTCAACTTTTATCAAGAGAAGATTTTAAAGATCCCGACACAGGACTGCTTTTCTTTCCTGTTTATATTTACACCTATCCTGCGGAGAAGGAATTTCAAATAAGAGAGCAAATAGATTTGCTTAATGAAAGGCTAAGAAGACCATCTAATAATTTGAATTGCTTAGTGATTAATATCTACAAAGAATTGATTAATTATTTAAAGGAAAGCAAATTTGCTGGTGCCAGTTTGTTTGATTCTATTCTAGAATTGGAGCAAGAAGATTACACCGAAGCCTTAGAATTTATTCAGGAAAAAGCCAATGAAAATCAGTTTATGCATTTCATTGGACAAAAATTTGAAGCGTATTTTAAGGAGCAAGATACCGATAAAATTTACCTTTTCTTACACGGTTTCGGATCTGTTTTTCCTTATTTACGACTTTCAACCTTATTGAAAAATACAGAGAAATATACCAAAAACTTTAAACTAATTGCATTTTACCCAGGTGATTTCAAAAATGCCAACTATTCGCTTTTTGGCTTTTTTAACGATGACAATGTGTATCGTGCCAACCATTTAAACAAATTCATATAATTAAACTATGGAATTAAAAGAAATTTTTGCAAGAGATATCAATCGTCACATCAATCCAGCTGTTGTAGTGGGACAATTGGACAACCAACATATCGATCAGGAAATAAAAGAATACGTTTTCACAAAAGATATTATTGGGAATTTGTACAAATTTATTAATGCTATTGCTAATAAAAAGGAGGGGAAAACAGGCATTTGGATCAGCGGTTATTATGGTAGTGGTAAATCTCACTTTATCAAATACTTGTTTTACTGTCTCAATCAAGCGACTCGTAAAGAAGCCTTTGAAAGTTATAAAGAAGCATTAAAAAACTCTAGTGAATTAGATGAATTAAGCGATGTAACACTTTCCAATGTTCAGTTGATTGAAAATAAGTTAGATAAACTAGAAGTTCAGGAAATTATTTTTAATATTGATTATGTTTCCCAACAAATCAAAAACAACAATACCATTACCCGTATTTTGTTCAATGAGCTCAATGCAAAACGCGGTTACAACAAAACCAATATTGCAGTGGCGATGCTTATTGAAAAAAAATTGGATCAAAAAGGGCAATTGCAATCATTTAAAGATAGAGTAAAAGAAGTAATAGGAGAACCTTGGGTATCGGAGAATGTTACCAATCACATCCAATTGAAATTATCAAAAATCATTGATATTGCAGCTGAGTTTGATGAAGATATAGATAAAGAATCTTTGCGAAGTGCCATCAAAGCAGACCGTGATTTCACCATTGAAGAATTGGTAGCCGAGCTGAAAGAATATATCAAAACCAAGCCCGAAGATTATCGTTTGGTTTTCCTGATGGATGAGGTTTCGCAATACATTGGTAATAACACCGATTTATTACTGAATCTACAAACCATTGTAGAAGGTTTTGGTGAGCATCTTGAAAATAAAGTATGGGTGGTTTGTACTGCCCAGCAAGACTTGAGCAATCTGGTAACCGAAACGGGCAAAAAATCGGATGGTTTTGGTAAAATTATGGGCCGTTTTGAAACCCTAATTTCTTTAGATTCACAAGATGCGGCGTACATTACCCAAAAAAGGGTTTTAGAAAAAAGTACCGAAGGAACCAAAGTTTTAACGCAATATTACAAAGACAACAAAGGAGCTATCGAAAACCAGTTTGTACTCGGGCACTCTCTCTATCAGAGTTATGCAGATGCCGAAAATTTCTATCTGGCGTATCCTTTTATTCCGTATCAATTCAGATTAATTTCTGATGTTTTTTCTTCTTTTTCCAAAGTAGGATTTGTGGGTGAAGGCGTAAAAAATACCGAACGTGCCATTTTGGGAATTACCCATTTTACCGCACAGAAACAAAGTCAGCAAGAAGTAGGTTATTTTATTTCTTTTGATAATTTTTTTAATGATAATCTTCAAAGCAACCTTACGCATTCCGCAAGAGCAATCTTAGATCGAGGTAGAAATATCGATTTCAATCCCGAAATCAAATCTTTTGCGTTCCGTGTCATCAATGTACTTTTTATGGTTTCTAATTTAGAAGAAGCCATTAGCATTAGTTTTCCCCCAACAGTGGAGAATATTTCTTTGCTATTATTAAATGACGTAAAAATCGTAAAAGCAGAGTTGCAAAACAAAGTACAACAAGTGTTGGATATTTTGGTAGAAGAAAATATAGTGCAAGTTACAGAAGGCAAATACCGTTTTCTGGATGATGAAGGTATAAAAGTGGCGAACACCATTGCACAAACTGATGTAAACGCCAATACCCGTTTAAAATATTTCTACGATCAGTTCATCAAAAAATCTTTGAAGCCAGATTCTACTATAAAACTGGGCAATCGCAACATCAAAGTAAGTTTGTCTATTGATGACAAAGACGAAGCAACGGGTGGCGATTTCAAAATTAAATTTGTGGTGTATGATACCACTCCGCCAGAACAGCAAGCCCTGAATGTTGCTGCTAACGAACTCAATATCAATATCAACGAGTGGTTTAATGACGACAAAGAATTCAAGAAAGATTTTTTGAACTATTGCAAAACCACCAAATATTTAGAAGACAATCGATCCATTGCTACTGGTGGAAAAGTAAAAACGTTAGAAGAATTTTCTAATAACAACGTGAAGCAGCTCAGAGATCTACAAATCAGGTTTGAAAAAGCTTGGGCAAACGCTTCCTTCACTTCTGGGCAAAGATTGATTCCTGCAAACTCCATCAATGGTGCTAATCCTGCGGCTCGCTATCAGGAAATGGTGAACAAGCATTTGGAATTTCTGTACAAATATTACCAATTGAGCGAAAGTTTTGCCCAAAACAATGCCGACCTGCAAACCGCAATCAATAAAAGCATTTCCACAATCACCATTGATAACGAATTGAATTTAGCAGAAGCTGAAGTGAACAACAAAATTTCGCAATCGGGCAACGAGATGAACCTTACAGACATTGTAAAATTGTTTGAAAAAGCACCCTACGGTTGGAAAGATATTGCTACTTTGCACGTAGTGTTTAACATTGCTAGAAAAAAACAACGGGCTTTGTTTTATCTGAACGATGAAATGGAGCTGAAACACTATTACGAAAAAGCAATCAACAGCTCGTCTAGAAACAGCATCGAGGTAAAATCTACTAAAGAATATAAACAAGAAGATATTGATGCCTTCAAAAAAGCAGTCAAAGATATTTTTGTGAGTTACACCTTTGTATCAGGGCAAACCGTAGCCGAAATGCTCAGCGATTTCCACGACTTTTTGGGTAAAAACCTAATCGAGGTAAACGCTTACAAAGAGCAGTACGAAGGTTTCCCGTTCAGCATCACGCTGAAAAATTTTCATAAACGATTGGCAGAACTCAAAGAAACTAAAAGCAACGATAGACTCATTCAAAAACTTATTGAAAACAGTGCGGCCTTGCGAACCGACAGAGATGCGTTTGCCGATCTGAAAGATTTTATCGATAATAATTTTGCAAATTATGAAGAAATCAGAACCTATGTAAGCCAAGAAAAAAGCAATTTCGACAAATTGGGCGAAGCGTATGAAGAACGTGTAAAAGAAATTACAACGTATTTGCAAACCGAGGTACAGCCTGCTTTAGATTTCCCAACCTATCGCAAAATGTATAAGGATCTGAAAAAAGCCAAAGACACTTTGCTAGAGGAATTTTGTGCAAAGGCAACTGCCGCATACAACGAAATTTTTGATGAATTGGAAGCTAAAGTTAATGAACTAGCGCTTTCACCAAACATTATTCCGAATCGGGAATATACCATCAGTCGTTTGCAAAAATCAAAAGACTTGAATTTCTTGGATCTGGAACTTTACAAAAAAGACGATTTCAGAATAAACCATCTAAAAGCTTTGGCAGATGAAGCCAATAAAAAACAAGTGGCCGAAAGTGGTGGCGATGCACCCAAATACGGCTCCAAATTAGAAACCGTGAATCTCTCTTCATCTTTTGCAGGCAAAACCATTTCCTCACCAGAAGAAGTAGATCAGTTGATAGAAAAACTGAAAAATAAATTGATGGTAGAACTCAGCAAAAACGGCAAAATATTTTTGAAATAAGATGAACACCAACAAAATAAAATCTTTCGCCAAACAGGCGAGAATGCAATTATACAAAGGCGTTACCAACCAGTTATTGTTTTGGGGATTTGATGATAAAGGCAACGTGAAAGCCGAACCAGAAGCCATACCCGGTGGTTTTACCTTCAGGGGAAATATTTATAACGATGTATCCACCGTTCCCAAATGGAAAAAACTGAAAGAAAAAATCCAAAAATCGAAAGAGTCTATAAAAGACGTTACCGAAGAAGCAGCGTACACTTGGTTCAACCGTTTGGCGGCAATTAAAATTTTAGAAGAAAATAAATTTATTGATCCAGTACTTTGTTGTCAAGAAGGAAGTTTGGTTCCACTGATTTTGCAACAGGCAAAAGCCGGGCAACACACCGTAACCAATGCAGCACAAAAAGCAAACCTACAAGAAGCACTATTGCAAAATGATGACGAAAAAGCATTTGCCATTCTCATCACCAATTATTGCAACACGCACCCGTTATTGAGAGAAGTTTTTGGGCATCTGGATGATTATACCGAAATCTTAGTACCCAATGATTTGCTTACTGTAGATGGTTTTGTTGCGATGCTGAACGATGAAGCCAATATCGCTCCCGAAGATTTTGCCGAAGTAGAACTCATCGGTTGGCTCTACCAGTTTTATATTGCCGACCGTAAAGACGAAGTTTTCAAAGGATTTAAAGCCAACAAAAAAGCAAGAGCAGAAGATATTCCTGCTGCTACACAGATTTTTACGCCCAAATGGATTGTAAACTATATGGTAGAAAATACCGTAGGAAAAATCTATCTGGATTACGAAGAAGATTCTGACCTAAAAAACCAAATGAAATATTTGGTGCAAAACGAAGCCGATGGCAAAAGCCAATTGATAGGCGATATTACCCAACTCACGCTGATAGACCCGGCTTGTGGATCGGGACATATTTTGGTCACGGGTTTTGAGTGGCTCTACAAAATGTACCGCGAACAAGGGTACGGTGCCAAACAAGCCGTAGAAAGCATTTTGAAAAACAATTTGTACGGATTGGATTTGGATGATCGTGCGATGCAATTGTCTCGTTTTGCAGTATTGTTGAAAGCAGCACAGCAATTGGAAGCGGCTGCAACTGGAGAAGGAAAAGTTTTGCTAACCAATACGTTGGAAGTGTTACCACACGTATATGCTTTTCCTGAAGAACACGGATTTGTAACCGAGGAAATTGCCCAATTTAGCCAAAACCAATATGTTAAAGAAATTTACCAAGCCGTAGATCTTTTACGACAAGGTAAAAACATAGGTTCTGCACTTCAGCTTTCTTTACCTGAAGAAGCCATTGCAGTGGTAAAAAAACAATATGCAGATTGGCAAACTCAATACAAAGCAGGAACATTGGATATTGAGCAACAATCTATTTGGGCACATCTAAAACCATACATAGAAGTTATTTTGGTATTAACCCAACAATATGCTGCTGTAGTTGCCAACCCGCCATATATGGGACAAAAATCGATGAATGGCGAATTGAAGAATTATCTTGATAAAAATTATCCAAGATCCAAATCTGATTTATTTGCAGTATTTATGGAGAAAATGATGGATATGGTGAAAGATAATGCAAGAATGGGCTGTATAACTATGGAGTCTTGGATGTTTCTTTCTTCTTATGAAAAGCTAAGAACTCATATTATTGATAAATATTCGATAGTAGGATTAGGACATTTTGGATGGCATATTTTAGGGATTGCTTTTGGAACAGCCATGTTAATTTTAGAAAGAAGTAAAAAAGTAAAGATTGGTGAATATTCTTACCTGACAATTGATGATGTTGATAGAATCCCTAATGTTCCTTATGTATTCCCAAAGAAAGATAATGGAAGATTTGCTAGAATTCCCCAATCCAATTTTGAAAAAATACCAGGAAGCCCAATTGCGTTTTGGGTGAGTGAGAGGGTGATGGAGATTTTTCTTAAAAAATCATTTTTAGGAGATATAACTGATTTAAAGCAAGGAATGGCTAGCGGTGATAACGAGAGATTTGTTAGGGAATGGTTTGAGCCTTCTATTAAAGATATTGAATTTAATTCAAAAGATTTATCTTCTGTAGAATCTTCTAAAAAGAAATATTCAACTTATGTTAAAGGTGGTTATTTTAGAAAATGGTATGGAAATTTAAGCAATACTATAAAATTTGATAAAGAAAATTTTGAAGCATTATCAAACTTAGGTAATAGATTGCCATCGAGACAATATTATTTTAAGCAAGCAGGTACTTGGTCATTAATAAGTTCAGGTTCATATGGTTGTCGATATATGCCTGAAGGTAATATTTTTGATGTAAGTTCACATTGTATTTTTGATAACGAGGAAAACGAGTTAAAACAATTTATTGCATTTTTAAATTCAAAAATTTCAAAAAACTTTTTATTATTACTAAATCCAACTTTAAATTTTAGTAGTGGAGTAGTTTCTTTGTTGCCTTTTATAAGAAATAACAATAAATTTTTAATTGAAAAAAAATGTGATTACTCCATTAATATCTCCAAAACCGACTGGGATTCCCGAGAAACGTCTTGGGATTTTGAGCAGAATCCTTTGTTGGCACAGCAACAGACATCGCTGTCATTGGCATATCAAACTTGGCAAGAAAAGGTAAGTCAAGATTTTTTCCAACTGCACAGCAACGAAGAAGAACTCAACCGTATTTTTATAGATATTTACGGTTTGCAGGAAGAGCTTACGCCAGAAGTTGCTCTTAAAGATATTACCATTCTGCAAGATGAGCTAAAAGCAGAGGATCTTGCCGCTTTAGAACCAGCTTTCAGAGCGGGAGAAAATGTGGTGTTGCCTATTCAGAAAGATGTGGTTATTAGTCAGTTGCTGTCGTATTTGGTAGGTTGTATGCTTGGGCGTTACCGTTTAGACAAAAAAGGCTTACACATTGCCCATCCCGATGCAACCGAAGAAGAATTGGCAACCTATGAAGTTTCAGATGCCGCATTGCCTTTCCCTTTTACGATAGATGAAGATGCTATTTTACCGTTAATGGGAGCTGCTTGTGCTTTCCCGGATGATGCCGTAAAAAGGATAGAAGATTTACTGCACCGCATTTACGGAGACCAAAGCCACATCCAAAACCTCAATTTTATAGACGATGCACTGGGAATGAAGCTGGATAAATGGATGACCGAGAAATTCTGGCCTTACCATATTTCTGGCACGCAATACAAGAAAAAACCGATCTATTGGTTGTTTTCTTCCAATCCTAAAAAACCACAAAACGCAGCCTTCCGCGTGTTGGTGTATATGCACCGTATGGATGGCTACACCGTACAAAAGATAATGCGAAACTATCTGCATCCGCATCAGGAATACCTTCGCAATCAATACGAAGCTTTGAAGGAAAACGAAGCCAATCTCTCCAAACCAGAACTCAAAATCTTTGAAAACCTTCAAAAACAAATGATAGAGCTCAAAGAGTATAATGAAGTTTTAAAGCAATTGGCAGATCTGCAAATCACTTTTGATTTAGATGATGGGGTAACGGTAAACTATGCCAAGTTTACGGGAGCTGTGGCAGTGATTTAGAATAACGACTGATAATTAACGCATAAACAATATTTTTTATAGTTTGTGCGTTATTTTTTGTACATTAGCGTTATAATTAGATTTTAAAATTAATGAATGATTTATCATTCGTTGGTTTGTGAAAATAAGTTTTATGAATGATATTTCAAACATTAATTTGTATTCTGATAAAGCGGTATTGCAAAATATCGGAAACTTTATACAGCAAATACGCATTCAGCAGGAACGAACCCAGCAAGATTTGGCAAAAGATGCCGCCATCAGTCGTTCTACATTGAGTTTAATCGAACGTGGTGAAAATATTTCTCTACTGAATTTAATTAAAATTCTTCGAATTTTGGATGCTCTGTATGTTTTAAAAAACTTTCAGTTGCCAGAAGAAATAAGCCCATTACAATTGGCAAAAGGAGAAAATAAGCCGAGACAACGTGCTTCTAGTCGTAACAATAATAAAGATAAAGAAGATTTGGGATGGTAACTACAGCATTTGTAAATATTTGGGGAAAACGGGTAGGAGCAATAGCTTGGAATCCAGATACAGAATTAGCAAGTTTTGAATATGATCTTAAATTTCCCTTAGAAAAGTGGGCTTTAGCTCCTTTGAAAATGCCAAACAGCGGTAGAATTTATACTTTTCCTGAGTTAAGAGATAATGAAACGTTCAAAGGCTTGCCCGGATTATTGGCAGATGCACTTCCTGATCGTTACGGTAAAGATTTAATTAATGCTTGGCTCGCAAGACAAGGCCGACCAGACAATTCCTTAAATCCTGTAGAGCTGCTTTGTTTTATAGGAAAACGAGGGATGGGAGCATTGGAGTTTGAACCCGTTATTTCTAAAGAATCCAGTTCTTATGATGTAGAATTAAGCGATTTGATAGAAGTTACTAAGGCGCTTTTAGAAAAAAAAGAAGATATTCAAATTCAAACTTCAGGCAAGATGGAAGATGTGATGATGGATATTTTGAAAATGGGAACTTCAGCTGGTGGAGCCCGACCGAAAGCGATTATCGCATACAACGAAAAAACTGGCCAGATAAGATCTGGACAAACTTTAGCCGATGAAGGATTTGAACATTGGTTGATTAAATTTGATGAAATAAGCGACGTACAGTTTGGTGCTTCTAAAGGATATGGAAAAATAGAAATGGCGTATTATAAAATGGCTACAGATTTCGGCATTGATATGATGGAATCTCGTTTAATTGAAGAAAATGGTAGGGTGCATTTTATGACCAAGCGTTTTGATCGTAAAGATGGAGATAAAGTACATTCGCAAACGCTTTGTGCTATTCAACATTATGATTATGCCAATATTACATCCTACAGTTACGAACAAGTTTTCCAAACAATGCGTCAGCTAAAACTTACTTATGCAGAGGCTGAGCAAATGTACAAAAGAATGATTTTTAATATAATTGCCAGAAACTGCGACGATCATACCAAAAATTTCGCTTTTCTTATGGATAAAACAGGAAAATGGAAACTCTCTCCAGCCTACGATATTTGTTTCGCCTATCGTCCGGGAAGTGTTTGGGTAAGCCAACATAATCTGAGCATCAACGGGAAAAGAAAAGATTTTACTCGTAAAGATTTATTGGAAATTGCAGAACAAAATTCTATTAGATTTCCTGAAAAAATAATTAATGACTGCATTGCTTTAGTGAAAAAGTGGCGTCAATATGCAGCCACTTACAAAGTAGATACAGAAAAGATGACCGCTATAGATAACGTTTTAATAAAAGAATTAAAATGATTGTAGAAAAAATAAAACAAAAATTTACGGAGATTGATTATCCCATTTTGTTCTTCTTTGATGCAGATAAAGAATACGAGGAAGAATTGATGAGCTACGATCAATCCGATTTTAAAATAGTAACTGTAAATCGTAATTTTTTTGCGGTAAAACACGCGGTAGAGTTTAAAGAAAAAGAAGATAAGATATTGTTGTACCACCTTTCTGAAGAACCAAAAGAGAAAGAATATATAAATTATCCGCTCACCGATTTATTATTGGCAGGGAACATTCTGGCAATGGACGAAATCTCGGACTTGCTGCAACAATACAAAATACCGCTTCAGCAAAGAGAGAATGTAAGCAAGGTGAAAAAATGGATAAAAGCGAAGAAAAACCAGTCGAAAATATTACCTGCTCTAACCAACAATCCTTTTGAAATTGGCAAATTATATACCGCTGTTGTTTCTATTATTTTAGATGAAAAGAAAACAGGCAATATCGCTTTTAACCTGATTCGTATTTTTGAAATTTTACAAGAAGGACAAACGGCTTGGGAAAAGAAGCAACAGGTATTGGTAAATGCAGGATTAGACGAAACAGTAAAACTAAACATAGCACAACTGTTAAGTATAGAGGTAGAAGACCTTCGTTTCGAAACCCTGAAAAATCTTTGGTTGCAATTGAAATATAATATGCTTACTGCTCCCATTGCCGAAGCAGAACCAATGGATCTGTATAAAACATTAAAAATAAAAGACGACACTGCGAAAATAAAAATCACCAATTTTTTTAAAGATTGGCAAGATGATAAAAACAAATCCCTGCATTTTGAAGCCATTTTCGATGAATTAGGAGCAAGCATTAACGAAGAAAAAATATACGAATGGTACGGTTCTGCACAAGAATACGGTATCCGAACAAAGAAAAGCGTGCAGTCATTATTGAGTAATTCGCTGAACGAAATTTTGAGCAATCCTTCAGAAGTAGTATCGCAGTACGCTTCTTTTAACAATAATTTAGAACAATATGAAGGCTATGAACAAAAAGTACGTTTTATATTCAATACCGCTCGGTTTTTTGAAATGATTCGCCGGTATTCCGACTTTGTTTTTAATAAACCTCAAGAATATATCCATCGCTACGAAAAGGAATTGTATAAATTGGATGGGTTTTACAGATTGGCATTTACAGCGTATCAACAATTTTCGGAAGAAATGTTACCCGATTATGAAACCGTATTTGCAGAACTCAATAAAACCTACGATCAGTATTTAATTGATCTCAATAATCCTTGGGTAAAAAGTTTAGATGAAATTGGTTTTGATTTTGGAAAATTAACGACCGCTAAACAATTCAATTTTCATCAAGATTTTGTTGAACCCATTACCAACAAAAAGGTGGTGATCATTTCCGATGCCTTTCGCTACGAATTAGGCATAGAATTGATGAACGAATTGTTGGTAGAATCCGATAACAACATCACCTGTTCGGCAATGTTGGCTTCTATTCCTACGTACACCAATTTGGGAATGAGCAACCTGTTGCCCAACCAAAAAATTGAAGCCATCGTTATCGACGATGCAATAGACTATAGCATTGCAGGAATCAAAACCGTGAGTACCAATCGGGAACAAATTTTAAAACTGAAAGAAAGAAATTCTGGCGTAATAGATTATGCTACGTTTTCAAAATTCACAACAGAAGAAGGAAGAACGTATCTCAGAGATAAACAAACGGTATATGTTTACCATAATTGGATGGATGCAATTGGCGACAAGCAAGGCTCAGAATATTACACTTTTGAGTCGGCAGAACAATGCATCACTCAGTTAAAATTATTGATCAGAAAATTATACGGAAGCTTCAATGTTTATAATGTATTGGTTACTGCGGATCATGGCTTTTTATTCAATTATAAAAAGATTTCGGAGGCTACATCACAGCAATTACCTAGTTTGAAGAATACATTGAAAGATCATACCCGATTTTGCCTTACTACAGATACAAACAAATTTGAAGACACATATCAATTTCCGCTATCTGCTACTACCAATATAGTTTCGGAGGTACAGGTAGTTCTTCCAAAAGCTATCAACAGATTTAAGAAAAAAGGAAATATAGGAAAGCAATTTGTACACGGTGGAAGTGCTTTACAGGAAGTAATTGTACCTGTTCTTCAATTGTACAGAAACCGTAGAAATTTGGCAAAAAAAGTGAATTTCAAAAGAATAGATTCCGTAAAATCAGTTTCTACAAGTGTTTTTAAGTTAAATTTCTTGCAGCTAGAACCGATTGGCAATAACCATAAATCCAGAGTTTTACGAATAGCCATATATGATATTGATGGTACTATTATTTCAAACATAGAAGAAGTTACTTTGAATTTAACCAGTGAATTGCCTGTAGAAAGAAGTTTTGAAGTAAGAATGGAGTTGAGCTCAAAAGGCTCAAAAATGAAAATAGGATACGTGAAAGTGTATGATAAAGAAGATAAATTGAATCCCTTATCAAATGATTTACTCAAAATCAATTTACTAGAAGAAATAGATAATTTTGATTAAACAACTGTAATTATGAAAGCATTAGACCAAAAAATAATCTCCCATTTTGAAGGTAAAGTAGTAAGAAAAGACCTTACAAAATTTCTGAAAGGTAACGCAGTTGTACCTTCTTATGTGCTGGAATATCTTTTAGGGCAACACTGTTCTACCAACGATGAAGAAATCATCGGTATTGGCATCGAAAAAGTTAAGGGAATTTTGAGCAATCATTTCGTACATCGTGATGAGGCAGAAGTTGTCAAATCTAAAATAAGGGAGAAAGGAAATCATAGAATTATTGATAAAATTTCAGTAAAGCTAAATGATAAGGAAGATCGCTACGAAGCACGTTTTAGTAATTTGGGTTTGAATAACATTCCCATCAATGATGCTGTTGTAAAAGCCAATCCAAAGTTACTTTCCGAAGGTGTTTGGTCGCTCATTAATATGGCATATATGGCAGTGGAAGAAAAAAACACTTTGCCTTGGATCATAGAAAGCGTAAAGCCCATTCAGATTGCCAATGTTGATATTGAGGAATACAAAACCCAACGTTCCTATTTTACCACAGATGAATGGATGGATTTATTGATGCAATCTATTGGGTTAAATCCAGAAGAATTTTCAACAAGATCCAAGTTTATTCAGCTATCCAGATTGATTCCGTTTACAGAAAACAATTATAATTTAATAGAACTGGGTCCGAAAGGAACAGGGAAATCACATATTTTTTCTGAGCTTTCTCCACACGGAATCTTAATTTCTGGAGGAGAAATTTCCAAAGCAAAATTGTTTGTGAATAATTCAAACGGAGCTATTGGTTTGGTAGGTTATTGGGACGTAATCGCTTACGATGAATTTGCAGGAAAAACCAAGAAAGTAGATAGAGGTTTGGTGGATATTATGAAAAACTATATGGCAAACAAATCTTTTTCCCGAGGTACAGATGTTTATCAGGCAGAAGCGTCAATGGTTTTTGTAGGCAATACAGATCATTCGGTACCGTATATGATGAAGCACAGTCATTTGTTTGATGCGTTGCCAAAAGACTATCACGATACGGCTTTTCTGGATCGTATTCACGCTTATATTCCAGGTTGGGAAGTTTCAAAATTACGAAATGAGCTCTTTACGGATAACTTTGGATTTATTGTAGATTATATAGCGGAAGTTCTAAAATCTCTAAGAAAAGAAGATCATAGTAAATTGTATCAGCAATATTTCACCTTATCCAATTCCATTACAACTAGAGATAAAACAGCGATTGAGAAGACATTTTCAGGCTTGGTGAAAATTATTTTTCCAGATTTAGCAATGACCAAAGAAGACGTGAAAACAATTCTTGATTTTGCAATTGAGTGTCGCAAACGTGTGAAAGATCAGTTGCTTAAAATGGATGAAACTTTTAAAGATGATCCTGTATATTTTTTATATACAGATGAGGTCAATCAAAAATTTGAAGTGCAAACGTTAGAAGAAATCGAATACGGCGAAACAAAAACAGAAGCAATTGCTGACCAATCAGCATCTGAAAATCCAACCACTGAAAAAAACATTGAAATACAATCAAATAAAGAAATTAATGAGAAACCAAAATCATTGACGAGTTTCTCAAAGCATATTCGAGAAAACCAAACGAATATTTCTTACGAAAGATTGTTTGGTCATTTTTTAGAAAGTGCAACCGATTTTTTGATCCAAGATCCGTACATCAGATTGCCACATCAATTTAAAAACTTTATGGAATTGTGCTCTCTTATTTACAAAAAGAATCAAGATGCCGAAAGTATTAAAATTAAACTTGTTACGTGGAATGACACTGAATATCAAGAAACATCAATAGCAAACTTTGAAGAAATAAAAGATTCTTTATCCGAAATGAATATAGAATTTGAATATGAATTCAAAGAATCTGCTCACGACCGCTATATCCATACCAACATTGGCTGGAAAATACTTCTTGGCAGAGGCTTAGATATGTGGCAAAAAAGCACAAGAAGATACGACATTGCAGAATATCTTCAAGAAAAGAGAAAATGTAAGGAGTTTGATGTGGTAGTGATAGCAGAGTAATAAAGATAGGTTATAATTGTCACAAATTTAGTAAATATTTGTGACAATTATAATTTAAAAAATAAGTGTAAAATATTCATAATCAGATAGAAATTGAGATTGTGAAATCTTCTAAAGGAAAAATATTTTTCGCAGAAGATTTCCTGAAATTTTTACATAATTTTGGTATTGTAAAAAAAGTCTTAAATTTGAATTGTAAGGTGATGATGTACAGGATGTTACTTTTCAAATTGGAGTTTTTCTAGTGAATTTTTATAACCCATATTTGTACCATAAAATCATAACTAATTGATTTTCATATATCGTTATTTTTGAAGAAGTGAAATAAATCACGATAAATATTAATATCAAATCCCAATCAGTAATGGTTGGGATTTTTTTTGTGAAGTTTTTATTAAAATTAAACGCCATGAATTTTCAAACGACTTCTTTTGACTTTTCTTCTGGCTTTCTTTGTTAAAAAAAAGTTATGGCACAAATTGTAGAATTTAACGGATTTACATTTAAAATTAATCCAGAAAACAGAAAAGAATTATTGATTAAAAGAACTACTGCAAAGAACTTTAC
This sequence comes from Cloacibacterium caeni, assembly GCF_907163105.1. GTDB lineage: Bacteria > Bacteroidota > Bacteroidia > Flavobacteriales > Weeksellaceae > Cloacibacterium > Cloacibacterium caeni_A. The sequence continues at coordinate 277,159 of NZ_OU015321.1, forward strand.
TTCATTTAAAAGTTTCGAAGCTACCATTCATTATTTGTTGAGTTCTAAAAATCTGATGGTAATTTTTACCGATAATGGTTTTTATGATTCGCTGAATCCACTTTCGGGAAATTGGGTCAATTTCAGAGTTTAAGAACTGTTTTTATTCAAAATATGCCACAATATCGATTCACTACGATAAGAGATTTGAATACTTTTTCTACGATTCTCAAAAAGAATTGGGTAGTGAAAGTAGAGTGTATTGCGCAAAATAATCCTCTACTTTTATTAGACGACAGGATTAAAATAGCTGTTGCGGTTGAGCAAAAATATGATACAGTTTGCAGTCCACTTTCCATTAATCTTCATAATTTTAAAATAGAGAAATTGGAATGAAAAATTAAACGCTAATTAAAATTATTGTTCATAAATAAAAATTTTTCTCCAAGTCTTACTTTGTCTGAGTAAGGCTTTTTCTTTGCCAAGAAATATAGACTTCATTAAAATTAAAAAAATCCAATACCATGAATTTTTTCAACTATCATCACTTAGATATTTTAGAATATGAGCCAGATTTTCAGATAGATGAAGTTCTAGAAATTTCGGAACGTTTAACTTATTATAAGGATGATTTTCGGGAAGTTTGGCTAGATGGAAACCAAAAAATTGTCAAAGAAAAACGATTTGAAAATGGAAATATTTTTTATCTTTTTGAATCCAATAAGATCGAAAACGAAACGGAAGATTACACCATTACCCTCTATGATGAAAAAGGAAAAGTGACAAATTGTGAGACTTATAGAAGACCAAAATCTCTATTTTTCCTAAACAGTATTTTCTATGAACAAACCTTTCATCATTTTTCATTAGAGGAAAAAGGTCAGTTGTGTTTTTATAAATATTTTTGGAAAGGTCAGCTTCCCGATGGTTGGTTGAAGACTCCTTTTATCAAAAAAGAAAATGATTTTGAAGAAATCATCATCACAGATAAAAAACAGAATGTAAAAGCTCAAATTTTGAAAATTAATGACTGTGTCTATTCCGAAAGGAGATTTTCTCATTCATTTGATTGTGATTTTTATTTTCTAGGAGCTAAAAAAAGAAAAGCGTTTAAAAATTTTGATGAAGAAGGGAAATTGTTACTCCAAGAATTTGATGACGAAAAAGGATTTAACAGTCAGTTATTTCAATATAGATTTCTATCCGATGGTTATACAGAAGCCAATAAGAAGTGTTTTTTGAATGATAAACTCGTGGAAGAGAAAAAAATCACAACTTGTATTAAAACGACTTAAATTGACGTTCTGTTTGCTTAACTTTGGTTCATAGAAAAAAATAATGAATCTAAAAACCAAATCTCATGGCCAAAAATGAACAAATGCTTCGCTTAGTTTTAATAGAACAATTATTAAGAAGAAGAAAAGAAAGAGGCGCATCTTACGAAGAAATTTCTGATTTTTTAGAAGATAAATTTCAAGAAAAAGGTCTCACGCTTAAATTTACAGAACGCACTTTTCAGCGAGACAAAGTTGCCATTGCAGATGTTTTTGGGATACAGATTTCATTTTCTAGAAAGCGAAATGTACATTTCATAGAGCAAGAAGAACTAGAACTTTCTCAGGAAAGTGTTTTTGACCAATTGCTTTTGGTACAAGCCTATCGTGAAACTCAAGATAAAACAGACGTCATGTTCTTCGAGCCAAGAAGAGCCAGAGGTTTTGAATATTTAAACGGAATTGTGCATGCCATTACTCAGAAAAAAGTCATCACCTTCAGTTACCAAAAATTTTGGGAAAACGAAAAATCTTCCAAAGTAGTAACGCCTTATGCGTTGAAAGAATTTAAAAACAGATGGTATCTTTTGGCTGCAGATTACAAATCAAAAGATGGTTCTTTTTTCTTGAAAACCTTTGGTTTAGACCGTATTTCTGACCTAGATATTACCACAGCAAGTTTTACAAGAGAAGAAATTAATATAGAAGAAACGTACAAAAATTCTTTCGGTATCATCAGTGCAGACGGAGCTTTGCCTCAAGAAATTCTATTGAAGTTTGATAATGAACAAGCCAATTATGTAAAAGCTTTGCCACTGCATCATTCACAAACCATCATTTCTGAAGATGAAAACGAGACGGTTTTTAAAGTTTTTGTAGTACCTACTTATGATTTCCAAAGAGAAATTCTCTCTTACGGAAAACGGGTGCAAATTCTGGCTCCAGAATCTTTCAAAAAGGAAATGAAAGAAGAAGTAGAAATCATGCTCAAGAATTTTTTGTAATTGCTAAAAAATAAACTAATCATTTAACATCCAACATTTACCAATAACCATGAAAACACTTTCTAAATCTCGTTTCGTTTCTGGCGTACAATGCGAAAAAAAACTTTGGTATTCCTATTACCGAAAAGACTTACAACTGCCTACTGATGAACAAACTCAAGCAATTTTTGACCTAGGACATCAGATAGGAAATTTGGCACAAAATAGATTTCCTAATGGTAAAGATGCTACTCCAGAAGATTTTTCGGATTTTTCTCCTTCCATTGAAAAAACCAAACTATGGATTGCAGAAGAGGTAGAAACCATCTACGAAGCTACTTTTACCGCTAAAAATGCACTTTGTATGCTTGATATTTTACATCGAATGAATAGTGAAGTTTGGGCAATAGAAGTAAAAAACAGTACTTCTGTCAAAGATTATCATCTTACCGATGCATCATTGCAATATTTTGTGATGAAAGAAGCGGGTTATGCACCAGATAAGTTTTTTCTGATGCACATTAACAATCAGTACATTAAAAATGGTGAGTTAACAGATGAATTTTTTCATTTGGAAGATATTACAGATAAAGTTTTGTCTAAACAAACTTGGGTAGAAGAAAATTTGGAAAGATTACTTGTAATGTTAGAAAATAAACAGGAACCCAATGTTTCCATCGGTGAACATTGTTCGTCTCCTTTTGCTTGTGATTTCGTACATCATTGTTGGAAAGACATTCCCGAAAATTCTGTTTTTGAATTGTATCGTGGTGGCAATAAAGCATGGGAATTATATGAGCAAGGAATTCTGAAAATTGAAGATATAGAAGATGATTTTCCGCTTACGCATTTTCAACATTTACAAAGAAAAGGATTGAGAAATCAAGAGCAGTACATCAATAAAGAAGCCATTAAGAATATGATTTCTTCTTGGCAGTTTCCCTTATATTTCTTTGATTTTGAAACTGTTTTTCCTGCCATTCCTGTTCTGGACGGAACGAGACCTTATCAGCAAGTTCCGTTTCAGTATTCATTACATATTTTAGAAGAAGATGGCAAACTTTCACACAAAGAATTTTTAGCCCATCCTGAAGATTTTTCTAATGGTAAAAATCCACTGAAATTATTGGTAGAGCAACTCAAGCAAGATTTCGGAACCGATGGAAATATTGTCACATATAATCAGAGTTTTGAAGTGGCAAGATTAAATGAATTGGCAAATATGTTTCCCGAAGATGCTCCGTTTTTAAAAAATTTAGTGAGTAGAGTAGTAGATTTGTTGCCGGTTTTTCAAGGGGGATTTTTTTTGTTTTTATTTGGGCGGCATTTCCGTCTACAGCTCCCGCTTTTTTTCTGTCATAATGAGCAGAATAAACCTAACGAGCAGTAATTCTTTCAATATTTTTAGAAATTTGAAACCGCCATCAGACAGAAAAAAGAGCTCCGCTTTCGCCGGGCCGCGAAAAAATCTCCGTAAATTTCCCTATTTTCGCAGCATGATTTTCACAGAAGAAACCACACTAGAACATCTTTGCATCAATTACGTAGGAAACCAAACGCATCAAGAAGCTTTGGTAACCACAGATTCAGAAGTTTTCATCACAGATGAGATGAAAGCATTACTCAAAGATTATTTCCTTAAAAATTTTAAACCCGAAATCTTTTTCGAGTTTTTCCATAGTTCTAATATCGAGAATAACGAAGTGTTTACTTACGTTTCAGAGATTTTTGAACAACCAGAATTGTTAGAAAACCAATCCAAAAAATTGGCAAAACTGCTGTACGAACATTCTACCAATCCTAGAACCAAAGGTGGAGAATTCTACGTTTGCTTTTTCAAAGATTGCATCGTAAAAGGCGAAAGATATGACGCAGTTGGACTTTTTAAATCCGAAAATAAAGACACTTTTCTGAAAGTTTCTACCAAAAATGAAAACTTTGAGTTAGAAACCTTACAGGGAATCAATTTGAATAAAGTAGACAAAGGTTGCTTGATTTACAATACCAATAAAGAACAAGGCTATCTCATGTCTATTATTGACGGAACGAGTAGAGCAGAAACCAGTTATTGGATGGACGATTTCTTACAGGTTCGTCAGCGTCAAGACGAATATTTTGAGACGCAAGAAACGCTTACGCTTTACAAAGAATACATCACGAAACAACTTCCGCAGGAATTTGAAATCACCAAAGCCGACCAAGCAGATTTCTTGAATAAATCGTTGAGTTTTTTCAAAGAAAAAGAAGAATTTAAGATGGAAGAATTCACAGGAGAAGTTTTGAAAGACCAAGAAGTCATCCAAAGTTTTAATGCCTTCAAAACACAATACGAAGACGAAAGAGATTATGCTTTGTCAGACGAATTTGCCATCAATGATGCAGCAGTTAAGAAAAACGCTAGAATTTTAAAAAGCGTTATTAAACTAGACAAAAACTTCCATATTTACATTCACGGAGACCGAAAACTCATCCAACAAGGACAAGACGAAAACGGGAAATATTATATGCTGTACTTCGAAGAAGAAAACTAAAAAAAAATATCTCGCTGATTTAGCAAATTTAGCAGATTTTAAAAAAAATTTTCATCAGTATAATAAGCTAGAGTTTAAAAAATAAAGGACAAAAATTTACTTTTTTGTCCTTTTGAACTTCTTTATTTCAATCTTTTCTTTTGTCTCTTTTGCGGTTAATTAATTTTAAAAAACATCGGCTTAATCTGCAAAATCAGCGAGAGACAAAAAAAACGCTCCAAATTTTTGGAGCGTTTTCAATTTATTTCAATTCAGATTCATTTTCTTGAAACAAATCTGGAACTGACCAATATCTTTCACCAGTGTCATAATTAAAGGTCAAAACTTTAGCGCCTTTTGGTAATTCTGGCAATTTCTTCGCAATTGCAGCAAGAGAAGCACCAGTAGAAATTCCTGCTAAAATTCCTTCTTGAGCAGCTAATTTTCTAGCAAAATCAAAAGCTTCTGCTTTTTCTACTTGAATTACACCCTCTAGGATTTCAGAATTCAAAACTTTTGGTACAAAACCAGCGCCAATTCCTTGCAAAGGATGCGGACCAGGATTTCCACCACTTAAAACAGGTGAATCTGTAGGTTCTACGGCATAACTTTTCAGATTCGGGAATTTTTCTTTCAGAACTTCGGTTACGCCTGTAATATGACCGCCAGTTCCCACACCTGTAATCACAAAGTCAAATCCTTCTGGGAAATCTGCCAAAATTTCTTGAGCAGTGGTATTTTTATGAATTTCTGGATTTGCATCATTTTCAAATTGCTGTGGAATCCATGAATTTTCAATTGTAGAAGCCAATTCGTAGGCTTTTTTCACCGCTCCATTCGTTCCTAATTCTCTTGGAGTTAAAACAAATTCAGCGCCATAAGCAGACATGAGTTTTCTGCGCTCTACAGACATAGATTCTGGCATTACCAAAACTAATTTGTAACCTTTTACCGCGCAAACCATTGCCAAACCTACACCTGTGTTTCCCGAAGTAGGTTCTATAATCAAGGTATCTTTATTAATTTTTCCTTCTTTTTCCGCCGTTTCTATCATCGCAAGAGCAATTCTGTCTTTGATGCTTCCACCAGGATTTTGGCGTTCTAGTTTCATCCACACTTCTACATCACTCCCGAAAATCTTATTTAATTTTACCAAAGGAGTGTTGCCAATCACTTCTAGTACATTATTAACTTTCATATTTTTAAATTTTAAATATTATTAATTTGGGCAGCTTTACCGCCTTCCACTCCCGCTTTTTTAAAATTTTCCCCTCGTTAACTCTCCTAAAGGAGAGAGCCAAAAAATTTTAAAAAGAGCTCCGTTCAAGTCGGGCTGCAAGTTTCGTTATCTTAATTAAATTCAGTTTTTACTTATCTCTACCTCTACCTTTACCTTTACCTCAACCTCAACCTTAGCCTTTACCTCAAATAAAGTAGTTAATCGGTTCATCACCTGGAAATTTATTTCTCACCGTAACTTGACCTTTGTGAAAAACCACCGAATTTTTCGGTAGGCTGTCTGTAATCCAAACGTTTCCACCGATGATGCTGTTCTCGCCAATCACGGTTTCTCCTCCTAAAATGGTAGCATTCGCATAAATAACTACACCGTTTTCTATGGTAGGATGTCTTTTGGTATTGGCAATTTCTTTAGAAACAGAAAGCGCTCCCAAAGTAACTCCTTGATAAATTTTCACACCATTTCCAATTTCTGAGGTTTCACCTATTACAATTCCCGTACCATGATCGATGAAGAATGGCGAACCAATGGTAGCTCCTGGATGAATGTCTATTCCTGTTTTGCTGTGCGCCAATTCTGTCCAAATTCTAGGAATCAACGGAATTTTTTCCAGTTGCAATTCGTGAGCCAATCTGTAAATCGTAATTGCATAAAAACCGGGATAAGAAAAAGTGACTTCTTCTACAGAGGTTGCAGCTGGGTCATTTTCTAGTGCAAAAGCAGCGTCTTTTTCTAAAGTTTTATAGATTTCTGGGAATTTGGTAAAAAAATATTCTCCACATGCTGTGGCTTTTTCTTTGTCATCAAAAACAGAATACAGAATCTTGATAAAATCTATTTTAAATTGTTGTAATCTATTGGCGATTTCATCTTCTGAAGCACATCTTTGAAGCTCTAGAAAAAACACGAATCTGAAAAAATCATCGATAAAGGTTTCGATTTTCTTTTTGTCTAAATCATATTTTCTGTTAGAATATCCGTCTTGTAAATGCTTCAAAAAATTTTCCATCCTTCAAAATTTAAAACAAAGGTAAGCAATGTCTCTGTTTTTGTCCTTGATTTATGGTAATTTTTACATCTATTTACACGATTGAAAAATTTTAAAATTAGGATTTAATTCATATCAAGAAAATTGTCTAATCCTCAAATAATCATTAAATTTGAGCAACTTAATTTTAAACTTTAAAAAATAAAAAAATGAAAGTAACTGTAGTTGGAGCAGGAGCTGTAGGTGCATCTTGCGCAGAATATATTGCTATGAAAAACTTCTGTTCAGAAGTAGTTTTAGTAGATATTAAAGAAGGTTTTGCTGAAGGTAAAGCAATGGATTTAATGCAAACTGCTTCTTTGAATGGTTTTGATACTAAAATTACGGGAACAACTGGTGATTATAGTAAAACTGCCGGTTCAGATGTAGCGGTAATTACTTCTGGTATTCCTAGAAAACCAGGAATGACTAGAGAAGAGTTAATCGGTATCAATGCAGGAATTGTAAAAGATGTAACGGCTAACTTAGTAAAACATTCTCCTAATGTAACCATTATCGTGGTTTCTAACCCAATGGATACTATGGCTTACCTAGTTCACAAAACTTCTGGTTTACCAAAACATAAAATCATTGGAATGGGAGGTGCTCTAGATTCTGCAAGATTCAAGTACAGATTAGCAGAAGCTTTAGAAGCTCCAATTTCTGATGTAGACGGAATGGTAATTGCAGCACACTCAGATACAGGTATGCTTCCTTTATTGTCTAAAGCAACTAGAAATGGTGTTCCTGTAACTTCTTTCTTATCTGAAGAACAACAAGCGTATGTAGTAGAAGAAACTAAAGTAGGAGGTGCTACATTAACTAAATTATTAGGAACTTCAGCTTGGTATGCACCAGGTGCAGCAGTTTCTGTAATGGTTCAAGCAATTGCTTGTGACCAAAAGAAAATGATTCCTTGTTCACTTATGTTAGACGGAGAATACGGACAATCTGACATTTGTTTAGGTGTTCCTGCGATTATCGGTAAAAATGGAGTAGAAAAAATCGTAGAAATTGAATTGACTGAAGCAGAAAAAGAAAAATTTGCAACTGCAGCAGCAGCGGTAAGAGAAGTAAACGGAGATTTAAAATTCTAAAAAAATCTTTTTTTGAAATAAATGAAACGCATCTTTTAGGTGCGTTTTTTTGTGAAGTCAAACGGTTTAATTTTTAATGTAAAATTAAACTTTAGCTAAAATAAAAACCTTTAAATTTGCCTAAATTAAAATTTCTAGAAAAATGCTTAGAAAAATTAGCACTCTTGCATTAGTAACATTGGCTTTGTTATCTGTAGATGCACAAAAAAATAAAAATACTCAATACAATGATGGTGTAGAAAGACCAAAATTGGTGGTAGGAATTGTAGTAGACCAGATGCGTTGGGATTTCTTATATAAATATCAAGCAAAATACGGAAACGGTGGCTTCAAAAGATTATTAAATGAAGGCTACAGTTTTAATAATGTGATGATTGATTATATTCCTACGGTTACTGCATTAGGTCATACTTCTATTTATACAGGTTCTGTTCCATCGATTCATGGAATTGCTGGAAACGACTGGACTGATAAAGAAACAGGTAAAAATGTTTACTGTACCACAGATGAAACAGTAAATGCTGTAGGAACAGAAGCTAAAAAAATAGGTCAGCATTCTCCTAGAAATCTTTGGAGTACTACCATTACAGACCAGTTAGGAATTGCAACCAATTTTCGTTCAAAAGTAGTTGGCGTTTCATTAAAAGACAGAGCTTCTATTTTACCAGCAGGTCATAATCCTACTGCGGCTTTTTGGTTTGATGAAACCACGGGGAATTTCATCACTTCTGATTATTATTTGAAAGAATTACCACAGTGGTTGAATGAATTTAACAAAGAAGAAAACGGTAAAAAATTAGTTTCAAAAGGTTGGAAAACATTACTTCCTATCTCAGAATATTTTGAAAGTACAGAGGATAATGTAGCTTGGGAAAGCCTTTTAGGAAGTGCTAAAACGCCTACTTTTCCTTATGAAAATTTAGCAAAAGATTATGATGCTAAAAAAGGAGTGATTAGAACAACGCCTTTTGGAAATTCTTTAACCCTAAAAATGGCAGAAGCTTCTATCAATGGTTACGGAATGGGTGAAGACCAGATTACAGATTTCTTAACGATTAATATTGCTTCTACAGATTATGTAGGTCATGCTTTTGGTCCAAATTCTATAGAAATAGAAGACACTTATTTAAGATTAGATCAAGATTTAGAAGCGTTTTTCCAGCAGTTAGACAAAAAAGTAGGAAAAGGAAACTATTTGGTATTCTTATCTGCAGATCATGGTGCTGCACATTCAGAAGGTTATATGCAAGCCAATAAAATGGCAACAGGTTTCTTTGGCGAAGGTTTAGAAAAAACACTTAATGATGAACTTGAAAAAAAATATGCAGGAAGTAAATTGATTTTAGGAATTGATAATTACCAAGTTTATCTTAATCAAAATGTTATCAAGGAAAAAGGATTAGAAGCAGATGAGGTAAAGAAAACGATTCTTGGTTTGCTGAATAAAGATAAAAGAGTATTGTACGCAGTAGATTTAGAAGAAGTAGCAGAAGCAGCAATTCCTGAACCGATAAAAACGAGAATTATTAATGGTTACAACTGGCAAAGAAGTGGTGATATTCAAATCATTACGCATGACAGCATGTTGCCAACTTATGCTAAAAAAGGAACTACTCACAGCGTTTGGAATTCTTATGACGCTCACATTCCATTAATTTTTATGGGTTGGAAAGTTAAAAACGGACAGAGTGCAAAACCATATCACATGACTGATATTGCACCAACTCTAGCTCAAATGCTGAAAGTTGAAAATCCAAGTGGAAACATAGGAAATCCTATTACAGAAGTTTTAGAATAATAATAGATTTTTATCTATTAGGATATTATAAAATCGGGAAATTTTCCCGATTTTTTTGTTTTAAAATATGAAAAACCTACGGCGCGAGCAAAGCTCGCGCCGTAGGTTTTTAGACAATAATATTAAAGTTAAAAATATTTTTATTTTTTCACAGGCGGATAATTGGCCATAATCTCTGCTACAATCGCTGGAATTTGTTTTTGTTTAGATTTAGGAGAATCTACATTGATTCCGCTTCCTACACCTTGCCAAACTAATTTTCCAGTTTTAGCATCTACGATGTCAATAATCAAACTTCCTCTGTTGTAATCGGTAGTCCAAGCTCTGCTCATTCCAACTCCCCATCCAAAAGGTCTTCCCCAACCGTAAACACCGAAACTAGGCTCAATTCTGGTATCTTCTACTTTTTTATGAGAAGCTTTCAAGTTTACAACTAAATCAGGAGTTTGAGATGCAGATAAACCTTTCATTTGTAGGTTTTTAGCTACTTCGTTTAAAACACGGTCTTTGTCTAAATCATTCAGTTTTAAATCATCTACTCTAAACTGATACGTTTTATAAGAACTAAAATTGGCAGTTTCAGCATAATCTGTTCTCACATTAAATGGTGAACAAGACGTAACAAAAAGTGCTGCTGAAGCCAACAAAAGGAAAAAATATTTCTTCATTTTTTTATGATTTATGTGGTTTTTTCTCAATTTTTTTAAAAGAATCAGTCTTTTTATCATAACCATAAGGACAATGTTTACAACCACTTTTACAGCAATAACCGCGTTTTAAGTGGTATCTTTCGGTGAAAACTTTGTAGCCTAATTCATTATAATAAAAATCATCGCCTTCTACTAATTCTTTATCAAATTTCATTCCATAAAATTACAAAAAATTCAATCATATTTTTAAATCATTGTGTTAATTGCTCCTTTTAACTTTTCATATCTTTGTTCTATGATTATTTTGAGTTTACGCCTTCTCCGAAAGACTAGAATCAACGGAATTACCATTTTTCCGTTCATTTTTCTTCGTGAATCAGCGTTTAAGGAAAATAAAATACTCATTAATCATGAAAAAATACACATTCGTCAGCAATTAGAACTCCTCATTATTTTCTTTTATTTGTGGTATGTAGTAGAATATTACTATTGGTATTTTAAGTTAAAAGACAAACATTTGGCTTACCGAAATATCAGTTTCGAAAGAGAAGCTTACGCTATGGAAGAAGATTTAAATTACCTCGAAACCAGAAAAATTTGGAGCTTTTGGAAATACAGAGTGTGATTTTTAATGAAAGCATAAAAACATGAATTTACCCGAACATAAAATTCCAATTATAGAAATTCCAATCGGAAAAAAAGTAAGACTTTTCATCAAAAGAGAAGACCTTACCCATCCCGAAATTTCAGGAAATAAATATTGGAAAATGTTTTACAATGTCAAAAAATATTTGGAAAAAGAAGTTTCAGAAAGGAAAATTATCACTTTTGGAGGTGCTTTTTCTAATCATATTGCAGCAGCGGCAGCTTTGGGAGAAGAATTTGGCATCGAAACTCTAGGAATTATCAGAGGAGATGAATTAGAAAACTCTTGGCAAGAAAATCCCACCCTTTCTTTAGCGCACCAAAACGGAATGACTTTCAGATTTGTAACCCGAGAAACTTATAGAGACAAGGAAACTTTGATGAAAGACCTTCAGGAAGAATTTCCCGAAAGTTTGGTAGTTCCAGAAGGTGGGACTAATGAAAATGCGGTGGAGGGAATTCAGTTTATGCTCAATGAAGAAACTCAAGATTTTGACTATCTTTGCAGCGCTATAGGAACAGGAGGAACCCTTTCAGGAATTTCTAAATTTGCAGAAGAACATCAAAAAGTGTTAGGTTTCAAAGCTGTGAAAGATGAATCTTTGGAAAAAAGGATTTTAAATTTTTCTAAAAGACAAAATTTCACCATTTTTGATGCTTCAGATGGCGGTTTTGGCAAAATAACAGACGAAAATATTCGTTTTATAAATAAATTTTATCAAGATTTTGGCATTATTTTAGAGCCTGTTTACACTGGGAAAATGCTTAGGAAGATTTTTGAACTCATAGAAGAAGATTATTTCCCAGAAAATAGCAAGATTTTAGCTTTTCATACAGGAGGTTTGCAAGGAATAAAAGGAGCAAACGAAATGTTGAAAAAGAAAAACAGAAATTTAATAAAAGTTTTATAGATATTGAGTTCCGTAGGAACGAAAGGTTTGTAGAAAAAACATCATTATCAATAGGAAGTTCCGTAGGAACGACACATAAATATGAAGAAACTCATTTTAATATTTTCAATTGCCTTGTTTTCAAATATCCAAGCCCAAACTTGGAAAACCGAAGACCAATACATTCAGCGATTTGCACAATATGCTGTAGAAGAAATGGAATTATACAATATTCCTGCTTCTATTACTTTGGCGCAAGGACTTTTAGAAACAGGTGGTGGTCAGTCTAGATTGGCACAAGAAGGGAAAAATCACTTCGGTATTAAGTGTAAAGAAAACTGGACGGGCAAAACCATGAAACATACAGATGACGCACCAAATGAATGTTTCCGTGTGTATGAAGATCCTAGAGAATCTTACAGAGACCATTCTTTGTTTTTGGTGAATCGTCCTTTTTACAAAAATTTATTTCAACTTGACCCAAAAGATTATAACGCTTGGGCTCATGGTTTGAAAAAGGCAGGTTATGCGACCAATCCTAGATACGCTTATATTTTGATTGATAAAATTCAGAAATATAAACTTTTTGAATTTGACTATATCAAAAAAGAACAGGTGACCGAAAAACTTTTGGCTTTGTATCCCGATTTGGTGAATGATAAAGAATTTTTAGCTAAAAATTTACCAACTCCTAAAAAAGAAGAAGCTCCAAAAGTGGTAATCGATGCTCCAGAACCTGTAAAATTGACTAAAGAAGAAGTTTTATTATCTGTTCTGATGAAAGCACATCCTAATGAAGCTTTGAGATATATTGTGATTCCGATGGAACCAGATTATGATGATGCTTCGGAAGTAAACTTACAAGATATTTCTAAAAAATATGGCGTTTCTACTTCTAAATTGATGAAGTGGAACGAGCTTTCTTCTCAAACTTTAAAAGAAGGACAAATTCTCTTCCTCGATAAGAAAAATTCTAGCGGAAGTGTAGATACTTATAGAGCCGAAAAAGGAGATAATATGTATTCTATCGCTCAGAAATTTGCAATAAGACTTGATAAACTTTATAACAAAAACCGCATGGAATATGGAGATAAAGTAAAAGAAGGTCAATTAATTTATCTTAAAAATAGAAAACCTAGATAAAATTTTTTGTAAAGAATTTTGCGTGAGCGATTGAAGTGAAAATCCCGCAACCGCTGAAAGCGAGTGAGGAATTGTAACGAAAAGCGCGACCTGAAATAAAAATTTTTGTCATTCTGAATGGAATGAAGAATCTGAAATTTTTATGAAGGACACGCCCAAAACATTAAAAAAATAAATTCAAAATTATGTTATATCAAAGAAGTTCGGCTTTATTTGAAGAGGCGTACAAATATATTCCAGGAGGTGTTAATTCGCCAGTTCGTGCTTTCAAATCTGTAGGAGGAGTTCCTATTTTTATGAAATCTGCGAAAGGTGCTTATTTAACAGATGCAGATGACAGAACTTATGTAGATTACATCAATTCTTGGGGACCAGCAATTGTAGGTCACGCTCATGATGAGGTAGTAGAAGCGGTAAAATTACAAGCAGAAAAAGGCTTTTCTTTTGGTGCGCCAACAGAATTAGAAACCGAAATTGCAAAATTTATCATCGAAAATGTTCCGAATATTGACCAAATCAGAATGGTTTCTTCGGGTACGGAAGCTTGTATGAGCGCGATTCGTTTAGCAAGAGGTTATACAGGAAGAGAAAAAATCATAAAATTTGAAGGTTGCTATCATGGTCATTCTGATTCATTTTTAATTAAAGCAGGAAGTGGAGCTGCCACTTTTGGGAACCCAAATTCTCCGGGAGTAACTTCTGGAACCGCAAAAGATACACTATTAGCAAAATACAATGATATTGAACAGGTTCAGGATTTGTTCCGTCATAATCAAGGTGAAATTGCTGCGATTATTGTAGAGCCGGTTGCTGGAAATATGGGTTGCGTTTTGCCAGAAAATAATTTCCTTCAAAATCTTAGAAAAGTTTGTGATGAAAATGGCGCTTTATTGATTTTTGATGAAGTAATGACAGGTTTCAGATTGGCTTTTGGTGGAGCGCAAGAATTGTACAACGTGAAAGCAGATATTGTAACTTACGGAAAAGTAATTGGCGGCGGAATGCCAGTTGGTGCTTTTGCGGCAAGAAACGAAATTATGAATAAACTTTCGCCAAGAGGTGATGTTTACCAAGCGGGAACTTTAAGCGGAAATCCTCTCGCAATGAGAGCTGGATTGACAACGCTTCAACTCATTAAAAACAATCCTAATTTCTACGAAAAATTAAATAAGACAACTGAAACGCTAGATTTTGAAATTGGTAAAATTCTTAATGCAAAAGGAATTGCCCATAAAATCAATAGAAAAGGAAGTATGATGAGCATTTTCTTCCATACCAATAGAGTTTCTAATTTTGAGGAAGCTGCAGATTCTAACCATTCATTATTCAATAATTTCTTCCATCAATTGTTGGCTCAGGGAATTTATCTTCCGCCAAGTGGTTACGAAACGTGGTTTATCTCTGACTCCATTAACGAAACCGAAATTGATAAAACGCTTGAAGCGGTTAGAAATTTTGACTATTCAGATAAAGTAGAAGACTAAAACAAAATCCCTCAAATTTTTGAGGGATTTTTTTATTGCCACGAATACACAAATATTTTTAAAATTAATTCGTGTATTTGTGGCATAGTTTATATTTCCAATCCTAAAAGTTTCGCTTCTTTAATCACGAAATTTCGAGCTTCGTCTTTATCATTGGCAATTTCTCCTTCTAGAATCGCTTCTTTTACTTTTTCTTTCAAAATCCCAATTTCACGACCAGGTTTCAATTGGAACATTTCCATAATTTCTTCACCAGAAATCGGCGGTTGAAAATTTCTAACGTGGTCTTTTTCTTCCACTTCTTTGATTTTCTTCGCCACATATTCAAAATTTTTCTTGAATTTTTCTTGTTTAGAAGCGTTTTTCGTAGTGATATCTGCTTTACAGAGCGTGAACAAATCTTCTAAATCTTCACCAGCGTCAAAAAGCAATCTTCTCAAGGCAGAATCCGAAGTTCCATCATCAATCAAAGCAATCGGTCTAGATGAAAGTTTTACCATTTTTTGAACATATTTCATGTCTGGTCCTAATGGTAATTTTAGTCTCGTGAAAAGATTTTTCACCATTTTAGAGCCTAGAAATTCGTGTCCATGGAAAGTCCAGCCTATTTTTTCTACAAATTTTTTAGTCGGTGCTTTTCCGATATCGTGCAATAAAGCAGCCCATCTTAACCAAAGATTATCAGTGTTTTTAGAAATATTGTCCACGACTTCCAAAGTATGCCAAAAATTATCTTTGTGCGTTTGTCCTTCTACTTCTTCAATGCCTCTTAAAGCGGTTAATTCAGGAATAATTTTTTCTAGAAGTGTGGTTTCTTCCATCAATTTTAAACCAACAGAAGGTCTTTCACTCAACATAATTTTGTTGAATTCTACCATAATCCTTTCCATCGAAACAATTTTGATGCGTTCTGCTTCTTGTTTGATGGCTTCTAGAGAATTTTTCTCAATATTAAAATGTAAAACCGATGCAAATCTAATCGCTCTCATCATTCTCAAAGGATCATCAGAATACGTTTGTGCAGGTTCTAAAGGTGTTCGCAGAATTTTGTTCTGCATATCTTCTCTTCCGTTGAAAGGATCAATCAGTTCTCCGAAATTTTCCGCATTCAGTGAAATTGCAAGAGCATTTACAGTGAAATCTCTGCGTTTTTGGTCGTCTTCTAAAGTTCCAGTTTCTACCGCTGGTTTTCTAGAATCTTCGGAATAACTTTCTTTTCTGGCGCCCACAAATTCCAAATCCAAATCTTGGTATTTAATCATCGCAGTTCCATACGTTTTGAACACAGAAACCTTCAAATCTCCGAGCTCTTTTCCTACCGATTTTGCAAGTTCTATTCCGCTTTGTTCGGTTACAAAATCGATGTCTGTTGGTGCTTTTCTTTGCATCAACAAATCACGAACGTAACCGCCAACAATATAAACCGTTTGGTTATTTTCTTGAGCGACTTTAGAAATGATTTTAAAAAGTTTGAAATTTTTATTTTGGGTTAAATTGATTTTCATTTTTGTATAAAAACTCTCGCAGATTGAGCCGATTTTGCAGTTTTAATCTGCGGTTTCTGCTAAATCTGCGAGAAATTAATTTTTTGCAAAGATAAGATTAAAACACAGAGACACCAAGAAAAACACAGAGAACACAAAGTTGTTGCTCTATGTTCTCTGTTTAATCTCAGTTTCGCTGTGGTAAGACTACTCGCGAAGTACTTTCACTCTCCCGTCACTCCAAATTTTGATGACAGAAGAACCAGAATATTTGGAAACAGATTCTCTGTTTTCTTCTACAGCGTAATCTACCGCATCAATCAATTCTTGAGAAATATCCGAAAATTTCAATGGTGATTTGTCTCCACTAAAATTTGCCGATGTGGAAACCAATGGTTTATTGAGTTTAGAAATCAATTTTTTGCAAAAATCATCTTTTACCAATCTAATTCCGATGCTTCCGTCTTCGGCAAGAATTTCTTTGGGTAAATTTTTAGGATTTTCATAAACAATGGTAACTGGTTTTTCAGACAAATCAATAATTTGCCAAGCCATTTCTGGAACGTCAACCAAATCTTGTAATCGGCGTTCGTTTTCCACCAAAATAATCATAGATTTGGTTTTCTCACGCTTTTTGATTTCAAAAATTTTGTTGATGGCTTCTACATTGGTCGCATCACAACCGATTCCCCAAATCGTATCCGTAGGATATAGGATTACGCCGCCGTTTTTTAATATTTCTAGTGCTTTTTGCATTTTTTTTAATTTTTATTTCCCACAGATTTCACGGATTTAAATTCTTTTGTGAATATCTGTGTAATCTGTGGGAGAAAATTCATTTCAAATTCGGTAAATATCTTTCCTCAATTATTTTTAAATGATGGAAATTGTGTCCCACGATTAATCTTCCGATGGTTTCTACAGAAATTTCGTTTCTGTTAGCTTTTCCAGTGTTGGTAAGTGCTGCATTTTGTAAATTTTCGAAGAAAATGATAGACGTTTGTCTCACAATTCTGAACTCTTCTAACAAACTTACCAAAGTTCTATCGTTGGCAAAAGAATTCGCCACGAAGAAATCTTCATCAAAACCAGACAATTCGGTTTGGTCTTTTCTGGCAAAACGAAGCGCTCTGTATTGGAAAATTTTTTCGGTATCTATTAAATGAAGAAGCAATTCCTTGAGCGTCCATTTTCCTTCTGCGTATGCAAAAAGTGATTTTTCGTTGTTTAAACCAGAGAAAATCTGAATCGTTTCTGCTCCAGAATTGATCATTTCTTCCAACCAATTATCAGATGGAATTAGGTCTAAATATCTTTGAATATATTTTTGAAATTCAGTCATAATTATTTACGATTTACGATTAGAAAATTACGATTTTGGATTTAAAATTTTTCATTATTCTGTTAGAAATCGTAAATCCAAAATCAAAGATTAAATAGGATTAGTCCATTCATAAAAATTGGCGTGAGTATATTGCTCAAAACCACAACTTGGATAAAGTTGGTTGCCAATTTCGTTGGTTTTATCGGTTTCTAAAAGAATTCCGCAAGCTTTTGTTTCTCTACAAAGTTCTTTTGCGCTTTCTATCAAAGCTTTAGAATGTCCTTTTCCTCTGTGATTTTCGTTGACAAATAAATCATTTAACAGCCAATATCTTTTCATTCTTGTAGAAGAAAACAAAGGATATAATTGAGTAAAACCCGTCAAAATTCCGTTTTCTTCTGCTACGAAAATTTCAGAATCTTGGTTTTCTAATCTTTCTTTTAGAAAATTGACAGCACCTTCAATATCACTTTCCTTGTGATAAAAACTTCTGTATTGGTCAAATAAATTCGACAGTTGAGGTAAATCTTGTATGGTTGCTTTTCTCGTCAACATAGATATTAGTTAAAAGCTTGTTCTAAATCAGCAATTAAATCTTCAGCATCTTCTATACCGCAACTAAGTCTTACCAAATCATCGGTAATGCCCAATTCTGCACGTTTTTCTGCAGGAATGGAAGCGTGAGTCATGAGTGCAGGATGATTTGCCAAAGATTCTACACCGCCCAAACTTTCGGCTAACGTGAAGACTTTCAATTTTTCTAAAAATTGGATAGAATCTTCTTTTTTACCTGATTTGAAGGTGAAAGAAATCATTCCACCGAAAGTTTTCATTTGTTTTTTCGCCAATTCTAACTGAGGATTGCTCGCTAAATTTGGATAAAAAACTTGATCTACTTTTGGATGATTTTGCAAAAATTCTGCAATTTTTTGTCCGTTTTCAGAATGTCTTTGAACTCTTAAAGCCAAAGTTTTGATTCCTCTCAAAACCAAATAAGAGTCGTGAGGTCCTAAAATTCCGCCACTTGCAAACTGGATGAAGTGTAATTTTTCTCCTAATTCTGGAGTTTTGGCAATTAAAGCTCCTGCAATAACATCAGAATGTCCACCTAAATATTTGGTAGCAGAATGCATCACAATATCTGCACCTAAATCTAAAGGCGTCTGAATATAAGGGGTTGCAAAAGTATTATCCACCGCTAAAAGAATATCTTTTCCTTTGATGAGTTCTGCAACTTTTTGAATGTCAACTAATTTCATTAAAGGATTGGTAGGTGTTTCCAGCCAAACCAATTTGGTTTTTTCGTTGATGAGCGGAAGTATGTTTTCAGGGTTTTCTAAGTTTACAAAGTGAAATTTCAGTTGATATTTCTCAAAAAGTCTGGTAAACATTCTATAACTTCCTCCGTATAAATCGTCAACTGCGATGATTTCGTCTCCTGGATTTAATAATTTCAAAACGCAATCAATTGCAGCCAAACCAGAACCAAAAGCTAAACCTCTAGCTCCGTTTTCTATGGAAGCGAGTGCGTCTTCTAACGCTTGTCTAGTAGGATTTGCGGCTCTAGAATATTCGTAACCTGAATGTTCTCCTGGAGATTTTTGTGCAAAGGTAGAAGTGAGAAATACAGGAACATTTACAGAACCTGTAACTTTTTCGTGGCTTTGATTGCCGTGTATTACTTTGGTATTGAATTTCATATCTTTTTGCTTTCTGCTTTCAGCAATTTGCTTTCGGCGAACAAAATGCTGTATTTTTTTAAAAAATGCTGATTGCCGACTGCCGAAAGCCGACTGCAATTTTATTTAATTTTACTCATAAAAGCGAAATCTTCCGCAAATTCTTGAATTTTTTCGGCTACATCGTCTTCGCCAGTTGCTCTTTGATAAGTATGACCAAGAGATACAAAAATTTGATGCAGGAACATTTTCATTTGATCTACAGGCATATCTTTAGTCCATAAATCGATGCGCAATGCTTCCATCGCTTTTTCGTCCCAAACTGAAATCATGGTGGCCTTGGTTTCTTGATTTTCTACACCACCATCTTGAGCATTCCAAGTCATTTTTTCTGGAACGTGATTTTCGTCTAATTCTACGTTGATTGTTATCTGTGTTTGTCTCATTTTTTGGAGTTTCGAGTTCCGAGTTTCGAGTTCCGAGTTTACCTCGTAACACGCATCTCGCATCTCTTTTTAATTTTTAGGTTTATAATTACTGTTGTTAAATATTTCTGTTGCAGGTAAATGCAAGAATTTTTGCAAAGTTATCTCAGGATTTTTTTCTAAATATTGTCTGCAAATTTGCCAACCGATAAAAGCACCCACTCTAGGAGAAGATTTTGGGTCTATTTCGGTGTAAAATTTTGAAAAAGGAGCTTTTGCCAAAAATCTTTCGTCTAATCTATTGTCATCGCTGAAAAGCAAGTCGTTTTCTACAAAATAATTCCAAATATTTTCTTCATTAGAAATCGCCCAAGATTGTTGGTCTTTAGAATAGTGGATTTTATATTGATCCAATGTTTTAGGAAGAAAAGCGTCTTGTAAAATCATTAACTTTCCAAAATTCACGATTTTATCCAAAAATTTATTGTGGTCTGGAGTTGCAGGAACATAATCTGCAGCGATGGTTTCTGCTACTTTTGGCAAAACGTTTTGAGGCGTCATTTCTTTTCTCATGTAAACATCTATTCCTTCATAAAATTCTGATTTTTCGCCTAAAAATGCAGATAAATCTATGAACAGTACACCTTCATTTGGAACATACAAAATAGGTTCTTCATACAATTCCGTAGCCGAAGAGAAAACGTAAACTTGTGGGTTTTTAAATTCAGGGAAATAGTATTTTATGTGAGCAAAAAGTGCAGCCAATTGTTTTTCTAAATTCGCTAGATTATTTTTATTTAGAGCATCTTTATAGACTCTTTTTTCGATGGCATCTGCACGTTTTTTCTCGTAAGTAGCATCTGGAACTTTCGGAGCAAGGAAAAAGCTATACTTTTTTTTAAATTCAGGAAAAGGGATTTTTTCGTTGTAAAATTCAGCAGAAATGTCTGTTATTTTTACAGGTTCAGTATTTTTGATTTCTACATTCCAACGGTTTTCTCCCTCTTTATTACAAGAAAAAAGAATTAAGAAAAAACTGAAAAGAAGAGTGTATACAATATATTTTTTCATGGGTTAAAACATTTGACCAAACTAATCTGTGAGTTCGGCAAAAATTTAATTATTTTTACAAAAAATTAGTTTCGCAAAAATACAATAAAATGCAATCAGAAAAAATAATTGAAAGAATAGTTTCTTGGCTAAAAGATTATGCCGAAAAAGCTGGAGTAAAAGGTTATGTAATTGGAGTTTCGGGTGGAGTAGATTCTGGTGTGGTTTCTACACTTTGTGCCATGACTGGATTGAAAGTTTTGGCTCTAGAAATGCCAATTCGTCAACAAAAAGATCAAGTTTCTCGAGCTTTAGAGCATATAGAATTTCTAAAAAACAAATTTCCAAATGTGGAAGGTTTTTCGGTAGACTTAAATGAACCTTTCGAAGCGTTGTACAAAACTTTTGATGTAAAAGATGATGAATTTCCTGCCGAAAAATTGGCTTTTGCCAATACCAGAAGTAGATTGAGAATGTTGACGCTTTATTATTACGGACAAATCAACGGACTTCTCGTTTGCGGAACGGGAAATAAAGTGGAAGATTTCGGGATTGGTTTTTACACGAAATACGGAGATGGTGGAGTAGATGTTTCGCCGATTGCTGATTTATACAAAACCGAAGTGTATGCTTTGGCAAGAGCTTTAGATTTGCCAGAATCCATCAAGAATGCGATTCCTACAGATGGACTTTGGGATGTGGATAGAACAGATGAACAACAAATCGGCGCCACCTATCCTGAATTGGAAAAAATCCAAAAAGAATGGGGAACAAAAACCGAAGCAGAATACTCTGGAAGAGATTTAGAAGTTTTCAAAATTTTCAGCAAAATGCACAAAGCTGCGCAACATAAAATGAATCCGATTCCGGTGTGTGATATTCCGGAAGAGTGGAGAGATTGAATTAAAATGGGAGCGTTGGAAACTTGAAACAAAATTTATGGAAAAAAATAAAAATTTAATCTATATAGTACTTGCTTTCGTGGCAGGATTATTATTGATGTACCTTTTCAATAACTATAAAATTGAGAAGAAAAACAATACAGAAAATTCAGAAATTTCTTACCAAAAATCTGACAATCAGAAATCTGAAAGTTCTTATTCTTATGAAAATAATTCAAAGAAAAATCAAGATGGTTTTGAACAAAATAAATCTGATTTTTCTGATGATAATAATACTTCAAACAATAATATTGATGAACTTACCAATGATGAATTGGTAGTGAAATATCTAAAAGAACACGGCGAATTACCCGATTATTACATCACAAAATCAGAAGCAAAATCTTTGGGCTGGGTTCCTAGCAAAGGTAATCTTTGCGAAGTTGCTCCCGGAAAAGCTATTGGTGGAGACATTTGGACAAACCGACAAAAATCGCTCCCAACAAAATCTGGAAGAAAATATTTCGAAGCAGACCTTAATTACAATTGCGGCAATAGAAATGCAGATAGAGTGGTGTTTTCTAATGATGGTTTGGTTTTCGTAACGTTTGATCATTACAGAAGTTTCGAGGAAAAATAATTTGCTGGAAGTTGGATGCTGGAAGCGAGATGTTTACTAACTTTGAAGCTTGAAATAAAATTATGGAAGTATATATAGATTTTTTAGAAATTGGTGATTACGAGGATTTTTATGCTCAACTGAAAGAAAAATTGACTTTACCAGAGCATTTTGGGGATAATCTTGATGCGCTTTTTGATGTTATTACAGGCGAATTAGAAATGCCGCTACATCTAGAATTTGTTAATATGAGTGTAGAGCAATTAGAAATTTTCGAAGATTTACTCACTACTTTAGAAGATGCGGAAGATGAGGTACAAGATTTTACTTTTGCTTATTATCTGGAGCAATATGAAGATGAGGAATAATTTTGATTTACGAATTACGATTTTAGATTTACGATTTAAAAATTTAGATAAAAACCGCGCCTCGAAATTCTTCGGGGCGCGGTTATTTGTTAATTAATTTGATATGAGATTGACTGCTAAATTATTTTAAAAGAGAAGTTAAATCTACACCTTCTACAGTTGACCAAATTCCGCCAGTGATAGAAACTTTAGCTACCGCAGAATTGGTAATTGTTTTTGGAGCAGTAGAAGTAAATCCAGAATAACCCCAAACTCCTGCATTGTCAGAATTTACAACATTAATAGGAGTTACCGCAATTTTTCCAGCGATTACTTGGCTTACATCCGTTGGTGAATCTTGGATAAGAACTGGATATGCATTTTTACCACCAGTGTTTTTGTAACCTTCTATATAAACATTTGAAAATTTACCATTTCCATGTTTTTTAAATTGAATTGCTGAAATTTCAGAAGAACCTGCAGTTTCAGGATTTGTGCCAGTAGCTCTAATTAATGTCAATCCGCTTACTTTAGGGAAGTTAGCATCAGCATTGTTAGAAGATTCTATTTCCATACCGAAGTTTCCTGTTCCTGTTTGGTAAGCGAACCAGTTGCTGTTGTCTTGTCCGTACCAACCATCTTGCCAGTCAAAAGAATCATCAAAATTTCCGTAAGAAATGAAGTTTTTAGCAGAAACAGTTCCTCCGAAAAATTCTACGCCATCATCTGTACCTTTGTAAGAAACGATGTTTTCTACAATAGTTCCAGAACCTACAGCATAGAAAGTGATATTATTAAATTCTGAAGTTCCGTCTCCAATTTTTTTACCACCATATTCTACTCTAATATATCTGTAAACACCTGAGTTAGAACCTACATCAGTACCTCCATAAATTTGATTTAATCCATCTTCAGAAGTTGCAGTAGAGCCACCTCCGTTAGCTTTGATAGGAGCATCACCGTAGATTGTGATACCGCACCAATCTCCAGGTTTTTTAGATTCTGTAGTGAAAACGATAGGTTCAGTAGCTGTACCTTCCATATATGCTTTTGCACCTTTTAGGATAATTAAACCACTTGTTGTAGTCGTTTTAGCATAAAAAGTAGCTCCTGGTTCTATAGTAAGTTTTACTCCATCTGTTATTCTTACTAGTCCGTCAATATAGTAAGTTCCTTTTTTGATGGTTAAGTCTTTAGTAATTGTTCCATTTAGTGTTCCAGAACCAGACATTACAGAACCAGTAGTAGTTCCTGAACCATCTGTAGTAGGTTTGTCTGCATCTTCTCTAATTTCTACAGTACAAGATTGTAATGAAATTGTGAAAACTGTAGCTAATGCTAATAATTTGAAAATGTTCTTTTTCATATTAATTGATAATTTTTATTTTTACTTATTTATTAAAATTTAATTCCGAAACTTAAGTTGTAAGAAATTCCTTTTTTATAGTCTTCTAACAATAAATTAGGAGTTGAGATATTAACGGTGCTTTCGTCGCCCATTTTTAGTTTGTAAGTTTGGTTAAGGATGTTGTAAACGCCTAATTTCACATCTACTTTTTTAGAAAGTTCAGATTGGAAAATGAAATCTAACTGATGAAAAGGTTGCTCGTAAACATGATCTAATCCTCCGAAACCTACTGCATAGATTTTTTCAGCAGAAGTATTGTAGACCAATGAAGCGGTTCTCTTTAGATTTTTGGCATTTTTGAAATCATATTTTAAATCAACATTTAGCATCCATGGAGCAGCACCTTGTAATCCTCTTTTTTTGCTAAAATTGGTTTCAGATTTTTGAGCATCAGATTTTTCTACATCAGAATAGATATATGTGAAGTTAGCTCCCATGTTTAATCTGTTCAGGTTTTCTGAAATTCTTCCTAAATTGAATGAACCTTCTAATTCTACTCCTGCAAGTTTTGCTTGTTTAGCATTAAAGAAAGTAGTAGTAGTTCCATTAGAGTTAGAAGATGATATTAAACTTCTTTCGATGGCTCTGTCTACAATTTTTCCGAAAAAGTTAACTGCGAAAATTTCACTTGATTTAGGGAAAATCTCATATTTTAAGTCAAAGTTATAGTTCTGACTATTGTCAAGACCTTTGAAATCATTACCAAAACTTGTATTCGGAATATTATAGTTCCCCAAAATGGTATTATTGTCTGGGTTAATATATTCAATAGGCATCGTTTCGATAAGAATAGGTCTTGTAATCGTTTTACTTATCGCAAGTCTTAAATTAGATTTGTTATTAAGCGCTTTTTTAACAGAAAGTGAAGGCAAGAAATAATTTTGATTCTTGGTAATGTTTCTGAAGCTACCATTGATGTTATCTGTAATCAGTTTATATCTGGTAATGGTAATGTTATTTTCTGCTCTGATTCCTGCAAGAATATCCCAAGATTTATTAGGTTTGAAATTTAAATTCGCATATCCAGCATTTACAAACTGATAAAGGAAAGCTTTATAGTTAGGTTGAGCACTTTCTTGCCATTGGAAATTCCCATTAGCATTTGCTGTAGCAAAACTGCTGTCTGGAGCATCTATGTTGATAATATCTTGAACACCAGTTGTCGTAGAATAAATAAAACGGTAAGACATGGTTCTACTGTCTGCAAATCCATTATAACCAGCAGAAATGGTAACAGGGTAATAATTGTCTTCTTGTTTTTTGCCAAGATTTACTTGGTATTCTGCCATTGCAGAAAAATAGTTTACACCGCTTAAATCTAGGTATTGTCTGATTAAGTTGTTTCCACCGTAACTCATTAATAATTGATTGTCACCTGTTCTGAAACCATAAAAAGTTTTTCTGTCAGGTTGTTGGAACCAGTTGTTTACCCAGCTTCCACCAGCTTTAAACTGATGTCTGTCTCCTAATTTTTGTGAAACCAATAGCTGTACATCTGTTAACCTAGAAAGGTCTTGTTGATTGGTACGGAAGAACATAATATCTTGGTCCTTATTATCTCTGTAACCACCATAATCTTGAATTTGGTTAAAAGAGTTTTGTAAGAAAGTACCATTTAAATCTATTTTAGTTCCAGCTTTTTTATAACTTAAACCAATTAAAGCAGTAGATTGAATGTTGTAATTGTATTCTTTTTTGTAAAGTTTGTTTTTATAAACTCCGTTGGTGTCAAAAGTGTTATCGTTTCCTTCTTTGTAGTTATATTCACTACCTTGAGTAAGGTTAAAAAGGAATCCTAAATTTCCACCATTTTTAAATTTTAATCTTTGTGAAGTAGTAAATCCTATGGATGTATTAGGAAGCGATTTAGCATTATCTACATTCCAAGTATCTTTAAATGAAGTGTTAGGAATGTAAGCTCCACTTGGTCTGTAACCATTTACTTCTGCAGGAAGTTGTCTGTCTTCAGCATTTAAGCCAATGAAACCAGACATGTTATAAGCATTCTGATTAATTTTAAAATTATTTCTAAAAGTGCTTATAGAATTTACACCTACCGAAAAATCCATTTTAGTAAAAGAATTCTCTGGAACTAAAGTTTCTATATCAAAAGTAGCTCCGGCGAAATCTCCATAAAGATTGGCGTTATAGGTTTTATAAACATCAAATTTCCCTACGATGTCAGTTGGGAATTGTTTTAATTCAATGATTTTCTGGAATGGGTTATTAGATGGAGTTGCTAATCCGTTAACTAATAATGAGTTATATCTCTCTTCTAATCCTCTCACGAATAAACCTCTAGATTCTACTGTGTTTATCCCTGTAATTTTGGTAAGTCCTTGTTCTAGGTTAGAAATCCCTTTTCTAGAAATTTCTTCTGCACCAATAGATTGCTTCTGTACTATAGCTTTTCTTTGTTCGCCTAAGATAGCGCTTTCAGATTTTTTATTGGTATTGCCTCTCAATTGAACTCCTTCTATTACTTTTTCGGCTTTCGTTTTGGTAGAATCCGTTTTAGTAACTTGAGAAAAAATCATTTGTTGCGATGCCATTAAAAATAGGGCTGCTAAACTTATTTTTCTATAATTCATTTTTTTACTTCTTATTTGGCGCAAAGAAATAAAGAAACACGTGCAAGTCTGGTTTAGCAAAAATTAATTTTGTTTTAATAAATCTTTACCAAAAATTATTTTATGTTAAATTATTGTGAAGTTTTAAATATTCGTGTTTCCAATGTAAATTTTCATTAATTTTGAGAGGTTAAAATGTATAGATGAAAGGAAAAAAGATTCTTTTAATAGATGATGAACAAGATATTTTAGAAATCTTGTCATACAACCTCGAAAAAGAAGGATATCAGGTTTTTACAGCTAATAATGGCAATGAAGGCTTCGTAAAAGCCAAAGAAATTATCCCAGATTTAATCTTACTAGATGTAATGATGCCAGAAAAAGATGGGATAGAAACGTGCCAAGAAATGCGTCAAATAAAAGAGCTTCAAAAAACATTAATTGTTTTCTTGTCTGCTAGAAGCGAAGAATTTTCTCAGTTAGCAGGTTTTGATGCAGGAGCTAATGATTATATTGTAAAAATTATCAAGCCAAAAGTGCTGATTTCTAAAGTTAATGCACTTTTACAACTCACTACACAAGTTGCAGAACAGTCTAAATTAATAGAACTAGGCGACTTGGTGATTGATAAAGATAATTTTAAAGTCACCAAAAACGGCGAACATTTCCTACTCCCGAAAAAAGAATTTGATTTGTTGTATCTTCTAGCTACTAATACCCAAAAAGTTTTTAAAAGAGAAGAAATTTTAGACAAAGTTTGGGGAAATGATGTGATTGTAGGAGAAAGAACCATAGATGTACACATCAGAAGATTGAGAGAAAAATTAGGAGATAATTCTATCCAAACCCTCAAAGGAATTGGCTACAAATTAGTAGTGTAATTCTACCTTTTTCTCAGAAAATGTAATATGAAAATCAATAGACTTTCACTTTTTGCAGCATGTATTCTTACTTGCGCTATGGCAATTGTAGCCTTGGCTTTCAATTATGTGCAAGAAAAAGTGATTGCAGATACTCATTCTTTTTACTTTTATTTAAGCATCAGTCTCGTTTTTATAGCATTGCTTAATTATTTCGTGTTAGAATTACTCTTTAATTCTTACGGAAAGAAACAAATCAAGCGAATTTCTGATATTCTCCCCGAAAATATTCTTCAAGAGGAGGAAAATGTAAATTTCCAACAATTAGGTGAGAGAATCCAAAAAAACGTTTCAGAAATCGACATGATGAAAGAAATGGAAGATTACCGAAAAGAGTACATCGGGAATGTTTCTCATGAGCTTAAAACGCCTCTTTTTTCCATTCAAGGTTATGTAGAAACGCTGAAAGATGGTGCCGTAGAAAATCTAAACATTAGAGACAAATATTTAGAACGCATCGGGAATTCTGTAGAACGATTACTGAACATCGTTACCGATTTAGACCAGATTTCTAAATACGAAGCCGCAGAAATTTCCATCAACTATTCTGTTTTTGATATCAATGCTTTGATAAAAGAAATCTTTGATTTATTAGAAATCGAAGCGCATAAAAAATCTGCAAAATTAGTTTTGCAAACCTCGCAAACTGCTATTATGGTAAGAGCAGACAAGCAAAAAATTTCTCAAGTACTTACCAATCTTATTTCAAACGCCATTCATTATTCTAATAGAGAAGAAGCTTTGATTAAAGTAATCACCAAAACTGAGCAGGAAAAAGTGAAAATTATTGTTCAAGATAACGGAATGGGAATCAAGCCAGAAGTCTTGCCTAGAATTTTCGAAAGGTTTTATAGGGTAGAAACCAGCAGAAACCGTAAAGACGGCGGTTCTGGACTAGGTCTTGCCATTGTAAAACATATTCTAGAAGCTCACCATCAAAGTATTACTGTAGAAAGCAAATATCTAGAAGGAACGCTCTTCACTTTTTATCTAGAAAAAGCTTTGTAGTATTAATAATTTCTGTATATTGGCACCAGAAAACGCTGGGAATTTAATAAAAACTTTTTTGAATAAAAATTTATTTTTTTAGAAAGTCAAATTTCTTTTGTTTTATCTTTGTAACCGAAATTTTAAACATCAAAATCAATAAAAATACTTTAATACAATTAGCTTCTAAATATTAGTAAAAAGTAAAATATGGTTTATAAAATTAGAGTAATTCTAGATTCAAAAGACAATATTTTTAGAGATATTGAAATTAAAGAAAAGCAAACCCTTTGGAATTTACATAACGGGATTAAAAGTGCTTTCAGTTTGCAAGGTGACGAATTGTCTATGTTCACAATTCTAGACGAAGAAGGAATGGAAGTAAAAACCGTTCCACTAGAAGACATGAGCGATGATGGTGACGGAGAAATTATGTCAGATGTTTACCTGATGGAAGCCTTCGAAGAAGTAGGTGATAAAGTGCAGTTTCAGTATGGTCTAATCGATTTATGGGAATTTTTCTGTGAATTGGTAGAGATTATAGACGAGAAACCAGCCGTAAATTATCCTATTACCGTTTTTAGATTTGGTAACGTTCCATTAAAGGCTCCAGGAAAATCTGGTGGCGCTTCTGGCAAAGCATCAGTTGCAGCTGCTTTCATGGATGATGATTTTGGAGATTTAGACGCAGACTTTAAAGATGATTTTGATGACGAATTTGCTACAGAAGACGAAGACGAAGATGATGGTTTTGGTGATGATTTTATCGATGAAGGAGGGGAAGATGATTAAATAATATTGAAATTTATGATAAAAATCCGGAAAAGTTTTCCGGATTTTTTTATTGGTTTTAGAATACAATCACTACATTTGTTTCGCTAAAATTTTCAACTATGAAAAAGCTATTTTTATCTGCAATGTTAGGATTGTCACTAATCTCTTGCAGCGCTTTACAAAATCAGAAAACAATGACAACTGACTGGAAACACACCACCAACATTTATGAAGTAAACGTAAGACAATTTTCTAAAGAAGGAACCTTCAAAGCTGTAGAAAAAGAATTACCAAGACTTAAAAAAATGGGCGTAGAAACACTTTGGTTTATGCCAATTACACCTATTGCTCAAAAAAATAAAAAAGGAACACTAGGTAGTCAATATGCTGCGCAAGATTATACCTCTATCAATCCAGAATTTGGGACTTTAGAAGATTTCAAAAGTGTAGTAAATGAAGCTCATAAAATGGGTTTTAAAGTCATCATCGATTGGGTGGCGAATCATACTGGTTGGGATCATGTTTGGACCAAAACACATCCAGATTTTTATTTGATGGATCCTAAAACCAATGATTTCCAAATTGCTTCTGGAATGGATGACATCATAGAACTCAATTATCAAAACCCAAAAATGCGTGAAGCCATGATTGAAGCCATGAAATATTGGGTAAGAGAAACGGATATTGATGGGTTTAGATGTGATTTAGCTTCTTGGGTAGAAGTAGATTTCTGGCAACAAGCAAAACCAGAAGTTGAAACCATAAAACCACTTTTTTGGTTAGGAGAATATGATGAATTAGACAATCCAGATTATGCTACAGTTTTTGATGCGAGTTACAGCTGGAAATGGATGCACCTTACCAAAGAATTTTATCAGAAAAAACTACCAATTACAGATTTAACAAATCTATTGTCACAGTATTCTGCCATCGGAAACAAAAGCATGAGAGCTTGGTTTACCACCAATCATGACGAAAATACTTGGAACGGTACAGAATATGAAAAGTATGGTGAAATGGCCAAAACTCTAGCCGTATTTTCTGCAACTTGGAACGGTGTTCCTTTGATGTATAACGGTCAAGAACTACCATTGTTAAATAAGAGATTAGAATTTTTCGAGAAAGACCCAATTCCTTGGAATGGCGAAAATAAATTAGAAAATTTCTACAAAAAATTATTTGAACTTAAATCTAAAAATCCTGCATTGAGAGGTGGCGATGACCAAGCAACTACCCAAATTTTGAAAACCAGCGCTCCAGATCAAGTTCTTGCTTATCTTAGAAAAAATGGGAATGATGAAGTATTGGTAATCCTTAATTTGTCAGATGCTCAACATTTGAAAGTGCAAATTTTAGACGAAACGGTAAAAGGAAAATTCAAAAGTATTTTCTCTGGTTTAACCACAGATTTTGATGCGAAACCTACCATAGAAATGTACAAGTGGGAACATATTGTTTTTGAGAAATAAAACAATTTGAAAGTTAATAGAAAGACTTACCCTTTTTGCGTTCTAAACGCAGAAAGGGTTTGTTGTTTTTATATAAATAATTTTATATTTGAATATGGAAATAGATGAAATTGAAGAAGGATATTTCTATCATATTTATAACAGAGGAAATAACAGTGAAAAGATTTTCTTTTCAGAGGAAAATTATGCTTATTTTCTTAAACTTCTTACAAAATATATTTTTCCAGTCGCAGACATTTATGCTTATTGTTTGTTAAATAATCATTTTCATATTTTAGTCAGGATAAAAGAGAAAAATGAAATTGAAATTAATAAATTAAAATTTTCAACGGTTGAAAAGCCAAAAGAAGTTTCTGCTTCTAGACAGTTTTCACATTTTTTAAATGCTTATTCGCAGGCTGTAAATAAAAAATATGCCAGAACAGGAAGCCTTTTCGAAAAAAGATTTGAAAGAAAAAGAATTTCTGATGATCATTATTTGAGACAAGTGATTCTGTATATTAATACTAATCCTTTGAAACATAATTTAGTAGAAAAGCCAGAAGATTATAAATGGAGTTCTTATAATTCTCATATTTCAAATGCTAAAACTAAATTAAAAAGAAAGGAAGTAATTGAATTATTTGATGATGTTGAAAATTTTGTTTTGTGTCATAAAAATTATGATTTTCTAAATTCAATTTTTTAATTAATTCAATAAACCCTTTGACTATGTCGAACCACTTCGTTAGGTTTCTGCGTTCTAAACGCAAAAAGGGTAGTATTCTTAATAACATTTACTCATGAACAAAGCTGAACTTTTAGAACTGGTAAAACAAAAAATTTCTGAAAAAATTCAGAAATTAAAACAACTCATTGCCGAAACCAGAGCTTCTAATAATGATACCAAAAGTTCTATGGGAGACAAGTATGAAACTTCCCGAGAAATGCTTCAGCAAGAAATTAATAACCTTCAACTTCAACTGAATGAACAACTGAAATCTCAACAGATTCTTAAAAATATTCAGCCTATTTCTCATAAAAACGTCAATTTAGGAAGTTTGGTGGAAACAGATAAAGGCAAATTTTTCATTGCCGTTTCTTTAGGCGAATTGAGTTTCAATCAAGAAAAAATATTCATCATTTCAGCAGAATCTCCTTTAGCGAAAGCCATGAATGGTAAAAAAGAAGGCGATGTATTCATTGTGAATAACTTAAATCAATTCATCAAAAATATTTGGTGAAATTTTCTTTAATTTGTAGAAGTCAACTCAGAACTTAGAACCCAGAATATTGAAACCATTATGCAAAACTACCTCGATTTACTCCAACATATTTTAGACCACGGAACCGATAAAACAGACAGAACAGGAACGGGAACCAGAAGCGTTTTTGGTTACCAATTGCGATATGATTTGTCTAAAGGTTTTCCTTTGGTAACGACCAAAAAAGTGCATTTGAAGTCTATTATTTATGAATTGTTGTGGTTTCTAAAAGGCGATACCAATATTAAATATCTTACGGATAATGGTGTTTCTATTTGGAATGAATGGGCAGACGAAAACGGAAATCTTGGTCCAGTTTACGGAGCACAATGGAGAACCTGGGAAGGCAAAGATGGAAAAGTAGTAGACCAAATCGTAGAAGTAGTAGAGCAAATCAAGAAAAATCCAGATTCTAGAAGACTCATCGTTTCTGCTTGGAATGCAGCAGAAATTCCCAATATGGCTTTAGCGCCTTGTCACGCATTGTTTCAGTTTTATGTAGCAGATGGAAAATTGTCATTGCAATTGTATCAAAGAAGTGCTGATGTATTTTTGGGCGTCCCTTTTAACATTGCGAGTTATGCATTGTTGTGTATGATGGTGGCGCAAGTTTGTGAATTAGAAGTAGGAGATTATGTGCATACTTTTGGAGATGTTCATATTTACAACAACCATTTTGAGCAGGTAAAATTGCAACTTTCTCGTGAACCGAGAGCATTGCCAACCATGAAACTCAATCCAGAAATTAAAGATTTATTTGATTTCGATTTTGAAGATTTTACGTTAGAAAATTATAATCCATATCCTGGAATCAAAGCTCCAGTAGCGATTTAAAAGATAATTCATTAAATATTTGAGAATCAAAATTTATTTCCTCTAAGATTTAGAGAGTAAATTTTGATTTTTTTTTAGGATTTTGCCAAAGTTAATTTGAGAATAATTTTAACTTTGGCAAAGTTTTTATACGTAACAAAGAGTACATAAATGGGACTAATTAACCGAAATACAAAATTTTAAAATGAAGAAACTACTCATTGCAGCCTTATTTTTAGGGCTTTTTTCTACTGACAATTTCATTTTTGCACAAACCGAAACCTCTGGCAGAACTAGTGTTTACAGAGCTACTCATACCAAATCTACAGAGTTGAAACACACCAAATTGCGTGTGAATTTCAATTTTGAAAAAGAACAAATGAACGGCGAAGCTTGGATTACCGCTTCACCATTTTTTTATGCTTCTAATGAATTGGTTTTAGATGCTAAAGGAATGATTATTAATGAGGTAGCATTAGAAAAAAATGGTGCAAGAACTCCTTTGAAATATGATTATAAAGAAGATATTCTAAAAATTTCTTTAGATAAAACTTACCAAAAAAATCAAGATTATACCGTTTATATCAAATATGTAGCGAGACCAAATGAAGTAAAACAAAAAGGTTCTGCTGCCATTAATGATGCGAAAGGACTTTATTTCATCAATGCTCAAGGAAAAGATGCAGATAAACCTACACAAATCTGGACTCAAGGTGAAACAGAATCCTCTTCTTGTTGGTTTCCTACGATAGATAAACCCAATCAGAAAACTACGCAGGAAATTTACATGACGGTGCCTAAACAATATGTAACCCTTTCTAACGGAATTTTAAAAAGTTCTGAAAATTTAGGCGAAAACCTGAGAACGGATCATTGGGTAATGGACAAAAAACACGCTCCGTATTTATTTTTCATGGGAGTAGGAGAATATGCCGTGATTAAAGATAAATGGAGAAATATAGATGTAGATTATTACGTAGAAAAAGAATACGAACCGTATGCAAAACAAATTTTTGGGAATACTCCAGAAATGATAGAGTTCTTTTCTAAAAAATTAAACTATGATTTTCCTTGGCAAAAATACGCACAGATTGTAGGCAGAGATTACGTTTCTGGTGCTATGGAAAATACTACCGCAGTGATTCACGAAGAATCTGCGCAGCAAAAAGCGGGTGATTTAGCAGACGAAAACAAATGGGAAGATGTAATCGCTCACGAATTATTCCACCATTGGTTTGGAGATTTGGTAACCGCAGAAAGTTGGAGCAACCTTACGGTAAATGAGAGTTTTGCAGATTATTCAGAATATCTTTGGAACGAATATAAGTACGGAAAAGACGAAGCCGATTATAAAAGATTAAAATCTCTCAGAAATTCTAAAGCAGACCCAAGAAATTTTGGTAAAGATTTAGTGAGATTCAATTATGAAAGCAGAGAAGACATGTTTGATGGCGTTTCTTATAATAAAGGAGGCGGCATTCTGCACATGTTAAGAAATTATTTGGGAGATGATGCATTTTTCGCTGGACTTTCAGATTATCTTAAAACCAATGAATATGGAACTGGAGAAGCGCATCAACTGAGACTTTCTCTGGAAAAAGTTTCAGGAAAAGATTTAAATTGGTTCTTTAATCAATGGTATTTCGGGAAAGGTTATCCTAAGTTAGAGGTTAAATCTACTTTTGACCCGATGAAAAAACAAGTCACCGTAAATGTTGCTCAGACACAAGAAGAAAAATTTGAGTTTCCATTGTCGATTGATGTTTTAGAAAATGGTAAAATTTCTAGAAAAGAATTTTGGGTAACGGCAAAAGCGAAAAATGACTTCGTTTTTGATGTGACTAAAAATCCTGAATTGATTAATGCAAATCCTGAAGGTTTATTGCTGAGCGATATTAAACAAGACAAAACTCCAGAACAATTATATCTACAATACACCACCGCTAAAGATTTATATAGCAAATACACGGCAATAGAAGAAGCAAAAGACCAAGTTTCTAAAAATCCATTTGCAGACAAATTATATGCAGCAGCTTTGAAAGATAAGTTTTACAGAAATAGATTGTTAGCTTTGGAAGGTTTACCAGAAGATCCAAAATCATTTTTGGCAGATGTAGAAAAATTAGCGCAAAATGATGAGAAAAATTTGGTGAAAGGAGCTGCAATTGGTGTTTTAGCAAAAACTAAAAACCCTAAATATTTACCATTATTTGAAAAAGGAATCAATGCAATTTCTAATTCGGTGAAAGGAAATTCACTTTCTGGAATTGCTCAAGTTGCTCCTGAAAAAGTGGTAAATTATGCCGAAAAAATAGATTTAGAAAGCGCTTCGGAAGATTTAGTGATGACGCTTTTGCCGGTGATTGTAAAAAATAAAATCACTGCTCAAATGCCAAATATTGCCTCTCTTGTAGCTTTTTATCCTTTTATTGGGTTTCAAAATCCTAAATTAGCAGCACCTGCAGAAGAAGGTTTTAATTGGATTATGGATTCTGATAATACAAAAGCAGTACACAATCTTACGAAAGTTTTAGGACAAGCGAAAAGCCAAATTGGCGATAATGTACAAGCCAAAATGATGATTGTACAAATGCTGAAAAAAGGGTTAGAAAGAAAGATGAAACTGTTCAGAGAAAACCCTTCAAGCACTAGTCTAAATACTCAAATAGAAATGTTGAATAAAGCAATTACTTCTTACAGCAACTAATTAATTTGTTCTAATAAATTGAAGCCCTTTTTACATTTTTTGTAAAAAGGGCTTTTTTGATGTTAAAAATTATTTAGATTTAAAATAAAAAACAAAATTCTTAGCATAATTCTTTTGTCAGGAATTTTCAACTCATTAAATTCGTACAAAAATTGAGGAATTATGATGAAAATCGGAATCGAAGCGGCAAGTTTTTTTGTGCCAAGTTTATATTTAGAAATTAAGGATTTAGCCGAAAAAAGGGGAATAGAACCTGCAAAATTAGAAAAAGGTTTAGGACTGAAGAGGATGGCTTTTCCCGATGTACACGAAGACGCAGCCACTTTTGCCGCAGAAGCACTTTTAAAACTCATACAAGATTATAAAATAAATCCCAAAGAAATTTCTAGAATTTATCTAGGAACAGAATCTGCGCTAGATGCTGCAAAACCTACTGCTACTTATGCCATGCAAATGGTAGAAATAGAACTAGAAAAAGAATTTGGAGCGAGATGTTTCAAAAATTGTGACGTAGTAGACATGACTTTCGCATGTGTAGGTGCTGTAGATGCGCTACACAATTCGTTGGATTTTGTAAGAGCGAATCCAGAGAAAAAAGCCATCGTAATTGCTTCTGATTATGCAAAATATGAATTGGCTTCTACTGGAGAATATACGCAAGGTGGTGGTGCAGTTGCAGTTTTGGTTTCGGCAAATCCTACATTGTTGGAAATTGAAAATAAATTTGGAGTCGCTACAGAAAGCGTTTTTGATTTCTTTAAACCAAGAAGAGAAACTACTAAAGATTTGGTACAGAATTTACCAGACAGTTTCGCTGAAAAAGTAGAAATTTTTACAGATGAACCTGTTTTTGACGGTCAATATTCTAATCAATGTTACCAAGATAGAATCAAAGAAGCGTATCAAGATTACAAAGAAGAAAGCGGAAGAGAAAAACCTTATGAAAATTGGAGATTTCTGATTTTCCACCTTCCGTATGCATTCCACGGGAAGCGATTATTTACTGAGATTTTTGGCTTAGAAAACGGAATGAATACCGCAACTTCTGAAGATATTAAAGCCATCGCTCAAACCGATGAATATAAAAATTTAGTTGCCGAAAAAATAGAAATTACACAACGTGCAAGTTCAGAAATTGGAAATATGTACACTGCGTCAATTTTTATGGCACTACTTTCTGCTTTCCAAGTTTCTTATGAAAATGGGGAAGATTTAGCAAGAAAAGAACTAGGGTTTTTAGCCTATGGAAGTGGAAGTAAATCTAAAGTTTTTGCCGGGAAAATAGGGAACGATTGGAAATCTGTAGTAGAAAAATGGAATATTTTCGAGGTGCTGAATCAGCGCAGAGCAATAGATTTTGACACCTATGAAAATCTACACCGAAAAAAACTCAGTGCTTCTGTAAATCCAGATTGGAAAGGATTTGGATTGGTAAAAGTAGAAAAAGAAAGCCCAGTTTTAGTGGGAGCAAGATATTACGAAAGAAGATAAAAATGAGCCGAGAATTTTCTCGGCTTTTTTTACGTAAAATATTGTAGTGGTTATTTCGTTATAATTCTTTAAATTTGATAGGAATAAAAAGTGAAAATGAGACTGAATAAGATTATATTATTCTTATTAGTGTTATTACCTTATGCAGTAATAAAATCTCAGTCATGTCCATCGATTAAAGATGCTTTAGGAAATTCTGATGTTACCATTACTTGTAGTTATCCGCTCAATTCTTCTAAATGTTTTCCGCTGAATATTACTTTTCCGGATATTAGAGATACCAATCAATATTCGGTTTCTGCTATCCCTTTTCCTAACATTGATACCAATACTGGAACGATTTTAGGCTATAAAGACGATGAATATTTAGCCAAAATAGCTTTTAATGATGCTGCTATTTTTGGAAATAAGCCTTTTTCTTTTAATTATTATGGCGAAAATGTACAGTCCTTAATCATCAGTAGTAACGGTTTTGTAAGTTTTAATGAAAACTATTCAGTTGGTGATTATAGTGCGGCAGATATTACGGGAAAACAAATTCCCAATACCTATTTGCCTACAAAATCTATTTTTGGAGTCTATCAAGATTTAGATTTTACAGACAGAGTAGGAAATGTAAGTTATCGAGTAGAAGGTGTTTCGCCGTGTAGAAAATTAATTATCAATTTTAACAACGGAGAAATTACCAGAACTACACAGAGAAGCACTACGCAGATTGTGTTATATGAATTGACGAATGAAATAGATGTTTATGTTGCAGAAAAACCTTTGCCAGATGTTTCAGCGACGGTTAGAGAATCACTTATTGGGATTAATAATGCTTCAGGAAACGGAATTACGCCTATTAATAGAAATACAGGAATTTGGTCAGCTACTCAAGAAGCCTACAGATTTTCACCTTCGGGAAATGTTATAAAACCACAACGTATTATTTGGAGCGGTTCTGCTACACAAGCTTTACCTACTGCTTTTAATACTAATTATAGTTCAATAGATTTATGTTCCGTGCAGAACGAAACTATTACTGCTACTGCTTATTATACGCTTTCTAATGGTGTAGTGATTACGCATTCAGATGATATTCGGATTACTTTTGATCCGATTTATCCTCAAGCCAAAGATTTTGTAAAACCAGTTTGTAACTCCGCAACAAATACTTTTTATCAAGCAGATATTAATCCAGATTTAACCATTCATGGCGCAGCAATTTCTCCATTTGTTTTTAAATATTATCTCGATGGAGCCGATGCTTTTGCTGGAAATGCTAATTTTTTAGATGCTAGTTTGCCTTTAGATGTTACGCAGAAATATTTTGTACGAGTAGAAAGCGCTACCAATTCAAGTTGTTTTACCATTTCTAATTTAAGTTTTTTATTGCTCAATAATATTTTGCTCAAAAACTCGGTAGAAATTTGTGATTCAAACAATGATGGAATAGAGAGAAATTTTCATTTGTCTAGACTGAACTGTCAATTGTTTGATGCGAATTTTGCAGGATCAGTAAGTTTTACCATAGACAATAATCCTGCAGAAGTAACCAGTGCAGACCTCACTTCGGCTTCTAAAATTTATGTAAAATACAATACTGCTCAATGCGGTACACAGATTTTTGGACCTATTTCTGTAGTTTTCACGAGTGCTCCCTCAGTAGTTTCTACCCCAGTTCAGATGAATTCTATCCATGAAATTTGTGATATTATTTCTAGCAGTAACCCTATTTATATTGAGCCTTTTGAATGGGAAAAAGAACTTAAAAATCGGGGAATTGTCTTTTCTAATGACCCAAATGTTTTTAAAATTAGCGTTTTTGAAACAGAAGAAAATGCTTTACAAAATGTAAATCCTTTAGATTTTATCAGAGAAGGGTTAGAGTTGCAAGATTACACCTATGATTTGTTTGCGAGAATAGAATATCAAGAGACTGATGCTTGTAAAGGAACTTGTTTTTCGGTGTTGAAATTTACCGTTAAAGTGATTTTTGACAGAATTATTTTAAATGTAACTGATGCAGATACTGATGTTGTCCCAGATTCTCCAACCATTTATGATACCGAAGATGCAGATATTTATCTCTGCGAAAAAAATAGAGATGAACTCGTGAATCTAAAAAATGATGCAGATGCAGTCATCAAAGTGATTACGCCTACTTCTGGAATCACCCAAACTTTTCATTATAATACAACTACAGCCAATGATGTGACCAATTCTGGATTGACCGCAGCAGAATCAGACCAAATCTTACCAGATAACATCAGCACAAAAGAGTTTTTTGTAAGATATTTGGTTCACGACAGTTGTTATGTGGTAAAAAAATTAAATTATCATATTCTAAAACCTATTGCAGAGAAGAAAAAGCTATTTGTCTGTGCTACCAATAGTCCTGGAAATGCAAATATTACCTTAAGCAATTATGATATAGAAATTTTGGGAACACAATGGAATCAAAATCCGAAGCCTACTGTTACCTATTACAGTGATGCAGCACTTACCAATGTGATTACTACACTTAATGTTACCAATACTCCTGTTTCTGTTTACGCTGTGATTAATTCTTCTTTAGCGCCTTCTTGCTCTAATGTGGAAGAAATTACATTTCAATTGTCAGAATTTCAGGGAATAATTACGGAGAATTTGGTCGTCAGTTTGAAGTGTGATCATTTTAACAATAATGAAGAAAAAGTAAAACTAACCGATTATTATTCACAGTTTTTTAATGGAAACTTAGCCAATTATAAATTCGAATGGTTTAGAAATTATTTCCCAGTTTCTGGCGTGTTTAATTCACTGATTGCAGACCCGTCTCAACCGATTACCATTACTGGAAATACCATTTTTTATCTCAGAATTTCTACTTTAGATGGAAGCAGTTGTCTTAAAAAAGTAGAATTGCGTTTTGTGTTTGATTTTTCAGCCTATACTCAGGTAAAATTAGCTCAATCTACTACTATTTTGAGATGTGATGCGACTGGAACACAAACCATGAGTTTTGATTTAAGAGAAGCGATTCCTAAACTATACGAAAATCAGGGAAATCCTAATTTTGCAGATTTTATAAGAGAAGTTAGATTTTTTGAAAATCAAAATGACGCTTTTGACATTGCGAATACTAATTATTTAAGCGATGCTGTTGTGCAAAATTATTTATTACCAGTTACCACACCTTTTAAAACAATTTATGCAAGATATCAATCCATCAATGGTTGTTTTTATGTGAGCGAAGTTGTTTTGAAAATTATTGGAAATATAAAATTTAATATCATCGAAGATATTTCAGTTTGTGATGATAATTTAGATGGAGTTTATACCATTAACCTTTTAGATTGGGTCAATCGTTTGAATTTTGATAGCAATCCTAATAATGATATTCTCACCAATTCTGAAGCTGCACAATATGCTACCTATACTTTCTATGAAAATGGAGTAGCGCTTACTACTGCTCAAGCGATGAATTATACCATTAATAATGCACAACCAAATATTACTTTGAAAGCCGAAATTAATGGAAATTGTGCAGAGACTACCACGATTAATTTTGTATTGCAACCTTTTATAAATAAAGGAAGTTTCACGCTTTCAGTTTGTGATATTGCAAATGATGGCAAAGAAACCATTAATCTCACCGTTTTTGAAAATCAATTGAAAACCAGTGATGAAACTTTTGAATATTATCTTTCTTTCTCTGATTTAAATATGGGTTCTGCAAATAAAATCTTGAATCCAAATGCTTATTCATTTGATGAAAACTCAGGAATTTTTAAATTTTTTGTCAAAATTATTTCAAGTACAACTTGTCCTAATTATGCGGAAATTAATTTGGTTTTAAATAAAGTTCCAGCATTTGATATAGAGAATTTCTGGATTTGCCCGAAAGATGTTTTACCGTTTTTACAACCAGATTTTTCTTCTTATCCTTTTAATGCAGTCACTTATGAATGGAAAAACGCTGCGGGAACAGTTATTTCAAGCAGTAATGCGGTTATTAATTTAGCCGCAGGTAAATATACACTTACCATTACAGATGATAAAGGCTGCTCTTTTACAGATGAATTTGAAGTGCTAGAAAAGGAAATTCCTGTCATCACAAAATTAGAAACCAATGGAAATGATTATACCGTAATTGCAACAGGAAGTAAGAAAATTTTATATTCTATAGACGGAATTTCTTGGCAAGAAAGCAATCTTTTTACCAATTTACCGAAAGGAAAAGTTACTTTTTATGTTAGATTTGAAGATGATAACTGCATCGGCGAAACTAAGGATGGTTTGGTTCTTCAATTTCCTAATTCTTTTACGCCAAATGGTGACGGAATTAATGATGTTTGGATGATTACAGATGTAGCGTTTTTCGGTGCAGAAAAGAGTGTTTTGAGTATTTATGACCGTTATGGAAATTTGGTTTTCAGACAAGATAAAGCGGGAATTTTGAGTTGGGATGGATTGTCTAATGGTAGAAAATTACCTACGGCTACTTATTGGTATCACATTGCGTTACCAGATGGTAGAGATTTTAAAGGTTGGGTTCTCCTCAAAAATAGAAATTAAAAAAAGCTTCACCATTGTGAAGCTTTTTTCTTTATAACTTAAAATTTTTAATCAATTTTAAAACTGTCTTTCAGCGTAACCGTTCTGTTGAATACGAGTTGCTCTGCTGTAGAATCTTTGTCAGGAGTGAAATAACCAATTCTTTGGAACTGATAATGGTCTCCAACTTTTGCATTTTTAAGACTCGGCTCAGCAAAACCTTGAACTTTTTTCAGAGAATCTTTGTTTACAAATTCCATGAAATCTGTTTCCTTTTCTGCATCTGGTTGTTCGTGAGTAAATAATCTGTCGTAGATTCTTACTTCAATTGGTAAAGCGTGTTTTGCAGAAACCCAGTGAAGCGTTCCTTTTACTTTTCTCATACTTGCTTCAGTTCCGCTTCCAGATTTAGATTCTTCATCATAAGTAGCGTAAATGGTAGTGATTTCGCCATTTTCATCTTTCTCTACTCTGTTGGCTTTAATAATGTAAGCAGATTTTAGTCTTACTTCTCCACCAATCGTTAATCTGAAGAATTTTTTCGGAGCTTCTTCCATGAAATCCTCTCTTTCGATGTAAAGTTCTCTGCTGAATGGCACTTCTCTAGTTCCTGCGTTTTCGTCTTCAGGATTATTTTCAGTTTCTAGCCATTCTTCTTTATCTTCAGGATAATTTTCGATGATAAGTTTTACAGGATTGACTACAGACATTACTCGGGTAGAAACTTTGTTGAGGTCTTCTCTTACGCAGAATTCTAGCAACTGAATATTGATGAGGTTTTCGCGTTTTGCAACGCCCACTCTGTCAATAAATTCTCTGATGGCTTTCGGAGTGTAGCCCAATCTTCTCATTCCAGAAATCGTAGGCATTCTAGGATCATCCCAGCCTGTTACTACGCCTTCTGCTACTAATCTTTGTAATTTACGTTTAGAAGTTACCATGTAAGTAACGTTCATTCTCGCAAATTCTCTTTGTTTATTTCTTACTTTTCCATCTTCATAGACTTGGTCTAAATACCAATCATAAAGAGGTCTGTGGTTTTCGAATTCTAATGAACAAAGGGAATGTGAAATTTGCTCTAAATAATCAGATTCACCATGAGCCCAATCGTACATAGGATAGATTTTCCATTTTTCACCAGTTCTGTGGTGTGGTCTTTTCAGAATTCTGTACATAACAGGGTCACGCATGTTCATATTCGGCGAAGTCATGTCTATTTTAGCTCTTAGAGACATTGTACCTTCTTCGAACTCTCCGTTTTTCATTCTTTCGAATAAATCTAGAGATTCTTCTATAGGTCTGTTTCTGTATGGAGATTCTATTCCTGCTTCTGTAGGATTTTTTCTTTGTTCTGTAATTACTTCAGAAGGCTGCTCGTCTACATAGGCTTTTCCTTGTTTAATCATTTCTACAGCCCAATCATACAACTGCTGGAAGTAATCAGAAGCATATAACTCTTGGTCATAGGTAAAACCAAGCCATTTAATATCTTCTTTGATGGCATCTACAAATTCTTGCTCTTCTTTTTCAGGATTGGTGTCGTCAAATCGTAAATTAACAGGAGCACCATATTTTTCTCCTAAACCGAAGTTGATGCAAATTGCTTTGGTATGTCCTACGTGTAAATAACCATTAGGTTCTGGCGGAAATCTAAAACGTAATTTAGATTTATCTAAACCATTTTCTAAATCATTTTCGATGATTTGTTCAATAAAATTGAGCGGTTTTTTTTCTTCTTCCATAATCAGTTCTTGAATCTTGCAAATTTAAGAAAAATTAAATTCTTTTTTAAATTAAAAAATTGTCTAATAATCGTTGATGAGAATATAGTTTTATGATAGAATTTTTAACATTTTAATTGTTATTGTCATATTTAGAAAACTATTTTTAGTTGAATAAAAAAATTGAAACATTGGTTTGTAAAAAAAATAAAATTAAGAATAGGAATTTTTACAAGTGGAAGTAAATTAACAATTAACCGGTCTGTTATCGTTTATGATTTGAGGTTAAAAAAATTGTGAAGATAGTGTTTGTTAATAATTTAATATAAACCAATTATTGCTGTTAATTTCTAAATAAAAAATCACGTTTTTTAAAAAATGTGATTTTTTTTTATTTTGTATTGAAAAAAAGATTATTTTTATTTACACAAGCTTAGTTACACAAAAGTGTAATTGGTTATTACAATATTTCTATTGAAATTTGTAATGAACAAACGATGAAAATATATGTCAATCTCAGTAGCTATCGTAGAAGACGAGAAGCATTACAACAATGCGCTCAAAAAGATCATTGATTATGATGCAGATTTGCATTGTATAGGTCAATTTTATTCTGGTAAAGCAGCTCTTGTTTCCTTACAAGAGATTCATCCTGATGTGGTTTTAATGGATATTAAACTTCCTGATATGAGCGGGATAGAAGTCATCGCCCAAATATTAGATACATTGCCTGCTACTCGATTTATGATGTGTACGAGTTTTGAAGATGACTTGCACATTTATGAAGCGCTAAAAGTAGGAGCCACAGGTTATCTAATAAAAGGAGAAAGCATGGACAAGATTATTGCCTCTATTAAAGATGCCTATAAAGGCGGTGCTCCGATGAGTTTCGGGGTGGCAAAAAGAGTTCTGCAATATTTTAGAGAAGAAAAAACCAATTTTAATAATCATCTGAATGAACTTTCTAAAACAGAGCATGATATTCTGGATCTTCTAGCCAAAGGTCATCTTTATAAGGAAATAGCAGATATAAAAGAAGTTACACTAGATACGGTAAAAAAACATGTAGGAAATATCTATAAAAAACTGCATGTAAATAATAAAGTAGAAGCAATAAACCTTCTTAAAAATCAAGCATAAAAATCTAAAATCGAACTATGAAAAAAAAATCTACTCTCTATTTTTTAGGTTACTGTATGATGTTTTTTCTATTATTTTCATGTGGAGACCAGAAAAAATTATCTAAAGATGACCTATTGCTTGCGCATATTCCAATGCCCCCAAAATTAGATTCTGCAATGAGGCACAGTTTTGATACCGTAACGTATAAAATTCTTAAAAGACTGAATCCTAAAAACGTAAAATCATTTAAAGTAAGTAAGGATAATTATTTACAAATGATTGACCAAAT
Organism: Cloacibacterium caeni; assembly: GCF_907163105.1. Taxonomy (GTDB): domain Bacteria; phylum Bacteroidota; class Bacteroidia; order Flavobacteriales; family Weeksellaceae; genus Cloacibacterium; species Cloacibacterium caeni_A. Next base: position 321,724 of record NZ_OU015321.1, read on the forward strand.
TCCTGCTAATGCAGATAGAGTAGCATTTAGTTTTGTTCAATTTAATAAGGTGAAGTTCCCGAATAAATATCAGGAATTAACTAAATTTGATGGTTCTCTTTACATGCTTTACTATTATATGGATAAATCTGGCAATAATGTAGGGAATAAAGCTTATGCAATGCTAGATGTAAATAACATAGTGGAAGTTTCTGAGGCTGATTACCAAATCATGGAAAATGATTATATCCAAAATATTAAACCTCAAATAGATGCAGTAGTACAAGGTGCTCAAGGAAATACGCTAAGAGTAAAAATTACCAAAGATGAATTGTTAGCTTACAAAAATAAAGTAACAGCTAAGGCAAATGTCAAAAATTTTAAAATTACACTTGCACAGTGGGTAAATTATGAAACCTTGCTCACCTCAACCGAAGCTAATATTTTGAGAAAAAAATTAAAATTGTATAATGATGAAAGTGTTGGTCAAATGACTTTTATTACAGACTGTCAAAACGCTCAAGGGAGTGATGTAGAAAGTTTGTCTGGTTTTGATTTGAATACTTTTTGTCCTAATGATTGCCCATAATGTTGATATTGATAGATAAAATTTTAGATTATACGTATGACATTGTTGTGGCCATAGCAATGATATACTCTATTTATTTATGGGTGAAAAAAGGATATACTGCCAAACAAAAATATTTTTTCCTCTATTTAGTGGCGGTATTTATTGTAGATGTTTTAGGGCTTGTATTTATAAGAAAAGCTTTTAAGATTCATCAGACTTATTTGTTTTTCCCATTTATCATATTTTCCATATTGTATTTTAGATATTTTTATATCCAAGATTATAAAAATAAGAAGGACCATTATTTTTTAAATGCTATTGCCGCTATTTCTATAGGAATGTCATTGTATTTCCAATTTTCTATTGGTTTTCCAAAATTCAATAATAATGTATTTCTCATGATGATTCTGTTTTTCTTATTAGCGAGTTTACAGTGGTTTTTATACATTATTAGATTTGTAGATGAGCAGAATATCACAGTAAAACAATCATTTTGGGTAAGTTTTGCCCTTCTTTTTTGGAGTATTTTTGCTTTGTTCAGAATGTATCTTGGAACATGGTTATATAATTATAATCAAGATATTTTTAATGTGATTAATTTTTTATTTAGTATTTGTAATATCATGATGTATTCCTTTTTTATAAAAGGTTTAAGATGTGTAGATTATAATGTTTTACGTACGTTTAACTCTTTTAAAAAATAAATTTTGACTCAAATTCTACCAGACCCAGTATTATTGGTACTTATTTTTGCAATCATTATTCTATTAATGTTTGTAGGGTTTATTATTTTGGTAGTGATGGTGTACAAAAAAAAACAAACAGCATTCATTAATGAAAAACTGCTTCAGGAGATAGAACATCGTAACGTAATTCTAGAAAAAGAATTAGAAATTCAGAAAAAAATTCAAGAAGAAAGAGAAAGGATTTCTCACGATATGCATGATGATTTGGGTGCAGGAATTTCAGCGCTGAAACTTCAAGCAGAGTTTTTAAAACAAAAAGTGGGAGAACAGCATCTCAAAGAAGATATAGATGATTTACTTAAGACTTCAGAAGAAATGAATCTCTCGATGCGAGAAATGCTTTGGAGCCTTAATTCTAGTAATGACAATCTGGGAAATTTTATGCAATATGTTTCGCTATATGCCGAGAGTTTTTTCAAAAAAACAGATGTTAAAATCAATATTGCCAGAAAAGTAGAACTTCCTGATACTAAATTGAATGCAGAAATCAGAAGAAATTTCTTCCTCTGTGCTAAAGAAGCGCTAAATAATGTCTATAAACACAGTAAAGCTCAAAATGTAGATATTCTTTTTACACTGAAAGACCATCTTTTTACCATGGAAATTATAGACGATGGAGTAGGATTAGAAGAGAGTTTAACTTCAGGAAATGGTCTTAATAATATGCAGCGCAGAATTCAGAATTTGTGTGGTCTTTTTGTCATAAAACCAAGTGAAAAAGGACTGCATTTAGTCTTTGAAATAAAATTGTGATATTACACAAAAGTGTAATTGACTCGTTATTCATGGTTTACTACTTTTGTTACGGTAAAAGCAATCATGAAAACATTCTAGAAACACAAGTGAAAAAAACTAACAACCAAACGTCTTAGCAATAAGGCGTTTTTTTATGTGTTTAGCATGATTTTTGTAATAATAATTACGAATTCTTATTTCTGTATTTTTAATTAACACTATTGTATAGCAAAGTGACTAATCCTAAAATAGGTTTACAAGTTTTACATTAAAATACCAATCCGGAAGATATTGATTTTCCGGATTTTTTGTGGATTGTTTCCGGGGTTTTCATCTTCAGACTAAGATGTGGTCTTTTGTTGTTGTAAATATAAATACTTTCTTTAACCATTTGTTTTAAATCCTGAATGTTTTTGCATTTATAAATTAAAAATTCCTGCTTCAATATTCCGTTTATTCTTTCTGCCAAAGCATTTTGATAACAATCATAGCCATCTGTCATTGAGGGTTTTATTTTGTTTTCAACAAGTACTTTCTGATACACTTCTGAGCAATATTGCAATCCCCTGTCTGAGTGATGAATAAGCGGAAGATGTGTTGTTCTGTTTTTAACGGCCATTTTCAGAGCTTTGACTACATTTTCAGCATTCATATTTTCACTTAATTCGTAACCCATTATTTTTCTGCTGTAAGCATCCGTAACCAAAGATAAATAACAGACATTCGTTTTGGTTTTTATATAAGTGATATCGCTTACAAATACCTGTTCTTTTCTTTTTAGGCAAGTCGTTTTCAAAAGGTTGGGGTGTTTTCTGAGCCAGTGTTTGGAGAAAGTTGTTCTTGTATATCTTTTCTTAGGATAAATAAGCAGGTTTTCTCTTCGTAAATAATTGAACAGCGCATCTCTGCCTATTTTTATCTTTTCAAGCTTGAACTTATTTTTAAGCAAATAATAAAGTTTTCTTGTTCCTATTCTGGGCTGTTCTAAACGAATCTCCTCAACGAATTGTTTAACTTTCTCCAATTCTTTTTCCCGAACACATACTCTTTGGCGCTGCTGGTAAATGGCTTGTCTGCTTATCCCAAACAATCTGCAGATTTTGGATAAACTCAATCCTTTTTCTTGGAGTTGTCTGACTGTTTGGGCGTAAACTTTTTTCGGATCTGTGTGCCGTATTGCTTGTCGGAGATATCAATCATCATATTGAGAACTTTGGTTTTCAGTTTCTCATCAGCTAATTCTTTCTCTAATCTTTTAATCTTTTCGGCGGGTGTTTCTTTGGATTGTAACATGGTATGAATGGTGGGTTTGCTCCAATCTAAATTACCATATTTTCTGAGCCAAACCAAAACGGTGCTTCTACCTTGGATACCGTAATGTTGTTGTGCCTGTTTGTAAGTGAATTCGCCCTTTTCTACACGGCTTACAATACCTAATTTAAAAGCCATTGTGTAATCTTGTTGTGTACGCTTTTCTACTGTCTTCTCTCGATTTTCCATAATAAGTCTATTGGGTGTAAACTTATTTTAGGACGGGTCAAAGAATTCATTTTAGCTTCTGTCTTTTGCAGAAGCTTTTTTTTTTGTTTTATGACAATTATCACGGTCAATTAGAAAAAAGCTACAAGCAATAATCCTAACTTTGAGTTGTAAAACAATAAAAATGAAAAAATTCTATTTTCTTTTTTTAATTTTTGTTGTACAAATCAGTTTTGCACAAGATTTTTTTTATAAAAAAGACGCTTCATCCATTCCCATTGTAGGCGAAGAATCCCTTGTGATTTTTGAAAAATCTCCCGTAAATAAATACGAAGAATTAAATGCTGAAAAAAGCATTGGTTCTAGTTTTCTTCGTTTTTTCGATACCAATCTTAATACGTTTGTGAATTTAAGCTACAAAATCATTAAAAATCAAATTGATAGAGATGTGCTTAAATATACCGATTCCTTTTCTGCGAAAAGAACCTACCTTTTTGACCAAAGAATTCCTGCTTTTAAAGTAAAAAGAGAAATCGTTACCAAAAATCAAAAGGAAAGATTAACAGCATTCTCTGCACAATTTATTCCTGAAATCGTAAAAGGAAATGCTTTGGTTTATCAACTTCACCATATAGAATGCAATGCAAGTGGTGCTAAAGTTTGGGAAAAAACCAATTTTAATAATTACGAAATCAAAATTAATATTGCTTATCAATCTGGAGGTAAAAAAGAAATCTTCGCTTTCCAAAATGTAAAAGTTCCGCTCGTGGAAATAGGAAATGCAGAGCAATTTAATGTTTTGGATGAGAATAATGACTATAAATACATTACCGATTTATTCGTCATTCCAGATGATTTTGTTTTGTTAGAAGTTTTTGTAAGTGTACAAGAAACCAGCGCTTCAAAAGTAAAAGCAGACAAAGTTCAAAGGCTTAAAAATGAATATTCAGATGATTCTAAAAAAATCGTAGATAAATTGATAAAATATTTAAGAGATAATAAAAAATTACAGAAAGAAGGCAGTCCTGACTAAAATGAAAAACGCTAAGAGGAAATTACTATTAATCATTAAAAAATGGATAGATGAACTTTTTATAGATACAGTTTAATCTTTCCATGACTATTAAAACTACTATGTAGAAACCTTGAAATAATTTTCAAGGTTTTATTTTTTATGCCACATTTGGTCGCCTTCTAATTGCAAATGAGTTTCAAAATTATTCGTGAAAAGTGCGCCTGTTCCCAATCCTTGAGGTAAAGGATTTTTCTTGGTGTAAGTGTACTGGCAAATCGCATTCAAACCAATATTACTTTCTAAAGCAGAAGTAATCCACCAGTTGATTCCTAAACTTTCAGCAATGGCAATCCATTCATCAGAACCCGAAAATCCACCCACTAAAGCAGGTTTTAGAATAATGTATTGTGGTTTAATGGTTTCTAAAAGTTTCTTTTTCTCTTCAAAATCGATTACGCCGATAAGTTCCTCATCTAAAGCAATAGGTGTAGGTGTTTCTGCGCATAATTTAGCCATTTCATTCCAGGGAGCACAGCAATCCGTTGAATTTATTTCATCAGTTTCTTGGCTCTTTTTAGTTTTTACTTGGCTCTTCTTTATCGGTTGTTCAATCGAATGAATTTCTAAATCTGCTAATTCTTGTAAAACAATTGTAGCTTCTTCATAAGAAAAAGCACCATTAGCATCTACTCTGAGTTCCAATTGTTCTTTCGGGAATTTATCTCTGAGTTTTTTGATGATTTCTTTTTCAGATTTCCAATCTACCCCGATTTTTAATTTGATGCAGTCAAAACCTTTTGCTAATTTTTCTTCGATTTGAGATTGCATAAAATCTGCATTTCCCATCCAAATTAATCCGTTGATTTTTATAGAATCTTTACCATCAGTAAAATCACTCGGAAAATACAAATCTTCGCCATGTTCTATGTTAAGAAGCGCTTGTTCTAATCCAAAAATAATAGAAGGATAATGCAGCAGTTCTTTTTTTAAAACTTCAAAATCCGAATGGATGTTTTTGCAAAGCCAAGTGAGTTTTTCTTCATAATCAGGAACGTCGTCATAACTCAATCCTCTGAAAATGGCACATTCGCCAATTCCTTTTTTGTCATTTTTAGAAATTTCTAAAAGATAAGTTTCCTTAGTGGTAAGAACTCCTCTAGAAGTTCCACTGGCTTGTTTAAAGATGAGGTTATGTTGGGTAAATTGAGCGTTCATTTAATTTGCTTTTTGTTGGCCTCCAAAAATAAAATACAGAATAGAGCCTAAAACGGGCAACAAAAGTACAATTAAAACCCAAATAATTTTATTGGTTGAATCCTTAAAGTTGCTTTTTAAAATGTCAATAAGGGCAAAAATCCATAAAACAGAAGGCAAAAGAATAATGAACAAAACGAAAACCAAGTGCAGAATAGACAAGGACAAAAAAGTGAGAACCATGATGATATTTTGATATAAAAATAATAAAAAAATCGTAAAATCAAGAGAGACTTTACGATTTTATAATCAGCAATTTTATAAATTTCTAAGGTTTTAAAGCTTTTGCCATAAATTCTTCGGCTTTGGTTACCATTGCAGCACTTCCGCAGAAGAAAGGTACTCTTTGGTGCAATTCTGTAGGTTCTATTTCCAGAATTCTTCTGTAGCCATCACTCGCTTTTCCGCCAGCTTGTTCTGCTAATAATGCCATTGGATTACATTCGTATAATAATCTCAGTTTTCCTTTTGGTGATTGTGACGTAGAAGGATAGATGTAAATTCCACCTTTAATCATATTTCTGTGAAAATCTGAAACCAATGAACCAATATATCTAGAAGTATAAGGTCTGTCTCCTTCTTCTAACTGACAATATTTAATATAATCTTTCACACCTTGAGGAAATTTAATGTAATTTCCTTCGTTAATGGAATAAATTTTTCCCGTAGTTGGGAATTTCATATTCGGGTGAGAAAGGTAATATGTACCGATAGAAGGGTCTAAAGTGAATCCATTTACGCCATTTCCTGTGGTGTAAACAATCATGGTAGAACTTCCGTAAACTACATAACCTGCTGCTACTTGTTTTACGCCTTTTTGTAAAAAATCTTTCAGTTGAACAGGTGTTCCAGGTTCGGTAACACGTCTGTAGATAGAGAAAATGGTTCCTACTGAAACATTTACATCAATATTAGATGAACCATCTAATGGATCAATCAAAACCACATATTTATTAAGGTGAGCGTTACTTGTCGCTTTAATTTCTATAAAATCATCACTTTCTTCAGAGGCAATTCCGCAGACTACTTCACGCTGAGAAAGCGCTTCTATAAAAAGATTATTGGCTAAAACATCTAGTTTTTGTTGGTCTTCACCTTGTACATTCTGGTTTCCAGCATGACCGATGATTTCTGCGATTCCCGCCTTGTTTACTTCTCTATTCACTACTTTAGAAGCCAATCTTATGGCGCTCAAAAGTCTAGAGAGTTCCCCTGTGGAATATTTAAAATCGTCTTGTTTGTCAATGATAAATTCACCTAAAGTTTGAAAAGTTTGTTCAGACATTTTTTTGGTATTTGCTTGTTTGTAAATTTCGTAATTTTTAGTCATATTTCCCAAAAAATATTCAATTGATTCATATGGAAATAATTTAATAAATTTGAAGGTTTGAATTGATTTTAGATAAAAGAAGATGAAAATTTTTAAATTCGGAGGAGCATCAGTGAAAGATGCAGAGAGTGTAAAGAATGTAGCGAAAGTTTTAAATTCGCAAGGTTTTGAAAAATGCCTATTAGTAGTTTCTGCCATGGGAAAAACTACCAATGCATTAGAAAAAGTAGTAGAATACTATTTTAAGAAGGAAGATTACCAAAATGAGGTAGAAAAAATAAAACAATCTCATTTAGAAATTACCAAAGGTCTTTTTGCCGAAAATCATAAAATTTTTGGTGAAGTAGCTTTGTTTTTTGATGATTTAGAAGCTTTTTTGAGAAGAAATAAATCGCCAAATTACAATTTTGTGTATGATCAAGTGGTGAGTTGTGGTGAAATGATTTCGTCTAAAATTCTCAGTGAGTATCTTAATGATATCAATTTTAGCAATGCTTGGCTAGATGCTAGAGATTACATCAAAACGGATGACACGTACAGAGAAGGCGTAGTGAACTGGCAAGAAACTGAGAAAAATATCAGCGGTCTAGACCAGAATCAATCGTATGTTACACAAGGTTTTATCGGTTCGGAAGCCAATAATTTTACTGTAACTTTGGGAAGAGAAGGTTCAGATTACTCTGCGGCCATTTTTGCGTATTGTTTAAATGCTGAAGCCATGACCATTTGGAAAGATGTTCCAGGTGTGATGACAGGTGACCCTAGAAAATTTGAAAACGTAACCTTGCTTTCTAATATTTCTTACGAAGAAGCTATCGAGATGGCATATTATGGAGCTTCTGTTATTCACCCGAAAACCTTACAACCGCTGAAACAAAAGCACATTCCTTTTTATGTGAAATCTTTTGTAGAGCCAGAAAAACCGGGAACTAAAGTAGGAAATTCTGATGTCAACCAAAGCGAAGAAAGTTATATCCTGAAAGAAAATCAAGTGTTAATGAACATTTCTACGAGAGACTTTTCTTTCATTGCCGAAGACCACATCAGCCAGATTTTTAATCTTTTAGCAAAGCATAAAATCAAAGTTTCTATGATGCAAAACTCTGCGATTTCTTTGGCGCTTTGTCTGGAAGATAAATTTGGTAAAATTGATGAGGTAAATCAAACGTTGACTCAACAATTCAGTACGGATGTTGTGAAAAATGTTTCGCTATATACCGTAAGAAATGCCAATATGGATGAACTTTCTACTTTCTACGCTGACAAAAAAATCCTTTTAGAACAAATTTCAAAAAACACAGTACAAATCGTTACGCAATAACCAACCATGAGCCTCATTTCTAAACAAGATTTTATCAAAGCAGCAGGATTGCAGAAATTCGGATTTATTAAAAGTCCGATTGCTTCTACCATTATGGGACTTACCAAATTGAATGATGTCAATAGATTGTATGACAGCATAAAACACCATGATGGAGTAGCTTTTTTTGATGCTTTTCTCAAAAAATTAGAAATCCAATACGTAGCCTTCGAAGAAGATTTGGCTAAAATCCCTAAAACAGGGCCTTTCATTTTGGTAGCCAATCATCCTCTAGGAGCGATTGATGGGATTCTGATGTGTAAAATCCTTACAGAAATTAGACCTGATTTTAAAATCATGGGCAATTTTCTTTTGCAGAAAATAGAGCCTATGAAAGATTATGTGATTCCTGTGAATCCTTTTGAAACCAGAAAAGAAGCATACAGCAGTATTTCTGGAATGCGCGAGACCTTGAAGCACCTTCAGGAAGGCGGTTGTATCGGGATTTTTCCTGCGGGAGAAGTGTCGAATCGCAATAATGTTTTTGATGAGGTTCTGGATAAAGAATGGGAAATTCCAGCACTTAAGTTGATAAAAAAAGCAAAGGTTCCAGTGGTTCCGATGTATTTCCATGCCAAGAATTCGAGCAAGTTTTATAGCATTGCCAAAATTCATGCAGATTTGCAAACGCTCTTGCTTCCTTCTGAAATGATGAAGAAAAGAGACAAGCCTATTAGAATCAGAATAGGAAAGCCTGTTTCGCCAAAAATTCAAGAAGAACATGAATCGGTAAAAGAATTAGGCGATTTCTTGAGAAAGAAAGTCTACATGATGAAATCTTACTATGAAAGGAGAAAATCCATTGCGGAGCTTTTTAAACTGTCTAATTTGCCGATTAAATTTCCGCTGAAATCTGGACAAGAAGTGATTCAGAATATCATAGACGAAACACCTCATGAAGACATTTTAAAAGATATAGAAAATCTTAAAAAGAAAGATAAACTCTTATTCTCCAACTCTAATTACGAAGTGTATTTCACTGAATATGACGAAATTCCTTCGATGATGAGAGAAATCGGAAGACAGCGTGAATTAACCTTCCGAGCAATAGGAGAGGGATCCAACCTGCCTTTTGATTTAGATGAGTATGATAAGCATTACCATCATCTTATTCTTTGGGATAATAATGCTCAAAAAATCGCTGGAGCGTATAGAATGGCATTAGGTTGTCAAGTCATGAAAAAATATGGAATTAGCGGCTTTTATACGAGCTCATTATTTGAATTTGACCAAGAAATTCAACCTTTCTTTAGAAAAGTGATAGAAATGGGTCGTGCTTATGTAAATTTGGAATACCAGCAAAAACCATTGCCACTGTTCTTATTATGGAGAGGAATTGTGCATGTTTGCCTCAAAAATCCTGAACATAAATTCTTAATGGGTGGAGTGAGCATCAGTAATAAATTCTCAGATTTTTCTAAATCTTTGATGATTGAGTTTATGCGTTCGCATTACTATGATTCTGTGGTGGCGCAATACGTGCATCCTAAAAACGATTTTAAGGTAAAACTTAAGGTAAAGGAAAAACACCTCTTTTTCGAAGGTTTAGATAATGATTTGAACAATTTTGATAAACTTATCGATGATTTAGAGCCAGAGATGAGAATGCCGGTTTTAATTAAAAAATACATCAAGCAAAATGCTAAGGTTATCGCGTTTAATGTAGACCCTAATTTCAATGATGCGATAGATGGACTCATGTATATCAGAATAAGTGACCTTCCAGAAAGTACCATTAAGCCCGTTTTAGAAGAAATGAGTGAACAATTAAAAGAAAGTTAAAAAAAATGAACTTGAAAATCAGTAAGTTCAAAAAAAAATGTAAAATTCTTTTGAAAAGACTTGCGTCATATGGATAAAGTGCTTACTTTTGCACCACTTTAACACAGTGATGAAACAAAAATGGTTTCTTAGCTCAGTTGGTAGAGCAACGGATTGAAAATCCGTGTGTCCCTGGTTCGATTCCTGGAGAAACCACTAGAAACAACAACAATTTCTTACAAAAGCCCTTAAATCCTAGTATTTAAGGGCTTTTTTGTTTTTTGAGAATTTCAAAATAATACAAATATTCTCAAAAATTAGGTGACCTTCTCGGTGACCTGCCATTTCTTGAACTTTATAGGTAACCGAATTCTTTGTAAAAGCCTATCAATAAAGGTGTAGAGCAATTGAACATCTTGTCTGATAGGTCACCAAAAGGTAATTTTAACCCCTAAAGTCATCAATATGAATGCAAAAGTTTCGGTATTATTTTATGCCAGAAAGTCTAAAGCGAAATCTAGTTCCAAAATCCCGATTTATATGCGGATTACCGTAGATGGACAACGTGCAGAGTTTTCAACGGGAAAATTTGTTGAAGGTAGCAAATGGAGTTCAGCTCAAAGTCGTTTAAAGGGCAATTCTGAGGAGGTGCGCGTTATAAACAAGCATTTTGATATTCTGCAAGCAAAAGTCCTCGAAATTGAAAATAGACTCGTTTTTTTAGGCGACCCTTTCGACGCTACGGATGTTAAAAATTTGCTCACAGGAACAAAAACAGCGGAAAGATTCTTGATCACAATTTTTGAGGAACACAATTCCAAAATGGAAAAACTTGTTGGCAAAGAGTACGCGATTGCGACACTCAAAAATTTCAGAACTTGTTTATCACATTTGAAAGAGTTTTTGTGGACATTTCACAAAAAAACAGACATCAACATTCAGAAATTGGAACCGTCTTTTCTCAATGATTTTGATTTCTTTCTACGAACAAAAGCTAATATCAACAATAATTCTGCTGTCAAGCATACCAAAAACTTGAGTAAGATTTTAAAAATTTGTTATCATAACAATTGGATAGAAAAGGATTTGGTTATTTTCTACAAAGGGAGATTTAATGAAGTGAACGTGAATTTCCTCACCGATGAAGAACTTTCATCAATTCGCGAAAAAGAATTTTCGGGAAAAGGTTTGGAACTCGTACGTGATATGTTTGTTTTCAGTTGCTATACAGGTTTGGCTTACATCGATATTTTTAATCTTACAAAAGACCAACTATCAAAAGGAATTGATGGAAATCTGTGGATTATTACGAACCGACAGAAGACAGGAAGTACATCAAATATTCCCTTGCTTCCTGTTGCTGAAGAAATCATCAAGAAATACGAAAATCATCCAGTATCTTCCAATTCTGGAAAACTGCTCCCAGTTTATACCAATCAAAAAGTAAATGAATATCTGAAAACTATTGCAGAAAATTGTGGTATCAATAAGAAACTTACGTTTCACTGCGCAAGACATACTTTTGCCACGACTGTAACTTTAGGAAATAATGTTTCAATGGAAAGTGTAAGTAAAATGCTTGGACATAAAAGCATTAAGACTACACAGCATTATGCAAAAATATTGGATTCTAAAGTGAGCCAAGATATGGGGAGTTTGAAACTTGTTTTAGAGAAAAAAAATGAGGTTCAAAAGGAAAATGATAAAAAACTCGGTTCATAGCCGAGTTTTTTTCAGGTTCAGGAAGCTTTAATGAAGTTGAAGTTATGTTCACTTCGAAGGTGTCATAATTTCAATAGGTAATCGAAAGATCTCCGATTATCTATTGAAAAATTTACAGATTATGTTTCAATAATAAGTTCTCTATCGTAACCATTGTCGGGATCATCAAGATATCCATGTGGATTGCATATTACTTCTGTTTTACCAATTGAATAACGACTAGGTGCATGAATGTGCCCATGAATCCAAAAATCAGGTTGATGTTTTGTTATGAAATCATCAAGATTGGAAGCATATGCTGAAGTTAATAGATCATTCTTAAAATTATCGGGAACTGAAAGCAAACTTGGCGCATGATGCGTCACCACAATATTTTTCTCTTTTGTTGAATTTTCTAAACTTTCATTCAGCCAATGTTTTGAAAATTGATGAATCTTAAACGTATCCACAGTTCTCATTTTAGAATAGGAAGGATCTCTCTTGATCATTTTGTAATCGTTCATTTTCGGTTGACAGTACATTCCTGCTTCTACTGAATTTCCAAAAAGTGCAAAATCCGTCCATAAAGTACAGCCATGAAATCTAATGTCTTCAATGTCTAAAAAGGAATCCTCTAAAACACGAATATTGGTATTTTCTGCGGCAGACTTAATTTTATTGAGCGTTTTCGGATATGAGCCTTTATAATACTCATGATTTCCAAGAATATAAATCACAGGAATATTTTTTGATTTTTGTCTTAATCCACTCAATTCCTTTTGTGCCGAGGTTGGTATCTCCTGCAAAAATCACCAAATCAGCATTATCAAAACACAATTCTGAAATACCGAATTCTTGATGTAAATCGCTGATAATTTGAATTTTCATTGATGGAGATTATGTGATAAAGTTAAGGGTTTGGGTTCTTGAAAAAACGAATTTAATATTAATCATCTTAAAAAATCAAAACCAAAGGCTAAATAAACAGATTATTTTAAATGCTCTGTTCAATAAAAAGTATTGTTCAATGATAATGAACAGAGGAATTCATTGAACATATTTCTGGAAGATTATTTTTCTTTTTGCGAAAATTATTTTTAGGTGCGTAATTTAAAAATCCTCCATATTGCCTATTATTAATTAGTTTTTGAGCTTTTATAAGTTCAAATTTGTCACAAATTTTGTAAATATTTGTGACAAAACATAAAATTTAGATGATAATAAAATGCGAATATAACCTACGCGTATATTTTCTAATCAAGCTTCCGATGTATGAGTGATAAAGTTGTCAAAATATCGAGTGCATCAATTTCTGACATTTGCCAAGTTATCTTAGGTACATGTGCAGTTGTATTTCTAAACATTCCTGTTACTCCTTTCAATAGGTTAACAAAGCCCCTATGTTCGCTTATTTCGGTTTCGTTGGATAAAGAATTTATTTGAATTAAGGGATTGTTAATAGAAAATGCCTGTTCAATTAATTGATTCCCATCAACAGATAAGCCTGACTTCATCCTAATAACTTCAAAAACGCTTTTTACTGCTTCAAAAACACTATGAAAATAATTTTCATTTAGTAATTCTGCGTTGCAAAATTCATAAATTCTATAATGAGTCTCTCTTTGCTCCAACTTTTTTCTAAAACGGCTTGCTCTATACTCTGCATCAGTAATTGTAAAAATTGATTCAATCTCTCTAAACTTACCAGACTCACTTAATTCTAATCCAGCAAAGCATAATCTTTTATTTAACTCAATTCTAGTGTCTTCGTATTGTTGATTACGACCCACAAATCTTGCTGGATGTAAACTTTTATTAATAAATCTTAATATATTATTCGAGATATTCTTATTATTCTGATAAGTAACAAATGCATTGTAAATTCTCTTCCATTTTGTTCCTTCGGGAAAAACATTAGGCAAATCAACCTCTTTTAAATATTTTGTTATTTCGTTATTACTTAATCCGTTGCTTGTGTCACCAAGCACTTTGCTTAAGCCTTCTAAGATTTCACCTGACAATGTTGGTCTTTTAACTGCCATTTTTCATTTTTTTGATAAGAAATAATGATAAATTTCCAAATTTATTAACTAAACATTATTTAAAATTCAGCTATTTTTCATTCCCAATAATCTTCAATCTCCTTTTCGATTACCCTGCCAATTTCATCGTAGTACATTGTTTCAGAAGTTGATTCTTTTTTGATTATTTCGGGAAATACATTAATAAGAAACTCACCTTCATTCTTATAATTACTAGACAAAAACTTCCAATTTATTTTAATGTAGGTTTCGTGTGGAGGAGTCTTGAAATAAAATTCCTCGAAAAAAAATTCTTCATCTCCCACAACAATATTTTTAGCAGGAATTATCTCCACTGCATTTTCCTCTTTTTGAATATTAATTAGTGAAGAAGACACAATTCTCTTGGCGCTAATTTTCACATTGTCTTTTGAGATATCTTCAACATCGCCGTCAAACTTTAAGATTATTCTAAAGTTTGTAATATCTTTTATACCTGTGTTTTTTAGCTTAATTTGAATTTTATTAAGACTGTAATTAGTCTTCACTCTATTATCTCCGAAAGATGGACCTAAGAGATCCAAGACATTGTTTCCACGAGGGTTATATGGTTTTTGAATTTTACCAACCTTGGTAATTTTCTCCTTTTTAAATTTAGGGAAGAATGTAGTTTCAATAATACTGATTTCAGCAGAATGGTTGTTTTTAAAACTGATGCTATTTACATAATAATCATGCGTTCGTTGATTTTCAAAAATTAAATCTACGATATCCTCCCAACAAAACAAATGAATCTCAAATAAACCTTTTTCAATACTTTTCAAATTTTCTTTACGGACAAAAGCCTCAATCTTAGCGTCTTTATTAGCAGTTGTTGTAAAGTATAATTTTTTAAGTTTCGGTTCAAAATCTATTGCTTTCTCAATTTCTTTTTCAATCTCTTTCTCGGTAAAGGATTTATGTACATATTCATCTTTTCCTTTGCATTGAATACCGTAATATCCATTATCGTTTTTAGGCATCCCGTAAACATCAACCCCATTTTGGGATTGTCCTTGTCTTCCATTTTTCTTTATTTCTGGACAATCCCAAATTTCTCCCCATAATTTTTTACAGAGCGTTTCAAAATCTTGCCAATTTTGTGGTTTAGGTAGTGATTTGGAAGCCAGCATAATTATTAATTAGAAAAGTTAACCAAAAAGCGTGACTTCTTCCTTGACTTTCTATCTCCCCAAGGCATCATTCTACTCATAGGATAAGTGACATAAAGGAATCTTTTAGCCCTTGTAAACGCTACGTATAAATTATTCTTTTCTTGATGTAATTCTTCACCTCCCTTTTCAATTGCAAGGTAATAAGGAAAAGTTCCGTCATCTAATCCTATTAGAAATACAATATCGCTTTCTTGCCCCTTCATTGTGTGGACTGTACTAATACATACTCCTTCTTCTTTTAGATTTTTTGCAACAATGCCAAGTGAAATTGAATTTTTAAACCCAGTTAAGGTTGGTTTAAGATTACTTTTGGAATATAACTTCCATAGATTCGAGAAACCTTCAATCTCATTTGAAATTTGAACCTTATCTTCCTCTCCAAATTGCATATCTTCTCTGATAAAATCCTCAAGTGACTTAATTGATAATCTAAAATTATCTACTGTTAAATCATCAACAACCCTCTTAATGAATGGGAAGTAACTGTACTTTGATAATTGGTTTATGCTATATTCATTAAGGTCCGAAATTTTCAAAATATTATATAATCTTCTGGTGCGAATTTTATCATCAGGATTTATTTTGATTCTAAAATAATTGTCAAGAAGTTTCATAAAATCTGTCTCAAACTTTACTCCTATATTTCCAGATTTAAAATAATGGGGTATATTATTTTTGACAAATATTTCTTCGATATATTTGAATACAAACCGATTCCTACCCAAGATTGATATTTTGTTATAATCAATTTCTCCTTCTATATCAGGATGTGTTTTTTCCTGTATCATTTCATTAATTTTTTTTACAACAAAATTAGCTTCGTCAACCTCGGAACTTTTTCCATGGATTTCAAACCTTCCTTCAATTACGTAATTAACAGGCTCTACATTTAGATTCATCAGTTTGTTTGATGCCTTAATTACTTCTCTGGAACTGCGAAAATTTTCTTCTAAAACTATTTTTTTTGCATCAAAATCATTTGGAAAACATTTCTCCATATATTCAGTAGAGGATCCATTGAAGCCATATATTGATTGATTTGGGTCGCCAACAATCATTACATTTTTAATCAAAGTTCCACATAGAGATTTAATCAGGAAATATTGCGCTTTATTTAGGTCTTGTCCTTCATCTATAAAAATATAATTAAAAGACTTTGAATATAAACTTTGTACTGCAGGATTGTTTTCAAATAATTTATAAACCAAGAGAATCAAGTCATCAAAATCAATAGCATTGTTAGACCTTAAATTATCTTGATATTCATTAAACAAAAGTAAAAATTGCTCCTCTTCCGCGTCTTCAGTTAATAATTCCTCTGGATCTACTAGATCTCTCTTTACTTGCGAAATAAATTCTAAAATTTTTGCTTTGTAGGAATTTCTTTGTTTAGCATCCTTTTTTTTATAAAGTTCTGTAAAATAAGGTATGGATTTTATTACATCTTCCACAATTTCAATCCTGTCACTTTCATCTTCAAAAACGTGAGGCATTTTTTGAAACCCTAATAACTTAAATCTTGATTCCAAAATGGATTGACAAAAAGAATGAAAAGTTCCAATAAATACATTCTTATTTTTCAATTTTTCAAATTCCAGACGCTCCTTAAGTTCTTCACTGGCTTTATTTGTAAAAGTAATTGCAAGAATCTTAGACGAATTGTCTTCCAATAGTTTTTTCACTCTTTCGGTAAGTACTCTTGTTTTTCCACTTCCAGCACTTGCTTCAATTAAATAAGAGCCACTTCCTAAATTTACAATTTGGGATTGCTTGGGAGATAGATTAATTTTATGCATGTGTAGTCGGATTTAAGATATTTTTGACCTTTTCAAATAATTCAATAATTTTATCAGGCAGCGGTTTTGAGCTTGATAGAATCGCGATAGCAATTTCGGGAGCGCATTCTGTCTTCATTTTAGTAATTATTTCGTAATAGTCAGTATTTGATATTTTTCCCAATTCTATTTTCTTAGCATCTTTGTGCTGATCGGTATTGCATTTTTCCAATTCTATTTTGTGATATGCTAATTTCACTTCATCGAGATATCCTTTTTCACACAATTCTTTTTCAAAATCATTACCAGTTGATACAAAGACTACTTTCGAACTGTCTTTAGACTTAGATTGTGATATTTGCTTCAAAACTTTAGTATTGATATCTGGTTCATTATCACTAAATATTAAGTATTCTATATTAAATGCTTCGCAAAATCTTATAAAAGGTAGATAATTTCCAGCACCGCCAACTCCTATAAAATTGACACCTAGTTCAACATAGTCGTACCCAAAATGTTTTGAAACTAAAAGTGGCAAAGATTGTTCTTCGGTCTCGCCTTCAAATAAAACAACAACTTTTGAGAAAAATAATTCTCCTCTTGTATTAATAACTTGTCTATTAATTTGCCTAAGTTCTTCCT
Source organism: Cloacibacterium caeni (assembly GCF_907163105.1). GTDB lineage: Bacteria > Bacteroidota > Bacteroidia > Flavobacteriales > Weeksellaceae > Cloacibacterium > Cloacibacterium caeni_A. The sequence goes on from NZ_OU015321.1 coordinate 339,307, forward strand.
TACTAAGTTTTTCAACATGAACTTTTCCAATCTTGATAAGATCATTTATTTTGGACAAAGACCTTATTTGGTTGAGTTTGGCATTGGAAGCTATATAGTTAGAGTGAGTAGAAATAATCTTTTGTCCAACTATATCATTAATTTGCCGATAAAGTTTCTTTTGTGCATTAGGATGCAAATGAGATTCGGGTTCTTCAATTGCGATTATCGGAAAATAGCATTTTTCATTTTCTACATGAAATTTTTGATTTAGATTTAGAAATGATTTTAGAACAAGCATTGATGACCAACTACGAGTCCCCATTCCGTGATAATCCATTGAAAATTCAGAGTAATTAATTCTAATTCCCTTATTTAAATCTCTAATTTTTTTGGTAAAAGGTGTAAGCTGAACATTGTTTCGAGGATTATCCATTGCTGTATCCAATTCCATCAGGGTTTTTTGTAAATCAGTTAATACAGCAGAACTATCAATTGTCGCAGTGTTAAGTTCAGAAATTAATTTTTCAATTGTTTGCTTTGCCTCAGCTGTAAATTCTAAAGACGATAAAATTCTACCTAAATATGAAGATTTAGACTTGATATCATCCAAGATGTCTCTATTTGCTTCGATGTAAACAAATGGAATTTCATCGAAGTAAAAGCTTAATTCACTTTCGTAATGATAGTCATACCAATTTGTCTCTCCGTCAATAAATGATTCCCACTGATCTATATAATATTGCTTTTTTCGAAAGGTTTTGTTATTTTCTTTAATAATTGTTCTAAACGCCATTATTTGATTTCCTTCAGAATCAATTCCTATGCGTTCAGTTTTGAAAACATCACTCCAATTATCGTCAAATTCGCTTATTGCTTTTTCTTCCGCATCAATGGGTTTAAACAAAACGTCAATAATAATTGTGTCATCGATGTAATCATCACAATAAAAAAAATCATCATTAGAAATAAAATGTGTATTTGTCAAAGCTATTTGCAGAGCCTTTAAAATAGTGGTTTTTCCTGAATTGTTGGCGCCCACAAGAACAGAAGTATTTTCAAAATCCATCTCTATATTTCTAAACCCTCTAAAACCTTTTATTCTTATGGATTCTAACCTTATTCCCATGATATCTTTTTTTAATTCCTATTCAACCTCCTATTCGACAACTTCTTCCAAATTCTATCCGCAATTTGAACCTCCTTTTCAGTAAAACCGTAATTTTCAATTAAGATTTTTTTATTTGTGATTTCAAGTATTTTATCAATACTTTCGTTAGCACGAATCATCTTGTCAATAGTTTCTACAAGATTTTTGTTTGAATCGTGATATGGAAGCATAATGTTTTCAACTTCACTTGGCATTAACTCTAAAACACCTCCGCCATGACTTCTACCTGAAATTTCAGCAAATGCTAACGACAATGAATTATAATAACTTGCTACAAGTGCATCTAAATTTACATCTTTTTTGATATTCACTCTATGCATTGTATCTGTTGTGTATACATCTGCTTCGTTGATAATTAACTTGGGATACAAATGATTTCTTCTGATGAATAAAGCATCTGACAATTTTTGTGAAGGTATTATCTGCCACTCATCTCGAATTCCGCATTTATAGCCTTTGTTAATGCCTTGCTCGACACCAAACTCCAAATAATCTCTAGCACCTACAGAACCATTCAAGTCTTTCATTTTTGGAAAAGAGAGCAAATGGGTTCTTGCTTGACTATCCCTATTTTTTTCCCAATCTTCCTCAGTAAAAATCAGACTTGGAACCTGAACACTTCGCCCAACCAATGGTTTTGCATATTTTTCTAATCCGTAGAATTGTACTGTTGATAACGGAACGGTAAAAAATGGATTTGAGCCAGTAGTAATACCTACTTCCACATCAGCGAACTTTCCAAGTTTCGGAACTGTTTTGTTTTCCTGCAAACCTTCAAGGAAATCTATTTCATCTTGGTCTAAAAAATAAAAAGTCCATTTGTTTGATTTGAAATCGATTGTCTTTTGAGGATTTTTCAGTTTTGAAATATCTAAGTCTTTCAAATCATCAGCATTTCTTAACTCTAAATGTTCAATTTTGTGAGAGTTTGTTCCATCTTTCTCGCAAAGAAGTAAAACTACCTCTTGTTGAATTTCAGGAAAAACAAGTTTTTCAAAAGAAACGATATTAATTTTGTTGTAGAAGTGTGCTAAAAATTCCCTCAATTGTTGTGCATAAGAAACTTGTAAGACCTCTGCAGGAAGCACAAATGCAATTTTTCCTTTTTCTTTCAATAATTGACTTGAGCCTACTACAAATGAAACCCACGCATTGGTTAATTTTGAATATTTTAATTTAGATTTTTTAAAAATCTTTTCAGCAAGTTGTTGCTGTTCCTTGCTAAAATATTGGTATCTTATATATGGCGGATTACCAATAACTAAATCAAATCTATCATCTGTATTTAGACAATAATTATGAAAATCATCGTTAATTAGGTTGGAATTTTCTAAACCAATTGACTTAGCTTTTTCATACTCATATTCGTCAAACTCAACTGCCTTAAATGAATGATAAGATATTTTCCTTTCTTTAGCAATTTGAAGAAAAATTCCATCACCACAACTTGGTTCCAAAATGTCCATTGACTTATTACCATTGATTGCCCATTTCAGCATGAAGTCAGCAATTTCTTTTGGTGTATAAAATCCTCCTCTAAGTTTATCTTTACTTGCATCCTTAATCAGTACCATAACTTTCATTAATTTTTGGAATTAGAATGTCATCTTCTCCAAGGTTATAAAGCTCTTTTAATAAATTGTCTAACTCAGTTTTCTTTTGGGAAAACCGTCTTTGCAAAGGAGTCAACCTACGGTTGTTGTTTTGATTTTCATCAATATTTCCTTGCAATTGTATCAACTCACGTTGAGTTCTAGAAATATTATCATGTATTTCTTTTTCTGCTTCATTTTCAAAATCTATTTTCCTAATCGGAAGTTTTTTCAATACTTTAGTTCCTCTTGCAATAAAACCGCCTCGGAAAACTTCTCCATAAAGTGATGCAAACCATTCACAATATTTAGAATTCAGTAATGCTTGGATATAATAAATTGAATATGGAAAGTTTTCAGGCAACGTAACCATACAGTATCCCGCAGTTCCACCCGATGAAATAAAAGTATGGCTTGTATCAATAGCATATTTGTCGCCTTGTGAAAGCACACCAACAACAATTTTTGCAGGAACATCGCACTTTTCTAAGCTTTGATGCCTTCCGAATCGATACCATTCTTCATTTGTCTCAGGTTCGGGTTTTATATCTCGCTTTTTTAATTCCTCACTGTAGTTTTCGAAAAACCTAAATGTTTCAGGATATTCACTATGTAAAGTTTCAATATTTACAAAGTTGATACGTCCGTTTTCATTTTTATAAGGATAAATCACAAATGAATTAGGGTTCAGGATACGATAAGTATTAAGATTATCAATTCCTCTTGAAGTTTGAAAATAGGGTCTTGTTAATTCTTTTTCAACCTTCCATTCTTCATCATCCAAATTGAAATAGAAATAGTTATCATCTTCATTTGTAGCATAATGAACATAAATTCGGTTATCACTTGTTTGTATTCCGTTGAAAATATTTTCGTTTCCAATCAAATCAGCAAGTTTGATGCTTTGCTCCGAAATAGAATTAAAAATTGGCTTTAAATGATTAGGTGTCAATACCCAAGTGTTTTCATCTAGATTTTGATATTCAACATCATCAAATTCAATAGAGTAGTTTTTCACTTTCCAATTGTTCATGTTTTCTACTTCATGATAAAGCAAAGATTCTTTTCCTTGTTTTTTTAAAAGCAGAATACAGGTATAGGTCGTTTTGTCTTTGAAAACTTGATTTGCTCCAAAAGAAATAATCTTTTCAACTGCTTTTTCCTCGGAAAGTAACTTTCGTAGATTTTTTCCCGCTCCTACTTTCGCAAACTTGCTTGGAATAATGTAACCTAAAATTCCACTTTGCTTTAGCAATTCAAATCCTCTTTGAATAAATAGAAAATATTTATCAAACTGCATAAAAGCAGTTGTATAATCACGTTTATAGATAGGTAACTCTTCGGGGGTGAATCGCTTAATATGCTCAGTTGCCATATATGGCGGATTTCCTACAATAACATCAAATTTGATATTACCAAAATCGAACGGATTGATTTCTTCACGATTTTCCGAATCAGTTTGGTTAGATTCAATTAAACTATTTCCATACTGAATATTGTTATCGAGGTTAGGCAAAGCAGGAATAGAAATACTATTATTATCCTCGTATTCCAACAGTTTGAGAAGCAAACCAAACTTACATGCTTCAACTGCATTGAAATCTTTGTCAACTCCGAAAATACAACGAAGTAGAATATGCTTTTTAACTTCAAATTTCAGTTTAAAGTTGTTTATTCCTGTTTGAATTAATTTCGAAGAATCATTTACCATATAATAATCCACCAAAATATCTTGCAATAACTGAAACGCTTCGAGCAAAAATGCACCGGATCCACAAGCTATATCAGCAAATTTTGAATTAAAAATCTCTTCGTCTGACTTCCCATCGCAAAACTTCTTAATGGTCTCATTAAGAATGTCTCTTACAATAAATGTTGGTGTCGTAACAACATCTCTATCTTCAATTTCAGGCTTCTTCTTGAGTTGTACACTGCCATTTTCTAGCTTTAATTGTTGACCTAGAAAAATCTCATAGATATGTCCTAAAATATCCGATGAGAAAACTGCAAACGAATAAGAACTTTCAGGGAAATAGAGTTGTTTAATAATTTGCCAAAATGCTTTGCTATCATTGGAAATGATTTCCTCACTTAATGGTTGAGTAAAGAGACCTGCATTATATTTTGAATCTGCAATCCTAAATTTTGCTATTAATAACGTGAAGTTTTCATTTTCTGCGAGATTATACAGGGTTTTATAAATTTCCAAATTTCTATCTTCGCAAACTCTCAAAAACACAATGCTGTTGATATAACTTTGGACAATATCATTCAGCTGAAATTCATCAATGTTTGGGTTTTTTGCAACAATCTCATTTCCTAGCAATATTCGCCATTCATTGATTTGATTTAAAAATAAATCGTCAATATTATATTTTTGAATTTGTAATTCAATATTTTCCCAAACTTCATCAAACTGTCCTGTATAAACAGAATCTTTTCCTATTAGAGATTTTATTTCCTCTAATTTTTCTTCATATTCAGTAAAATGATACAATCTTAATCTTCGTTTCGAAACAGCATCATTTGGTTGAACAACTTCTGAACAATCGTAGATTGCTAAATATTCAAAATTTGTGAGAACTGAAATTTTAAGTTTCGCTGTAAAACCATATCTTCTAACCTGTTTAGCAGGTTCGGGATCGGTTTCTATTTTAACGAACGGCTTTTTGGCTTCAACAAAAAATTTTCTATCTGCAAATAATCTGAAAGTGTAATCAGGTTTTTTGGTGTTTTCGTTTGCATCTGCACGTAAAGCTTCCTCAACCAAAACTTCTCTTTCGTTTGTTGGTCTTCCTTGAGCATTTGTAATATCCCAACCTAAAATAGTGAATAGCGGGTCTAGAAAATCAGTGCGTAGCTGAGTTTCGTTATATGAAGCAGTTGTAAATCTTGACTTTTCGGCTTCAAATCTTTGTATTAAATCTCTTAATTCCACTATTCAAAACTTAGTTTTCCTTGTTGATAATTTTTGCTTTTGAAATATTTTATTTTTTCTTCGGCAACCTTCAAAATCTCGGAACAATTATTTTCATAAATAAGTGATTCTGCAACACTATCACTTAACAGACTTAAAGTTAGGTCGTGTTCGGATATTTTCAGAATTTCAGCAAGCGCAGGAATCATTTCTTTATTTGCCGAACGTTCTCCGCGTTCAATTTTACTTAATGTCGATGGGTCAATATCAATAAAAGCGGCAACTTTTCTTAATGGAAGTCCCTCATGTTCACGACCTTCTCTTATTATTTCTCCAAAAGTTTTTTTCATTTTTCTGAAAAATTTATTCTTGAAAATATTATTAGGACAATATTTGTCCAAATATAGTAAAAAAATTCTTACTTTAATTTTGAAATTCAAAGAGAACAGCAAAGAGAAATATTTAATTTGTAAAAGATAGAAATCCTTAAAAATAGAATGTAATTTATTTTTCGCGGGAGTTACTAATAATGAAATCGTAATTTAACACTGAACGATTCATTGATGTAATCTAATAATAATTAAACAACCCTAACTTAGACCCTAGTTTTTACATCGAGGACAATATTATCTTAATGATATTAGCATTAAGTTTGTAGCAAAATTGATTCAATAACTTTTTCCAAATAATGACACGAGAATTCTTATATTTGATGCTATGTCAAAGATAGGACGAAACCAACCTTGCCCTTGTGGAAGTGGGAAAAAATTCAAAAAATGTTGTATTGATAAGCCAATACAACACTCAAATATAAATTCAAATAGGAAAAATAGCTTTGAAGAATTTGTTAAAAATAATAAATCAACATCTTTATTGAAGTTTTTCTCATTACTTCAAGTTTTACCTGAAAATCACGGAAAAATTGTTAGGTTGGAGGACATTCAGACAACTATAGCTTCAAACCTCAATAACGCACAATCAAACATTGACCTTTCAATTTTGAAAAAATTAGTTGATAAGAACTTTCCTGATGACTATAGAGAAGATCCTCCCGAAAATTGTTTTACTGAGAATATAATGTTTCACAATGGTAACAATGTTGTTTTCACAGGAATAAATCACAATGCAACTGAAATAATTCAAAATCTTATTAGAGTAATTTTTCATACTCCAAACAATCTCAATGAAGACCTGAAAAATTATGTTAGTGATGGTTTATTATTTATGTTGTTAATTCATAATGAAATAGCGAAAAACTTGGGGTTTTCAAGAAATATGTCAGGTAGTAGTTTGGAAAACAATATTACATTTCCATCAGATGACTTATTAAAGTACACGCAACTTTTTGAGTTTCCCGAAAAAATGATTTTTGAATTGTTAAAAAAACTTGGAATTAATAAAGATGTTATTAATGACTTTCTATGTGATGTTAATTTGATTAAAGAAAATCAAAATAGCGAAATTCCTCTCTTATGCTATAAACCATTTATTAAAGTAAACAAGACATATTTTCTTGTTCTTCCAAGTAGTGAACTTTTTGCGATAAATAATTTCATTGTAGAAAAATTTAAACAATTTGGTGAACTTGACAATCTAATCGGTTTTTTTGATAAGTTTTCAATTTTTGAAATTAAAAAGTTATTTATTGGGATTGGATGGGAGCAAAATCAAGAGTTTTCATTAGATGTTGAACAATCATTATGGAAATTTGATGAAAACAAATATGCATTTATTCAGTATTTGGGAACAAATGATTTTAATAATTCGCTGAAACTTCAAAAGAAAGTTAATGATAAAGTTCAAGAGATAAAAAATGTCTTGCCACCACACGCAGAAATTCTAATGTTATTTGTTTACAGTCAAATATCAATGATTGAGATGTTAGCGATTAATACTTTTGATGTCAAGGCAGCGAAATATCAATCAGCACTAAGTCTAATTGATTTTGAAAGAATTATTCAAAACTATAATATTGATAAACTTTCTCTCTGGAAGTTGTTTAAGGCAAAAGAAAGAGCAAGAGAGAAAGGTTTGTATTTATTTGCGACACCTGTTCATAACATAATGACTGATTTTGAATGGTATAACAAACAAGGAGAAACATTTTTACACCCTGATGAAAAGTATGATTTTGTTAATTTTAGTTTTGATGTTCAAGGAAATGCGGCAATAAAATCCATTCAAAAAAAGGACATTCATTTAGTAAATTACATTAATGAAGATAAAACAAAAGGTTTTCTTCCAGTAATTAAGTCTGAAATTTATGCTCCAATTTATTTGTCTGAAGAAATATTTTTCGGAAAATATAGATTGGTTTTAGAAAAATATAATTTCCCATTATGGATAACCTTTGAAAATAAATATAGAAAAATTGGCAGTTCATACGCTGAGGCAATTGCCTATTGGTTTAATCGAATTCATTATTTGCTAAATCCTCTTACTAAAAATTTTCACGAACCTATTGAAGTAATTTTGAGCTTTGAAGATAATTTTATTAATCTTTCAATAGAAGAATTTAGGAAATTAGAAAAAAATACTGTTTTGATTGATTATCAAATTGATAGTGATACAAACAGGATAAATTTAAGGATCCCAAATACTTTTTTTAATTTGACAAATAGAGATGATAATTCAAGTGAAATCTATTTGATTCGAATATTGTTAGAGTCTTTAGGAAAATTATTTGAGAAAAAAACAGAAGTAAATATTTCTGCTGAAAATATTCACGCAATATTAGAGAATATTCCTAATGACAATACTAAGATGTTACTTAGTGCTACTTCAGAACTAAAAATTGACTTGGATGAAAGGCACATTCCAAAGGTAAGATATATTCCAAAAGCTGATGGTTCAATTGTTTTGGAGGAATTAAAAAATTGGGTTCCAAATAAAATTCCTGAAAATATTGATAATAAAAGTGATAAAGTTAAGCTATGTGATGTAATAATATCAAGTCTAATAAAAAAAATCAGAGAAGAGTTACAAAATTATAATTGCTTTGCGGTTTTAGAATATTTGATGCTGAGATACGAATCGACTCTAAATTTTAGAGCCTTTAGAAGTATCAAAGTTGTAACCCAACTAAAATGTTTTGGAGAATATAGAGATATATTAGAGGAATATCATAATTCTGATGTGCAAGCAGTTAGGCTTTCTCTTTCTTCAAGATGTTTAATTGAATTTGTTACTGCTGAACCTTATTTTGGAGAAAAGCCGATAAATGAGGATGATTTAGATTTTTTGTTAGCATTAATGGATGAGTTAACCTATTTTGGTACTATTAGAGATTTAATTTTTTTTGATTTAGACAATCCAAAAGTTGGATTGTTGGCATCTGGAAGAATTGGTGTAAGTAAAGAATTTTTTGATGATACAATGTCTAAATTCAATTTAGAAACACGTAAAGACGAATTAGGTCATTATGTAAAGTCATTTAAAACAAATTATATAACTACAAAACAGAGAGAAAGGAGTAATACCATTGAAAATGATAATGAAGATTATTATCAATTATTAGATTCAGCCTTTTTAAACGACTGGGGAATGACTTTGCCAAATATTGTTGGAGTTTTAAACTTAATAGCGCATTATTGTCTAGAGAGTAAACGCTCTTGTATGTTTATGAAAGAAGATGACTTCATATCACTTTTAAAAAATGAAATTAATATTTCAGAGGAAGAGGTTAAAAGCATTTATACATTATTAGTTTTAAATAGTAGAGGGAAATTTGATGAAAAAGTAGATGGTTATGAATATGCTGAAATAATACCTTGGAGATACAATAGAAGACTTTCATATTTATTAAAGCCAATATTAAGAATAAACGACAAAGTCAACAATAACTTTATAATCTGTTTTAGCGCAAGACATCTTTATATTGCTGGACAAAACCTTTTGGCAATATTTTTTGATGGAACATTAAAAGTAGATGATGATTGTAAGCAAATTAGGGAGTTTGTAAAAAGAAACTCTACCGAAAAAGGTGATGAATTCACAGTAGAAGTGAGGGATTGGATTAGAGACAATACAAATTTATTTGTACTGGACTACGAATTTGATATTACCACAAAAATTGCAGATAAAAACTATGGAGATGTTGATGTATTGGCTTTGGATGAGAAACGAAAAATTCTATATTCAATAGAGTGTAAGAATACAAAACAAGCTAAAATTATCTATGATTTTTGGAAAGACATTAAAAACTTTACTGAAAAACAACTTCCAAAACATATTAACAGGGAGAAATGGTTATCAAATAATCTATCAGTTGTTTCTCAAAGAATTAATAAGGATGTAAGCGGATTTAAAGTGAAATCTATTATTGTCTCCTCAAGTGTTTTACCAGTAAAATTTGTAGAAGTTTATAAAGATATTACTTTTACAACTCTTTCCCAACTAGTTTTAGAAAATATTTTCTAATTCAAGAAAAATAAATTTGGATGTTCAGATTATGTAAAACAAAATTCTTTTTTTACAGAAAAATTTATTTTTCACGGGAATTACTAATAATGAAATCGTAATTTAACACCGATCTATTCATTGATGTAATCTCAGCGTGGCATTTTACACAAACAGCAACAAGATCAAATAAAGGCTCATTTTTCCAATATCTATATGATTTATGATGAACTTCCTTTGCTTTTTCCATAAGACAAGCTTGACACAAAAAATTATCACGCTTAAGCACTAATAATCTTTTCTTCTGCCATTCAATAGTTTTCAGATAGTCATTATGTTCAACAATAAACTTTTCAAAATTTGACTCTTTTGAGACTGTTTCCTTTTTCTTAAGATATCTGCTATAAATCTCATGAACACCTTCATAGGAAAATTTCTTTTGTAATTCAATGTTTGCATCAGGAATACTTTTCCAATTTGGAACTACATCTTTGGAATAAAATTTCGAATCTATCTTTCCGCAGTTTTGACATTGTTTTCTTATGTGCAAAGAATCATTTGAAAATTTGAATTTAACAAATATGGGGTTATGATCTTTGCATTCAACATCATATGAAATATGATTCCAACATTTGTCACAATATTGAATCAGAAATTTATCAATTTTCTTTTTCTTTAATTCGGCATTGCAATTAGGGCAGTTCATCCAAGATACTTTTTAACAAATAGGAGGAAAAATACAAAATTAATTAACTTCTGCTTAGAAAAATTCCTGAAATTGTTTTTAGCTCTATTAAAATCTACCGAAGTACTTACCAAAATTAGGTCGAAAATTTAATAAAATTTCAAGCTATTTTCGAAGCGTTAATTTTAGTAAAAAATCATTAAACCTAGTCAAAAGTATCACTAGTTCGTACAGAATAATAACATCTTCAATTGGATTAATAGAATCAATAATACCTAGAAATTCTTTCAAATTATTATGGAAATGTCCGGACGTTTTATTTCTAATTTCTTTAATTTTTGAGTCTAAATTTATTTCCTTTTTAAAATTTCTAAGTCTGGTTGTAATGTCTGTGTAGCTCTCACTTAATTCAAAATCATCTTCGCACAGTTTTCGAATGATATTTTTTTTATTATCTAAAGACTTGAAAAATTCATAAACAGTCAAAAAACCTGATTTCAAGCAGTATTTTTTTTCAATATCAGTTTTACTATTATAAAAATTTTTGATACATAAATTTATTTCAAGTTCAGCTATCACGAAAAGTAAATGAAATTCAAGTGTTTCTTGACTTCTATGGTAAGGTCTTAAAATGTTTTTTTCTTTAAAGTATATTTCAAAGTCATCATCTATTTCAAAGTATTTTCTAAAAAACTCTAAATGTTCAATGCATTCTTTTATCTTTTTCTCCGTCTTCTCTAATCTATAGTTTTTCATAAAATTTTACAAACAAAACAAATAATAAATTGCAAATAATTCTTTTTCTCAATTCTCTTGCTCAATATACAAATCGGGAATTTTCATTTCCTGTGCGGTAAATCTTATTGCCAGCTGAAATAAGGTTTTGTTTTCGTGAAGATTCATTTGATATTCCAGTTTTTTACTGTTGGTAAAATAGTTTCAATATTTGGAAAACTATATGTTGAAATAGCATTGAGCGACTTCTTCAGTATTTCAGGTTCTCCAATTTTCAGAAATTCCAAAACTGCTCCCAATAACGCTCTCGTAGATGGCGGATATTTTAAAGCCAATCGTTGCATTGTGGAGATTTCCGCTTCATTGATTGTTTTTATGATTTCGATAATTCTCAAAACGGATTCATCAAGCGAAGTATCTGGAATCTTTTTAATTTGGTTAATAGCGTCCAATATCTGAAGAAATGGAATATTTTCTTTCGTGATCGTATTTTTCTGCTTGATAAAAGAAATAGTAAATCGTCCTCTTTTGAAAGTAGGACGAATTTCATTCTTTCCAATCTGAATGGTATTGCTGACTTGTGTTGTAAGTCCCTGCTCATTGTAAATACTCAAACCAGTAAGGTAACCTACGACTTTTCCATTTTCTTCAAGTAAATCCTTTACAATCTGTTGTTTTGGCGGTTCCAATTTTCCAAATACAGTTTCTTCTGGCTTGTAGAACTTTCCTTTTGCCAGTTTTTCAATCTTCCCCGAAACCGCCATTCTATTCAATGCTTTTATTATAGCTTCCTTGCTTTCCACCTGTTTGCTAAATTCTTCATAGGTGAAAACAAATCCTTTAGGGAATCGATTAATCGTATTTACTATGTAATCAGATGTTTTCATTGCTTATCTCTTTGCAAAGATAAAACAAAATGTCCAGTTTTTTAGTAAATAAACTGGACAAAATATTAATTACTTTCACTTCCTCATGTCTTAGTAAAAAAAGAATGAGAACCTAAGTCCTCATTCGATATCCATAGCCAGATTACCAGTGTCTCAATGTTTTGTAAAGATAATAAATATTCTAAAAAAAAATCAACTATCCTCAAAAACCATAACCAATTAATACTAATCATTTCAAAAACCTGCGTAATTTGAACACTGGGTTCTACTCAACGTGGGTAAATCAGCTACACCCAACTTGCAAACCTGCGTAAAAAAGATACAACCTAAAGCCAATCTCTCTCCATTTTTTTTTCTTCAAAATCCAATCTATTTTAAAATCAAAGAGATAAAGCCTAAAACAAGCGTCCATAAAGCGTTTTCAGACCTCTGAAAAATTTTCATATTGCTATAAAACTTTTATTGCAAGATGTGTCTTTGTATATACAACTTTTCAAGTTGCTGATACAAAAACGATCTTGCCTTTTTGTAAAAGGGGAAAAACTGCGGAACTTGTTTTTTCTTTCAGAAATTGAGTTCAAGAATCTAAATTCATCTAAATTATTCTTTTTTAATCTTCCGAGATTCCAAACTCGTCTAAATTGTTCTTATTTAGCCCACACCGCATGAACACTATTGTTTTAGAATACAAATCGAATGAAATTTGCATAAAAAATATTATGGCAGTAGATATAATTACGAAAGAAGACCTAAAAGAATTTAAAATTGAACTTTTGCAAGATTTACAGAAAATTCTGAATTCCAGCAAAACGATAGAGAAAAAATGGTTAAAATCTAACGAGGTTAGAAAAATTTTGAAAATTTCCTCAGGGACATTACAAACGCTTCGTATCAATGGAACTTTACAGTATTCCAAAGTTGGCGGAACAATTTATTACAATTATCAGGACATCGAAAAAATGTTAAATCAGAAATAATTTTAGTATGAATTACATTTTTCATCTCACTGGTTTTTACGACAAAATACAGGAAGACAATCGACTGAATCCTACTCACATCAGTCTTTACCTTGCTTTGTTTCAGTTTTGGAATCTCAATCGTTTTCGAAATCCAATCAGTATTTCGCGAAACGAAATGATGAAACTGAGCAAAATTTCTGCTTTTGGAACTTACCATAAATGCATTAAAGAGTTGCAAGAATTTGGATATATTGAATACATCCCATCATTCAATCCATACAAAGGGAGTTTGGTGAACCTATTTAGTTTTGATAATTCTGAGGCAATTCAAAATTTGAATATGAAGCGTATCAAAAAACAAACAACCTCTGAACAGGTAGCGAACAGGATGCATATCAAAATCGATACAGGTTCTGAACAAGCACTGATACCTTCTATAAACAGTACAAACTCATTAAACAATAAACAATTAAAAGATAATGAGCACTCAAGAATTTTTGATGAAGGAAATTTGCTTTTGAAGAAAAAAAATAGGTCGATTGAAATTCCACCCAACATTTCAGAAGTTGAAATATATTTTCTGGAAAGGGATTCCACAAAACTTGAAGCCGAAAGGTTTTTCAATCATTACGAAAGCAATGGTTGGCTCGTCGGCGGAAAATCGAAAATGAAAAATTGGGAAGCCGCAGCAAGAAATTGGCTTATAAATTCGAAAAAATTCAATAATACCTCAAATTCCACTAGTTCCGCGAATGGAGTGGAGTTAAAACCAAATCACCTCAATGCAACTACCAACAAATCCTATCGAGATGAGTTATGACTACAGAGAAGTTGTAATGTGGCTACGAAAATGCGGTAGAAAGCATCTCGGCAAAAACTTTATTATTCCCGAAAACGAAAAAGGAATTATTTTCGGAATGCTCGCTTGGTTTCTTCAGGACGAATTAGTAACCAAAGAAATGAATATCGATCTCACTAAAGGAATAATGTTAAGCGGACCAATTGGATGCGGAAAAACTACACTTTTCAAGCTGATGGGAAAAATACCTTCCAAGAGAAAAAATTTCATGATGACTTCTACACGCCAAATTGTTTCAGAATTTATGCAGTCTGGCTATGAAATTTTAGAAAAATATTCTCGTGGGAGTCTATACAATGATCATCGCACTCCAAAAAACTACTGCTTTGATGACCTCGGTAGCGAATCTGCCTCCAAATATTTCGGAAACGACTGCAATGTAATGGCAGAAATTCTCCTAACTCGCTACGATATTTTCAAGGAAAAAGGAATCATAACGCATCTCACCACCAATCTTACCGCCGGAGAAATAGAAACGATCTATGGGAATCGTCTTCGCTCCAGAATGAGGGAGATGTTTAATCTTTTTGGGTATGATGAAACTTCATGGGATAAGAGGAGATGATTCGCAGTTTAATTCGTCCTTCCAAAAATGTTAATTGGTTCAGAATGGTGTCAAATCTTAATGTATAATGACCTCTAGAATTACCTTATATTGGTTTGATTGTGAGTGTGATAGACTTTATTTAGACATTTGAATGGTGTCAAGAATGGTGTCAGATTTTAAAGGACAAAGACAATTTTCATTTTATCTAAAATTTTCATTATGTGAATATTAAGCGTTACAACTGTGTTCGAATGGTGTCAGGAATGGTGACATTATTTTTAATAATTTTAATTTAGATATATCATCCGATTCGAAGATGTGACAATAATCTTTTTCCAATAGAAAAGCTTACGTGATTTGGTTCACATTTGGGTCAAAGATTCTGATAAAAACTATTAATTTCTTTAGAGAATACTTGTATCATGTTGTTAATCAACGATTATATAAATGTTAGCTAAGCTTATTTGGGTCATATTTGGGTTCAGTTCTATTTGAAAATAAACTCTCCAGCAAATTAAATAACTCTCCCAAACAATACTTTCACTTTAATAAATCTAATTCTTGAAAATATTTTTGAATACTTTTACATGGATTAATATTCAATTAGTGTATTAGTTGTGATTCATGAATGATCCAAATCAAGAGTACATTTCATTTCTTCGGTCTCTTTTTAAAGGAAGAGAAGATGTTTTTGCGATTCGGTGGGAGAAAAACGGGAAAAGTGGCTATATGCCTTCTTACACTTATGATCCTTTTCATTTTCGAATCCATAAACAGAATGGCGGAACGTTTCAAAATTATTCACATAAAACCTATTTGCCATTAACTGATAATGAACTCCAAAAGCATTTGGAAGGTCAACAGCAAATCGGGATTTATCCTTTGCAAAAAGACAATGCCTCATGGTTTTTGGTGGCTGATTTTGATAAAGAAAATTGGCAAAAAGAAGCGGTTTCTTTTTTGAATTCATGTGAAAAATTAAATATTCCTGCATATTTGGAACGGTCTCGTTCGGGAAATGGAGGTCATGTTTGGATATTTTTCGAAAAACCTTTTCCTGCAATCAAAAGTAGAAAAATCTTCATTTCAATTCTAGAGAAATTAGGGATTTTTTCTTTGTTTGATAAGAGTTCGAGTTTTGACAGATTATTTCCAAATCAGGACTTTCTTTCAGGAAAAGGTTTGGGAAATCTAATTGCATTACCTTTTTTTAAGCCATCTATTGAAAAGGGAAATAGTTGCTTTATTAATCCGAATACTTTCGAACAATTTGAAAATCAATTGAGTTTTCTGCAAAATATTAAGCGAGTTTCCATTGAGCACCTAGAAGGTTTGTATCAGAAAGAAATTTCAAATTCTGAGACAAAGGTGATAATCAAAAGCAAAAATTTACAAATCTCTTTGGACAATATTGTAAAAATAAGCAGATTTGGTTTACCACAGATACTCATCAATTTCTTAAAAGAGGAATTAAATTTTGCAAACACCGAATTTTTTGTAAAAAAGCAATCGGGTAGAAATACTTTTGGAACCAATCGTTATTTTAAATTGGTAGCAGAAACCGAAAACGAGGTTCTTATCCCAAGAGGATTTATTGGTAAACTTATTCGATTTTGTAAAGAGAATAGCATTAACCACGAATTTTCAGACATGAGATTGAAAAAATTATCGGTCAATTATGAATTTAACGCAACTTTGAGAAATCATCAACAAAAAGCAATTGAAGCGGTTGAAAAGAAAGATTTCGGAGTCATAGTTGCGCCACCAAATTCAGGGAAAACTTTGGTAGGTCTCAAAATAATTTCAGAAAAGAAGCAACCAGCACTCATAATCGTTCATCGAAGACAATTGTTGGAGCAATGGTGTGAAAGAATAGAATCATTTCTAGGCATTCCTAAAAGAGAAATTGGAATCATTGGTTCGGGTAAAATGAAAATTGGTAAGCAAATCACAGTTGCAACCATTCAAAGTCTGCCGAAATATTTGGAAGATATTGTTGAAAGGTTTGGAACTATAATTATTGATGAATGCCACCATATTCCAGCAGAATCATTCCGAAATACCATTAAGAAACTTAAAACTTTCTATTTGTATGGATTAACGTCGACTCCGTTTCGAAAATATAATGACGGGAAAATAATTTTCACACACATTGGTGAAATTATTACCCAAATAAAACCAGAAGACGTAGAAAATTTCAAACCTACGGAAATTGTGATTCGAAAAACATTGTTGGATGTTCCTTTCAATTCAAAAACAGACAGTTTTGAAACTTTATCAAAAATTTTGATTCACGACACCAATCGAAATAGATTAATTCTGAACGATGTGGAACGTGAGTTGGATACAGGCAAAAAGGCGGTTGTCATTACTGAAAGAAAAGAGCACATCGATTCTTTAAACTTATTTTTAAAGCAGTTTTACGAAGTGGTAACTTTGAGCGGTGACGATTCTGAAAATTCACGAAAATCTAAATGGCAGAATTTGCATCAAGGTAATTTTCAAGTGGTGATAACAACAGGACAATATTTTGGTGAAGGAACGGATTTATCAAGTATTAACAGTCTGTTTTTAGTGTATCCGTTTTCATTTGAAGGAAAAATGATTCAATACATTGGGAGAGTTCAACGTTCGGAAATCAACCCTATAATTTATGATTATTGTGACCATAAAATTGATTGTTTAAACAAATTATTTCTTAAGCGAAACACTTATTATCGTAAAATTACCAGAAAAGCAACGCTTTTTGATGATATAAAAGAGGAGTTAACACCAATCGATTCGACAAAAATTTTTGAAAATAAAATTAAGGTAGCGATTGAAGATTTGGAGTTTCATTATAGAAGTGTTGCCTTCAAATATCCAATTCAGGAAATGAACGCAACTTTTGAATTTCATATCGAAAATATGGAGATTAGACCAGAACTTGAGGTGTTGAAGCCTTATTTTGTAAAGGTGTTGAAATCCAGAACAATTAATGTGGAGATTTCTGCGGAATTCGAAAGAGGTAAGTTAATTGCACAAAATGCCATATCAAGTGATATTGAACGAATAAACGAAGAAATTGTAGAAGGTGTAAAAATTCAGTTTCTGAATAAAGAACTCATTGGAAGAAATAAATTTCACGAGAAAAACGTACTTACAGCAGAAGAATTACAGAATCAGGAAAAACTCTTCAATGATGCTGAACAAATATTACAGCAAATTTTAGTAAACAGAAACTATAAACATTCAGCACATGTTTTGTTTCTTGCTGAAAAGCACAAAAGTCAGATAATGAAAATTCGATTTGTATTACAGCCGTTTTCATTTGTGTTTCTTTTAGCAGGAGGAGATCATCATTACATAGTGTTGGAAACTTTAGACACTGAAGAAGCAACCTACATTTGGAAAACTGGTAAAAGCAAAACTTCAGTCATCAATGCCGTAATGAAAATTGATAATCAACTTACTTTCATTCGAGAAAACGGAAGGCAAATGTATTTGGAGACGAATCCAAAAGATTTTTCGAGAATTCTCCATGATTATTCAGATGATAAAAAAGGATTTATTAATTGGAAAAGCCAATTAGAAGAAATATTGCTTTAGTAAGTATAAATATTTTCTTGACACCTGAAATTAAAAACACAAAGATAATCACCACATTAACATTCTTTCAATTGAGTATCGGCAAACACTAAAAAAATAAAAAAAAAGAAAGCAAAGTTTTGTAGTCAGGAAAATGTGATGCAATATCAAGCCATAAAGGTTTTTCTGAAAAAGTTTTGTGTCATTAAAAATTTAGCCCCAAAATTTTTCTGAAAAAATATTGCAGCACATTTTCCTTCCACGAGAGTGGAGGACTTTCTTTTTTTCTTTTTCTTTTGAAAAATTTTTGACAGATTCTTGAAGTTAGTTCATAAATTCTTAAAAAAATCAAAATTCTTACAACTTGCGAAAATAAAGTATCCGGTTCGAATGTTGCACACCGTAAACGCATGGGCGGGTCTGAACAAAATTAGTCTAGGTCAGGTAAAGACGGAGGAAAGAAGTAATGAAATTGTGGCCATACCCGAAATCTTGGATTTGTTGTTTGTCGAGAAGAGCATTGTCACGATCGCGACCAAAAAGGACAGCGAATGACTCACAAAGCTTTTCGCTGCTCAACAAGATCGCCCTGAATCTGCTAAAAAACGGGAAAACATTAAAAGTGGTGAGCAAGGGAAACGCCTGAAAGCCGGATGGGATAGCAATTATTTCAAAAAATTACTAAATTTTTAGATGCGTTTGCCATCTTGTTGTATGTATTGGATAATTAACCACAATCAAAATTAATCACTTACCTTTGCTAGTTATAATTTCTGAATCATTTAACGTCACAGAAATACATTGGTGCATAGTCTTGAGAAATCACAAAAAGCCCTTTTAGAACTTTTTATATTTCGCATTTTTCTGATACCACAACACCATGTAATTAGTTATAATTTCCCAAGGAAATTCTCTAAACAAACCAAGCCTCAAACACACTTCCTCCTTCCACATTTCTGTACACAATATATCCGTTATGCGCTTCCATAATGGATTTCGCCAAGGTCAAACCGATTCCGGAACCATTCTGTCTTGTTGTGAAAAAAGGCAGGAAAATTTTGTCCTGAATTTTATCGTTTATTCCTTCTCCTGAATCCTGAATTCTTATGACGGTTCGGTTGTTCAGATATTGAGTTTCAATGGAGATTTCTTTTTTATCAGCACGAATTAAAGCGTTCATTGAATTGGTTAAAAGATTTACCAAAACCCTTTCCAACATTTTTTCGTCTGCATTCAGATTGAGTTCGGCGATGTTCAGATGCGTTTTGATATTTTTACTTTTAAACTCACTATCAAAAATTTTTAGCACATTTTCAATCGTGATTTTCAGATTGAAGAGTGATTTTTTTGGTTTTGGTAATTCTGCAACTTGTCTATAACTGTCGATGAAATGGAGTAATTGCTGTGATTTGGAGTTGATGATTTGCAGACTGCCTTTCATTTCATCTTGGTCATCTTTATTCAACTCATCTTGTTCGGCGAGATATTCCAAATTTTGAATCAAACTGTTTACGGGTGTCAAAGTGTTTAAAAGTTCGTGAGAAATCACTTTCATTAAATTATTCCAAGCTAATTTTTCTTTTTTATCGATGATTTTCTGAACCGATTCCAATGAAACTACGCAGAAAATTTGGTCAGGACTTTCAATTCTCGTTGTGCGGATTGAAAAGGATTGTTTTGAACTTTCCTTCACGGAAATATCAATGAATTCTTGAGAATCTCGATAATTTGTACTTTCAATTAAATTATAAAAATTAGGAGATTTTTCTTTGTAGAAATCCCAATCATTGTATTTCGGAACTTGCAAAATGTTGAGAAATGTAGGATTGCAAAAGAAAACTTTCCAATCGTTTTCTGTTGAAGTTTTATTTAGAATTAGGAAACCAATTTCCTGTTTAGCCAAAATATTTTCGTACAATAATTTGAAGGAAGTGAGTTGCGTGTTCTCGTTTTTGGCTTGATAGTAAAGTTTTACGGCTTCATTTTTCAGTTCATTAGTATCATCTTCCTTTGGGAAAAGTGTAAAATCTTTTCTTCGGATGGAAGTGATGATCTTCTCGGTTTCAGCGATTTTTTGGTTGAGTAAAATCCAAGAATACCCCAAAAACAAAAACCCAATTCCCGAAAAAAGTAAAGCAGTGATATACTTTTTGGCAATAAAAAAATCATATCCGAAAAACAGAAAAACAATGCACAAAAGCACCAAGATTATCCACTGAAAAGAAACCGCCATTTTCATCTTATAAACCAAATTTTTCCATTCTTCTATAAAGCGAAGCTCTCGTCAATCCCAACGCTTCAGAAGCAAGAGAGATGTTTCCTTTGTATTTTTTCAAGGCGTTTGCAATCATTTTTTCTTCCATTTCCTCCAAATTTAATGAAGTTAAATTTTCGGATGCTGAAATAGGATTGTTTTGCAATGCGAGATTAATTTTTCCGTCTTCCGAAAGAATAATCGCTCGTTCAATAGTGTGTTCCAATTCACGAATATTTCCCGGAAAATGATAATTTGTAAGTTCCTCATCATTTTCAAATTCCAAATCTTCTCTCGCGTATTTTTTCTGATATTTTTGAATGAAAAATTCAGACAAGTTTTGCAAATCTTCCTTTCTTTCCCTCAACGGTGGAATTTCAATTTCTACGGTATTGATTCTATAATACAAATCTTCTCGGAACTTACCTTCACCAACAAACTTTTTCAAATCTGCATTGGTTGCAAAAATAAATCGAATATCTAAAAACCGTTCTTTGTTCTCGCCAATTCTCGTCAGTTTTTTGGTTTGAATTAAAGTCAGGATTTTTTGCTGTAATTGAGGCGAAAGATTCCCAATTTCATCTAGAAAAACTGTTCCGCCATTGGCATTTTCTATTTTTCCTGCTTTATCTGTTTTTGCATCTGTAAATGCACCTTTCGCATAGCCGAAAAGTTCTGCTTCAAACAAATTTTCAGAAAGAGAACCTAAATCGATATGAACAAAAGGTTCACTATTTCGTTTAGAATTTTTGTGAATGTATTCTGCCAAAACAAATTTTCCTGTTCCATTTTCGCCCAAAAGCAAAATGTTGGCGTCGGTTGGCGAAACTTTTTTCAAAGTTTTCATCACTTCCTGCATTTTTGGGGATTTCGTTTCCAAATTGTATTCAGAAATTGAGGTTTGCAGGTTTTCCCACTGTTGAAGTTTTTTGTTTTTTCGGGAAATATCTACGGCAAGATTTACAGAAGCATAAAGTTTTTCATTGTTCCACGGTTTTAGTATAAAATCGGTTGCGCCCTTTTTCAGAGCTTCCACAGCGAGTTCCACTTCTCCATAAGCCGTCATTAAAATCACAGGAATATTTTTGTTGATTTCCTGAATTTCTTTTAGCCAATATAAACCTTCTTTTCCGTCCTCAAAACCGCGACGAAAGTTCATATCCAAAAGAATGACATCAACATTATTTTCATTAAGAGCGGAAATTATTTTCTTTGGTGAATTGATGGTAATCACTTCCTCAAAGAATTTTTTCAACCAAACTCTCGCCGAAAAAAGAATGTCTTCGTCGTCGTCAACAATTAAAATAGTGGCTTCTTTCTTTCTCATTTAAACTTTCATTGTCCGTTTCTGTACACCTACTGTCCGAAAATGAACACTTTTTGTCTCATTCAATTTTTGTACATCTTATAAATCAATAACTTACAAACTCATTTTTTAATGGTATAACAATAGTGTAATTATTTATAAATCAGAAACGTATAATGGATACGAAAATAGAGAAAAAACAATCTAAATTCAAAATAATTTTAATTGGCGTTTTGGCTTTGGCTTTTTTGGGGATTTCTGCTTTTTATTTTTTGAAACAAAAGAAAACCTATAATGTGAAAGCGGAAGACATTCAAATTTCGGAAGTCACTTTCGGTAAATTTGAAGATGTAATGCTGATTACCGCTCAAACGCAATCGCTGAATTCTTCTTTGGTAAATGTTTTGGAAGGTGGTGCTGTAAAGGAAATTTATGCAGAAGACGGACAATTGGTCAACAAAGGAGCACCTTTGGCGAGAGTATACAATCCGAATACGGAATTTAATTATCTGAATCAAGAGACGGGAATTATGCAACAGATTTCGCAGATGAGAAATTCACTTTTAGAACTGAAAAACCAAGAATTCAACCAAAATAAAGAATTGCTTCAAGCACAAAACGATTATAATGTGGCTTTGCAAAATTTTAATCTTCAAAAGCGACTTTATGATGCTGAAATTGGCAAAAAAACCGATTACGATATGGCTTCTCAAAACCTGAACTATCAGCAAAAAAGAAAAAATATTACAGAACAAGGATTAGTAAACGAAAGAAACTCCCGAAATCAGCAAATTTCCGCAATTAGTAATTCCATCAATCAAATGCAGAAAAGTCTGAATGTTTTGAAGAACAACAAGAACAATTTCTTGATTTTAGCGCCTGTTTCCGGAAGGTTGTCTTCATTCAACATTTCATTGGGACAAAATTTGACAAGCGGTGAAAGTATCGGAAAGATTGATTTGATGGACGGTTATAAACTCGTTGCAAAAGTGGATGAATACTACATCAATAAACTTCAAGTCGGAATCAAAGGGACTTTGGAAAGCAATGATAAAACTTACGAAATCATAGTCACTAAAATTCTGCCTGAAGTAAAAGACGGACAGTTTTCTGCCGAACTCGGATTTGTGGATGAAAAGCCAAATAATTTGAAAATCGGGATGACTTTCGGCGTAAAATTGAAACTTTCGCAAGACACGCAAAGCGAAATGATTTCCAAAGGAAATTTCTACAAAGACACCTCAGGGAAATGGATTTTCGTGATTCAAGGTGACAACGCAGTAAAACGAAATATTCAACTAAACCGTGAAAACCAAATGTATTACGAAGTAACTTTGGGATTAAAAGCGGGCGAAAAAGTAATCGTGTCGGATTATGGTGATTTTAAAAATTATGAAGAACTTAATATTAAAAAGTAATTGTAATAATACCGCTAACTGTATTGTCTTTATTAAAAAAGAATTATGAAAAAACTACTTATACTTGCCATTGGTTTAGCCCCATTTTTGGGATATTCCCAAGAAAGAAATCCTTCCGATTCTATTTTAAAAACGAAAGAAATTCAGGAAGTTTTATTGAAATCTCAAAAGAAAAAACAATTTTCTGATCACGCTAATTACACTTTCGATAAAGAAGCATTGGAAAAAGCGAGACATTCCAAAGATTTGTTGACAACACTTCCCGAATTGCAATTAGACCCGATTTCAAATACTGTAACAAGCATTAAAGGCGGAAAAATCTTGTTTTTGATAAACGGAATCGAAGCAAGCGACAACCAAATAAAAAGCATTGCACCAACCAATGTGGTGAGGGTTGAATATTTTGACATTCCACCAACAAGGTTTGTGACAAGAGCAGATACTGTGGTCAATATTGTGACGAGAAATCCTGAAAAAGGCTACAGTTACGGCGCAGATATTACTTCGGCTTTTATAACGGGTTTTGTAAATGGCTCTGCTTATGGAAATTATACCAAAGGCAAAAATGATTTCGGATTGGAATACAATATCAATCTCCGAGATTACGACAACCGGATTGTTGATAAAATCTACGAATACGACCTAAATAATCTTCGTTATCGCTCTGCTGAACAACAGAAAGACCATTTTGGATACACCGACCAAAACATTACCGCAAGATACACCAATGCAGAAACAGGAAAATATGCTTTTCAAGCCAAACTGAACTTAAATATTAGTGATTCTTTCAGCAATGGAAACGGACAAAGTGTTTTCTCGCAGGGAAATCTACAAAATGAGCACGGAACTGTTCACAATCGTGCCTCCAATTACTTGAATCCGACTTTGGATTTATACTATTCTAAAAATATCGGTAAAAAAGATGAATTGAGTTTGAATTTAGTTGGTTCGCATTACGACACCAATTCCACACAATTTGACAGAGAATGGATTTTAAATTCCAATCAAGATGTTTTCAACAACGATATGATTTTGAAAGCGAAACAAAATGGAATTGTAGCAGAAGTAGCACATTCCCACAGTTTTGAAAAAGGAAAATTAAATTCGGGATATCGAATTTCCAATAATTCCATTTCGAACGATTTGCAGAATTTGGCGGGAAATTCAAATTACACCGTAAATTATCTTCAACAATATCTTTACACCGAATATTCAGGGAAGAAAGATAAATTCACTTACAGACTTGGTTTAGGATTGACCAATATTCACAATAAAAGTGCGGAAACTACTTTTGATGAATGGGCTTTCACTCCGAAAATTGTTTTAGGATATCAATTGAAAAATAATCAGAGTATTCGATTTTCGAGCAGTTATATTCCACAAAGTCCTAGCAGTGATGCTTTGAGCAGTAATGTTGTGCAAGTAGTTCCGAATATTGTAAGAACAGGAAATCCATATTTGAAATCGCAGCATTCCTTTGGAAATAATTTGGTTTATTCCTTCAATTCAAAGTATTTTGACCTGAATGCAAATGCTTTTTATTGGTTTAGAAATCGTGCAAGCAATCAATATTATGTTTTAAATCAAAATGTCGACGGTTATTTACTGACTTATGAAAATGCAAAAAATTCACAGCAATACGGAATTCAATTAACAGGTTCGGTAAAACCTTTCGGTAATAATCTCTTGGTTGTAAAAATGGTTGTTGCTCCTGCTACTGAACAATTGACGACAAGCAGAGGATACACATTCAAAAATAATTATATCGGAAATTATTTTAATATTTCAACAGAGTATAAATCGTTTTCCGCACAATATCAGTTCAACATTCCTTATTACACAATTAATGGTGCATTTCTTTCAACAAACGAAAATGCGAGCCATTTCTTTGCAAGTTATAAATTGAGGGAATGGTCTTTTACAGCAGGAATGTATTGGATTGGAATGCCATCAGAATACAAAACCAAAAGTCAGTCTGAAAGTTTGGTTAATTACACGCAACACACTCAAATTTTTAACAACAAAAATATGTTTGTTCTCGGTTTGAGTTACGATCTTTCAAGCGGTAAAAAACTGCAGATTCAAAAGAAATTGGAAAATTCTACTGCGCCTGCGGCAACTTTTTAAAAATTCAAAAAAATATGATCACCCTAATTCTTGAAGCCATTCTCTACATCGTCAATATATTTCTAAAATAAAATTAAAAAAATGAAAACTATTATTCTCACCTTATTAGTAAATCTTACTCTGAGTTCGTGCTTTACCATTAAAACCGATGGAAATGGCTCCTACGGAAATTATCAAAATTCTGATTATAATTCAGCAGAAAATTATTCCTCAAAACCGATGGAAAGTCGCGAGTTTTTTGTCTCCCACTTTTCAGAAATCAGAGCCAATTCAGGAATGAAATTTTTCATTAAAAAATCTGACAAGCAAAAAGTGGTCGTGAACTCAAATGCACTTGGATTAATTGTAGTTTCTTCTGAAAATGGCATATTGAAAGTGAAATATGACAATAATAGCTCACTACAAAACGTAAAAACTGAAGTCACTGTTTATACCAATGATTTTAAAAAATTAGATGCTTCAAGTGCAGGAAGAATTTTTATTTCGGACGATTTTAAATTGGATAAACTCGCTTTGAATTTGCACAGTGCAGGTCAAATTTCAGGAAATATTTTTGCTGAAAAACTAAACATAGTTTCAACAAGTGCCTCGGGAATTGATGCGAATGTTCAAGCCAAAAATATTGATGTAGAAGCAACTTCCGCCTCAAAAGTAAAGTTAAGCGGAACAACCAATAAAATCAATGTGGAAGCAACAAGTACTGCAAAAGTCTATCTTGAAAATTTGAAATATCAAAATCTGAATCAAGAAGTAACCTCTCTTGCAAAAGTGTACACGAAATAAAATCAATCTCAAATTTCAAATAAAATGATTACCACAGAAAACCTCTCAAAAATATACCGCACCGACGAAGTGCAAACTACCGCATTAAACAAAGTAAGTCTAAAAATAAATGAAGGCGAATTTGTCGCAATAATGGGACCTTCAGGTTGCGGAAAATCTACTTTGCTTAATATTTTAGGACTTTTAGACCACGCTTCAAGCGGTTCTTACAAGTTTCTAAATAACGAAGTTGTTGGAACAACCGAGAAAACAAAATCGGTTTTAAGAAAGAAAAACATTGGTTTTATCTTTCAAAATTTTAATTTGATTGATGAACTTTCTGTTTTTGAAAACATTGAGTTGCCATTGCTTTACAACGGCGTTCCTTCTTCCGAAAGAAAAAAGCGTGTCAATGAAATTATGCAGAAAATCCAAATAGACCATCGCGGAAAACATTGTCCACAACAACTTTCAGGCGGTCAACAACAGAGAGTTGCGGTTGCAAGAGCATTGGTAACGAAACCAAAACTCATTCTTGCCGACGAACCAACGGGAAACTTGGACAGCAACAACGGAAACGAAGTGATGAATCTACTCGCAGAATTGCACAGAGAAGGTTCTACAATTGTTATGGTGACGCACTCTTCTTACGATGCAGGTTTTTCCTCAAGAATTATCAATATGAAGGACGGCGAAATTTTCAACGAGCAAATTTCGGATAGAACAAAGGATTATTTTGAAAAATCTCAGGAAGATTTGGCACTTTAAAATCAAACATTCATTCTATATACTAAAGTAAACCTAACAAGTTTCTGAAACTTGTTAGGTTTCAAAAAAAACTAAAAAGCAAAAATTGTTATGCTTAAAAATTGGCTCAAAATAGCATTCATCAACTATAAAAAGAATTGGCTTTCCACATTCATCAATCTTTTTGGATTGACTTTGGGCTTGACCGGATTTATGCTGATTCTGCTTCATTGGAATGATGAAGCGAGTTACGAACAGTGGAATCCTCAGAGAAAAGATATTTATTTTCTTCAACAATATTATAAAACGGAAGATTGGACGAACAATAATATGTCTTACCAAATGACAAAAACCGCAACCGACGAACTTCCCGAAATTGAAGATTTTGTAATGTTTGCTTATGACAATAGAGAAGGTTTGATGAAAACTAATAGCGGTAAAAGTCAGTATGTAAAAGAAGGTGAATCAACTTCGGAAAGTTTCTTTAATTTTTTCCCTTTTAAACTAAAGTTTGGCTCTTACAAAGGTGCTTTGAGTGATTACAACAAAATTACATTGTCGGATAAATTGAGCCAACAACTTTTTGGGGACGAAAATCCTGTAGGAAAAGAATTGACATTGAGCGATGCAAAATACATCGTAACTGCAGTTTATACTTTGCCAAAAGGTAATTCTGTAGTGAAGCCAAATTATGTCGTGCTTTCGCAAACGATGAAAGATGACCGCGAAAACATTAAGAAAGGTTATCAAAATTGGGGAAATAATTCATATCAAGCATTGGTCAAAATAAAGCCGAATTCAAATATTACAAATGTTGAAAAAGATATTTTTGAAAAAGTTCTTATTAAGAAAAGATACCCGAAAGAACAGTTGCAAAAAGAAAATGTAACGCTTGAAGAAATGCTTACTAAATACGGTCCGAACGAATTTTATCTCACTCGTTTAGATAAGACAAGATTAGAGGCAAAATCAGGTTTCAAGGGTAAAGCAGATTATAAAACCATCAAAATATTATTTGGATTATCAGTCTTGATTTTGATTCTTTCAGCCATTAATTTCATCAATCTAAAAACCGCTCAAGGTTCGCAACGCGCAAAAGAAGTCGGTGTGAAAAAAGCGATTGGAAGCACGAAAACCCAATTGATTTTTCAGTTTTTGGTTGAAGCAATGCTGATTTGCGTCTTCGCTTACTTCCTTTCATTGGTTTTAGTGGAGTTGCTTTTACCTTCCTACAACAAGTTTTTGGATAAAGAAATGGCGATGAATGATTGGACAATTTATTCTTATTCTGCGATAATGACTTTTCTTGTAGTCTTGTTTTCGGGGTTAATTCCTGCTATTTACCTTTCTAATTTTAAACCAATTAATACTTTGAAGGGAAATTTCTCAAGAAGCAGTCACGGTGTTTGGTTGCGAAACGGAATCCTCACCTTACAATTGATTATTTCTTCATTCTTCATCATTGGCGGAATCATCATTCATCAACAGGTGAAATATATGATGAATAAAGATTTAGGATTCAATGGAAATCAGGTTATTACCATTTATTACAGTACAAAAGATTTGAGTTATAAAAAATATGAACGTCTAAAAACCGAACTCAAAAAAATAAACGGAGTAGAAGATGTGACTTTTGGAGAAGCAACACCAACAACAGGGGGAAGTTCATCTAATATGGATTGGCGCAATAAAAGCGTAACCGCACAACACGGTGCAATGGATTATAACTTCCTAGATTTCTTTGATATGAAATTGGTAAAAGGAAGAAATATTTCGCCAAAATATTCATCCGACACCATAAATACAGTATTGGTAAACGAAACTTTTGTTAAACAAATGGGTTGGACTGCAGATGATGCGTTGAAAAATGAACTGAAACCGGGATTTGACGATAAACAATATAAAATCATTGGCATAGTGAAAGATTACAATTTATGGAATGTAAAGGGTGAAACGCCTGCAGTAGTTTTCTTCCACTATTTTGTAACCGAATGGAAAAGGAATAATATGTATTTTATGGAAGTAAAACTCAATAAAAATGATATTGATGGAACCGTTTCAAGAATCAAAAATTTTTGGGAAACAAAAGCAGAACCAGGATATCCTTTCAATTACTCATTTGTAAATAAAGAATTCGCCAAAACCTTTGAGAAATATCAAAAACAACAAACACTTTTCACGATACTAAACATCATCGTTCTCACCGTCGCATTACTCGGTTTATTCGCACTTTCATCATTATTAATCGAACAAAAACTTAAAGACGTCGCCATCAAAAAAACATTGGGTGCTTCCGAAAAATCAATCGTTTTAGATTTAACGAAAAAATTCTTGGTAATTTCTGCAATCGCCGTGTTAATCAGTATTCCTATCAGTTATTATTTTATGAATGAGTGGCTGAAAGATTTCGCTTACAGAATTGAAATGCCTTGGTTTCCGTATGTTTTGAGTTTTGTGATTTTACTGCTTTTGACTTTTGCAGTTGTGAGCATCAAAGCGTATCGTGCAACGCAAGTGAACTTGGTTAAATATCTTAAATACGAATAGTTTCTCAACACATTAGTCACATTAGAAGAAATACAATGCGCAAAAAAGTTCACATAAGGTAAAAAATCGAAGATTTCAAACTAATGTGTTCTAAATCAGAAGTATGAGAATTAAAAAAAACTTATGTCACTAATGTGTCAAAAAATGGCACTACAAATTGAAAATTGAAACCTGAAACAAATAAAACTATGTTAAGTAATTGGCTCAAAATAGCATTCGCAAACTACCGAAAAAATTGGCTTTCCACGCTCATTAACATTCTCGGTTTAAGTTTTGGATTGGCAATTTTTCTATTGGTTTTCATCAATTGGTTGGATGAAAAATCTTACGAGAAATGGGTTCCGAACAAAGAAAATATCTTTATGTTGGAATACAAAAATTCTGCATTTGGATATATGACAAGTTCAAGTTACCCAATGTTGGAGGTTTCTAAGGAAAGATTTAAGGAAATTGAGGATTTCGCTATCGGTAACATTTGGTATGGAAATAAGCAACGCCTTAATTATGGAAATATTTCCTGTTATGTAGATGCGGGAAGTGCTACAAGTTCATATTTTGAGTTTTTTCCATACGAAAAAATTGCAGGAAATTATAAGGATGCATTGCAAAATGACAATCAAATTGCCCTCTCCGAAGAAACTGCAAAACTACTTTTTGGTAAAAATTATAAAAATTGTATTGGAAAGACCGTTGTTCAGGACAATAATGGTAAGTCCTATCTCATTTCTGCGGTATATAAGTTGCCAAATTCAAACACGGTTTTTAAACCGGGTTATCTTACGCGTCCTGAAGGCATTAAAGACAATAAAGACCAATGGTTGAACTTTAGTTACATCGGATTTTTTAAACTGAAACCCAATACAGATGTTGTTGCTTTACAAGACAAATTATCAAACCAATTGCAGAAAGAGGAAAAAATAATGTCTGAGAAATGGGGAGAAAAGTATGATGAAAAGAATAAAACCGAAGTTTTCTTGACATCTTTAAGCACGATGAAATTGGATGCACAAGGCGGAGGAATTGATAAAGGCGACAAGAAAAATATTTTGATTTTAATGGGACTTTCGGTGTTGATTTTGGTTTTATCTGCAATCAATTTAATAAACTTAAAAACCGCTCAAAGTTCACAACGTGCGAAAGAAGTTGGCGTCAGAAAAGCGATTGGAAGCACCAAAAATCAATTGATTCTACAATTTTTGTTGGAAACATTTATCCTTTGTGTATTTTCCTGTTTTCTTGCTTTCGCTTTGGTCGAACTTTTACTGCCGTTTTACAGCAAATTTTTAGGTAAGGAAATCCAAATTGAAAATCTTAATTTATATGGTTATGCGTTACTAATAGTGATATTCCTTTCGTTGCTTTCAGGAATTATTCCGGCAATTTATCTTTCCAATTTTAAACCTATTAATACTTTGAAGGGAAACTTTTCAAGAAGCAGTCACGGTGTTTTTCTAAGAAATTCAATTCTAACTTTACAATTAATTATATCTTCTTTTTTCATTATTTCTTCATTGATTATCAATTCACAAGTGAATCATATGATGAATAAAGATTTGGGATTCAAAGGCGACCAAACCATTCAAATAGATTTCAAAAAAACCGATTGGCGACAAAAAGATTTCAACAAGAATAAATACGAGAGACTGAGAAACGAAGTTAAAAATATTCGTGGCGTTACCGATGTCACAGGTTCTGTTCTTACGATTGGAAACGGTTATACCAATATGTCTTCTGTAAAAAATGCGGAGGATACAACAAAAGTGATTAATAGTGCAGGTTTAGGAGCGATAGAATTAAATTATTTTAAATTTTACAAAATAAAGTTTGCTTCAGGTCGTGATTTTGATTTGCGAAAGACTTCTGATACGATTTCCGGTGCAGTAATTAATGAAACTTTTGCAAAACAAATGGGTTGGAATAATGAAAATGCTCTGGAAAAGGAATTTATTCCGGGTTGGGACGGAAAAAAGAAATATAAGGTTATTGGTGTGGTAAAGGATTTCTATTTTCAAGGAGTTCACGCGCCTGTTGTTCCGGTTGCATTCTTTAATTACGAGCGAAATTGGGCTAAAAACAATATGCATAATCTTCAAATAAAAGTTTCAAAAGATGATATTGAAGGAACTTTGAAAAGAATTGAAAAGTTTTGGAAAGAAAAAGCAGAACCGGGATATCCTTTTGATTATCATTTTGTAGATAAACATTTTGCCAAAACTTTTGAGCAGTTTAAAAAACAGAGAATACTGTTCACAATTCTGAATTCTGTGGTTTTAATTGTAGCATTACTCGGTTTATTCGCACTTTCATCATTATTGATTGAGCAAAAGTTGAAAGATGTCGCCATCAAAAAAATATTGGGAGCATCAGAAAAATCAATCGTTTTAGATTTAACGAAAAAATTCTTGATCATTTCTGCAATAGCGGTGTTAATAAGCATTCCAATAAGTTATTATTTTATGAATGAATGGTTGAAAGATTTCGCATACAGAATAGAAATGCCTTGGTTTCCTTACGTTTTAAGTTTTGTGATTTTGTTGCTTTTGACTTTCGCTGTGGTGAGCGTCAAAGCGTATCGTGCGACGCAAGTCAACTTGGTGAAATATCTTAAATACGAGTAAGATGGAAGATGGAAGACGGAAGTCCGAAGATTTTTTGCGTGTGCAGAACTCGAAGAGTTCAATTTGACACGAGCGAAGCGAACTGACGAACTCCAAAAAACAATTAAATAAACTGTGAATAATAGCCGTGAGAGAATCTCACGGAATAAAAAGATAAAGATTATCAGAACTCGAAGAGTTCAATATGAATAGCCGTTGGTGAAACCTACGGGAAGAATAAGAAATTAAACACATTAGTCACATTAGAAAGAATATAGGACACAAAAAGTTCACAAAAGATGAAAATCAAAGATTTTCAAACTAATGAGCTCTAAAATATGAAGCATAGAAGCCTAGAAACTTATGTGACTAATGTGTCAAAAAAATAGCCTATGAAAACTTTAAAATATATTTTAATATTCATTTCTTCAGCAATTTTTGCCCAAAATTGGACTTTGCAAAAATCCTTGGATTATGCATTAAAGAATCATTCTTTAATCAAGCAAAGCATTCTTGAAGTTCAGAAATCCGACCGCAATATTGCTATTGCAAAAGGAAATCTTTTGCCTTCTGTGAATGCGGGAATCAATCACAATTACAGTTTTGGTTCCACGATTGACCCTTCCACAAATTCAAGAAAAACCTTGAATACGCAATACGACCAATTCAGGATTTCAATGCCGGTTGAACTATTTAATTGGAAAAATTATGGAGAAATTAGCTTAAGTAAACTCAATAAAGAAAGTTCGGAATACCGATTAAAATCTGCACAAAATGATATTTCTTTAAATGTCATTCAACAGTTTTTTCAGTATCAATACGACAAAGCGTGGTTAGAGGTTTTGCAAACCCAAATTTCAGGAATAGAGGAGCAGATCAAGCGTACCGAAAAAGAAGTGGAAATTGGAAACCGTCCGAAAAGTGATATTTACGACATCAAAGCCAATCTCGGAACGATAAAGGAACAATGGATTTCTGCACAAAATCAAAAAGAACTTTCAAGAATTATTCTTCAAAACGCCATTGGTTTGTTGGATGATAAAATTGACTTTGTCTTAAATGAAGAAAATCCTGAAAACGTACTTATCAACAATGAAGATTTCGTTCAAAAATTATTGGAAAAGAATCCACTTTATCAGAATGCCATCAAGCAAAATGAAATTGCTTCAAAAAGTATAGAACTTGCAAAATCTGATTATTATCCAAGACTTTCGGGAATGTATCAATGGTCAACTTTTTTCAGTAAAGAGTTGGGAGCTCAACCTGCAAATCAGTTTTCAGAACAGTTTAAGCAAAACAAAAATAATTACGTTTCTTTCGGTTTAGATGTTCCCATTTTTAATCGCTTTCAAACTAAAAATAGAGTAGAACTCGCAAAACTTTCCGCCGAAAACACTTCAATGGAAAAAGACAAAGTAGTTTTAGAATTGACGAAAAATCTTAAAACTATCGAAATTCAATACCGAAACGCTCAGGAGAAATACAACGCCCTCGAAGAAAATTTTGAAAATCAAAAACTGTCCTTCCAAAAATCCGAAGAAAAATATAAAGAAGGAATGATGGATGCCTACACTTTTTTTATGGTGCGAAACTCTTGGCTTCAAGCGAATTACAACTTAATAAAAAGTAGATACGATTTGATGTTGCAGAGTGAGTTAGTGAAAGTTTATTTGAAGGATTGAAAATTGTTAAGAAAGTCTTGAAGTTAACTTATAAAATCCTAAGAAATCAAAATTCTTACAACCTGCGAAAATAATATATTGGTACGAATTTACCTGCGTAATTTAACCACAGGTTTCTCATTAACCAGAGTAAATTAGATACACCCAATCCTATAACCTGGGTAAAAAAGATACAATCTAAACCTATATCTTTTCCTGTTTTTTTCTTTAAAAAGCAAATCCGTCCTAACAATGTATAAAACCTCTAGAACGCCCATCCACATTGCGTTTTCAGACTTCTAAAGAATTTCGAACTTACTACAAAATTTTAGTTGCAAGATGTGTCTTTGTGCCCACAATTTTTCAAATTGGGTTTCAAAGAATTCTTGCCTTCCTGTCGGAAAGGATTTGAAAAAACTCGGAACTCGTTTTTCTATTGTGAAAGGTGATTTTGAAAAATTGTTTTTTTGAAAAAGTGGTTTTAAAAAACGGAACTACCCACCATAGAAAATTGGAACATAAAATGAGATAAAGACATTAATTTTAAGTGTATTTAATTCAAAATATATTCATAAATTTACAATCTAAGATTTAAGCAAAAATTGTTGTATTTCACATGGTGGAATAATCGGTTACCTTGAAAATCTCCCTTTCCAAAAAATTGCCTATCAATCGGTGTTTGGAAAGATATACATATTCCTGGAGAAACCACAAACCGCTTCTTTCGAGAGGCGGTTTTTGTTTTTTATAGACTTAAGAAAACTTCTTTTTTTTAATTTCCCCATTATTATTTATTCTAAGTTCTTGGCATTGTCTTGTCTTTGTCCACCACAAAGCGATTACAAGTTTTAGCGCCCGAAAGTTTTATCCAAGAACTGAAAGCAGAGGTAGAAATAATGCTGAAAAACTTTTCTGTGTGAGCACTATTGTTAACTCCATATCTTCGAGTCAAAGTTGGGTGAAATTCGGGTTTTCTGTGGGGTTTGTTCGTGGTTTGTTCGTGTTTCCTTCGAATCAGCCTCGGAAAAGTACCATAAATTACGAACAAACCACGAACAAACCTAAAACTTGAGTAGAACTTGACCCTAACTTGATTGGGAGAAAAATGATAGGGTTTTATGATTTTTATCGCAATACGTTTTTCCGTAATGATGTTTGAAAAGGATTTGATATATTTGTTTAAAGCTTTTTATTGATAAAATTTTTTATCTTTAAAAAAAGTAGATTTTATGTAATAAATTTACATTAATTAAAAACTAATGAAACGAAAACTTTGGTCAAAGGAAGAGTTGATACTTGCATTTAATTTGTACTTAAAAACTCCTTTTGGAAAAATGCACAGTACAAATAAAGATGTGATTTATTTAGCTCATTTAATTGGTAGAACTCCAAATTCTGTAGCTTTACGTTTAGTAAATTTCGCAAGTGTAGATCCTGTTCTTAAAGCAAGAGGAATTAAAGGAATGGATGGAGGAAAAAAAATTGTTCAGCCAATTTGGGATGAGTTTTTTAACAATCAAGAAGAACTTATTTTTCTAAGTGAAAAAATTTTAGCAGAAAAAGAAAATTTTACTGTTGAACAAAAATTTGAAGAACTATTTTTTGATATCAAAGAACTTAAAGGTGAAGTGAAATTAAGAGAAATTAAAACAAGAGTAAATCAAAATGTATTTAGGCAGATGGTAATTTCTAATTATACAGGTAAATGTGCTATTTCAGGAATTGATATTCCCGAGTTACTTGTAGCTAGCCACATCGTTCCTTGGTCAATAAATGAAGAAGAAAGACTAAACCCTGAAAACGGAATTTGTTTTTCTGCTTTATATGATAAGGCTTTTGATAAAGGATTAATAGGTATTGATGAGCAATATAAAATATTACTTTCTAAAAATATTAAGAAGAATAAAGAAGCGATTTATTATGATAAATATTTTGCCCCTTTAGAAAATCAAACTTTGACTTTGCCACAAAAATATTTACCTAAAAAAGAATTTATTCAGTATCATTTAGATGTTATATTTCAGAAAATTTAAATATTTAAAATCTAAATTTAAGAATAAATCCAATTATAAATTATTTGTCAATTAAATATGGAATATCATCTAGTTTATCAACTGTTTCCTCGTTCATTTGGGATAAATGATGAAATTAAGTCAGTTATAGAGTGTTTTGAGAAGAATTACGAGAGTATAAAATCTCCTGATAATAACCTTAGCAGTGACGGAGTTTTAAAAGTTATTTCAAAAGATTTAGAAGCACTGAATTTTAGAGTAGAGAAAAGTAAACTGACTAACGATAAGATAAAAGTGCCAGTTTTATTTGGAATCAATAATCGAATAGATAAGTTTTTTGATGCAGATGCAGTTAGTGCAGATGGAAAAATAGTAATTGAAGTAGAAGCTGGTAGAGGTTATAGGAATAACCAATTTTTAAAAGATATCTTTCAGGCATGTATGATGCCGAATGTTGAATTTTTAGTAATAGCGGTACGAAATCATTATCATAATAGTGATGATTTCAAATCTATTTTTCAATTTCTTGAAACTTTATATATAAGTGGAAGATTACAACTTCCCTTGAAAGGAATTGTTTTAATAGGTTACTAAAGACAATATTAAACCACCCAAAAACTAACCAACCATGGCCATTGCAAAAGACGGAATTCTAGGAGGCTTTTCTGGGAAAGTAGGCAATATTGTAGGACTTACCTTAAATGGGGTTCCTATTATGCGAGCCGCTCCCAAAGCTTCTCAAAAACCACCCACAGAAAAACAACGCTTGCAGAGACTGAAGTTTTCTCTGGCGATAGAGTTTACAAAACCTTTTCTAGAAATTACCCAACAGTTCTTTAACCAAAGTGCTTTTTCGGGGGAGAGAAGGAATCTTTTGATTTCTTATACTTTGCAAAATGTCATTCAGGTGCAAGATGATGAGTTTACGCTGCTTTGGAACAAGTTTTTAGTTTCTAGTGGAGATTTAAGTGGTTTTCATCACTTAGACGTTACACTACTAGATGAAGCGGTGCATCTTACTTGGCAAGACAATAGTTCACAAGGATTTGCACAACCCAATGATGAGGTGCATCTTCTCTTAGTGAGTGAAAACCTAGAGCAGGTAGATTTTTTAGAAAATATAGCCCACAGAACTAGTACACAAGTTACAGTTCCTTTGCCAGATTGGACGGTAGAACATACTGCCCATTTCTATATTTTTATGAGCAATACTGCACGCAATCAATCGTGCAATAGTTTTTATCTCGGGAAGCTAGAGCAGGGTTTATTTCGCTAAGCTTTTATCTGTTTACAAAGGGTGTTTTAATCTCAATAATTTAATCATTTCAAGGATAAACAAAACACTTACCGCTCCAATAATAGACGTAAGAAAATGTTGATGACCGGGATATTCAAAACTGAAAATCTTTTGCAATACAGGGTTTCCAATCGTTAAAAAAAGTAAAGTAAAAGCAATGGTAGAAATAATCACCAAAGCTTTATTATTCTCTAAAATCACAGAAACAAAATTTCGGGTATCAGACAATGAAGTGAGAATAAGAAATACATTTCCTACAATGAGTGAAGAAAATGCGATGGCTCTCACTGCGTTATCGGAATGTCCTTCTTTTAGAGAAAGAAAATAAACCACCACTACCATTGCGAGAAGTAGAAATCCTTTCACTAGGCTAAAAGCAATTTTTCGCCAACCGAAAAAGAGTTCGTCAGGATTTCTGGGTGGTCTGTTCATAATGCCTTTTTCTTCTTGTTCAGATTCAAAAGC
This sequence comes from Cloacibacterium caeni, assembly GCF_907163105.1. Taxonomy (GTDB): domain Bacteria; phylum Bacteroidota; class Bacteroidia; order Flavobacteriales; family Weeksellaceae; genus Cloacibacterium; species Cloacibacterium caeni_A. The sequence goes on from NZ_OU015321.1 coordinate 376,796, forward strand.
AATAGAACAAACAGGGTCGATAATCAATTCCATAAAAACTATATGCATCGGCATCAATAAAATAGGTAAGGAAGAATAAAATGCAGGCAATAATACCAAGCCAATAATCGGAACGTGAATGGCAAGAATGTAAGACATGGCTTTTTGAAGATTGTCAAAAATTCTTCTTCCAGAACGAATGGCGTAAACGATTGAAGCAAAATTATCATCCAATAAAACCAAGGAAGACGCTTCTCTGGCTACATCTGTTCCTTTCATTCCCATAGCAATTCCGATGTCGGCAGCTTTCAATGCAGGAGCGTCATTTACACCATCTCCTGTCATGGCGACTACTTCTCCATTGGCTTTTAAGGCTTTGATGATTTGTAGTTTTTGTTCGGGAACAATTCTTGCGAAAAGATGAGTAGTTTTTATTTTTTCTTTGAGTTCTGCATCGCTCATATTTTGGAGTTCTGCACCCGTTAAAACTTGGTCGTTGTGCTGTAAACCAATTTGATTGGCTATACTTTTGGCAGTAGCAGGAAAATCTCCAGTAATCATAATGACTTTAATTCCTGCTTTGTTGCATTCGCTGATGGCTTCTGGAACTTCTTCACGAATCGGGTCTTCAAAAGCGACTAATCCACTAAAAATAAAAGGAAATTCTTCTTGTTTTTCGGGAAGTTCAGTGGAATTTACTTCGCAATGAGCAGCTGCAAGAACTCTGTAACCATTTTCTGCCAATTGGTGAACCAAATGTGTATAACGAGCGTTTTCTTCTTCAGAAAAATGGCACAATTGGAAAATCGCTTCAGGAGCACCTTTGCAATAGGCATGACTTTGTGGATGGTTTTTAGATTTCATCACGCGAGTCATGGCAAATAATTCTTTGCTGAGTGGATATTCTTTTACCAAATCTAAATCCTCTTTTGCGAGATGCAAACTGCTGATTTCATGACCGATCGCTTTTTCCATCGGATCAATCGAATGACGCTGAGAAGCGTGAACCAAAACCGTTAAAACCTCTTGAATATTTTCTAAAGAATGTTTAAAATCTTTCTTGTAATAGAGTTTTTCACCTGAGTAAAGCGCTGCAACTTCCATTTTGTTTTGGGTAATGGTTCCTGTTTTATCACTGCAAAGAACGGTGGCAGAACCTAGTGTTTCTATAGCAGAAGGTTTGCGGGTTAATACATTGTTTTTGGATAATCGCCAAGCTCCCAATGCTAAGAAAATAGTCAATACTACAGGGAATTCTTCGGGTAGAATAGACATGGCAGAAGCCAATCCGTTCAATAAAGAATTAAGGAAATTTCCTCTCGTAAAATAAAAAGCCAGAATTACTCCAATACTGATGGCGATTCCCATTAGAAACAGACTTCTAATGAGTCTTTTCATCTCTTTTTGCAGTCGGGTGCTTTCTTGTTCTATATTTTGTAGCGAAACGCCAATTTTTCCGAATTGTGTTTCGGAACCAGTATGCGTCACTTTTGCTTTGCCCTTTCCTTGTACGATGAGTGTTCCGCTGAAAACATAAGCTTCCTTTTCTTCGGTTTTAATCACGGGAACAGATTCGCCAGTTAGTAAAGATTCGTCTATGGTAAGGTGTTGACTTTCCAATAAAATAGCATCTGCTGGAACTCGGTCTCCTTCATTTAAAATGACTACATCTTCGGGAACGACTTCTCTTCCCGGAATTCTAATTTCTTCACCATCACGAATCACCAAAGCTCGTGGAGAAGACAATTGTCTCAATGCTTCTAAAGATTTTTCGGTTTTTCTGTGTTGATAAAAGGTGATGAAAATAATAACGAAAACCCAACACAACAGAATCATTCCTTCGGTATAATCTCCCAATAAAACATAGACGAGACCACAAAACATAAGCAAGATAAACATGGGCTCTTGAATCACTTCTAAGGCAATTTGCCAAACGTTTTTCGGTTTTGCAGAAGGCAGTTCATTGAAGCCGTATTGTTTCAAAAGTTCTGCTGCTTTTTTTTGAGAAATTCCTTGTGTCATGGCATTTCACTTTTAAGATGAGAATAAATCACGGGAAAAAATGGCTGATTTTAATTGGTTTTTAATCAGTCTTTTATTCAGTTAAAGTTAAGAAAATTTTAGGATTAGAAAAAGGTTTTAGAGCAGATATCTAAGAGGTGATACTTTATGTATTCTTTCAGAATTTGTATTTCGGAAAAATGCCTTGTTATAGAGATTTTAAATTGGTATTATTTTGGTTATTAATTTTTTGTTCCCTCAAAAAATTTTATCTTCGTAGCTCAATTTTTAAATGATAATGAAAAAAATTATATTGTTCCTATTCTTGGTGATTTCTACAGCCCTTTTTTCTCAAGATGGAATAAAATTCGGAAAGCAATCTTTTGCTAAAACTCTAGAACAAGCCAAAAAAGAAAATAAACTCATTTTTTTAGATGCTTTTGCTTCATGGTGTGGTCCGTGTAAATTGTTAGACAAAAACGTTTTTCCTAAAAAAGAAGTGGGTGATTATTTCAATGCCAATTTCCTGAATCTTCACATTGACATGGAAAAAGGAGAAGGAATAGAAATTGCAAAAAAATACAGCATTTATTCTTATCCTACTTTGCTGTTCATAGACGGAGACGGAAAAGTTGTGTACAAAGCTGCAGGTTACATGAGTCCACAAGAACTCATCAGTATTGCCAAAGAAGCCGTGAATCCAGAAAATACTTTAGAAAACAAAATAGCGAAGTTTGAAGCGGGAGAAAAAGACCCAGAATTTTTAATGGGATTGATTAAAAATACGTATGCAACTGATTTTTCATTGGCTCAAAAAGTGGCTACCCGTTATTTCCAGACGAGAACAGACGCTACTTATTCTAAAGAAGAAGCAGGAATGTTACTGTTTTTCACCAAAACCATAGATGATGATTTGTATAAAATCTTCACGGCAAAAAAGGCAGAACTTTCTACGCAAATTCCAGAAAGTTATTTGGCGGAATATGATAAGCAACTCAAACTGAACACGGTTTTACAAAAATCTTTCGATGCCAATACGCAAAGCATTAATGAACCCATTTTTTTAACTGAAGGAGCAAAAATTTATGGCGAAAAAGAAGCAAAACAACTTTTAAATAAAATCAATATGGATTTGTTTTTTACTCAAAAAAAATACGATGATTACGCTAAATCTGCTTTGAATTATTATCAAAATCCAAAAGATTTTGCCACCGATGAACTCAATAATGTCGCTTGGAATTTTTACCTCTACGTTACAGATAATACTTTGTTGACTCAAGTAACACTATTGTGTTTAGAAGGTATAAAAAAGGAAGAAAATAGCCAGAATACAGATACATTAGCCAATATTTATTATAAATTGGGAGATTTTAAAAATGCTAAACTTTGGGCAAAAAAATCTATCGAAATTGCTAAAGCAAAAGGAGATGAATATGCATCAACTGAAGAGTTATTGAAAAAAATAAAGTAAAAGAATGGCGTTTAAAAAGTTTTTCTTCCTCGTTTTCATGAGTTTATTTGTTCATTATAATGCACAAACTTATGTAAAAGTCAATGGTTTCACCCTACCTGCTCTGATGTTAAATGCAGGAATAGAGACAAAACTTACGGATAAAACTACTTTTCAAGCAGATGTTTTCGTTTCTCCTTGGAAATCTGTTTTTGGAAATAGAATGCTTTTTGCTATTGGTACTTTAGAATATCGTTATTATTTTACCGAAAGTTTTAAAAATTGGTATGTGGCTGCTAATACAGGAGTTGCGATTTATAGAATGCAAAAGTATAACCATCTTAATTTGGGGATTCATCAAGAAGGATATTCTATACTTTTAGGCGGAACTGTAGGTTATGTAGTGAAAGTGAATGATAAAATTAATTTAGATATCTTTTTAGGAGGAGGAAATGCTCAGTCTTTTTATAGGTCTTATTATAATTCTTTCCCAAACATAAGAGCAGACAAAGAAGAAGGTGCTTCCATCAACAGAAGTGGAGAATGGATTCCTTATAAAGGAGGCGTAATGATTTCTTATCAAATTAAATAATATGGAAATAAAAAGTGTGAAATTTTTAGTGGTTTTGGTGATTACTTTTGTCATCGTGTTTTTGATGAATTACATTGGGAATACACAACCAGACAAATTACAAAGTGCTTTACTAAACGGACTTGGCGGAATGGTGGGACTTACCATCGGGATGTTGATTTATAATCGAAGCAAAAATGACCAATCTGGCCCGCAACATTTTGATTAAATTAAGTCCAAAAAACTTCTTTGCTGTATCGTAAAATCATCAGCATTACGATAATTAAAAATACAATTCTGATAAATCCATTGCCTTTTTTAAAGGCAATTTTTGTTCCTAGAAAGTTACCTAAAACATTGAAAACAGCCATTAAAATTGCCAGTTCTAACAAATAATTGCCGTGACTGATAAAAACCAAAAGCGCTGAAATATTGGTGATGCAGTTCACCACTTTAGCATAAGCAGAAGCCGAAAGAAAATCAAATCCTAAAATTACCACGAAAGCCAAAACAAAGAAACTTCCTGTTCCCGGTCCGAAAAATCCATCGTAGAAACCAATTACCGCTCCAATTAATGCTCCGAAAATCATTTTTTTAGCGGTGCTTAAATCTTTGGTCGCGACATTTCCTAAATCTTTTTTGATGAAAGTATAAATCGCAATCGCAATCAGAATAATTAAAATTAAAGGTTTTAATGCTTCAGAATCTAAGTAACTTACCGTTCTCGCTCCCAAAAATGAAAACAGGAAGGAAAAAAGCGAGATAGAAATCAAAACCTTCCAGTTGAAGCGAATTCTTTTGGCGTACTGCACCGCTGCAATGCTGGTTCCAGAAAGCGCTGCGATTTTATTGGTTCCAAAAAGTGTAGGCAATGCCAATTGAGGAAATTGAATCAACAAAGCGGGCAATTGTATCAAACCACCACCACCAACTATTGCATCTAAAAATCCTGCAATAAAGGCAAATGCAGCTAAAAAGAATAGCGTATAAAAACTGTAATCAGAGAAAAAATCCATTTACAATTGATTAGTTTTCGTAGAGAACATATTTGCGACGGATTTTCTCGAAATTTTCTAAATCTTTTTGCCAAGATTTTCTAATTTCTGCTTCTGGAGTTCCCGAAATAATTTGTTTGCGCAATTCATCGGTTCCTGCCAAAGTATCAAACCAAAGGTTTTTTAAGAAGAAATCTTGATTTTTTTTGTCAAAATTTTGATATGCATCGATTACGAAACTTAAATCTAATTTTCCTTTAATTTCTGGGAATTGGCGTAAATCTTTTCCATAGCATAATTTACCATTTAAGAATGGATCTTTTGCACCTGAAGTTGGTTTCGGAGTGAAAGAAAATTCCTGATTTTTTAACCAAGGACTTCCATACACTTGAAAAGGAAAATCTGTTCCTCTTCCTACAGAAACCTGCGTTCCTTCGAAGAAACAAAGACTAGGATAGAGGTTGATAGATTGATCATTCGGTAAATTAGGCGAAGGTTTTTCAGAAATTGGATATCTTTTGTTTTTGTGATAATTCAGCATTGGGATGAGTGTATATTTTACCTGCACTGCATTTTTCATCCATTTTTCGCCATTCACCATTTTTCCGTATTCGCCAATTGTTAATCCATACACTACAGGAACTTTGTGTAATCCTACGAAACTCGTCCATTTTTCCTTCAAAACAGGTCCGTCTGTATACCCATCATGAGGATTTGGACGGTCTAGAACAATGATTTCTTTGCCATTTTCTGCGGCAGCTTCCATCACATAAGTGAGTGTAGAAATGTAGGTGTAAAATCTTACGCCTACATCTTGAATGTCAAAAAGCACAATATCTACGCCTTGTAATTGTTCAGATTTTGGTTTTTTATTGTCGCCATAAAGCGAAATAATTGGCAAACCTGTTTTAGTATCAATTCCGTTTTTTACATGTTCACCAGCATCTGCAGTTCCACGGAAACCGTGTTCTGGAGCAAAAATATGTTTGATTTTGATATTATTTTGAACCAAAAAATCTACCAAATGGGTTTTATCTGCTAATAAACTGGTTTGATTGGCAACTATTGCTACGGTTTTATTTTTCAGAAGTGGCAAATAGAGTTCTGGTCTATCTGCAGCGTTTTTAAAACAATTTTCTTCTTTATTTTTTGGTTTTTCTAGAGTTAATTCTACCGTTTTTACAGGTTCTGGAGTGGGAATTGCATTGTTTTTTTGAGTGCTACAACTTTGTAACCCAAAAATCATTAGCATAATAAGAACTAAATCTTTAATTTTGACACTTAAATTCATTTGATTTTGAAATTTCCAATATATTTTTCTAAAAAAATAGCGTTCTCCAAAGATAACAAAAATAATCTTTCACGCGTGATTGTCTTCATCGGAAGGCTTTCTGTAGCGCTGGGAATTATTGTTTCATTGGTGACGGTTTCTACGGGTTTAGGCTCCAAAAAAGCCATTAAAAATCGTATGGCAGATTTTGTGGGTCACATTTCTGTGAAATCTACGAAAAGCAATTCTTCCTATAATTCTTCTGTGCTTCACCAAGAAGGATTAAATGTAAAGGGTATTCAAAATCTTCCGGACGTTTCTAACACGCAATCATATGCTACGGTTTCTGGGATTCTGAGAACCGAAGAAAACTTTGCAGGGGTTATTTTAAAAGGTGTTGCCAAAGATTTTGATGCAGAGCGTTTTCAAAGTTTTATGGTAGCTGGAGAAGTCCCGAAATTTACCGAAGAAGGCTATAACAATCAAGTTATTCTTTCTGATAAAATTGCCAATGATTTACATCTGAAACCCAAAGACAGCATAGTAGCGATTTTTTCTAAAGAAGATCAACAACCCATTTATAGAAAATTTGAAATTTCTGGAATTTACAAAACAGACATCAAAATGATAGATGATTTGTTTATCATCGGGGATATTAATCACGTGAGAAAAATTCAGGATATGGCAAAAACGGAAGTGGGAGGAGTAGATATTTTCTTGAAAGATAGTGATGATATAGATGCTGTTTATCCAAAAATTGAAAAGCTAATAGGTTACAAAAATTACGCAGAAAAAGCGACAGATAAATATCCTCAAATCGTAGATTGGATTAATATTTTTGATACCAATATCGGACTGATTATCACGATTATGCTGATTGTAGTTGTCATTAATATCATAATGGTTTTGCTTATTCTCATTATTGAGCGCACCAATTCTATTGGGATGCTGAAAACATTAGGTGCAACCAACGGACAAATTCGAGCGATTTTCATCAACTATACTTTGTTGATTATGATTCCTGGATTGATTATGGGGAATGTAATCGGTTTAGGATTTTTGGTGCTTCAAAAAATCTTCGGATTTATCAAACTCAATCCAGAGAATTACTATGTAAGCACGGTTCCTGTAGATTTAAATCCTGTTTATATTTTGGGAATTTCTGTTGGGATTTTGGCAATATCGGCTTTCGCTCTTATTTTGCCAAGTTATCTGATTTCTAAAATTTCTCCTGTAAAAGCGATTAAGTATAATTAATTATTTTCTAAAATTTAATCAATAGTTAAAGGTCAGGTTTTAATTTTTGGTCTTTTTCTAAAAATAAAAATCGTATTTTTGCGGCTCAAATTTTTACAATGAACTACGCAAAAAATATTTTAGAAACGATAGGAAATACGCCACTGGTAAAGCTAAATAAAGTTTTGGGAGAAGATTTTCCTGCATTGGTTTTAGCAAAAGTAGAAACCTTCAATCCTGGGAATTCTGTAAAAGACAGAATGGCACTTAAAATGATTGAGGATGCTGAAAAAGACGGTCGTCTGAAACCTGGAGGAACCATCATTGAAGGAACTTCTGGAAATACAGGAATGGGATTGGCTTTAGCAGCCATTATCAAAGGTTACAAGTGTATTTTCGTGACTAATTCTAAACAATCAAAAGAAAAAGCAGATATTTTACGTGCTTTAGGAGCTGAGGTAGTGGTTTGTCCTACTGATGTAAAACCTACCGATCCGCGTTCTTATTACCAAACTGCAAAAAGATTAACGGAAGAAACTGAAAACGCTTGGTATGTAAACCAATATGATAATCTTTCTAACAGAGCAGCGCATTATGAATCTACTGCACCAGAAATTTGGGAACAAACCGAAGGGAAATTGACTCATTTTGTAGTAGGAGCAGGAACAGGAGGCACGATTACAGGTTGCGGAACTTTTTTCAAAGAAAAAAGTAAAGAAATCAAAGTAATCGGAGTAGATACTTATGGTTCTATTTTGAAAGAAATTCATGAAACGGGCGAAATTCACTTAGAAAATGCTTACACTTATATTACAGAAGGAATTGGCGAAGATATTTTGCCTGAAAACTATGACATGTCTGTGATAGACCATTTCGAGAAAGTTACCGATAAAGATGGTGCTATTTATGCAAGAAAATTAGCTAAAGAAGAAGGAATTTTCTGTGGTTATTCTGCAGGAAGTGCGATTGCAGCGATTAAGCAAATGCAAGATCAATTTACCAAAGATGATATCATAGTAGTTTTGCTTCATGACCACGGCTCTAGATATGTAGGGAAAATCTACAATGATGATTGGATGAAAGAAATGGGTTGGCTAGATTAATACAAAAAAATCTATTCAAAATAAATAAAATCGGGAAGAGCAATCTTCCCGATTTTTCATATCAAATCAAAATTAAGTTCCACAATTTTCATTTTGCGAATGAATGATAGCGTCATAATCTGCCTGTGAAATAAACTGAGGAAGCTATTTTTTATTAATTCATGCAATTTCCATTTCTAAAACCGTTTCCTCTTCCTCTATTTCCTCTACCTTTTCCTTGATTTTGGCATTGCATACCAGGTTGCATACCACATTGTTCATGTTCTGCATTGATGATTTTTTCGTAATCATTTTGAGAAATATATTGTGGAACATAATTGGCATTTCTCATTTCTAAATTACGTGAAAAAGCTCTCAAATGATTTCTAGAAGCACATTCTAGAAATTTGTAAACATCGGCGATGTCTTGGTTTTGAGTTTCTTTGGTTAATCTTTGCAAGTCGTAAATATCTACATCTTCTATCGTTGCTCCAGCTTTTAAAGCTTCAATTTCTGAAACTTTTCCTTTAGCAGTTAGGTCATTGTATAATTTTTGAAGATTTTGATTTTTAAATTTTCCTTCGGGAAGAATTTCGTAAGAAATTTTATTTTGGTCTAAAAGTTCTTGTACTTTTTGTATATGCACTTTTTCACTTTCTTTGATATTGGCAAAAGGTCTAGTTTCCCATTTTGAATACAAAAAAGTGTACACATCATGTGCTAATTTTTCTTCTTCTAGCATGAATAGGAGAGAAGAAGCATCTGTTTCTTTAGTGTTTTTAGAAGTGTAATTGGTGAAAATTACCATTCCAAAAATCGCAAGAATAACTAAGGTGTAAGATTTGGTTTTCATTTCTGTGAGATTTTTATATTAGACAAAAATCATTACAGAAAGTTAAGTCGAATTTTGATTAAAATAAATGTAAAGTGCTATTAATCAATAAATTTTACCATTATTGGATGAAAATTTACCAATGAGAAAATAAAAAATTTTAGTCGTATTTTATGCTGCAAGAATTCACAGCACCATTCACAACATTTTTAAATTTTTTGCCCGAAATGTATTGATGGGTGTATTTTTCGCCTTTTTCTCTCAATGCTCTGTAATAAACAAAAAGATGATTTTTAGTGCCGCATTCTATACCATTTGCCACTTCTCTAATGCTTGATTTTTGGCTATTTTTTCTTACGATATAGATGTCATTGAGATTTAGTTCCTCTATTTTTATAGCAGTTTTCAGCGCCGAAGTTTCATCTATCGCCTCCGAAAGTAGTTGATTTTTAAGGTTTTCTGTTTCTTCTAGACTTTCATTTTCTAGAACGGTGATATTCTGTTTAGCAAGAATATTTTTCCAAATTTCAATGTGTTTTTGCTTTCTTTTGGCAATATTTCCGAAAAGATTGTTCTGATATTGTGCATAGAAATTTTCGTAAACTTCTTTTGCAATTTTCTCTTTGCCAATGAGTTGCGTAATTGTAATGATTTCTTTTTCAGAAAGTTGAGATGTAGTTCTAGCGGTTCTCGGTTGCATCAATGAACACGAAACTAAAAATAGCGAAAGTAAAAAAGCAAATACAAATTTCATTTTAATACCATTTATTCATCAAATCTACTAATTTCTGAGTCAAATTTTTTCTAGAAAATTGCTCAATATTTTCAGCGTTTTGGTTCAGCGTTCCTGATTTCCAATTTTCGTAAGACTCTAAAATAAATTTCTTTAGATTTTCTTTTTCCTCATAACCGAAATGCTTACCAGCTTTAGTTTCTATCAATATTTTTTCTACATCAGCATCTTTTGGACCGAAAGAAAGAATAGTTTTTCCCGTTGCCAAATATTCGAAAATTTTCCCTGGAATAATCCCTTTTGATGATTCTTGAGGGAAATTCGTTATCAATAAAACCGTTGAATCTTGCATGTGTTTTAGCGCAACATCATGAGTTTGATAACCCAAATTGGTTAAGTTACTTTTAAGAGGTGAACTTTCTATTTTTTGTAAAATTTTATCATCTAATCTTCCTACAAATTTCAGTTGAAAATCGTTTTTGAAGTCTGCATTTTCTTGAACCAAATCATTTAGAGTTTCCCATAAAATTTCAGGATTTCTGAGCTGTTCTAAAACACCAATGTAACTTAATGTGAATTTAGTGGTAGAATTGGAGAGTGGTAGAGTTTTAGAGTTTTCTTCTGTCATGCTGAGCGTAGTAGAAGCATCTACATCAAACCCATTCGTAATGCAAAAAGCATTTGCGCCTTTTTTTCTGAAATTTTCAGCATCAGTATAACTTGTTGCCAAAGTAATATCTGCATTTTTGAACACTTCAGATTCTAATTTTCTATGCTTTTTATCGGCGATTTTAGTCAATTTCAAATGTTTGTAATATGAAATTTCAGTCCATGGATCACGGAAATCTGCAATCCATTTTAAATTAGGCAGTTTTTTCTTTAAATTTAAACCAATTAAATGCAAAGAATGTGGCGGCCCCGTTGTTACCAAAACATCATAGTGATTGACTTTCAAGTATTTTTCTAAAAATTCTACGGAAGGTTTTACCCAAAAAACACGCGCATCTGGAATAAAGAAATTGCCACGAACAAAAATCGAAAGTTTGGCTTTCCAAGATTGATTTTCGCCTACATCAAACTGTCCCGCTTTGAATTTTTTATTGTCTTTCCCAAATTTTTCAGCCAATTGATAAGGTTCCCAAATTTTGGTTTTAATCATTTTGAGATTTTTGGGAACATCTTTTTGTAAGGTTTCATCTACAATCGGATAACTCGGGTTTTCTGGAATAAAAACGGTAGGTTCCCAACCGAAATCAGGCAAATATTTTACAAATTTCAACCAACGCTGAACTCCCGGTCCTCCAGCTGGAGGCCAGTAATAAGAGATGATGAGTATTTTTTTTTGTTTCAAGTTTATAATTTTTAAACCGCAAAAGCGACAAAAGATTTTCTATGTATTATAAGTTTTTCAAAAGTAAAAAAAGATTTTACATTAATTCATCGTAATATTTATTAATATATGTTTCTTGTCCATGATGATAAAGATTTTTAACATTAAAATTTACTAAAATTCCTTTCGGTACTTTAAGTAAATTCATGTAATTCAAAACTTGAAATTTATGAACATCTAAAATGTTAGAGACAGATTTTAACTCTAAAACGATTAAATCTTCAATCAGAAAATCACATTTAAAATCACAATCTAATTTCTTTTCTTTATAAAAAACAGGAATTTGAAATTCTGACTTTAAATTTAAATTTCTTAATTTGAATTCTTCTTCTAAAGCTTTGTGATAAACAACTTCTGCTAAACCTGCACCTAAAATTTTATGAACCTCAATACAAGCTCCATTAATTTTATATGTTAAATCGGTAAGATATTATTGCGTAATCATTAACTCTTTTTTTACTTTTTAATGGCTATATTTTCAATCAATTCTTTTGTCGCTTTTGCGGTTTAATAAAAATATCCCTACCAAAGAAAGTAAAACAAACAAACCAAAAGCAATCATAGAAATGGTTTTTCCTTTGGCAATCACTTCTGGTTCGAATATCATTTTTACCGTGTGAGTTCCTGCTGGAACGTAAACGGCTCTCAATAAATAATCAGCTTTGATGTAAGGAACTTCTTTTCCGTCTACAAACATTTTCCAGCCTTTTGGATAATAAATTTCAGAAAAAACAGCCAATTGTGGCGTTTTAGACTGTGTTTTATATTCCAGTTCGTCGGCTTGATATTTTGTTAAATTTACAAAAGCAGTAGAATCAGCTGCTAAAGTTTTTCCTTCGAAATATTTTTGATCATCCTTCGAAATCACCGCCGTTTTTTTAGAATCTATATTTCCTATTTCATCTATTTCTTCATTCGGTGTATTCACAAATTTCACATCAGAAACCAGCCAGGCATTTCCATTCGCATTCGGATTGATTTGAACTTGAGGTTGTTCCAATGTTCCGCCAACTACATATTTGGTGTTCAATAAATTCAGAATTTGCGGAATTTGAGCAGACTTCACACTGTCTTCAGCATAGAAATAATGATTGATTAAATCGTCATATCTTCTGAGTTTCACAGCGTGATAACCACCAACAGAAGCTTTGTAATAGGAAGTATTGGTTTCATTAAAAGGCCCTAGAAGTTGGTTGAAAATTCTATAATGAGTTTTGTCTTTTTCGGTGATTTCTTCTAAAGTTTTATTCATATTCGCTCTAGAAAGCAAATCATTTAAAAGTGGATTGTCGCCCGCTTTTCCAGCTAAATAATCTGAATTTTCGGTCACAAATGGAGTTTGTGCAAAAGCTTTATCAACAAAATTATCGCTGTTTAAATATCGCTTGTTCACAGACCATAAATCAAATAAACTTACCAATCCTATAATGATTAAAGCAATGTTTTGAGATAATTTTTTCTTCAATGCAAAATATAGTGCTAAAGCAGTGATAGAAACATAAATCATGGCTTTAATGGCATCGATTCTAAACATCGTGAAACGTTCGCCAACCAAATAATCTAATAAATAAGGAGGTAAATATGCTGTTTCGTTTGAAGTAGCAAATCCTAGTATACTTTTCCCGAAAATTACCAATAATAAAGTAATTCCTAAAACAGAACCAGTTACATAAATTAGGATTTTTTGTTTGTATTCTTCTGTAAGTTTTTCATCGTTGAAAAATCTGTATAATCCAATGATTGCAATCAGCGGGAATAATAATTCTACTACAACTAAAATAGAACTTGGTGCTCTAAATTTGTCGTAAAACGGAACAAATTTGATAAATAATTCAGACAACGGCATGAAATTACTTCCCCAAGCTAAAAGCACAGAAAGTACAGATGCGCCTAAAATCCAATAACGGTATTTTTTCCACCCGAAGAAAAATCCTAAAATGGCTAAAAATACCACGATTGCTCCTTGATAAGCTGGTCCAGAAGTTCCTGGTTGGTCTCCCCAATACGTTAAACTTCCTCCAAATCCTTTAGAAATTTGGTCATATTCTTCTTGTGAGGTTACATTTTCTTGTACCAATTCCTGAACTTTTTTCATCATTTCTTCTGAGCCTTCTTCATCGCTTGCTCCTCCCATTACTCTTGGAATGAATAAGTTTAAGGTTTCTAGTTTTCCATAGCTCCAGTTCAGAATTTCTTGTTTTTTCATTCCGTCATTATCTGCAGCATTGTGCTCAGATTTTAGAATTTGTTTTCCACGAACGGTTTCTTTTACATATTCAGAATTGGCAAGAAGTCTCTGACTGTTCATTCCGATTCCAAGAATCATCGCCAAAGCTAAAATTCCCGAAGAAATGAAGAAATGTTTCCATGGCGTTTTTCCTGTAGCTGCTCTTACCAACTCAGACAGGAATAAAAATCCTAATGCCAAGAAAAGGTAATACGTCATTTGTGGGTGATTGGCAGCAATTTGCAATCCCATGAAAAGTGCAGTGACAATAAAGCCAATAATATATTTTTTACGAATATAGACGAGTAAAATTCCCGCTAAAAGTGGTGCAAAATAAGTTAAAGTGGCTACTTTGCCATTATGACCGGCAGCGATGATGATGTAGAAATACGTGGAAAGTCCAAAAAATGTGGAACCTAACAAGGCGTATTTCCAATTTTTAGTCGCAACATAACCGAGTAAGAAAAATCCAGCAAAAAGCAGAAAAATAAAATTCGCAGGTTTTGGCAAAAAGTTCAGCGTGTCATCTATTTTTTTGATGATATCACCTCTAAACTGTGAACCCGACTGATAAGTTGGCATTCCGCCAAACATCGCATCACTCCAATAGGTTTCTTTGCCGTTTTCGGCTCTGTAGTCTAAGAGTTCTTTTGCGCCACCTTTGTATTGTACAATGTCATGTTGCAAAAGTTGTTTTCCAGAAATGATAGGATTGTTATAAACTAAAGCTAAAACTACAAAAATCGCCAATGAAATGACGATATAAAGAATGTTTTTATTTTTCAGCATATTTTGCAAAAATTAATTTATTTCATTTTTTCTCGGAATAAATTCCAAATTGTTTTTGAATTTTTATAGGACACTTTACCTCTACCTTTACCTCTGATTTTTCTCCTCTACTTCTTCATATTCCACAGTTTCTGCATCCCATTTTACTTGCTCTTTAGTAGGTTTTGCAGGTTTGGGCGAAATGTTTTCTCTGTTTCTAGGATTAAGACTAGGGAAATTTTTATAAAATTGATTAAAGAATATCCTTTTCAAAATATTCCAAACAAAGAATATAATGATGGTTGCTAAAACTAATTCGAATAAATATTTAACCAGTGCCATTTTTTAAAATTTATAACTAGGATTGATTGTAACTAAAGAGTTGGTCTTTTTAGACATGCTTTGAGATTGTTTTCCGTCGCTCAAACTTTCTTTTTCCGTAGTGTTCATTTGGATTTTAGAGCCTAGAATCCAACCAGAGTTGGCATCTATTTTTATGGTTCCTGTTTGATTCCCTTCTATGCTTACAGAATGCGTCATTCCGTTTTTAGACTGTGTTTTTGCTTTTCTAGGAATTCCACCTTTTATGGTAATTTCTGCAATTCCATCTTCTACTTTTGCTAGGGTATAAGTGGTATTTATTTTTATGCTTCCATCTGGAGTTACATTGTCAGACTGTGTCCATGTTCCGCCTAATTTTACGCCTTTTGCTGGAAGAATATTTAGGTTTTTTCCAAATTGTTCTTTTAAAAACTTCTCGTTGAAACTTAATTTAAATTGTTCCATGAAATTTTTAAGCTGAGAAGCATCTTTAATTATAGAAGCAGCAGCATCATTGGTTTTTTTATAAACGGGTTCAAAACCTGTAATCGAAAGAATTTTCCCGGTTTTGTCCATGGTAATTTTTAATTTATTACCTGTTTGTGCTTTTTGTACCGCCCACATAAATTTTTGTTGAGCATCTTCAGGAGCGTTTCCTTTCGTATCTATCGCTTGAGTTTTTCCTTGAGAAGTTGCAGACATTCTTTTCCCAACCAGCGTCATAGAAATTTCGTAGTTTCCTTTTGCATCGATATTATCTACCGTAAACGTCATTTCGTCTGTAGATTCATTCGTTCCAGAAATATTTTGTTTCCCGTCAGAAAGCGTTTGCACATCTCTTTGGTAAGTGCTGAAAGGATACGTTTTTCCTTTTTCTAATTTAAAAGTTGCATGGTAAACACCTAGAGAATCTTTGATGGCAGGATTTTCTACTTTTGCTGTTTCTTTATCTTCCACAGGAACTTCTACAGTGATGGTTTTTCCTGTTTTTGGGTCAACTTTGGTTACGGTTTTTGTTTCTTTTTGACAAGAAACGATTGCTATTGAAAGCAGCGCAATTGCTGTAATTTTTTTCATTGATTTTAATTATTTTGTATCATTTGAAGCAAGAATCTTGCCTTTTTATTCACTTTTAGTCCTGCTTTCGCGACTCGCTTTTTTGTTTTTTTTATCAAACTGATCAGAGTGGAAACATCTGAAAAAACAAAAAGAGCTCAAACACATCGCTTAAACCCAACGAAGTGGTTCGACGATTTTAAGGAGTCAATCAGGGCTATTATTCATGTTTCAGTTTTTCGTTTGATTATTTACCAATTTTAAGTAAAAAACATTCGGTTCCTACGGAACCGCCTTTTTTATTGTCAATTATATTTCTACACATATTGCGTTCCTACGGAACGCCTAAAAATACTCTCCAACTCTACAATTCTCCCACCATTTTCTGTCTCACCGCTTCATAAAGAATCGCTCCACAAGCTACAGAAACGTTCAGAGATTGTGTTTTTCCAGTGATAGGTAATTTTATTTTTTCATCAGCATGATGCATTACTTCTTTCGAGATTCCTGTTTCTTCATTTCCCATTACGATGGCGCAAGGTTCTGAAAAATGAGCGTCATAAATCATTTTTTCTGCCTTTTCAGTGGCTGCAAAAACGGTAACTCCTGATTGCTGAAGAAAATCTACTACGTGAGCCAGATTATTTTCTTTACAAATTTTTACGTTGTAAAGCGCTCCCGCCGAAGTTTTGATGGCATCAGAATTGATAGGAGCAGCTCCTTTGTCTGGAATTACAATTGCGTCTATTCCTACACATTCTGCAGTTCTGGCGATCGCTCCGAAATTTCTAACATCAGTTAAACGGTCTAAAATCAATAAAAAAGGAATTTTTCCTTCTTCAAAAATTTGTGGCAACAAATCCTCGATTTTATAAAACGGAATTTCTGAGATAAATGCTACTACACCTTGGTGATTTTTTCTCGTAAAGCGGTTTAGTTTTTCAATTGGAACCGTGTTAGGTCTGATGTTGTATTTTTTCAGTAATTTTTTTAATTCTGAATAAATCTCACCTTGTAAACCACCTTGCACAAAAATTTTGTCAATGGTTTTTCCAGCTTCTATCGCTTCCATTACAGGTCTCAAACCGAAAATGAAATCTTCTTTTTCATTTTTAGATTCGTGTTCCGAGTTTCTATTGTCAAAACGAGGTTTTCTATCGAAATTTTTTGGACCAAAACTTCTTCTCTCGCCTGAGTTATATTTTTTATTAAATTCTCCCAATTTTTTGATTTTTAAATTTGAATTCTATTTGTGTCGTTCCTACGGAACTCAAAATTGTGTTTTTATATTTTCTGCTACAAACCTTTTGCTCTTACAGAGCAAGATTTAAATTTTTAATTTTGCCTTTACCTTCACCTTAACCTAAAACTGTTCTCCAGCTAAAGCACGTTTTTGAGCCATTGCGTATCCAAAATGTAAACTTTCGTGCATATTGTTGAAAATAATTGCATCTTGAATATTTTTTAAATCAATTCCAAAACTTGTAGAATAAGCGGTGTAATCTGGGAAAAAATCATCGTCATAATCTTTCATCAGAATTTTAGAAGTTTCGATAAGTAGGAAACCTAGATCTTCCACTTCAGATTCAGAAACATCCAGATTAGGAAGAGTGCCTTTTTTGTAAGTATCTACCCAATATTTGTCTATTCTAAAAGGATTTCCGCTTAAATAATAACACAAAAGTTGCTGAGTAGCTACGCAATGTGTAATATTCCAATAAATATTATTGTTAAAACCATCTGGAATGGTCAATAAGTCTTTGTGAGACGTATTTTGTAGAATATTCAGAAGGTTTTTTCTTACTGCTCTATGATTTTGAAAATGAGTATTCATTTAAAATTGATTTTAATCTCCAAAAATACTGAAAAAGGCTGGAATTTTATGCTTGAAACGGTAAGTTTTTGGAAATTTTAAGAAAACTTCAAACATCCAACTTCTAGCACCGAATATTTTAACAAACTTTAACCAAAATTTGGCATTAATTGTGTTGCCAATTCCTTGAAAATCGTGAAATTTACAGTCTAATTTTTCAAAAAATTATGCAAGAACTTAATCAAGCCGAAGATATTAAACAACTCACCGAAAAAGTAAAAGAACAGAACGTTTACTTTTCACTTTTGAAAAAGGAAATTAACAGAGCAATTATCGGACAAGAATACATGGTAGACAGACTTTTGATTGGTCTGTTAGGAAATGGTCACGTTTTGCTGGAAGGTGTTCCTGGTTTGGCAAAAACTTTAGCCATCAAAACCCTTTCAGAAGCGGTTCATGGAGCGTTTTCTAGAATTCAGTTTACGCCAGATTTATTGCCTGCAGACGTTATCGGTACTCAAATTTATAATGTGAAAGAAAACGATTTTTCCATTAAAAAAGGTCCTGTTTTTGCAAATTTTGTTTTGGCGGATGAAATCAACCGTGCTCCTGCAAAAGTGCAATCTGCACTTTTGGAAGTGATGCAAGAAAAACAAGTGACGATTGGTGATGAAACCATGAAATTGCCAACACCGTTTTTGGTTTTAGCGACCCAAAATCCAATTGATCAAGAAGGAACTTATCTTTTGCCAGAAGCGCAAACCGACCGTTTTATGCTGAAATGCAAAATTGATTATCCTGAATTTGAGGAAGAAAGACAAGTCATGAGAATGGTTTCTACTTCGGATATTCCTCAAATAAAACCCGTGATTTCTTTGGAACAAATTGTAGAAGCCAAGAAAATCATTAATCAAATTTATCTAGACGAAAAAATAGAAAAATATATTCTCGATATGGTTTTTGCAACCAGATTTCCAGAGAAATATGGACTTTCTGAACTGAAAAATTACATCAGTTTCGGTGCGTCACCTAGAGCTTCTATTAATTTGGCGATTGCTTCCAGAGCTTATGCTTTCTTAAAAGGAAGAGCATTCGTCATTCCTGAAGATGTAAAAGCGATTGCGAAAGATGTTCTCCGTCACAGAATTGGTTTAAGTTTCGAAGCAGAAGCAGAAGATGTAGATGCAGATGCAATTGTAGATAAAATTTTAGGAAAAGTTCAAGCGCCGTAAATTGATACGAGTTTCGAGTTCCGAGATACGAGTTCTATTTCGTGAAATCTCGCAACACGTAACTCGCAACACGTAACTCTTATGCAAATAAAAGATATTGTAAAAAAAGTAAAACAAATAGAAATTCGTACTCGAAAGAGAACGGAAAATACTTTGATGGGGCAATATCACAGTGCTTTTAAAGGTCAAGGAATGGCTTTTGCAGAAGTTCGTCCGTATCAATTTGGAGATGATATCAGAAGAATTGATTGGAATAAAACCGCACGTTTCAAAGAACCTTATGTAAAGGTGATGGAAGAAGAACGAGAACTCACCATGATGATTTTGGTAGACATTTCTGCTTCTATGAATTATGGAACAAAAATTCAACTGAAACGTGAATTGGTGGCAGAAATTTCGGCAAGTTTAGGGTTTTCTGCGGCAGGAAATAATGATAAAGTGGGACTTATTTTGTTTGCGGATAAAGTGTATAAAGTAATTCCTCCACAGAAAGGTAGAAAACATATTTTAGCCATAATTTCCACGATTTTGACCGCAGATTATGTACAGGCAGAAACCAATATAGATGCGGCTTTAGAATATATGATGCATGTTTTCAAAAAGAAATCTTTGGCGTTTCTTTTTTCTGATTTTGCAGATGAATTTGACGAGAAATTATTGAAAATCGCTTCCAAAAAACATCAATTACTAGGTTTGAGGGTTTTTGACGAAAAAGACAATGAAATTCCAGATGTAGGTTATGCTTTTTTCAGAGATATAGAAACAGGAAAACAAATTTGGGTAAATACGTCTAACCAAAGATGGCGTTACAATTATGCAGAAGCTCAGAAACAAAAAATAAGACATCTGAGAGAAGCTTTTGAGAAAAGTTCTGCCAGTTTTGTAGAAGTAAAAGCAGAGGAAGATTATACCAAAATTTTGTATAATTATTTTCAGAAAAAATAGAAAATAGCAATTAATGAAGAAAAATTTTTTAAAAATTTTCAATCAATATATAGACCGACAACTCGATAAAGTTTCGCCAAATCTAAAAAGGTTCAAATGGCCTTTTGTTGCTTTTGGAGTGATTAAAAAATTGGCTTTGTTGTTTATTTTTGTTGCTCAATGTTTTTCTGCGCAGACGCTTTCTTCTAATTTATCAAAAGAAAAAATTGCGCTAGGCGAAAAAGCAACCTTTCGAGTAACCATCAATGGTTTAGAAGGAAAAGATGTGATTTCTAAACCTAAAAATGAACTTTTGCCTTTTCATTTAGAAGAAACTAAAGACGAAATCAATAAAACATACGATCAATACACCAGAACTATAGAGTTTCAGGTTTTTGAGGAAGGGAAATTTACCATTCCAGAACTTGAGTTTTCTATAAATGGAGCAGAAACCATCAAAACGATTCCCTATGAAATCACGGTTTATAATCCAGTAAATGCAGATGATCAAATCAACGATATTATGAACAATAAGCAAGTTGATTTGGGTTTTAGTGATTATTGGGAAATGTATAAATGGTATATTTTAGGAGGTTTGGTGATTTTTACTTCCCTATTTTTATTTTTAAGTTTCTTCAAAAATGGGGTTTTCAGAAATTCGGGAAAAGAGAAAAGTCCGATTCATAAAACATTACAATATCTGAAAAATCTAGAAAAGAAAAAATACGCAGAAAAAGGTAATTACAGAATGTTTTATGTAGAGTTGATAGACATTACTAGAGCGTTTTTGGTAAAACAATATCATATTCCTGCAGATGTTTTGTTGACCGATGATTTAATCGATGTGATGAAACATACCAATAAAATTTCGCCTGAGAATGAAAAAATAGTGGAAGAGGTTTTCCTGAGAGGAGATTTGGTGAAATTTGCCAAAATCCTTCCGAATCAAGAATTAATGGAGCGTGATTTTATAGAAATTTATGAATTTGTAGAGCGTTCGGTTACAGACATTGAAGCAGAACATTTAAGAGAAGTGCATTAAGATGAATTTTGAGATAGATAGTCCATATTTTTTATTGCTATTCTTGCTTTTTATTCCACTTTTGATAAGGGATTTTAGCAAGAAGAAAAATTCGGGAATCAATGTTCCGACTACCCGAAATATGTCTGTTGCAGGAAGTTTTTCTTGGGTTCAAAAATTTTTACAATTTTCTAAATACATCATTCTTTCTGCGCTGATTATTGCTTTGGCAAGACCTAGAACTTACACCATTTTTAGCGATAGAGACGAAACCAAAGGGATTGATATTTTCTTAGCGATTGACATTTCGCCAAGTATGTTGGCCCAAGATTTAGAGCCTGATAGAATTACAGCTTTGAAAAAAATTGCAACAGATTTTGTCAAAAAAAGGGAAGGCGATAGAATAGGAATTGTGGAATATTGGGGAGAAGGAATTACAAAAGTTCCGCTCACGTCTGACCATCAAGTGGTATTAGATGAAATTAGAGATATGAGTCCTAATGAAAATCTTACAGGAACAGCGATTGGAGAAGGACTTTCTGTAGCGGTAAATCATTTGAAAGACAGTAAGTCAAAGTCAAAAATCATTATTTTAATGACTGATGGCGTAAATACGGTTCCGAATGCGATGCCACCACAATTTGCAGGCGAATTGGCAAAATCTTACGGAATTAAAGTGTACACAATAGGAATAGGAACGAATGGTTTTGCGCTATTTCCGCAGATTACATCTTTTGGAATACAATTTTTCGAACAAGAAGTACAGATTGATGAAGCTACGCTTTCTGAAATTGCGACTTTAACAGGTGGAAAATATTACAGAGCTACTTCTAATACGAGTTTAGAAAATGTATATAACGAGATTAATTCTTTAGAAAAATCGAAAATTAAAACCAATAAAATTTACAATTACGAAGAATATTTCAGGGTTTTTCTTTGGATTGCCTTGGCGTTTTTATTGATAGATGCAGTTTTAAGATGGAGAATTTTCAGAATTTTTAATTAAAAAATAGAAATGAATTTTAGTCTAGGAAATATTTGGTATTTACTTTTGTTATTGCTTTTGCCAGTAATAGCATGGCTTCTTTTTGGTTTCAAAAAATGGAAATCAGAAAGGAGAAATATTTTTGCTGAAACTCAATTTCAAGAAGATTTGTTTCCAAAAAATCATCAATTTTCTAAATTTTTCCCAGTTTTATATTTGTTGGCTTTTGTGTTTTTGATTTTAGCAATGGTAGATTTTCTGGGAGGAAAAGAAGAGATGAAAATCCAACAAAAAGTGAATTCTGTGATTTTTTTGCTGGATGTTTCTAACTCTATGAACGCGCAAGATGTGCAACCTTCTCGATTAGAACAAGCTAAAAATATTTTGATTAATACCATACAGAATTTGGGCGATGACAAAGTGGGAATCGTAGTTTTTGCAGGAGATGCACAATCTATAATGCCACTTACTACAGATTATTCTGCCGCCGAAACGTATATTGGAGCGATAGAAACCACTACGATTGGGAAACAAGGGACAGATTTTCTAAAAGCAATAGAAGTAGCCACAGAAAAATTTAAAAATGTTCCGAAAGGTGCTAGAAAAATCGTTTTAATTAGCGATGGCGAAGATAATGAAGGAAATGACAGAGCGGCGATAGATGAAGCATTGAGACAAGGAATAACCATCAATTCCGTAGGAATAGGAAAAGATGATGGAGCGCCCATTCCTATTTATGAATTTGGGCAATTAATGGGTTACAAAACTGATATTCTCGGCGAGACGATTATTACCAAAAGACAAACAGAAGCATTGATGTCTCTCGCTTTTGATACCAACGGAGAATATGTGGACGGAAATGATATGGAAGCAGCGGTGAATAAAATTGTTTTGCAACTCAGAAACCAAAAAGGAGCTTCTGAAACACTGGTAAATACACAATCTGCGGTGCATTATTACCAATGGTTTTTGGGCGTTTCGCTTTTTATATTTGTGATTATTTTTCTTTTTAATCCTAAAAAAGATTTCAATTTTTAAAATTGAAAACTTTAGAAAACGCAAAACCTTGAATTTTAGTCTCAAAAAACTACTTTTTTATCAATTATTTAACATTTCTAGGATTTAATTTTAACAATTAAAGCGATATTTTTGTACCAACAAATGTTGAGAAAGTTTTTTGTACATATTAGCTTAATTTTTCTTGGTCTCGTTACTGTTAAGGCTCAAGAAAGTTTAAACACCCTAATCTTCAGAGGAAACCGAAGCTTCGACAAACAAAAGTATGGCGAAGCTACTTCTACATTTTCGGAAGCGGTGAAAAAAAATGAAAAAGATTTTGGTGCGCATTATAATTTGGGCAATTCTTTGTATAAAATAAAAAAGTACGATGAAGCGATTGCCGAATATCAAAAAGCACAAAAAAACACCAATAATAAAGATGAAAAAGCAGCTTCTTATTACAACGAAGGAAATGCTCATCTTCAAAATGGTGATGGCGAAAAAGCAGTCAATGCTTATAAAAATGCACTGAAGTATGATCCAGATAATGAAGCGATTTTAAAAAATTTACAAATTGCCAAGAAGAAGCAAAAGCAAAAAGACAATAAACAAAATCAACAAAACCAACAGCAAAATCAACAAAATCAACAAAATAAAAACCAAGATAATCATCAAAATCAGCAAGGAGACCAAAATCAAGAAAATAAAAATAATAATACCAAAAACCAACCGAACGGTAATATAGGCGACCAAAATAAAGGAAAAGGAAATCAAGGAGCGGAAAAACAAAACGAGAAAAACGAAACGCAAAATCCTAATGACCAGAATAAAATTCCGAAAGATTTGCAAAAATTAATTCTTCAAAGAAGTGCAAATCAAGAAAGAGAAACCGCCAAAAAATTACTCAATAAAAATGGTTACTATTCACCAGAAAGCAATACAAAAGATTGGTAACTAATGCAAAAAATTCTCAACATATTATTTTTTGTAATGTCTGCAATTTCTTACGGACAAGTTACCGTTTTGACCGATGTCAATACCAAAGAACCGAAGCAAAATGAACCCGTTGTTCTCACCATTGTACAAGAAGTGGTAGGCGAAAACATGGTACAAGAAAGTCCTCTTCAACTTATGGATTTGTCTAAATTTGATATTGTGGGAAGCGCATCAGAGCAAAATACTTTCATTGACCAAAAAAAAGGAATTAGAGTAAATCAACTTATATATCAATTATGTCTTCAGCCAAAAGTTACGGGAAAAGTGAAAATTGGTTCTGCTTTAATTACTGTAAATGGGAAAAGATATAAATCAGAACCTTTTGACATTTTGGTGAAAGAAACGTCACGAGCAGAAACCGAATATCTTTCTAAAGATGTGTATCTGAATGTAGAAGTTCAAGATAAAGAAGTTTATGAAAATCAGCCAACTGTAGCGGTTTTGAGAGCTTATAGCAAGAATTATGATAACTTCAGAAAGTTAGAAAATATAAAATTTCCGCAACAAAATAATGCGAGAATTAAGCCTATCAGTTACAAAAAACAAGACATAGAAAATATAAATGGCGAAATGGCTTCGCAAGTGATTGCTATGTTTATTATTTTCCCAGAAGAAGCTGGTAATGTAGAAATAGAGCCAGTTTCGGCGATGGTGAAAACGCCAGAAATCAGTAAAATTGTTTCGAATAAGGTTAAAATTAATGTAAAAACTTTGCCGAAAGATTCTCCAGAGAATTTTAAAAATGCGGTAGGGAAATTTCATGTTTCCATTAAAGAAATTGCAAAAACAGAACCTCTGGAAGTAAACAAACCGATTGATGTTTTGGTGAAAATTTCAGGTTTAGGAAATTTAGACAAAGATAAATTGCCGAAATTAATAGAATCTAAAGATTATACTTTTTTCAAACCTCAGATTATTAGCAAATTATCTACCAATAAAGAAGGTGTAAAAGGTTCAATAACCGCAAAATATGTGGTGATTCCTAAACATGAAGGGAAAATCAATATTTCTACTGAACCGTTTTCGTTTTTCAATCCAGAACTGAATCAGTACATTGATTTGGGTGTGAAAAGTATTGTGTTGAATGTCCTGAATTCAGCTCAAATTGCAGCGCAGAAATCAACAATTGACATTGTAGATGATTACACTGCTAATGTTTTAAACAGTGTTCCTTTGCCTGTTATCGAAAAAGAAAAACACACACAGTCTTACCGTTTTAATTTTAAAAATTTATTCTCTGGTTTGGCAGTGCTTGTAATGGGAACTTTCCTTTTCTTCTTGTGGATTAGACCTAAGAAAAAAGCTCTAGTTACTGTAGAAAATAAACCAATAACTACGATTAGAGAAGAAGAAGAAAAAATTAAAAATCTTCTAAAACCAGGCTTTGAAGCGAATTTAGAATATCTGAAAATACTCATTTCTAATAGAGACTATTCAGCATTTTTTGCTACTTATGAAGAATTGCAACAAGATGCAGAACAGCATATTCAGCAAAAATTTGGAATGGGATTGAAAGCATTTTTAGAAAATTACAAAGGTTCTCAGTTCACCGAAGATTTCAGAAATTTAGTGCAACAAATTTCAATAGAAAAATACTCGCCTATTCATGACGACTCTCATTTAGAAGAGCTTTACAACTCTATAACTGCGATGTATTCTGAAATTATGGAATAATAAAAGTATTTCATACTTTTGTGAAAATAATAAAAAAATCACACTATGTTAGAATCGTTTTCTTTTAAAGAAACCTTGACTTGTTTTATGGTTTTGTTTGCAGTAATCGATATTTTAGGTTCTGTTCCTATTATTGTTTCTCTTAGAAAGCAATTCGGGCATATTGATGCAGAAAGAGCATCGATTGTTTCTGGAGTTTTGATGATAGTTTTTCTTTTTGTAGGAAAAGAAATGCTAAAATTCATCGGGATAGACGTGAATTCGTTTGCAATTGCTGGTGCTTTGGTAATTTTTATTATTGCTTTGGAAATGATTTTGGGAATAGAAATTCACAAAGTAGAAAACGTGAAGGCAGCTTCTATCGTTCCGATTGCGTTTCCTTTAGTAGCAGGAGCTGGAACATTGACGACTACCTTATCACTTCGTGCAGAATTTCATGTAGTAAATATTATTTTAGGAATTTTACTCAATACAATTTTAGTGTATATTGTTCTAAAATCTGCCAATTTCTTAGAAGAAAAAATAGGAGATGCTACGCTGATGATTTTCAAAAAAGTTTTTGGAATTATCCTTTTAGCGATTTCTATTAAATTATTTACGGCTAACTTTGCACAGTTGTTTTCTAGTTACGTACATTTTTAAAATTATCAATATTAAATTATAAATCTCATACCAATGACAACCTTTTACAAAGTTTTTTTAGTGCTTTTTATTATATTTTTAGGAGTAAATCTTTATGCAATCGACTGGAATTTAGGTTTTATGCATTCAGATAACAATAAATTCTTATTCTCAATAGTTGCATCTATTATAGGAATTTTAGTTACTCTGGTCATGAATACTTGGAAAAAACTTTCGCAGAAAAATAGTTAATGAAAAATCCGCTTCTAGAAGCGGATTTTTTTATTGTAAATGATGAAGAATAGCTTGAGATTTCAGTTCGGTTTCTCGCCATTCTTTTTCTGGCGAAGAAAGTGCCGTAATTCCGCCACCGGCAAATGCTATTACTTGATTTTTGTAAATTTTAGCACATCTAAGATTCATAAAATAATAAATTTCTTCATCGGTTTCTATTTTAATGTAACCTGCGTAAAATTCACGGTTATATTGTTCGATTTCTACAATTTTTTCTTTGCAAAATTCCTTCGGGATTCCGCAAACTGCAGGAGTAGGGTGGAGTTCTTCAATTAATTCTTCAAGCCTATTATCTGCGATTTTAGCAGTGAAATCAGTTCTGAGATGCTTAATGTTTCCCGAAATATGATTATAAGTTTCAGACTCTTCGACTTCGCTCAGAGTGACATATTTTTTTAAAATTTCAGAAATATAATGGGTAACAGGTTTTTGTTCTTCAATTTCTTTTTCGCTCCATTCTTCATCTACGGGAAGGGTTCCGGCTAAACTCATGGTGAAAAACTCATGTGTTTTTTTATTGAATTTTCCCAAAATTTCAGGAGTTGCACCTATCCAAATTTCCTCATCAGTAATGAGAAGATAACAAAGTGTATTGGGATATTTTTTGCAAAGCAGTTGGTAGGTTTCTTCTAAATTGATGGAAGAAATTTCTTTAGCAATAGGTCTAGAAATAACCAATTTTGGCAAGTTATTTTGCTTGATGATTTCAATCGCTTTTTCTAATTTTTGGAGATATTCTTCATGCTGAGGAATATTCATTTCAGCATTAATTTCAGGAAAATTTTCTACCTCAAAAAAAGAAGATTTGAGTTCTTCTGAAGTACAGATTTCTAGATTTTCTGCTTGTAAATGAATGGCTTTCCCATTGGTAAAAGGAAAAAAAGAAGCCACATTTCTTGCAGCTTCATGATGATGTATCAGGATAAATTTTTCGTCAAAAGGTAATCTGAAAATAGCTTTCATTACTTTTCTATTTTTCGGTTAATCACCATATTCGTCATCGTAGAATGACACAGTAAACTTCCGTTTTCGTCTTTTATTTCTATTTCCAGAAAATGGAGTGTTTGTCCTTTTCTAATCATTCTAGCCGTTCCTGTAACGGTTCCTTTGGTTTTGCTTTTCAGGTGATTAGAATTGATATTGGTTCCTACAGCAGCTTTTCCTTCTTTGGCTACCAAAATATTAGAAAGACATGAGCCTAAACTTTCTGCAAATGCAATATTAGCACCACCATGCAATAAGCCTAATGGCTGATGAACTCTAGAATTTACAGGCATAGTTCCTATCAAATAATCGTCTCCTAAATCAGTAAAAACGATTTCTAAAGTTTCCATTAAAGTGTTTTTATTCCAAAGGTTGAGCTGTGCTAATTTTTCTTCGTTGGTCATCATAAAAATTCAACTTTTAGATTAGTAGATTTTTGGATTCCACTTTTCTGGATATTTTGGAGTGATTTTTTTGTAATATTCTTGTAATTCTTCCATGATGCTTTCGTAGCTTCTGGTCTGAATGTCTTCAACAGAGATTTGTTTACCTAAATGAATACTTTTGGTTTTAAAATCTCCAGCAGCAACAACGATAGGAACGTTTGATTCTTTTGCCATATGATAGAATCCTTTTCTCCATTTGTTAACAAGACTTCTGGTTCCTTCTGGTGTAATTACTAAGCTGAAATCATCTTTTACAAATTCATTTTTTACAAAATTTACCAAGTCATTTCTTTGGCTTCTATCGATTCCAACTCCGCCCAATGCTTTTACAATAAAACCGTACCAAGCCTTTGTGTGAGCATCTTTTATGATAACTTTTAGTTTCTTATCAAGAACCCAGTAAGCTAGATTTCCTAAAATGTATTCATCATTGGCAGTGTGTGGAGCTACCACAAGAATACAACGGTCTAAATTACTTGCGGGACCTTCTAAGACAATCTTCCAACCCCAAACCCAAAGGATAAACTTTGCGATAATTTTCTTAATAAATTTCATATTTTTCTCTTTAAAAAACAAAACAAGTAACCCTAGCAAAAAGGTTACTTGCAAATATAATTATTTTATAGATTATAATCTTTCTAAAATAGACTGCTGATGAACTCCATTATTTTCATCACGATTTCTAAGACAAATTGTATCATAATTTCTAGTGTTTTTTGTTTGTTTTATGTGAGTTTCATTCACTTAGCGAAGGTATTAATTATTTTTAATTTTAAAATATTTTAAATGTTAAAATTTTATAAAATCTTGAAAAATATCTTTCACTCCGGCTACTTAGTTTCTAGTGTAGGGTTGCGGAAGTTTCTGTTGTTATCATCAGCAACCCAACTAAACTAGAACTATTTATTTCTTGGTGTTAATTTCTATTTTAGAATCTCCATCTTTAATTGAAATATTAAGGTCTTTTAAATTTTCTAAATCTTTTAGACTGTTAATATTTTTGATGTCTTTTTCTAAAATGCTGTCTGCAACTTTTTTAGGATATTTTTTTCCGTTGATAATTACACTGTCAGCATTTTCAGAATCATATTCTATCGTAGTTCCGTTGATATTGATTTTATTTTTTTCGATAACGATATCTCCATTTTCATTGTTGTTATTTTCATCGTCATCATCTATTCCGTTTGCATTAAGGTCACCGTTTACATTTAGATGTTCGTTTCCTTTTGCAACTTTCATGTCTTTCGGAACCACCAATTCATAATCTACACTGTAATGTCTGAATCTGTATTGGTAAGGATAACTTACGAAATTTGGTAATAAAATTTTGTTGCCTACCACTTCTACAGGAACATTAAGTTCTAGAGGTTTGTTATAACCTTCCGCATATTTTTTGATGATGAGGTAAGGCTGAGTAATATTAGGATTTCTTACAACTTCTACGTTTGGATAATCTTCTTCGAAAACCATTTTCTTGTCAGAGAAAATATCATCATCATAAGCAGTATAATTCGCTGGAATGTTTACTTGTTTTTTGTCAATGATAAGGCTGTCAGTTGGCTGAACATTGATAGAAATATTTTCAGTTTCTTCTTTGTCACCTTTATAAGACATATCTATTTTTGCCATGTTTACTCCGAAATAAGTTCCTAAAAGAACAATTATTAAGAATAAACCACCCAATACATATCCTAAGTTTCTTAATTTAGTTTTAGGAGATAATAATTTGATGCTGATTAAGCTTAAAAGAACAGCAGAAAATAAAGTTCCGAGTACAATGAGTGAAGAAAGGATATATTTCATTCCGCCATCGTCAAACAAGAAGTTCATTTTGCTTAGAAAATCAGGATTTCCAAATAAATTGAAAAAGAAGAATAAACCGATGATTGCTCCAAGTGCTAAGAAAGCAAAAATAGCACCGAAAAGAACTCTTAAAACGTTTAGTAATCCACTACCAGCCGAAGTTACTACAGGTTTAGCTTCATTGTACATTTCGCCTACTTTTGCAGTAGATTCATTGGCAAATTTTACAATATTGCTAGATTCTTCTTTTAAATTGTCAAAATTCAAGGGTTTACCTTTCATTTTAAGGAAATCTGCTGCAGTTTCTGCTTTTGGAAGAATAATCCAAAAAACTACATATAAGAAAATGATTAAACTGGTAGAGATTCCAGCGGTGAACAATCCTAAAAATGCTACACCAAACCAGATTACTCTCATCCAAGTTACATCCATCCCGAAATAAGCAGCTAGACCAGCGCAAACACCTGCTAATTTCATATTTTCTGGGTCACGGAACAGTTGTTTTTGCTGTGCCGAAGAAAATGAAGGTCTTGATTTTTTATTGGCAGTTTTGTCAGAAAAATAAGCTTCTTCTTGCTCTTCTATAACTTCTGGTTTACCAATTTGAGCAATTACTTTTTCTATATCATCATCATTTACCACTTCTCTTTTTCCCATGTTATCTTTTAGAATTTCTACAATTCTAATTTCGATATCATGCATAATTTCGTCTGCTTCTGTTTCCTCTAGAGAACTTCTCAGTGCAGTGAGGTAGTCACTCAGTTTTATGTATGCGTGTTCTTCTATTACGAAAGAAAAACCAGCAAGTCCTATTGATAATGTTTTGTTCATAGTTTAGTTTTTATGATGTTTGGGTGATTTGGTTTACAGATTCTGTTAATTCATTCCAAGTATTTTGTAATTCTGCTAAAAAGGTTTTTCCTTTTTCAGTAATTTGGTAGTATTTTCTTGGCGGTCCACTGGTAGATTCTTCCCATCTGTAAGCAAGAAATTCTCCATTTTTCAATCTTGTAAGTAGCGGATAAAGAGTTCCTTCTACTACATCTAGCTTTCCTTTTTTGAGTTCGTCTATTAAATCAGAAACATACATTTCTTTATTATTGATAAGGCTCAAAATACAGAACTCTAGAATTCCTTTTCGCATTTGCGCTTTGGTATTTTCTGTGTTCATGTTTTTTAGTTATTAGTGGTTTTTATAATTTGTTGTAACATTCATTTTACGAATTTTTTTCTGTTGAACAAAAATAGGTATTTTTTAGTAATATGCAATGCAAAGTAGTAATGCAAAAAAATATATTACTATTTTCTTTCTTCGAAGTAGTGAATCGTTCTAGTTTTTGGTAAAAGTAACCAAAGTAAAAAATAGACGAATACGACCATAAACGTAGAAATTCCCGCCGAAAATATTCCGAAGAATGCCAGTAAGAACCATGCAACTCTTACTAAAGAGATATCTATCCCGAAATATCTTCCAAGTCCTGAACAAACCCCAGCGATTCTTCTATTGTCTCCATCGCGAGTTAATTTTGCTCTACAACCAGTGTAATATTGGTTTTCGTTTTGTTGATAAGTTTTCATATACAATTTTTTTAGTGTTTTTTATTTTATTGAGTTTCTTATTTTCTTATGCAAAGATATATATAAAATTTAGTATTATGCAATACAAAGTAGTAAATATTTTTGAATCATTTATTTAAGTTATTGATAATCAGTTATAAAAATTTCAAGTGTAAATTTTAATAATTTTTGTTTTTGACAAAAATCACGTTTTCATTGTAACATCTGTTACCGAAATTGGTAAAAACCAACCGTAATTTTGCACTATAAATTTTATTTCACTTTAGAAATGAAGTTTTTTAATCCATTAAAGATTTATAGATGAAAATACTAATAGTAGGAGGCGTTGCAGGAGGCGCTACAGCAGCAACTAGATTGAGAAGACTCTCAGAAGAAAACGAAGTTATAATTTTTGAAAAAGGACAATATGTAAGCTTTGCGAATTGCGGTTTGCCTTATTATATCAGCGGAACTATTGACAAGAGAGACGCTCTTTTATTACAAACTCCCGAATCCCTAAAAGAAAGATACAACTTAGATGTAAGAGTTTTTACAGAAGTTTTATCTATTTATACAGTCGATAAAAAAGTTTCAGTAAAAAATTTACAAACAGGCGAAATTTACTTAGAAAGCTATGATAAATTATTGCTTTCACCAGGTGCAGAACCTATAAAACCACCTTTTGAAGGAATTGATTCTGATAAAATTTATACGCTCAGAAATATTCCTGATATGGATAAAATTGTGGCAAAAACCAAAAATGCGCAGAATTTTGTAGTTGTAGGTGGTGGTTTCATTGGTTTAGAAGTTGCCGAAAATTTGATTGAAGCTGGAAAGTCTGTGAAATTGGTAGAATTGGGCAACCAAGTAATGGCGCCCGTAGATTTTGATATTGCCAGTTTCGTTCATGAAAAAGCCAAACAAAAAGGACTTGAATTGTTGTTAAACGTTGGCGTAGAAAAATTTAATGACAAAGGTGAAACTATAGAAGTGTTCTTAAACAATGGAACTTATTTAGAAACTGATGCGGTAATTCTTGCAATCGGTGTAAAACCAGAAACCAAATTAGCAGTAGAAGCTGGTTTAGAGATTGGGGAAACTCGTGGGATTTTGGTGAATGAATTTATGCAAACTTCCAATCCAGATATTTATGCAGTAGGAGATGCTATAGAAGTAGCGCATTATATCAATAATAAAAAAGTGTTGATTCCTTTAGCTTGGCCTGCAAATAGACAAGGTAGAATAGTAGCAGACAATATCGTTTTAGGCAATCAATACAAATATACAGGAAGTCTAGGTTCTTCTATTTTGAAATTTTTTGAACTTTCTGTGGCTTCAACTGGACTCAATGAAAAAATTTTAAAACGTTTCGGTATTCCTTATAAAACAGCCATTGTAACTCGCGGTCATCATGCTGGTTATTATCCTGGAGCTAAAAATATGGTTCTAAAAGTTATTTTCGATGAAAATGGTAAGATTTTCGGAGCTCAAGCTGTTGGTGAAGCTGGAGTTGATAAAAGAATTGATGTAATCGCAACGGCTATCAAAGGGAATCTAACGGTTTATGATTTGCCAGAAATTGAAATTACTTATGCTCCGCCATTTAACTCAGCGAAAGATCCTGTGAACATCGCTGGTTATGCTGCAGAAAATATTTTGAAAGGAGATTTAGAAATGGTGAATTATGATGAATTTTGGGATTTTGTAAAAGAAAATGATGCGGTAATTTTAGATGTGAGAACTTCTAAAGAATTTTCAGGAGGAGCAATTGAAGGAGCAATTAATATTAACGTAGATGATTTACGAGCAAATCTCGAAAAATTAGATAAGAATAAAATGTATGCTATCTATTGCCAAGTTGGCTTGCGTGGATATTTAGCCAATAGAATTATGAGAAATAACGGTTTCCAAGCCGTGAACTTAAACGGAGGATACAATCTTTGGTCAAAAGTTCAATCATAGTAATAGTTTTTTGTTAACAAGAAGGCTTCAATTTTTATTGGAGCCTTTTTTATTTCAATAATTGTTCAATAATAATATGATTTTAATCAGAAATCTCCAAAACATGACAAATGTATGCTTATAAAACTCAAACTTCTTATGCATTAATTAATAATTTTGTTAATTGAACTTTTGTGACCAATCTTTTCTAAAAGTCACTTTTTATAAATGTAGATAACATCAAATAAACACATAAAATGAGTTTTATTAAAACGGATTTAACCAAACTTGCAAACCTTAATAAAAGCAAGGGAACTGGTTCTATTAGGAAAAGCAAACCAGAATACGTTGATTTTTTTCCACCTTGTAATAGTGCTTGTCCAGCTGGCGAAAATATTCAGGCTTGGCTTTCTCTGGCTCAAGAAGGAAAAATAGAAGACGCTTGGAGAAAATTAACCGAGCAAAATCCTATGGCTGCGATTCATGGGAGAGTTTGTTATCATCCTTGCGAAAATTCTTGCAACAGAAAAGATTTAGATTCTTCGGTGAGCATTCACGCGGTAGAAAGATTCTTAGGAGACGAAGCACTTAAAAATAATTGGCAATTTTATCCTCCAAAAACACTTACCGGTAAGAAAATTATGATTGTAGGAGCAGGCCCTTCTGGACTTTCGGCGGCATATCATCTTAGAAAATTAGGCCACGAAGTCACTATTTTCGAAGCAGGACCTGTTGCTGGTGGAATGATGAATTTTGGGATTCCTGCGTACAGAATGCCTAGAAATATTCTTCAAGCTGAAATTAAAAGAATTGAAAATTTCGGAGTGAAAATTGTTTTGAATTACAAAGTTCAAGATATTCTCAAAGAAAAAGAAAATGGCAGTTTCGATGCGGTTTTTGTAGCTATTGGAGCGCATTTAGCCAAAAAAGTAAATATTCCAGCTCAAGAAGCGAGTAAAATTTTAGATGCCGTTTCTTTCTTGAAAGAAGCAGATGAAAATAGTGAGAATAAACCACTTTTAGGAAGAAGAGTTGCAATTTATGGTGGTGGAAATACCGCAATGGATGCAGCGAGAACTGCGAAAAGATTAGGCGCAGATGAAGCCATGATTATTTACAGAAGAGACCGTGAACATATGCCTGCTCACGAATTTGAAGCAGATGAAGCATTAAGCGAAGGCGTAAAAATCCATTGGTTGAGTACCATTAAAAATATGGAAACATCTTCTATCACCGTTGAAAAAATGCAAGTAGTTAATGGAAAAGCTGTTCCAACTGGTGAATACGAAACTTTGGAGGCAGATTCATTAATTCTAGCTCTAGGACAAGAAGCAGATACAGATTTCTTAAAACATATTGAAGGAATTACCTTCAAAGAAGATGGAACAACCGTTGAGGTAAATCCTTCAATGATGACAGGTTATCCCGGAATTTTTGCAGGAGGAGATATGGTTCCAAGTGAAAGAACGGTTACCATTGCAACAGGACACGGTAAAAAAGCCGCGAGAAATATTGATGCTTGGCTGAGAAATACCACTTACGAAAAACCAGCCAACAATCCTTTAGTTACCATCGAAAAACTACAAATTTGGTTCAAAACAGATGCTGAAAAGAAAGCTCAACAACATTTAGAAATTGAGAAAGCGGTAGAAACTTTTGACGAAATTGTAGCAGGTTATACTACTGAAGAAGCAGTTTATGAAGCACAACGTTGTCTTTCTTGCGGAAATTGTTTCGAGTGTGACAGTTGCTATGGAGCGTGTCCAGAAGGTGCGATTTCCAAAAATGGAAAAGGAGAAGGTTACACGATAAATTACGATTTGTGTACAGGTTGTGGTGTTTGCGCAGAACAATGTCCTTGTCACGCTTTAGATATGGTTTTAGAACATTAATCAATTGAAAAAAATGAAAAATCAAAATAAAATAATAGCAACCATCGACGGCAACGAAGCTGCAGCTTACATCGCGTACAGAGTAAACGAAGTTTGTGCCATTTATCCTATTACGCCATCTTCTACTATGGCAGAATTGGCAGACGAATGGGCGTCTAAAGGAATTAAAAATATCTGGGGAAACGTTCCCGAAATTATAGAAATGCAAAGTGAAGGTGGAGCTGCTGGTACAGTTCACGGTTCACTTCAAGCTGGTGCTTTAACAACAACATTTACAGCGTCTCAAGGATTAATGCTGATGCTTCCGAATATGTACAAAATTGCGGGAGAACTTACCAGTGCAGTTTTTCATGTGGCTGCGCGTTCTTTGGCAGCACAAGCTTTGTCGATTTTTGGTGATCATCAAGATGTAATGGCAGCCAGAACTACTGGTTTTGCGATGCTTTCTTCTACAAGTGTTCAAGAAGCACACGATATGGCGCTCATTGCACAAGCTACTACTTTGAGAGCGAGAATTCCTTTTATTCATTTCTTTGACGGTTTCAGAACTTCTCACGAAGTGAATAAAATTAATTTGTTGAATGACGACCAAATTCGTGCAATGATAGATGATGAATTGGTGATTGCACATAGAAATAGAAGCCTAAATCCGGATAAACCTTTTGTGAGAGGAACTGCTCAGAATCCAGATGTTTATTTCCAAGGAAGAGAAACTTCTAATCCTTATTATGCTAAAATTCCTACCATTTTAAAGGAAGAAATGAAGAAATTCTCTGAAATTTCAGGTAGAAATTATGCTCCTGTAACGTATTTCGGGCATCCAGAAGCTGAAAATGTTATCGTAATTATGGGTTCTGGAGTAGAAACCGTGATTCCAACTTCAGAATTTCTCAATAAAAATGGAGAAAAAACAGGTGTTCTTAAAATTTCTTTATTCAGACCATTTCCAAATGAAGATTTTATTTCGGTTTTACCAAAATCAGTGAAAAAAATCGCCGTTTTAGATAGAACTAAAGAGCCTGGAAGTAATGGCGAACCGATGTATCAAGATGTTTTGGTTTGTCTTACAGAAGCGCTTACCAATGGAACTTTAGAAAAAATGCCGAAAATTATTGGTGGTAGATACGGACTTTCGTCTAAAGAATTTACCCCAGCAATGGTAAAAGCGGTTTATGATAATTTAAAAACCGAAAATTCTAAAAACCATTTTACAGTCGGGATTACAGATGATGTAAGTTTTACCAGTATCAATGTAGATTATAACTTCAAACTAGATGATTCTGGATGGAATCAAGCATTATTTTTCGGTTTGGGAGCTGATGGAACTGTAGGTGCGAATAAAAATTCTATCAAAATTATTGGTGAAAACACAGAACTTTCAGCGCAAGGTTATTTCGTTTATGACTCTAAAAAATCTGGAGCGAAAACCGTTTCTCACCTTCGTTTTGGTCACGAACCGATTGAAGCGCCTTATTTGATTTCAAAAGCAGATTTTATCGCTTGTCATTTCTTTAAATTTTTAGAAAATGAAGATATGCTCAGTTTTGCTAAAAATGGAGCTAAATTTTTATTGAATTCGCCTTATTCTAAAGACGAAGTTTGGGATAAATTGCCTTACCAAGTTCAGCAACAATTGATTGAAAAAAACATTAAATTTTTCGTTATAGATGCCAATGAAGTTGCCGAAAAAACAGGAATGCGAGGCAGAATTAATACCATTATGCAAACTTGTTTCTTTAAGCTTTCAGGAGTTTTACCAGAGGAAGAAGCCATCAAACAAATTAAAAAAGCAATTGAAAAAACGTACATCAAAAAAGGACAAGCTGTTGTAGATAAAAATTTCTTAGCAGTAGATCAAACGTTAGCCAATTTGTTTGAAGTTAAAATTCCAAACGCAGTAACTGCCGAAAAAGGAGAGGAGCAAACTGTTGACGAAAATGCACCAGATTTTGTGAAAAATATCACTTATAAAATGATGATTGGCAAAGGTGATGATTTGCCTGTAAGTGCTATTCCTGCTGATGGAACTTATCCTAATGGAACGACTAAATGGGAAAAACGTAACATCTCTGAGAAAGTAGCGCATTGGAATGCAGATATTTGTATTCAATGTGGTAATTGTAGCTTTGTGTGTCCTCATTCTGTGATTCGTTCTAAATTTTATCACAAAGATTTATTAACGGAAGTTCCAGAAGGTTTCCAATCTGCACCTATTAATGCAAGAGGTTTCCCAGAAACGAAATTTACACTTCAGGTTTATGAAGAAGATTGTACTGGTTGTAAATTGTGTTACGAAGCTTGCCCTGTAATTGATCAGGAAAACGAAGAATTGCGTGCGATTAATATTTTACCAAAAAATCCAGACCTTAAAAAACATAGAAAAGTGATTTCTTATTTCGAGAAATTGCCAATTCACGATAAAAATATGGTGAATTATTCCACAGTTCACGGCGTACAATTTTTAGAACCAATGTTCGAGTTTTCTGGAGCTTGTGCAGGTTGTGGAGAAACACCTTACATTAAAGTTCTCACTCAACTTTTCGGTGATAGATTAATGGTAGCCAATGCAACGGGTTGTTCCTCAATTTTTGGAGGAAATTTACCAACTACACCTTGGAGTTCTAATTCTAAAGGAAAAGGGCCAGCTTGGAGCAATTCTCTCTTCGAAGATAATGCCGAATTTGGTCTGGGAATGAGACTTTCTGCGGATAAGCAGTTACAAATGGCTCATTATTATGCCGAAAAATTAAAACCAGAGTTGGGCGAAGATTTCATCAATGAAATTATCCATGCACCTCAAAAATTAGAAAGTCAAATCATCAAACAAAGAGAAAGAGTAGAAATTCTAAAAAATAGATTGCAATTTTCTGAAAATCCAGATGCGAAACATCTTTATTCTCTTGCAGATCATTTGGTTCACCGTGCTGTTTGGCTCATTGGTGGTGATGGTTGGGCTTATGATATCGGAAGTGGAGGTTTAGACCACGCACTTTCTACAGGTAGAAATATCAATGTTTTGGTTTTGGATACCGAAGTTTACAGTAATACAGGTGGACAAAGTTCTAAAGCTACGCCAACTGCTGCTTCTGCGAAATTTGCAACTGCAGGAAAACGTGTTGGCAAAAAAGATTTGGCGATGCAAGCCATTTCTTATGGAAATGTTTACGTAGCAACCGTTGCAATGGGAGCAAATCCTCAACAAACATTATTGGCAATGCGTGAAGCAGAAGCTTATGACGGACCTTCATTAATTCTAGCATACAGTCATTGTATTGCACACGGAATTGATATGGAAAAAGGCTTAAATCAACAAAAAATGGCAGTAGCAAGTGGTTATTGGCCATTGATTAGATTCAATCCTGTGTTGAGAAAAAACAATAAAAATCCGTTTATCTTAGATTCTATTCGTCCTACAATTCCGTTTGAAGAATATGCATACAACGAATTGCGTTACCGAGTTCTAAAACAAACGCAACCGCAAGATGCAGAACATTTAATGCAATTGGCACAAGAAATTGTAGACCTAAGATGGAAAACGTATGAAGATATGGCTTCACTTGGAGCAGAAAACTTCCAACCGACTTTTTAATTGAGAATTGAGAATTGAAAGTTGAGAATTGAAAATGAAAACCTCCTTTTTTAGGGAGGTTTTTTGATTTAGAAAAAATAAAAATCCCCACCAGAAAATTGATGAGGATTTTTTCAACACAAAAGTTTTTATTTAGATAAAAATAATTTGAGTGCCTTCTCCAGCTGCTCTAGCGTAGAAATCTCCTACGGTTAAGATGCCTTCTACTTCTGGAGTTAAGTCTTCTTCTTTTAAATCAAACATTTCAAAAGCCAGTTTACAAACCCAAAGTCTGCAACCAGAAGCAGATAAAATTTCTATAAATTCATCAATTGGCGGAATGTCTAATTTTTCCATTTTAGATTTCATCATTTTGGTAGCAAGAGCTTCCATTCCTGGTAAACCTCCCAACATGGTAGGCATGTGCATTGCAGGATTTCCTACAGTAGCCACGTGAATGTCTTTTAGTCTGTCTTTAATTACAGCATCTAGTCCGAAGAAAGTAAAGAAAATTTCTGCTTCCATACCTTCCATTCTCGCACCGTTTGCCAAAATAAAACCTGCGTAAACACTTTCTAAAGTTCCTTTAGATATGATTACCATTACTTTTTCTATAGGTTTTAGAGATTTATCTAAATCTGCTAATGGATTTTTTAATAATGTAGTTTCCATATTTTTTGTTTTATTTATTGAGGGATTAGGCTTGAGGGATTAGGTTTTTAGTATTTGAAAAAAAATCAATTTACTAATCCCTTCATTCTAATTCCTAAATCCTTTTTAAATACAAGATTTTGGTTTAGAAATTCCTGCTAATCTACTAGAGATTTTAAGTGGTCCTTTTGGGAACAATTCATAGAATTCTTTAATATCTACTACGCCAGATTTTCCTACGCCTCTTATGGTTAATGCTACATCTTTTTTCTGTTGGTCTCTTAAATATTCTAACACGTCGAAATGTCTGTTTCCTAGTTCTAAACCGTCTTCTTTAGCCATTTCTTTAGCTACTTCGTGATTCCATTGGTTCATGTCTGTAAGGTATCCCTCGTCGTTTACATTGATTGTAAAACCTGCATAAGTTTTTTCCATTTTGATAATATTTTTTTGTTAATTTTTTTGAAATTTTAGAAATTCACCGTTCACAGCCCAGCGAATTCACTATTCATTTTTATACTGTTTCTTTGTCAAATTTCTTTCCTGCTCTGCTCATAGTAGGCGTTACGAAAGGTATTTTTCTAGCAGGAAGAAGCATATTCCAATACACCCATTTGAAAGCCATTTTTCCGAAGTGGTTAAAAGCACTTTCTTCTAATAAATTTAGCGGACCGATTCCAGCGAATGGGAATTTTCCTTTTAATGGTTCTACATCATAATTGAAGTCAATCAATAATGCTTTTCCTTTTCCTGTTTCTATGAAACAATTGGCGTGACCGTCAAATTCTGGATTAAGTGGTTTTCCTTCTATATATTTTAGAATATTTTCAGTAAGAATTTCAGCTTCGAAATGCGCTACAGAACCAGCTTTAGAAGCAGGAACATTCGTAGCATCACCGATTACGAAAATGTTTTCTTTTACTTTACTTTGTAATGTATTTTTATCAGTAGGAACGTAGTTTAGATCATCTCCAAAACCTGAACGAAGAATACATTCATCTCCCATATTGGTAGGAATGGTTACTAATAAGTCAAAATCTACCACTTCGCCACCGTAATCGAACATTTTTCCGTTTTCTCCTTCTATATGTTCTACTGCGAAATCTGGAACAATTTTTATATTTTTTTCCTCTAATAAATAATTGAGCGTTTCAGTAGTTTTTGGCTTTGTAAATGCACCAGAAAGTGGAGTAACGTAAGAAATTTCTACTTTGTCTCTCATTCCTTTTTTGGTGAAGTAATCATCTGCTAAAAAAGCGAATTCTAGCGGAGCAACAGGACATTTTATTGGCATTTCGGTGATGTGAACTACTAATTTTCCTCCTGGCCAAGTTTCTAATTTTTTCGCCAAAGCACAACTTCCCTCGAAAGTATAGAAATCGAAAATATTTTTTTGCCAAGTGTC
Source organism: Cloacibacterium caeni (assembly GCF_907163105.1). Taxonomy (GTDB): domain Bacteria; phylum Bacteroidota; class Bacteroidia; order Flavobacteriales; family Weeksellaceae; genus Cloacibacterium; species Cloacibacterium caeni_A. Next base: position 417,513 of record NZ_OU015321.1, read on the forward strand.
ACCTTTCATTCCAGGAACTTCTTCTGGAGCGATTTTACAACCTGTAGCAATGATGAGAATGTCATATTTTACATTTCTTCCGTTTTCTAAAATAACGGTATCTGTATCTTTATCTATTCTGTCGATTTTTTCACGAATAAGTTGAATTCCTTTTGGTAAAAACTCATCAATTTTTCTTTTTACATCTTCTGGTTGATAGGTTCCAAAAGGAATAAATAAAAATCCTGGCTGGTAGTAGTGAGACTTAAATTGGTCTACCAAAGTAATTTGCCAATCTTTTTTATTCAGTTTTTTTACTAGGTGATTCGCCATCATTGTTCCGGCGGTTCCTGCTCCTAAGATTACTAAATTTTTCATATTTTCTAAGTTTATAAGAATGAGTTATTCTTAATTTTCTTGTACAAAGTTACATCAGCGCAAAATGGACTTGTGTAACTTATATTACACAACCTCAATGACTTTTGTCATTAAAATCGAAATAAAATCCGTTATTTTTATTTGACTTAAATTTGTAAAAAATTAGAAAATGTACTTAGAAAAAGAGATAGAGTTCATCCTTACTTTAGACCAACTCAAAAACGTAATCCGTAGAAATTTTAATCATGACAATTCCAGAAGAGAAAATACAGCAGAACATTCTTGGCAAGTCATTGTTTTTGCACAGATACTTTTTCCCTATGCTCGAAACAAAGAAAAAATAGATTTAGGAAGAGTGATTAAGATGCTTTCTATCCATGATGTGGTAGAAATAGATGCGGGAGATACTTTTTTCTATGATGAAAAAGCAAATGAAGGAAAATTTGAGCGTGAATTGGCTTCTGCTGAAAGAATTTTTGGAATTTTGGCAGAACCTATGAAATCAGAATTTATGAATCTTTGGTATGAATTCGAAGCTGGAGAAACAGAAACCGCCATTTTTGCAAGTGCTGTAGATAGAATGATTCCTTTTGTGATGAATTGTTTTAACAATGGTTTGAGTTGGATAGAAGCAGGAGTAGAGTTCGAGAAGGTGCAAAAAATGCTTCGTCCGAGAATAGAATTGGCTTCAGAAGATATGCTTGACACCTTTGATGTGTTGATTAGAAAGGCTTTTGACGAAGGAAAACTTTTATAGCACTTATTCAATAAATTTCTTTATTTTGCATCCCGGAGATTAACGATTAATTATTTAAAAATGAATAAAATTCCTAGCGTAGATTTACGCGATTTTCTTTCGGGTGACGAAACAAGAAAACAAAAATTTGTAAATGAAATTGGTAAAGCATACGAAGAAATAGGCTTCGTAGCGCTTAAAGGTCATTTCTTAGACCAAAATTTCTTAGACCAATTGTACGCCGAAATAAAAAACTTCTTTAGCCTTCCTGTAGAAGTAAAATCAAAATACGAAATTCCTGGAATTGGCGGTCAAAGAGGTTATGTAGGTTTCGGAAAAGAAACTGCAAAAGGCTTCAAAGCAGCAGATTTAAAAGAGTTTTGGCATTTCGGTCAGTATTTGCCAGAAGGTTCTAAATATTTAGCAGAGTATCCAGAAAATGTAGAAGTTGCAGAAGCGCCAGAATTTAACAAAGTAGGAAAAGAAGCCTATAAAATGTTAGAAAAAACTGGAATTTATGTATTGAGAGCTTTAGCATTATATGTAGGTTTAGATGAATTTTATTTTGATAAATTCGTAGCAGAAGGAAACAGTATTCTTAGACCAATTCACTATCCACCAATTACGGAAGAGCCAAAAGATGCAGTAAGAGCAGCAGCTCATGGTGATATTAATTTAATTACCCTTTTAATGGGAGCTCACGGAAAAGGATTGCAAGTAAGAGACCATGAAGGAAATTGGGTAGATGCGATTGCTCAACCAGACGAATTGATGATTAATGTGGGTGATATGCTTTCTAGACACACCAATAATAAACTGAAATCTACGATTCACCAAGTGGTAAATCCAGAGAGAGAATTATGGGGAACTTCTAGATATTCTATTCCGTTTTTCATGCATCCAGTAAGCGAAATGCCGCTAAACTGTTTAGAAAATTGTATTGACGAAGACCATCCTAAATTATACGAAGACACGACTGCTGGAGAATTCTTGCACGAAAGATTAGTAGAATTAGGATTGATTAAATAAAATTTAATAAAATCTTAGATTTAAAAAGATGAAGCGTTCGCTTAAAAACGAATTAATTCGTTAAACTTTGCTCACTAAAATAATGAGCAAGTTTTTATTAAACCTTTGCGTTTCAAAAAAATAAATAATAAAATTTAAAAATCGAATCTTTTTTAAGGTTCGATTTTTTCTTTTTTAAAGGCAAAAATCAAATAAATAATTCCGAAAATAATGGTGAGAAAAACCAAGAAAACTTGCCAATCTAATTTCTGTAAAATCACACCACTGAAACTTCCTAAAGTACTTGCACCAATGTAATAAAGCAGCAAATAAAACGCAATGGTTACCGTTCTTTTTTCTTTTGAAAAATTCCCCACTGATTTACTGCAAACGGTATGCGCTACAAAAAAGCTATACGTGAAAACTGCTAATCCTACAATCACAGCTATCGTATTTTGTAGGAAAAAGAAGAGAATTCCTAGAATTCCTACTAAACTCATGGTTTTTAAAACATTTTCAGAATTTTTGAGTTTTCTTTCCCAAAAACTGACATTCATAGAACCAAAAACGCCAGAAATATAGAGTACGTAAACATAAGAAATCCAACTTCTGGAAATATTAAATGGCGCTTTGACCAAGAAAAAAGCCATGTAATTGTACAAGCTGACAAACGTTCCTAGCAAAAGAAAGCCTGTAATGTAATAAGGCAGTAATTTTGGGTGCGTAATGAGCTTGAAATTCGGTTCTATTAATGTTTTAAATGATTCTTTCTTTGGTTTGAAGTTTTGTGATTTAGGAGCCAGCATAAAAAATAAAATCGCAAAAATAAGACACCAAATTCCAATAAATTCTGACGCAAATTGCCAAGATTTATAATGTGAAACCTGAGAAGAAATCACTCTTCCTATCATTCCGCCCACTGCATTTCCTGCAATGTAAAATCCTGTAATTCTCAATTTTCTGTTTTCTGAAACTTCTTCTGCGATGTAAGCCAAACAAACAGAAGTAGCACCCGAAAGCAAAAATCCTTTCAGGAAATTGAGTGCAATTAACACGTTGAAATTTTCAGAAAATGAAGAAGTAAAAGCTAAAACTGCTGATGCAAATAAACAATATCCGATGACTTTTTTTCGGCTGTATCAGTCTGCTACGAAAGTGGAAGTAATTAAACCAAGAGCCATTCCCAAAGTCGCCGAAGAGACTGCAAAACTGCTTTTGGCTTTATTGATTTTGAAATATTCTACCAAATCAGGAAGCAACGCTTGATAATAATACAACAATCCAAAACATGACAATCCCGCCAAAAATACAGCAATGGCAATTTGTAAATCACGATTTTTGATTGTTTTTGATTTCATATTAATGTTCATGCAGATTTTAGTAATCATGCATATTATTGGAAAAATTAATCTGCCCAATTCGCTCAATCAGCGAGAGTTTTCAATTTTTCATTATTAAATTCTCTCCAATTCGTCTTGAGAAATTTGCGTTTTAAAAAGTCCGTAATTCACGGTAACTTTTCCGTTTTTGTGAATGGTTTCTATGGTTCCCACAGATGTAGAACCTGCAATACGAACACGTTGACCAACTTTCATCCAAACGGCGCGTTCTTTTTGCGTTTTTTCTTCCAGTTTTTGGTTGGTTTCTGCAATTTGAACTTGTATATTTTCTTTTTTCAGTTGTTGTTCTACTTTACGTTTGGTAACTTTCAGTTTCTCAGATTCTGCTTTGTCTGAACCGAGTTTTCGGAATTTTTCCTGTTCCAGAATTTTTACAAAATCTTTTACGATATCTTTTCTGGATTTTCCTTTCAAATAACCATCAATAAAGGCTTCTATCTTATTTCCGAACTGTAATTTTCGGTGTTCTTCTTCATACAATTTTTGGAAATTATACAGTTTTTGTTGAAGTTGCTCATTCAGTTTTTGCAGATTTTCTCGTTTATCTTCTACCGATTCTTTTTGCTCGACAAGGTTAGATTTCAGTTTTTCAACCTCAAATTTTTCTTGTTGCAATTTCACGATGGTTTTATCAAGATTTACCACGTCTTTTTCTACTTTCGAACGTGCATTTTTAATGATAAATCTTGGAATTCTATTTTTTTCTGCCACTTCAAAAGTGAAAGAACTTCCAGCTTGTCCCACTTCTAATTTATACAAAGGTTCCAATGAATATTCATCGAAAAGCATCGCCGCATTCGTTGCATTGGGCAATTGTTCTACCACCAATTTAATGTTGGTGTAATGCGTGGTAATAATGGCAAAAGATTTTTTTTCGTAGAAAAATTCCAGAAAACTTTCTGCTAAAGCGCCACCCAATTCTGGATCAGAACCCGTCCCGAATTCATCAATCAAAAGCAACGTATTATCATCAGCTTCTCTGATAATTCCAGACATTTTTTTGAGTCGAGAACTGTAGGTAGAAAGATGGTTTTCAATAGATTGATTGTCACCAATATCCGTTCTAATTTTTTCAAAAAAGAACATTTCAGATTTCGGATGAACAGGCACCAAAATTCCGCTCTGAATCATCAATTGAAGCAAACCAACGGTTTTCAGTGTGATGGATTTTCCACCAGCATTTGGTCCAGAAATACAGAGAATTCGGTTATGCTCTGTCAAAGTCAATGTTTGCGGATAGATTTCCTTTTTTTCTTCTCGGTTTCTCAATAAAAGCAATGGGTGAAATGCGTTGACCAATCTCATGGTTTTATGACGATTGATTTTGGGCAAAACGCTGCCAATTTTTTCAGCAAATTTTGCTTTTGCTCTCGTAATATCTAAATCAAAAATATATTTTTGATATTCTTCTAATTCAGGAGCGAAAATGGCAATTTCTGCCGTAAGTTTTCGCAGAATTTTATCCACTTCTTTCTTTTCTTCTTCTTCCGCTTCACGAAGTTTAAAGTAATGTCTTGAAACACTTTCTGGTTGAATATACGTGATAGAACCTGTTTTAGAAACGCCTAAAACTCTACCGGGAACACGTTTTTTGAAACCAGATTTTACTGCTAAAACTCTTTGGTCGTCAATCACCGTTTCTTTAATTTCATCTAAAAAATCTGTAGAAGAAAGGTGAGAAAGCGTTTTACTAAAATTCTCTTGAATATGTTTTTTAGCGTGCTGAATTTCGGTTCTTAAAGATTTTAAAAGCGGAGAAGCTTCAGATTTTACTTCACCAAAACGATTAAAAACTTTGTCGATTTTATCTACAATTTCCTTCTTGAAATCCAATTGCATCACTTCTTCCAGCAAAATAGGGAAGGTTTCGGCAAGTATAGGAAAGAATTTTTGCAATTTCCCGATTTGTTCCGTTAGGTTTTTAATCTTGATAAAAGCAGCGTTTTCTAACCTGAAATTTTCGATATGCATTACTTTTAGTTCTGCTTCTATATCTTCATATTCACTAAACGGAATTGCGTTTGAACTCTCGTAACTTGTGAGATATTCGGCAGTTTTTTTCAAAGTAATTTCTGCTTCATCTATTTTTAAAAGTTTTAGATGAAGAATTTTTTCTGCCACTTTTGGCGAATACGCATAAGGAGAAATTTCCGCGAGTAATTTCGGGAATTCTAATTCTTGTAAATTTTCTTTGGTTACTTGCACAATGCAAAGATAATGTAAAGTCGTTGAATTGTAAAGTTGTAAAATCGTTACGATGATTTTTGTAAATTTGAGGAAATGAATTTTATGAAAAAACTAATGACAATTTTTACGGTTTTAATTTTAATTTCTTGTAAAAAGGAAGTTCCAAAAACTGAAATAAAAAAAGAAAAAGTACCAGAAACAAAAGTTTGGGTAAGTAAAAATCAAAAATTTTTAGACCAATTTAAAACTGTAGATTTTGACACGCTTAAAGTATTTTCAGCAGAAGATATTTATGATGAGAAATTTGAGTATAAAGGAAAATTATTAAATATTGCTGATTCAATATTTTTTCCAAAAGAAATTTCAATTTTTGATATGAATAAAGTTGATGCTTATGCGGTATATAAATTTGATATAGACAAAAATAATTTAGGATTAATTGCAAGAGTTGGTGGAGAATATGATGCTTCTTCTGTGAAATTTTTTAACTATAACAAGCAAAAAGAAATAATAACAGATTATAGGCAATTAGCAGATTTTGGTGGAGATGCAGGTGATATTTGGGAAACAAAATCATGGATTTTTAAAAACAATCAGCTATTCAATTTTTTTGTTTGGGAAAAATTTGAGCATGATAACTCGGTAGACGAAGAACCTAAATTGCCAAATTACAAAGAAAATCATTACTTTCTTTTACAGTTCAATAATGGAAAATTAGACACGATTAGTAAGAACAATAAACAATTAGAAAAACAATTTTCTAAAATTATTAAGAAAGAAAGTTTGTAGTTTTTTGCAAAAAAATGCAACTTTACAACTCATCAACTTTACAACAGATATGACTTGGACAGAAATTCTTGCCCCAATAAAAAATACAGAATATTTCCAGAATCTTTGGGAAAAAGTAAAAGAAGAGTATAAAACATCGAAATGCTTCCCACCGAAAAATCAAATTTTCCGAGCGATTGAACTTACGACTTTTGAAGATATAGAAGTGGTAATTATTGGTCAAGATCCGTATCATAATGATTTTCAGGCAAATGGTTTGTGTTTTTCGGTTTCTGATTTGGTAAAAGCGCCACCTTCTTTGAAGAATATTTTTACAGAACTGAAAGACGATTTAGGAATAGAAAAAACCAGCAATGAACTGGATTCTTGGGCGAAACAAGGTGTTTTATTGCTCAATGCTACTTTAACAGTTCGTGCGCATGAACCGAATTCTCACAAAGATTTGGGCTGGGAAAAATTCACAGATTTTATCATCAAAGAAATTTCTGAGAAAAAAGAAAATGTAGTTTTTGTTTTGTGGGGCGCTTTTGCACAAAAAAAAGCTTCGCTCATAGATGAAACGAAGCATTTTATCATTCAGTCGGCGCATCCTTCTCCGTTTTCGGTGTACAGAGGTTTCTACGGAAGTAGACCTTTTTCTAAAATTAATGAATATCTGATTTCTAAAAATAAGAAACCGATAAACTGGTAGTGAATCTTATGATTTATCGTTGTTTTGCGTGAGCGATTGCAGTGGAAATCCTTTTTTTTCGGTGGCTGAGCTTGACGAAGCCACCCAAAAAAAAGATTGTAACGGAAAGCGCGGTCTTTTTTCGGTTGTTGGCAAAAGTTTTGGCGAAAAAGACACGCCCAAAAATTATTCTACCTTAATATCTACCACATATTTTCCTTTCAGTTTTTCAAAGTTTACTTCTGTAGAATTGGCAGGATAAAAATTAGCAAGCGTGTATTTGTGACCATTAAAAACGAAAGAATTTTTAAGGTTTTTTCCAGCATCATCTATCGTAGAAACGATGAATTTTCTAGGTCTAGAATGCACACTCATCACTTCTATTTCTGCAGAAGCATAACCTGCCCAAACACAACGAGCGTTCATAGGACATCTGTTGTCTTCGGTTACTTTATTGAAGGTGATGTTTACTTTTTCTTTTTCTAAAAAGATATTCTGTTTTTCTATCAAACGAGTAACGCCAGATTCAGGTTTTTCTGTAGGATAGGTAGAGTTTACTTCTTGTGAGTTGGTTACAGGCATTTTCATTTCTGTAGATTTTTGTTGGCAAGTGCATTGAGTTACCACAAAGGTAGCTGCTGCTAATATTAAGAATTTAGTGTTCATATTTTTAAGAATTGAAGATATTAATAAGTACTACCAAAAACATTGCCAATCCTACCATAAGATTAAAACCTGTTCCGTAGATGAAGCCAATGAAAGCACCTTTTGTAGCTTTGAGTGCTTTTTGTTTGTCGTTTCTATCATGCAAAAGTTCACCTAAGAAAACACCTAATAACATACCAATAAGAAAACCAAGTGGTGGAAAAAATAAACCTACAATCGTCCCGATGAAACCACCATATTTTCCGTAATTGCTGCCGCCATATTTCTCGGTGGTTTTGATAGGAATAATGTAATTAAGCACCAATGAAATGAGCGTTAAAATCCCAAAAATGACAATATACCAAATAGAAAAATCTGGATTCCCAGCGAATTTATAGAGAATTAATCCAAAAAAACTCACGGCTAATCCTGGTAAAACAGGCAAGAAAGTTCCTAGAATTCCTATTCCTATGATGATAAGTGAGACAATGGTAATAATATTTTGCTCCATAAATCCTTAATTAGTTTGGTTAAAAGTAATAAATAAAAGCAAATTCCCAATGATATTTTTTATTTTTGCGTAAATTTAGCTTTATGGGATTATTAAGAAAATGGAGTTTAGAAATTGGTCAGTTTGTAAAAGAAAATTTTACAGAGGAATTGACTTTGCCGGCTACTATTGGATTTAAAATCCTTTTTTTATGCTTGGTTTTTATCGTTATTGATTTTATTTCAGTAATGTTTTGGAAATTCTTTTCTAGATTTCTTGTCAATGTTTTTAAAAGTAAACCCATTCTAAAAGAAGCATATAAACAAAAAGCCTGGCGTTCTATTGGGCATTTTTTCTCTTTGTTTTTTGTTTACCTTATATATGATGAAATTTTTGCGGTTATACACCCAAAAACGCATATTTATGTAGGAAGATTAATTGTTTTTGGGCAAGTAATGGTCATTGCTTTCTTGGCTTATCGTTTCGCCAAAGCTTTAGAAAATTATTACATTCAAAACAAGGATAATTATAGAATAACTGCTATAAAAGCGCTTTCTGAAACCATTAGAATTTTTGGAACTGTTGTTTTTTCATTAATAGGAATTTTTGTAATTTTTGGAATAGAACTTCAGACTGTTTTAGGAGTTTTAGGAGCTGTAACAGCCGTTATTCTATTGGTTTTCAGGGATACCATTTTAGGATTTGTAACAGGAATCCATGTTTCTACTTCTAAAAACCTTAAAATTGGCGACTGGATTGGTATTCCGAAATATAATATTGAAGGAAATATTCAAGATATTAATTTATTAACGACAAAAATTGTCAATTTTGACAAAACCATTTCCACAATTCCTACCTACGATTTGCTTTCTACGGAAATCAGAAATCACCAAGTAATGTACGAAGGAAGCAGCCGAAGAATTAAACGTTCGATTTATTTTAATATCAAGTCTTTCAAATTTGTGGATGATGAATTTTATGAAAAAGTAAAAGACATCAACTTGATTTCTGAATATATGGATAGAAAACTTCGCGAAATTGCAGAAAGCAAGAAGAATATTCCACATGCTGAAAGAATTATCAATGGTCAACAGTTAACCAACATCGGACTTTTTAGAAATTATGTCTTGAATTACCTCAAAAATAATCCAAAAGTAGATCAAGACGAAATCGTTTTGGTTCGTCAGTTAGAAATTTCTCCTCAAGGAATGCCTTTAGAAATTTATTGTTTTGCCAATAAGGCAGAATTGGTAGATTACGAAAGAATTCAGGCAGATATTTTTGACCATATTCTTACCGCAGCACAAGAATTTGACCTTGAGATCATGCAAGTAGCAAAAGCATAAGTCAAAGAGCCAATTAAAAAGTAAAAAGAACCAAGTATTAAATTACCAACAACAGAAAATGACAAAATTATCAGTAAATATCAATAAAATTGCGACCATCAGAAATGCAAGAGGCGCAGAAACCCCAAGTGTAACAGAAGCAGCGATTAAAATTCAGGAATTTGGCGGACAAGGAATTACCATCCATCCAAGACCAGACGAAAGACACATCACTAGAAAAGATGTGTACGATTTGAAACCTTTGGTGTATACAGAATTTAATATCGAAGGAAATCCTCATCGTCCGTTTATTGATATGGTTTTAGAAGTAAAACCAGAGCAAGTTACCTTGGTTCCAGATGCAGATGACGCCATCACTTCTAATGCAGGTTGGGATTGCGAGAAAAATCTAGATTTTTTAAAATCTGTGATTGCAGAATTTAAAAATGCAGGCATTAGAACGTCTATTTTCCTTGACCCGAATCCAGAAATGGTGAAATTTGCCGCAGAAACAGGAACAGACAGAATAGAATTGTACACCGAAGCTTACGCCAAAAATTACGAAACCGATAAAGAAGCAGCCATAAAACCTTATTACGAAACCGCTGTAGAAGCTACAAAATACGGTTTAGGAATCAATGCAGGACACGATTTGAGTTTAGATAATTTAAAATATTTCGCAGATAATATACCGAATTTGTTAGAAGTTTCTATTGGTCATGCTCTCATTTCTGAAGCGTTGTATTTGGGTTTAGAAAACACGATTCAAGCTTATTTGAAAAGACTAGCGAAATGGTAAAATCAATTGAAAGTTGATAGTTGAGAATTGAAAATTTTAAATCTGCTGAATCAGCCTAATCAGCGAGAAAAATTGTATTCTAAAAACTGATTTTTCTTTGCGAGCTTTAGAAATAAATAAAAAATTCTGCGCACTTTGCGTGAAAAAATATGCAAATTTTACACTCAAAAATATACGGACAAGAAAAAACAGGAACGCCTTTGCTCGTTTTCCACGGACTTTTCGGGATGCTAGACAATTGGGGAAGTTTCGGAAAAGAATTTGGAGAATTGTTTCCAACTCATTTGATTGATTTAAGAAACCACGGAAAAAGCTTCCATTCAGACGAGATGAATCACCAAGTTTTGGCAGAAGATATTCTGAATTATATGAATTTTCACGGCATCGAAAAAGCCAATCTTCTGGGCCATTCTCTCGGTGGAAAAGCCGTGATGACTTTCGCGATTTCTTATCCTGAAAAAGTTGAAAAACTGATTGTAGCAGACATCGCTCCAAAAGCGTATCCTCCACATCATCAGGGAATTATCAAAGCGCTTCAATCTGTAAATTTCGATGAGGTTAAATCAAGACAAGATGTGGAAAATGTTTTGGCTCAGTACATTCCAGAGAAATTTGTGATTCAGTTTTTGACTAAAAACTTGTATTGGACGGAAGATAAAAAACTCAATTGGCGTTTTAACATCAATACTTTGGCAGAAAAATACAATGATTTCGTTGCCAATGCCATAAAATTTGGAAAATTCGAGGGCGAAACTTTGTTTTTAGCAGGTGCAAAATCGAATTATATTCTTCCGCAAGATGAATTATTGATGCGCCAACAGTTCCCGAAATATCAATTGGTTTCTATTGCTAATGCTGGACATTGGCTTCAAGCCGAAAACCCAAAAGATTTCAATCAAGCGGTAAAAGAGTTTTTGACTTAATTTACTGTTGCTTTTACAAATTTCGAATTATATGCATTCCCCAAAATACAATTGGTGGTAATGCCAAAATTGTAATCGCCAGCTTTTAGGTTTTGCGTGTTGATTTTAATCTGAGTTTTGAAACTTTCGCCAGGTTTTAAAACGGTTGGCATTTTTTCAATTTCTGTAGGAATATCCGTTGTTTCTCTGTGCGCCAAAAATACAGCAGTAATGGTCACTGGAATTTCAGGATGATTGAAATTTACCACGTTTTTTGTAGGATTATAAATCGTAATCGGAATAACTTGATTGTTTTTGAGTTGTTCGGAAGGAAGCTCAAATTCTATTTTTAAACGGTTGGGCGTTTGGAAATTTTCTACATAAAAACCATTGAAATTAATATTGTTTTCATCAATGATTTTTTGAGATTTTGGAGTGTTTGGTTTTTCTACAAAGACTCTTTTTCCAAAGTAATTTTGTTCTCTTTGCCAAATGTCAAATTGTGTTTTTTTCACATTTAAAGAACCTAGTGTAGAAGATTCATTTCCTGTAAAATAGTTGTACAATGAAGTCGATTGGAATGAACCAGTAAATAAAACAGGAATTTCTCCTATTTTTTCAGCTAAAGCTTTGTACTTCTGTTCTTTACCTGTGAATTCTAGTTTTTTGGGTAAAAGATCTGTGAGCAATAAAACTCTGGTGGTGAAAACCAAAACCAATGAACCTAAAACGATAGTGCGCACATATTTTTGCCAAGATGGTTTTTCTTTGATAAATTGTAAAAATAAAATCACCATCGGAATAGAGGCAATTACCGTCCAATGTGGTTCTACATGTCCTCTAAGACTGGTTAAAGCAAAGAAAACCAAGAAACCTACACTTACAAAGTAATATGCTTTTTCTTGAAGATTTTGGTATTTATTTTTAAAAAGTAAAATCACAAAAGGAATTAAAATAAACGGATTGAAAACCGCAAACTGATTCGGTAGATATTCTAGGAAATATTTGATTTTAAACTTTTCTGAACGGTCTACTAAATGATATTGAAACGTAGGGAAATCATGCTCAATATGCCACATTAAATGAGGAATCATCAATAGAGAAGTTACAATTCCTGCAAGATAAATGTAAGGCTTAGTAAGCATTTTTAAGTTAGAAATTACCACAAAAAACACCAATAAAACCGCTTGATATTTACTGTAAAAAAGCAATGCTACAGAAATTCCTAATAAAACTGCGTTCCAGAAATTTTGTTTTTCGGTAAATCTTTGGTATAAAATAAAAAATACAGTCCCGAAAAATAATAGAGGAACATCTGGTGTGGTGATGAAGGAATAAGCATTCATCATAACTAAGCCTAGTGATAGAATGATAAATTCATTTACATAAGAGGCTTTGTCTTGAGGCAAAAGGTATTTCCAGATCAGGAATAAATTTCCAGAAAATAATAAAACGGTTAAAAATCTTACTCCCAGATTTCCATTAAAAAAAAGTTGAGAAATCTTAATCACCAATGCTACCATCGGTGGATGGTCATAATATCCCCAGTCTAAATCTCTTGCATATTGGTAATAATAGGCTTCGTCTAAAGTGATTTCAGTAAAATATGCCTGTAAAAGATTCACCAAAGTGATGAGAATTAAAAAGAAATAAAATTTTTTATGTGGATTTTTGAGGATTTCAGACATATCTTTTGCTTTTTGCAAAAATAACAAACTTTATCATCTAAATTGCAAACTTAAAATTCTTTAAATTTCTATATTTGCATAAGTTATGATATTGGTTACAGGCGCTACAGGAATTCTCGGGAGAGTTATCGTTTTAGAACTGCTAAAACGTGGCAAAACAGTACGCGCTACAAAAAGAAAATCCAGCAATCTGCAGGAGGTTAGAAAATCATTTCAATTTTATACAGAAACTCCTAATGAATATTTTGATTCAATTGAATGGATAGAAGTAGATTTCGAAGATATTCATTCGCTACAAAATGCTTTAATTGGAGTAGAAGAGGTTTATCATTGTGCCGCTAAAGTGAGCTTTCATCCTAAAGATGAAAAAAAAATGTATCAAACTAATATTGAAGGCACCAAACAACTTCTATTTGCTTGTCAAAATTCTTCGGTGAAGAAATTCCTTTTTGTAAGTTCTATCGCGGTTTTAGATGGATTGAATGAAAACGGAGAATTAGACGAAAGTTCTGATTTTAATCCGAAAATCGACCATTCTGCGTATGCAATTTCTAAACATTTTTCTGAAATGGAAGTTTGGCGTGCATCAGCAGAAGGTTTAAATACGGTAATTGTAAATCCTGGTTTAATTATAGGTTCTGGCAATTGGAACGAAAGCAGCGGAACTTTGTTCAAAGAATTAGGCGAAAATACTTTCACTTTTTCGGGCGGAACTTCTTATGTTGATGTAAGAGATGTGGCGAAAATTTCGGTAGAATTGATGGAAAACAATATTTTCGGAGAACGATTTATCTTAATTTCTGAAAATAAAAAATACAAAGACGTTGCCAATTTTATCAAACAAAAGTTAGGAAAACAAGGAGTAAAACTTGTTCCAAATGGTTTGTTGAAAACGGGAGTTTTCTTAAATTCAATTTTAGGTTGGCTTATTTCTCCGCTCAAAATGGCAAATAAAGTCAATGTGCAATCTGTGACGGAATTCAACAAAATATCCAATAAAAAAATCAAAGAAAAGCTTAATTATCAATTCATTTTTGTGGAAGAAAGTTTAGCTTTTCATTTAGAAAATTATAAAAAAGACAAAAATTTTAATAAATAAAAATTCCCCTTCTTTGAAGGGGTGGCGAAATTTTCGTAGAAAATTTTGACGGGGTAGTTAAAAAATCTTTGCGTTTTAAAAAAAATATGGAAAATCAATTTTTAGGAAATAAAAATTTCAATATATCTAATCAAACAGTTACGGCAATTTGTCCAAGCAATATTGCACTTATTAAATATTGGGGGAAATATGCCAATCAAATTCCTGCAAATCCTAGTATTTCATATACTTTAAATCATTGCAATACCCAAACTTCAATGGAGTTTTTGGCAAACGAACCTTTTTCTGTGCAAACTTTTTTGGCAGGAAATGAAGAAGTGAAATTTGCAGAAAAAATCGAAAAATATTTTAAAAATATTGAACAATATTTGCCTTGGATTCTCAAAGGAAAATACATCATCAAAACCGAAAATACATTTCCGCACAGTTCAGGAATTGCCAGTTCAGCTTCTGGTTTTGGAGCTATTGCAAGTTCCTTGATGAGATTAGATGAGATTTTTTCTACTGACAACCATCAACCATCAATCATCAACCAAAAAGCTTCTTTTTTAGCAAGACTAGGTTCTGGAAGTGCTTGCAGAAGTTTGTATAACGGTCTTGTAGTTTGGGGAAAAACGGATGAAGTAGAAGGAAGTTCTGATTTGTACGCCGTAAAATATCCCGATTCGGAAATTCACCCAATTTTTAAAAATTTCAATGATTGGGTTTTGCTCATTCACGAAGGCGAAAAATCGGTGAGTTCTACGGTTGGTCACGGTTTGATGAACACCAATCCTTATGCAGAAAGACGTTTTCAGGAAGCGAGAGAGAATTTTATTCCTCTGAAAGAAATTCTGAAAACGGGAAATCTTGAAAAATTTATCACACTCGTAGAACACGAAGCATTAACGCTTCATGCGATGATGATGATGAGCGAACCGGCTTTTATTTTGATGAAAACGGGAACTTTGGAAGTCATTAATAAACTCTGGAATTTCCGAAAAGAAACAGGCCATCCATTATTTTTTACGCTGGATGCTGGTGCAAATGTTCATTTGCTTTTTCCAGAAAACGAAAGTACAAGAGCCATAAAAGATTTTATCTCTGCAGAATTATTGCCTCATACCCAAAAAGGTGGAGTAGTAAAAGATGTGATGAAATTTTAAATCAATAGGAACGGGCTTTAGCCCGTTTTTTAATTTAGAAATAAATTCAGAACATTTCTTACCTTACATCAATTCATTCGCTTCTCAGAAATGGTAATTTTGAAGAAAATTTAGAAAATGAAAAAATTCGAAATAGGAGTTGGAATGTTCGGCGATTTGGCTTTCGATAAAGAAACCAGAAAATTTGCTGATCCTCAACAAAAATTACAGGAAATTTTAGCGGAAATAAAATTGGCAGATGAATTAGGAATAGATGTTTTTGCTTTGGGCGAACATCACCGACCTGATTATGTGGTTTCTTCCCCAGAAATGGTGCTTTCTGCAGCTGCTTCTATTACTAAAAATATCAAGTTAATGAGCGCGGTTACTGTTTTAAGTTCAGCAGAACCTGTAAAAGTGTATCAAGATTTTTCTACTTTGGATTTAATTTCTGGTGGAAGAGCCGAAATTGGCGTAGGTAGAGGAAGTTTCATTGAATCTTTTCCGCTTTTTGGTTACGATTTAGATGATTATCACGAACTTTTTGAAGAAAAATTAGATTTATTACTCAAAATAAATACTCAAGAAAAGGTAACTTGGAAGGGTAAACTTCGTGCTCCTATGGAAAATCAAACGGTTTATCCTAGAGCGACGAACAACGGAAAATTACCAGTTTGGATTGCAGTTGGTGGAACGCCAGAATCTGTGTTAAGAGCTGCTAGATTAGGTTTGCCATTAATCGTGGCGATTATTGGTGGTTTGCCAAGACAGTTTAAACCTTTGATTGATTTTTACAAAAAAGAATATCTGAGACACGGACACAATCCAGACGAAATGAAAATCGGAATTCACTCTCACACTTTAGTCAGCGAAAATCCTGAGGTAATTGATGGATATTTTGAAAATTATGCCGCTCAAATGAACAGAATTGGCAGTTCTAGAGGTTGGTCTGCTTATACAAAAATGCAATATGAAGGCGGCAGAAGCAAAGAAGGTGCTCTATTTATTGGAAATTCTGATGAGGTAGCCGAAAAAATCAATATGGTGAAAGAAATGTTTGGTTTAACACGTTATATTGCTCATATGGATGTTGGTGCGCCTAATCATGAGGTGATGATGAAAAGTATAGAATTATTCGGAACGAAAGTTGCGGAAAAAGTAAGATAAATTAAATGTCATGAAAATACACCACATCGCTATTATTTGCTCTGATTATCAGGTTTCTAAAAATTTTTACACGGAAGTTTTAGGACTGAATATTATCAGAGAAATTTACCGAGAAGAAAGACAATCTTACAAACTAGATTTGGCGATTGGTGATGATTATGTCATTGAATTATTTTGTTTTCCGAACCCACCGAAAAGACCTTCCAGGCCAGAAAGTTGTGGTTTGAGACATTTGGCTTTTGCAGTTGAAAATGTGGAAGAAAAACGTGCAGAATTGTTGCAAAAAAGAATCGATTGTGAAGAAATTAGAATAGATGAATTTACCAATAAAAAGTTCTTTTTCATTGCTGATCCAGATGATTTGCCTTTAGAATTTTACGAAATGTAACTTTTCAAAATATCAAAAGACTTATTTATTGAATTTTTAAGAAATTTTTGTGATTTATGAACAAATATTTCTGAAACGCAAAGTTTTATTTTAACAACAATCAAACAAAGAAAGCAAAGTTTTTTCGCTTTGCGAATTTTTAAGCGTTCGCTTCAAGCGAATTATTTCGCTTCCTTGCTTCCTTAAAATGGATTTAATTTTTTTTATCTTCTTTGCGTTTATTTAAAAGTAATATTTAATAATTTTTTTGATATGAAAAAAATCTTCTTTCTCCTGATTTCCAGTTTTTCTTTTGCTCAAAATACATCAGAAAAAGAAATCATAAAACCTATTGAAAACCTTTTCAATGCAATGAAATTTGCAGATTCTCTTGGAGTGAAAAACGCTTTTTCTAATTCTGCCATTATGCAGACTTTTGGAAAAAATCAAGAAATAAGAACCGATAAGGTAGAAGATTTTGCCAAACAAGTTGGGAGTTCTAAAGTAGGAGATTTAGACGAAAGATTTACCATTTCTAAAGTTTTGGTTGATGGAAATATGGCTTCGGTTTGGGTTCCTTATCAGTTTTATTATAAAGGAAATTTCTCGCATTGCGGCGTTAATAGCTTTCAATTGGCAAAATTGAATAACGAATGGAAAATTCAATATATCATTGATGCCAGAAGAAAAGATAATTGTATAAAGTAAAATCGGACGAAAGTTCGATTTTTTTTATTTTGATGATAAATTGCTAGGAGTAAAACTTATTTATATTTTTGCAGGGAAATAAATCAATAAAAATGAAAATCGGTATTCTCGGAGGTGGACAATTAGGAAGAATGTTCATTCAAAATGCATTAAACTACGACGATGAATTTCACGTTTTAGACCCAAACTCTGATTGTTCTTGCGCTTATATCTCGCATTTTACTAAAGGAAATTTTAATAATTATGAAGACGTTTTGGCTTTCGGTCAAGATAAAGATGTGATTTCCATAGAAATAGAACATGTGAATGTAGATGCACTTTTCGAATTGGAAAAACAAGGCAAAAAAGTGATTCCCAATGCGGAAATCATCAAAACCATTCAACAGAAAATTCTACAAAAAGAGTTTTATAAAAAACACAACATTCCAAGTCCTGATTTCGAAATTTTTGACGGAACTTCAGACGAAATTAAGATTGAATTTCCTTTTGTTCAAAAACTAAATACTGGAGGTTACGACGGAAAAGGAGTGCAAATCATCAAAAATGCCGATGACCTAAAAAACCTTTGGACAGAAGATTCAGTTTTAGAGAATTTGGTGGATATAGACAAAGAACTTTCCATTATTATAGCCAAAAACGAAAATGGAGAAACCAAAATCTTTCCCGTAACAGAAATGGTTGCCGATGAAAAATTGAACCTTTTGGATTTCAATATTTGTCCTGCCGATATTTCATCAGAAGTTCAATCTCAAATTGATGCCATTGCAGAAAAATTTATTTTCGCAGCCAATTCTGCTGGACTTTTTGCCATCGAATTATTCCTCGATAAAAACGGAAAAGTTTGGGTAAACGAAACAGCGCCAAGATTGCACAATTCTGGTCATCAAACGCAAGAAGGAAACGCGAATTCTCAGTTTGAGCAATTTTATAGAACTTTGAAAAATCTTCCTTTAGCAGATACAGATGCTTTTGGATTTTCAGGAATGCTGAATTTAGTAGGAGAACAAAACTACAGTGGAAAAGTAAAATATGAAGGTTTAGAAGAGGTTTTGAAACTTCCAAAAACTTACGTTCATCTCTACGGAAAAACAGAAACCAAACCCGGTAGAAAAATGGGACACATCAATGTTTTAGCCAATTCCAGAGAAGAATTACTAGATAAGCTGAATCATATTAAAACTTTGGTAAGAGTGATTGCTTAAGTGGGAGATTTTTAGAATGGAAGAATGGAAGAGTGGGAGAGTTGTAGAGAGGGAGAGTTTTAAACTTTCGTCATTAATCTTCGGACTTCAGACTTCTAGCTTCAGACTTTTTAAACATTTCCTTTTTTAGGTTCATAATAAAGACTCCAGAAATAATAAGAATAGCCGCAAAAATAAATTTTGTGGTTATTTTTTCATCTAAAATTAGCCAACCTAAGAAAATGGCGATAATCGTATTTACGTAATTCAGCATTGAAATTTGTGATGGATTTACCCTTTTTAGTGCATAAAGAAACGCATAATAAGTAATCACCGAGCCGAAAACACCCAAATAAACCACGTAAGCAAATGATTCTGCACTCCATTTTTCGAAATCATAATTTTTGGTAAAAGCAATGGCAAAAATAAGTTGCAGAATTCCAGCAAAAGCAAATTGATAGAATAAATTCAATAAAATATTATCAGAATGAATCGTGATTTTTTTGGTAAAAAGTGTTCCAGAAGCCCAACCTAAAATCCCGATGAATAAAACAATAAGTCCCAATCTGTAATCAGGATTCAACAATTCTTGTAAACCATCGGAAAAAATGAGCAAAACGCCACTAAAACCTAAAATTAATCCTAAAACAGATTTCAGTTTAAATTGTTCTAACCCAATGAGAACACTTCCCAGAAATACAATAATCGGTGAAGTAGCAGTAAGAACCGAAGCGAGGCTACTATTGATGTGTTTCTCTGCAATGGTTGTCATTCCGTTAGCAATGATAATCATTAATGTAGAAAGAATGATTTGAGTTTTCAGATTTTTCAAACCAATCCATTTCAGTTGTTTTTTATAGACCAAAAAACCCAACAATAAAAGTGCAGCAATGCTTTGTCTGATTCCGGTAACAAACCAAGGTGGTATGGTTTCTACAGCAACTCTGATTCCTAAATATGTAGTTCCCCAAACTATTGCAACCGTGATAATGGCTAAAATAAGTTTGAAATCTTTTTCTGTGTTCATAATGATTTTCGCGGTACGAAGATATTCAATTCTAGCTTAAAAAACGATATTTTTTTCTATCTTTGAAGGAGTAAAAATGTAAAAATGGTTTCAATTATCATGGGCAGTCAGAGCGATTTGCCAATTATGCAACAAGCTGCTGATTTTTTAAAATCTCTAGAAATTCCTTACGAACTCACCGTAGTTTCTGCGCACAGAACGCCAGAACGCATGTTCGATTTTGCAAAATCTGCCAAAAACAGAGGCGTAAAAGTCATCATTGCAGGAGCAGGAGGAGCTGCACATTTACCAGGAATGGTGGCGAGTTGTACTACTTTACCAGTGATTGGAGTGCCTATTTTGTCGTCTAATTCTATTGATGGTTGGGATTCTGTGTTGTCAATTTTGCAAATGCCTTCAGGAATTCCTGTGGCGACAGTTGCTTTGAATGGGGCTAACAATGCTGGGATTTTGGCTGCTAAAATTTTAGGAAGTTCAGAAGAAGAAATTTCTACAAAATTAGAAATTTATCAATTGAGCCTGAAAGAAAAAGTGCTTTCTACCATCGAAGAAATCAAAAAAGAACACCCGAATTCTTACGATTAACTCTTTATTGCGGGGAGTTTTATGAAATAAAACGACAAAGCAATCTGTTTTCGTCAGTCTGAGCGGAGTCGAAGATAGAAGCAAGACGCTTTCGTTTCTTTTCACTTTCAGTCCTGCTTTTCGTTGCAATCTTTTTTGGTGGCTTCGGCTACGCTCAGCCTCCAAAAAAGGATTTCCACTGCAATCAGGGCTAGGATTTTGGGTTGGTTTTTGTTTTTTTAAATAAAATGTTATGTTATAATTGATATATTTATTGATGTTTTTATTAAAATTTTTATATTTATTGAATTTTTTT
Source organism: Cloacibacterium caeni (assembly GCF_907163105.1). Classification (GTDB taxonomy): domain Bacteria; phylum Bacteroidota; class Bacteroidia; order Flavobacteriales; family Weeksellaceae; genus Cloacibacterium; species Cloacibacterium caeni_A. Next base: position 438,062 of record NZ_OU015321.1, read on the forward strand.
AATTTTACATTTTAAATGAATATTAATAATGGTTTTTACATTTGATGGATTTCACGGCACAAGTTTTGATTCAGCTAAAAAAATACTTTCAAATAATTATGAATTATCAATTGGAGATGACGAATGGCTTGGTGATGGTGTATATTTTTTCGTTGCAGGTGTAAGTACTAGAATTTTAGAGCTTGCTGAAAAATGGGCACTAACTCAATCTTGGGATAATGATAAAAAGATTTATAAGTATAAAGAATATTGTGTTTTACATTCTAATATTCAAGTTGAGGAATCTGAATATCTAGATTTAACAATAGAAGATGGGGTTGAAATATTATCTTATTTAGTAGAAAGATATAAAGATAAAATAGAAACTATCGGTAAAAAAATGAAATTTTATGATGGTTTTATTCTAAATTTAGCAAGAGGTGAAGGTTTTTTACCTTTAGAGGTTGTAAAAGGGAATTTTTATATTAAATTTGCACAAGAAAGAATTGAAAGAATAAATCTTAGGACAAGTAATTGTACAATTTGTACAGTTTATAATCCTAATAAGAATATTTTATCAAATTCCATAAAAATAACAGGACAAATAAAATGAAACTTAAAGACGTAAAAGAAAGGATAGATAATTTTTTTGATAATATTAGTGCAGAAAAATTATATGAAGTTTCTGTTTTGAAATATGGTTTTTCTGAAATTACAGTTGATTTAGAAAATAAACATTTTGAAACGGCAAAAATTTCTTATTACTCATCATCAATAAGATTTATTTTTAATGATGAAAAAACTAAGTTAGATTGTAATCTTGCATTAGCCGCTTAAAATGAAAATACAACTTAAAAATTGGAAAATAGCTAACTTAAGTATGTCACTTTTAGACGAAAGAACTAAAAGAGATAATGACTCTTTTGATTTAGAGTCAGGAAATTTTTTTTCTGATGATGAAGAAAATAATACTTTTGGAGTTGCGTTTAAGCTTAATATAAATGATAGGTCATTTGATTTGATTATTGAAGCTTTTTTTAATTTTGAAATAGTAGATGAAAAAATAACAGAAGACTTTAAACTATCTTCTTTTCCTAAAATAAACGCACCTGCTATTGCGTTTCCATATTTGCGAGCTTTTGTTTCAAATTTAACATTACAATCAGGACTAGAACCAGTAATTTTACCATCTATTAATTTTGTTCAGCTAGCTAATAATGATTCGTCTATTAAAGAATAAATTTTTTAAGTTATAGTTGGTTCTATTTATTTAGTAAAAGTAAAAATATTCTTAGTTCTACTTGTATTAAACAAATCATTTCAACCACAAAACAGCACCTTCAAATTCTCTTCGCCAATAGATTTCATTGTGTTTTCCGTCTTCGTCTATTTTTAGGAAGATATTTTTAGATTTTACGTTTTTAGATTTCAGGTTTTCTATTATGCGTTTGGTTTGTTCTTCCATATCTTCATCTTCGTGTTTTCCTTGGATAAAATAATATTTCTGATGCTTTAAATTAACTTTAGAATGGCTAATAAATGCATTCAAATCTTCAGCATTAAACCAAAATGCAGAAGAAAAAGCCAATACTTTACCGAAAGTTTCAGGATATTTCACTGCTGCATAAACAGAAATCAGCGCTCCGAGTGAACTTCCACCAATCGTGGTGTGTTTTTTACAAGATTTTGTTCTGTAATTTTTATCAATGTAAGGTTTCAGGGTTTCCACGATAAATTTCACGTAGTTTTCGCCATTTCCGCCGCCGTATTTTGCATTTTTAAAGGGAGAAAGTTCTTCAATTCGTTTTTCGCCACCGTTATCTATTCCTACAACAATTACGGATTTTCCGGTTTTTTCAAAAATTTTGTTCAGTGTTTCATCTGCTTGCCATTCACCAGCGTATGAAGTAGCATCGTCAAAGAGATTTTGCGCATCTTGAAGATACAATACTTCATATTTTTGGTGAGAATTTTCGTAATCTTTAGGTAAATAAATCCAAATTCTTCGTGTGGTTTTAAGTTGAGGAACATCAAAATTTTCAGAAATAATCTTCACATTTTCTGTCGCCGTGCTTTTCTTTTCTTGACTCCATAAAAAAGTACAACTGATGATGAACAGAAAGCGAAAGAAATTTTTCATGACGAATTATTTTAAGATGCCTCGGATTTTATTGGCGTTTTTGATGAGTTCTTCCAGAAGTTCAAAATTCTCTTTTTCTAGAGCAGACTTGAATTTTCTGAGTTGTGTAATGTGTTCATTCAGAACGTCTAACACATTTTCTTTGTTTTGTTTAAAGATAGGAACCCACATTTCTGGATGAGATTTCGCCAAACGAACCGTACTCGAAAAACCAGAACTCGCCAATTGGAAAATGGTATCTTCTTCGCGTTCTTTTTCTAAAACCGTGTTTGCCAAAGCATAAGAAGTGATGTGTGAAATGTGAGAAATGTACGCAGTGTGAACGTCATGAGCGTCTGCATTCATGTAAATCAGGTGCATTTCTAGATTTTTGGCGATATTTTCTACCAATGCTAATGCATCTTGCTCAGAATCTTCACGGTCGCAAATTACAGCAGCTCTTCCTGCAAAACTTTCTTTCTGAGCGGCTTTCGGTCCAGAATTTTCGGTTCCCCACATTGGGTGAAATGCTACAAATCTTTTTCGGTTCGGATGATTTTTAATGGCCTCTACAATTCCAGATTTGGTAGAACCAGTATCCATTACCGTTTGTTTATCGGTAATTAAATCTAGAACTTGTGGTAAAATTTTAACCGTAGCATCTACTGGAATAGCGGTAATGATAAGGTCTGCGTTTTTTATACCATTTTCAAAATTTTCGAAACGGTCTATAATTCCTAATTCTTGGGCTTCTTGAAGGTGAATTTCTGATTTGTCAATTCCTATAAATTCTGCTCCGAAATTTTTTTCGCGGAGTTTTAGGGCGATAGAACCACCAATTAAACCTACACCAATAATCGCAATCTTCATTTTGAAATTAATTTTTAGAGTTCTTTTTCCTTTTGTTTGATTTGATTAGAAATATTCAGAATATTAATAAAATTGGGAATCAACGTAGCTACTGCTACTGCTATAAAGGTTGCAAAAGATTTTCCGTTGTAATACATCATGCTGAGTACAATAATCCAAAGAATAACCAATCCTAAAAAGATTCCTAAGAAAACTTTTTGTAGTTTTTTTAATTGGGGAACACTCAGATCTGTGTATTTTTTCTTTTGCATATTTTGTTATTTTAGCTTTTTAAGACTGATGAAATGGGCATTTTCTTTACATTTTTCAAAAGTAATTTCATAGGTAGGATTTCCTTCTGGAGCGGTAAGTAAATAACTTGGACAAGGTTTTTTCTGTGCATCACTTTTATCAAAGTTAATTTCTCCTTTGGTAATAATGCTGTCTTTCAGAAATTTTTCGTCGATTTTCAAGGTTTTCATTTCTGCTTGAAAAGTTTCAGAATAGGTGAAATCTTTCGATAAAGTTTCGGCAATTACCCTAGAATTGGGAAGATAACCGCTACAACTTACCCCTTTTTTGTTCAAAATAAAGAATACAATTAATAATCCTGGAATTAACCCGATGAAAAAGAATTTCAGTTTTCTCATTGAATATGATGTAAAAAGTAAGTTGAAAATTTAAAAAATTAAAAGGTTTATGTCGTGATAAGTAAGGTCGAATTTGTCGCAAATCACTTTTTTGGTATGTCTGCCTTTGTACATGTAAAGCGATTGTTTCATTTCGTTTCTTTTCAAAAGCATATTCTCGAAACCACCTTCTTCGTCATAATTCAGGAGATAACTTAGGAAGAAATTAGAAATAGCTTTCGTAGTGGTTCTAGGCATTCTAGAAGATAAATTAGGTAATCCGCAATGAAGAATTTCGTGTTTAATGATGACAGGATTTTCGTGAGTGGTTACTTCTGTTGTTTCTATACAGCCGCCATAATCTATGGTCAAATCTATAATTACAGAGCCTTTTTTCATGGCTTTTACCATGTCTTCTGTCACTACATAAGGCATATTGAGTCTAGGTAATGCGCCAATTACTACATCAGCTCTTCTCAATGCTTTTTTTAATTCTTTTGGGTCTATAATTGAAGTAGGAACTCTACTGTCTATAAGTGTGTGTAATCTTCTTAATTTAGATAAAGAATTATCAAAAACTCTTACACTTGCCCCTAAACCGATGGCTGCTTTCGTTGCAAATTCTCCTACAATTCCAGCTCCTAATACTACTACTTCTGTAGGACGAACTCCGGTAATTCCACCGAGCATTAAGCCATTTGATTTTGCTAATAATTCTGATGCGTACAAAATGGAAATTCCACCTGCGATTTCGCCAATCAGTCTGATAAGTGACAACTGACGGTATTCATCCATAATGAATTCAAAAGCGATGGCATTAACCTTTTTTTCTGCTAATTTTTTAAAATAATCTTTGTCTCTTAAGTTAATTTGAAGTGCAGAAACCAAATAAGCATTTGGTTTTAAAAATTCCATTTCTTCTTCGGTTGGTGGATTGATTTTAAGAACTAAATCTTGTCCGTACACTTCTGCTTGACTGGTTGTAATCTGAGCTCCTGCTTCAGAAAACTGTAAATCGGTGAAAAAAGAACCTTCACCAGCGCCAGCTTCTAAAATAATATCATGACCATGTTCTACCAAAACTTGTACTGCATCTGGAGTAATACACAGTCTTTTTTCGTGTAAACAGGTTTCTTTTGGAATACCAATGCTAAATTTTTTTCCTTTTTTCAGAACTTCTAATTTTTCCTCTTTAGGAATGAGTTGTTCTTCAGTAAAAGGTGTAAATATGGTAGAACTCATTGTTTTAAATTTTAAGCTACAAAGATAGCGAAAAATGGGATAGGTAAAACCTTAGAAATCATGGATTCTTTCTAAGGAAAATTTTAGTAGAAAACAATTTCTCTATAATCACCATGATTGGTAATTGTCATTTTATGGTGAGGTAAATCTGCCAATTCTTCTTCGTAGATTTCTGGCCATTCTATAATGCAGAGAAAAGCATTGTCTAGATATTCTTCAATCCCAAAATCATAGGCTTCTTCTATTTTTTTCAGTCGATAAAGGTCAAAATGAAAAACTTTTCCTTTCGGTGAATGGTATTCGTTTACGATAGCATAAGTAGGCGAAGAAACTTCGTCTGTGCTTCCTAAACTTCTCATCAAAAACTGAGAAAATGTGGTTTTGCCAGCACCTAAGTTTCCTTTTAATAAAAGGATATTGTGTTTTAAATTGGGCAAAATTTCATCTACTACTTTTTGCCAATCTTCAATTTTTTCTATTTGGAATGTTTGAGACATGTTTTTTTGAAAATTTTTTCAAAAATACGGAATTGTTATGGTGTAAAAAAGCGGAAAAAATCTACAGATTTTTTCCGCTCCATGCCTAAGTATAAATAAACTATGAAAAAACTACTTAGGTTCTAAAATACTGATAGGTATAATGATTTCTTCTAGTGAAATTCCGCCATGTTGATAGGTGTCTTTGTAATAATTCACAAAGTGGTTGTAATTTTTTGGATAAGCCAAAAAGATGTTGTTTTTCGCAAAAATATATTTGCTGCTGAGATTTCCTTTGGGTAAAAACAATTTTTCTGGATTGGTAATTGCCCAAACATCTTTTTCGTCATAAGTGAGAGATTTTCCTGTTTTATAACGAATGTTGGTGCTGGTTTCTCTATCGCCTACAACTTGCGAAGGTTTTTTTACATAAACCATTCCGTGGTCAGTTGTAATCACGAGTTTGAAACCTTGTTCCGCTGCGAGTTTAATAATTTTTAAGATAGAAGAATTTTCAAACCAATTTACAGTAAGACTTCTGAAAGTTTTATCATCTCTAATCAATTGGTCTACAATGTGATTATCCGTTTTAGCATGCGAAAGAATATCGATGAAATTATAGACAATTACCAATAAATCATTGTTTTTATGTTGGTTAAAATCATCTAAAATCTTGCGCTCAAAATCTGCATTCAGAACTTTCAAATATTTCATGGACTTGTTTTGTAGTCCAATTCTTTTCATCTGGTCTTCTAAAAATTCACGTTCGTGCTCGTTTTTATTGCCTTCTTCATTGTCATTAAACCATTTGTCTGGAAAACGTTTTTCGATTTCTGAAGGCATTAAACCTGCGAAAAATGAATTTCTGGCGTATTGAGTAGCAGTTGGTAAAATGCTGAAATATTCGTCTTCTGAAACCTTGTTGTAAAACCTTGCGAAAAGCGGTTCTATCACTTTCCATTGGTCATATCTCAAATTATCAACCATCAGAAGCAAAACTTTGTCTTTCTCTAAAACGGGTTTTACTTTTTCCTTAAAAGCAGTGTGAGACATAATTGGTTTTTCTGTGCTGTGAAGCCATTCTTCGTAATTTTTTTCTATAAATTTAGAAAACTGAATGTTGGCTTCTTCTTTTTGAGATTGTAATAAATCTGCAAACTCATTGTCAAAAACTTTATCGAATTTGATTTCCCAATTCAAGATTTTCTTGTAATATTCTGCCCATTCTTGGTAAGTGTTTACATAGCTGAGTTCCATCGAAAGATTACGAAAACCTTGTTGATATTCTAACTTGGTTTTTTGCTCTACCAAATCGTCTTCTTGAAGATTTTTTTTCAGCGAAAGCAAAACCTGATTGGGGTTTACAGGTTTTAGAATGTAATCAGAAATCTGTGAACCGATGGCTTGTTCCATGATGTGTTCTTCTTCGTTTTTGGTTACCATCACGATTTTTATAGAAGAATCTAAATCCTTAAGCATGGGAATGGCTTCTAAACCAGAAATTCCAGGCATGTTTTCGTCTAAAAGTGCGAGTTGAAATTTTTCGTTTTCTATTAATTCTAGTGCTTCGTTTACGTTGTTCACTGGCGTTACGTTATAGCCTTTGTTTTCTAGAAAAACGATATGTGGTTTGAGTAAATCTACTTCATCATCTATCCAAATTATTTTTGACATAAATTATTTTTTAGGTTAAGATATAGGTTGAGGTAAAGGATAAGGTTAAGAAGTTAGACGTTTCATCTTACATCTTCTGACTTCCTGCTCCAAATTATCTCTCCCAAAAATACGCCAAAACTGTCTTAAATATTGTATAAAATAATTTGAAATTGGTTAAAAATCTGTTAAACTAAAATGAGTATTGAGTTTACTGATAAAGCTGAGGTTCTTTTATCCCTTGAGAAATTAAAACTGTTTTATTCATTTCAAAATGAGCTTTTGTCCTTTTATTTAAGTATTTTTTTATGAAAACAGTCTTTCAAAGCATCAATAACTCAATGTTAAATACCCAACTTTTAGCATTTTTAATCTTAACTAAAAAACAAACATTCTTTAAATCTGGTTTCTGAGTTTATCGAAGAATAAACGAGGTCAAAATTTTATTTTTTTGAAAACTATTTTCTAAAAAAAGGAGTTGTGCAACAGTTACGCCTGTTAGCAGAAGTTGTTAATCCTTTTTAATATTCCGCCAGTAATATATTTTTCAGTTCCTTTATAATAATAACTAAAATTTAGATAATCATTGAAAGTTCCAGTATCTTCTTTACCATTGGAAAAATAATATTCAAAAAATTTACTTGGCCCAAACTCGAACTCATTTTTTTTAATTCTGCAAGTATAAAAATTCACTCCATTTGGATTTTTATAACCATAATATAATCCTTTCCATTCAGCATCAAATAATCTGCATAACGTCTCACCAAAATAAGCAGTTAATTCAGCTTCTAGCTTTTCTCTTTCGTCATTATTTCTTGGAAATTCATTTTCAAGAATTAAATCAATTTCAATCTTTAAGCTGTTAATTGAGAAATCAAGATTATAACCTTTTTTTCTATATTCCATAGCGAAAATTTCAGCTGTTTTTTTTGGATCATCAGTTTTTAACGGTTCTATCATACAATTTCTGCTAACGGTTCGGCGGATTTGTAAGCTCCCCATTTTCAGTACACTTCAAAAGTAGAATTTTTTCGTGATATTTTATTGATGTTGTTGTCGGATGTGGAAAAGCGGGCAGGAAAAGTGCTGGCCTTAGCCTGGGCTTGCTGTCCATTTTTCCACATCACAGGTGATAATCCGCCCAGTGAATCATGCGGCCTTTCGTAATTGTAATCCCTTACCCATTCCTCCGTAACACTTCTTACTTCATCCAAACTTTCAAAAATATATGCATCCAGGACCTGATTCCTGTAGGTTTTGTTGAAGCGTTCAATATAGGCATTCTGTGTAGGTTTCCCCGGCTGGATATATGCAAAGTTGATCTCGTTTACCCTGCTCCAGACTTCAGCAATATTTGCAATGAACTCCGGTCCATTATCCATGCGTATTTTCTCAGGCTTTCCGTAGCGGTTCACCAGATGGTTCAGAATCCAGATCACCCGCGAACTTTTCAAACTATAATCTGCCTCAATGTGAAGGATTTCCCGGTTGTAATCATCAATCACATTAAAACTGCGGAACTTTCTTCCGTTGGAGAGAACATCGCTCATAAAATCAATACTCCATGTGTGAGTAAATGTTTCCGGCACCTCCAAGGGCGATTTTACTCTGGCTGGGAGACGTTTCTTAACCTTGCGACGCAACGGAAGTTTCATCTCTTTGTAGATACGGTGCAGCCGCTTATGATTGATCTTTTTTCCACGGTTGCGCAGACGGTAATAGTATTTCCAGAAACCTTCTCTCGGATGGTTCTGTGTAAGCTGTTCAAGTTCCATCATCACCGTAGAATCATCTTTCAGTGAGCGGTAATGAAAACTGCTTCTGCTTAGTTTAAGTACGCGTAAAGCCTTGCCGGAATCCTTCGGACGGAGTTTCTGGATTTCCATGATAATCTCCCGTTTCCGACAAGGCTTTAAAGCTTTTTTTCGATAATGTATTTTGCTACGTCAAGTTCCATTGCCAGATTGGCGTACATACGCTTCAAGCGTGCATTTTCCTCTTCAAGTTCCTTCACCCGCTTAAGTTCACTGGCTTCCATCCCATTGTACTTTTGACGCCACTTGTATAAAGTAGCCGTGCTGATGCTATTTTCCCTAGCCAGTTCCTCGGCACTGCGGCCACCGGAAAAATCCTTTAAAATACCTGCAATCTTTGCAGGACTGAATGTGCTCTTTTTCATTGTCTTAATTACGATTTAAAGTTAATAATTTTATACTTTTAAACCGTACTGTTTTCGGGGGAGCTTACAGATTTGCGAAGTCCCGAGAAGGAAGTTTACTTCCGTTCTTAGGGTTTTGAAAATTCATAGTACAAGTTGCACTACTCAAATATACTAAAACTTTTATAAAAACCATATTGTACAACTTCAATAACTCCATTGTAAGCGCTCTAAATTTTAATATTTTAAAAACAAACCTCTCTAAAATTGCTTCTAAAGAGGTCTAAATTTTTATTTTTTGAAAACTATTTTCTAAAAAAAAAGAGTTGTGCAACAGCTACCTATATTGTAGGCAGTTTCTCTTATTCAAGTTTATGTTTTTTTTGATATACAGATATTAAACTATTATTTTTTTTATCATCAAAAATTATTTTATCATTTACAATTCTGCCTTTTAAAAATGTTCTTATATAAATTTTAGTTTTACTTCCATTTGAAGGAGCAAAAGATTCAAGCTCAATAGTATTTCCTGAAATTTTGTATTTTCCTCCATACCAAATTGTTTCTTTAGTTCTATAAGAAAAGTTTTTGTAATATTTTAAAGAAGAATCTTTGTAAAATCCGTCATTATGAAATTCCAAAACCATAGGATTTTTTATTTCATTTTCATTATAATATCTTCCTTCAAATATTTGTATATAATATGCGGTTGTATCAATCTTTTTTAGATTTTCCACACTTGGTTTTTCAGTAAAAATATAATTCATATTTTTTCCGAGTTTCGGTTCTCCATTCTTGTCATATTCCACGATATATGATTTACAACCTAATAGAAAAAATAGCAATAAAAAAATTAAGATTTTCATATATGTTTTTTTATGAAATTGCCTACAACGGTTCGGCGGATTTGCGAAGTCCCGAGAAGGAAGTTTACTTCCGTTCGTGAGATTTTGCAAATTCATAGTGCAAGTTGCACTACTCAAATATACTAAAACTTTTATAAAAACCATATTGTACAACATAAAAAACACCATTATAAGCGCTCTAAATTTTAGCATTTTAAAAACAAACCTCTCTAAAATTGCTTCTAAAGAGGTTGAAATTTTATGTTTTTGAAAACTATTTTCTAAAAAAAAGGAGTTGTGCAACAGCTACCTAAGTTAGTGGCAGTAACAATTAATCGTAATGAAATCTACATTTTGCAATTTGAATTTCACCTTCTTCATAACGATAAATTAATCGATGTTCATCGTCAATTCTTCTTGACCAAAATCCTGAATATTTATGTTTTAAAGGTTCTGGCTTTCCAATTCCTTCAAAAGGATTTCTAGAAATATCTTTTAATAAATCGTTAATTCTCTTTAATTTCTTTTTATCAGTTTTTTGCCAATATAAATAATCTTCCCAAGATTCATCTACAAAAATATATTTCATAATTAGTCTTCTGTTAATATTTTCTCAAAAGATTTATGAGTTTTTAATTTTTCAATCGCTGAATCCAAACGTATTTCATTTGCTCTAGAAGACAATTCGTGATTTGTTGCCATTAAAGAATTATATTCAGTTAAAGACATAACAACAATACCAGAATCTTTTCCACGGTTAATAATTAAGGTTTCAAAGTTTCTAGAAACTTTGTCCAAATATGATTTTATATCTTTTCTAAAATCAGAAACACTTGCAATTAACATATTTTTGTATTTTTATTTGTACAAATATATGTACAAGTTTTATTCCATGCAAATTTTAGAGTAATTTTTAGCGTCATTGACGCTAACGGTTCTCGGCTTGGCGAAGTTGCCGAACCAAAACTTCATTAGTAGTACAAACTTTAAAATTAAGATAAAATGTCAAACGAAGCACTAAACGGCAATTTTGCCAAACCGATGTGCTTGTTGCACAACTCAAATATACAAAAAACTTGTATAAAAACCATATTGTAAAACATGAAAAAACACCATTATAAGCGCTCTAAATTTTTACATTTTAAAAACAAACCTCTCTAAAATTGCTTCTAAAGAGGTAAAAATTTTATGTTTTTGAAAACTATTTTCTAAAAAAAAGAGTTGTGCAACAGTTACCTGTTATCTGCCGTTTTTTTTATTTTTCAATTTTCACATCAATATTTAGCGCTGGTTGTGCAATAGTTTTTTTCAACCAAGGACCATAAAAATTTCGATAATAAACATTCTTAAACATTGCTCCGCTCAAATAGATCCATCCATCGAATCCATTCATTACTTGCATTGTTACAAAAAAATCCTGTTTGTTAATCCAAACATTTTTATCACTAACATCAAAAGAAAATGTTCCGTCTTTTATTTTATCTTTTGTTAATTCAATAGTTAAATTTTCGTTTAATAATGATATATCTGGAAGTCCGTCTTTTTTTGAATAAATATTGAAATTTATCAAAAGTGGTTTGTCAGTTTTCAAATCCACAATATTTAGATTAATTTTTTGCAATTTTATATTTTTGTTATTATTAAAATCTACACCAAATTCTTTTGATTTGTCTTCTTTGCTTCTTGCTGGATTAAAGCCAAATTGAACTTTTTTAGTTTTTGCATTTGTCCCCCAATTTTTTTCATAATATTTTTTGGGATTCAAAACCACTTCCTGAATTTCCACAACCTTTTCATTCAGAGAAATTGTATGATTTCCATCTATGAAGTTTTGTATTGATTGTGAAAAATTTATAAAACCACCAATTTGAACGGTTAAATTTTTGTTTCGGTCAATATTTGTCAAATCAATTGAATAATTGCCATTTTCATCAGCAATTGCTCCAAAATTTTCATTTTCAATTCCAATTCTTGCGAATGGAATTGGTTCGTTATTTTCTTTTGAAATAATTTTTCCATTAATTGTTTGTGCAGTAAGAATTCCGTAAAATAATATTGTGAAAATTCCAAAAGTTTGTTTCATTGACGTTGTTTTTTAAAATGGCAGATAACGGTTCGGCGGATTTGCGAAGTCCCGAGAAGGAAGTTTGCTTCCGTTCTTGGGATTTTGCAAATTCATAGTGCAAGTTGTACTACTCAAATATACTAAAACTTTTATAAAAACCATGCTTTACAACATAAAAAACTCCATTGTAAGCGCTCTAAATTTTAACATTTTAAAAACAAACCTCTATAAAATTGCTTCTAAAGAGGTCTAAATTTTATGTTTTTGAAAACTATTTTCTAAAAAAAAGGAGTAGTGCAACAGCTACGCCTGTTATAGCCAGTGCTTCCTGTTATTTTCTTTTTATCCGTAAAGTTCTTCAAGTTCTAATTTTTTAATTCTTGATGTTATTGCTCCCCTTGTCCGTCCAAAATGTTTAGCCATATCTTTTACATTTACTCCTTCACAATACATTACTGTTAGTTCGTTGTCAAGTTCAGGTGTCCAAGGTTTGTATGCGTCCTTATGTTTGGTTCTCACTTCTTCAACCGAATAAGCTTTTTCTGTTTTGCTTTCTGCCTTGTCGGTTTTTTGTTTCAATTCTTCTTTTCTTTGCTGTTCCTTTTCTTCTTCACTCACAACTTTCATAACGTGAATTTGTGATGATTTTGGAAATTCAGAAGGCATTAAAGGTTCGGGAATATGAATACTATTTTTTGTCCGAGTGACAGCAACATAAAGCAAATTGATTTCTTCATTTAGTTTTGTGGCGTTGATTTCTTTGGCTTTCTTGTCTTCTTTTAGTTTATCTAATTTTTCTTCTGAAATAAAGTCGTTTACAAGTTGAATGGCATCATACTCCATTCCTTTGCAACGATGAACTGTTGAGAAAATCATTTCTGCCTTTTCTTTGTCGTCATTGTCAACGTGTTTTTCTTTAATGGCTTTTATGATGTCAGGAATTTTATTTCCATACTCTTTAACTATTTCAACCATCATTGCAAGCTGAACATCTTCTGTCTTTTCAATATAATCTTCTAACTCGTCAAGGTCTTTCATAGCCTTGATTAGTTTGTCCTTAATTAAGTGATGCTTTTCGTTGTAAAGATTTAGAACATCATAGAGGGAAGCACCTTCGTCTGCGTATGTATATGAGTTGATGTTACCTTCAAAGTAAATCTGTTTTACCTTTTTCTTTTCAGTGACATATTCAATTGCTTTAAGCAGAAGTCCCAGATTGGTTCTTGCAAGAACAGCTTTGGTTTTAATTTCTTTGCTGTTTCCTTTTCCTGTTATTGGAATAGTTTCGTGTTCGTCAAGGTGTTTTTTGAATTTTAAAACTTCCATTGCAAGATTTGCAATGTCTTGACTAAACCGAAAACTTGTCGAAAGATGATAGGTTTTAAAGTCGGCTTTTTCTAACGAGTTTACTGCAAATCGCCACCCGTAAATTTGTTGGTGTGTGTCGCCAACGATTACTTTGGTCGCTTTTTGATTAAAGAACACATCAAGCATTGCAGGAGATGCGTCTTGTCCTTCGTCAAAAAGTATGTAATCGTAGTCAAGTTTTGGGTTTGAAAGTTGGAATTTTTTAAGGTAGAAGTCGTGGGTGATTTCGATTTCTCCTTTGTCCATTTTGCTTAATAAAAGTCGTGATTGAGAAACGATATAGTCGTAAAATGATGAAACAAAGGTTTTTGCTTTTGGGTCTGTTACTGTGTCAAGATAGTTTAAGTCTTGAACTTTTTGCTTGTCGCTGTTGCAGAAATAGGCAATGAACTTGTTAATATGATTGGCAATGACATATTCCGTATGCTTTTCTCCATTGCCTTGAAGATTTAGAAGTTCGGCAATTTCATTTGTCTTGTAACCTTGTGGTCTTACTTTGTATCCATTCTTAAAAACAATGTGTCTATAAGCCAAAGAATGTGCTGTCTCAACTTTTACATTGTTAAGTCCTTTGTCGGCAAACTTTTTGGCTGCTTCAAGTTTTACTGATTTATTGAAAGCTAAATAAAGAATTTTACTTGTCGCTGGTCTTGTCTTGGCGTATTCAATTACGGTCGTAGTTTTCCCAGACCCGGCAACAGCATTTATTTTGATGTTTCCAGTCGAGTTGATGATGTAATATTGTTCTTTCGTTAACTCCATTTTCAGTAACTGTCATTATATGTCGGGTCGTCTTTCAGCATTGGCTATAACGGTTGCGTGTATGAAACGTTTGGCATTTCGAAGCGATTTGCTATCAAGTTACAATTACTTTTGATACGAGCTAAAACGCTTGATAAACCACTGATTGCCAAATGTTTTATACACGATGTTACCCAACGTCATTTTTTTATTTTTAAATTCATTATTAAAACATTATTAACTCTCTTTTTTCTTTTTATTTAACAACTCTCTTAGAATCCATTTTTCGATACTAATTACAACAAAAATCAATGAACCAGCTACAAACGAAATAAATAAACCTTTCCCATCGAGAGACGCTGTTCCAAACACTTTTTGCATAAACGGGGTGTATAAAAACATTGCTTGCAGAAGCATTATTGACCCAATACCCAAAAAGATAAAGCCATTACTGAAAAGACCAATTTTTAAAACCGATTCTTTCAGAGACCTACAGTTTATCAAATAAAATATTTGGAAAAATATAATAAATGTTACTGCTATACTTTGGGAACGAGCCAACGCATCTGTTTGTGCCATTCCGGTTGAAAGTGAATAAGAGTACTCCCAGCTAAAAAGCACGATAGTTCCAACTGTCATAAGTATCGAAACAAAAAACACCCTAAAAGTTACAAATCCGTTGAAAAGAGCTTCATCGGGTTTACGAGGGGGACGGTTCATTACATTAGGTTCTTTTACTTCGAATGCAAGCGGCAAAGCCAATGCTATGGCTGCAACCAAGTTTATCCACAACAATTGTACTGGCAACATAGGAAGCAATAGTTCTTTCGTTATAGGATTAAAAGGAAAGAATATAATGCCATAAATCAATATAAATGCAAGTCCCAAGTTGGTTGGAAGCAAGAATGCGAGAGACTTTAGCAGATTGTCGTAAACCCTTCGCCCTTCTTCAACAGCTGCTGCTATACTCGAAAAATTATCATCGGCAAGTACAATGTCTGCAGATTCTTTCGACACAGAAGTTCCGGTAATTCCCATAGCAACACCAACATTTGATTGCTTGAGCGATGGGGCATCGTTTACGCCATCACCGGTCATTGCAACAACATCATTGGCTTTTTGCAAGGCTTTTACCAAACGAAGTTTGTGTTCGGGGGCTACACGGGCAAAAATATTGGTTGATTGTATGGTTTTATCAAGTTCAGCATCGCTCATTTTCGACAAATCCACTCCTGTTACAACAGTCCCATTGGCCGAGAGGTTTAATTCCATGCCAATAGCACGTGCTGTGGCATGGTGGTCGCCAGTAATCATTTTTACTGTTATTCCCGCATTATGACATGCTTTTATAGCTTCGATTGCTTCGGTGCGTGGCGGGTCAATCATACCTATCAAGCCGATAAACTCAAATCCGTTTTCAATATCATCTACCGATATTTCATCACTTTTACTTTGAGTTTTTTGAGCTATGGCAAGCACTCGCATCCCTTTCGAACCAAGCAATTCTATTTGAGAAATAATCTTTTGTGTATCCAAGTTTACACCACCAACATGTGTTGAACAACGTTTTAGCACAACCTCTGGTGCCCCTTTAAGAATAATATTGTCGTTAAGGGTTGCCATGTATTGCTTTTCAGAGTCGAAAGGCACAACATCTTTTCTTGGTATTTCCTGACGTAAACCATCAATTGAAATCCCCGCTTTTGCAGCTGCAACGACCAATGCTACTTCAGTAGGGTCGCCCGAAATACTGTATTCGTTTGCAGTATAAAGTACATTTGCATCACTACAAAGAACTGCTTTTTTCAGTAAAAGCAACATATCTTCGGGTAAAGCAGCTAGTTCAGCGTTGTTTTGTTTGAAAACACCGGCTTTATGATAACCAACACCTGTTACTTGTATGCTATGGTTATAGTTCCACAATTCACTTACAGTCATTTCGTTTCTTGTAAGCGTTCCGGTTTTATCAGAGCAAATAACAGTTGTACTTCCTAAGGTTTCAACCGCAGGAAGTTTACGAATAATGGCATTTCGTTTTGCCATGCGTTGTACCCCAATGGCGAGGGCAATGGTAACAACAGCAGGCAATCCTTCCGGAATAGCACCTACTGCCAAAGCTATTGCAAATATTAAGCTTTCCCTGAGTGCATCAAACAATAATACCCCTTGCCCCAATGCTCGGTATGTTCCAATAACCATAATAATTGCAGTGATAGCAACAATACCAATGGTTAAGTATTTGCCAATAACACCCAACTTTTTTGTTAATGGTGTATCTAAATCAACTGTTTCGTTAAGCATGTCGGATATTTTACCAAGTTCGGTATCCATACCCGTTTTTACAACCACAGCCGTGGCAGTACCTGAAACAACTAAAGTGCCACTATATACCATACATTTTCTGTCGCCAAGTACCGCATCGGGATTAACGGCTTCGGTAGTTTTTTGAGACGGTACCGATTCACCTGTTAAAGCAGCTTCTTCTACTTGCAGGTTTTTTTGCTGGATTATCCTCATGTCGGCGGGAATGCGGTCGCCGGCAGCCACCTGAACAATATCACCGGGAACAATCTCAGAAACAGGTATGGTTATTATATTGCCATTTCGAATTACCGTAGCATTTTCGGGGACCATGTTACTAAGAGCTTCAATGGCTTTACCTGCTTTGTATTCCTGAATAAAGCCAATAATTGAGTTCACCACCACTACGGCAAGCACTACCATTCCATCGGTAATTTTCCCCAATGCAGTAGCCAACGTGCTTGAACCAATTAGAACCCAAATCAATGGATTGTTAATTTGTCGCCAAAGCACTTTTAAAACGCCATCTTTGTTTTTACGCCTAAGTTCGTTTAATCCGTACTTTTCTTGTCTTTTATTTACTTCTTCTATTTCTAGCCCTTGTAATGAACTCTCAAAATTCTCAAGAACCTCTTTATAGTCAATGGCGTGCCATTGGTTGTTATCGCTCTTTAGCATTAAAAATGTATGTGTTTTAAATTTCTATCGAATCGATATTAAAAGTCAAATAGTTCTCCTAAAAGTCCTTTCTTTTTTTTGTAACGATAATCATTGTCCCTTGAATGGTACTGCTTACCATAAATCATATCATCTTGTTGGGGTTTAAGGTTTTGAGTTGACCTTTCAATGATTTTATCAAGTTCACCACGGTCAAGCCAAACACCTCTACAATCAGGACAATAGTCAATCTCTATTCCGTTGCGGTCGGTCATAACCAGATTTACATCTTTGCAATTTGGACATTTCATTTTTGTAGTATTTGATTGGTTTGTAATTATTTACTTAAAGGTTTTGTAATTTTATTAACTACAGAATCAAGTTTAGAGGTTGATTTCTGTATAAGTGAATCAAGCTTTATTACCTTTTGATGTTCCTTATCGATAAGTGAATCGAGAGTTAGTACTTTATCGATCTCTTGGTTTAGCAAAGAGTCTAATGATTCCGTTTTCTTTAGTAACTGTTCTATCTTTTCGTCAACTTTTCTGCTTACATCGCTGCAAGAAATAAATGTAATCGAAAAGAATGCTAGAATGATGCTTATTTTCAAAACTTTTCCCATAATTATGTTTTTTTTAATGTTTCTCAAAAATACTGAATTTATTGATTTTAATTATACGCTGTCCTTTCTTTATTATGTTGGGTAACGTCGGTTCGGCGGATTTGCGAAGTCCCGAGAAGGAAGTTTGCTTCCGTTCTTGGGATTTAGCAAATTCACAGATGTGCGAAGTTCGCGTAGCGACGAGCAACATCTGCGGATGTAATCCGCCGAACCGATGTGGCAAAAGGAGCGGAGCGGATTTTGCCACATCGGAAAAAGTATTGGCGAAGGACGGGCTACTTTGCTGACAATTTCAAAGGAAGACCGAACCTGAGCAAAATGCTTTTTCAGATTTCTAAATTAATAAAAAAAGAAATATGAAAAGCATTTTTGCGGATATTGTTAACTGAATTCTCAAAGACAATATTCACCCCGTCTTTTGCCAATACACTGTTGAACTAAACCTTCGGTAGCATTTGCTATCGCAAAATTTAGTTACTTTGTAAAAATAATAAAAATTTAGAAAAATGGCAACAAAAAAAAGCTTTTAGAATCGCTCAGAGAAAACAAAATCCTCAACCAAGCGAAGCGCGAAGTACCCGGCTTTTCAGAACTATTGTACCGCTTCCAGCGCACAGTTTCGGTTTTAGGCAGAAGCCAAAGCACCTTCAACAATTACTTTAGACACGTAGCATCACTATCGCTATATTTTGGCAAAATCCCCACAGAGCTCGATGCTGAGCAAATTCAAGATTACCTTTATTACCTCCAAAAAAAATCAAAAACCCCGTCACAATCGTACTTTAAACATACGGTTTATGGATTAAGATTCCTTTTAAAATCCGAAGGATTGCCTTATTCTTACTTGAGTCTTCCAGAGATTAAAAAAGAGAAAAAACTACCCGTAGTTCTCAGCAAAGAAGAAGTATGGCGACTGCTGAGCACGTGCCAACTTCTGAAACACAAAATGCTCATAGGGCTGTTGTACGGCTGTGGACTGCGTTGCATGGAAGTAAGAAATGTACAGCTCAAAGACTTAGATTTTGATAGAAAACAGCTGAAAGTAGTACAAGGCAAAGGAAGCAAAGACCGCTATGTCCCTTTGTCTGAACATTTAATAAGAGGCTTAAAAAAATACATCGAAGCCGAAAAACCCCAAGATTATCTCTTCGGGATGCCTAGAGAAGGCAGAGCCGGTGGAATGTTTGATTCTAGATACTCACAACGTGGCGTACAGTGGGCAGTAAAACAAGCCTCGAAATCTGCAAAAATAATGAAAGAAGTGAGTGTACACACGCTTCGTCATAGTTTTGCCACGCATCTTTTAGAAGACGGAATGGATATTCTGAGCATCAAAAATCTCTTGGGTCACGAAAATATAGAAGCCACGATGGTTTACCTTCAAATAGCCCAACTGTCAACGCAAAAACTCTACAGTCCATTAGATATCTTGTTTTCAGAATTTGGGAAGAAATGAGAGGTTTTAAAGCCATAAGAAAACCATCCACTCAATCTCAGTCTCAATCTCAATCTCAACCACAGCCTCAATATGAAATAGCCGATATTTTAAACAGATTAGGAGACAAACTAGAAGATTTAGGATTCAATGCATGGCAGTTAAGAACTCTATTTGCCTTAAAAAAGTGCAGAACTTCGGCTTTGGGCGGGCATATCGATGCGTGTGACGAGTGCGGAAACATCAGCATCAGCTACAACTCTTGTCGAAATCGCCACTGCCCAAAATGTCAAGGGCGGAATCGGGAACAATGGATTGAAAATCGGGAAACAGAGCTGCTTCCTGTGCCGTATTTTCATGTGGTTTTTACATTACCAGAAGTGTTGAACAACACCGCACTTCACGAGCCAAAGATGCTGTATGATACCTTGTTTGAAACCGCTTGGGAAACGCTTCAAACGTTTGGCAAAAACAAAGGGTTGAGTATGGGAATGATAGTTGTGCTTCATACTTGGGGACAGAATTTAAGTCTTCATCCGCACGTGCACTGCATTGTTCCGGGTGGAGGCGTGGATGAGAATGGAGTATGGAAAAACATCAGAAGTGATGGTAAATTTTTGTTCTCGGTAAAGGCATTGAGTAAAGTTTTCAGGGCTAAATTTTGTGAGAAACTGAAAGTTAAAAACCTTGAAGAATATCCAAAAATCAGACAAAGTCTTTGGGAAAAAGATTGGGTAGTTTTTGCCAAAAAGCCTTTTGGAAGCCCAAAATCTGTGGTAGAATATTTGGGGAGATACACGCACAAAATCGCGATTAGCAATCATAGAATAAGAAATATAGATGCAGAAAATGTAACCTTCGATTACAAAGATTACCGACAGAAAGGCCTTAGAAAGCAAATGACGCTGAGTCACGAGGAATTTATCCGAAGATTTACGCTTCATATTTTGCCAAAAAGATTGGTAAAAATCCGTCATTACGGTTTTTTGAGCAGCACATGGAAACGCAAAAAACTAAAAACCCTGCAACAAAATTTAGGCGTCATACCGAGAGAAAAACCTATTAAAAAGCCATTTTCACCCAAGTGCAGTTGTTGTAAAGTAGGGAATTTAGTCACCATTGCGACATTTGATTTGCGAGGTCCACCGAGATGGTTTTTGGAGAGGAGCCAAAGCTTAAAATTGCCTAAAATATAGCCTTTTGGGTAAGGGTTTTTATGCCCAAACGTGAAGGAAAACACCTAAAAACAACAAAAAACCGCCAAAAACTACTACCCAAAAAAAAGAGAACCACCAGTTCTCTTTCAAATATCATTTAAAAATTTTACGACAACCCCATAACTCCTGAAAAGAGCTCCCAAAGCGAGCCTGCCCTGAGCTAGCCGAAGGGTTCAACAGGAGTTTCATTGTTCGTGCTCCGCACGCAACGAAACTCTAGTTATTAGCAGAAGTTTTTTATTTTAGTTCTATTTCTTCAATTTTATAATCTCTTTTTTTCAGTAATTCTAATAAACCATCTTTAAAGTCCAAATGAAAAAGACCAACAAAAATAAAGACCTTTTTATTTTGTTTTATTGCATTATCTATCTTATCAATCCAATCTTTGTTTCTTGCCGTAATTAATTTTTCTTGCCTCTCTTTTGTAAAATTAAACAGGTGTTTTTTTGTTCTATATTCATTTATTATAGAACAATTGAGATTTTGTTTTTCAGAATTTAATAAAATAATCTTAGTCTTTAAAATTTGTAATAATTTTTCATCTGTAGCACCCAAATATAATGAATTATTTATGTAGTCAAAAGTGTTTTTCGTCGGCTCTAATCCAACTAATTTTAAGTTATTTTCAAGAGAATATTTTTTCAAATAATCATCCATTTTTATGTTGTCAGATTTTTCTTTTTCCGTTAAACAAAATTTACTTGAAATTTTTCCATCAATTGTAATTATTAGTTCTCGTAAAGTCATCTTTTTTGCATCAACATAGTTTGGAACAATATTTTTAATAGTTTCAATCTCGTTTTTGTCAAGTTTTTTGAGTATTAAATTTTCGTCCCTTTTATTTATGAAAATATTTGCTGAATCAATATTTTCAGATAGTGCAATTTTTGATTGTTTTAATTTTTCAAGAATAATTTTGTTTTCATTTATAAAATCTTTGCCTAAATAATGGTAAGTTCCGAGTATGTAACTTTCACTATCATCTTTAGATATTTTCCAAAAAATTGACTGTTGAGAAAATAAAAATGTTGAGAATAAAATTAGGATTATTGTTAATTTTTTCATTTTTAACACTATTTTTTTATAAAATTTCTGCTAACGTTTTGCAGCTTGGCGAAGTGGCGGATTTTGAAGCACTTACTTCCTTTTTAGCACAAAAGCTCTTTTGAAAACTGAACTTTCTTTTTAGCACCATTTCCGCCATTTTGCCAAACTGCTGTTGTGCGTAGCTCTTGTTATTCGTTAAGTTGGTTTTCAATATCCATTTTTTCATGTAAAACTCTTATAACTTCTATTTCATTAGATTTCGTTTTCTTGAAAAATATTAAATGGGATTTTATTTTTGAACATCGATAGTTTTTTCGGTTCTATATTGTTTATAATATGTAAATATAAAATTATTATTTTTGTTTATGCAAAATTCAGTAGAAATATTTTCCATAGCATTAGGGTTAATAGAGCCTTGGTATGTTAAAGAAGTTGTTTTTGACAAAGAACGCCTTCAATTAGATGTTTATTTAGGATTTAAGAAAGGACATTTGTTTTTAGCGGATGATAATCAATATTATACAGCGTATGATACTGTTGAGAGACGATGGGAACACCTTAATTTTTTTTCAGCATAAATGTTACTTACACGCAAAAGTTCCAAGAGTAAAACAATCTGATGGAAAGATTAAGACCCAATAAGTACCATGGGCAAGGAAAGGAAGCGGTTTTACCCTTTTATTTGAAGCATTTTCAATGTTGCTAATAGAAAACGAAATGCCTGTAAATAAGGTTGCTAAAATCTTACAAGTCTATCCAGTAAGGTTGTGGAATGTCTTTGATTATTGGATTTCTATCGCTCATAAAGAAGATGTTATTGATTCTTTAACCAAAATAGGTTTTGATGAAACTTCGGTTAAAAAAGGACATAACTATATTACTCACATGGTTGATTTAGAGCAAAAACGAGTACTGTTTGCTTGTGAGGGTAAAGGAGTCGATTGTATTGAAAAGAGTGTTGATTATCTAAAAGAAAAAGAAGTAGAAATTGCAGAGATTAAACAGGTTTGTATAGATATGTCACCAGCATTTATATCAGGTTGCAATACACATTTACAAGAAGCGGAAATTACTTTTGATAAATTCCATGTAGTCAAAGAAGTAAACAAAGCAATGGACGAATTACGAAGATTAGAACGCAAAGGAAACGATTTATTAAAAGGGCATAAATACACCTTTCTTAAATCAAAATTAACCCCTGAAATCAAATCAGAAAAAGACTTTTTAATGGAATTATATCCTAAATTAGGTCAAGGCTACCAGTTACTCGAAATGTTTAAAGATTTTTGGGATATAAAACAAAAAGCAGAAGCAGAAACCTATTTAGCTTTTTGGTGTGATTATGCAGATGATTCTGGAATTTATCCATTCCAAAAAGCATCAAAAACAATAAAAGCACATTGGTCAGGAATTATAAACTACATCGAAAGTAGAATAAATAATGGTGTAATTGAAGGTATAAACTCAAAAATTCAGCTCGCTAAAAAAAGAGCTAGAGGTTATAGAAACACAACTAATTTTATCAACATGATTTACTTTACTTGCAGTAAACTAAAATTTAACTACCCACTATATTCAACATAGAGCCTGTATTTTTTAGTATTATAATTCTTTTTTAAGTTCTTGTATTTTATGAAAGATTAAAGGAGGAAAATTCCCATGATAAATTTCGCAAATGGTACACTTTTTTAATGCTAATGGGTCTTCATTTTCAATTTCTTTCGCAGGGAAAATGCTAAAAACCAATTCGTGATAAATTAATGTATTATAAAACTCCTTATCTTCTTTAACTAGCTTTGAAATTTTGTTTTTCTGTAAAATTAATTTAGCACTGTTTATGATGCCCAATATTTCTCTAACTCCGTCAATTTTTAGAATATCATCATCATTATGAATATTAACATTCATATCTTCAATATCTTGAAAAAAATGTTTTATTGCTCTCTTTCCAAAAATTAAACTGCTTCTACCACTAAAATCTTTATCATAGCTAAAGCTTTTGATGTTATTTTGAAAAAAAGAATACAACTCATGTATTTGTTCCAAATCATGTCTTATTAATGACTGCTTATTGTCTTCATTAACTTGATTTTGAATAATAGTATTAGCATCTAATTGTGCTTTTAAAGCAAGGTATATAAGAATAGAACCTAACAATTGAGAAATCGGAGAAGTAATTCCTCCAATAGTATCGCCAACAGGTCCATATTTCCCTAAAAATTCTATATTTAAAAAAGTTACCATGAATGGCAACACAAAAATTAATATGGCTCCTACAATCAATGTCCATTTTGCAGAGCTATTTACAATATTATCAATCTTCATATATTATTTTGTATGTCTTTCAAAAACTTCTCCTACTGAAACGTCATAACTTTCAAAAATTTCTGTTTTCCCACGCTCTTTATATTTTTTATGTTCTGGGTGTTCATCCCAAATAAGAAAAGAATCTTTGTCTTTAAAATAGACAACTAGCATGTTATGACCATTTTCTCCGTTATAGACTTCGTGCCCATCATATCCTTCAATCATTGAAACATGTTTTCTTGCATAACTATACAATCCTTCAAATTCTTCTTGAAATTCTGGATTAACCTTGTATTTAAACGCTGCGACTATCATTCTTTTATTTTTAAACTTAAATTATTACTTCAACTTTTCTTTATATAGCTCTTTGAATTTTCTCAACTTCGGATTAATTACTGCTGCACAATACCTGTTTTGATCTCTATTCTCATTATAATAATTTTGATGGTAGTCTTCAGCAGGGTAAAAGTGTTCAAACATGGCAACTTCTGTAACAATCATATCATCATACGTAGCTTTTAATTCCTTAATCACATTTAGAGCAATTGTTTTTTCTTCTTCATTTCTATAAAAAATTACACTTCTATATTGAGTACCCATATCTGCTCCTTGCTGATTTAGTGTTGTTGGATTGTGGGTAGTGAGATGAATTTTAACCAAATCCTCATAGGATATTTCAGCAGGATTATAGGCAAACTCAATCACTTCTGCATGGCCAGTTATCCCAGAGGAAACTTCTCTATAGGTAGGGTTAGAAATTCTTCCTCCACTATAGCCACTTTCAACTGTAACAACCCCTTTTAAATTCTGAAAAATTGCTTCTGTGCACCAAAAACAACCCCCTCCAAAAGTTGCTTTCCTTTCCATACTTTCTACTTTTTTCAAAGCCAATGCATTCATACAATATCGCAATCCACTAGGCATGGGACCATCTTGAAAAACATGTCCCAAATGTGCATCACAAGTGTTGCAAGTCGTTTCAATTCGATACATCCCATGGCTTCTATCTTTGTAATAAGCAATCACATTATCCTTTATGGGTTGCGTAAAAGAAGGCCAACCTGTTCCGCTATCAAATTTTTCTGCAGAATCAAAAAGTAAAGTTTCACAACAAACGCAAGTATATTTTCCTGCTTCGAAAAAAGTACACAAATCCGAGCTATTAGCTCTTTCTGTTCCTTTTTGCCTAGTAATATAATATTGTTCTTCTGTTAGCAAAGCTTTCCATTCTTCGTCGGTTTTCTCTACTCGTTTATCTGGTGTAAGATTCCCTTTGTTTGCATATTTAATTACATCGAGCCATTTGAGCATAATTCTATAATTTAGGTTCTATATTGTTTATAATGGGTAAATATAAAAATATTATTTTTGTTTATGCAAAATTCAGTAGAAATATTTTCCATAGCATTAGGTTTAGTAGAGCCTTGGTATGTTAAAGAAGTTGTTTTTGACAAAGAACGCCTTCAATTAGATGTTTATTTAGGCTTTAAGAAAGGTCATTTGTTTTTAGCAGATGATACACAATATTATACTGCTTATGATACAGTTGAAAGACGATGGGAACATCTTAACTTTTTTCAGCATAAATGTTATCTACATGCTAAAGTTCCAAGAGTAATGCAGTCTGATGGGAAAATTAAAACCCAAGAAGTTCCATGGGCAAGAAAAGGAAGCGGTTTTACCTTATTGTTTGAAGCTTTTTCAATGTTGTTAATAGAAAACGAAATGCCTGTGAATAAAGTTGCTAAACTCCTACAAGTTTATCCTGCTAGAATTTGGAATGTCTTTGATTATTGGATTTCTATTGCTCATAAAGAAGATGTTATTGATTCTTTAACCAAAATAGGTTTTGATGAAACTTCTGTTAAAAAAGGACATAATTACATTACTCATATGGTTGATTTAGAGCAAAAACGAGTACTGTTTGCTTGTGAGGGTAAAGGAGTCGATTGTATTGAAAAGAGTGTTGATTATCTAAAAGAAAAAGAAGTAGAAATTGCAGAGATTAAACAGGTTTGTATAGATATGTCACCAGCATTTATATCAGGTTGCAATACACATTTACAAGAAGCGGAAATTACTTTTGATAAATTCCATGTAGTCAAAGAAGTAAACAAAGCGATGGACGAATTACGAAAATTAGAACGCAAAGGAAACGATTTATTAAAAGGGTATAAATACACCTTTCTTAAATCAAAATTAACTCCTGAAATCAAATCTGAAAAAGACTTTTTAATGGAATTATATCCTAAATTAGGTCAAGGCTACCAGTTACTTGAAATGTTTAAAGATTTTTGGGATATAAAAGAAAAAACTGAGGCAGAAACCTATTTAGCTTTTTGGTGTGATTATGCAGATGAATCAGGTATTTTATCTTTCCAAAAAGCATCAAAAACAATAAAAGCGCATTGGTCAGGAATTATAAACTACATCGAAAGTAGAATAAATAATGGTGTAATTGAGGGTATAAACTCAAAAATTCAGCTCGCTAAAAAAAGAGCTAGGGGTTACAGAAACACAATCAACTTTATCAACATGATTTACTTTACTTGCAGTAAACTAAAATTTAATTACCCACTGTATTCAACATAGAGTCGTTTTTTCTAATGTTTCCAAAGTCACGAGCAATTTCAAAATTGACAACTATATATTCAATTTCGTCAAAAATTAAATTATAGTATCGGTCAGCTTGTTCAATCGACCAATTTTCTGCTGTGTAAATCCAGATTTTATTAATGTCATCTAATGCTTTTTCGCTAATTATATATTTCGACATTATTTTCCGAAGTTTGCTTTAAGTTGTTCAAGATTTTTGTTACGATCAAAATTTTTAATCTTTGCACTTTTTTCTCCTATTTTAAGTTCGTTGATTAAAGATTTTGTTTTGTTTTCTTCATGTTCAAAAATTCTCAAAGCAGTTCTAACAACTTCACTTACAGAGTTGTATTTACCAGAAGCTATTTGCTCGTTAATGAAGTTTTCAAAATTGTCGCCTAATAAAATTGAAGTATTTCGTGCCATAATCTTTTTTTATCAAAGAAGCCAATTATTGGTATTTTATACAACATTTTTTTGCTTTTTTTTGGATAGAGTTTCGCACAACGTTAAAGCATTGTAGTCAGTTGTGGTTAGACTGGCGTAATGTTTCGATTTAAGACTAAAACTAACCGAGTAAAAACAAATTATTAATTAAGCCTAAACCCACAATTGCTACAATGCAGTGTTATGGTTAGTGTTTTTAAAATTCTAAAACAATGATAGAATATAGAAAATATATACCTTATTCAAATTTACCAATAAGAGTAAGAACTAAATACGGAATAAGTGAAGCTATCTTATCAGAAGTAGGTTATAGATATACAAATCTTACTCATCCATTACAAAACGCACATTTATCTCATTTTGATATAATAGAATGGGAATATGTGGATGAAAAAAATATGCAAGAGTGTTTGTTTATAGAAAATGTTTACCAAAGACAAAAAGAAGCTGAAGATATATTACGTAATATTAAAATAACATTTTTAGATAAAATAAAGTTTTTCTTTTTACGACATTTTCGAAAACATTAACCATAACGGTTCGGCGGATTTGCGAAGTCCCGAGAAGGAAGTTTGCTTCCGTTCTTGGGATTTAGCAAATTCACAGATGTGCGAAGTTCGCGTAGCGACGAGCAACATCTGCGGATGTAATCCGCCGAACCGATGTGGCAAAAGGAGCGGAGCGGATTTTGCCACATCGTTTTGCGGCTTGCAGAAGTGGCGAACTTCGTAACCGAGATTTTTCCGCTAAGATAAAATTTCTTGCGAAAAATAAACGTGAATTTACCACATATTTCGCCATTTATGCAAACCGCTGTTATCTGCTGTTTTTATTTGTTTTCATTCCAATAATAGCTATCAGAATGAATTCTTTGTCCGAAGATTGCTGTACCCACTCTTATAATCGTTGCTCCCTCCGCAATGGCTGTTTCCATATCGCCACTCATACCCATTGATAATTCCTGCATTTCTACATTAGGAATATTTAAAGCAATAATTTGCTGTTGAATATTTTTTAGCAATTTGAAACATTCTCTGACTTTTTCGGTTTCCGCACTAAACAGACCTATTGTCATTAAGCCTTTTATTTTTAAGGTTTCAAACTGTGCTACTTGCTTTACTAATTCTATGACATTGTCGGGTTGAACGCCAAATTTGCTTTCTTCAAACGAAGTATTTACCTGTATCAATACTTCTATCGTTTTGTTCTCATACTGTAACCTTTGGTGTAGTTTTTCTGCCAAATCCAAACGATCAAGCGACTGAATGCAAGACACATTGTATCTTAAAAGGTCTTTGATTTTGTTGGTCTGCAAATGTCCAATGAAATGATTGGTGTGCAGAATTTCTTTTAATGGCTCGTATTTCTCTTTAAGTTCCTGTACCTTGTTTTCTGCTATTAGTGTATGTCCTACTTGTAATGCCTTTTTTATACGTTCGGCAGGTACGGTTTTGGTTGCCAAAAGCAATTTTACTTCATTAGGATTTCTGTTGCTTTGCTTACAGGCATTATTTATTTGCTCCAAAACGCTTTGAATATTTTTGAAAATTTGTTCTTTCATTTTTCAGATTTATGAAAAGAGGTCGGGAATGGATTTGAACCACTGTAAAAGATATTGCGTACCCTTGTCTAACCACTCGACCACCCGACCATTTTTTTGAAAAGGACGAACCGATTAAGTCCGTCCATTTCGTTATTTCCACCAATAGTAATAGTTGTGATTTCCGTCATATTCAAAACCGCAACGTGGATATAATTTATTGCCTATGTCGTTTGCTTTTTCGGTTTCAAGCATTAGTCCACAAGCACCTGTTTCATCACACCATTGTTTTGCTTGGTCTATCAATGCTACCGAAAGCCCTTTACCTCTGTAATTGGGGTGTACAAATAAATCGCTCAATAACCATTGTTTTGCTAATTTGATGTAATGATACAATTTATACAACTGCACAAAACCAACTGCTTTGCCGTCTGCATACACCACAAAAATGTTTGATTGGTCGTTGTCTAACCGTTCCTTAATGAACTGTTTGCATTTTTCGTAATCGTCTGCTTGACGGTAGAAAACCCGATAAAGGTTAAATAATTCTGCTGCTGTGTCTAAATCGTTTAGACCTACTTTTTTGATGTTGTACTCCATTGTTTCTAATTATTTTTAAATGATATGGCAAAATTAAATTTTAATTGGACTATATTTGTAGTCCAATTTTTAAATAAAAGATAGTCCAGAATGTTGCCATATCAACATATTATCATTATAGAAAAAGAAAGCAAAGTTCCTGTTTACAAACAGATTGCTATTTCAATCATCAACGCTATCAGAAACGGTACTTTGAAAGCTGGAACACATTTATTGAGTAGTCGTGAGTTGGCTCGAATGTTACAAGTTCATAGAAAAACAGTTGTTTCGGCTTATGACGAATTACAAGCACAAGAATGGATAACCGTATATCCAAGAAAATATGTGATAGTGGCAGAAAATTTACCCGTACTAAAGCCAAAAAAATGGAATGAACCAACTGAAAAATCTTCTTATGAACAAGATTTTAATATTCCTTTTCGGGTGGTTCGAGATGTTATGAAAACTGATAATTCTGTTCCTGAAATCATTGTAGATGATGGACACCCAGATGTTCGACTTTCTCCGATAAATGATTTATTGAAAACATATCGCTCGTTTACTTCTCGAAAATCTGCCATAAAAAAAGCTCATATCGGAACAACACAAGGAACATTGATGCTTCGGGAAGAGTTGACTAAATATTTGTCAGAAACGAGAGGATTAAATATTTCTGCGGATAATATTTTGATTACGCACGGTGCACAAATGAGCATTTATCTTTCGGCACGACTACTTTTAAATGAACACGCAAACATTGTCGTAGCCAAGCCAAATTATCCTGTTGCAAACAAAACTTTTCAAGAAACGGGGGCGAAGCTTATCGAAGTTAATATTGATGATAACGGAATTGATACCGATGAAATCGAGCAAATTTGTAAAAAGAAAAAAATAAATGCTGTTTATGTTGTTCCACATCATCATTATCCAACAACGGTTACTTTGAGCGTAGAACGAAGAATGAAATTACTTGAACTTTCAAAGAAGTTTTCGTTTGCCATTATCGAAGATGATTATGATTACGATTATCACTATTTATCTTCGCCATATTTGCCTTTGGCAAGTGCCAATCACAATGGTAATGTGATTTATATTGGCTCTTTTTCTAAAATTTTAGACCCTGCTCTGCGACTGGGTTTTATGGTTGCTCCGAAAAATTTTATTGACCAATGCTCCTCTTTCAGAAAAATTATTGACGTGGGTGGTGATGGATATATGCAAAATGCATTAGCTACTTTGATAAAAGATGGCGAATTGAAAAGGCACCTCAAAAAAGCTAAAAAATGTTACCACGAGCGTAGAGATTTTTTGGATAATTTACTAAAAAATCAATTGTCAAAATATATAACCTACCGGTTGCCGTCTGGTGGAATGGCTGTTTGGATTACGTTTAACAAATCATTTTCGGTAGATAAATTAGTGTCAAATCCGTTCTTTAAGATAGTTCGACTGGATAATGAATTGAATGCATTTCGTTTTGGATTTGCTTCAATGAATGAAGAAGAATTGCAATCTGCTGTCAATGAGATAGAAAAAATAGTATTGAAAAGTTGACTTTTGATGCAGGTCGGTTCTTTTAAAATAGCAGATAACACCCAAATATACGAAAGTTTTGCGAAAGTGCAAATTTTTTGATAAATTTTGACTACATGCTATATATTCAGTGTTTTTTGTATATATTTGGTTTCGTATTTCGTATAGAGATTTATAGAATTTATTGCACTCTATTTTTTTAATCTACACAAAATGCGCAATTTAAAATATAACTAAACGGTTGTATAGTTATTTTAGGACGAAACACCACCTAACCCAAAGCAATGTCAAAGGAATGTCAAAGGAATGTATAAGGAAAGGGTAATGAATGTCTGCTTGCATTTTACTTGCAGGATAAAGGCAAGATGCTTGCTTATTATACCCAGAACTTTATATGGCATTTTGAAGAAAACAAATAAGGGTTTGAGTTGAATCAAGTGGCAGTCAAACTCGAGTTTTGTTCGCAAAAAGTACCCTTTTTCCGAAGCTGATTCGAAGCTGATTCGAACTTGATTCGAACAAATGTCTCAAAAAAGACAAAAAAAGGTGAAATAATTACAGCTAATTGATGCGTAATAATACTGTAAACTTTCATGGTAAGAACTTTAAATTTTATAATTAAAAACTTATTTTATTTTTTGTCACAGAAGAAGTCGTAAAGCATTAGATGAATTAAAAATCTGTTAAACTAAATTTCCGTAAATTTGAAAAATCATTTATCAATCATCATTTATCTATTCAAATGAGCACCAATAAACTCAAAATTATCAATGACCCAGTTCATGGTTTTATAAAAATTCCTTACGAAATTTTGTATGATGTGTTAGAGCATCGTTATTTTCAGAGATTGCGCAGAATTTCTCAAACAGGATTGTTGAGTTTAGTTTTTCCAGGAGCTACTCATACCAGATTTCATCATGCTTTAGGTGCAATGCATCTCATGTTTACGGCGCTAGAAACATTGAAACTGAAAAATGTAAAAATTTCAGACGAAGAAGAAAAAGCGGCGCTTCTCGCCATTTTATTGCACGATGTAGGTCATGGTCCGTATTCTCACGCTTTAGAAAGTCTTTTGATGGAAGATTGGCATCACGAGAAACTTTCGATTTTATTGATGAAAAAATTGAATGATGAGTTTAATGGAGAGTTAGATTTGGCGATAGAAATGTTCCAAGGAAAATACCATCGTAAATTCTTTAACCAATTGATTACTTCACAGTTAGATGTGGATAGGTTGGATTATTTGAAGCGAGACAGTTTCTTTACGGGAGTTTCAGAAGGAAGTGTGAACACGCAGAGAATTATTTCGATGATGAATGTGAAAGATGATGAACTTCTGATTGATGAAAAAGGAGTTTATTCAATTGAAAATTTCCTCACAGCGAGAATGTTTATGTATTGGCAAGTTTACTATCATAAAACATCGGCTTTGGCAGAACATCTTTTGGTGAAAATTTTGAGCAGAGCAAAACAGCTTATTTCTGAAGGAAAACAAGTGGAAGCTTACGGAAATTTGAAATATTTCTTGTACAAAACTGATTTCGAAAAAGCGACAGAAGAAGATGTGAATCGTTTTACACAATTGGATGATACAGATGTACTGAGCGCGATAAAAACTTGGCAAAATGCTGATGATTTTGTGTTGAGTTATTTCTGTAAAGCGGTGGTTCAGAGAAAATTCCCAAAAACGGTATTTTCTTCTCAAAAATTTGAAGAATCAGAAATTTTAGAAAAAATAGAACGAGCCAATCAGAAATTTGGCATCGAAAATGGGGATCAATTGGTGGAACAAATCAGCAGAACTTTGCTTCCTTATGATAATCAAAAACAACCGATTTTTTTGCTCAAAAGAGACGGAAGAAAGATAAAGTTGGAAGACGCAGAAACTCAAATTCTATCAGCGCATATCAATCAACCCACCACCAAAAACATTCTGTTTTTCCCTAGAGAAATTTAAGTTTTCAAAAAACTAAAAATTGTATGAGTGTAATAAGATTTTCGTATCTTTGCACGATATGGAATTTACTGCAGCTCAAATTGCAAGTTTTATCAATGGAAAAATCTTGGGAGACGAAAATGCCTCAATTACAGGTGTTTCGCCCATAGAGAATGCGCAAAATGGTCAACTCTCTTTTGTTTCTCAAGAAAAATTTGCAGAATTTATTTCACTTTCAGAAGCCTCTGTGATCATTGTTTCTGAAAAATTTGTTAAAGAAGAAAACTATAAACCTACACTTATTGTAGTAGAAGACGCTTATTTGGCTTTTCAGGTTTTAATGAATCTCTATCAACAGATGAGAGAAGAAAAAAAATCAGGAATTGAACAACCTTCTACCATTGCAGACAGTGCAACAATAGGCGAAAATGTCTACGTGGGTGCACATTCTTATATCTCAGATAAATCAAAAATCGGTAACGGAACACAGATTTTCCCTCAAGTTTACATCGGAAAAAATGTAAAAATTGGCGATAACTCTATTATTTATAGCGGTGCTAGAATTTATGATTACTGTGTGGTTGGTGATAATTGCATCATTCATTCTAATACTGTGGTAGGAAGTGATGGCTTCGGTTTTCAACCTACGAAAGATGGCTATCAAAAAATTCCACAATTAGGGAATGTAGTTATAGAAAATAATGTAGAAATAGGTTCTAATTGCAGTATAGATAGAGGAACTATCGGTTCTACTGTTATTGGCGAAGGAACTAAAATAGATAATCTGATTCAGATTGCTCATAACGTAAAAATTGGTAAAAATAACGTTATCGCAGCACAAGCTGGTATAGCTGGTTCTACCGTTATTGGAGACTGGAATATGATTGGCGGACAAACTGGTGTTGCTGGTCATCTCAAAATAGGTAACCAGATTAGAGTACAAGCGCAGAGCGGAATAAATAGAGATGTACAAGACGGGGAAACACTCTTCGGAACACCTGCTTTCAATGCCGGTGATTACAGAAGAAGCTATGTGCTTTTCAGAAAATTCCCTGAAATTGTTGAACGAATAAATAATCTAGAAAAAAACTCAAAAGAAAATACTAATGAGTGAAAAACAGAAGACTTTAGGTAAAGAAGTATCACTTTCTGGAATTGGACTTCACACAGGAAGACAAGTAAACCTTACCATGAAACCTGCTAAAGAAAATACAGGTTTTGTATTTGTAAGAACAGACTTAGAAGGTAATCCTCAAGTGGAAGCAGATGTAAATTATGTAACGACTACAGAAAGAGGTACTACGTTAGAAAAATTAGGTGTTAAAATCCATACTTGTGAGCATTTATTAGCTGCTCTAGTAGGAATGGATATTGATAATGCTATCTTAGAAATGAACAGTGCAGAACCACCAATTATGGATGGTTCTTCTAAATTTTTCGTAGAAGCAATAGAAGAAGCTGGAGTGGTAGAACAAGAGCAAAATAGAGAATATTTAGTCATCAAAGAAGTGATGAACTATGTAGACCCTAATACAGGCTCAGAAATTACCATTATTCCTTCTGAAAACTACGAAATTACTACAATGGTAGATTTCGGGACTAAAATTTTAGGAACTCAGAATGCTTCTCTTAAAAATATTACAGATTTTAAAGATGAAATTTCATCAGCGAGAACTTTCAGTTTCTTACACGAATTAGAAATGCTTTTAGATAGTGGCTTAATTAAAGGTGGAGATATTTCTAACGCTATTGTTTATGTAGACAAAGAATTAACTCCAGAAACCGCTGAAAAACTTAAAAAAGCTTTCGGTAAAGAAGAAGTTACCATAAGACCTAATGGTATTTTAGATAATCTTACCCTTAATTATCCTAATGAAGCTGCGCGTCATAAATTGCTAGATGTAATCGGTGATTTAGCTTTAACGGGAGTAAAAATTAAAGGAAAAGTAATTGCTACTAAACCTGGACATTTCGTGAATACACAATTTGCGAAAAAACTAAACAGACAGTGGAAATTACAAAAAAAGAAAAACGTGCCAGATTTTGATTTAAAAGCAGAACCTGTTTTTGATATTAACGGGATTATGCGTCTTTTACCACATAGACCACCATTTTTGTTGATTGATAAGATTTTAGAATTATCAGAATCTCATGTGGTAGGTCTTAAAAATGTTTCGATGAATGAACCTTTTTTTGTAGGTCATTTTCCTAAAGAACCAGTAATGCCTGGTGTTTTACAAATCGAAGCTATGGCTCAAGCTGGAGGTATTTTAGTCTTGGCAAATGTTCCAGACCCAGAAAATTATTCCACTTATTTTGTTAAAATAGATAAGGTAAAGTTCAAGAAAAAAGTAATTCCTGGAGATACTCTTATTTTTAAAATAGAACTAATAGAACCTATAAGAAGAGGCATTGTTCACATGCAAGGTTACGGTTACGTAGGAGATAGCGTAGTAGTAGAAGCAGAATTGATGGCTCAAGTTGCTAAAACCAAATTAGACTCATGATTCATCAATTAGCCGCTGTAGACAGACGTGCCAAAATTGGCAAAGATGTTACCATAGAACCTTTTACCACCATTGCTGCAGACGTAGAAATAGGAGAAGGAACTTGGATTGGTCCCAATGTTACCATTATGGATGGTGCAAGAATTGGTAAAAACTGTAGAATTTTTCCCGGAACGGTAATTTCTGCAATTCCACAAGATTTGAAATTTGATGGTGAACAAACATTGACCATTATTGGAGACAATACTACCATCAGAGAATGTGTAACCGTCAACAGGGGAACCAAAGCATTAGGCTATACCAAAGTAGGAA
The DNA here is from genome assembly GCF_907163105.1 of Cloacibacterium caeni. Taxonomy (GTDB): domain Bacteria; phylum Bacteroidota; class Bacteroidia; order Flavobacteriales; family Weeksellaceae; genus Cloacibacterium; species Cloacibacterium caeni_A. The sequence goes on from NZ_OU015321.1 coordinate 473,221, forward strand.
ATGATTGCCTTATCATGGCTACTTCTCACATCGCTCATGACTGTGTTCTAGGAAACCATGTCATCATTGTAAACGGTTGCGGAATTGCAGGACACGTAGAAATAGGAGATTTCACTGTAATGGGAGGTCTTTCTGCGGTACACCAATTTGGCAAAATAGGCAAACACGTGATGATTTCTGGAGGAACACTCGTAAGAAAAGATATTCCACCTTATGTAAAAGTAGCGAGAGAACCTATGTCTTATGCAGGAATTAATTCTGTGGGATTAAGAAGAAGAGGTTTCAGTAATGATAGAATTTTAGAAATTCAAAAAATCTACAAATATCTTTTTCAATCTAAAATGAATGTTTCTCAGGCTACAAGATTCATCGAAAACGAAATGCCACCTACGGAAGAAAGAGACGAGATTTTAGAATTTATTAAAAATTCACCTCGTGGAATTGTAAAAGGTTACGGAACAGGAAAAGAATAAAAACATATTTTAAAAAATAATAAATATTAATGGCAACAAGTAATGATATTAAAAAAGGTCTTTGTATAGAATTCAACAATGACATTTATAAAGTAATCGAATTTTTACACGTAAAACCAGGAAAAGGTCCTGCTTTCGTAAGAACTAAACTAAAATCTGTAACCAATGGAAAAGTAATTGATAATACTTTTTCTGCAGGTCATAAAATAGACGAAGTAAAAGTAATTACTCGTAAATTTCAATACTTATATGATGATGAGAATGGTTTCCACTTCATGAATAACGAAGATTTCTCTCAAATGTATTTGAACAAAGAAATGATTGAAAACGCTCAATTCATGAAAGCGGGTGAAGAAGTAACCATCATTATGAAAGAAGCAGACGAAACTCCACTTTCAGCTGAAATTCCACCTACTGTTTACCTAGAAGTAATAGAAGCAGATCCAGGTGTAAAAGGAAACACTGCAACGAATGCACTTAAAAATGCCATCGTAGAAACGGGTGCTAGAGTTTTGGTTCCGCTTTTCATAGAAGCTGGTGACAAAATTAAAGTAAACACAGAAGACGGTACTTACCTAGAAAGAGTAAAATAATTTGAGAAGTGGGAAACGAGTTGCGAGTTTTTCTCGTATCTCGTATCTCGTATCTCGTATCTCTATAAAATATGACTTTCAAATCTCCACAAACCCTTAAAACCATTGCCGAACTCATCGGTGCGAAATATGTAGGCGACGAAAATTTTCAAATTTTTGGAACCAATGAAATCCATCGCGTAAAAAAAGGAGAAATAGTCTTTGTCAATCATCCTAAATATTATGACAAAGCGCTTCATTCCGAAGCTACCATCATTTTGATAGATAAAGAAGTTGCTTGTCCAGAAGGAAAAGCACTTTTGGTTTCTGATGATCCTTTCAGAGACTTTAATAAAATCAACGACCATTTTACGGGTATTCAAACTTTTGAAACTACTGGTAACAATCTTTCTATTGGCGAAAATTGTAAAATTCACCCTTCTGTAATCATCGGAAATGATGTGAAAATTGGGGATAATTGTATGATTTTCCCAAATGTAGTTATTGGTGACAGAACGGTCATTGGCAATAATTGTATCATTCAGGCAGGAACTGTTTTAGGTGGCGATGCTTTCTATTACAACAAAAATGCGGAAGGTTACAGAAAAATGCTTTCCGTAGGAAATGTGATTTTAGAAGATGAGGTAGAAATCGGGGTTAACTGTTGCATAGACCGTGGTGTTACAGATTCTACCATCATCAAAAAAGGCTCAAAACTTGATAATTTAATCCAAATAGGTCACGACACTGTACTTGGCGAAAGAACTCTAGTAGCTTCAGGAGCGATGATTGCAGGTTGTTGTATCATAGAAGATGATGTACAAGTTTGGGGTCAAGTGGGTATGGCTTCTGGTAAAAGAGTAGGAAAAGGAGCGGTACTTTTAGGTAAAACTGGAGTGAACAGAGACTTAGAAGGTGGCAAAACTTATTTCGGTAGCTTAGCCGAAGAATTTAGAGAGTATTTAAAGAAAGAAATAAAGCTTAAAAATTTGTAATAATGAAAAAAGTTATTGTATTATTTATTTTTATTTTACACAGTTTTTTTTATGCACAATCAAAAGATATTGATTGTAAAATAAAATTTGTAGATGGAAAAGAGCTAAATGCTAAAGTGAGATTTAGAGTTAGCATGTTCTATGAAAATGAAATTTATGAAAATAGCATAACTCAAAAAAATGTAATTTTTGTAAATGAAAAGGGCAAAAAAGAAAAGCATCTTTTTAATGAATTCAAAAGTATTGAATTTATAGATTTAAAAGGAAAAGAGAGAATATTTGAAAGACCGATTGAAAAATATGGACTTTTTGAATTAATTTATGAAGGCAAAAAAATAAAATGGTACCGAGATTATAATGAAAATATGTATGATCATTCTCAAGGTTCCTACGAAATTATTGTAAAAAGTCCGAATGAGTATGTTTTCTTGGATGTTTTAACTAATAATAGAAAGAAGCTTAAAGAAATAATGTATGATAGACCAGATTTATTTCAATTAATTGAGCAAATCAATTATAATAGATTAAAAGATGAACAATTAATTGAAGTATTAAAAAAATATGATGAATAAAATCCTAATTTTTTTATACCATAAATAATAATTAAATTTGTAAAAAGTAAAATATAATCGCTGAAAGCCAAAAGCTGAAAGCCAAAAGCAAAAAATAAAATCATGTCAGTATTAGTAAATAAAGATTCAAAGGTAATCGTACAAGGATTTACAGGAAACGAAGGAACTTTTCATGCAACTCAAATGATTGAATACGGAACCAACGTAGTAGGTGGTGTAACTCCAGGAAAAGGAGGAACTGAACATCTTGGTAAGCCAGTTTTCAACACTGTTGCAGACGCAGTTGCTAAAGCAGGAGCTAATGTTTCTATTATTTTTGTACCACCTGCATTTGCTGCAGATGCTGTAATGGAAGCTGCAGAAGCTGGAATTAAAGTAATCGTTTGTATTACAGAAGGAATTCCGGTAGCTGATATGGTAAAAGTAAAAGAATATATTAAAGACAAAGGTGCTAGATTAATCGGTCCTAACTGCCCTGGAATTATCACTTCAGACGAAGCTAAAATCGGTATTATGCCAGGTTTCGTTTTCAAAAAAGGTAGAGTAGGTATTGTTTCTAAATCAGGTACTTTAACTTACGAAGCTGCAGACCAAGTGGTAAGAGCTGGTTTCGGTGTTTCTACTGCAATCGGTATTGGTGGTGACCCAATCATCGGAACAACTACTAAAGAAGCTTTAGAATTATTCATCAACGACCCAGAAACTGATGCAGTAGTGATGATTGGTGAAATTGGTGGTTCTCTAGAAGCTGAAGCGGCAAGATGGTACAGAGATTCTGGTTCTAAAAAACCAGTAGTAGGTTTCATCGCTGGTCAAACTGCTCCTAAAGGTAGAACTATGGGACACGCTGGTGCAATCGTAGGTGGTGCTGAAGATACGGCTCAAGCAAAAATGCAAATCATGGAGGAATGCGGAATCAACGTTGTAGCTTCTCCAGCTGATATCGGTAAAACTATTGCTAAAGTATTAGGATAAATCATTATCTTTGATATTACAAATATTTTAAACTTCATAATAATCTTTATTATGAAGTTTTTATTTAAATAAAACACAATGAAAACAAATGTTAACACTTGGCTTCAGAAATTATTGATCATTTCTGTGGGCTTCATTTTTACCCCTATTTTTTCGCAAGTAGATTTTTCTTCTACCAGATTTGGTCTCATTGCAGGGCCTACGTATTCAAGAATTCAAAATGCGCACAACCCTTCTTCTTCTAGAATTTCGTTTTATGGAGGAGCATTGGCAATCATTCCAATTGGAGGAGATGACATGTTTTATTTGCAACCACAAGTAGAATATTTAAGTGCAGGTGAAAAAGGGGACGGAGAAACCGTTTACGCGAATAATTACTTAAGTGTTCCTGTTTATTTTAAAGCTTATTTTTCTGAGGCAGAATCAGAGTTTTTTGGACAATTAGGACCGAGATTCGGTTTTTTACTCAGTCAAAAAGTTGAAAATCCTTCCAGAAGCATCTATAATGTAGAAGAATTTGGTAAAGCAGCAGCGTTTGATTTAGCCATTTCTGCAGGTTTAGGATTTAGCTACAAAAGAAAATTAGAAATTGTAGGAAGATTTGATTTTGGAGTAAGCAATAATTTACCAGATTTAATGGGAAAAGAACCACAAGATGGTGCTACCAACTCTACGAAAAGACAACACGTTTTAAGCGCAGGAATTACCTATATTTTTGATTAAAATTAAAAATTTAAAATATTAAATAAACCTCAAGGAATTTTTCTTGAGGTTTTTTGTTTTATCTTAAAAGTACAAAAACCAAAGCTAAAATCGCTGGTAATGCTTGTACAAAAAATATTTTTCTAGAAGCAGTAAGCGCACCATAAATTCCCGCTACGATTACACAACCCAAAAAGAAAAACTGAATATTCTTTTGCCATTCTGGAATTTCTATGAAGAAACTCCAGATTAATCCTGCTGCCAAAAACCCATTATACAAGCCTTGATTGGCGGCTAATTTTTTGGTAGGTTTAAAGAGTTCATTTGGCAAAGAACCTTTAAAAGTTTTCTTGCCCAAAGTTTCCCAAGCAAACATCTCCATATATAAAATGTAAAGATGTTCTAGGGCTACTAATGCGACTAAAATGGTGGAGAGGGTTTGCATGGTAGATTTTATGAATTAAAATTAATTGTAATTGATTTTGATGTAAAGTAATTGAAATTAAATCTTGTTGAATTCAAGTTCTATTTTATTTTTCTCTATTATTACATCTGAATATTTCGTAATGATTTTCTTTTTTTTCAGAAGGGATAAAACAAAATACTAGATTTACCAATATTAAAAGTTTTTCCATTTGAATAAATAATTTCTGTAATTTCCTTATAAATATAATCTCCCTTTATATATAATGTCGTTTTAATTTAATTAGTCAATAAATCAAAAACTCTAATTATTCCATTTTCCAAATTGTTGTAATCTTCACTAAAATGGCTGTGGTTTACTCCAAAACCAACAGTTAACTCATCTTTATTAATGGACAACCAAAATTTTGAATCTTTCAACTCCAAAAATTTTGTTTCATGTCCTTGAGAAAAAATTACTTTTTCGCCAAGTTTTTCTTTCAGCAAGTTATAAATGTCTTCAAATTTTTTTTCGTGAGTTTTCATTTGGCAATAATATTAGCTCATAAATTTAAGCTAAGTATTTTTTAAATTTTGCTTACTTTTTTTGATTTTTTTAAATCTTTTCTAATTTTAGAATTGTGTATTAAACCTGGTAATCCTATGCTTTTACGATTTTTATTTACTTGTATTGAGTCAATGATTTCAACACCATTAAATCCATAAATAGTTTTGTTTTGTTTTTCTACGAATAATAAATTATAGTCTATCATCATTGCGTAATCTCTTGGAGAACACTCACCTGATTTGACGTATTCAGGTAATTTTTTCTCAAAATATGGATATTTGTCACTTTCAATCATATGAGTTAAAAATGTAAGCATAGGAAACCAACCAATTTTATCACTAGAAGGGAAGCCATAATTTTCAAATGTCCATATTAATAATCTGGCGTTTTTATCTACATTTTTTTTGACTAATTTTAAATTAGTTGGTCTTTCTTCTTGATCTCTTTTTAAAGCTATTTTAAAAGAGTCAATTAGAGTTTTATTTAAATTTTTGTTCCAATTTTTAATCACATTATTTACGTCAGAGCTATCAACTTTATATTTTTCTAATAAATAGATGATCTTTTTGTCATTTTTCTTTGTTTCCCAATTGTAACCATTTAATTTAACTAATTTTAGTAAGCTTTTCTTTCCACCAAAGTTTTTGTTGTAATAATCAGATAATATAATAAAATTTTCAAATTCATTAAGTCTATCATCATTTTTGGGTTCAAATTTTTTAAATACTTTTCTATATTTTTTTAATGATTTAATGGTATCATTTTCAAAGCGCATAATACTATCCGCAATTAAAACTTTATTATAATAAACTATGTAATTTGTTTTTTGGTTTTTACAAGAAATTAAAAGAATTAATAAAATGAATGTAAGAAAGCTTTTCATGATTTTTTTTTTTTGCTAATTTAACAAAAAAATCGTCACATCACTGCAACGATTTTATCATTTATAACTCATAACTCATCACTCATCACTGAGTTTAGCTTGTTCTAATCCATTTCCAAAGTTCTTTAAAAGTGGCTTTGTTGCCGTACATTAGAATTCCTACTCTGTAAATTTTGGCAGCCAAATACACCATTCCAAGCGTAGAAATCACCAATAAGAAAATAGAAAGTGCAATTTGCCAAACAGGAACGCCAAAAGGAATTCTCGCAATCATAGCTACTGGTGAAGTAAGCGGAATAATAGATAACCAAAAAGCCATCGGTCCTTCTGGATTATTGATTAACCCAAAGCTTCCATACATTCCCAGCATTAATGGTAAAATACCAATCATGGTAAATTGTTGGGTTTCGGTTTCATTGTCTACGGCAGAACCAATCGCTGCATACATAGAACTGTAAAAAATGTAGCCCAACAAAAAGAAAACGATGAACACAAAAATGATAATTCCGAAATTCATGTCCAAAAGAGAGTGCGAAATTTCTGCGAAAACGCTTTGAATATCTAATTTATCCAACGGAATTTCTTCTTGCTGAGGAAGATTTCCAGAAATTTTAGAAAAACCTTGATTAAAGAAAATAGCACCTAAAATGGTCATAGTAATCCAAATGGCAAATTGGGTTAAAGCGACCAATGTAACCCCTAGAATTTTGCCCATCATCAGTTCAAAAGGTTTTACAGAAGAGATGATGATTTCTACCACTCTGTTGTTTTTTTCCTCTAAAACACTGCGCATTACACGAACTCCGTAGATGATGATGAACATAAAAGTCACGTACATCAAACCCATACTCAAACCAGATTTTACACCAAAAGCAAGTGTGCTATCTTGTTTGTTATTGTCCACCACATTTTTGGTGTTGATTTCGAAGTTTTTATCAATATTTTCGATTTGAGCTTCTGTAAGTCCCAGATTTTTGATTTTTTCTTTTTTAATCACTTCAGACATCGAAAAAGCGATGTTTTGCTTCACATCAAAACCGATGTTTTTATTGACCAGAAGTTGGGTTTGTTTTTGTAAATTTTCAAAATTTTGGTCTTGCAATTTGGGAATAATAAGCAGTCCATCTACATTGTCTACCATTTCTGGAAGTGTACTTGTCAAAGCTTGTTCTGTAGATTCTGGCAGATAAATAAACTTCACATCTTTTGGTGTTTTCATGTTTTGTTGAAATACGCCACTTTTATCGATGACATTAAAAGTATATTCGGTTTCATTCGCTTTCAGCATAAAAGCAATTAATGCACCGAATCCTATCAATAGAATTGGGGCTAAAAGCGTGAGAATGATAAAAGATTTCTTTTTAACCTGTGTTAAAAATTCTCTTTTGGTTATGATGAAGATATTTTTCATTTTGTTGCTTTCGGCTTTCTGCAATATGCATTCTGCCTTATATTTTTTGTGAAAAATTAATAATTATAAACTGCTGATTGCTGATTGCGGAGAGCTTACTGCTGTAATAAATACTTCATTCATGCTCGGAATTTTTTCGTCAAAACTTCTGATTTTTCCTGCTTTCATTAAATCATTGAGCAGAAGATTTTGGTCTTCATTGTAGTTTAAGTCAAATGAAATTAAACCATGTTGGTCATGAATATTGACCAGTTGATACTGATTTTTCAGCGTTTCTAAATTTTCAGTATTTACGTCAGACAAAACAACTTTGAATAGATTTTGCTTGAATTTTTCTCTTACTTCAAAGACTTTTCCATCAAGAATTTTTCTAGATTTATTGATGAGAGCCACACTATCGCAAAGTTCTTCTACACTTTCCATGCGGTGAGTAGAAAGAATGATAGTGGTTCCTTGTTCTTTCAGTTGAAGAATTTGGTCTTTTACTAAATTCGCATTCACCGGGTCAAATCCAGAAAATGGCTCATCGAGTATCAATAATTTGGGTTGATGCAATACAGTTACCACAAACTGAATTTTCTGCGCCATTCCTTTAGAAAGTTCAGAAAGTTTTTTGTTCCACCAATGGTCAATTTCTAAACGGTCAAACCAATATTTCGCTTGAGATAGCGCATCTTGCTTTTTCATTCCTTTGAGCGCTCCGAAATAGAGAATTTGGTCGCCAACAGTCATGTTTTTGTACAATCCTCTTTCTTCCGGCATGTAACCGATGTCTTTAATATGATGAGGATTTAGTTTCTCTCCATTGATGAAAACTTCGCCAGAATCTGCTTGTGTAATTTGGTTGATAATTCTGATGAAAGTGGTTTTTCCTGCTCCATTTGGACCGAGAAGTCCATAAACAGTAGCTTTTGGAACGTGAATGCTGAAATCTTGCAATGCAATTTTTTTTCCAGCACTATATGTTTTGGTAACGTGATTTGCTTGTAGCATTATAGTTTAAATTCTAAAGAATTAGTTGCGAAATTACGGAATTGTTACGAGATAAAAGAAGATTTAAAAGCATTACTAATAATAGAATTATTTGTTTCATATGCTCTGTCGTTCCTACGGAACTTTATTTGTTTTGGTATTAATTTTACTACAAACGTTTCGTCCCTACGGAACTCACTTTTTTAAATTTTAAAAAATTTAAATCACTTTAATGAAGAATAGTTAAAATTTAAATCTTCCATCATCCGACATTCACCATCCACTATCCAACTTATTTATAAATCTCCACTTCTATTTCTCCATCTTCTGTAATGGCGCCTCTGTACATTCCAGAAGTGTTAAATGGCATAGCGATATTTCCGTTTTTGTCTAGCGCAATTAAACCACCATCACCGCCCATTTTTTCGATTTCGTCTATGGTTTCTTGAGCTGCGGTTTTCACATCTTTATTCAAATATTGAATTTTGGCTGCGATGGTTCTGGCTGCAGTAGAACGAATGAAAAATTCGCCCCATCCTGTTGCAGAAATTCCTACATTTTCATCAGCATAAGTTCCTGCACCAATAATCGGTGCATCGCCAATTCTTCCATATTTTTTATTAGTCATTCCGCCAGTAGAAGTTCCTGCTGCCAAATTCCCAAATTGGTCAAGAGCAACACAACCTACGGTTCCAAATTTCTGGTCAACGATGAAATAGTCAGGTTTTGAATTTTCTGCTTTTGGATTTATTAATTTTTCTAATTCTTTTGCTTTTTGAAGGGATTTCCAACGGTTTTCTGTCCAGAAATATTTAGGATTTACGATTTCTAAACCTTGTAATTTAGCAAATTGTTCCGCACCGTTACCAGAAAGCATCACGTGTTCTGATTTTTCCATTACAGCAATCGCTGCTTTTATAGGATTTTTGATGGTGTGAACTCCTGCGATGGAACCTGCTTTTTTATCTTTTCCATTCATAATGGCAGCGTCTAGTTCATTCTTTCCATCATGCGTGAAAACAGCTCCTTTTCCAGCATTAAACAATGGAGAATCTTCCATCACTACGATGGCTGCTTCTACCGCTTCCACGGAAGTTTTACCGTTTTTAATTTCTGCATAAGCTTTTTGAAGCGCTTCGGTGAGTTTTTCTAAATATTCTTCTTCTAACTCGGGAGACATTTTTTCTCGGATGATGGTTCCTGCACCACCGTGAATAACGACTACGTATTTTTTTTGAGCCATTAGAAATAAAGAAAAGAACAATCCGAAGAGTAACGCTAATTTTTTCATATTGAGATATAATTTCGTGTGGCTCAAATTTAGAAAAAATTAAGCACTATTTGTGATTAATCAGCATTTTTAAATAGACTGTATTGAAATAATTCTCGGTCTACTTTTTTCTTCCAAGCTTCTTGTTTTGGATTTTTTTGGAAGAGAATTTTTTGTCCAATTTTAATGTAATAATCCTGATTATCTGCGTCAAATTGGTTGGAAGCTTTTTCTTTCATTACATTCCAATGCTGGATTTTCTTTCGGTAAATAGAAATATTAGTTATGTTTTTTTGTCTGAGACTTTCTACGGATTTTCTCATTTTTCGAGCATACAATTCGGTGAGGTCAAAATGAATTTGCTCGTGTTGTAAGACATAATCGTTTTTGAGAAGCATCCAAGATTCATTAGGGTCAAAATACGTTTTAATAGAAAAGTCAGGTACCGAATTTTTATTTCTTTGAAATGATGAATATTCTATTCTAATGGCACTTATTGCTCCTAAAAATTGCTGTCGATTTACTTTTATCGTGTCTTTATTTTCAGCTTTAAAATCTTGAATTTTCAATTTTTTATTTTCTTGCCAAAGAATAAAATTATCTTTCACAAAAGTAAAACTCATGAGCGTGATGAAGCCAACGAAAAAGAATATATTTTTAAAGATTTGGTTTTTCATACTGTTTATTAAACAATTTTTTTGCCAAAATAGTATGAAAAAAATCCAACCGATGAGTCAGTTGGATTTTTGTATTTATCCCTAAATTTTTAAGAGAACATGTCTCTTACTTTGTCAAAAAATGATTTTTCTTTTCCAGATGGTTCTGCTTGCATTTGACCGGTTCTCATTTGCGTTTCGAAGAACTCTTTTTGTTCTGGAGTGAGTTTTTGAGGAGTCCAAACGTTTACATGTACAAACATGTCACCTTTTCCGTAAGAATCTATGCTTGGTAATCCTTTTCCTGCTAATCTTAGAATTTTACCAGATTGCGTTCCTGCATCAATTTTAATTTTAACTTTTCCACCCACAGTATTAATTTCTTTAGAAGTTCCCAAAGCTGCTTCGGCAAAAGAAATATAGAGTTCCTGATGTAGATTATCGCCTTCGCGTTTTATAGTAGTATCTTGTTCTTCTTCGATGACAACTAATAAATCTCCAGGAATTCCACCAAAAGGAGCGTCATTACCTTTTCCACGAACGTTTAATTGAATTCCGTCTCTAGCTCCCGCTGGAATTTTGATAGAAACTTCTTCTTCTGATTTGATGAGTCCTTCAGAATTAGCTCCTGCAGGAATTTTATCTGCAATTTTACCTAAACCGTTACACGTTCCACAAGTGGTTTGCGTTTGCATTTGACCGAACATGGTGTTCATTATTTTAATCTGAACTCCGCTTCCGTTACAAGTGGTACACGTTTTAGAAGTAGCACCTTTTGCTACTTTCATTCGTTTTACTTTTATGGTTTTAGTGGTGCCATTCACCATTTCGTCGAGATTTAATCTAATTCTAACTCTCAAGTTAGAACCTTTGATTTGATGGCTTCTTCCGCCACCACCAAAACCGCCGCCACCGAAATGTCCGCCGAAAATATCTCCAAATTGTGAGAAAATATCTTCCATGTTCATTCCGCCACCGCCGAAACCGCCGCCGTAACCACCACCTGCAGCTCCGCCAACTCCAGCATGACCGAATTGGTCATAACGAGCTTTTTTATCGGCATCGCTTAATACTTCGTAAGCTTCTGCAGCTTCTTTAAATTTTTCTTCTGCAGATTTATCTCCCGGATTTTTGTCTGGGTGATATTTGATGGCCAATTTACGATAAGCCTTTTTGATTTCGTCTGCGCTGGCTGATTTTGATACGCCTAATATTTCGTAATAATCTCTTTTTGACATCTTATAAGGTGAATTATTTCTTGTGAATTTGCTACGCTATGAATTGGTGAATTTTTTAAATTGGCTCACTGAAATTCACTAGCAAAGCAAATTTGACTATTTTTAGTTTCCTGTAACTACTTTTGCAAATCTAATTACTCTATCGTGTAACTGATAACCCGTTTCTACTACATCTACAATTTTTCCTTTTAATTCCTCAGATGGAGCAGGAATTGAGGTAATTGCTTCATGGAAATCTACGTTAAACTCATCACCAGCATTTACTTCTACCGTTTTTAGACCTTTGTCTGATAATGTGTTTTTGAATTTTTGATAAATCAATTCTACACCTTTCAAGTCTGATTCGTTGCCGCTTTTTGCAATTTCTTTGATGGCTCTTTCAAAATCATCTAAAACAGAAAGCATAGCAATCATCATTTCGGTATTTGCATATTGTGCAAACTCCATTTTTTCTTTTAAGGTTCTTCTTTTATAATTTTCGAACTCTGCATACAAACGAATGTAACGGTCTTTTTCTTCTGCCAAAAGTTCTTCTGCAGTAGGTTGTTCTGTCACACTTTCTGTAGTGTTTTGTTCGTTTTGTAGATTTTCTTGACCTTCTTTATTTAAATTTTCTTCGTGTAGTTCTTTGTTTTCGCTCATTTCATTAGAATTTTCTACTGCAATATTTCAAAGATTTTGCCAAAGAGCAGTTTAGGAAAAATTGGCAGAAAATTTATTTTATAAAAAATTTAGATTATATGGTTTTTTAGCCCTGATTGAAGCGGTTACCCCGCAGTAAGTTTAGAGAGTAGAAATGGAACGAGGAGTAAAAGCGGAAAGCAGGTTCTCGGCTTCTAAAAATTATAAATTATTTTCCTGTGAATGTTTGATACAGTAAGTAAAGATTTAGAACAACGATGATGATGGAAATAATCCAAGCAAGAGTTTTCAAAGCTGGTTTATTCACAAATTCTCCCATTTTTAGTTTGTCACTCGTAAACATGACTAAAGGAATTACCGCAAAACTGAGTTGCATTGATAAAATCACTTGACTTAAAACCAATAAATCGGTAGTACCTTTTTCGCCATAAATAATAGCAATAATAAACGCGGGAACAATTGCTAAAAGTCTGGTAATTAATCTTCTGAGCCAAGGTTTTAGTTTAAGATTTAGGAAACCTTCCATCACGATTTGTCCTGCTAAAGTTCCTGTAAGTGTAGAGTTTTGTCCAGAAGCTAATAAGGCTACTGCAAATAAAATACTGGCTAAACTTGTTCCCAAAATAGGCGAAAGTAATTTGTAGGCATCATGAATATCTGCTACATCTTTGTAACCAGAATTATGGAAAGTTGCCGCCGAAACAATTAAAATGGCAGCATTGATAAAAAATGCGAAAAGCAAAGAAACAGTACTGTCAATGGTTGCGAATTTTATTGCCATTTTTTTTCCTTCAGAAGTTCTAGGATAAGCTCTGGTTTGTACTAAACTGCTATGTAAATATAAATTATGAGGCATTACTGTCGCGCCTAAAATTCCGATTGCGATGTAAAGCATTGATGGATTAAAAATTATTTCTTTCTTCGGAAGTAGGTTGCTTAAAATAGGCATAATTTCTGGTTGGCTTACCAAGATTTCGTATAAGAAACAAGCGAAAATGACGAAAATAAGTCCTGCTACAAAACTTTCGAGCCACCTAAAACCTTTGGATTGAAGCATCAAAATAAGCAAAACATCAATTCCTGTGATTAAAATCCCAACAGGAAGTGGAATTCCAAAAAGTAAATTTAAAGCAATTGCTGAACCGATAACTTCCGCTAAATCACAAGCAATAATGGCGATTTCGCATAAAACCCATAAAATAAAATTCACCGTTGGTGAAAAATGGTCTCTGCAAGCTTGTGCTAAGTCTCTTTCGGCTGCAATTCCTAGTTTTAAGGATAAATGTTGAAGGATAATTGCAAAAATATTGGATAAAAGAATGACGGATAGTAAAGTATAACCAAATTGTGAACCTCCTGCAATATCCGTTGCCCAATTTCCTGGGTCCATATAACCTACAGCTACCATTAAACCAGGACCTGCAAATGCAAAAAGTTTCTTCCAGAAACTGCCATCAGTAGGAATGTGAATAGAAGCAAAAGATTCTGATAAAGAGTTCTGGTCATTATTTCTTCTCCAGGGTTTTTTCATAAATGTTAGATTAGCCTAACAAAATTAGTTAAATATTTCTTATTCTGAAAATAAATATGAAAAAAAACGCTTAGAAAATTTCCTAAGCGTCTATTATTGAGGGAATTATTTTAATAATTATTTGGCAAATCTTAATGCTATTTTTCTGTCGATGGCTCTTTCTTCTTCGGTTGCCGTAGCTGGTAAAGTAGCAAATTTACTTCCGTAACCTTCTGCATTTACTATTTGTTTTTCTAAGCCAGCTTTAGTCAATTCATTTTTTATAAAATCTGCTCTTGCTTGAGAAAGTGCTAAATTTTCAGTTTCGGTTCCGGATTTATCAGTGTAAGCACCGATTTTAATTTTTACTTCGGGATATGCTTTTAAAATTTTAATAAGATTAGCAATTTGTTCTGTTCCAGATGTTAATTGGTCTGATTTCCCAGAAGCAAAAGTTACTTGGTCAAATTCATACCAAGTAGATTTTAGAGCATCGTCATCTTTAGCATTTTTATAATTGTCTGCTTTTAAAAATGTAATCATTCTATCTTCTAAACCATCAGAAACCACTTGCAGAGAATTTCCCTTGAAATCAATTTTTTTCTGAGCATCTGATAAAGAATCAGCTGGAATAGGTTCTGGAATTATAGTAACGTTTTCTGTTGTGGTTTTAGTTTTAAGAACTTCTTTTTGAGCTAATTGATTCCACAAAAACCATGCAACGATGCCAAGAATAAGTAAAGGAAGAAGCCATTTCCAGAAAGAACTTTTTTCTGAGTTTTCTTGATGTAATATTTTAACTTCTTCTTTGGTTTTATGAGTAATTGGAGCAGAAGTTTCAACCAGAGTTTCTGTATTTTTTTCAAGTAAATTTTCTAAACCTAATTGTTCTAAAGACATTCCTGCAGGTAATAAAGCGGGGATTAAGTATCTGTTTTCGGCTAATTTTGAAAGAATTCCTTGGTCATCTAATCCGTTTTCATGTGCGCATTTTTTTATTCCTTGGAGTGTGGCAGCAGTTGCAACTTTTAAAAGATTTTCAGCCGAAGATTTATTGATGTTAGCATACTCAGAGACATAAGAAAGGATTTGTTCACTTTTTTCTCCTAAAATTTTAGAAATAATATCCTGAATTTCTGGACTATTTCCTGCTTTTTCGAGTAAATTTTCAGAAAAATCGAGAGATGAAGTTTCAAGAAGTGCGTTAATCACATCATCTTGTTTAGAATGTTGGGCAAAAACTCCTAAAACCGCTGGAAAAAGACTTCCTAAAGCTTTTGAAACGTTTGATTCGCTTTCTCCTAACTGAATAGCGGCTTCGGAAATTAATTCTTGATTTAATTGAGGTTTTATAAGGTCAATGAGTGACATGGTGTTGGTATAAAAAATTAACGAAGTTAAAGTTAAAAATTTTTTCCTTTACTTCGTTAATTCTTAAAAAATATGATGAGAAATTAATCTTCTCCTTGAAATCTTAATAAGCCTTTGCAAAAAGAACTCTTTTGTTAGAAGGTTTTCCTGTAATCAAAGAAATTCCTTGCTCTTCTTCTGCAACTAGAGGAATACATCTGATGGTAGCTTTGGTTTCTTCTTTGATTTGCTCTTCTTCTTCAGCAGTTCCGTCCCAATGTGCAGCAATGAAACCTCCTTTTTCTTCTAACACTTTTTTGAATTCTTCGTAAGAATCTACTTTGGTAATGTGTTCGTTTCTATACGTTTCTGCTTTTTTGTAGATGTCATTTTGAACGGTAACCAATAGTTCTTCGATGTAATCTTCGATATTTTCTAACGAACGAACTTCTTTGGTTAAGTTATCTCTTCTTGCAATTTCTACTGTTTTATTTTCTAAATCTCTAGCGCCCATTGCAATTCTTAATGGAACTCCTTTTAATTCATATTCTGCAAATTTCCAGCCTGGTTTGTATTCCGTTCTGTCGTCATATTTTACAGAAATTCCTTTTGCTTTTAATTTGTCAAAAATGTCATTAGCTACCACAGAAATTTCAGCCAATTGCTCTTCTCCTTTGAAAATAGGAACAATTACCACCTGAATTGGAGCCAATTTTGGAGGAAGTACCAAACCAAAATCATCTGAATGTGTCATAATTAATGCACCCATCAATCTGGTAGAAACGCCCCAAGAAGTAGCCCAAGCAAATTCTTGTTTTCCTTCTCTATTGGTGAATTTTACATCAAAAGCTTTAGCAAAATTCTGTCCTAAGAAGTGAGATGTCCCAGCTTGAAGCGCTTTTCCGTCTTGCATCATCGCTTCTATACAATACGTTTCATCTGCACCTGCAAATCTTTCAGTAGGTGTTTTAAAACCTTTGATTACAGGAATTGCCATGAAATTTTCTACTACATCTGCATACACTTCTAGCATTTTTTCAGTCTCTTCGATGGCTTCATCTCTAGTTGCGTGTGCAGTGTGACCTTCTTGCCAAAGAAACTCAGAAGTTCTAAGGAAAAGTCTGGTTCTCATTTCCCAACGAACAACATTTGCCCATTGATTGATAAGAATTGGTAAATCTCTATACGATTGAATCCAAGATTTATAGGTGTTCCAAATAATCGCTTCAGAAGTAGGGCGAACAATCAGTTCTTCTTCTAATTTTGCTTCTGGGTCTACGATTAATTTATGTGGATTATTAGGGTCTGTTTTTAGTCTGTAGTGGGTTACTACAGCACATTCTTTGGCAAATCCTTCTGCATTTTTTTCTTCAGCTTCGAATAAGCTTTTCGGGACAAAGAGTGGGAAATAAGCGTTTTGATGACCAGTTTCTTTGAATTTTTTGTCTAGTTCTGCTTGAATTTTTTCCCAAATTGCATAACCGTAGGGTTTAATCACCATGCTTCCTCTTACACCTGAGTTTTCAGCAAGGTCTGCTTTTACTACAAGTTCGTTATACCATTTGCTATAATCTTCACTCCTTGTTGTTAATTTTGCCATTTTTTATTAAAATTTAACTTTTTAATTTTGAGAATATCTAATGTTATATTGTATTTTTGATGAAAAATATAAATACCGAGTATATTGGTATAATTTTGGTATTAATATTTTGCAAAGATAAATAAACTTAATTACATCTATCATGAAAAATTCTACTTATAAAAACTTATCAGAAATTCTTAGAACAAAAGGTGTTCTAGGGGTTGCAGCTGGTTTGCTTTTGGTTTCATGTGGCTCTCAAATGGGAGGTTACACAGAAACTGATGGGGTGTATTATGACCCTAATAAAGATGTGATACCAGAAGGTATTGTAATGCCAGAACCTAATCAAGTGGATGAAGTATATGCTTATGAGTCTGATTCTGCTAGTATTATAGAGCAAAATCAACAAAACCAAGCGGCTCAAAAAAACAAATATCAAACTTGGAACGGAACAGAATCTGATTGGGGAACTTACGCAGGAACAGAACAAAACATCTATTATAACAATTATAATACTTGGGGTTGGAATCCTTACGGACATTATTCGCCTTATTACGGTTGGGGTAATGGCTGGAATATAGGAATTGGTTTCGGTTGGAATAACTGGGGTTGGAACAATTGGAGATGGAATCCTTATTGGGATCCTTACTTTGGTTATGGTGGTTACGGTTATTATAATCCTTGGTATGGATATTATTCTCCTTATTATGGAGGTTACTACGGATATAATCCTTACTATTATGGAGGTTATTATTATCCAAGAAATAATTATAAGAGAAGTGGAGCCGATGCTATTACCAGAGGAAATGGTTTCCAAAATTCTAATAACAGAAGTTTTAACAATAGAATGAATACCAATAATTCTAATAACTCTGGATTTAGAACTACACCACCTAGAAATACTAATCCAAATATGACTCAGCCACCACAAAATTCTAATCCTTCAAGATTTAGAAGTGTTCCAAGACAAGAACCAAGACAATACGAAGCTCCAAGACAAGAGCCTAGAAGAAATGACTGGGGTGGAAGTTCTAATTCTGGTGGTGGTTTCAGATCAGGAGGTTCATCTAGTTCTAGCGGAAGCTCAAGTTCTGGAGGAGGTTTCAGATCAGGAGGTTTTAGATAAGAAATAATAAACTATAATTTTTTGAAAAAATGTTTAAAAAATCTTTAACAATATTAAGTATTGCATCTGCATTTTATCTTCAAGCGCAAGATGTTTCGATTATCAGAAATTCTGTAGATGTTTATTCTTCCAATCCATTAACTGGTTCTGCAAAATTTAATGCAATGGCAGGTTCTATGGGAGCTTTAGGAGGAGATCTTTCTGCAATCAATATCAATCCTGCAAGTGTGGGAGTTTTCATCACTGGAAATATCAGTGGAACTTTAGCGATTAATAATTCTAAAACCACATCTTCTTTTTCTAATGCTGCAAACTCTTATAAATTAAACAATGCAGATATAGGTCAATTAGGAGGAGTTGCCGTTTTTGAAACCAGTGGAAACACACCATGGAAATTTGTAAATTTTGGAGTGAATTACACCAATCAAAATTTAGAAGAATACATAGAAACACCAGCGAATTCTAGCTATAAATTTCAAGATAGCAATTTGGTAGATACCAATGGAAATCCTGTTACAGGAACTTTTACTTCTCTAGGTCATGCTTATGACAGAACGGGAAATCTTACCAATATGAACATCGCTTTTGGTGGAAATTATGATAATAAATTCTATGTGGGAGGTTCCCTTAATTTCAAAGGAGCTACGATTGAGCAATACGATTCTTCTAGACTCTCACTAGATGTAGACAATAATAATAGCTACGTTTTAAATAAACAAGGAACGCCTTATACTGAAGATTCTAATGGATTCTCGGTTTCTGCCGGTATTATTGGAAAAATTAATAATAATATACGATTAGGAGCGTCTATTGAATCACCAACTTGGTGGACTCAATACAGAACTTACAGCGAAGTAAACGAAGATAATTTAGGGTATTACTTTGATTATTATGATGAAGACAGAAAATTCACTTCTCCTATGAAAGCAACTTTGAGTGGAGCTTTCGTAATGAATAAGAATTTCGCGCTAAACGTAGACTATTCATTAGGTTTAACCAAACCGAAATACAAAGATCCCGGACCTTTACCAAATGGTGAAGAGTCTGCTGAACATCAACTGAATGATTTTTTTAATTCAAATTACAAAAACTTATCAGAGCTTAGAGTAGGAGGTGAGTATCGTTACAACAACTTCAGATTAAGAGGTGGTTACGGAATTTCTAATTCTCCATTCGATAATATATATGGTAAAAATAATTTTATTGGTAAAAGAGAAACTTTAGGTGTAGGATTCGGATTTGATTTTAAATCATTCTATATTGATGCAGCTTACAATAAAATTACCACCAATTCTACCAATGTTTACGGAGATGGTAATTATTACAGTTTAGCGAATAACGGAGATGTAGAATTCTTTACGAATAATCCTAATACTTTTACTTCTAAATTAGAAGATGTTAAGAACAATGTAACGCTTACATTAGGCTGGAAATTCTAAAAAACTTTCCTTTTAAAACATAAAAAAAACTCCCGAAATTTCGGGAGTTTTTGTTTTTATTTAAAATCTATTTTTTAATGATGAGCGTGAAACAAATGATTTACTAACGCTAGTCCAACTCCAGCAATCACTAAAAAAAGTTTTTGCCAATCCATTTTGTGATTTTTATTGCTTTCGAAAATAATTACTGATGAGATATGTAAGAAAATTCCGCCAACTAATGCCAAGAAATAAGGTTGCCAATTTGGATTAAAATAATCACCAAAAACCATTCCTAATGGTGATGCCAATGCAAATAAGGCGATAATAAACCAAGAAAAAGCGCCACTTTTTTCTCTTAATAAAAATGTACCTAGAATAAATGAAATTGGCAAATTATGGAACACAATTCCCAATAAATAAGGAGAAGTTACATCTGTAATATTGGCTAAAGGAATTCCTTCTAAAAACGCGTGAACAAACATTCCCGCCATTAAAGCAATTGGTAAAATGTTTTTTTCTTCATGATGATGGTGAAAATGCCCATGCTCGAAACCTTTGGTAAGACTTTCTAAAATCATTTGCAGCAAAACGCCACCAATAATCCAAATTCCAATATTGTGGTCATCTGCTTCATAGACTTCTGGAAAAACTTCGCTTACACAAACCGTAATCAAAAAACCAGCACTTAGAATCAGTAAATTTTTAGCAAATGATTGGCTCTTTCCGAAATATTTTCCCAGAAAAACACCAATGATAACGCTTAAAATCAATAGAATAATAATCATTTTCTTTGCTTTTTGGCTTTCAGCAAAATGCTTTCAGCTTTTATAAATTTTAATTTTTAACTCTGAACTGGAAAATACATCTCGGGGAAGTTTCTCTTTCAAAATCTTCTAACTGATAATTTCCCCAGATTTTTACTGCTTCAAAACCGAAACTTTCGGCGATATTTTTTATTTCTTCTAAAGTATGAAGTTTTACTTTTTCGAAATAATGAAAGGACTCTCCTTTATCTTCAAAGAAAATATCTTTGATGACATGGTTTTGTTCTATTCTTTTTTTGATGAGAAAATCTATTCCGTCTTTGGTAACAGTAGTTTCATCAACCAAAGTGTTTTTCACAAATTTTTCATTGAGAAAATCCAAAACGAAAATCCCATCGTTTTGTAAAACATTTTTTACCGAAGAAAATACTTTTCTGTCATCTTCATCATCATCAAAATACCCAAAACTGGTGAATAAATTGAAAACTGCATTTACTTTTTCAGAAGAAACATTGGGATAAAGTTCATTTCTCATGTCGTGAACTTCAAATGTCAATTTTGGAGTTTCAGTCGATGAGGTTTCAAACTGTTTATTGTGTTCTATGCTTTCTTCGGACAAATCTACTCCTAAAACTTCATAGCCTAATTGTTGCAAAAAAACAGAATGTCTGCCTTTTCCACAAGCTAAATCAATGATTTTAGAATCTTTAGAAAGTTGTAAATCTTGGGTAAGATTTCTAATGAAATTTTCTGCTTCTACAAAATCTCTGTCTTTGTAGAGAATATGATAATAAGGTGTGTTAAACCATTCTTTGAACCAACTCATATTGCAAATTTATCAAAAACTTTATCATTTACTAGAAAAAAAATCCAACGAAAGACTTCGCTGGAATTTTTATATCAGATTTTATGAAATATTTTTCTTAATTCTTATGAACCATTTGTAAGTATTTCTTTTTAGTTTCTTCGTCTAAGAATGAATACTCAAATGAATTGCTCACCAATGTTTTTACCTCTTCTAATGATAAGTTTAGCGCTTCAATAATTTCAGTGTAATTTTTAGTAATGTAACCTCCAAAATAAGCCGGATCATCAGAATTTACAGTAGCTTTTATTCCCAAATCGAGCATTTTTTTAATAGGATGTTGTTTTAAATCATCTACCACTCGAAGAGCAGTGTTAGAAAGTGGACAAACCGTTAAAGCCATTTTGTTTTCCACTAAATAATTAACCAATTTTTCATCCGTTAAACTATTATTTCCGTGGTCTATTCTGTCGATTTTTAATAAATCTAGTGCTTCCCAAACATATTCTGCAGGTCCTTCTTCACCAGCGTGAGCTACAATTTTATAACCTTCTTTCACTGAAGCCGCAAAAACTTTTTGGAATTTAGAAGGTGGATTTCCTTTCTCCGAAGAATCTAATCCTACTGCTTTAATCAAATGTTTATAAGGCAATGATTGCTCTAAAGTTTCGAAAGCGTCTTCTTCTGACAAATGTCTTAAGTAACTCATAATCAAATAAGAAGTAATCCCGAAATTTTTCTCTGCATCATCTTGAGCTCTCTTGATTCCAGAAATTACCGTTTCAAAAGAAACCCCTCTTTTGGTATGGGTTTGAGGATCAAACATAATTTCGGTGTGTACTACGTTTTCTTCTGCACAATGCTTGAAATAAGCCATGGTCAAATCATAGAAATCTTGTTCGTAAAGCAAAACACTTGCTCCTGCATAATATATGTCTAGAAAATCTTGAAGACAGTTAAATTGATACGCTTTTTTTACTTCTTCCACACTGTTGTAGGGAATTTTAACCTGATTTCTTTGAGCAATTTCAAACATTAATTCAGGTTCAAAAGTTCCTTCGATGTGCAAGTGTAATTCTGCTTTTGGAACTTTTTTGATATAAGAGATAATATCCATACTTTAATTTTTTAAAAAGGGAATCAAAGGTAGGGATAAAAATATTAGAATCCGAAGAAGTGTCAAAAATCATTTTTGATGAAAATGTTTCGGGAATGCATCTTCTGGTTTCATTTTCAATACATTGAGCTTAACCCAAGATTCTAAAAATCCGTAACCGTAAGAAAACATCTGAATGTAAGTGGTAATAATCGCTTGTGCAGCAATTGCAATATTTTTAGTCAAATACAAAGCATGTAGAAATATCACCAAAGTATAAAAACCGTAACATGCCAAAACAAAACCTTTTTGTAAAAGGAAATATTCTAAAATTCCTGCAACATAACCCAATAAAAACAATGTAGGAAACCAAAAAGTTGGCTTTACATAATCAGGATGTCTCTGGTTTAGAATGGGTCTTGCACAGCCAAATTGATACACTTGTTTAGAGAATTTTCCTAAATCTGTTCTGCGTTTGTGATAAACGCCAATATCGTCAAAAAAAGCAGTTTGGTAACCGTTTTCCCAAATCGTCATTGATAAATCTGGATCTTCGCCAATTCTCATTTCAGAGAAACCTCCAATTTTTAAGAAAATCTCTTTGTTTACGCCCATATTAAAGCTTCTTGGCTGAAATCTGGTCACTGCTTTTTTACTTCCTCTAATTCCACCAGTAGTGAAAACCGAAGTCATGGAGTAGGAGATGGCTTTTTGTAAAAGATTGAAACCTTTGTGGGCTTTATCTGCGCCACCAAAAGCAGCGCAATCTGTTTTTTCTAGATTTTTTTTGATATTTTCTATGTAATCTTTTTCTACAATGACGTCAGAATCTACGAAAACCAACCAATCATTTTTGGCGCGATTTGCTCCGTAATTTCTGGATAAACCAGGTCCAGAATTCGGTTTTTTGAAATATTGAATATTCAACATTTCTTTAAAAGTTTCCACAGTAGGCAATAAATCTATGAACGAACCATCATCTACAATGATGACTTCAAAATCTTTATCAGTTTGAGCAATAAGAGAGTTTAAAAGCTCGAATAATTCGTCTTTTCTATTGAAAATAGCGACTACAATGGAAATGGTTTTTTGCATTCAACAAAAATAGTGGTTTCAAATGTATTTGAATAAATTTAGACCAAGAAATTCTATAAATTTGCAAAATGAATATTCCTGCATCAAGCATTCAACGTAATAATTTTTCTATCAATTGCAATGGCAGATTAGTAGATTTAAACACTCCCAAAATTATGGGAATTCTTAATCTTACTCCAGATTCTTTTTCGGATGGAGGAAAGTTTAACAATGAAAAATCAGCACTTCTTCATGCCGAAAAATTGCTTAATGATGGAGCAGATTTTATAGATATTGGAGCGCAATCTACTCGTCCGAATGCGGAATATCTCTCTGCAGAAGAAGAAATTAGAAGAATAGGGAATGTAATTTCTTTAATCAAAAAAGAATTTCCAGAAGCTTTGATTTCTATTGACACTTTCTATGCAGACGTAGTAAAATTTGGATATAACGAAGGAATGGATGTGGTGAATGATATTTCGGGAGGCTATTTTGATGAAAATTTATTGCCAACAGTTGCCGAAACCAAACTTCCCTATATTTTGATGCACAGCAATACTTCGTATTCTACCATGCACGAAAAAATTCACTACGATGATATTACCATGAGTGTGAATTATTATTTTTCAGAAAAAATAAATCAGTTGCAGAAATTGGGAATTTATGATATTGTTTTAGATCCAGGTTTTGGTTTTGGAAAAACGGTGGAAGATCAGTATAAAATGATTGAAGAAGTAGAACATTTAGGTTTTGGAAGATTTCCTCTTTTGATAGGGATTTCCAGAAAATCTTTCATCTATAAACCTCTGAATAAAAAACCGCTTGAGATTGGCGAAGAAACCCAAAAGCTTCACCGAAAAGTTTTAGAAAAAGGTGCAAAAATTTTGAGAGTTCATGATGTAGCTGAAACGAAGAATTTAGTGGGAGAGTTATAAAGTTGGAGAATGGGAGAGTTGTAGAGTTTTTATTCTTTTGAATTAAAATTTGTCCATTTTTCTACATTATTAATCATATAAATGAGCAATGCAATGATTTCATCATACTTTTCATTAAAATATTTGAACTTTTCTTCTTCAATATAATTACACTGATAAGAAAATTCTAACCAAGTTTGGGTTTCTCTTGCTTCTCCTTCTGCATCTGTTAATTTTGAGACAAATGATTTAGGGTATCTTCTTTTTCCCCAAGCTTCAGAAATATTTGCGGAAACAGAACGAGAAGAGCGTCTAATTTGATCAGTTAATGAATATTTTTCTTCACTCGGAAATTGGAAAGAAATTTTATAAATTTCCATAGCAACCTCAAAAGACTTTTGATAGACTATAAGATCAGTGTGATATTTAATAATTGCCATTAAAATTATCTTTAGTTTGAAACTCTACAACTCTCTCACTCTACAACTCTCCCATTCAGAAATTATCTTTCTAGTTTAAAATCTGGAATTAATTTTGGTCTTTCTGGTTCATTGGCTACTTTCCAAGAAGTTCTGTACATCCATTCCGTCATTTTATATAATTTTTTGAAATTAATATTTTCGGATTCATCTTGTGGAGTGTGATATTGATGGTGCAGAACGCTGGTGAAAAATAGTGCAGGAATTCCAGCTTTTGCATAAGGAAGATGATCACTTCTAAAGTAAAAATATTCTGGATGTTCTGGCAAATCCCAAGCTTTCAAAAATTTGAATTTCGTACTTTCGTTATTTGCGTCAAGAGCCATTTTTACCAATTCTTCAGAATTTTTATGAGGAGCTTCACCACCAAGAAGTGCTGCTTCATTATTATCATTTCTACCAATCATATCTCCGTTTAGCACAGCAACAATACTTTCTTTTGGGACAACTGGATGTGCAGCATGCCAACGAGAACCTAGCAATCCTCTTTCTTCAGCGCCATGAATCACGAATAAAATACTGCGTTTAGATGGTTGTTTTTTATAAGCTCTTGCCATTGCCAACATCGCTACACAAGTACTTGCATTATCATCTGCTCCATTATAAATCGTGTCATTTTTTATAGGATGACGAATGCCATCATGATCTTGGTGTCCGCTCAAAAGAACATATTCTTTTTTTAATTTAGGGTCTGTTCCTTCAATTTTTCCAATGATGTTTACGGATGGATATTTATACGTTTCGGTCTGAATATTTAAAGAAATTTCAGGATTGTTTTTTACCCAATTTTCGTTTTCTTGTTTAATCCAAAAAACGGGAATTCCTACATCTACTTTTTCTCTCGATCCTTCCACGCCGTAAGTTCCTCTGGTCATTTGTGGTAAAACTTCTACCCAGCTTTTATCTGAAATATCATCTGTGATGAAGATAATTCCTTTTGCGCCTAATTGAGAAATGGTTTTGTAATATTTTGTTCTGATAAATCCAGGATATCTTCTTTCAAAAAGCGTCATTTCTTTAGAAATGTTGAGGTCTGAAGCTTTCAGAGCAACTACTTTTCCTGCGATATTTTTTGAAGCTAAATCTTGAGGTTCTATTTTTCCTAAAAATAAAACTGGAGCGGTGAAGTTGTTATCAGTAACATCTTGCACCAAAATATCTTTCCAGATTTTGAGGGTCTTATCACCAATTTTTACAGAACTCTGCGGTGAAACCTGATGACGATACATGTCAAAAAACTGAAAAAAAGTTCCGTTGTCACCAGCTGGTTTCATCCCAGTAGCTTTCATTTTGTCGGCAAACCACATCGAAACTTTCAGTTCGTCTAAAGTTCCGGCTTCTCTTCCCCAGAATTGGTCTGCCGCCATTTGGTACATGTCTGTTCTTAAATCTTTTTCTGTAATAGCAGAAACCAAAGGTTTTTTGTAAGATTGAGCATTGCTGAACATTAAAGTTCCTAATGCCAATAAAGTAAACAGTTTTTTCATAAATATAAATTGGATTTGTTCAAGATTATAACCTATAGTTTTCACGAATTTAGAGAATTATTATTTAAATTTTTTTCAAGTATTTTAAAAATTTCCAAATAATCAGTTTCTAAATACATATTGTTTAAATCGAATAGTTTATTTTCATTATCAAAATGGATATTCAGATAGTGTTTTTTGTACGTTTTCTTTTCTGGATGAGCCACAAAAAAATAGGTGTAACTAGCTAATTTATGAAATAAGGATATGGAGTTTATTGTTTTTCTATCTATAATTTCTTTATTAATTTGAAGGTTTTCTTGGTCTAGTTTTAGAAAAAAACTGTTTCTGTAAGTAAAAAAATCTTTAATAAAAAATATTAATACTAAGGCGATATAAAATATACTAATATACCTGCTTACAATTACTGCCGGTTTATATTTTATAGTAGTTTCTACAATACTCATTATGTAAAATGGAAAACAATATACAAGTACTTGTAAATAATAATGAATAATTTTTTTCGAAGAGTATTTTACAAAATAGGTTTCCATTAATTCAAATTAGAGATTTTATCTGCGTATTCTTTAGCAAAGGTTTTTCGGTCTTCTTCTAATTTTTCTAAATTTTGGGGAAGAATGTAATTGAAAAGTATTTTTTCTTCTTCGTCTAAAAAGATGATTTCTTTTTCTTCTCCGTCTATCATTTGGGAGAAAATTTCCCACATAGAAGTGTCTTTCAGTTTTATAAATTCAAAAAAATCTTTGGCTTTTATTTGGATAACTTTCATTTTGGTTAAAATCTTAAATTTTTGGTAAAAATAGTGAATTTGTAACGAAGTCTTGCAATAAGGATGGAAGTGTAAATCCCGCAGTCTCGTCTGAAAGACGAGGCGAGGAATTGCAACGGACAGCCTGGTTTTGCAAATTTTTGAAAAGGATTTTGCAAGGATAAATTTGCAAAAATTGCCATAAAAAAATAAAAAGAACGCACTAAAAAGCACGTTCTCTATATTTTAAAAATTTCTAGAAAATTTTATTTTTTCTCTAAAACTTCGTCTACCATTCCGTATTCTTTGGCTTCGTAAGAAGTCATCCAATAATCACGGTCTGATGCTTTTTCTACCCAATCGTAAGACTGACCAGAATGTGCAGAAATAATGTCATACAACTCTTTTTTAAGCTTTAGCATCTCTCTTAGGTTGATTTCCATATCACTTGCCACACCTTGAGCGCCACCACTTGGTTGGTGAATCATCACTCTAGAATGTTTAAGCGCAGAACGTTTTCCTTTTTCACCAGCAACTAATAAAACAGCGCCCATACTTGCAGCCATACCTGTACAAATAGTAGCTACATCTGGTTTAATGATTTGCATGGTGTCATAAATTCCTAAACCCGCATAAACGCTACCACCAGGAGAATTGATGTAAATTTGAATGTCTTTAGAAGGGTCTGAACTTTCTAAAAATAATAATTGAGCGGTTACAATATTGGCAACTTGGTCATCAATCCCAGTTCCTAAGAAGATAATTCTATCCATCATGAGACGAGAGAAAACGTCCATTTGAGCTACGTTCATTCTACGTTCTTCCATGATGTAAGGTGTAAGATTGGTTGGGTTAAAAATTCCCATGTATTGGTCAGTTGCTAATCCGCTATTTCCTAAATGTTTTACAGAGAAATCTCTGAATTCTTTTTTTATGTCCATAAATTTGTTATTCGTTTAAATATTGTTTAACTTCTTTTTCTAAAACAGGTAAATACTGTGTAATAATAGACCAAATTAATTCATCTGAAATTTGATCATATCCATGAATTATTCTATTTCTTACACTTATAATTTTTCTTTTATCAGTAATTTCTAAATTTTCATCTTTTTTAGAAATTCTATTTACTGCTTCTCCTATTATTTCTAAATTTCTTTCTACTGCACGTTTGGTTTTAACATCTGAAGAATAATCTTGAAAATTGGTTTCTTCAAAATCTACAAAACTCTCAATTTCTAAAATTGAATTTAGAATATCAAAGAGCCAAACTTGTATTTCCTTATCCATATATTAACTGCTTTTGATGATTAACTACTTCAAGAAAATGTGGGTTTTTAATGGATTTTTCTTCCAATAGATCTATTTCTCTTTTCAATATTTCTTCTAATGAAAATTTTAAATCAAAATAATTGTCTGCATATTTTGATAAATCTAATTGATGGAATTTTACGATAAAATCTATATCACTATTGTCATTAAATTTTTCTGTAAGAATAGAACCAAATACATATAATTTTTCAACATTGTATTTTTTACAAAGTTGAGCGATTGCATTTTGATGTATTTGTATTTTCTTCATACTTCTTTTTATTCAAAGTCTGTTCCTTTTTACAAATTTAGCCAAAGTGTCACAAAATTCTAAATAAATTTTCGTCTATTTTGTTTTTGAGTTTTGTGAGGTTAATGATTTTTAAATAAGTTTCTGCTGAATTTTCCTCTGAAATTTGTTGTTTTAAATCGTTTATGATTTTTACTACAAATTCTCTTTTGTGTCTTATGATGACATCTTTTACAATTTTGTCTACCAATTCTTCTTCTTTGCTGAAGTAGATATTGTGTTTTTCCCAATTGCTGGTTTCATGAGCGTTAATTAATGCATCTGCAGTTTTTGTCACCACTTCTTCATCCATGAAAGTTTTGAAAAAATCACTAGAACGAAGTTCATTTTGCTGGATTCCCAACTTTATTTCTTCAATAATCCTTTGATTCAAAGGAGAAATCGGTTGATATTGGTCTTCTTCTAAATGATTGATGATTTCTTCAATAACTGTGGTTTCGTAATTTTCGTTGTCTGGTGTTTTTCTGAACAGTTTAAATTGGCCAAATTTCAACATGAGTTCTACCAATTTTTCTTCTAAAACCAAAAGAGGATTGATGGTCCCTGTAAATTCTTGAACTTTTTCAAGTTTTACAACATTTGCCTCTCTTTTTTCAGCTGGTTTTTGCTGTTGAACCACTTGTTTCTGAACGCCAAGTTCATTAAAAAGCGATTGCTCCGAAAGTCCAAATTGGGTAGAAACTTGTTTTAGGTAAACCTCTTGTTTTAAAGCATTAGAAACGAAACCAATAGATTTTACAATATCTCTTATGGCTTCCGCTTTCTTGATAGGGTCGTTATTGGCTTCTTTTAAAAGAATTTCGGCTTTGAAATCAATAAAATCTTTCGCTTGATTTTTAATGAAATCTTCTACAAAATCTCTAGGATTTTTTCTGGCAAAACTGTCTGGGTCATCGCCATCAGGAAATAATACCACACGAATATTCATTCCCTCAGAAAGCAACATGTCTATACTTCTGAAACTGGCTTTAATTCCTGCAGCATCTCCGTCAAAAAGTATGGTTACGTTTTCGGTGAGACGTTTGATGAGTTTAATTTGTTCCGTTGTAAGCGCCGTTCCCGAACTTGCAACTACGTTTTCTATTCCGCTTTGGTGAAGCGAAATCACGTCCATATAACCTTCTACCAATAAACACAAATTTTCTCTGGAAATGGCTTGTTTGCTTTGGTTTAAACCATAGAGAACGTTAGATTTATGGTAAATTTCGGTTTCTGGCGAATTGAGATATTTGGCAGTTTTTACATTTGATTTCAAAATTCTGGCTCCGAAACCTAAAACTCTTCCCGAAAAACTATGTATTGGAAAAATCACACGTTCACGAAATCGGTCAATTCCTGATGGTGAATTTTCTGGAAAAATTGAAATTCCAGATTTTTCTAAAATTTCTTTTTCATAACCTTTTGCTAAAGCGTATTCTGTAAAAGCATTTTTCTTTTCTGGAGAATAGCCTAATTGAAATTTTTTGATGATGTCATCATGCAGTTCACGTTCCTTGAAATATGAGAGCGCAATGGTTTTTCCTTCTTCGGTTTCCCAAAGATTTTCTTGGAAAAAAGTATTGGCAACTTCATGAATTTTGTAGAGAATTTCTCTTTCAGATTGGGCTTTTTTCTGCTCTTCAGAATATTCTACCTGGTCTTCTTCTATTTCTATGCCGTACTTTTTGGCAGCATGTCTCAGCGCTTCAGGATAGGTAAATCCTTCTATTTCCATGAGGAAAGTTATGGCAGTTCCACCTTTTCCAGAGGAGAAGTCCTTCCAAATTTGTTTGCTGGGAGAAACCACAAAACTCGGCGTTTTTTCTTCATGAAACGGACTCAAGCCCTTGAAATTAGAGCCTGCACGTTTTAACTGAACATATTCGCCGATAATTTCTTCTACTCGAATCGTAGAGAAAATTTTATCTATGGTCTTTTGAGAAATCATTTTGTAAAATTACAAAAATAAGTTAAGCTTTTTTAATGGCATTTTGTTGATTTTTTTAGAATTCTTTAACAGATGTTTTTGTTTTTAAATATTATCTTTGTCGTCATATAAATTAACTGAATGGAATTATTACAATTTATCCTAGATTTTTTAGGAAATCCCTTATTAGTGCTTACCGAAATTATTAGAGACTATGGCATTTATATTTACTTATTTTTATTTTTAGTGATTTTCGTAGAAACTGGTGTGGTAGTAATGCCATTTTTACCTGGAGATTCTCTGCTTTTTGCAGTGGGTTTAATTGCTTCTACAACAGGTCAAATAGACATTTATACGATTATACCGTTATTGATTTTAGCAGCACTTTTAGGAGATAACTTGAATTATTTTATCGGGAAAAAGTTTGGGGATTTTATTCAGTCTAAAGAAAGAATTTTATTTTTAAAGAAATCTCACATAGAAGACACTGAAAAATATTTTGCAGAAAATGGCGGGAAAACAGTTATTCTAGCAAGATTTATCCCAATTGTAAGAACCATTGCTCCTTTCGTAGCAGGAGCGGGAGAAATGAAGTACAGAACTTATTTATTATACTGTATTACAGGTGCTTTTATTTGGGTGAGTTCTATTACTTTGCTAGGATATTTTCTAGGAAATATTGAGTGGGTGAAATTAAATTTTGAAAAATTTGTTTTAGGAATTGTGTTTATTTCAGTTTTACCTATTATCTTTAAAGCAATTAAAAGAAAATAGCATAGATGTTAGAAAGCATTTGGAGTTTCCTCTTAGATTTTGTTTCCAAGCCTGATCAGGTACTTTTAGCGATTATCGAAAAGTATCATAATTGGGTGTATGTTTTCTTGTTCTTAATCATTTTTGCGGAAACAGGTCTTATCATTGCTTCTTTTCTCATGCCATTTTTACCTGGTGATGCATTGATATTTACCATTGGTTTATTGGCTCAAGAAGGTTCTCTTAATATTTATTTGGTGATTCCCTTGCTTATTTTCGCGGCGATTTTAGGTGATAATTTAAACTATTACGTGGGAAAACGTTTTGGTGATTATATCATGAATAGCGAAAAAGATTTTTTCATTAAGAAAAAACATCTAGAAAAAGCCAAAGATTTTTTTGATAAAAACGGAAAAAACTCTATCATCATTGCCCGATTTGTTCCCGTAATTAGAACAATCGTTCCATTTTTATGTGGCTCTACCAAAGTGAAATATTCTACTTTTCTAAGTTTTAGTATGATTGGAGCATTTCTTTGGGTAGGTGTAATAGGATTACTAGGCTACAACTTAGGGAAAATACAATGGGTAAAAGATAATTTAGATTTAATGATTTGGGGAATTATTATTTTGGCAAATATTCCGCTCATCAAACAAATATTTTTTTCAAAGAAAAAGGAAGTTTAACAATTTAAACTTCTTTTTTTTATCTAGTCATTCCTTTTAATAATCCCGAAATAATAGCTTGTTTGGGCGTTGCAACACCATTAGGATTGGTAATGGTTTTTGGAATTTGATAAGGATTAACGGTAAATCTTGAATTAAGTTGACTTAAATTCTTCTGAATGTCATTATCAACTTTTTGGGTATAATAAGACGGAAAGATAAGTGATTTATCAATATTTTGATTGAAAGTTTTTACAGAATTGTTTTTTGGAAGCGCCTTAAATGGCGAGATATAACTAAAGTTTATTTTAGTTTTTTCTTGAATAAATGTTTCATTCTTAGTAGAATCTAAAATTTGACCTTTAGAAACAAATGAAATTGCTAACAATAATGGTAAATACAATTTTTTCATCTTTCTTTAATTTGTTACTAAATTAGAAAATAATTCTCACAAACCATTGTTTTTCAGAAGAAATGTTATAAATCAAAATCATCATCAGAAACCGCTGTTCCTTCGTTCATTAAAAACGCTTTGAGGAAAGGAGTTAAATTACCGTTCATTACGCCGTCTACATCAGAAGTTTCATAACCAGAACGCACATCTTTCACCAATTTATAAGGATGCATCACATAGTTTCTAATTTGGCTTCCCCATTCAATTTTCATTTTATTGGCTTCGATTTCGTTTCTAGCTTTCATTCTTTCTTCCAATTCCATTTCATAGAGACGAGATTTTAAAAGTTGCATTGCTTTTTCCTTATTTTGAAGCTGAGACCGAGATTCAGAATTTTCAATAATAATTCCAGTAGGAGCGTGACGAAGACGAACTGCAGTTTCTACTTTGTTTACGTTTTGTCCACCAGCTCCAGAAGCTCTCATGGTTTCAAAACTAATATCTGCAGGATTAATATTAATTTCTATAGAATCATCTACCAAAGGATAAACATACACCGAAACAAAACTTGTATGACGTTTTGCGTTGCTATCAAACGGTGAAATTCTCACCAATCTGTGAACTCCGTTTTCGCCTTTCAGATAACCAAAAGCATATTCTCCGTCAATTTCTAAAGTTACAGTTTTTACACCGGCAACATCACCTTCTTGATAGTTCAGTTCACGGATTTTATAGCCTTGTTTTTCGCTCCACATTTGATACATTCTCATGAGCATAGAAGCCCAATCACACGATTCTGTTCCACCAGCTCCTGCTGTAATTTGCAAAACGGCAGAAAGTTCATCACCTTCATTAGACAACATGTTTTTGAACTCTAGATTTTCTATTTTTTCAACCAATTGAGGGAATTGTTCGTCTAATTCTTTTTCAGAATCAGCATCTTCTTTGGCAAATTCTACCAAAACTTGCAAATCTTCAAATTGCGTATGAATTTCTTCATAATCTTCCACCCATTTTTTCTTAGAACGCAGTTGTTTTAGAAAACCTTCCGCTTCTTTCGGGTTGTCCCAAAATTCTGGAGCAGCCGTTTTTTCGTCATCGTTGATGATTTCAAGTTTCTTCTTTTCAATTTGAAGAAATTTATGCAAATCTTCGATGCGTTTTTGTGTATCTTTAAGTTGGTCTGTTGTAATCAAAACTAAAATCTTTAGATGTGCAAAAATAAGGTTTTATTTAGATTGTATGCCACTGTTTTTATTTTTAAAATTTCTAGTTTTGTGGAATGAAAAACCAACTCATTTTCCTTTTTACTTTTCTGTTTTTCTTTGCTCAAGCTCAATTACAAGAAAATACTTGGTACAAAGTTTCTAAAATTACAGATGGCGATACTTTTTACGTCACTACTTCATCATCAGAAAAATATAAAATCAGATTAATAGGTATTGATGCGCCAGAAACTAGAAACTTAGGTGTGAAAGTTCGTAAAGAATACTTCGGAACCGAAGCTAAAATTTTTGTTACTCAACTTTTGAGAAATAAAAAGGTGAAACTGACTTTTGATGTTCAAAAAACAGACAGATACGGCAGAGTTTTAGCTTATGTTTACCTCGAAAATGGCATCTTTTTGAACCAATATTTGGTAGAAAAAGGTTACGCCGTAGTTTCTACTTTTCCACCGAATGTGAAATATGTAGAAAAATTCACTCAAGCAGAAAGAAACGCCCGAAAGCTAAAACTTGGAATGTGGAAATGATTATTGAACCTGTTTTTCTCTAAAAACCACTTAATTTAATCTGAATTCCGTAATTATCTTTAAATTCTGAAGTTTGATAATATCCTAATCGGTAGAAAAAGCCTACATCAAATCCTCTTCCTAAAAATCGGTTCCAAACTGCACCAACTTCTTGATAAGGATGGTCTAAAACTTTAAAATCAAACTGATGGTTTTCAGGATTTTTAAAGCCACCAATCGCTGAATGATATGCTAATTTTATCGTAGAAACTCTATTTCCGAAGGTCTTAAATTGAAATGGCAATTCTTGAGAAAAATGAAGCGCAGCAAATTGATCTACATAAAAACTTCCAGATGGCATCGTCACAAAACTAAAAGTAGATGGCGTATTGATTTTAGAAAAAAGACTTGTAGAAAAAGCATTGAGGTCTCCTACAATTTCAAAATTCTTCCAAATAGGAGCGCTTCCCGAAGAAATACCTCCAGAAATTTTAATTTGAGAAGTTCCGATTTTAGACTTGAATTGATGAATCGCAAAAGCATCTAAACGATTGTAATCTAATTTTCCGCCCATAATTTCAAAACCTTTTTCGAAATTCACATAAAACTGAGGATAACCTTTTTGATACGTCAATTTTCCTGAAGGAGTCATCAAATTTTTATCTTTTGGCGCATATTTTAGAGATAGAGTAGCGCTGAAATTCTGAAAATCATTGGCGAAGTTTTGGTATTGATAATCAAACAACGCATTTTGTTTTTCTCGGGTTAAAGCCAATTTTGCACTCAAAGAATTGCTTACATCATACAAAAACGAGGCTCCAAATTGCTGATTTCTGTAAAAATGGTCATTGTAAATATCCATGTTCAATTCATTGAATTTCATGGAACTGTCCCAAAAAGTTTTGTTGATTCTTCCAGCCGCAAAAATATCATCAGAATAATCTACTCTGAAAATAGAAGTTCTTTTTTCTGAAAGTTTCACATCTAAACCTGCGCCATATTTCCAAGTGTGGTCTCTAAAACCAAAGCCGAAATAAGCATCCGGCGAAAAAGTTTTAGAAAATTTTTCGTTGAGTTTTGCGCCAGCTCCCAATCTTACACCTTGATATTTATCGTAATTAAAAATTTTGGTAAGGTCGAAATCCAGCATTTTATAGCGGATATTTCCCTTCAATAAATTGGTGATGAGGCTCACTCTTTTTTCAACATCTGCTTTTTTGACTAAAGTGTCTATTTTTTGATACGTTGCACTTTCTCTAGCAGATAAAGAATCGGTTCTGTATTGAGAAAGCAAGCTTCCATCTGCGTTTTTTACTTCTAAAGAATAGCCAGAAAAATCACTTTTTTGTTGAGTAATATTGGTTTCAAAATCAAAATATTGGTTTTTGACATACAGAAAATTACCAAATTTTTTGGTTTTGAACTTTTGCTTTTCGTCTTTTTTCACACTGTCTTTTTTGGCTGTTTCAAAACGAGAGTCGCCCATTTTTACTTTCAGGTTTTCAGAAACCAAAAACCATTTATTGTTAATCGGTTTCCAAATGATGGTTCCGCTTCCTTCGTTTCGTTTTTTACTGCTGGTTTCCAGTTTTTTTAAGGCATAATTTTCTGCGTCAATGTAAATTTTACCATTGTATTTTCTCGGATTTTGCTTCAATTTATTGGTGATTTCTTTGAATTTAATCACATAAGTTTTTCTATTGTCAATTTCAATAGTGTCTGAAAGATAATAACGATAAATGTTGCGATTTTCTGGGCTTAACTGCCTCGGAATACGATTGAGATAAGAAATATTCAATGCCAAAGCTTCATAAATTGGATTTGGGAAACCAGACATTCTGCTGTCTAAAATATTGGTTTTGTCGCCGTATTTTTGAGAAAATTGATGTTCTGTAGCTTTTTCCCAAAGAAAAAACTGACTTTCCTTGGTTGCATTTACGAAATCTTCGCCCAGAAGTGAATCTTTCTTTTCTTTGTCTTTTTGTTTGAACGTTCTTTTCTCAATTTTTGCCAAAGAATCTGTTCTTTTGGCGAGAAAATTTTGATAATCTGCGATAGAATCTTGGTCTACATCAATCGAAATTTTACTGTATGATTTGAAATGATAAGAATCTAACGCTTGTGGACTGTTTTTTTTGTAATTTTTATTGAATTCGTCTAGAATTTTCAGAGCTTTTGCGTCACTTTTATCGGTGAGAATAACTTTGTCTATGTTTCCCGTTTTTTCTTTACTTGGCGTCAAAGAAACTTTCATCTCTTTTTGTACGCTCACTTCTTTATCTTCAAAATTATTGGCAAAAATTTCTACTTTTTTACATTTGGTTTTGAAGGTTAATTTCCCATTTGCATCAGTTTTTCCTAGTAAATCATCATCACAATATACGGCAGCATTGTAGACCGCTTTTTGATTTTTAACATTGATAACTTGAAGTTGATTTTGAGAAAAATATAAAGTAAAAAAAAGAGAAATAGCGCCGATAAAGTTTGTTTCATTTGGTTTTTTCTAATAAGACAAAACTATGGATTAAAATGTTACACAAACGCACATGAAATCACAAATTTTTATTAAAAAACCCTCTCAATTTTCTTGAAAGGGTTAAAATATTTTAAATTTTCGTAAAATTAAATTTCCATTGCTTTATTCAAAGCATTTTCAATTCCTGCAAGATTTTTTCCACCGGCAGTTGCGAAACCTGGGTTTCCACCACCACCACCTTGAATTTCTTTTGCGAGTTCTTTTACGATGTTTCCAGCATGATAATTTGCTTCTAAATCTGCAGAAACTCCTACAGTAATCATTGGTTTTTCGCCTGCGTCAGAAATCACAATCGTTACAGAATTTGGAATTTCTTTTTTCAATTGGAAGACAATATCTTTTACAGAACCAGCGTCAAGAGAAGTTCGTTTTACCAATAATTGCTTGTCGCCTTTTTGTACGAAAGCGTTTTTCCAATCGTTAATTTCGCCTTTTGCTTTTTCTTTTTTCAAAGCTTCAACTTCAGATTTTAGTGCAGTATTTTCTTCTAATAATTTTTCGATAGATTTTACTAAATCTTTAGATTTTAACAAAGCAGAAACTTCTTTCAGTTGGTTTTCTAAATTTTTGAAATATTCCGTTGCTTTATCACCAGAAATCGCTTCTATTCTTCTAATTCCAGCAGCAGTAGAACTTTCTGCAACCAATTTGAAATGCCCAATTTCGCCAGTAGATTTTACGTGAGTCCCACCACATAATTCTCTAGAACTGCCAAACTGAATCATTCTTACATTGTCACCATATTTTTCTCCGAAAAGTGCCATTGCTCCTTTGTCTAGCGCTTCCTGAATCGGGATATTTCTGAATTCTTGTAACGGGATATTTTCCTTGATTTTAGCATTAACTTTTTCTTCCACCAAAGCCAATTCTTCTTCATTCATTTTAGAAAAATGCGAGAAGTCAAAACGCAAATATTCTGGACCTACATAAGAACCTTTTTGCTCTACGTGAGTTCCTAAAACGTCTCTCAAAGCTTCGTGCAACAAGTGTGTTACAGAGTGATTCGCTTGAGTGTTTTTTCTGTCTGCGGTATTTACTTCTGCGTAGAAAAGCGCTCCTGCATCTTTTGGCAATTCTTTCACCAAAGAAATGATGAGGTTATTTTCTTTTTTAGTTTCTAAAACTTCTAAAATTTCAGTAGAATTTTTTCTGTCAAAAGCAGCAGGATTAGTAAGGTCAAAACCTTCTGCATAACTTGGGATAAGAATTCCTTTGTCACCAACCTGACCACCACCTTCAGGATAGAAAGGCGTTTTATTCAGTACAATTTGGAAGAATTCTCCGTCTTTATTTTCTACTTTTCTATATCTTGTAATGTAAGTTTCAGAAGAAGTTTGGTCATAACCTACGAAAGTTTCAGGTTTTTCTTCTAAAATTACCCAGTCATAAACTTTTTGCGCCGATGATTTTTTAGAACGTTGTTTTTGTTTTTCCATTTCTTCATCGAAGCCTTTTTCATCTACAGTTAATTGCTTTTCTTCGGCAATAATTCTAGATAAATCGGCTGGGAAACCGTAAGTATCGTAAAGTTCAAAAACTTCAGTTCCTGGTAATACTTTTTCGTTTTTAGCAATGGCGTCTTTGATAATGTGATCTAGACGAACCAAACCGTGTTCGATGGTTTTTAAGAAAGAATTTTCTTCTTCTTTAATCACTTCAGTCACCAATTTTTCTTGCTTCACAATTTCTGGGAAGAAAGCGCCCATTTGATTTTTAAGAACAGCCACCAATTCATATAAGAAAGGTTCTTTCATATCTAAAAATCGGTAAGAATACGAAATGGCACGTCTCAAAATTCTACGAATTACGTAACCAGCACCACCATTAGAAGGCAATTGACCGTCTGCAATGGCAAAAGCAACCGCACGAATATGGTCTACCACAACTCTAATTGCAATATCTTTTTCGTTTTCTAAAATTCCTTCATATTTTTTGCCAGAAAGTTCTTCTACTTTTGCAATCAGCGGAGTGAAAACATCGGTATCATAATTAGATTTTTTACCTTGCAACGCCATACAAAGTCTCTCAAATCCCATTCCTGTATCTACATGTTGCGCAGGAAGTTTTTCTAGAGTTCCATCAGCTTTTCTGTTGAACTCCATGAATACGTTATTCCAAATTTCTACAACTTGAGGATGATCTTGGTTAATCAGTAGAACTCCCGGAGTTTTTGCTTTTTCTTCGTCAGAACGTAGGTCTACGTGAATTTCTGAACAAGGTCCACAAGGTCCAGATTCGCCCATTTCCCAGAAATTATCTTTCTTGTTTCCGTTGATGATTCTATCTTCTGAAATGTGAGCTTTCCAGAAATCATAAGCAGCTTGGTCGCGCTCTAAATTTTCTGAAGCGTCTCCCTCAAAAATGGTTACATATAGATTTTCTTTTGGAATTTTATAAACTTCTGTCAGTAATTCCCAAGCAAAATCGATGGCTTCTTTTTTGAAATAATCTCCAAAACTCCAATTTCCCAACATTTCAAACATGGTGTGGTGATATGTATCACGACCTACATCGTCCAAATCATTGTGTTTTCCAGAAACTCTCAAACATTTTTGAGTATCGGCAATTCTAGGTGCTTTTGGTTCTTTGTAACCAAGGAAATAGTCCTTAAACTGTGTCATTCCAGAGTTGGAAAACATTAGAGTAGGGTCATCTTTCAGCACAATTGGAGCAGAAGGAACAATTAAGTGTCCTTTGCTTTTGAAAAAATCTAAAAACTGTTGGCGTATTTCTTGTGAAGTCATATTGATAATGCTTTCTATATATGTTTTTGTAAAGACGCAAATTTAATGATTTTGAACATGATGTGGAAATAAAAAAACGCTCAAATTCATTTGAGCGTTTTTCTAAAAATTTATTTCTCCAAAAGCAAGCTGCACCATTCTTCTCGCTGTTGTTTGTTTTTGAGTTTTAGACCTTGTTCTGTGCAAACTTCTAGAATATCATCTACATCAAAGAAACATAAGCCAGAAAGCAATAATTCGCTGCCTTCATTCATGTCTTTTACGTAAGTTGGGATGTCTGAAATCAAGATATTTCTGTTGATATTTGCTAAGATAATGTCAAATTTTTCTTTGCCTAAATTTTCAGCAGTTCCCAGTTCAATTCTAAGTTCCACATTGTTTCTCTCAGCGTTTTCTTTGGAATTTTCAACCGACCATTCGTCAATGTCAATCGCCAAAACATCTTTTGCACCTTTCATTTTGGCATAAATCGCTAAAACGGATGTACCGCAACCCATATCCAAAACTTTTTTGTCTTTGAAATCCATTTCCAGCATTTGCTGAATCATTAAATGTGTGGTAGGATGATGCCCCGTTCCGAAAGACATTTTCGGCTGAATAATGATTTCTTCCATCGCAGGGTTTGGCTCGTGAAATTCTGCACGAATTAAGACTTTGTCTTCTACATTAATTGGAGAGAAGTTTTTTTCCCATTCTTCGTTCCAGTTGATGTTCGGCATTTCTTGGAAAGTGTAAGAAATTTTTACAAGTTCATTGTTGAAAATTTCTAGGGTTTTGAAATTCTCTTCGTTTACCAAATCCGTTGGAATATATGCTAAAATGCCTTCTAATTCTTCGGTAAAACTGTCAAAACCTATTTCAATAAGTTCTGCCATTAAGATTTCGTTCCAAGGTTCTAGCGGTTGTATTTTGAAGTTGAATTCGGTATAGTTGTTCATTTGATAATTGTTTCGAGTTGCGAGATTCGGGTTACGAGATTTGCAAATTTACGGAATTTGTTTTACGTAATAGGGTAAAGTTTTTCGTAAAGTTTTTGTAACACGAAGTTTTCCAAGTTTGTCACAAAGTTGACAAGGTTTGTTTAAAATTTTTGAGAAGTTTCACTTCTGGAAAGATTGTTCCATAGGAACAAAAGGTTTGTAGAAAAATTTTGTGGAGATTTTTTTGAGCTCCGTAGGAGCGATAGATTGTTTTTTTTGGAGCGAGTGTAAATTGTTTCCAAAGTTTTGAATATTATTAATATTTTTCAATTTAAAAATCGTTCCGAAGGAACGTAATGTGTATGAAATCATTTTGCGTTTTGCTGTTGCGTTCCGTAGGAACGCTATATTTTTTAAGTGTAATTAAGACATTGCGTTCCTGCGGAACGCTTTTATTTTGCGGAAATTTTTTATTACACACATTTGGTTCCTATGGAACCTAAAAAAAATCTGGAAAATTTTAAAAATTGAAAAGAAAAACTGTCCGTGAATTTCAGCCACGATTGTAGCATTGTTTGAGCTCTTTTAAAAATTTTTTGAGAAAAATTTTTAAAAAGCGAGTGCGGAAAGCGTGTCTGAAATTGAAAAAAATCCAAAACGTGTGCTACAAAAAAAGCCGAGAATAATTCCCGACTTTTACTTTTTACTTGGTTATTTTTACTTGGCTCTTATTGATTAAAACCTTCAATAATTTTAGAAAAATCTTCTAATTTTAAAGCAGCTCCACCAATTAAACCACCGTCAATGTCTGGCTGAGAAAAAATCTCTTTCGCATTGTCTGGTTTTACAGAACCGCCATACAAAATTGAAATTTCGTTGGCAACTTCTTGTCCGTATTTTGTGGCGATAAGACTTCTGATGTGCGCGTGAATTTCTTGCGCTTGTTCTGGAGTGGCAGTTTCGCCAGTTCCAATCGCCCAAACTGGTTCGTAAGCGATCACCACTTTTTTAATTTCTTCCGCAGAAAGCGTGAAAAGAGCAGTTTCGGTTTGGTTTTTTACCACTTCTAAATGTTGTCCAGATTTTCTTTGTTCCAGAGTTTCTCCGTTACAATAGATTGGAGTTAAACCTTTGTCTAAAGCCAATTTTACTTTTCTATTGCAGTGAGAATCTGTTTCTCCGTGGTATTGTCTGCGTTCACTGTGTCCAATGATAGAACCGTCTGCTTCGATAGATTGCAACATATCTGCAGAAATTTCACCGGTGTAAGCGCCACTTTCGTATTCGCTCATATCTTGTGAAAAAACACCGATTTCATTGTTTTCAAATACATCTCTAGCCATCATTAAATATAATGAAGGAGGAGCAATCCACACTTCGCAATTGGTGGTATTTGCTTTTTTATAATCTAATAATTGAGCCATTAATTGTTGAGCATCAATCACGTTTTTGTTCATTTTCCAGTTTCCTGCTACAATGTTTTTTCTCATTTCTATAAAGTATTGAGGTTAAATTTTAAATTTTTGCAAATTTCTGAATTTTTAAAGATTTACAGAAATTTGAGGGTATGAATTGAATCAGTTTATTTTGAATTTTCCTTCCTTTAGGATTGAGGAAAAGAAAATTCAAAAAATTACATTTTCCAAATGGTTTTCATCAAAGAGTAGAAATCGTGCTCTCTGTCTGAAACGTTGGTATCTGCTTTGATGAGTTTTTTTGCAAATTGTTTGAATTCTTTACGTTCTTTTTCGGTAGAATCGTCTAGGAAACAATGTGCCTGAAACTCAAAATGGTCTTTCCAATCGCTAGGTTGAAGCGCAGAAATCACTTCTAACTCGTTATCCAAATTCACATGGAACGGAAATTCTTCTTCTAGATATTCTCTGATGACTTTTTCTTCGCCTGCATGAAATTTATAATCTACTGCCGAAAGAATCATCAATAAGTGATATCCTGCGATGGATTTGTTGGTTTTTCTCATTTTATTTTTATTTATTTTTTTTTCACGCAAAGTCGCTAAGTTTTTCGCAATGAGCGCAAAGTTTTTTATTTTAATGTTTTAAAAAATCTTCCAAACTTTTCTTTTCTACAATTTTACCGTTTTCTAAGACCAAAACAAAAGGATTGCTTCTTGCAATAGTTTTGATAGCTGTTGCATCCATGGTTAAATGTTGAAAACCTAATAAATCTGATTTTTCTGTTGAGATTTCATAAATTGGAGATTTTCCAGCTACCATTTCTAGTTTTTCTTGAATTTCTTCTGATGGATGTGCTCCGTAAGAAATTTCCTTTGGTTTATAAGTGAAAATCAAATACACTTTCGGTAAATGAAGAATTTGGTCAGTAACATCATTTCCGTTTTCGTCTTCTAATTTAAATTTATCAATAGAAGATTGATAGCCTTGTTTCACCAAAACAGACACTTCTTTCCCTTTCTGAATTTGCCAAGGCGTTCCTTCTTCCCAATATTCTTTTTGGTTCACAAAATCATCTTGTCCTACCACTTTTTCCTCGCCAGTTTTGTTGTTTTTCAGCGTGTAAGAAGTTTTGTATTCCGAAGGATTGGCCGATATTTTTTGTTTCTCAAGATTTAAATCAGTCCCAATTTTATAATCTCTGAAATCAATCAAAGGTTCGTGTGCAATTCCGTAATAAATGATGAAAGCAGAAACCAAAATTCCTACTCCGAGAAATGGTATTTTAAGTAATCCTTTTTCATTATTTAATGTGTCTGATTTTTTATTTAAAAACCATAAAATAAGTAAACCGAAAAGCAACGTAATGTCTTTCCAGAAGCTTTGCCAAGGTGTGAATTTGATGGCATCTCCAAAACAACCGCAGTCTGTAACTTTATTAAAATAAGCCGAATAAAACGTAAGAAATGCAAAAAAAACGCACAATGCAATTAACGAAATAAGTGTGTATTTTAGCTTCATCTTTAACAAAAGCATTAATCCTAAAACTAGTTCTAATGCGACTACAAAAATTGCAATTTCTAAAGTGAAATTCTGTAAAAAAGTCAAATTAAAAACGTCTGGCGAAAAATATTCTTCGAGTTTAAAAGAAAAACCTTTCACATCTATTGCTTTCACAAAGCCAGATGCAATGAAAATAACGGCAATAATGTATCTTAAAATTCTTTTCATTTTTTTTAGTTTGGTATTTGTTTTTGTCAGGCTGAGCGGAGTCGAAGCCTTATTTTTTTTCTTCCGAAAACTTAATGAGACAGAAAACTGCATAATTCAGCATATCAAAATAATTAGCGTCTAAACCTTCTGAAACCAGAGTTTTTCCCTGATTATCTTCAATTTGTTTTGTGCGAAGAACTTTTTGATAAATTAAATCGGTGATGGATGAAATCCTCATTTCGTGCCAAGCTTCACCATAATCGTGGTTTTTACGAAGCATTAAATCTTTTGCTTTTTGAGCGTAATCATCATATAATTTCAGAATTTCAGTTCTGTCTTCGTCTAAATTTTCAGAAAAACCTTTTTCTAATTGTATTAAACCAATGATGGAGTAGTTCACAATCGCTATAAATTCATCTTCTTCGTGTTCATCTACCATTTTTACGTCAGTCATCTGTAAAGTACGGATTCTATTAACTTTAATGTAAATTTGGTCGGTAATAGAACTTGGTCTTAAAACACGCCAAGCTGCACCGTAATCTTGTAATTTTTTAGAAAACAAATCACGACATTGATGAATAACTTCGCTAAATTGTTGAGCTGTATTTTGCATTGGATTTTTTAAAATTGAGTTGTAAAGATAGTAATTAAACCACAAAAGAGACAAAAGCTTTATCTCTTTTTTAAGGATTTCAAAAGTCTAAAAAGGTTTAAATTTATTTTGAAATTTGCTTTTTGTTCTTTTGAAATACTTGTTTTCAAACATTTCTTTTGTCTCTTTTGCGGTTAAAAATTTACTTTTCTAATTTATGAATTTTCTTCGTGCCTTCGTACATTTCGTATTGTAGGAAACGGCATTCTAATTT
Source organism: Cloacibacterium caeni (assembly GCF_907163105.1). Taxonomy (GTDB): domain Bacteria; phylum Bacteroidota; class Bacteroidia; order Flavobacteriales; family Weeksellaceae; genus Cloacibacterium; species Cloacibacterium caeni_A. The sequence goes on from NZ_OU015321.1 coordinate 517,170, forward strand.
TCCGTTGAAGAGTTTTATTTTTCGGGAAGGTCTCAAACCTACATTTTTTACGCCTTCTAAATCTGATGAAATCATCCAAGCCAAAGTATTCGGATATTTTTGTTTAAAAGTATCACCAATTTTTTTGTAAAAATCAGGATCGTTAATCGTAATTCTCTCATCATAAGGCGGATTGAAAACCATTAACAACGGGAACATATCTTTTTCAGATTCAAAGAAATTCTGTTTTTTTACTTCAATTACATCTTCCATTTCTGCGGCTTCTATGTTGATTCTAGCAGCATTCAGCATTCTTGCATCAATGTCGTAACCTACAATTTTTCCTGTAAATTCTTTAACTCTATTAATTCTAAATTCTTTGATTTTGGTGAATAATTCCGCATCGTAATTTTTCCAATTTTGGAAAGCGAATTTCTTTCTAAAAATTTGTGCAGGTAAATCCATCGCCAACATTGCTGCTTCGATTAAAAGCGTTCCACTTCCGCACATTGGATCAAGGAAATTGCCTTTTCCGTCCCAACCTGCTAATTGCAACATTCCTGAAGCGAGAACTTCATTAATCGGCGCTTCTCCTTGTTCTTTTCGGTAACCACGCTTAAATAAAGGATCTCCAGAAGAATCCAAAGAAATCGTAACCAATTCTCTATCAATATGAAGATGGAATTTGATGTCAGGATTTTTCGGGTCAACGTCTGGTCTGCGTCTTTCTTTCATCACAAAATAATCACAAATCGCATCTTTCATTTTCAATGCTACAAATTGTGAATGTTTGAATGTTTCAGAATAAACCGTAGAATCTATCGCGAAAGTTTGATCTACACTCATCACGGTTTCCCAAGGAAAATCGAAAATTTTGTCATACAATTTATTTTCATTCCAAGCTTTAAAAGTAGCAATAGGAACCAAAATTTTAACAGCTGTTCTGGCAGAATAATTGATTTTGTATAGAAAACCAAGGTCGCCTTCGCAGTTTACGGCGCGGTTTTTAATCTCTACTTTTCTTCCGCCTAACTTTTTAATTTCTTCGGCAAGAACTTCTTCTAAACCAAAAAATGTTTTTATCTGAATTTTTAAATTTTCTGTATTCATAGGTTTTTCAAAAGGCTTTTTTTGCCTTATTTGAATTGAATGTGTAAAAATACGGAAACTAAAAGAAATAAAAGGGAAGAATTATATTATTGATTTTTAGAATTCTTTTCCTCAATCCATTTACTTAAATATTTAGTGCTTTGCAAAGTATGATGTTGAAGAATTTGCCCTAGAAAATTAGTGTTTCTATGTTCTGGTAAATGTTCTGAAATCCAATCTATTTTTGCTGTGAAATCTTTCTCAAAAATCTCTTTTTTGAATAAATTTTTAGCAATTAGATAACCGTTTTCTTGAGATTTTTGCCAAAAATTTTCATTTTGATAGAGTAGAACTGCTTTTTCTACAAATTCCGTTTCGTTATCGGTAATAAAACCATTCCAGTCAAGGTTTCCATGCATCGCTTCTGCACCAACTGCGGAAGTAACATTGGGTAATCCAAATTGCATGCTTTCGAGCAATTTACCTTTAATTCCAGCTCCAAAAGGAATGGGTGCGAGTAAAACTTTAGCAGTGTTAAAAATAATTTCTACATTTTCGGCTCTTCCTTTGATGATGAAACCTTCTTTTTCATTATGCAACTGAAAGACTTTTTCACTTGCGTAAGCACCATAAATATGAATTTCGGCTTCTGGAAGTTGGTTTTTGATGTCTTTCCAAAGTTTTTTGAGTTGAAGAACAGTGTGCCAATTCGGTTCGTGTAAAAAATTACCGATGCTGATAAAATTTTTTCTTTCTGAAAAGGAAGTTTCAGTTTTTTTAATATCTCCAAAAAGTGGAAGATAAAAGAGAATATTCTCGTCAATTTTAAACTTTTCAATGAGTAAATTCATCTCGAATTCAGAAATGATGAGGGAAAGGTCGCATCTTAAAATGGAAGCTAATTCACGCTTGAAAACGTCATTGATTAAATCTGAATTTTCTAAAATTTTATTTTGTTTAAACGCTTTTTCTCTGGCATTTCTTAGGAAGTGTAAATCTTCTGTGTCTAAGATTTTTATAGCATTTGGAACTTGCTCAGAAACTCTCCATCCGAATTGTTCTTCAGTAGTAAATCTGTCAAAAATGACGATTTCTGGGTTTAGATTTTTGATGAGTTCATCAAAACTACTATCATTCAAAACAATATTTTGAAAAGAGATGTTTTTAGAACTCAAATCAAAGCTATTTTCTGAAACTGAAGCAGTGGAAAGAAAGGTGATTTGATAATTTTGAGTTAAGAATGAATCCATCAATTGAATCATTCTAGAACCGGCAGCTGTAGAATTAGGTTCTGGAAAAACCTTACCAATAATTACCAAATTTTTCATTTTTCAAAAATATTGAAAACAAAACGGATATAAAACAAAAAAAGAGAAATCATTTCTGATTTCTCTTTTGTTTACGTGGCAGGAATCTAAACGGTGAGCGTATCTGCTTAATCTTAACTAAAAAACAAACCTCTCTAAAATTGCTTCTAAAGAGGTCTAAATTTTTATTTTTTGAAAACTATTTTCTAAAAAAAAGAGTTGTGCAACAGTTACTGCCGTTGTATGCCGTATTATATTAATTGTTTCTGTAAAAAAGTTGTGATATTATTTATTTTTGGGTCAGATTTGTCAAAAAGATAACCAACAATCATTTCTACAACATCTTCTCTTGTTTTGTTCCTAGCTCTAAGCTCTGTGTCAATATATTTATAGAAAGTTTTTCCATTATTGTCTTTTGAAGTGTCGTTTTCATTTTGATATTCTTGGATTAATAATTGTAAACTTTTTTGTTGAAATACATAATCATTTAATAGTTTAAACAGTTCCTTGTTAACATTAAAAATTAAATTTTCTTTTAAATATTTCTCTAAGCTTTTTATAGGAAGATAATTTAATGGTATATTGTTTTTATATCCTTTTTTTGCGTAATAATTGTCTGCTTCAGTTTTGACATCACCATCAAGAATAATCATAATTTTAGACGTTTTACCAACTAAGTTGCTATTTATTACTTCTTCTGCTAAATCAATTACATTTGAGTAGCCACCACAAGGTAAAACGTGAACAAGTCTATTTGAAAGTAAATTTTTATTTTTTAAAATTCTATTTATAATTGACTTTGCTAAATCGTCTTCAACCAAAAATATATGGTCATATCCAGAATGGTCATATAAAATTCTGGTCGCATAAGCTGGATAACACGGATTTAATACTTCAAGTGTATCATCAGGATATCTTTCAATGAAAAAAATATTATCAGGTTTTATACCTGAAATTAATTCAATAGAATGAGTTGAAAAATAAATTGCATAATTGAAAGCATTAGAAATTTCTTTTAAAAATTGAATTAGTCTTTTCAAAGAACTTGGGTGTAAAGCAAGTTCAATTTCATCTAAAAACATTAAACACGGTTTAGACAAACTTGCTCTGTCATTGTTTCTTATATAAATTGAATTCAAAATACTAACCATTAAGTTCTCACCAGTTGACATATGAAACTGACTAACTCGTTTAACTCCCTTTTTATAATAAAAAATGTCTCGTGAAAAATTTAACTTAGTGTCAATTTTATTACCTTCAAGAATAAATAATTCTTCGTAAAAATTTTTATTGTTTTGTAAAATAATTCCAAGATTTTCTTTTATAAAAGTTGGTGCAGGAATTAGTTTTGTTGTGTCAATTAAGTCTAATTTTTTAAGCGTATCGTAGTTTGTATTTCTAAAGCGATTACCGAAGATTAAAGATCCTTCATAAAACCCTTTAATTGACATTTTTCCGTCAGAATATTTTTGCCATTTTCCACCGACTTTTAACCAAGCTCTTTTTGCTCCGTTTAATTCAAAATCAATTCTTGAATCTTCTTCAGTAACGCCAAAATAATCATTCATTGGTAATGTAAAAAATACACAAGACGCAGCTGTCACAACAGTGCTTTTTCCCGACCCATTTTGACCAGTTATAGCATAAAGCCCTTTTTCAATAGGTAAAGAAATTTCTAAACTGTCAATTGATTTTATTTTGTTGATTTTTACTTTCAGTTTCATTTTTTATCACTTCTTTTAAGATTGAGAGTCGGTTTAATATGGCATACAACGGTTCGGCGGATTTGCGAAGTCCCGAGAAGGAAGTTTGCTTCCGTTCTTGGGATTTTGCACACCACCAAATATACAAAAGTATTCTTGATAATCAAAAGCTTATTCAAAACCTTAACTCTACCCAAAGCAATGTCAAAGGAAAGTCAAAGGAATGTATAAGGAAAGGGTAATGAATGTCTGCTTGCACTTTACTTGCAGGATAAAGGCAAGATGCTTGTTTCTTATTATACCAGAACTTTATATGGCATTTTGAAGAAAACAAATAAGGGTTTGATTTGAATCAAGTGGCAGTCAAACTCGAGTTTTGTTCGCAAAAAGTACCCTTTTTCCGAAGCTGATTCGAGCTTGAGTCGAACAAGACTCGAACAAATGTCTCAAAAAACACAAAAAACAGGGTAAAAAAGAAACAAATAGATTCTGAAAATAGCCAGATGATGTTGACTAAAAGATCGCAAGGTCTCTTGACTTCATGCAGCGGAGTAGTCATTTTGTTAGTAGGCTTTAAAGCATAAAAAAACCACCACAAGATTGTGATGGTTCTGTGAGCGCGTCAGGATTCGAACCTGAGACCGTCTGCTTAGAAGGCAGATGCTCTATCCAGCTGAGCTACGCACCCGAAGTTTTTAAAAAGGTTTCTCTCGAGACCGTTCCGATTAAAATCGGAATGCTCAATTTAGCTGAGCTACGAACCTTAATTTTCTTAAAATTTTCGATTTTTTTGTCGGGGTGGCAGGATTCGAACCTGCGACCTCCTGGTCCCAAACCAGGCGCGATGACCGGACTACGCTACACCCCGAATTTCTTGGTTGCGGAGGGTAAGGGATTCGAACCCTTGCGACCCTTGCGAGTCGACAGTTTAGCAAACTGCTCCGTTAACCACTCCGGCAACCCTCCTTGCAAATTCTTTTAAGAACTTCTCTTCCGTAATTGCGAGTGCAAATATAGGACAGTTTTCCTTAAAAACCAAAAAAAAATTGCTAAAAATTTTCGTATTTTTGAATAAATAATCTTTTAAAAAATCAATAAAATGCGTAATTCATTATATTTCATAGGTTTAGCATCTTTTATTATTTCTTGCGGATCGCAAAAAGAAATTGCAAAACCTAATAATTTACCTCAACCAACCACATCTACGATACCAAAACCTCCTAAACCGGAGATAAAACATGATGTACATGGCGATTATTTTACAGTAAATATAGCAGACCCAACTAAAAATGATAACACCATCAGTTATGGTTCTTTGGTAGGAGCAAAACCAGAAGGTTATAAAGTGACCAGAAATCATTTTCCTGCCATTGCACAAAATTTCAGACAGAAATATGTGATTTTACATTACACAGCTTTGGATCATGATAAATCTGTGAGGGTTTTAACCACTCAAGCCGTAAGTTCTCATTATCTGGTGAATGATTCTACCGATATAGAAATTTATCAGTTGGTAGACGAAAATAAAAGGTCTTATCACGCAGGAATCAGTTCATGGAGAAAAGATGCAACGCTTAATGATACTTCTATCGGGATAGAAATCGTGAATGAAGGTTTTAAAGTAGTTGACGGAAAAAGAGTTTTCGTTCCGTTTCCTGAGCATCAAGTGAAAAAAGTAGCGGCTTTGGTTCAAGATATTGTAATGCGTTATCAAATTCCGCCTACCAATGTTTTAGCACATTCAGACATTGCACCCACTCGTAAACAAGATCCAGGTCCATTATTTCCTTGGAAAAAATTATATGACGAATACGGAATAGGAATGTGGTATGATGATGCTACAGTGCAGAGTTTCCAATCGCAGATTATTCCAGAAGAATTTAATGCAAAAATCAATGAGATGGCTTTTGTGATGAAAGTACAGATTGCCCTAAAACAATTTGGCTATGGAATTACAGAAACAGGAGTTTGGGATGATGCTACAAAGAAAACTATTGAGGCTTTCCAATATCATTTTAGACCACAGAATTACGATGGAAAAATAGATATAGAAACGTGGGCAATTTTACAGGCTCTCATTCAGAAATATCCGAATAAATAATTAAGAAATAAGAAATTAATGCAGACGAAATTAGTATTAAAAACTAAAAATTTTACAGATAAAAACGGGTACACTTACCAACAAGTAGAAGGAGATGAAACGGGTGTAAGAATCTACAAATTAAACAATGGATTAACGGTTTATTTGGCTCAAAATGATGATGCTCCTAGAATCCAAACCTATATTCCAGTAAGAACGGGAAGCAATAATGATCCATCAGACAATACAGGATTGGCGCATTATTTAGAGCATATGATGTTCAAAGGAACGAGCAAATTAGGAACGCTGGATTGGGAAAAAGAAAAAGTATTATTAGACCAAATTTCTGATTTGTACGAACTGCACAAATCCGAGCAAAATCCAGAAAAAAAGAAGGAAATTTATAGAAAAATAGACGAAATTTCTCAAGGAGCCAGTCAATATGCGATTGCCAATGAATATGACAAAGTCATTTCTTCTCTTGGCGCAACAGGAACCAATGCTCACACTTGGTTAGACGAAACGGTCTATAAAAATAACATTCCGAATAATGAATTGGAAAAATGGCTCAAAATAGAAAAAGAGCGTTTTTCTGGTTTGGTTTTAAGGCTTTTTCATACTGAGTTAGAATCGGTTTACGAAGAATTTAATCGTGCACAAGATAACGATGTGAGGTTGGTAAATTATGCACTTATGGAAGCCCTTTTTCCGAAACATCCTAATGGTCAACAAACCACTTTGGGGAAATCTGAGCATTTGAAAAATCCTTCTATGAAGGCTATTCATCAATATTTCAATGATTTTTATGTGCCTAATAATATGGCGATGGTTTTGGTGGGAGATTTAGATTTCGAAGAAACCATTCTTTTGGTCGATGAATATTTTGGAAAATTTGAGTACAAAGAACTTCCGAAGAAAGAAAAAATTATAGAAGAACCTCAAACTGAAATTGTAGAAAGAATTGTAAAAAGTCCTTCTGCGCCTAGATTAAACATCGCTTGGCGAACAGATTCTTATGGAACCAAAGAGGAGCATTTGGCAGAAATGGTGGCTCAGATTCTCTCCAACACTGGCGAAGCAGGTTTGCTGGATTTAAACATTAACCAAAAACATAAAGCACTCAGAAGTTATGCTTATGAATTGGGTTTTAAGCAATACGGATTGTTCTCGCTCATGATTGTTCCTAAGGAAAATCAATCTCTAGAAGAGGCAGAACAACTGCTTTTGGCAGAGATAGAAAAAGTGAAAAATGGTGATTTCCCAGATTGGTTAATTCCTGCGATTATCAATGATATGAAATTGCAGAAAATCAGAAATCTAGAAACTGCAGATGGTTTAGCAACAGCGCTTTACGGGATTTATATCAATGAAAGAACTTGGGAAGAAGAACTTTCGGAAATTGAGAAATTTGAGAAAATTACCAAGCAAGATGTGGTAGATTTTGCTCAAAAATTCTTCCAAAAAAATTATGTGATCGTCAAAAAATTACGTGGCGAAAACGAAAATCTTATTCGAGTAGAAAATCCGGGAATTACTCCTGTTAAAATCAATAGAGAAGCACAATCTGAGTTTTTGACCGAAATTCTTCGCCAAAAATCTTCAGAAATTACTCCTAAATTTATTGATTATAAAAATATGATTGAGGAAACTCAAATTGGGGATAAAAAAATCAGTTTTGTAAGAAATAAATACAATCACATTGCGCAGTTGCATTTGATTTACAAAATAGGAACAGACCATGATAAAGAGCTTTTCTTAGCGGTGCAAGTTTTGCAATATTTGGGAACTTCTCGTTTTTCGGCGGATCAATTAAGTCAAGAGTTTTTTAAATTAGGAATCAGTAATGATTTCAAAACGTATGACGACCAAATGATTATTTCGCTTACTGGTTTTGAGGAAAATCTAATCAAAGGTTTTGAACTTTTAAAACATTGGATTACCGAAGTTAAACCAGATGATGAGGTTTATGAAAGTACGATAGAATTGATTTTAGAAAGCCGAAATGTGGCTAAAAAAGACAAGTCAAGAATCATGACGGCATTAAGTCATTATGCTAAATTTGGTGAAAATTCCAGATTCAGAGATGTGATTTCTGAAGAAAAATTGAGAGCAACAAAAGTAGAACATCTTACTGAAAAAGTGAAGAATTTGACCCAATTACCTTATGAAATTTTCTTCTACGGTAAAGATTTTGAGGGGTTCAAGGAAAAAATTCAACCCTTGTTAGAAAAATCAACACTCACCATTCCAAAGCCGAAAATTTATCAAGAATTGGAAACGCAAGGAAAAGTATTCTTTACCAATTATGATATGGTACAAATGGAAATGAGTAAAATTGGTAGGGCTTCTCAACTGAATACAGAAAATTACGGAAAAATCAATGTTTTTAATGAATATTTTGGCAGAGGTTTATCATCTATTGTTTTTCAGGAGCTCAGAGAAAGCAAGAGTTTAGCGTATTCTGCGTATGTAAATTACTCTACTGCGACTTATTTGGATAGACATAATTACGTGGTAAGTTACATTGGTACACAAGCCAATAAATTGCATTTAGCAGTAGATGCGATGGCGGATTTAATGCAAGATTTGCCTCAAATTCCTACGCAATTTAATAATGCTAAAAATTCTGCGCTGAAACAAATTGCTTCTACCCGAATTACCAGAACCAATATTTTCTTTAATTTTTTAAATCTTAAAAAAATAGGAATAGATTATGATATTAGAGAAAAAATTTACCACGAAATAGAAAATCTACAGCTGGAAGATTTAACTCAATTTTACAATCAAGAAATAAAACCCATCTCTTATAACGTTGCGATAATGGGCAAAAAAGAAAATTTAGACCATTCTGCGATTGAAAACTTAGGAGATTTTCACGAACTGAGTTTAGAAGAAATTTTTGGATATTAAAACTGAAAATTTTATAAAATCAGGTAGTTATAGTGTAACAAATAAAAAATTTAATAGACTTACCTTTGTATAACTCTACAGAGGTAAGAGTAAATTTCATCATTTGTGTTTGACCTCAGAAGAAATTCTGAGGTTTTTTTTATGTTTAGATTATACAAAAAGAACGCACCTTTTGGCGCGTTCTTACTAAAATATTTTATCGAAAATTATTTTACAATTTTCATTTCGTCTAATAGCCATCTTGCTCCAGCAAATTTATCGATGATAAATAAAATATACTTGGTCTGAACCATAATATTTCTGCTGAATCTAGGGTCAAAATTAATGTCACTCATCGTGCCTTCCCATTGTCTGTCAAAATTTAAACCGATAAGGTTTCCTTTTTTGTCGAGAGCTGGACTTCCTGAGTTTCCACCAGTGGTGTGGTTGGTTGCGGTAAATGCTAATGGAATTTTTCCAGCAGCATTTTTGTAATCGCCATAATCTTTGGTGTTGTATAACTGAATCAATTTTTGTGGAACATCAAATTCATAATCGCCCGGAATATATTTTTCCATTACACCATCTAAAGTAGTTTCGTAGTGGTAAGAAATCGCATCTGCAGGATTAGAACCTTTCACTTTTCCGTAAGTCACTCTCAGTGTAGAATTGGCATCTGGGAAAAATTTTCTTTCGGTATCTGTAGCCATCATTTGCGCTAAATATTTCTTTTGCAAAGCATCTATTTTACTTTGTAAACCTACATATTGAGCATCTGCTTTAGTTACATAAGTTTCTCTCATTTTGGTTAAAGTCTGATAAATAGGGTCAGCTTTCAGAGTTTTTACCAATTCTGGAAGATTTGAGAAAACTTGGTCAATATTAGAATAAACGGTAGCTCCGTTTACTGAATTTCTTCCTGAAATCACAGAATTTCTGCTCCAGTTTTCAAGAACTTGAAGATTTTGGTTCACATCTTTAAATTGAGCAAAACCTTCTGGTAAAAATTCTGGTGCGGTTTTATTGGCGTATAAAGCCAAAAGTTTAGCGGTTACTTTAGCATCTAATTCGCCATCATAATCTTTATAAATGCCAGAAAGTCTGTTTTTGAATCCTTGAACAGTTTTGTTATCTATTTTCCCTGCTTCATAATTTTGAACAAAAGTATAATACAGATTAGCAAGCGTTAATGTTTCAGCATTTCGTAGAATTTCACTGTAATAAGCGTTATTTAAAGCATAAGGCGCTTGTTGGTCATACAGTTTTTTAAATTCATCAAGAGACGTTTTAATTTCTGAATTTTTAGCCACTAAAGAACTTTCATAAGCTTGTTTTTTGGCAACAGCATTTGATTTTTTAAGACCTTTTGTTTCGCCAATCCATTTTTTCCAATAGTTGGCAACAGAAGCGTATTTAGAAGCATATTTAATTCTGGTAGCATCATCTGCACGCATTTTTTCATCTAAAGTTTTTAGAGCGATATCTCTTACTTCAATTCTCGCAGGATTGGTATCTGTGATGATTTTTTCAATCGCTACGCTTGGCAAATATTCATTGGTTCTGCCCGGAAATCCGAAAACGAAAGTGAAATCATTTTCTTTAATGTCTTTTACAGAAATCGGTAAGAAATGTTTTGGCGTAAAAGGAACATTGTCCTTAGAGTATTCCGCTGGTTTGTTGTTTTTGTCAGCATAAATTCTAAACATAGAAAAATCACCAGTATGTCTTGGCCAAACCCAGTTATCCGTATCAGAACCGAATTTACCAATGCTTTGTGGTGGTGCTCCTACTAATCTAATGTCTTTATAGGTTTCTACTACAAATGCATAATATTTATTCCCTGCAAACATAGGTCTTACAATAATACTTTGGTAAGATTCTATTTTTTGAGATTTCTTGTAAGCGTCTATATTTTCATTGATTTTTTTAGTCAATTCTGCTCCGCTTAATGAAGAAGTATTGCCTAAAATATCTTGAGTAATTTCTTTAATATCCGTAACAAAATCTACGGTAACACCTGGGTTTGGCAATTCTTCCCCCATGTTTTTTGCCCAAAATCCATTGGTCAATAAATCATTTTCTACGGTAGAATGGCTTTGGATGTTATCATAACCGCAGTGGTGATTGGTTAATAATAAACCTTTCGGAGAAATTATTTCTGCGGTACAACCTCCGTCAAACTGAACTACAGCGTCTTTAATACTCGGTTTTTCAGTGTTCCAAATGTCTTGGGCTTTAATTTTCATTCCCAAAGATTTCATCTCTTTTTCATTAATTTCAGTAGGAATCCACATTCCACCGTATTGCTGACCAAAAAAAGCAGCAGCCTGAAATAATGTCGCTATAATAAACGTTTTCTTAAGCATTAATTCATATTTTTAAAATGAGTGCTTAAAATTAATCAAAAAATATCATCATCTCACAATTTTGAAAGCATTTAATATAATTGTATAAAACATTTGGAGACGTGTCCATCTATCTTTGTCTTAACCAAATCACAAAATTTTTACAAAATGACTACACATCACACCGAAGATAGATTACAGCATTATGAATTTGACCAATATACGGTGACCACCAATTTTGCCAACTATGAAGATGCGGTAAATTATGCCAATGAACACCAAGGTGAATTGGTAGAAGTAGGTTTTACAGATGGTTCTGATAATCCTACACCGAATGATTCGGCGAAGTTGGTAGAAAGTAAAAAACCTTTTAAGGTAGAATTACCAGATCATCCCAATTATAGAGTGCTTTATTCTGATGCAGAAGGATTTCAAGAAATGGCAGACCAAATTCTTTTTGACATGAAAAAAGCAGAAAATGATATGCTGCCAGAAGATATTTTGTCTGACCAAAATATTGCACCAGGAGATAGAATTATTATCACAGATGAAAGCGGTGTAAATACCGTAACGACTAGAGAAAGAATAAAGTTTTTAATGCGAGGAAATGTATACGAACTTGCCGTAAAAACAAATAACATTTAAACAGACAACTTTACTTCATATTTTCAGTATTTGATTTTTAGACAGTAAGCCTTCATTTTTTGGAGGCTTTTTTTAGTGAGAAATTGCAGCAGTTTCTACGGTTTCTATATTAATCATTTGAAGCTGGATATGTCTGTCATGTGCTTTATTTTTGAAATCTGAAATAATTTCTAAAACATCATGGTCGATAAAATGAACTTCGGAGCCGTCAATAGTTAATACAGAATAAGCAGGAACTTTATCCAAAGCATTTTTAATTTTCACTTTATTGATGAAAGTTACATTGCTGTGAAGTTTCAATTTATATTGGTCAATACCTTGAAAATGTGTTTTTTCTATTTCGTAGTTTTCTTTGAAATTTTCTTTGATGATGTAATAAATAGAAATCAATAAACCAATAGAAACTCCAATGAGTAAGTCTGTTACAAGGATAATAATAATAGTGGCAATAAACGGAATAAACTGTTTTAAACCGAGTTTAAAGAGATGTTTATAAATCTCAATTCTTGTCAATCCAAAACCTGTAATAATCAAAATAGCAGATAAAGAAGCGTATGGAATCATGTTAATCAAAAACGGAATCAGCAATACAGAGAGCAATAAAAATACTCCATGCATGAAGGCTGAAACTTTAGTTTTTGCGCCAGCTTCTATATTAGCAGAACCTCTTACTACGACTGCGGTGATGGGAATTGCACCTAAAAGTCCGCATAGGAAATTACCAATTCCCTGTGCAATCAGTTCGCGGTTTACAGGAGTAATTCTGTTATGACGGTCTAGTTTATCCATCGCTTCTATACAAAGCAAAGTTTCTAGCGTGGCCAAAATTCCTATGAGAATTCCATCTTTCCAGATTTCTTGGTTACTCAGAATTTTAGAAAATTCGGGGAATTTAATTTCTGCAAACATGTTTTCTGGAATATTAACCAATTGATTTGGCTTTAAAGCATAAGAAGAACCGAAATAATTCATTAAAAAGTTGATTAAAATTCCAAAAATAACCACCAAAAGTGGAGCGGGAATCTTATTGAATTTTTGAAATTGTGGTTTCTTCATCAGAATTAAAATCGCTAAAGAAATCACAGAAATAAAAACTGCACCTCTGGTAATATGAGAATTAAACTCTACCAGGTTTCCTAAGAAATTTTTAGAAGTGAAAATTTGTACAAAACCACTGGTCCAAAAATCGGGTTGATTATATCCTAAAGCCAATGGAATTTGTTTAGAAATCAAGATAATTCCTATAGCAGCCATCATTCCTTTAATCACCGAACTCGGGAAATAACTGGCAAAAACGCCCAGTTTTAAAACACCTAATAATATTTGAAAAAGTCCAGCAATAATTACCGCCAATAAAAAGGTTTGAAAATCGCCAAGACTGATGATAGAGGCAGCGACAACCGTAGTTAAACCAGCAGCAGGACCAGAAACAGCTAAATCTGAACCACTCAGAACTCCTACTACAATTCCACCGATAATTCCTGATAAGATACCTGAATAGAGTGGTGCTCCAGAAGCCAATGCTACGCCCAGACATAAGGGAAGTGCAACTAGAAAAACCGTGAGACCTGCTGATAAATCGTGTCTCTTAAACATTAACCAATAATACTTAAACGTTCTATCAAGATGCAAATCCATTGTTGTAAATTTTAATACAAATTTATGAAAATTTAAAACTTTGCCCGGAGAAAGTTATAAAATGTTAATTCTGTATGAAATCAAGAAAATATTGTAAAATACTAAGCGCTTGTTTAATCTAATTTTGTACTGTAAAATCATGCTTAGTTTTAATAACATACTGCAACTGTTTATTCTGGCGATACCTATTGCTTGTATTGCGTGGACAGTCACGCACGAAGAAATTTTCAAAGAACCGCGAGAATATTGTCAAAAAAGAGTAGAAAACGCAACTTCACTCTCGGAGAAAAAGTTTTTTTATCTCTTTACCTGTGAGTATTGTTTTAGTCATTATGTGACGATATTTCTCTTGTTGATAACAAACTTTACCTTGTTTTTTGAAGATTGGCGAGGATATCTCATTGCAGGATTTTCATTGGTTTGGATAGCCAATATTTACATGAGCTTATTTGGTTTCTTGAGACAAAATCTAAAAGCCGAAAAAATAGAAGCAAAAATTAAAAATATTGAGTATAACGATTTAAAAAATTAAAAATTAAATGCACTACGGGAAAAAAATATTAGAATTTATGGTAGGAAATTTCAAAATCTATACGGGTTTTGGAAACTACAAACAAGCAGAAGAGTTTGCCCAAAAAACCAATGGCGAACTCACAGAGATTGTATATCATGACGGAAAGATAGAGCCAGAATTTTCAGATAAAGCAAAATTAGTAGAAAAGAAAATGCCTTTCAACGTAGAACTTTCAGAGGATTACACAGTTTTTTATTCTAATGATGAGTTTTTTGAAAAATACACTCCAGCCGAACATGAACAAAATTATGATTGTGAAAATCAAAACACACTGAATGCTCAAAACGTGATTATTTTTAATGGAGATTATCATAATTCTCCTTGTTTAAAAGAAAGATTAAAGAAACTTGCCAATTCTCATTTTTATGAATTAGCCGTTAAAGTTTCCATTTAAAAGCAAAAGTTCAAGAATTTTCTTGAGCTTTTTTATTTAACAAAAAATTTACTTAAGAACAATAAAAGTGAGTTTGTAAGAGTCTTTTCCATATTTATCTTGTTGATAGTTTTCTATTTTGACTATCCTGAGCCTACAAATTATATTTTTGTTTGAAGAAAATACAGTTAGCAAATCTTTTCTAATTTTATAACGATATTTAATTTTTGCAACAGATATACTAGGAGGTTCATTGCACTCATCTCCATAATTGATTGTGAGAGAATTTTTTGGATAAAAGACGAATAATTTACTTTTACAAAATGGAAGATTCGATGTAGTATAAAAAGAAATGGTGTCGTTTTCTTTAAAAGATGCCGTGTTGTCTGTCCATAATTTATTATCAATCCCATATTCTGATACTTTTGCATCATGTTTTTTCTCTGTTTCAATAATAATTTTTTTGAATTTATCATTCAAAGCCTTTTGTCCAAAGCCAAAATTGAACATAAATATTAGAACTAAAAATATTGTTGAGTTTTTCATTTTCAATTCACTATTTTCAATTTTCAATTAAGTTAAGAAACTGTTGTTCATCTAAAATCGTAATCGTACCGATATCTTGTGCCTTTTTGAGTTTGCTTCCCGCTTTTTCTCCCACCACCAGATAGTTGAGGTTTTTAGATACTGCCGAAATATTTTTTCCGCCATGCTTTTCTACCATTTCTTCGGCTTGTTCACGCGTAAAAAGCGAAAGTTTCCCTGTGAAAAGAAAGGTTTTGCCTTCTAAAACAGTACTCAAAACTTCTGTAGTATTTTCGCCTTTTTCCAGTTGTACGCCATAACTTCTCAATCGTTCAATCATTTCCCAATTTTCGGGATTTTGAAGATAAGAAACAATGCTTTCCGCAATTTTAGAACCAATGTCTTCTACTTGGCAGAGTTCCTCTTCTGTGGCATTTTTTAAATCATCAATGCTTGGGAAATTCTTCGCTAGTTTTTTGGCAACCGTTTCTCCTACGTGTTTGATGCCGATTCCGTACAATACTTTTTCGTAAGGAATTTGTTTAGATTTTTCTACGCCGTCAATGATATTTTGGGCAGATTTTTCCGCCATTCTTTCCAGCGGAAGCAATTGTTCTTTGCGCAAAGTGTAAAAATCTGCAATGTTGGTCAGTAAACCTTCACGGTAGAGTTGTTCTATGGTTTCGCTGCCTAAATTTTCTATATTCAAAGCTTTTCTGGAAACGTAATGAATCATTTTTCCCACAACTTGTGGTGGACAATGCGTTTCATTAGGACAAAAATGAGCAGCCTGATCTTCTAAACGAATCAGCTCACTGCCACATTCTGGACAATGCGTTGCATACTGAACTTCTGTAGCAAAAACATTTCGTTTTTCTAGATTTACGCCTACAATTTTTGGAATAATTTCTCCGCCTTTTTCTACATAGACGAAATCTCCTACATGCAAATCCAGTTTTTTGATAATATCTTCGTTGTGCAGAGAGGCGCGTTTTACAATGGTTCCAGCCAATAGAACGGGAGCCAAATTCGCAACAGGTGTTACTGCGCCAGTTCTCCCCACTTGATAATCGATGCTGAGTAATTCTGTTTCTACTTTTTCGGCTTTAAATTTATAAGCCATTGCAAAACGGGGAGATTTGGCAGTATAACCCAATAATTGCTGTTGTTTTAGGGAATTTACTTTGATCACAATTCCGTCAATGTCGAAATTCAATTTCTTGCGTTTCTCGTCCCAGAAATTGATAAAATCTTGTACTTCTTGAATATTTCTACAAAGTTGGGCGTTTTCAGAAATTTTGAAACCCCAAGTTTTTGCTTGTTGAAGCAGTTCGAAATGCGTTTCCGCAGGACTGTTTTCGCTTACAAATTGATAGAGCACCGCCGAAAGATTTCTCTTTCTCACTTCGCCAGAATCTTGCAGTTTAAGACTTCCAGAAGCAGTATTTCTTGGGTTCATAAAAGCGTCATAACCTTCTGCTAATCGCTCTTCATTAATTTTGTTGAAGTTGTGGTGCGTAAGATAAATTTCGCCACGCATAAAAAATCTTTCTGGGAAATTTCCCTGCAACTGAAGCGGAATGTCTTTAATGGTCTTTACATTGGCAGTGATTTCATCGCCTTGGAAACCATCACCTCTGGTTACGGCTTGAGAAAGTTTACCGTTTTCAAATAAAATGGAAATAGAAGCGCCGTCATATTTCAGTTCGGCGACGAATTCTATGTCTTCGGTTTCTAAAATTTTAGAAATTCTAGTGTGCCAATCCTGTAAGTCATTGAAATCATAAGAGTTATCCAAAGAATACATTCTGAACTGATGCTGAATGGTAGGGAAGTTTTTGGTGATTTCTCCACCTACTCTCAGTGTAGGAGAATGCGGGTCATAAAACTCTGGATGAGCTGCTTCCAGTTCTTGCAGTTCTTTGAGTTTGGCATCAAATTCAAAATCCGAAATCGTAGGCTCATCTAACACATAATAATTGTAATTATGCTGATGCAGTTCTTCTCTTAATTCTTCTATTCTTTGTAGGATATGTTCAGGCATTTTCTGTAGAAAGATTTTAGCAAAAATAACTAAAATAGTTGGAAACTGGGTTAAGGAAAAGAGCAAGTGTCCTGCCTTTATCCTGTAAGTATCTAGCAAGTGTCTTACCTAATGTCTAGGATTTATAATCCGAATGTTGAAAACATAACCTTGTCATTCTGAATGCAGCGCAGCAAAGTGAAGAATCTCTACATCAAGAAACAGATTTTTCGCTTCATTCTTCCGCTCAAAATGACAAAATGTTTTTACATGTAATACAAACTTCCAATCCTTGAACATGACTAATCCTAAAATAGGATTACGGTTTCTCTTATTGGTATAAAGTGAGGTTTTTATTATATTTGAACATCAAATAAAAAATAACCATGTCATTGTTTCAAAAAACGATAGTATCAAAATATCTTAAAACTCAAAATCAAGAAAATATTCATCTGAAATGGGAGACCTTCAAAGAACATTTTCACAACTCAGAAATTCAGAATAATATCAGAAATTCTAAAGAAGAAGAGTATCAAGAAGGTTTTTTAAGAGATTTATTCGTTACCGTTTTAGGTTATACTTTAAAACCACAGATTAATCACAATCTTTACAGAGAACTGAAAAATGTAAATGATTCTAAAAAGGCAGATGGTGGTATTATTGTAAATGATATTGTAACCGCAGTAATAGAACTAAAAGGAACTGACACTACCGATTTAGGAAAGGTAGAAAGCCAAGCTTTTGGGTACAAGAACAATCAGTCTGGTTGTAAATATGTAATTACTTCTAATTTTGAGAAGTTGCGTTTTTACATAGATAATGCTATTGAATTTTTAGAATTCAATCTATTTGAATTAACCAAAGAAGAGTTTGAATTGTTGTATTTGTGTTTGGCGTATGAAAATATTGCGGCAGATATTCCTTCAAAACTTAAAAATGAATCACTAAGCAAAGAAGACGAAATTACCAAAAATCTGTATAAGGATTATTCGGTTTTTAAGAGAGAACTCTTTCAGAATCTTACCCAGCAAAATCCTGATTTTAACCCTTTAGAACTTTTCAAAAAATCACAGAAACTATTAGACAGGCTATTGTTTTTGTTCTTTGGTGAAGACAGAGGCTTACTTCCTGTAAATTTTACGAGAGGAATCCTCAATGATTGGCAAAAACTCAAAGAATTAGACGCCTACATTCCGCTTTATGATAGATTTAAGCAAAACTTCGGCTACATAGACCAAGGAGGAAAAAAAGACGTTTTTGCTTATAATGGTGGACTTTTTAAGCCTGATGAAATTCTGGATAATATCACGATTGATGATGATTTACTCTACAGCCACACCTATAAATTAGCAGAATACGATTTTGCCAGTGAAGTAGATGTAAATATTTTAGGGCATATTTTTGAAAATTCCCTCAATGAAATAGATGAAATAAAAGCCCAATTAGAAGGTCAAGAAATAGACAAATCTAAAACCAAACGCAAAAAAGATGGCGTTTTCTACACTCCGAAATACATTACCAAATACATTGTAGAAAATACGGTAGGGAAACTCTGCGAGGAAAAGAAAGCAGAAATAGGAATAGTAGAAGAAGAGTATTTTACCGATAAAAAACGCCAACAAAAAACCAAATTGGCACTGCTTCAAAAATTAGAAAATTACCGAAAATGGCTTCACCAAATTACCATAATAGACCCAGCTTGTGGAAGTGGGGCTTTCTTAAATGAAGCTCTTAATTTCTTGATAAAAGAACATAAGTATATTGATGAATTAGATTCAAAACTTGATAAAAAATATGGCACTTATGGCTTAGAATTTAATATTAAAAATTCTATTTTAGAAAACAATCTTTTTGGGGTAGACTTAAACGAAGAATCTGTAGAAATAGCCAAACTTTCTCTTTGGTTAAGAACCGCAGAACCTAACCGTAAACTAAACGACCTTAGCCACAATATAAAATGCGGAAACTCCCTAATAGACGACCCCGAAATTGCAGGTGATAAAGCCTTTCATTGGGAAAAAGAATTTCCACAAATTTTTAAAGAAAAGAAAGCCTTTCATCTTGTTTTTACTACTCATAATAGTAGAATTTCGGAACGCATGAAACAATACGGAATTGTACCTGGTAAATCGGCAGAACTAAGCCTTCCTCAAGAAATAAAATTGGCAGAAATATTTGCAGAAATAGCTAAAAATTATGAACTAGAAATTTTAGCATGGAATATTTGTAAAGATCATCTACATATAGTCTTGGCTTGTACAGAAGAAGAATTGTACCACCAAGTAAGGCTTATGAAATCCATCAGTAGTAAAAAATTGAACGAATGGATGAATACCGAGAATCCAATCGCGGAGGAGAATGCCAATCCAATGGGTCTTGACCCATTGCTTTCTGATAATGCAAGGCTTCGAGAAGCCTTGGAAGACGCTGCTTCTTACTTTCCTAATGAGCACAACAATCATCTGTGGTCTCAGAAGTTTTTTTCTGTAGATACAGAAAGTTGGAAATGGATAAGTGATCAAGAAAGTGGTTTTCCTTATGTGGCTACCCATCTATCTAACGCAATAGACTACATTCTCTGGAACAGAAAGAAACACCAATTGCCAAAAAGCACAGAGCTAGAAGAAATTATTGCTGGTTTTGTGAAAACTCCTGAAGAAGTCTTTAAAAACAAGCACAAAGGCGGTTTTGATGTGGTGATTGGTAATCCGCCGTATGTTTTATGTCAACCATCTAATACAAATGAGGAAACACTTAATTTTTATAAATCCTTTGAAGTAGCAAGTTACAAAATAGACTTATTTCATTTGTTTTTTGAAAGAGGAACTAATATTTTGAGAGATGGAGGAAAACTTGGGTTTATAACACCAAATACTTATTTATCAAATAAATATATTCAAAAATTAAGAAACTTTATTTTAAAAAATACTTTCATTGAAGAAGTTATTAATTATAATGAAATTGTTTTTGTAGATGCAGGAGTAGATGTAGCTACATTAATTTTAACTAAAGACAAAAGTAAAAACGAAAATATAAAGATTTATAATTCCGAAAGAGGAGAATTAAAATTTATTACAACCAAATCTCAAAATAGTTGGAATGAAGCTGAAGAACAAGTTTTTAATTTAAAGAATGATTTTTTCTTTGAATTTAAAGATTGTATTAAATTAGAAGAAATAGGAAATACTTATTTTGGGATACAAGCATATGATAGAAAAAGTTCAATTTCGGATAGAAAAATAAATGAAAATTATATTTCAATTATTGATGGAGCTGACATAGTTAGATTTCAATATTCAATTCCAAACAAATATTTCAATTATTTATCTGAAAATATTAAAAGTGGCGGTGATTTGAATGTATATAGTCAAGATAGAATAGTTATAAGTCAAATCGGGCAATCTCCAAAAGTAGGTTTCTGTGAAAAAGGAATTTTGACATCTAATACAATTTATAATTTATTTTTAAAGGATTCAAGATTTTCTTTAAAGTACATTCTAGCAATTCTAAACTCTCAATTGATAAAAAGCTATTGGTTATCAAAGTATAATGACAATAAAGACTTATTTCCGAAGATAAAAGGTTACCAATTAAAACAACTCCCAATAAAAGAAATTTCTTTAGAAAATCAACAACCTTTCATAGAAAAAGCAAACCTAATGCTTTCTTTAAATAAAGAATTGCAAGAAGTTTCTGCCAAATTTCAAAGAAATCTGCAAAGAGAATTTTCTCTGGAAGCGCTTTCTAAAAAATTACAAAATTGGTATGAACTTTCATTTGCAGATTTCTTAAAAGAGCTATCAAAAAGCAAGGGGTCGAGACCCCTTGGATTGTCAGAAAAGGCAGAATGGGAAGATTATTTCTTGCAAGAACAACAAAAAGCCATTTCTATAAAATCTAAAATAGAACAAACAGACGCAGCAATAGACCAAATGGTATATGAACTTTATGGCTTGACAGAAGAAGAAATAGAAATTGTAGAAAATTCTTAAACAAAGAACGCAGTCTCGCAAACTTATCATCCAGACCTTACTAATATACAAGCACAGCAATATACGCTGTGCTTTTTTATGTAAATGAGAAAATAAATGGTAAAAATATTTTTCTTGTGTTATTTTTATAGGGGTGTAATGGATTAAAATATATAATTTTAAAATATTTATATAAAAATAAAGGGGCTATGCTTCAAAAAAATAAATTTTTTTAAATAAAATGTTTACATTTGCAGGGGTTAAAAAAGAAAAATATGTTATTAAAAGTAGAAAAACGTTGGGTTATTGCTTTTATCATTACAGCGATAGTAGCAATGGTAAGTTTATTCTGGCCAACAAAGTTGCCAGATGCTAGTTCGGGAGTTTTTTTAGAAGAAAATAATTTAGTAGGAGCAGATATTGCTTGGTTATTGGCTTCATCAGGTTTAGTCCTTCTCATGACACCGGGTTTATCTTTCTTCTATGGCGGAATGGTGGGCAAAAAAAATGTAATTTCTACCATGTTGCAGAGTTTTATTGCACTGGGAGTCATTAGTTTGGTTTGGGTAGTAGTTGGTTTTTCGCTCTCTTTCGGAGATTCTCTAGGATTTTATATTGGCAAAGAACATTACGGAATCATAGGCAATCCTTTTAGTTTTACTTTTTTTAACCAAATAGGCGTTTTGCCACATGCTAAAATGGCTCCTACTGTTCCTTTTATCCTTTTTGCATTGTTCCAAATGAAATTTGCAGTGATTACTCCTGCCATTATCACGGGAAGTTTTGCAGAGAGAGTAAGATTTGTAAGTTACCTTTTATTTATCGTACTGTTTTCATTGTTCATTTATGCGCCTTTGGCTCACATGGTTTGGAGCGGAGACGGATTCTTGGTTAAATTCTTCGGGATTAAAGATTTCGCGGGTGGAACTGTAGTGCACATGAGTGCTGGTTTTGCAGCTTTAGCAGGCGCTTTGATGATTGGTAAAAGAAAAAATGACCACCACGAACCTTCTAATATTACGTATGTGATATTAGGAACAGGAATGTTGTGGTTTGGTTGGTTCGGGTTTAATTCGGGTTCAGCTTTAGCTGCTAATGCCACTGCAGCGATGGCTTTTGGAACTACAACGATAGCTTCTGCTTCTGCGATGATGACTTGGATATTTTTTGACAGAATTAATGGAAGAAAGATTTCAGCATTAGGAGCTTGTATTGGAGCGGTAGTAGGATTGGTGGCGATTACACCAGCTTGTGGTTATGTAAGCATTGCAGAAAGTATATTTATCGGTTTTATTTCGGCAATTGTTTCAAATATGGCGGTCAACTGGAAAAAACTGAAAAGCGTAGATGATACCTTAGATGTTTTTGCCTGTCACGGAATCGGAGGAATTATGGGGATGATACTCACCGCTATTTTTGCTCGAGGCGAAAATGCCAGTCTTCTGCATGGTGGAATAGGTGTTTTTGCACATCACATGACTGCGCTACTTTTGGTTTCTGTGTTTACCTTTTTTGGAGCCTTGGTGATTTATAAAATTACAGATTTTATTATTCCACTTCGAGTAGAAGAAACCTCCGAAGAATTAGGATTGGATATTTCTCAACACAATGAATCTATATAAACTAAGAAAGCCTTCTGCTACAACAGAAGGCTTTCTTGTAAAGGGTTATTTTTCAATCATTTGTGTTTCTCCTTTCTGCAAAAATATATCAATAATTTAGAAAATAAATTAGCATTTGTTAATTTTCTAATCTTTTTTTAATTCTGCTAAAAGAAACTGGGGTAATTCCCAAAAATGACGCTAAATATTTATCAGGAATTCTTTCGCATAAATCAGGACGAGTCTCCAATAAATGCTGGAATCTTTCTTCTGGAGTATATAAAATAAAACTTTCTAATCTTTCATACATTCTATTCAGTAATTTTTTGCTCGCCATAATTCTGAGTTTTAATAGGCCAACATTTCTTTTGCTTAATTCCTCGAATTTTTGAAAATTGATTTCAAAAATTTCTGTTTCTTCCATGGCGCACCAAGTCAGTTTAGAGGGTTTATGGTTAAAGAAACTTTCTGGGTCTGCTCCAAATTCTTTTTCCCAACGGAAAAATATGGTTTTTTCTTCTCCATCAGCATTGCTGTAGAAACCTCTCACCAGTCCTTTTTTGATATAAAAAAACTTGGAATAAAAGTGCCCTCTTCTATAAAGATTTCATTCTTCTTGAGTTTTTTTCTATTTACCAATCCGAAAATACTGATAAGTTCTGTTTTAGGAATGTCTTTAAAAAAATCGAGTAAAAAATTATCTGATATATCCATAATGTTAGTTTTGGAGAAGCTCATTTATTCTAAGGCTTAGTTTTTCTGCATTGGGTAGCATTTCTTTTTCTAAAATCAAATTGATAGGAACAGCTGGTAAATCTAGTGAGCCCATGATTTCTACTGCAGCATCGAGGTATTTAAAACAATTTTTTGAAATTCTTGCCCCGAAAGCTTCCATCATGGAGTTGTTGAGAGCTTCTTCCGTTAAAAGAATACATTTCCCATGGATTTTAACCCTTTCGAAAACCAATTCTTCATCTATTGGCTTGATGGTTCTCAAATCGATTATTTCTACTCTTCCTTCAAAATTTTTAGCAGATTCTTTTGCCCAATAAACGCCCATTCCATAGGTTACTACAACTAGAGTTCGCCCTTTTTGGATTTCTTCTTCATTGGCAAATTTTACAATATTGGCTTTCCCGAAAGGTAAAATATAATCTTCTGCTGGTTCTACGGTTTTAGCGTCTTCAGTTCCCGGAACTTTACTCCAATAAAGACCTTTGTGTTCCAAGAAAATCACAGGATTAGGGTCGTAAAAAGCAGCTTTAAACAAGCCTTTAAAATCTGCAGCGTTACTTGGATAAGCGATTTTAATACCTTTGATTTGGGCCAACATGGTTTCTACACTTCCGCTGTGATAAGGACCGCCACCTCCATAAGCTCCAATCGGAACTCTGATAATGTTGGAAACAGGATATTTTCCGTTGCTGAGGTAGCAAGATTTAGAAACTTCTGTCACCAATTGATTGATTCCCGGATAAATATAATCGGCAAACTGTACTTCTACAATAGGTTTAAGACCTACTGCGCTCATTCCTACAGTAGAACCAATGATGTATGCCTCTTGAATGGCGGTATTGAAAACTCTTTTATTCCCAAATTTTTGTTGAAGTGTTACGGCTTCTCTGAAAACGCCCCCAATTCTTCCGCCTACATCTTGACCATAAAGCAATGCTTCAGGATGTTTGTGCATCAATTCTTGTATGGCGTGAATTCCTGCATCTACCATTGGGATTTTTTCTCCATTTTCAGGAACTCTGGTTCCTTTTTCTTCGGTGATAGGAGTAGGAGCATACACATGTTCTTTTACGGTTTCAGGTTTTGGGTCTGGAGCGAGAATGGCTTTGTTAAAGTCTTCTTCTATTTGTTTTCTGGCTTCAATTTCTATTTGAGATAAGGTCTCTTCGTTAAAACCTTCTTCTAATAAATATTTTTTGAGAATAATTCCTGGGTCTTTTGCTCTATGCTTGGCTAAATCTGCTTCGTCTCGATAAAATTCTCTTCTTACTCCAGAAGTGTGGTGCCCAATCAATACCGTTTTAGCGCAAACTAAAAGAGGTTTTCTTTCTTCTCTTACAAAAAGTACCGCTTTTTGCATCTGAATGAAACTTTCTACAAAATCAGTTCCATCAATTCTCATTCTATTTAGCCCTACGAATCCAGCCGCATAATCATAAGCATCAGCAGTTCTGGCTTCTTCTTTAGTTACGCTGATTCCCCATTCATTATCTTGAACTAAAAAGATAATGGGAAGTTGATGAAGTGCTGCAAATTGAAAAGCTTCGGCTACTTCTCCTTCTGTAACAGAATTATCGCCTAAACTACAAATGACAACAGGATTTTTTTCAAAATTTTGAAGTTTAAAATCTTCTATATATCTTATTCCTTGGGCAATACCAGTGGTAGGAATTGCTTGCATTCCTGTAGCAGAACTCTGGTGAATGATTTTTGGAAGTCCTTCTAATTTAATGGATGGATGCGAATAATAAGAACGTCCTCCAGAAAATGGGTCTTCTGCTTTTGCTAATAATTGAAGCATTAATTGATAAGGAGTGAAGCCAATTCCCAATAATAAAGATTCGTCTCTGTAATAGGGAGATACCCAATCCTCTTTGGACAATTGATAAGCTGTAGCTAATTGTATGGCTTCATGACCTCTAGAAGTACTGTGTACGTACTTGCAAATATTTCTGTTTTCTTCGTAAATATCGGCCATTGATTTTGCCAGCATCATTTGAGTGTATGCCTTGAGCAAAATTTCTTTTGAAATAATTTCTTTTGTTGTAAAGTCAGATTCCATAGAAAACAAATATAAGCATTCTCTCTTTTGATTGAAAATAAAAAACGCTAACTCGTAAAGTTAGCGTTTTCAGTAATTTAGGAGTTTTTATGACTCAAAATTATTCTTTAATAAACTTGTGAGAGTTTACATTTTTATCAGTCTTCACATTGATAATGTAAGTTCCTTTTGGTAATTTGCTTACATCAATGGTTTGGAAACTTTTTGCTTCTGTTTTTAGAACAGATTTTCCTGATAAGTCAAAAATATCTATTGTTTTAGCACCTTTTGGAATGAGTACGTTTACAATATCTTTAGTTTTGGTAGGATAAACAGTTACTAATTTTTCTTTTGAATTTTCGGAGGTTTGTAAAGATGCAGAAGAATCAAAACCTGTAATGATGATAGCGTAATTTTGAGAAGAAATATTTTGGTTGTTGTCTACTAAATTTCCTTTTTGAGAAACTTCTACTCTATACATTCTACCAGCAATAGGAGTTGGAATAATAACTTGTTCTACATTATCAACAGTGTTATCGCCTTGGGTAGCAGGTGCCATAGGATTGCTAATATCTAATTTCCAAGGATAATAAATAGTATTGGTTACTGTATCTATAATTCTCAGGTCAAAGTCGTTAATAATCATAGAAGAATGATTATTTTGAAGTTCGTAATCTGTAGAGAATGGATTTGCAGCAGGGTCTATCCAAGAGATGGTTGCTTTTAAAGATTCTCCATCCTTTGCAATAACTGTTTTTGTAAATTTAGTTCCCGAGTTTAATACATTTCTTTCAAAAAACGCTTTATTGTCTTTTTTGTCAATAAGAACTTGTGCGGCTTTAGATGCATCTACAAATCCCCATCCATACCATACATCGGGACCTATATTTCCTGCTTCATTAGCAGTATGGGTTAATAAAGCTTTCATTTCATCTGCTTTAAAAATGAAGCTGTTATTGTTGTATAACATTCTATTCACCTCCGTTAAAGCTCCAGCAATTCCAGTAACTATTGGCGCAGAATATGATGTTCCGTTTCCACCTAATCCATAAGTGTTATAAGTAGTTGCGTTTGAGTAGCTTGCAAGTGCCATCGTGCTTCCTACTGCTGAAATATCTGGTTTTATCGCTCCATCTTTTCTAGGTCCTGCACTACTGTAGCTTGCTTTGGCTACATCATTTGAAGTGGTATATTGGTAATCAGCAGTGGTTAATTGGTTAGTTGCACCAACGACTATAATATTTTTTGCTAAAGATCCTTCACCTATGCAGTTGTACCCTTGGCTACAATTTGCGGCGGGAATTACATCTGCTGCGTCAAATGGAACATAAGTATTGGATAAATTATCATATTTAAATTTAGGAAGAGAAGTGTTTTGAATAGGATGGGTTCCATAATAATTCCCGGCAGATTTAATGACGATTTGATTGGGATTTGTATATACAATTTCATCAAAACTTTTATCTCTTAAACTATAAGCTCCAGAATAAGTATCTTCAGTATTTAATTCATAATTAGCTACCCAATAAAAGCCTTTTGTGGTGTAAATAGAAAATGGAGTGGACACATAGTTCCATCCCACATTTACACCATATGAATGGTTAGAGATGTTAGCATTTGAAGCAGCAAGTTTTTGATAATTATTTCCTTTTGTGGTATTGTTAAAGCTATAGCTGTCAATCATTACATTAGTCAGTACACCTTTCGCTCCAGAAGTTCCATATGGATTTGAAAAATCTCCTATCCCAATTGCTCCAATAATTCCAGCAACATCTGTTGCGTGGCTTGCATAGGCTACTTCACCATTTTCTTGATCAAAGATTCTGTTTCCTCCATTAGTTGGTCCTCCAAATTCGTTATGTTTTTCGAAAACTCTGCCTCTATCCATTACTAGAATCTTCTGACTGCTGCCAGTGATGAGAGTATTGTTTAAACCTGTGAGGGTTCCATTTTGTAGAGAAAGAATATTGGCGCTTTTATTGGCGCGCATATCTTCAGACTCCCAAAAAAGAGGAATGTTGCCTGCAAATCCAGCATGAGTGGAAATAATTTCTTTTAATTGACTCTTTGAAAATTTTTGAGAAGAATTTTTCAGAAAAGAGGAAAGCCTATTATTATTTTCTATTCTATCCTTAGCTAAAATAGAGTTTAATCTTGTGTTTTGTCCGTAATAATTGTTGATTAGTAAAAGACAATTTAAAATAAATATATTTTTTTTCATAATAATTCGTAGTTTTTGCAAAGATATAAATTGTTAAGACTCTAATTTTGTTAGTCAATAGAAATTATAAATAAATATATATTTTTTAATTTTTTTTCGATTAAATTTGAACAAATTTTCTAAAGAATGTACTTGATTTTTGATACGGAAACTACTGGTTTACCCCAAAACTTTAACGCACCCATCTCAGATTCAGATAATTGGCCAAGAATGGTGCAGATTGCGTGGCAATTGCATGATGATGAAGGTAAATTAATTGAAAATCAGGATTATATCATTAAGCCTGAAGGGTATGATATTCCTTTTAACGCGACCAGAATTCACGGTATTTCTACCAAAATGGCCAAAGAAGAAGGAAAGGATTTGGCATGGGTTTTAGAAGAATTTAAAAAAGCATTAGAGAAAACAAAAGTTGGTGTTGGTCACAATATTGATTTTGATTATAAAATTGTAGGCGCAGAGTTTTTTAGAAAAGAAATCGAAAATAATCTTCAAGAAATTCCCAAAGCTGATACGATGGAGTTGGGAACTGATTTCTGTGCTTTGCCAGGAGGAAGAGGAGGAAGATTTAAATCTCCAAAACTAGGCGAGCTTTTTGAAAAATTATACAGTTACCAGTTTGATGAAGCGCACAATGCAGCGGCAGACGTAAATGCAACCGCTCAGATTTTCTTCGAAATGGCGAGACAACGCATTATTCCTGCAGAGAAAATGCTCTGGACAGATGCTCAGTTTCAGCAATTTCAGAAAATTTGGAGTGAGCCGATTAAACCGTTTGATATTGTTATTAGAAGGCAAGTTGCAGATTCTAAGAAAAAGAAATCTACTGTAGATTTTGGCGATACCAAAGAAGTAGAAATTGGCGATTATTTCCATTTTCATAATCATACCATTTATTCTACACTTGCCGCTACTTCTCATTTTAATGAACTGATAAAAGTAGCTGCCGAAAACGATTTTAAGGCAGTCGGAATGGTAGATTTAGGAAATTTGATGGGTGCTTTCAAGTTTGTTTCCGAAGTTGAAAAATACAACGGTGACCTCAAAAAAAAGAAAGCAGAAGCTGAAGAAAAAGGCGAAGAATTTACAAAAACACCATTAATTCCTATTCTCGGTTGTGAGTTTTATATTTCAGAAAGACCAGAGCAAAAACAATTTACCAAAGATGATCCAGATAGAAGAACAAACATGGTTCTTTTGGCGAAAAATTTTCAAGGATATAAAAATCTAGCAAAACTATCGAGTTTAGGTTTTACCAACGGTTATTACGCTGGTGTACCAAGGATTTCTAAAAAGCAAATTGCAGAGTATAAAGAGAATTTGATTGCTGTTACAGCAGGGATTTATGGAGATGTTCCAAATGCGATTTTAAATTTCGGAGAACAAAAAGGAGAGGAAGTTTTTCTTTGGTGGAAAGAACAGTTTGGGGATGATTTCTATGTGCAAATTCAGAATCATGACATTGAAGAAGAAGAGCACTTAAACGAAGTTTTATTAGAATTAGCCGATAAACATGATGTGAAAATTTTAGCACAGAATGAAACTTTTTATACCAAAAAAGAAGATGCTAAAATTCAGGATATTATTACCTGTATCAAAGACGGAGAAAGAGTTTCTACGCCTATTGGTAAAGGATTTGGGAAGCGAAAAGGTTTAGCGAATGATCATTATTATGTGCAAAATCCTGAGGAATTGAAGCAAACTTTTCGTCAGTTTCCTGATGCTTTCGAAGCTTACACAGACTTTTTACAAAAATTTAAACCTTATACTTTAAAAAGAGATGTTTTGCTTCCAAAATTTGATATTCCAGAAGAGTTTCAAAGCGAAGAAGATTTAAAAGATGGTGGTAAACGTGGTGAAAATGCTTATTTAAGACATCTGACTTACGAAGGTGCTAGAAAAAAATATGATGAAATTACGCCAGAAATTGCTGAACGTTTAGATTTTGAACTCGAAGTTATTGCGAATACAGGTTATCCTGGTTACTTTTTGATTGTTCAGGATTTCTGTAACGAAGCCCGAAAAATGGGAGTTTCAGTTGGGCCTGGTCGTGGTTCTGCGGCAGGTTCTGCCGTTGCATATTGCATCGGAATTACGAATGTAGACCCTATTAAATATGATTTACTTTTTGAGCGTTTCTTGAATCCAGAACGTATTTCTATGCCCGATATTGATATCGATTTTGATGATGAAGGAAGAGATGCTATCATAAAATGGGTAATTGAAAAATACGGACAAATGAATGTAGCTCAGATTATTACGTACTCTGTTCTCGGCGGAAAATCCGCGATTAAAGATGCAGGAAGAGTTCTGGATGTTTCGATTCCTGATACGAATGCGATTGCGAAATTAATTCCTGAAACTCCGGGAATGAATATTGCAAAAGCATTGAACAAACCAGAAAAATTAAAACCAGAAGATAAACCTTTAGCCGAGGAAATGAAGGCGATTTTAGCGAATCCGAATGATTCTCGTCATCAAGTTTTGGCTTCGGCACAGAAAATGGAAGGTTGCATCAGAAATACTGGAATTCATGCTTGTGGAGTAATTATTACACCAGAAGATATTTCGAATTTAGTTCCGATTTCTATCGCGGCAAAAGATGCGGGAATTTTGGTGTCACAGTTTGATAACTCGGTAGCAGAAAGTGCTGGTTTATTGAAAATGGACTTTCTAGGTTTAAGAACGTTAACCATCATTAAAGATGCGATAAAACTCATTAAGCAACGTCACGGAATTGAAATTAATACTGATGAAATTCCATTAGATGATAAAAAAACCTACGAACTTTTCAAAGAAGGAAGAACGATTGGGATTTTCCAATATGAAAGTGCGGGAATGCAAAAATACATGCGCGAACTGAAACCTACGGTTTTTGCAGATTTAATTGCGATGAATGCTTTGTACAGACCTGGACCAATAAAATACATCCCGAATTTCATTAACAGAAAACACGGTCTGGAAGAAATTGTTTACGACTTACCAGAAACCGAAGAATATTTAAAAGAAACCTACGGAATTACGGTTTATCAGGAACAGGTAATGTTGCTTTCTCAGAAATTGGCGAATTTCACCAAAGGTGAAGCGGATACGCTAAGAAAAGCAATGGGTAAAAAACAGAAAGACGTTCTGGATAAAATGTACCCGAAATTTATTGAAGGTGGAAAAAAGAATAATCTTAACGAAGAAAAGCTCAATAAAATTTGGAAAGACTGGGAAGCGTTTGCAGAATATGCATTTAACAAATCTCACTCCACTTGTTATGCTTTAATTGCTTACCATACTGCTTATCTCAAAGCCAATTATCCTGCGGAATATATGGCGAGTGTGATGAGTAATAACATTAACAACACAAAGCAAATTACGCTTTTTATGGAAGATTGCAGAACGATTGGGGTAGATGTTTTAGGGCCAGATGTTAATGAATCTCAGTTCCAATTTGCGGTGAACGAAAAAGGGCAAATCAGATTTGGTTTGGGAGCGATTAAAGGAATGGGAGAAGCTCCTTCTGAAGCTATTTATTTGGAAAGACAAAACGGAAGATTCAAAGATATTTATGATTTTTTTGAAAGAATGCCTTCTTCGCAAGTCAATAAAAGAGTAGTGGAAAGTTTGGTGATTGCAGGAGCTTTTGACGAATTAGATTCTTATCACAGAGCGCAATATTTTGATGTGGACAATGCGGGAAGAACCAATATTGAAAAGCTTTTGCGTTACGGGCAATCGTTTCAAGACAATAAAAATTCGGTGGAAAACTCACTTTTTGCAGATTTTGCAGATGAGGTTCAGATAGAAAGGCCGAAACTTTTACCTTGTGCAGAATGGCAAAATATGCATAAACTCAATCGTGAGAAAGAAATCATTGGTTTCTATCTTTCGGCGCATCCTTTAGATGAATATAAGTTCCAGTATAAGTTTATCAATGGAGAATTTTCTAAAAATTTCGTTTTAGAAGACAATAAAAAAGATGAAATTGCTCCAAATGACTTGTCAGCTAAGATTTTAGATGAGGAAACAGACGATGATGAAAGCATTGATATAAGTTTAGAAGTTTCAGAAGATGAAGAATTGGTAGAAGAATCTTCTGCGAAAAAAGCTGAACCAAAAGGAAACTTCAATTTCTTGAATTTAGACGAAATTGATGCGTTTAAAGAGCAATTATTTCCTGCAGGAAGTCTTTTTGAAGCGCCAAAAGATTGGAAGGAAAGACAAAAAATGTTTGATAATGCTAGAGAATACACGGTTTCTGGCTTGATTACCGAAATGATTTTGCGAGATGGGAAAAATTCTGGCGAAAAGATTTGTTTCTTGACTTTAGAAGATTACACAGGAAGTTACAGTTTCAGATTAGGTGATAGAGATTATATGAAGTTGCGTGAAAAAATTGCCAAAGACCGATTTGTCATCGTAAAAATGAAGTTCACGCAAGGAAGCGAAGGAAGAGTTTTCACCAATGTTACAGATATTATGGATTTGAAAGATGCTTTCGAAAAGTATGCTAAATCGCTGTCACTAATTATTCCCGTAAATGAACTGAATAAAACGGATTTAGAATTTTTTAAAAACCAATTATTAGCAGAAAAAGGAGAACATAAGCTGAATGTTTTTCTCCAGAATCCTTTAGACAATACTTTTGTGGAAGCGAGGGCTTTAAATCAAACGATTAATATTAATAATCAATTGCTTGAAAAAATTCATGAATTTGGAAAATTTGAAATTTATTTAAACTAACATAAAACCGAGATTTTGTCTCGGTTTCTTAATTAGAAAAGTGATTTTTTGAACAAAAAAAATAAAGCAGTAATCTTAATGAAATGTTAAATTTGTATACGTATTTTGTATGATTTTAAGGTTTTGTGAGGGTTTTCGTTTTTTTAGTTGGTTATTTAAATATAAATTTGACCAAACATAAAAACACAAAATGATGACTCGTATTTTTCTTTTTGAAGAACAACAGCTTTTTAATGAAGCCTTGCAGTTTTTTATTAATTCACAGCCAAATTATAGTGTTGTTGGTTCTCATAGTAATGAAGGTTCTTTACTAGAATGTCTTTATGGAGTAAATGCTGACATTATTTTATTTGGCATTAGTATGATGAGTCCTAATTCTCACTTTATGATAGAACAAATTAAAAATGAATTTAAAAATCTTAAAATTATTGTTCTAAATGATGGTTTAGATATTAAAGAGATTAGAAGACTCTATAAAATTGGAGTGCATGGTTTTTTAGAAAAAAAATCTCATAACGGGGAACTTCTTAATTCTATAGATTCTGTGATGAGTGGTAAAATATATTTAGATGTAAAAATAAGAGAGCGTTTTTTTTCAGAATATTTTGATAATAGCCCATGTAAAAATTCGGTAAAAATGGTTCAAGGCTTACTAACAATTAGAGAAAAAGATGTTATGAGACTTATTTGTGAAGGTTATAATAGTAAAGAAATTGCAGAAGAGTTATTTATAAGTATAAATACTGTAGAAACTCATCGAAAAAAAATTATTCAGAAATTTAATGTGAAAAATTCAATTGGTATTGTAAGATTTGCAATGCAGAATAATATGATTTAGAAACACACTCACTCTATATATAAAAGCCTTTCTGTTACATTATAGAAAGGCTTTTTTTATTGAGTTTATTGCCAGTCTGGCATTTCTGCATTAGTAAACAATGTAGTTCTTTGTAAATTCTGAAGAGACAAGTCTAGTGATATTTTTTGTATATTTTTTGTTGAAATACCATCATTAGAAGTGTTGGTGAAGATTATTTCTGCATTATTAGGAGAGAATCTAGGATCTAAATCATTGGTTCCTAATGTTTTTTTGCTTAAATCAGACAAATCTGTAAGGGTAGCTGTAGTAAATTCATATAAGAAAATTCTAGTGTCTAGTTGTCTATAACTGGAATCTTGATAATTAGAAACATCTTGACAGAAAATGAATTTTTTTCCATCTACCGAAAAGTTTATTCCGCCTACTGCACCTATACTATTATTAACTATGGTTGTCAACACATTTCCTACCATATCTAAGATTCTAATATTAGAATTGTAGCCATTAATATTGTTAGTTTTAACTGCAATTTTAGCCTCGTCGTAACTCCAATCACATTCAGTAATGAATTCTCCTGCAGGCGCTGTGTAAATTAAAGTGGTTCCCGTTCCATCCTTATTTATTTTATACAATTTGTCAAAACTGCCATAGATTAATTGGGTTCCACCTTGGTTCCAAGAGTAGTCTAATTCTTTAGAATTAAATCCTCCTATAGGAATTTTAGTTACTTGAAATTCTGCAGAACCATCTGGTTTGCTTGTAAATATATGGATATCTCCTGCAACGGATTTGAGATAAGCGATTAAGTTAGCGCTATTGTTTTTTCTTGGCCTCCACGCATTTTCTTTTAAAGTAAAAAGATTGGTGTTTTCTAAGTTATTAGAAACTAAAGTGAGTTTTCCGTTGTTATTTTGTACATAATGAAGCCTATTTAAAGGAGAATTAGAGGTGGTGAATTTATTACTAACGCTATAAACTGGGGTGTTTACTCCATCATTTACAATAACTTGCCAAAAATACGTGGTTCCATATTTTAGATTTTTAACTTCGTAATTTTTTTCTTTAATATCATTGATTTCAATTACATCTGTATTGCTGCTATTCTTTAAAATAAGTGTGTATTTCAAAATATCTTTTGTGTCAGGATCTGAGCAGTTCCATGAAAAGTTAATACTTAAAGGTTGATCTACCGTATTATTCGCAGGAGTAATTAAATCAGGAATAGCAGGTGATGAATTGAGGGTTTTGTCATCTAATAATTCTATTGCCACAGAAGATATTTGCCCTTCAGTTTTTATAGAAATCCCCATTGCTTTTGTAACGTAACCATCAGCTTCTGCTTTTAATGAATAATCTCCAAGTGGAATATCTTTAATTTCAAAGGTTCCACTAGCATCCGTAGTCACTGCTTCTGTAGTGGGAGAAGTGGTGATTCTAACATTAGAAAGCGGAGTTCCTGATTCTTTTGCCGTTACTACACCTCTTAGTGTGGCTGTTTTAGTCTTAGAAATTAAATCTTCTCTACAAGAAAATAAACTAAATAATGCAACCAGAATTATGGTTAATTTTAAGAAATTTTTCATAATTATTATTTTTTTCTGAAGTGATAGGAGATTCCTAGTCCAAATCGTAAAGCTCTGTCGTTTAAGTCTCCATTTATTTTAGTATCCCAATCATCATCAAAACCTAAATCATATTGTGACTGTAATCTTATAGAGAAATCTTTTAAGAAATATTCAAAACCTCCACCTAATTGATACTTAAATTTCATTGGTTCTCTATTAACTATAAAACCTCCTCCTGCAAAAAGAAATGGTGAGAATTTATTGGCAGGAAGCATTAGATATTCTAAATTTAGGTCAGTAGCTTGATATCTGCGTCTTAGGATTTCTTTGTTTTCCAAGGTTATAAAAGCAGAAGAAAGATTTATGTTCCAAAATCTATTAAAATTATATCTTATGCCAAATCGTAGACCGGGAGTAGTAGTGGGCGATTCGTAATCTCCTTGAAGAGTATTTGCTTCTACCATTCCAATGATAGAGTAGTGTTTTCCTTTTACATCATAATATTTAGCTTTGTTTGCTAAAAAATCCACTTGTTTTTGTTCTTCTTTAATTGCGTTTATTGCAGCATCTGTTTCTTTTATGGAATTAGGGTCTGGCTCCCATATTTTGTCTTGAATTCCTTCGATGATGAGTGCTTGTACTGCTTTTTCAATAGCTTCTTTTACTGCAATTTGTACGGGTTCGTTTTGGGTGATTCCTACTTCTGATTCTAGAAGTTTCTCTGTGTCTACGTATTTAAAAATACTTCCGTTTAAAGTGGTAGAGAGTATAGTTTTATCTACATACACAGATTTTAAAACTTTTCCATTCATGGTAGAAACCGCTCTTAGGTAAACAGATATTCTATCTTGTCTGTATTGTGTAGAGGCGCCTATCCCAAAGTATCTAGCGCCTAATCCTCCAGTTAAAACATTGGTGTCATAAGAAATTACTCCGCCCTCTAACAAAACACCCGCAAAGAGTAATGGAGGCAACTGTTGGTTGCTATTGTTTTTATTATTTTGGCTATACTCTTGTTTTGTAGTTCTTATGATTTGTCTTTCGTTTAATAAATTGGCTACATTTTCTCTTTCTATAGGGATAAACCAATTACTGTCTTCTAGAACTTTTATAAGAATAGAAGTTATTCCCTGCGGAATTGCTGTACTAAAACTGCTGCCGTTTTCTGTAGGTTTGTATTGGCCAGTTTGGTCTCTGAATTTATAAACTCCTACTACAATTTTTTCTTTTGGAGGTGGTAATTTTTTAATTGGAAATTGCAGATTAGTTTTTTCTCCTAGCTTTGGATCAGATTTACCATCGGGTATTTTAAGTAAAGTGGCACAACTTGTAATAAAAGCTGTGGCAATTAAAAATAAAAATTGATGTGTCCATTTCATATTATTGAGGTATAAAGATTTGTGATTGTTCACCAGTGGTTGTATTTAGAATATTAATGTACAAACCACCAGAACCATTGGTAATCTCAATATAAAGTGAACCGAAATTGTAAACGCCAGGTTTTAAATCTCCTGTGCCAAATTGTTCTTGGAAAATTTTTTGAGATAATTGGCTTAATAATTGACGGTTAAGAGACTCTGTAAAATTATCTAAACTATTGATATTAAAATCACGTAAAGCGTTATCATTATTATCAAACTGATTTTGAGCATTAGCAGAACTTAGTAACATTTGATAGTTAAATGTTTCTCCTCCGAAATTAGGGTTTAAAGGTTTATAGACAAACTGTTGAGCATTATTTTCGGCAAATGCTAAAAGAAAACATAAGGCGATAATTTTTTTCATTTTGTTTAATTTTTAGTAGGAAAATTCTTTTTTGAAATTTTGATCATTGGCAAAAAGCTCATCAAGTATATTGATTGTAAAATTTACTTGATTCTCTAAAAACTCTTCAGATGGATTTACCAAAAATTGATTGATTAATCTATCTTCTACAAAAATTTGAATTTGGGTATTTCTTGCAAAAGTTGGCAGCTCTATAATGGAGATTGTCTTATTGTATTTTTTATTCATTTGATTAATTTTTATGTAGAAATTATCATAAAAATCTTTTCCCGCTCTTGTTTTAGTTTCGTCTATTGTAAGATTTTGTAAAAATATTTTCGGGTCGCTGCTATCGAGTTCTAAAGTTTTTTTTTTACATTAAACATTAGGCTGTCTTTGCTAATTAAAGCTTTGCTGTTTTCATCTTTTAGGTAAAGATAGCATTTCAGTTCATCACTGGGATCAATATTGATGGTTGTTTCAGATAGTTTTTTTGTGCTTTTAGGGGGGATAGAGAATTTTCCGCTTTGTTTGTTAGATGAAATATTCCCTTGTTTATTTTTTCTAATACCAATAAATAAATATTCTAACTCTTTATGGAGTTCAGAATTATTGATGGCTACATTTTCTATTTTGATGAAATTATTTATTTCTTCATGATTTATTTTTGCTTCTATATTTTCTTGAGCAGATATTTTTTGAAATAAAATCATATTAATGAATATGTAAAATAAAATTAACCTTTTCATAAGTTTAATTTTTAGAAGTTTCTTATGAAAATCATTTTATTATTTCCAAAGGTTTTAATGATCATACCATCAGAAATACTGTTTCTTCCTAGAATATCTAAGTAGTTCCCGTTACCTTGAGTGGTAACGTTTAGCTCGAAATTATTTTTTTGTGGGTAAAATTCTTGATAAATTAAAGTGTTATAGTCTCCAATTTGCGTAGAATTTAATTTGTTATCAGGGTATAAAGTTACATCTACAATGTTTTTATCACCAATTTGTAAGATTTTACTCACAATATTAGGTTCACTAATAGTGTTTTTACTGTCTAAATTTTCAGATTGTAATAATGAAAGTAGTTTAGCACTATCCATATTGTCAAAATTTAGATTTTGAGCGGGAACAGATAATGCAAATATTAGGATGAAAGCTAAAATTATAATTTTCATGGTTTGTGTTTTTGTTTAATGTAAATATAATAAAAAATATAATATAAATATCTATTTTAAATAAAATATGAGAGACTTTAGTCTCTCATATTCAATTATAAATGTGCTAAATTTAGTTTGATTGATTAATAAACATAGCATTAGAATTGCCAATTTGTGTTCCAAGATGATAGTGGAATCCACCTGTTTGATTTACTACAGAAAGATTATCATTACCAGTTTGGATATCTTTTGCATAATTTCCAAAACCAAGCTGAGTTTGGAATGCCATATTATCATCCCCAGTTTGTCTTACTCTAGCTTCATTATTGTCTCCATATTGTAGCTGTAAACTATAGTTTCCATCACCTACTTGTTTTGATCTAGCAAAATTAGCATTACCGTATTGCCCTTGTCCAGCGTAATTATTTGAACCATCTTGTACTACTCTGGCAACGTTATCATTGCCCATTTGTTGTTGTTGAGACATGTTGTTGGTTCCTGTTTGTTTGCTTCTAGCGTTATTGTCATCTCCGTATTGCCATTGTTCGGCAGAGTTAGATAATCCAACTTGTAATGTCACAGCTTTGTTTCTATTTCCCCATTGGTCTTGCATATTGTAATTTGCAGTTCCCCATTGGTTGGTAGAAGCAGAGTTTCTATTTCCTGTTTGGTATTGTTCACTAGAATTTGCCAAACCTACTTGGTCTACTTCTGCAGAATTTCTGTTACCTTGTTGAATGATTAAACTTTCATTAAACCAGCCATATTGGTCTACATTTACAGAATTTCTATTTCCAATTGAGTATGATTGATTGCTGTTCATGAGCCCCACTTGAGAAATAATAGCGTCGTTTTTATTTCCCCACTGAAGCGTATAATTAGAATTTAATGCTCCATTTTGACCAACAGCGGCTGTGTTTTCATCTCCGTATTGATCTAGTACATTGCCATTTAAAAGGCCCACTTGATTTACTGTAGCTAAATTAAGATTTCCTACTTGAGTGGTTACATCAGAATTTGCTTGTGCGAATAAAGTTGCAGAAGCAACAAGTGCAAAAGCACTTAAAATAATTTTTTTCATGATTAAATATTTTTGGTTAGCGATACAAATGTATACATGATAAAAATCATTTTTTTCATCAAAAATTGTTATTTTAATAATATCACTGTTTTCAGTGATATGTACTTTGACTTTAATTATAGTTAATTAGGATTCATACTTTTTTGTGATTGATTTTATCTAAAACGATATAGATAAAAACCAGGAAACTTTTTTTTGTTTTAAAGTTTCCTTTTGTATATTTGCACCCAATTATGGATGATAAAAAATGTTTTTTAGAAAAATTGTTTGAGTTGTTTCATATATATGGCGTGAAAACATTAACAATGGACGATATTGCAAAAGAGTTTTCTATCTCTAAGAAAACTTTGTATCAGAAATATAGCCATAAAGAAGATTTAATTTGTGATGTTTTAGATTTTATGTCAAAAGAAGGACTTGATGAGGTCGATAGAATAAGACAAGAATACAGATGTCCTATTGAATCTCTTCTTGTTTCTGGTGCTAGAATGGATGAAATAACTTGTAAAGAAAAGAATATATTCGATATACAATTATTAAAGTATTATCCAGATATTTTTCATTCTCACCAAGTTTCTATTTCTGTAAGGATTATTAAAATTTTAAAAGAAGATTATAAAAAAGGTGTTGAAATTGGTTATTTCAGGGAGGATGTTTCAATAGATTTATACATTAAATTTTTAATTACCTTATTTTTTTCAGCAGATGTTTCTCCTCTTTTTACAGGAGAGACAGATAAGAAAAGTCTTTCTGTAGCTATGAAATTATTATACTTAGATGCAATAGTTACGGATGAAGGCAAACAAAGACTAAATGAATTAAAAGAAAAATATCAATACAGTAATATTTAAATAATGAAGCTAGAGATTTATTAAAGGAGATTTTCGGAATCTTATAAAAAATTAAAGTAAAAATTGTAAACAAACGTCTAAAAAATTAAAAATAAATTATGACATTTAAAATGATAAAGTGGAAAAGATTAGCTTTAGGTATTTTTTCTGTTTCAAGTACTTTAGCGTACTCTCAGCAGACGGTTACCTTAAAACAAGCTATAGAATTTGCTTTGCAAAATAAAGCAGATGCTCTAAAAGCTAGGCTAGATATTACCAATGCAGATGCAAAAATTCTAGAAGCAAAAGCTGGCGCATTACCAAAAGTAACTGGGAATGCTAATATTACATATAATCCGATTATTCAGGAGGTTTCTCTTGCTGGGCAAACTTTCAAAATGGGACAGCCTTGGGTTGCTGTTGCGGGAGTTCAGTTACAACAAGCACTTTTTAATCAACAGGTTTTTATTGGTTTAAAAGCGGCGAAATCTACCAAAGAATTTTATCAATTGAATGCAAATCTTACCGAAGAGCAAATTATTGAGAGGGTTTCTAATGCATATTTTCAGGTTTTTACAGCTCAAGAGCAGAAAAATACTTTAGAAAGCAGCTATAGCAGTACAGAGAAAGTAAGAAATGTAATTAAGAGTTTGTATGATAACGGTTTATCAAAAAAAATAGATTTAGATAGAACTAATGTTAACCTTACCAACATAGAAACTAACATAAAACAAAGTAATAATGGCATTACACAAGCCGAAAATGCTTTGAAATTCTACATGGGAATGCCTATTGAAACCAAAATACAACTGGTGCAAGGAGATATGGCTGTAACTCCACATCTTTTAGACGAAACTGTAAATACTGACGAAAGAACAGAAGTAAAGGTTTTGCTAAAAAATAAAGAACTTCTTGAATATCAGAAAAAAGCAACTATAGCAAATTATTATCCTACAGTTAATCTAACGGCTAACTATAATTGGCAAGGATTAGGAGAGAAGTTTCCTTTAACTAATGGAAGTTCAAAAGGGGTAATGTGGTCAGATTATTCTGCAATAGGATTGGGTATTAATATTCCTATTTTTAATGGATTTGCTACAAAAGCAAAAGTTCAGCAAAATCAAATTGAAATTGATAAACTCGAAATTGATATTAAAGATACCAAACTTGGACTAGACCAAGCTTATCAAAACGCAAAAGCTCAGATTGAAAATAGCCTTGCAACTTTAGAAAGCCAAAAAGCGAATGTGAAATTGGCAGAAGATGTTTTAGCAAATACAAAAAGCAATTATCAATACGGTTTGGCAACACTTACAGATTTATTAGACGCCGAAAATTCTTTAGTACAAGCTAAAAATAACTACACAACAGCGATTTTAGATTATAAAATTGCCGAAGTACAATACTACAAATCAAAAGGAGAACTTAAAAATTATTTAAAATAAACTATAATGAAAAAAACTTTAATATATATTGTTATTGCAGCGGTTTTGGTAGGATTGGCTGCTTATAAAATCTCAAGTAATAAGAGTAAACAAGAGGCGGAAGTAGCGGAAGTAGCAAAAGAAGTTGATAAAATTAACGTAAATGTTGTTACCGTTCAATACGAAAGCATTAATACAGATTATACAGCAAACGGAACTTTTCTTCCAAAACAAGAAATGAATCAATCTTCTGAAATTTCTGGTAGAATTGTAAGTGTTTTGGTAAAAGAAGGTACTAGAGTAGGTGCTGGTCAAACTTTGGCAACCATCAAAAGAGATGCAATAGATGTAGATGTTTCTCAGGCTCAGAACAACTTGCAAAACGCTATTATAGACAATCAACGTTACGAAAATGCCTATAAAACTGGAGGCGTTACTAAGCAGCAATTAGATAACTCAAGATTGCAACTTAAAAATGCTCAGGCTGCTGTAAGAGCTCAAAGCGTTAGAATTAGTGATACCAGCATCCGCGCAGGAATTAGTGGAACTATTAATAAAAAAATGGTAGAACCAGGAACTGTGGTTTCTCCAGGAACTCCAATGTTCGAGATTGTAAATATCAACAGTTTGAAACTTTCTGTTTTAGTAGATGAAAGTCAGGTTGGGAAAATTCAATTAGGACAACAAGTTGCTATTAATGTAAATGTTTTGCCAGAAGATTCTTTCAGTGGTAGAATTACATTTATTGCGCCTAAAAGTGATGCTTCACTGAATTTCCCTGTAGAAATTGAAGTTCAAAACAGAGGAAACTTAAAAGCTGGGATGTATGCTACTGCAATTTTCCAAACGAATAATGGTGCTGAAACTCAAAATATGTTAACTGTACCAGCTACAGCATTCGTAAACGGAGTAAGTTCTGGGCAAATTTTTGTAGCTCAAAACGGAGTTGCTAAATTGATTAAAGTTACACCTGGAAAAGTGTATGGCGATAAAGTTCAAATCTTAAATGGTCTTAAAAATGGAGACCAAGTGATTACCAGTGGACAAATTAACCTAGATAATGGTTCTAAAATTAATATCATAAAGTAGTATGAAGTTAGCAGAAATATCGATTAAAAGACCATCGTTGGTTATTGTATTATTTACATTGCTAACGTTAGGAGGACTTTTGAGCTATTCTATGATGGGATACGAGCTCATTCCAAAATTTGAAACCAATATAGTAACTATTTCTACCGTTTATCCAGGAGCTTCTCCTAGTGAAGTAGAAACATCTGTTA
Source organism: Cloacibacterium caeni (assembly GCF_907163105.1). Lineage (GTDB taxonomy): Bacteria > Bacteroidota > Bacteroidia > Flavobacteriales > Weeksellaceae > Cloacibacterium > Cloacibacterium caeni_A. The sequence continues at coordinate 559,563 of NZ_OU015321.1, forward strand.
CCCGAAAAATTGAAGATGCTGTAGGTTCTTTAGAAAACGTAAAAAAAGTAGAATCTTCTTCATACGAAAGTTTGTCTGTTATTATGGTTCAGCTTAATAATGGAGCAGATGTAGATTATGCGCTTAATGATGCTCAGCGTAAGGTAAATGCTATTTTGGCAGACCTTCCAGATGATGTAGATGCGCCTTCTCTTAATAAATTCTCTTTGGACGATATGCCTATTATCACCATGAGTATTTCGTCTGATAAATTAAATAATAAAGAACTTTACGACCTTTTAGACAAAAAAATAGAACCTATTTTTTCTCGTGTAAATGGTGTGGCACAAGTTGACCTTGTTGGTGGACAAGAGAGAGAAATTCAGGTAAATATTGATGATAAAAAATTGCAAGGTTACGGACTTTCTATTGGCGAAGTGCAACAGGCAATCCTTACTTCAAACTTAGATTTTCCTACAGGTAGTTTAAAAACCAGAGTTAATAAATCTACCATTAGATTATCTGGTAAATATAAATCTGTAGCAGAAATGAGTAATCTTGTGGTTTCTAATAAAAACGGAGCTCAAGTTCGTCTTTCTGATGTAGCAACTGTTTTTGATGCTCAAAAAGATGTTGAAAAATTAGCAAGATTTAATCAGTTTCCTACTATTTTAATGCAGGTTAAAAAACAATCTGATGCTAATGCTGTAGCGGTTTCAGAAAGCATTCAAGAAACAATAAAAACAGTAGAAGACGGATATAAACTGCAGGGTGTAAAATTAAAAGTAGTAAACGATACTACAGATTTTACATTAGAATCTGCAGACCACGTTATTTTCGATTTATTTTTAGCTATTGTTTTGGTGGCTATTGTAATGTTATTGTTCTTGCATAGTGTTAGGAATGCTTTTATTGTAATGGTTTCTATTCCAGCTTCATTAATTGCAGCTTTTATTGGGATGTATCTCATGGGATATACCCTAAACTTGATGAGTTTATTAGGACTTTCGTTAGTTGTGGGGATTCTGGTAGATGACGCGATTGTGGTTCTAGAGAACATCTATCGTCACATGGAAATGGGAAAAAGCAAAATTAGAGCAGCTTATGATGGTGCTGCGGAAATTGGCTTTACCGTTGCTGCTATTACTTTAGTAATTGTGGTAGTATTCTTGCCAATTGCGATGAGTACAGGTCTTGTAGCTAATATCTTGGCACAATTCTGTGTAACCGTGGTTATTGCAACATTATTATCATTGTTGGCTTCTTTTACCATTATACCTTGGTTGTCATCAAGATTTGGAAAACTACAACACCTTACAGGTAAAAATGCTTTTGAAAAATTCATTCTTTGGTTCGAAAAACAATTAGATAACTTTACACATTGGATTACAGGATTATTAGAGTGGTCTCTTAGAACTACTTTCAGAAGAGTATTTACAGTTGCCGTTACATTTGTTGTTTTGATTTTGTCTTTCATGTTAGTGAAATTCGGTTATATTGGTGGAGAATTCTTCCCGAAAACAGACCGTGGACAGTTCTTGGTTCAAATGGAATTGCCAAAAGATGCAACCATCGAGAAAACAAACCAAATTACTTTAGAAGTTGAAAGGTTTTTAAGAAAAGATAAAGATGTAGTAGATTTAATTACAACTGTTGGTCAACAATCTACTGGTTTTGGAGGCATACAAGCAACTACTTATCAATCTGAAGTTCAGGTGAATTTAACAGATAAATCTGAGCGTTCTGAAAGCACAGATATTAAATCTGCAAAAGTAAAAAGAGCTTTAGAAGAAAAATTTACAGGAGTTGAATTTAAAACTGCTCCAATTGGTATAATGGGTGCGGAGAATGCTCCTATAGAAATGGTAGTTACCGCTCCTGATAATGCTACGGCTGTAAAAGAAGCAACAAGAATTTTAAATTTATTGAAAAAAGTTCCGGGTGCGGTAGATGCAGAGTTATCTACGGATACAGGTAATCCAGAAGTTCAGGTAAATTTAGATAGAGATAAAATGGCGTCTTTGGGCTTAAATCTTTCGAGTGTAGGACAAACAATGCAAACAGCATTCAACGGTAATACAGACGGAAAATTTAAAGCTGGAGAATATGAATATGATATTAATATTCGTTTTGCTGATAATAGCAGAAAATCTATTGAAGATGTTAAGAATTTAATTTTTACTAATTCTCAAGGACAGCAAATTCGTTTGAGCCAGTTTGCTGATGTTAAAATGGGTTCGGGGCCTAGTTTACTAGAACGTAGAGACAAATCTCCGTCTGTAAAAGTGAAAGCTAAAGCGGTAGGAAGACCTGTAGGAGATGTTGCAAACGAATGGGCAAACCAATTTATGGATGGTAAAGATAAACCCGCAGGAGTAGATTACATCTGGAGTGGTGATATGGAAAACCAACAAGAAGGTTTCGGTACATTAGGTATTGCTTTGTTAGCGGCTATTGTCTTAGTTTATTTGGTAATGGTATCATTGTACGACTCTTTTGTATATCCATTTGTAGTATTGTTTTCAATTCCGTTGGCGATGATTGGGGTAATGCTCATTTTAGCACTTACAGGTAATTCATTGAATATTTTCACCATGTTGGGGATGATTATGTTGATTGGTTTGGTAGCGAAAAATGCAATTTTGATTGTTGACTTTACCAATGCCAGAAAAGCAGCAGGAGTTAATACTCACGATGCTTTAATACAAGCAAATCATGCTCGTCTTCGTCCTATTTTGATGACTACAATTGCCATGATTTTCGGGATGTTGCCAATTGCTTTAGCAAACGGAGCAGGAGCTGAGATGAACAAAGGTCTTGCTTGGGTAATTATTGGTGGTTTAACGTCATCATTATTCCTTACATTAATTATTGTACCAATTGTTTATTCATTGTTTGACTCTGTTTTAGTAAAAATGGGCAAACATGAAAAAGTAGATTATGAAGCTGAAATGAAAGCAGATTACGTACACAAAGAACTAAGTGAAGACGGCTATACTCCGAAGCATTTAGATTAAAAAAAATCAAATTTTTGGAAATCAGAATCTAGCAATTATTGCGAAATTCTCTATTTCATAGTTTTGTTTTAATAGTTTATTTTGAGAATTCCCTCCAATTTATTTGGTGGGAATTTTTTTTAAAATACGTAGAATGTAGTATTTTAATTGTTAGTAAATGAGGGTAACTTTAAGGTACAAAAAACACAAAGATGAAAACAAAACTCTACATGTTTATAATGGGAGTGTTTTCCATTATTCTCACATTCTCACAGGTAGGAATTAACACTACAGAGCCTCATGAATCTTCAGTACTTCATCTCAATTCTAGTGATAAAGGTTTTCTTTTACCTTACTTTAATATTACAGATTTGAATCTTAAGTCACCCGTAATTTCCCCAACTATTGCAGAGGGTTTACTTGCTTATAATACCAATACAACTACAGGAAAAGAAATTTATTATTGGGATGGTACCAAATGGTCTGGTTTAGGTCAAGTCAATTTCACCAATATTTATAATAGTGTTATCAAACCAATGAATGCGCTTTTAAATGATGTAAATACTTACGTTTACAATTCTACTCCATTTAGTGCTCCTGGTTCTCCAAAATTGAAATTATTTGATTGTGACTATGGTAGTGGTGATGACATAATTCTCAATAATCCCCTATCTGCAGCGCCTAATAATTTTGTAATCTGGGATAATGTTAACAAGAAAATTAATGTTCCTCAGCAATTATTAGGACAAACAATGACAATCAATATTTCTTTGAAAATATCAAGAAACAACTTCTAATTCTGATGCTTCTCGATTTGTAGCATATACAGGTAATGCTGTTGTAAATACTTCTACAGGAAATTATACAGGAGGAAGAAAAATTAAAGATTTAATGTTTAAAAAAACCAAAACTAGTAGTTTTCCTTATGTAAGAGACGAATTGGTACTTTCACCAATAGTCGTTACACAAGAAATCATAGACCATGGAATTATTCTTTACATTGGTAGTGGTGATAACTCTCCTTTAAATTTTTATGAACCAGTTCTTACCATAGATTATGGTGTAGTTAATATTACATTATAAAACAATTTTAATAAAAAAAAACAACTCTTTGAATACGCTATTGATTTAGCAAAACAGTTGCAATGAAAATTGCAACTGTTTTTTTATGATATAAAATAGGTTTAATTATTAATCTTGGCATTTTAGGAATTCCTAACTTTGCGCAGTAAAAACTTAAAGATGAAATCAGAAATGTTGCAAGAGAAACCTTTAATCGAAAAATATAATGATTTACTCTTAGATATAGGCTCTACATTGATGGTTGCAGGTGCACATTGTGGTAGAATAGAACGAAATATAAAACGTATTGCAGATGTTTTCGGGGTAGATATAGAAATCTTTTATTCTTTCAATGGAATTATTCTCACCACTAAAATGAGAAACAACCCTTCGGAAACCGCCACTCATTATAAAAGATTGCCAAGTCATGGTGTACATTTCGGGATTCTCAACGAAATAAGTTTGCTTTCTTGGAAGGTGGTGAGCGATCATCTAGATTATCCACATATTAAAAGAGAGTTTGAAAAAATTAAAAAACTTTCTCATCATAAACGAATTCAAATTGTTCTAGGAGTAGGAATAGCTTGCGCATCTCTTTGTATTTTAGCCAAAGGAGATTTTATAGATGCCACTTTTGCGTTTTTTGCTTCTATGCTGGGATTAATTGCCAGACAAGAAATTTCAAAACGAAAATTTAATGTGATGTTAGCAATTAGTGGTGGAGCATTTGTTACCAGTTTTATCGCTTCCATTAATGTTTTTTATGGAATAGGAGCACTCCCCGAAAAAGCATTGGCTACTTCAGTGCTGTATTTGGTTCCGGGTGTTCAATTGGTGAATGCCGTTATAGATTTAATCGAAGGATACGTTGCAACAGCTATTGCAAGAGGTTTTTACTCAGGATTTCTCTTATTGTGTATTGCTGCGGGAATGGCTTTGAGTATTCTAATTTTTGGAATTAATAATTTTTACTAAAATGGATTTTTTTCTACTGGTCATAAAAGATTTTAGCTTCGCATTTTGTGTAGCCATTGGTTTTGGAAGTTTGTTTAACACGCCAAACAGAGTTTTATTAATCGCAGGATTATTAGGTGGTTTAGGTCACGCTTTGCGTTTTACTTTGTACGAAGGAGTTGGTTTAGGATTAATAACTTCTACACTTTCCGGAACTGTTCTTATTGGTTTATTGGGAATTGTTTTGGCGCATAGAGTTCACACTCCGCCTATTGTTTTTACCATGCCAGCTTGCATTACCATGATTCCCGGAATGTACGCCTACAAAACCATGTTGGGCTTCATTCGATTGACAGACGAAAGCGGATTAGTCAGAAATCCTCAAGATTTAGACAATACTTTTCACAATTTGGTTCTTACTGCTTCTTTATTGTTTTGTTTGGCAGTCGGAATTTCCATCGGTGTATTGCTTTTCAGACAATCGAGTGTAAAAATGCTGAAATTTGCCCACAAAAGAAAAATAGAAAACGATTAGTCTTCTATTTTTACGCTGGTATAATGAGCAAAAGCTTCTTCTAAATTATTGAATTTCCCTTTGAAATCTGCAATATCAGCATCTTGAACAATGTTTCCTTGATGAATCAAAATCACTCTAGTACAGAGCGCTTCTACTTCTTGCATAATGTGAGTAGAGAGAATTACGGTTTTTTCTTTGCCAATTTCTTTAATTACATTTCTAATTTCTAGAATTTGATTCGGGTCAAGACCATTAGTAGGTTCATCTAGAATCAATAAATCTGGAGCATGAAGAATCGCTTGAGCTAGGCCAACACGCTGTTTGTAACCTTTCGATAATTGAGAAATTTTCTTTGATTTTTCGGGAGTAATACCTACTAAATCTATGATTTCATCTACTTTTTCTTTAGAAATTTGGTGAATATCTGCCACGAATTGCAAATATTCTTTCACATACATTTCCAAATAAAGTGGATTATTTTCTGGCAAAAAACCGATTTTTTTCTTTACTTCTGTTTCGTTTTCGGTAATGTTTTTTCCATCAAAAATAATTTCTCCTTCATCTATTTTTAGAGCACCCACAATAGATTTCATCAAGGTAGACTTTCCTGCACCATTCGGTCCTAAAAGTCCTATGATTTCATTTTTGTCAATATCTAAATTGATGTTGTGAAGCGCTGTTTGTTCACCAAATTTTTTTGTAAGATTTTTGATTTCTAAAGACATAAGTAATCCGTAATAAGAAATAGTAATTTGTTAACGCAAAAATAGAGATAATATTTTGAAAATAGAGTTCCGTAAGAACGATTGATTTTATAAAATTGGAATTTCTTCCAAAAAGAAAATCCCAAGAAAATTCTTGGGATTTTTGTGACCTCGACAGGATTCAAACCTGTAACCTTCTGAGCCGTAATCAGATGCGCTATTCAGTTGCGCCACGAGGCCGAAATTCGGTTTGCAAATATAATGCTTTTTTGCTTTCTTTGAAGAATGAAATCATATTTTTTTGCTTTTTTTGCGTTATTGATGGTAATTTCTTGTAAAAAAGAAACTTATCAATTGTCCACAGATTGGATTGTTATTTCTAAAAACATTCAGTTCAAAGAAAATGGCGATTTTTTACTTTTAAAATCAGGAAAACATCAGTATAAAATTCCTCATTCTAAATTGCCCTACCAAAAAATTATGTTGCTGAATGCTAGTTTGGTTGGTTATTTTATAGAATTAGGTGCAGAAGAAAAAATCATTGGCGTTTCCAGTCCAGAATATATTTTTTCAGAGAAAATACAGAAATCAATCCAAGAAAATAAAATTCAAAACATCGGAAACGAACAAAAATACAACGTAGAAAAAATCATTGCGTATCAACCAGATGCTATTTTCACCAATTACGTTGCTAGTTTTGAGAATACTTATGAAATTCTGAAGAAAAACGGAATAGAAATTATCTTTATTGATGAATATTTAGAAGAGAAACCTTTAGAAAAAGCAAAAATAATAGAGGTTTTCGGTAAACTTCTCGGTAAAGAAAAAGAAGCATTAGAAAAATATTCAGAAATTGAAAAAAATTATAATTCGTATAAGAATTTAGCAGCAAAATCTACGAATAAACCGCAAGTTTTGACCAATGAAATCTACGGAAATCAATGGTTTGTAGCAGGTGGAAACTCTCAAATCGCACATTTTATAAAAGATGCAAATGCCCAATATATTTTTGGGGATAATTCAGAATCTAAATCTACCCCGAAAAGTTTCGAAGAAGTCTTTTCTAGAGCCGAAAATGCAGAATTTTGGGTAAATGTAGGAAATCATAAAAACAAGAAAGATTTACTCCAAATCAACCCGAATTATGCGAAGATGAAAGTCTACAAAAAAGGCGATATTTACACCATTGCTGGTAGAGAAAAAGGTTCTGCCAATGATTATTTCGAAAGTGGAGTAGTGAGAGCAGATTTAGTTTTGAAAGATTATATAAAAATTTTTCATCCAGAGATTTTTCCAAAAGATTCATTATTGTATATGAAAAAACTGAATTAGTCGTTATTTTTGCAACTTAAATCAACTATTATAGATTACATTTTTATGTGGAAATTTATTAAGAAACTATTTTATACCATTGCCATCATCAGCATTTTTTCTATTATTTGGGGAAGATTCTTTAATCCTATTATTACCATTACGCAAATAGAAGGTCTGGTGAAATATCAAAAACTAGATAGAGATTACATCAGTTTTGATGAAATGGGAAGAAACGTAAAAAAAGCAGTCATTGCTAGCGAAGACCAGAATTTTTACAGACATAATGGTTTTGATTTTCAAGCCATACAAAAAGCATTTGCCGATAATCAAAAAGGAAAAAAATTAAAAGGAGGAAGTACCATTTCTCAACAAACCGCTAAAAATGTCTTCCTTTGGAACGGTAGAAGTTACGTAAGAAAAGGTCTGGAAGCTATTTTTACCTTTATCATAGAAAAAGTTTGGAGCAAAGATATTATTTTAGAACGTTACTTGAATTCCATAGAAATGGGACAAGGTGTTTTCGGAGTAGAAGCAGCAAGTCACTACTATTTTGGAAAATCTTCAGCAGATTTAACCAAGTCAGAAGCAGCTTGGATTGCAGTTTGTCTTCCAAATCCTAAAAAATATGACCCGAAAAATCCGAGTTCTTATCTTTCTAGAAAACATTCTTGGGTGATGAGACAAATGAATTACGTAAATTTGGAGTAAATAAAGACGATTAGTGAGGTTCCAATTCAATACATCGCAAAGTTTAGCAGAGATTCTTGATAAATATTTTTCTATCAAGAACGAAATGCGTGATTTAAAACCTCTTACAGAGCTTTTTCATTCTTTACAAAAAGAAAATTTCTCTGAGTTTTTAACTTTTCTTAAAGAACACGAAGAAATAAGACAAAACTTGGTGTATTACATCAATACTGTTTTTATGGGAAGAGCTTTTAACCTTTCTCTTACCGAAGCCAATATTCTTTCAGAAGACGCTTTTTTTCCTGAATTAAGAAAAAGAATTTTGTCGAAATTTCTACCACCAGTAGAAGATGATAATACTATTTCTAACATTATTTCAAACGTTTTTTTCAGAGATAATGCTGATTTTAAATTCATCAAAAAAGTTTCTAGACAAGAATCTGATGAACTTTTCAGAATGTTGGAAATTGACCGCATGATTCTACAGCCAAAAGTAAAAAAAGAACTTCTTTTTTCGATGAATATTTTGGCGTGGAGAGCTATTGGAAACGCCTTAGATGTAGATGTGCTGAAAATGGCTCCAGAATATAAAAATTTCGACAATCCATTTTTGGCATTACAAGATGAATTAGATATTCTCATCAGCGATTTCAAAAAGAATCAAGCCATCGTTCTTACTTCTAAAGACAGTCATTATAAGCAAATTAAAATTTATCTTCAACAATGTTTTGCTTTCATCAGCAAAGCTTTCAAAAATGCTTCTAAATACGGAATTTCTGGTAAAACCAATCAGTCTTTACTAAAAATTCGTCAACAATTACAACGTATTTCAGAAATTTTAGAACTTCTAGTCATTGATGATGAAAAAGATGTGATAAGAAAGTCTAAAAATTTGGTTATCAATATTTTAGATTATAAATCTCACCGAAATAACATCCGAGATTTATTCAATGATAGCACCACATTGCTTTCGCATCTCATTACTACACATACCGCAGAAACAGGAACCAATTACATTACGACTTCGCCAAAAGAATATCTTAAAATGTTCAAAAAAGCAAGTGGAGGCGGAATTATCGTAGGTGCGCTTTGTGTTATAAAAATGCTATATGCTTATGTTCCAGGCAGTGAATTTTACCATGCGTTTTTATACTCTTTTAATTATGCGATGGGTTTCATTATGATTTATTTAATGAATTTCACGCTGGCTACAAAACAACCAGCCATGACAGCTGCAACGATGGCAAAAGTGCTTTCTGAAGGAAAAAATAATTCTAAAAATTATCTAGATTTTGCCCATTTGGTTTCCAAATTATTCAGGAGTCAGTTCATTGCGTTTGTAGGAAATGTATTGCTGAGTTTCCCGATTGCGTTGGCCATTATTTATGGTTTAGAAATTCTTTTCGGACAGAATTTTGCCATTGAAAAATCTTCCACTCTGCTCAAAGATTTAGATCCATTTCATTCTAAAGCCTTATTCCATGCAGCTTTAGCGGGAGTTTATCTTTTCATTTCGGGGATTATTGCAGGAAATGTAGGAAACACCTCTGTTTTCTATAAAATTCCAGAACGAATTGCCAAAAATCCTTATATCCATTACCTTTTCGGAAGAAATTTTGCCGAAAATCTTTCACAATATTATTCTAAAAATTGGGCGGGAATTATGTCTAACCTTTGGTTAGGGATTTTCTTAGGTTCTACAGCCACCATCGGTAAGTTTTTTGGACTGGATTTAGATATTCGTCATATTACTTTCGCGGCCGGAAATTTTGCATTAGGATTATACGGAAAAGAATTTTCCATCGATACCCAAACGTTTATTATTGCTTTTGTAACGGTATTTGTAATTGGGTTCTTAAACTTTATTGTAAGTTTTGGATTGTCAATGTTTCTGGCATTCCGTTCTAGAAAAGTGAACTTTGGTGAGGTGAGAAATCTTAACCGAAGCATCATTAAATATTTCTTCAAAAATCCGCTGATTTTCTTTTTCCCAATTCGTTCTGTGTTAGACGAAAGAGCCAAAAAATTAATTTCAGACACTACAAAACATACACATCCATAAATTGGTCGGCGCCAAATTCTTCTTGAAATTTCTTGAGGAAAAATGATTTTTTCATTCTAAAATCATTTCTGAAAAGTGGAGATTTTATTCTGATTTCTAGAATTTTTTCATTCAGATTTACGCTTTCTATTTCTTTGAAAAAGGCTTCGTCTAAATAGTTTTTTAGAAAATCCTTGACTTGTAAAGCCAATAATTTATCCTCAAAACCATACAACTTGGCAAAACTTTTCACCAATTCAGAACTTTGATATTCTCTTTTCTTTTTCATTTTTGAGTTACGAGTTACGAGTTACGAGATTCTTGGTTTAAAGTTAGTGGTTCAATTCTCTTCTTTTCCTTTATTCCAATTGAGTTTTACCCACTTTAAATAATTATTTATTTTTCCACCAAGTAAGTCATATTCATCTCTTAGTATTTTAAATTCCGAATTAATTTCAGGATAAAGCAAAATAATTTTTTCTAGATGATTAATGGTTTCGTCACAACTTGAATGTGTGAAAACTAAAAATCTTTCATATTCTTTTTTATAAATACTCCTCCCATAACCTTCTACAATATTGGTTATTACAGAATCTGCGGAACGTCTTAATTGGCTTCCTAATTCATACAATTCATGTTTTGGAAGTAAAAATGAAGTTTTATGTGTTTTAATAAATAACTCAAAACTTATTTTATAAATGTCTAAATTTCTATAACTCATGGTAATTTAGTTTTTTATTATGTTGAAATTCAATACACATTTTATATCTCGTAACTCGAAACACGAATCAGATTTGAAAAATCTTACTTTCTTCATTAATCCTTTTCACCACAGATTCTGTACGTTCTCTGTGTGTATCTGTTATGAAAATCTGTCCGAAATTCTGTTGGTTCACCAATTCTATCAACTGAGAAACTCTATTGTCATCTAATTTGTCAAAAATATCATCCAAAAGAAGAATAGGATTTTTGTTCGTGATGTCTTTAATCCTTTTTATTTGAGCCAATTTCAGAGCAATGAGGAAAGATTTTTGTTGACCTTGACTTCCGAATTTTTTAATCAAATTTCCATTCATTTCGAAGCGTAAATCATCTTTATGAATTCCTCGTGAAGTATAAGTGAGAACTCTGTCTTTTTCGAGGTTTTCGCTTAAGATTTCTTCGAAATTTTGTTCATTCAAATTACTTTCATAAATCACGGTAACTTTTTCGTTTCCTTTTGAAATAATCTCATAGAAATGTTGAATTGTAGGCAAAATAGACGCTACAAATCGCTGTCTTTTTTCAAAAATTTGAGTTCCAAATTTGGTTAAAGGTTCGTTGTATATTTCTAGAGAATCGAGGTCGAAAGTTCTGTTTTTAGCAAAGTATTTGAGCAATGCATTTCTTTGTTGAAGCGTTTTTTGGTATTGAATCAGCGCAAAAAGATAATCAGAATCGGTCTGAGAAATCATGGCATCTAGAAACTTTCTTCTGCTTTCGCTGCCATCAGAAATGAGGTTCGCATCGTAAGGAGAAATCATCACGCTTGGTAAAAATCCAATGTGGTCGGCAATTCTTTCGTAGGTTTTATCATTTTTTTTAATGATTTTTTTCCCTTCTTTGGGCAATTGCACTTTGATGATGTCATTTTTTTCTTCTCCTTGAATTTCTGCTTCTATCGCAAAAAAATCGCTTTCGTGTAAAATGTTTTGAGCATCAAGATTTCCCAGAAAACTTTTTGCCATCGAAAGATAATGAAGCGCATCCAGAATATTGGTTTTTCCAGCGCCGTTATTTCCCACGAAGCAATTGATTTCTGGCGAAAAATCGAATGATTTTTCACTGTGATTTTTGAAATTGAATATTTTCAGATTTTTGATGATCATGTAGCAAAATTACTTCAATAAAACGAGAATTAAAAACGGCATTACGCTTAAACTTTCCATTAAAAAAGAATAATACCAATCTTCACGTTTTTGATGAGAAAAATAAATTAAGATAGAGGCAAAGGTAAAGGTTAAGAACAGCGAAATTGCAAATTCAAATTTCAGAAAATATATTGTCAAAACTGAACTCAAACATAAAAAAATATAACTCAAATATTTGGTGTTTTGAATGCCAATTTTCATAGGTAAAGTTGTGAAATCATCTCGTTTTAAATCTCTAATTTCGAATGGGAAAGTAATGGCAGAAGTATAGAAGAAAATAATAAAAAACCACGCCCAATTCATCTCTTTCAGAGGAAACCAAACCAAACTCAGCGCCCAAATAAATCCCACATAAAAAGTTTTGACCAAAGAAAATTGTCGAAGATTAATGTTCAAAAAATCTGCGTTGTAAATAAAACCAAGAATTAAAACAATCAGCCATTTCAAGTAAAAATTCAGTTCAAAATATTTCAAAAGAATGGAACTGATAAGAACAAATCCTAAAATATTCCAAATTTTTGCAAATTTTCTTCTATGATAAACGGTAAAAAAATATCCATTCCAAAACGTAAGGAAAAGGACGAATGCTAAAGTATTTTGGTAAGATTCTTGCTCTTGCAAGATGAAAACGCCTAATAGCGTTGCGCACAGAGAAACATAAATCTGCGATTTTAGTAGAATATTTTTTAGTAAATTTATAACGTTCATTAAGCAAATATAAAAACACTTTGTCATTCTGAATGAAGCAAAGCGAAATGAAGAATCTATTTTTTGATTTTTCGTGACATTTTATTCTAATGCAATAAAAATCTTTTTTGATTATGAAAAAACTAACCCAAATCTTCATTTTACTATTCCTCATTTGGAATATAACTCCTATGAAAGCTCAAATATACTATGACCAACAATGGAAGAAAATTTCTGAAAACTATAAGAAAGGAACTTATAAATCTAATCTTCCGCTCATTTTAGACATTCAGAAACGTGCGATTTCAGAAGACAACGCGATTCAATTGATTAAATCTTTGAAAGCGGAATTAAGCGTGACAGACCTTACCGAAGATGATACTCAAAATGACACCGCTTCTCAATTTTTTAAAAAATTAGAATCTTTTGACCAAAAATTAAAAGGCGAACAAAAATTAGTTTTTCAAGTATTGTTGGGAGACTTTTTTCAAGATTATTACGATGAAAATCAATGGGAAATTAACCAAAGAACGAATGTAAATACTGGCGAAAAGCAAGATTTTTCTCAAATCGAAACATGGAGCAAATTAGATTTTAAAAATTATTTTGCCCAACATTTTTCTGAAATTTCTAAGCAAGATGCAGCGTTACAAAAAATTACGATTTCAAAATATGCAGAAATTTTTGATGGAGTAGAAGATATTGCTTATTTCCCTAGCTTCTTTGATTATAAATCAATGCAATATATTGATTATCTTCAAAGTAATTATTATTTTACTAAAAATGAACTGAAAGAAAATCAGCCTAAAATTTTAGGAATTTATGATGCGTTGATTGCTAAAAATTCAGGAAACGCACAATTGTACTTCAAACATCAAAAACTGAATGACGATTGTGCTTTTACCAAATGTAAAAACAAACAAGAGCAATTAATTTCTCTTTATAATTCAGCAACAGAAGGCGATTATAAAGTTTTAATCGCTCAAGAAATCATTTCCAGTCTTCAAGGAGAACAAAAATTTGAAGAAGCACTTTCTTGGATTGAAAAAGTGAAAAAAGCCTATCCAAAATCTAAATTTTTAGAAAACATCAAAAACCAGGAAAATCAAATCAAACAGCCTTTTGTTAATATAAAATTTGAAACGTCCACTTTGCCGAATCAACCGATTCATTTGGTTGCGGAATATAAAAATACTTCACAGTTTTCGCTCAATATTTATGAAGTGAAATCTGATTATCAAGGCTTTTTGAAGTATATTTATAATTCTTGGAACAAAGATTATTTTTCTCAACTCAAGAAAACTTTGGTAAAAAAAGAAACTTTTCCTTTGAAAAATTTCAAAGATTACACTACTCATAAAACGTCGCTGGAAATTGCGCCACTTCCTTCGGGTATTTACGTGGGAGAATATTTGGTAGATGGCAATGTTCAAGATCATTTTTACTTTATTGCTACCAATTCTAGAATTATTTTTAAGAATAAATCAGACCAACAAATTTTCGAAAACGAATTGCAATTGGTGCTCAGAAATAATGGGAAAATTTTACCAAAAGAAAACTTAGAGTTTTATGAATATGTTGCTCAACAAAATGTAGAAAAATCTGCGGGAGTTACAGATGCTAAAGCTGGTTTCAAAATTCCAGAAAATGATAAAAAACGCTATTATCGCTATGTTTTGGTGCGTCAACCTTCTACCAATGATGTGAATCTTTTGCAAGTCTATGGCAATCAGTATGATACCTCTTTTAACACTAGAAATGAAGTAGAACATGCGCAAATTTTCTTAGACAGAGCAATTTACAGACCTGGACAAACCGTTTATTTTAAAGTGATTGGAACCGCTTTTAGCAGTGAAACCAATAAAGAAAAAGTAACACCAAAAGTGAAGTTGAATATCACTTTGAAAGATACAAATGGTGAAGAAATTTCTACGCAAACTTTAACGACCAATGAATTTGGTTCTGTGAACGGAAGTTTTACGCTTCCGCAAGGAAAACTGAACGGACAATTTACAATAGAAGTAGATAATGACGACGATAATGTGACGGATTACGTAATTGATGGCTATAAAAGTTTCCGAGTAGAGGAATATAAACGTCCGAAATTTGAAGTGAGTTTTGAACCGGTAAAACAAGAATATCAATATGGACAAACCATAGAATTGCAAGGAAAAGCGATGATGTTTTCGGGAGTTCCGCTCAATAATGCTACCGTAAATTATGAAATCAAAAAACAGAATATTCGTTGGAGATATTTCTGGTGGTATCCTCGTGGAAATGATAACGAAAACTCAATTCTTGGCGAAGTAAAAACCAATGAAAAAGGTGAATTTACCATAAAAATTGACCTCAAAAAAGATGAAACTTTAGAAGGAATTCAGATTGATAATTATCAAATCAATGCTTCTGTAACCGATATTAACGGAGAAACACAATCTGACCAAACCAATCTAAAAGTGGCTTCGGTTTCGCATTATATTTCACTTTCAGAAGCGAACACTTCGACTCCGCTCAGTGTGACAGATTATTTTACAGACGAAAATATAAAATTTAAAGTTGAAACTAAAAATTACAATGACCAGATTTTAAAGAAAAGTTACACTGCAAAATTGTCAAAATTATCACCTCAAGAAAGAGTTTTCAGAACCAATTTTGAAAGTGAAATTCAGAATGCCTCTTTCTTTAGTAAAGAAGTTTTTGTGCAAAAATTCCCACATGATTATTTTGATAAATCGGAGAAAGAAAATAGAGTAGAAAAAGTAATTTTTGAAAAAACTCCAGATTCTAAAATTATTAGAATGACAAGTGTTAATTCTGAACTAATTAATCAGCAAGGAACTGCAACTGACTTTGAAATAGGAAAACTTCCGACTGGAAAATATAAACTAGAACTCTTTAACATCGAAGGAAAAGATACCATCAAAACGGAGAAAATTTTTGAAGTTTTTGATAAAGCTAAACTTTCTGAAAATCAAAAGCCTTTCTTAAAAGTAATTCCGGTAAAATCTGAATACAATAGAACTGAAAAGGCGAAATTCTACGTTTATTCAGCCATTCCAGATGTTTTGGTCAATGTATATGTTCAAAACGGTGATGGGAAAACACAGTTTGAGCAATTACCGATTAAAAACGGAATTTTAATTTACGAAGTTCCACTTCCGAAAGATGAAAGCATAGAAAATCTGAATGTTCAGTTTCAAATGATTGCTTTCAATGATGTGCAAACTGTTTCGCAAGATGTGAAAATTTCTTCGGATAAAAAGCCTTTGAAAATAGAATTGGTAACATTTAGAGATAAATTACAACCGAATTCCAAAGAAAAATGGACGATAAAACTTTCCGGTGAAGACAAAGAAAAAGTAACCGCCGAAGTTTTGGCAAATATGTATGATAAATCTTTAGACCAATTTGCGGTAAATACTTATTCTTGGCAAAGTCTTTACAGCAAACCTTACTGGATTTCTCAATACGGCATCAATGAAAGTTTAGTTCAAAAATATTATAATAAAAGACTGAAATATTTTGATAATTTAGGTGTGAATAGACCTGATTTTGATTGGTTTGATGGTTCAATAATAACCGATAAATTGCAAGGAAGAACTCCTGGACTTCAGGTTTCTTCAGCGGTTCCTGGTGCAAATAAAGAAATAAAAATTAGAGGAATGGCTTCAATGAAGGCAGAAGCTGTAACAGATTCCGTAAAAACTAAGAATATTGAAGAAGTAGTAACAGTAGCATATGGAAGGAAAAAAGAAAATTTAGAAAATATAAAAGTTCGTCAGAATCTGAACGAAACCGCATTTTTCTATCCAAATTTAATGACGGATAAAAACGGAAATGTATCGTTTGAATTTACATCTCCAGAAGCGCTTACACAATGGAAATTGATGTTTCTAGCTCATACCAAAGATGCGCAAGTTGCCACTTTAGAAAAAACGGTGGTTACACAAAAAGAATTTTCGGTAACACCGAATTATCCTAGATTTTTGAGAGAAGGCGATGAATTGGTTTTCAAATCTAAATTGAGCAATTTAACGACTTCGCAACTCAACGGTTTTGCGAAATTGCAAATATTAGACGCTTTCACCAATGAAGATATTACTGAAAAATTTGGAATTAACCAGTTAAATGCAGCTGCTGGTTACAACGTAGAACAATCATTTACACTCAATGCAAATGGAAGCACAACCGTTCAATGGAATGTAAAAGTTCCGAATGGTGTTTCTTCTATCATCATTAAAAACGTAGCCACTTCGACTTCGCTCAGTGGACAAGGAAAATTTTCGGATGGCGAACAAAAAGCAATCGCGGTTCTTCCAAACAGAATGTTGGTAACAGATGCCGTTCCGGTTTTTGTGAAAGAAGGTCAAACCAAGACTTTTGTTTTAGAAAATCTGAAAAATAATTCGTCTAAAACAGCAACGAATGTTTCAAACACTTTAGAATTGACGACCAATCCAATTTGGGAAGTGATTTTTGCGTTGCCAAGTCTTAAAAATGATAATAATCTTTCTGCTGATGTGGTTTTCAATAAATGGTTTGCCGATGTTTTGGCGTCTGAAATTTTCAAAGCCAATCCAAAACTGAAAACCGTTTTTGATGAATATCAATCTAAAGGTTTATTAAATTCAAATCTCGAGAAAAACCAAGAATTGAAACAGTTGTTGTTGGAAGAAACACCTTGGGTTTTAGATGCTAAAAACGAAACCGAACAAATGCAGAAACTGGCTCGTTTATTTGATGCCAATAATATGCGAAATTCCATCAATGAGGATTGGAGCGAACTGAAAAAACTGCAAAATCCTGATGGAGGTTTCTCTTGGTACGCTGGTTACCCAAGTTCTTACTACAACTCGCTTTATATTTTGAAAAATTTAGGCAGAATTAATGATTGGTTAAAGGGAAATTTGGCAGATTATCAATCTTCGGAACAAAAAGAAATGGTTTCTCAATTGGTGAAATTTGTGGATAATGAAGTGAGCAGATATTTCGATGTAAAGGCGGTTGCTGAGCGTAGTCGAAGCAATGTTTGGAGTAATTATGCGCTGGATTATCTGGACACTCGTCATTATTGGGAAAAAGAATTTCCGTTAAAAGGAAACGGTAAAACAATGAAAGATTTAGTGATTGCAAAAGCGAAGAAAGCAGAAATTACAGACTTTACTTTCTTTGGTTTACACAGAGCAGCGTTGCTTTTTGATGCTTACAATTTGAAAGACGTTTCTAAAAAATTGATGACTTATCTTAAAGAAACTTCCGTGCAAAGCGAAACGCAAGGGGTGTATTGGAAACATAATCTCAACGATTGGGGTTGGTATTCTTCTAAAACCGTAAATCACGCTGGTGCTTTGGAAGCTTTCAATAAATTGACTACCGACCAAAATTTTGTAGAAGAAATGAAAATTTGGCTCATCACACAGAAAGAAGTTTCCAATTGGGATACTTCCAGAAGTACCGCCGAAGTGATTTACACAATTCTAAATTCTGGGAAATCATGGACTTCTGCGGAATCTGATAAAGCCACGATAATTTGGGGAGGAAAAGATTTGGTAAATCCTTACACAAAAGCAACGGGTTATTTGAAATCAGCTGTGAATTCAGATAAAATTGATAAAAATTTAGCCACAGTAACCATTACAAAACCAGGAGCTGGAATTGTACAAGGTGGTTTATTCTGGCAATATTATGAGGATCTAGACAAAATTAAATCTTCTGAAAGTTATATTTCCATCACCAAAGAATTGTACAAAAAAGTGAAAACCGTAAACGGTGAAGAATTGCAAAAAATTACAGAAAATACACCTTTAAAAATCGGCGATAAAGTTACGGTAAGAATGATTCTGAACACCGATAGAAATATGGAATTTATTCATCTGAAAGATATGAGAGCGGCAGGTTTTGAACCAGTTGACGTACTTTCTGGCTATCAATGGAAGAATAATTTGGGTTATTATCAAGTTACTAAAGATGCTTCTACCAATTTCTACATCGAATACATGCCGAAAGGAAAATACGTTTTCGAGTATGATTATATTTGTAATGCAGCGGGAACGTTCAGTAACGGAATTACTACGATGCAAAACTATTACGCACCACAAATGAACGCTCATACACAAGGAACGAAGGTTTCCATTAATGAATAATTGAAAATGAAATTGCCCACAAAAATTTGTGGGCGATTTTATTTTTTGACAAATATCAAAGGAATATTTTTTCAATCGTCGCAACTTTGCATCTGTAAACAAACATTAAAAATGAAAAACTATAAAACATTAATTTTTACAGCAATGATGGGCTTTCCTTTGTCCTTCTCTGCGCAAACTGCTCCTTCATTCAAGGAATTGGTAGACGCAGCGATGAGTAAAGATGCTGCCATAGAACAACAAAACTTAGAGTCTAAAGCAAATGGATTAGACCAACAAAAATTAAAAGACATTTTCTTACCCAAAGTTGAAATTTCAGGAAAAGGAGAATATTTAAATGCTACGGCAAAATTCCTTTCACCAGAAATTGCCATTCCTGCGATTAAACCTATTTTTCCGGGTGCTGTTTTTCCAGAAGGAACTTTTGACAATAATTTTACTTTGTCGGGTTTTGATGCAGCCGCAAAAGTTGAAGCAAAAGCGCTTCTTTATTCTGGCGGAAAAGTAAAATATCTGAAACAGGCTTTGACCGAGAAAAATAATGCCACTCAAGCTTTACAAGTCAAAAATCAAGACGAAGTCATTACTCAAATTTCTAAAGCGTATGATCAGTTTGCACTGGTAGCAGAGTCAAAAAACGTGTTGGATGAAAGCAAAAAACGTCTGGATGCCAATAAAAAAACTGCAGAAAAAGCTCTTGGTTATGGACTAATCACCCCTTACGATTACAAAAAAATAGAATTGGCACAAGCTACTTTGGATTCTAAAATGGTAGAATACGAAGGCAAAAAAGAGTTGCTGATAACGCAATTGCATCTTTTAACAGGAATTGATAAAGGGCGAATTGCCCTGATCAACCCGAATTTAGAAAAAATTGAGTATTTGGTAACCGATGAAACCATCGACAACAGAGCGGAACTGAAAGCTTTAGATTATGGTTTGAAAGCTATTGATGCTAAAATAAAAGCAGAAAAAACGTGGTGGATTCCGAAAGTTCAAGCCATGACTTCGCTTTCCTACATGGGATTTTATAATACCAATCTTTCTTCATCAAAAGAATTAATGCCGGGAACTGGTGCAAAGTTAGATTATGACTTGACCAATCTTAATTTATTGCCGATTTTTCAAGCGGGAATTGGTTTTAAATGGGATGTTTTTGATGGAAATGAAGGAAAACATGAGGTAGAAAAAGCAAAAATTGAAAGAGAGATTTTAGAAAGTAAAAAATCTGATGCCGAAAGAAAATTACAACTCAATTTAGCCAATAATCAAACCAATTATAACATCGCAAATGCGCAAGTAGACTTAAAAGCGACGGCGAAACAAATTGCTAAAAATGCATTGACACAAGCCGAAAAAGAATTCAGATATGGTTTGATTAAAGCGACGCAATTGATTGAAGCGGAAAACGATTTGGAAGTTGCAGAATTAGAATATCAAACTGCTGTGTTTAACCAAAGAAGGGCAGCGATTGAACTGATGAAGTCCACTCAAAATTTAAACTTAGAAAAACTATAAAACGATAAACATTAATCAATTAAATATTTTAATCCAATGAAAAACTATATTGTAATATCTTTATTTTTAGTAACCTTACTTTCTCTCGGAGCTTGTAAAAATGAAACTCCACAAAAATTAACCGAAGGAAAAACCAAAAAAGAAATTGTTTCTTTTGCGCCAAAAGTTACAGGTAGAATTTTAAAAATTTATGTAGAAGAAGGACAAACTGTAAAAGCAGGAGATACGCTCGCAATGTTAGACATTCCAGAAGTTTCTGCGAAAATTGCTCAAGCAAAAGGAGCAACTGCCGCTGCCGCCGCACAAGCACAAATGGCAAAAAATGGAGCAACTGCAGATCAACTTCGTCAGTTACGAGCCAAACAAAAGGGTTTAGCGGAACAATATCAGTACGCTCAAAAATCTTTTAAAAGAGCGCAAAATATGTACAAAGACAGTTTGCTTTCTCCACAAAATTATGATGAGGCTTTCGCAAAATTACAAGGAGCAAAAGCGCAATATGACGCAGTGAATGCAGAATTACATGATGTAGAAATCGGTACAAGATTAGAAAAAATAGAAATGGCAATCGGTCAAGAAAATCAAGCGAGAGGTGTTCTTCAGGAAGCTAATGTTGCCTATTCTGAAAGATATATTATCGCAACCAATGATATGGAAATTGAAACCATTTCTCTAAATGTAGGCGAATTGGCAACTGCAGGTTATGCTTTATTTAATGGCTATATTCCGAATTCGACTTATTTCCGTTTTACCATTCCAGAAAGTAAAATTTCTAAATATCAAAAAGGAATGACCGTGAATATGAAATCTACTTACGGAAATCAAGAGTTTTCAGGAAAAATAGTTTCTATCAAACAATTGACAAAATATGCAGATATTACCACTGCTTTCCCTGATTATCAACCAGAAGATGCGGTTTACGAAATTAAAGTAATACCTACAGATAGAGCAAAAGTGAATAATCTATTGGTGAATTCTAGCGTAACTTTAAAATAATCTTAACTAAAAACCGCAAAAGCTCCAAAAGAAATGTTTGAAAATAAGCAATTCAAAAGTAAAAAAAGTTTTTTTTCTTTTGGAAAACTTTAAAACGGAAAAGCTTTTGTCTCTTTTGTGGTTAAAAAATTAAAATTTAGAAAAAATGAAACAGTTAAGATACCTTTTAAAAAGAGAGTTTCATTTGTTCTTCACGAACAAAACAATGCTTTCTGTATTTTTTATGGCTCCCATATTCTACGCGCTTTTGTTAGGTTTTACCTATGAAAAGGGAAAAGTAACGGATATTCCTGTGATTGTGATTAATCATGACCAAACTCCTTTGTCTAACCAAATTGTAGACATGTTAGATGATAATCAAACGCTGAAAGTGCTGAATTATGTAGAAGAACCGGCGATTTTGAAAGATGAGGTCATCAAAACAGAAGCAGGAGCAGTAGTGATTATTCCTGAACGTTTCGAGGCGAATATGCTGCAAAAGAAATATCCAGAAATTAACGTGTATCTCAATACTTCGAATGTATTGACGGCCAATTTTGCTTCAAAAGCAATTCAATTAACCTTGGGAACTTTTTCAGCAGGTGCAGAAATGAAAGCTTTGCAAAAAAAAGGAATGAATGCAGACCAAGCAAAAGCCAATATAGAACCTTATAAAGCCAATTATATTACGCTTTTTAACACCACAAGTAATTACTTAATTTTCATGTGGCCAGCAATGATGGCAGTGGTATTACAGCAAGTCATTCTTTTGGCAATGGCAGTTACGTTTTCAGAAGAATTTAAAAGAGATTCTTTCATAAAAGATTTTGCAGGGAAACACAAATATGCAATTTTGGTAATGGCGATTAAATGTTTACCTGTTTGGATTTTTTCCAATTTAAATATTTTATTCTTTTACTTGTGCAGCTTGTATTTTAAAATTCCAGCTCCAGAAAACGCTATGAATTTCTTTTTGATAACTGCAATTTTTGTAGTAGCAGCAACCAATTTAGGCGTTTTGGTAAGTATTTTGGTTCCAGATGCGCTCAAAGCGACTCAGATTTTAATGGTAATTGCTTCTCCTGCGTTCATCATCAGTGGATTTACTTGGCCAAATTATGCGATGCCAGATTTCATCACTTATTTCACTAAAATTATTCCTTTAACACCATATTTAGAAGCTTTGAAAATTATGGTGGTAGAAAAAGGTTCCGATTATTTAACCCAAAAATATTTCTGGCACTTGTTTATTCTAGGTTGGGTTTATTTTCTTTTAGGTTGGATAGCTTTGAAAATCAAAATCAAAATGCTGTTCAAAGAATATCATCTCTCTGAAGATTATGACGACCAAGGGTTCGTTTAATCCATATAGTTTTTTTATTAATGTTTATTCGAAGGCGTTTCAGTTTACTGAAACGCCTTTTTTGTGTATTTTTGCCAGAAATTTGGTTTTCATGAAATTAATTCAAGAACTTAATAAGCACATTAAAGTAGATGCAGAAATAGAGCGTTTTTTAAATGAAGAATGTGAAACAAAAGTCTTTGAAAAAGGTGAAATATTGAGCAAGCAGAATCAATACAATCATACTGTTTTCTTTGTAGATGAGGGTTTGCTAAGAATGTTTTACTACGAAAACGGAAAAGATATCACCACCAATTTTTATTCTGAGGGAAAGATTACGGCTAATATAGATACTCTTTTTAAAAACCAACCTACTCGAAATAACATAGAAACGTTAGAAAAATCTGTAATCACCACTTGTAATTTTAATAAATTAGAGGAATTATGTTCGGTTTCGCTTACTGCGGCAAATTTCAGCAGATATATTCTTGGAAACTTAATGATAGAGATGTCGCGCAGAATTTCTTCGCTGCAATATATGACGGCAAAAGAAAAGTACATTCAACTTTTAGAAGAAAATCCTAACATTATTCTCAGAGCTCCATTAGGAATGATTGCAACTTATCTGGGAATTTCTCAGGAGACTTTAAGCAGAATCAGAAGTGATATTTAAGGTCAAAAACGGTTTTTTATTTTCTAAATTTTATCATATTTTTAAGATTCTTTTGGTAGGCGTTTTAGAAATTTCAATTAACTTTGAGATTCTCTAAAAATAAAATCCATGCAAAACGTTTTTGATGCACAAGATGCACAAGAGTACATCAATAGAATCAATAATTTAACACCAGAAACCCAAAGAAAATGGGGCAAAATGAGTGTAGACCAAGTTTTAGCACATTTGAATGTAGCCTATGACTTGACTTTTACACCAGAAAAATTTCCAAAACCTAATTTTATTGCCAAATTTTTACTTTCGAAATTTGTAAAGCCGAAAATCACCAACGAAATTCCTTATAAACCGAGTTTGCCAACAAGTCCAGCTTTTATTATTTCTGATGAAAGAAACTTTGAAGAAGAAAAAGCCAAATTAATTGGCAATATTCAGCGTGTGCAACAATTGGGAAGAGAAGCTTTTGAAGGAAAAGAAAATATTAATTTCGGGAAAATGACGGCTCAAGGTTGGAATAATATGTTTGCGAAACATCTCAATCATCATTTAGATCAATTTGGAGTTTAAATGCTGAGAGAAGGCTGATAAATTTCAGCAACATTAATCAAGATATTTTTTGTAAATTCGAATATAAATAATTGTTCAATCTTAAAAATGATAACGCTATGCACGATAATGTTAAAATCAGCGTAAAAGTAAACGCACCAATAGAAAAAGTTTGGGATGCGATTACGAATAGAGAACAGATGAAAGAATGGTATTTTAATATACCAGACTTCGAATTAAAAGAGCATGCCGCTTTTAATTTCTTTGAAGGAGAAGATAAAAAATTACACCATCACTGCGAAATCGTAGAGATTATTCCTCAGAAAAAATTAAAACATTCTTGGACATATCCTGATTATACCCATGATAAAACGTTAGTAAAATGGGAACTTCAGCCAGAAAGCAACGGAACGCTGGTTACTCTTACACACAAAGGTTTAGAAAACTTTGATCATCTAGGCGCTGATTTTAAGAAAGAAAATTTCCAAAACGGTTGGGACGAAATCCTAAACAAAGCTTTGAAAAATTTTGTTGAAAATTAAAAATTCTTAAAATTTATTAAATATTAGGCATCATTCTTATAGAGTGGTGCTTTTTTTGTAATTTTGAACTAAATAATTTAAGAATGAAAAAAACACTTTTCGTAAGTATATTTGCCCTATTTTTATTGACTTCATGTAATAAAGACAAAGAGATTTTAGACGCTCTCAATACCTATAATACAGAAATGGAAACCAAAGGTTATCATTTCGGGGACAAAATAAACCTACCCAAAGAAGTTACAGAAAACGCAGAAAGCATCAGTATCAGTTTTGGAGACAAAGAAACCAGCGATTTAGTAGTAGATCCAGCATTTTTTACTTTAGGAGATAATGCGGTAACCATCAATATTACCAAAGATGGAAAAGTACTGAGTCAAGATGCTACCATAAATGTTTTCGCCAAAAATCCAGAAGCGCAATTGACTTATGAAATCGTGGCAGAATATCCTCATGATAAGGCTAATTTTGTACAAGGATTTCAGTTAGAGGGAAACACCATTTATGAGAGTGATGGACAAACCGGACAATCTAAAATTTTAAAATATACCTTAGGTGAAACCAATGCTACAACTTTTACTGCGCAACCAGCAGATGTTTTCTCTGAAGGAAGCACGATTGTAGGAAACAAAGTATATCAGTTGACTTGGCAAAATAAAAAAGGTTTTATTTATGATAAATCATCGCTTAAACTTTTGTCAGAATTTCCTTATCCTAATGTAATGGGAGAAGGTTGGGGTTTAACGTATGATGGTAAAAATCTTATCGCTTCAGACGGAACTAAAAATCTATATTTCTTAGATGTAAATGATCCTTCTAAAATGGTAAAATACATCTCTGTAGCTGGAAATTCTGAAGTGTATGACCAATTAAATGAATTAGAATATGATAACGGTTTTGTTTACGCTAATGTTTGGCAAAAGCCGATTATTCTAAAAATTAATCCAAAATCTGGAGAAGTGGTGGCGAGAATAGATTTCTCAGAAATTGTGAAAAAACACAACACAGGAACAGATGATGTTCTCAACGGAATTGCCTTCAAAGGGCAAAATATGCTCGTTACAGGAAAAAATTGGGACAAAATCTATGAAGTAAAAATTAAGTAAATTTTATACTGAAAGTTTCTGGTTTTTTCTTGATAATACATTTTATAAACACAAATGCCATGAAACGATTATCACTTATTTTTACATTTATTTGTGCTACACTTTTTGCACAAAAAGAATTTCCTATTATCATAAAAGATAGTATTAGAGATGTTCTTATAGATGATTATGAAAACATTTATGTGTATCGCAATAGCGATTTGAGTATTCTGAAATATGATTCTCTTGGCCATAAAAAAGCACAAGTCATGTTTCCGCAACCGTTTAAAATACAATCGGTTGAAAACCCTCTGAATATTTTTTTATTCTCAGAAAACGGACAGGAAATTAAAATTCTAGACCAGAATCTTAATGAAATTCAGTATCTAAACCTATACCAAAAATTTGGACATGTAAAAGCGGTTTATTCGCAAGATTTACAGTTTATTTGGGTGTTAGATTCTGCTCGAAAGCAATTGATACAGTACAATTACCGAGAGGATAAAATTATCAATATCTTTCCTTTTGACATGGATTTGAGTACTGTGGTAGATTTTATCGTGTATCAAAATCATTTATACTTACTCAGAGAAAAATGTTTCAGCGTTTATGAACTCAAAGGTGCTCAGAAATATTCTATCGACATAGAAAATGGTAAAAGATTAAGACGCGTAAATGATAGAATTTACGTAATAGAACAAAATACCATTTCACTCTACACACCAGCTCAATTATTCTATCCTGTATTTTCTAAAGAAAATTTTATCATTGTGGAAAAAAACAGCAATCATTTTTTGGCTTTGATAGAAGACAAACTTTATCTTTACGGAATAGAAAAATAGAATCGATGCATATTGCTGTTACTGGAAACATAGGCGCGGGAAAAACTACTCTAACTACCATGTTGTCAAAACATTATGGTTGGGATGCGCAATTTGAAGATGTAGATCATAACCCATATTTAGAAGACTTTTACGAAGACATGAGCAAATGGAGTTTTGCGCTCCAAATCTATTTCTTAGGAAGCAGATTTCGCCAGGTAAAAGAAATTAGAGAAAGTGGTAAAAATATAGTTCAAGACAGAACCATCTACGAAGATGCTTATATTTTTGCGGAAAACTTAAATGATATGGGCTTGCTTACCGAAAGAGATTTTAACAATTATTCTTCGGTGTTTCATCTGATGAAATCCTTTGTTTCGGCACCAGATTTGCTTATTTATTTAAAGTCAGATGTTCCTAATTTAGTAAAGAAAATCTACAAAAGAGGAAGAGATTATGAAGCCAGCATTAGCATAGAATATTTATCTAAACTAAACGAAAAATACGAAAAATGGATTTCTAACTACAAAGAAGGGAAACTACTCATTATAGAAGTAGATGATTTAGATTTTGTAGAAAGACCAGAAGATTTCGGGTATATTTTAGAGAAAATAGAAGCAGAATTGCACGGACTTTTTTAAGCAGTAGCGTTGTAGAATGATTGAGAATTAGAGAACATTGATAAAAATCCATCATTAAACATCTAATATCCAAAATTTATGATTACCATCTTACATAATAATCGCTGCGGAAAATCTAGAGCTGCCTTACAGTATTTAGAATCTAAAGAATTACAGTTTGAAGTAAGAAATTACTTAGAAAACCCATTGTCTGAAGTAGAAATAGAAGATTTATTATCTAAATTAGATACTTCAATACATAACATTATCAGAAAAAATGAAGATTTGTGGAAAGAAAATTTCTCAGAAACAACGTATTCTGATAGTGGTTTAGTTTCTATTTTGGCAAATTATCCTAAACTTTTACAAAGACCAATTGTGATAAAAGATAATAAAGCCATCATCGCAAGAGAAATAGAAAAATTAGAAAAATTTCTATAAAATAAATGAAAAGCGAACTCGAAAGAGTTCGCTTTTTTGATTTTAAGTTTTTTATTTTTATTTGTTTTTTGTCATAGAATATCTGCCGTTTTTTTATTTCTCTATTTGAACATCTACATTTATTGAAGGTTCACCTGCTGAATATTTCTTCCACTCTCCATAATAGTTTCTATAATAAGTATTTTTTGAAAAGGCAAAAATATTTCCACCAAAATAGAGTTTTCCTTTTAGATTATCTTCAACTCTAACCAAAACGAAAAAGTCCTCATTTGTCCAAATATTTTGGTCTGAAACATCCAAAGATATTTTCTTATTTACAATATCATTTTTCGTAAAAGTAAACTTTAGCGTTTCACTTGTTAGAGATTTGGTATCGTCAGGAAAATCATTTTTAGAACCTTGAACGTCAAAAATTAGGGTCGCAGAATCAATAAATGAATCATTTACAATATTCACATTAATTTTTTTTACTTTCAAATGTTTTCTATTTTCAACTTTAATTGCATATTCACGAAAAAGTTTGTCTTTTTTTTCTGAATCATATCCACAATAAATAGTTTTTGCATTTGAAGTTCCAAAATTTTTAAACTTATACTTTTTTGGATTAATATTAACAGGCTCAATGTTTACAATTTTTTCTGTCAAAACGATTTTTTTGTCAGAATTTATAAAATCTAAAATTTTGATTTTGTAAGGTTGAAATTCACTTATAAGAACTTTAATATTTGAATTTTTATCAAAATTTGTGAAGTCAATTTCAAAGTTTCCATTTTCATCAGATTGATCTCCAAAATCAGTGTTTTCAATTCCAATTCTTGCACCTGAAATTGGTTTATTATCTATGTCAGTTATTTTCCCTGAAATTATTTGAGAATAACCAAGAATTGAAATTAGAAAAATTAAAATAAATGTGATATTTTTCATTTGGTGCAGGATTTTTTGTAAAATGGCAGATAACGAAAAAAGTATTTGCGAAGGGCGGGCTAAATTGGACGAAAAGTGCAATTTCGACCGAACGAAGCAAATTGCTTTTTCAGATTGTTAAATTACAAAAAAAATGCAATATGAAAAGCAAGTTGCGACTAAATGCATCGGGTTTTTCTATTATATATTCAACCCCTCTTTTTTGGCAATACTATGTGCTTGTTGCACAACTCAAATATACAAAAACTTGTATAAATATTATACTTTACAACTTCAAAAACACCATTGTAAGCGCTCTAAATTTTAATATTCTAAAAACAATTTTAAGTTTTTTATTTGTTGATTAAATCTTCTAAAGCAAGATTTAAATTTGGATATTTAAAAGTAAATCCTGTGGATTTTATTTTCTCGTTTGACGCTCTGCTTCCTTCTAAAATAATAGAAGACATTTCTCCCATAATCATTTTCATCATAAATGCTGGAACAGGAATAGGCAAGAAAAATTTATTTGATTTTTGAGCCATGCTTTTCATGAAAGTTTCATTGGTCACCGTTTCATCTGCTACCGCGTTGTAACTTCCATTGTATTGAGGGTTTTCTATCGCTTCTACATACATATTTGCCAAATCTTCTATGTGAATCCAGTTCATCCATTGTTTTCCTTTTCCTACAGGTGAAGCCAAGTTGAAATCCGTCAATTTTTTCAATGGAACAAAACTTCCGCCTTCTTTTGCCAAAACCATTGCTGTTCTTAGACAAACCACACGTTCTGAAATCTCAGAAAATTGATAAGCAGATTTTTCCCAATCCACTGATAGTTCTGCCAAAAAATCTAGTTTTTTGATGGGCGAATTTTCAGTGAGAATTTCATCACTCGTAAAAGTTCCGTAATAATTTATTCCAGAAGCTGAGATGAAACTTTTTAGTTTGATTTGATGCTTTTCTGAGTATGATTTGAGAAGATTTGCAGCATTAATTCTTGAGCTGTAAAGTTCTTTTTTGTATACTTTTGTCCATCTTTTGGCAATGGTAGCACCAGCTAAATGAATGATGGCTTCTATGTTTTCAAAAGCAGCATCTTCTATGAAATTTTCATTAGGATTCCATTGAAATTCATTAGGGTTTCCGGTTTTTTTTCTGGTCAAAATTACAATTTCATGACCATTTTCTTTTAGTTTTCGAACTAAGTATTTCCCGATTAAACCAGTGGCTCCTGTGATTAATATTTTCATAAAATTTAGATTTGAGACATTAGATTTGAGATTTGAGAAATGTGTACTTTGTATTTATGTCTTTCATCAACCATCAACCTTTTCCTATAACATAATTACGCCTTCAATTTTGGCAACTTCCTGATAAAGTCTGATCACATGCTCCGCATCGAGTACAAAACATTGTATCGTAATGCTGATGTATTTTCCGTTACTGCTTTCTCTGGTAGAAAAAGTATTTTTGGTCCCGTCAAAAACCTTATAAATTTCGGTAAGTTTTTCTTGATTATTGACAATGATGAATTTATAAAGATAATCTTCAGGGAAATTGTGATTTTTCTCTAAATTTATTTTTAAAGAAGCATAAAATTCTGCTTGTTCATCAAATGGTTCGTTTCCTGTTACTTCTATCATTGTTTTAAAGTGTTGTTTTCCAGCCAGTTCAGTTTAAAATAAGTTTTAATTGTTTTGGCTTTCAGTTCTAGAAATTTTTCTTGAGTTTCTAATAGTTTGTTTTCTCTGCTGTTAATTAAGAAAAGTGAACTTTCACCATTAGAAAATTTAATTTCTTCGGCTTTTAAAAGCCTTTTATAATTCTCAATGAGCGATTCATTATTTTGAGTTAAAGATAAGAAATTGCCCATTTCTGCATTGTAAGTCTGTATTTTGGTTTTTAATTCTTGATTTTTAAATTTTATATTTTCATTATTCTGGAGAATTTTCAGCTTAATGTTTTGATAATCAGCACGAGCTTCTCTCATGAATATGGGTAACTCCAATTTTATACCATATTGATAATTATTGTCAAAAAGTGGCAGAATGTCCTGATTTTTAAACTCTTTATTGTACAAATTGTAGTTGAAATTGATTTTAGGAAGAAAATTTTGCCATTTTAGTTTCCTTTCCAGTTCCAAAGATTTAGATTTTTCAAAATAATAATTCAGCGCATATTGTGAATCAATATTTTGTAAAAGTTTTTCAGTGATGATAAAATAATCTTGGGTAAACTGCGTGTTGAGTTGTTCACTCGGTTTGGTAAACAGCGGAAGATTGTAATTTTCACCGTTTTCTTTCCAAAGAAATTGAGAAAGTTCTATGGTAGAAATGTTATACTTGTTCTGAGATTCTAAGGTTTTGGCTTCGAAACTTTGCAGTTGCGTGAAAGCTTCTACGGTATCTATCGCTGGTCTTTCTCCCAACTCAAATGATTTTTTGACCAATTGATATCTCTTTTTGTTGAGGTCAAGAACTTTTTTATTCAATTCTAAAATTTCGTAATTTTTTACCCATTCCCAAAAGCTAAAATTGGCTTCCAAAAGGATTTCATTTTTGAGCATTTCTTGCTCGTAAAAAGTCATTTTGCTGAAATTTTTAGATTGCTGAATGGCAGTTCTTCGTTTATTGTAAACCAAATCTCTTGCAAGCGGAATGCTTATTCCTACATAATTTAGAACGCCTTTTGTTTCTTCATTATTCAGTTTATTTCCATTCAAATCATTGCTGCCAATGTTGAAATCTATTCCGTACCAAGTTGGGAGATTCAGTTCTATGTTTTTTTGAGTGTAATAAAGCGTGTTGTCTATTTTTTTCTCGCCAATTTTTGCAGAAATATTTGGGTCAAGTAAAGCTTTAGCTTTCAAAATATTATTCTGAGCAATATTTTTTTCCCAATCAGAAATTTTAATAATCGGATGGTTTTTTTGAACCCAAGAAATATAATTTTCATAGCTCAAAGCAATAGAATCTTGAGCGAAAAATGGATAAGACGTGAAAAGAAAAATAAGCAATAAAATTTTATTTTTTCTCATTCTTTTGGGTGTTTACTTGATAATAATCTGGCGGAAAACCATTGATATTTCTCCATATTTCGTACCAAATCGGCACATCATTCAGAATGGCAATTCCACTGGCTCCTGTTCCGATTTTCATGTTGGGTGGCCATCTTTTTTGGGTTTTATCTTCGGCTACAATCGCTTTAAACAAACCGTTTTCACTGATTGAATTTTCTATGGCAATAATTTTTCCAGAAAAAGTTCCGTAGCTAGAATTAGGCCAACCCGAGAAAACAATCGCAGGAAATCCATCGAAAGTGAGCATCACCTTTTGATTTTCTCTAATCAGTGGTAAGTCTACAGGTTTTACATAAATTTCTGCGATGTAATCTATCTTTTTCGGAACAATAATTCCGATGGTTTCTGCATCTTTTACAATTTCGCCAATTCCAGCTTTCGTGAGTTGTGTGATTTGTCCGTCTTGCGTTGCCAAAATGTAATACAAACCTTTTCTTACTTTGTAGGTTGCTACTTGATTTTCTAATTTTGCAATGTCACCAGTGCTTCCTGCCACTTGTCCCATGCTTTGGAAACGATCGCCTTCAGTTTTGCTTAATTTTTCTGTATATTCTTGAATAACAGCGTTTTGTTCTATGTTTTGAGCTGCGATTTCTTGTTGAGTTTGTGCCAATTTATTCTCCGCAGAAGTTTTCTTGGCGAGAGCATTTTGATAACTTACATTTCGTTGTTGCAACTGAGTAAGAGAAACCAAACCTTCTTCATACATTTTATTCTGTCGATTAAGCTGGTCTTGAGCAATTTTTAATTCATTGTTTACCGCGGTAAGTTCGGCTTGTTCTGCTTTTAACTTATTTTGTAACTGAGCAATTTTAATTTTAATTTGATTCAGTTTTAAATCTTTAGCGGCAGTAATCGCAGCAATTTGGTTTTCTGTGGTAGAAATTTTGGCATTATAGTACTCTCTCACTCCTTTTTTGGCCTGAACTTGTTCCTGAGTTCTTTCTACCAAAAGTGGGTCTAGATAATCGTCTTTAATTTCTGAAATTTGAAGAATAGTATCACCCTTTTTTACGACATCTCCGTTTTTCACGTACCATTTGATGATTCTTCCAGGAATAGGAGAGTTGAGTTTTTGAGGTCTTTGTTCCTGAAATAAAGTATTAACATTTCCTTGAGTTTTAATATTCTGAGTCCAAGGCAAAAACATAATGAAAACAAATGCTAAAAAAGTAAATAAAAACCATTTGGCAACATTTGATTTCTTATTGATATGATAAATATTTTCGAGTGATTTGAGTTGCATCGTTTTATTTTTTAGTTTCTAATAGGCCATTAATCATGTGAAAATGTTGATGAGCTTTATGGATAAAGTCATCATCTTGAGTAACCACAATAATGGTTTTTTCCTTGGCTAATTCTTGTAAAAACACCATCATTTTTTCTTTGATTTCTTTAGAAAGTCTGTCATAAGGATCTTCTAAAATGATGATTTTATTGTCTGTAGCTAGAGCTCTTAGCAAAAGGATTATTTTCTTATTGCTGTAAGAAAGTTGTGAATTTCCATCTTGAATTTTGGTCAAGAATCCGTTGGTAAACTTAGTCCCGAAATCATCAATTCCTATTTTTTGAGCAATATGATTGATTTTTTCTACGGTTATTTTTTCATTTCCCAGTTGAATATTTTCCAGTACCGTTCCTTTGAAAACATCTATATCATCTGTGTGAATACTGATTCCTCTTCTGATTTGGTCTTGAGTTAAATTTTTAGAAGAAACATCATTGTATAAAATGTGACCAGAAGTAGGGGCGTAAATCCCAGACATCAGATTGATGAGCAATGATTTACCTGAAGAAAGTTCTCCCGAAATCACATTGATGCTGCTTGGTTGAACTTTGAAATTTAAATTTTTCAGAATATCTTCATCTCCAAAACCAAAAGAAACATTTTTAAATTCAATAGATTGAATATCATCTTTGATATGGATAATGTCGCTTGTTTCATTTTCTAGTGGCAAATCGGTAACCTTCGAAAGTTTGCTGAGTGCTGTAATGACATCATAATAACTTTCTAAACTTTTAATGAGTTTTTCTACGGCGGTTAAAATGGTAAGCACTACAATTTCAGCTGCGATAAATGCACCGATATTTAGCTTTTGGTTGACCAATAAATAGGTTCCGATTACTAACATGACCAGCGTAATCAAAACTTTGAAGAAAATGATGGTTTTATATTGAAATAAAAGAACTTTGAAATGATGCGTTCTGTAACTTAGATAATCCAGAAGTCTGTCATCTGTCTCTCTAAGGTGAAGGTTGGTGTGTTTATTGGCTTTGAAAGATTTTACCGAACTGGCAATATCTTCTAACCAAGAAGCGAC
Source organism: Cloacibacterium caeni (assembly GCF_907163105.1). Classification (GTDB taxonomy): domain Bacteria; phylum Bacteroidota; class Bacteroidia; order Flavobacteriales; family Weeksellaceae; genus Cloacibacterium; species Cloacibacterium caeni_A. The sequence goes on from NZ_OU015321.1 coordinate 593,420, forward strand.
AAAATATTTCTTTTCGCTTTCGATTAAACTTGTTTCTATTCCCTTTTCTGAAGTATAATTAAAAATCAAAACGACTCCTAACAATACAATTGCTCCAAAAGCTAAAAACCATGGGTGATAAAAAGAGAGTAGAATGATCCCAAATAAAATATGAATAATAGCAGTAGGAATTTCGAGGAGAATTTTAGAAATTCCTTTTTGTAAATTTTGGGTGTCAAAAAAACGATTGATAAGTTCTGGTAAGTAATATTGATTAGTCTTTTCGAGTTTTATTTTTGGTAAAGTTTCCGAAAAAGAAATGGCATATTCTACGAATATTTTTTGTTGAATTTTTTCGATGATTTCCATTACTTTCACCCTGAAAAATCCTACCAACCAAGTTCCGAGAACCACAAATGCAATGAGAATATAGATAGAAGTCACCATTGTTGCACCCATTGCAAAACTGATGATGGCTTGTATTCCCAGTGGTAAACTCAACTGAACGAGCCCACTTAATATGGCATAAAAGTAAATATTGAGAACATCTTTTCTTTCTTTAGTAATATACTTCAGAAGCCTTTTTCCTTGCTCTTTTGCCGTCATTGTGTTTTAAATTTTGTCAAAAGTAATACACAAAAAAATCAATTGCAATAGCTCGCAATTGATTTTACATATTATTGTGATGAAAACCTCTATTTAAGAATATTCATAGGATTTTCTGGATTGGTTTTTTCGTAATTTTCTACAATGTTGAACAGTCCGTTCACCATTTGTTCTGCAGCTAGATTGCTCAGACTCAAACTTGCCGAAGAACTAGAATTTTGATTTCCTAATAAACCGCCAAGCAAATTATTTCCTTGTAAAGCAAGATTTACACTTCTTACAATACCGTATTCATTGAGTTTCGCATCTACTTTTGGAGCAATCGCAGCCATGAGTTGAGCACTGGTTTTTTGTTTAAGATAAGCAGTTGCAGCGCCACTTCCACCTTGTGCAATTTGTTGAGCTTCTGCCGAAGTCATATCATTAATAGCATTGATTAAAATAGGTTCTGCAATCGGTGCGATAAAAGCAGCTGCATCTGCAATGTAGCCTTTTTCCTTCTGAACCAAATTGCTTAATCCTAATTTTTCTAGGGTAGAATTAATGTCTTTAAGCTGTTGTGGAAGTGCAGCATTAATCAATTCATTGCCCAAGAAACTATTTTTATCTTTAAAAATTCCTAAACCTTTAGAAACGCCACCAATTAAAATCTTTTTAAGAACCGAAAGTCCTACTGTAGTGGCAATTGTCATACAAGATTGCGTGGTAGTGGCAATAATTCCCACCGAACCTAATGCTAATCCTGCTGCTAAAATATATTTTTTCATAATAATTTTTTTAAGAGAAGTTTTCAAATATCCTGCCAAAGTTACAATTTTTTGGGCGTGTATTTTTTTCCTTTGCTTTTTCCTTGCAAAAAATACCGCGCTTTTCGCTGCAATTCCTCGTGAAAACTAACGCTCGCTTCGCTCGCGCCATTTTCACTGCGGGATTTCCGCTGCAATCGCTCACGCAAAACAGTTCCAAAATATTGATTTTGAGCTTCGAGTTTCAACATCCATCATCCATCATCCAACTTCTATCTTCTCAATATTTTAAAATTTTATCAACAGCTTCTGCCAATTCTTGATTGGGCATAAATTGGTCTTCTAGCTTTTTATTGAACGGAATTGGCGTATCCATAGAAGCTACACGTAAAATAGGAGTATCCAAATCCTCAAAACAATGTTCAGAAATTAATGCAGAAAGTTCCGCTCCGAATCCACAAGTTAAAGTATCTTCATGCAAAATAATCACTTTATTGCATTTTTTCACCGATTCGTAAATGGTTTCTGTATCGAGTGGAATCAACGTTCTTAAATCAACAATTTCTAAAGAAATTTCAGGATTTTTCTCTGCAAATTCTAAAGCAATGTGAACTCCTAAACCGTAAGTAATAATCGTGAGTTCATTGCCTTCCTTCACTTTTCTGGCTTTACCGAATGGAGTAGTGTAGAAACCTTCTGGAACGTTTCCTTTCAAACTTCTGTATAATTTTTTATGTTCGAAAAACAATACTGGATTTGGGTCTTCAAAACTTTGAATCAATAAACCTTTTGCGTCATCTGGAAACGCAGGATATGCGATTTTCAATCCTGGAGTTTTGGTAAACCAAGCTTCATTACTTTGAGAGTGAAAAGGTCCCGCTCCAGTTCCCGCTCCAGTTGGCATTCTTACCACTACATCTGCGTTTTGGTTCCATCTGTAATGCGTTTTTGCCAAGTTATTGATGATTTGATTGAAGCCTTCCGTAACAAAATCTGCGAACTGCATTTCTACCATAGATTTGTAGCCATTAATGCTGAGTCCCAAACCAGAACCTACAATTGCAGCTTCGCACAATGGTGTATTTCTCACTCTTTTTTTGCCAAATTTTTCAACAAAACCTTCTGTGATTTTAAAAGCGCCGCCATATTCTGCAATATCTTGTCCCATCAAAACAAGATTAGGATGGTTTTTCATGGAAATTTCTATGGCTTCAGAAATCGCATCGATGAATCTTATTTCTCTGTTTTGTAATTTTTGTGGTAAGATTTCTTGATTGTCAAAAGGTGCGTAAACATCTTCTAATTCCGTTTTTTTATTCGGAATGATTTCTGGTTCTGCGATGGTTTGGTCAAGTGCTTCGTCAACTTGTTTTTTATAAGATTCTTTAATTTCTTCAATCAAATTTTGGGTTAAAATTCCTTCAGAAAGTAAGAATTGTTCATAGTTAGCAATCGGGTCTTGTTTTGTCCATTCTTCAATCATTCCTTCTGGATAATAGGCCGTTCCAGAAGCTTCTTCATGACCGCGAAGTCTGAAAGTGTTGCATTCTACCAATATAGGTCTAGGATTTTTTCTGATGCTTTCTGCTAAATTTTTAAAAGTCTGGTAAACTTCCAGAATGTTGTTTCCATTAATAGAATGGGCTTCTATTCCGTAGCCAATTCCCTTATCTGCGAATGATTTGCATCTAAACTGTTCACGAGAAGGTGTAGAAAGTCCCCACTGATTGTTTTCAACGACGATGATGACAGGCAAATTCCAAACGGCGGCAGTATTTACAGCTTCGTGGAAATCACCTTCAGAAGCGCCACCATCACCGGTGTAAACCAAAGTACATTTTTCTTCCTGATTCAATAAATGAGAAAGAGCAATTCCGTCTGCAACGCCCATTTGTGAACCCAAATGAGAAATCATTCCCACAATTTTGAATTCCTGAGTCCCGAAATGAAAACTTCTGTCTCTTCCTTTGGTGAAACCATTCATTTTTCCCTGAAACTGAGAAAAAAGTCTATCTAATGGAATTTCCCTTGAAGTAAAAACGCCTAAATTTCTATGCATGGTCAAGATGTATTCTTCTTTGTTCATCGCAAGAGCAGAACCTACAGAAGTGGCTTTTTGTCCCCAACTAGAAAACCATTTCGAAATTTTACCTTGGCGCAAAGCAATGAGCATTTTTTCTTCAATGGTTCTAGGTAAAACCATAGCTTTGTAAAGGTAGAGTAGTGTTTCTTTATCAAGATTTTCGGTGTTGAAATTCATAAGGAAAGTTTAAACTCAAAAATAATCAAATGTGATGAGAGCAACAATTTATAAATTGCCAAATTTTCAATAAAGTCTAGATAAATTATCTATTTGTGAAATGAAAAGCATAAAAAAACGCTCTCAAAATTTTGAGAGCGTTCTTAATATTTATAAGTCTGAATTTTAAGCTTCAGTGTTTGCTTCTTCAGTAGCTACATCAGAAACAACTTCGAATTCATATTCGAATTCTACGTTTCTGTGAGGTCTTACTTTAGCAGAGAATTTACCTGTTCTCTTGATAGTATTTCCAGGGATTTTGATGTATTTTTTGTCTACTTCTACACCAGCTTTAGCTAATTCTTCAGCTAAAGTAGCATTGTTAATAGAACCAAAAATCTTATCACCTGTACCTACTTTTGCAGCGATAGAAACAGTTGTAGCTTTTAATTTTTCGATGATTGCAGTTGCAGCAGCGATTAATTTAGCTTCTTCTTCTTTTCTAGCTTCTAAAGTAGCTTCTAGAGCAGCTTTATTTTTAGGAGTTGCAAGAAGTGCATAACCTTGAGGAATTAAAAAGTTTCTTGCATAACCTGGTTTTACATTTACTGTATCAAACTCAAGTCCTAAGTTTTCTACGTCTTTTTTTAGGATAATTTCCATTGTTGTTGTCCTTTTTTAAGTTTAGAAGTTAGATTTTAGAAGTTAGAAGTTAGAATTTAGAAAACTATCAACTAACAACTAATAACCAACAACCAATGATTAATAATTATTTTAATAAGTCTGCTACGTAAGGCATTAAAGCTAAGTGTCTAGCTCTTTTGATTGCTGCAGAAACTTTTCTTTGATATTTAAGAGAAGTACCTGTATATCTTCTTGGTAAAATTTTACCTTGTTCGTTTACGAACTGTAATAAGAAGTCAGCATCTTTATAGTCTACGTATTTAATACCGAATTTTTTGAATCTACAGTATTTTTTATCAGATTTAGTATTGATATCAAGTGGAGTAAGGAATTTTACTTCTGATTCACCTCCAGCTGATGCTTGTTTTGCCATGTCGTCGATTGCCATTTTTGTAAATTTTTTAAGGGTTAAAAATTAAGCTTTAGCAGTTTTTACTTTAGCTCTTCTTTTCACTGCGTATTCTACGCCATGCTTATCAAGTTTAGTAGTTAAGTAACGGATTACTCTCTCGTCACGTTTGAAAGCAGTTTCTAAACCTGCAACTACAGTACCTTCACCTTTGAATTCAATCAAAGTGTAGAATCCATTCTTTTTTAATTGAATAGGATAAGCTAATTTTTTAAGACCCCAATTTTCTTTAGCAACGATTTCGCAGTTGTGCTCTTTTAAGAAGTCTTCGAATTTTTTAACTGCTTCCTCCACCTGAGCGTCAGATAGAACGGGAGTTAAAATGAAAACAGTTTCGTAATTGTTCATAATGTTAAAAATATTTGTTAATTATTTCGAGGTGCAAAAGTATTGAAACTTTTTTAAATACACAATAATGATGTGATAATTTGTTGATTTAATGATGTGTTGAGCCTGAATTTAGATTGATTTGGCTAAATTTTCTATTCCAGTTTTGTCTAAACGGAAAACCGTCCATTCATCCATTGGTTTTGCGCCGAGAGATTTATAAAATTCTATAGAAGGTGTATTCCAATCAAGTACGCTCCATTCTAATCTTCCACAGTTTCTTTCTTTGGCAATTCTTGCAAGTTCTACTAAAAGTGCTTTTCCGTAACCTTTTCCGCGAGTTTCTGGTTCTACAAAAAGATCTTCAAGATAAATACCTGGTTTACCAACAAACGTAGAAAAATTATGAAAGTACAGTGCAAAACCAACTGGTTTTTCGTCTTCTTCTGCGATGAGAACTTCTGCAAATTTTTTCTCAAAAATATTGGTGCGAAGTTCTTCTACTGAAGTAATGACATCATTTTCTAGTTTTTCGTAAACGGCGAGTTTGTAGATTAAGTCAAAGATGGTTTGGGTGTCTTCTGGTGTTGCTTTACGGATTTGGAAGTTATTCATATTCGTTTTTATTTAGATTTCTTACATTATTATTTTCAATAAAATTTTGAATTTGCTGTTTTGGATTTTCACTAGAGAGAATTTTTCTAAAAGTACCATTATTCTCTTCTATTAAAGTATTTAAGATTCGGTCGTTAATTCTTTTGACTAAAAAAAGATTGAAAAACTCAGTTAATAATGCTGTGATAGTTGCAATGAATCCTTTTCTAGACCACCATCCTAATAGAATAGTATTAAAGAAATTTTTCCATCTAATTTTTTTATTGCATTTTTCACAGATGATTAAATGTTGTAAAATGTCATCACAAAAAATCACTGCTGAGATTACAGAATGAAACTCGTATGCTTTTAAGTCCGAATTGGTTTTACAAATACTACATTTACTATTTTTAATATTGCTGAAAATAGAATTTTTTTCTAATTGATTTAAAGGATTGTTTTCTAATTGAATCCAGCCAATAAGATTTGCATCTAATTTTCTTAATATAACTTCTTCTATTAGAACAGGAATTGCTTCTTTGGTTAATCCTTTTGGATTTTGAGCTAATTTTAGAATTTTATTATCATCAAAATTTTTATAGGATGCTCTTATTTCTTCTTTTGTTAACAAGGTTTATTATTTTTTTTCAAAAATAACAAATTTTTAACGAAAATGTAACTAGCCCCGATTGCAGCGACATCCTTTTTCTTAGATTTGGAATTGCGGTTGCAAGAAAAAGATACAGCGTAAAGCGGGAAATGCTTCTAAAACACCCCGTCAAAATTAAAATTTTGACACCCCTCTAAAAGAGGGGAATCCACAAAAAAAACCTCCGAAAAATTTCGAAGGTTATTTTTACTTTTATCTTTTAACTTGACTCTTAAATTTCTGTATTCATGTCCCAGTTTTGCAGGTAATCATGAACGTGTTTTAAGAACATTCCGCCAAGAGAACCGTCTACAACTCTGTGGTCATAAGAATGACTCATGAACATCATTTGACGGATGCCAATCATATCGCCATCTTTGGTTTCGATAACTGCAGGTTTTTTTACAATTGCACCAATTGCCAAAATCGCAACTTGCGGTTGAGGAATAATAGGAGTTCCCATTAAATTTCCGAAAGTTCCTACGTTTGAAATGGTGTAAGTAGCACCTTGAGTATCTTCTGGACGGAGTTTTTTGTTTCTTGCTCTGTAAGCTAAATCGTTAATCGCTTTTGCTAATCCAGAAAGTGATAATTGGTCAGCGTTTTTAATTACAGGAACGATAAGGTTTCCGTCTGGCAAAGCAGTTGCCATACCGATGTTGATGTTTTTCTTTTTGATGATTTTGTCACCATCTACAGAAACATTAATCATTGGGAAATCTTGAATGGCTTTTACCACTGCTTTTACAAAAATAGGCATGAAAGTTAATTTTTCGCCTTCACGTTTTTCGAAAATATCTTTATGTTTTGCTCTCCATTTTACAACATTCGTTACGTCTGATTCTATGAAAGAAGTAACGTGTGGTGAAGTTCTCTTAGAATTAACCATAGCATCTGCAATGATTTTTCTAACTCTATCCATTGGTATAATTTCGTCTCCTTCTGATACAGGAACTGGAGCAGGTTGAGGAGTTTGAGAAGGTGCAGTTATAACAGATTGCTTCGTAATTCCTTCGGAATTACTCGCAATGACAGAACTGCGATTTTTTACAAATGCTAAAATATCTTCTTTGGTGATTCTGCCTTCTAAACCAGAACCTTTAATGGTTTTAAGTTCTGCTTCAGAAATGTTTTCTTCTTGAGCGATAGATTTTACGAGTGGAGAAAGATATACATCTCCAGAAAATTCTTGAGGAGTAGAAGTGGTAGCTAAAGGTTTTTCTAATTCTTTTACTACTTCTGCAGCAGGAGCTTCAGTTTTAGGCTCATCTGCTTTTGGAGTTTCTGCAACTGGTGCAGCTTCTCCTTCTCCTGCTGTTCCATTGAGCGGAGTCGAAATGTCTAAAATAGCGATTGCTTCACCAATTTTAGCAACTTCGTCTTTATGTTTTAAAATTTTTACAATTTTCCCAGAAACTGGTGTAGGAACATCAGAGTCTACTTTGTCGGTAGCAATTTCTACCACAGAATCATCTTCATTTACGGTGTCGCCTTCATTATATAACCAACTGATAATAGTAGCTTCCATCACGCCTTCTCCCATGCTAGGAAGGATTAATTTGTATTCTGCCATTTTACTTTTTGAATTTTCACAAAGATAAAAATTTTTTGGAATTACGAATTAATAAAAATTAGATACTTTTTTTATGAATTTTCTAATGGAAGAATTTGAGGATTCTGATGAACTTTCAGAAATTTATTTCTGAGGTGTTTTTAAAAATCAATACTTTTGTTTTAGAAATTACAGTCAGTTATGAATTTACACATTGTAGCATTATTTAGATTCAAAGAGAATCATCTTTTTGATGCGATAGAATTATTGAAAAAATTAGTAATAGAAACCAGAAAAGAAGAAGGTTGTCTTCAATATGATTTAATAGAAGATAGAGAAAATAAAGGCACTTTTTTCTTAATTGAACTTTGGGAAACCGAAGAACATCATCATTTACATGCAGAAACGGAGCATCTTTTTACTTTTAGACAAAACGCAGCTCCGCTGATGGAATCTCAAACCGAAGTTTACAGAGGAGCGAAGATTTTTTAAAAATAAAAAGCGAAACTTAAAAAAGTTCCGCTTCGAAAACATCTTGAAAATGTTTCTTTATTTTTTCTTTTACTTCTTCTACATCTATTTCACGTTCAAGCTCTCTTTTTAGAGAAGTAACCGCTTTGTCTTTAATTCCGCAAGGAATAATGTATTCGAAATATCGCAAATCTGTATTTACATTTAAGCCAAAACCGTGCATAGTCACCCATTTTGAAGTTTTAACGCCCATTGCACAAATTTTTCTAGCATAAGGTTTTCCTACATCTAACCAAACTCCAGTTTCGCCCGCGCTTCTTTCGCCTTTTAAACCGTATTCTGCAATGGTTCTGATGATTACTTCTTCCAGATTTCTCATATATAAATGAATATCTGATTTGAAGTTGTCTAAATCTAAAATCGGATACCCTACAAGTTGACCAAAACCATGATAAGTAATGTCTCCACCGCGATTGGTTTTTACGAAAGTAGCGTCTATTTCTTTTAGTTTACTCTCATTAGCAAGCATATTGTGTTCATCACCAGATTTTCCTAAAGTGTAAACATGTGGGTGTTCTACAAACAGTAAATAATTAGGAGTAGTTTCGGGTTCTTGGTCTTCGTTTTCTCTGTTTTTGATTTTAATGGCAATGATTTCGTCCATTAAAGATTGTTGATATTCAAAAGCCTCGAGATAATTTTTAAGACCCAGTTCTTCGAATTTTATTTTTTTGTTTTGTGAAGCGTTCATTTCTAATTTTTGGTTCACAAAAATAAGTTTTTTTTAATAATTATGCTTCGAATAAATTTTTAAAAATTGATATGATTTTTAGCATTTTGAAAAAAGGGAAGACTTTATTCACTAAATTTGAAAAAATTAAAATAAATAAAATATTATATCTATGAAAAGAGTAATTTTAACACTAGCTTTCGGTGTATTAGTAGCGGTTTCTTGTTCTAAAAAAGAAGAGCCAGTAAAAGAATCAAATGTAATGTTGCCAGAACCTACAGAGCAAACTGCTGCTACAGCTGCTGCAACTCCTGAAGAAGAAGGTAAAGCATTAATCGCAGGTTCAGATTGTCTTACTTGTCACAAAGAGGATGCTAAATTAGTAGGTCCTTCTTATCAAGAAGTAGCTGCTAAATATACTGAAGCAGATATTGATATGTTAGCAGATAAAATCATCAACGGTGGTAGCGGAGTTTGGGGAGAAATTCCTATGTCTGCTCACGCTGGAATGGATAAAGAAAATGCAAAAAAAATGGTGAAATATATTCTTACCGTAAAAAAATAAACAATTGTACCAATTGTGATTTTAACAGAAGGCAACCTTTTTGGGTTGCTTTTTTCTTGACCAAGCTAATTTTTAAGAAATTTAAAAATTCGTAAAAAAATCCTTATTTTTGCAATTCCAAAAAATTGAAAAACAATGTCTTTATCAGAACAGGAAATCATCAGAAGAGAGAAATTACAGAAACTGACCGAAATGGGAATAAACGCATTCCCAGCAGATGAATATAAAATTACAGATACTACCAAGTCTATCAAGAACGATTTTGCTGAAGGGAAATCAGTGAAAATCGCAGGTAGATTAATGTCTAGAAGAATTCAAGGGAAGGCTTCTTTCGCAGAATTACAAGATTCTGAAGGCAGAATTCAGGTGTATTTTAATCGTGATGAAATCTGTACTGGCGAAGATAAAACACTTTATAATGAAGTCTACAAACATCTTTTAGATATTGGTGATATCATCGGTATTGAAGGAGAATTGTTCAAAACTCAAGTAGGAGAAATGACGGTAATGGTGAAAAACTTCACCTTATTAACCAAAGCACTTCGTCCGCTTCCGCAACCTAGAACTGATGAAAATGGAGTGATTCATGATGCTTTTAATGACCCAGAACTTAGATATAGACAGCGTTATGTAGATTTGACGGTGAATCCTCATGTTAAAGAAATTTTCGTAAAAAGAACTAAGTTGTTCAATGCGATGCGTGATTTTTTCAATAATGCCGGTTATTTCGAGGTAGAAACGCCTATTTTACAGGCAATTCCTGGTGGAGCTGCTGCAAGACCTTTCATTACGCATCATAATGCACTAGATATTCCATTGTACATGAGAATTGCAAACGAATTATATCTGAAAAGATTAATCGTAGGTGGTTTTGATGGGGTTTATGAATTTTCTAAAAATTTCCGTAACGAAGGAATGGACAGAACCCACAATCCAGAGTTTACCGCGATGGAAATTTATGTGGCGTACAAAGATTACAACTGGATGATGGATTTCACTGAGAAATTATTAGAATTCTGTGCGGTTTCTGTTAACGGAACTTCAGAATCTCAGTTTGGTGAACATACCATCAATTGGAAAGCTCCATATCCAAGAGTCTCGATGACGGAAGCGATTCAGAAATTCACAGGTTTTGATATCACAGGAAAAACTGAAGATGAATTGCGCGATTTTGCCAAATCTATCGGAATTGAAGTAGATGAAACGATGGGTAAAGGAAAATTAATTGATGAAATTTTCGGCGAAAAATGCGAAGGAAACTTCATTCAGCCGACTTTCATTACCGATTATCCAATCGAAATGTCGCCTTTAACCAAAAAACACAGAAGCAAAGAAGGGCTTACCGAACGTTTTGAATTAATGGTTTGTGGTAAAGAAATTGCCAATGCTTATTCAGAGTTGAATGATCCAATTGACCAAAGAGAACGTTTTGAGTCTCAAATGGCGCTTTCTGAGCGTGGTGATGACGAGGCGATGTTCATAGACCAAGATTTCTTAAGAGCGTTAGAATATGGTATGCCGCCAACTTCTGGTTTGGGAATTGGTATGGATAGATTAATCATGTTCTTAACCAATAATGCATCTATTCAAGAAGTATTGTTCTTCCCGCAAATGAGACCAGAAAAAGCGGTTCCAAAAGTAGAATTGAATGAAGATGATAAAGTTATCATCGAAATTTTAGAAAAAAATGGAGGTGAAATGAGTTTAGCTGAGGTAAAAACGCAATCTCAATTTTCAGGAAAAAAATGGGACAAAACCTCTAAAAACCTTACCAAACTAAACGTGGTGAAGGTAGAGAAAACAGATGATGATTTATTGATGAAATTGGTATAAAACTACATAAATATAATTGATAAAAGCGGACTGATGTCCGCTTTTTTATTTGGGAGAAATTGAATTTGTTTTGCAAAGAAATTTTGTGTTATTGTTGATAACTTTTTATGATTTTTAAAGCCGTTTTTTCTTTCATATCTCACTAATTTTTACGATATTTGTAGGTCTTTGAAAAAAGAAAAATTTCAAAAAAAAATAATATTAATTTTAATTTGCTGAAGGCAAAAAGCTGAAAGCAGAGAGCAAAAAATATGAGTCAAAAACAATATACAGCAGACAGTATTCAGGCATTAGAAGGAATAGAACACGTACGTCTTAGACCTTCTATGTACATTGGTGATGTAGGTGTTAGAGGTTTGCATCACTTGGTTTATGAGGTAGTTGATAACTCTATTGACGAAGCTTTGGCGGGTCATTGTGATACCATTGCAGTAACCATTCACGAAGGAGACGGAATTTCTGTAAAAGATAATGGTAGAGGTATTCCTGTAGACTTTCACCAAAAAGAACAAAAATCTGCGCTAGAAGTAGTAATGACCAAAATTGGTGCAGGTGGTAAGTTTGACAAAGATTCTTACAAAGTTTCTGGTGGTCTTCACGGAGTTGGGGTTTCTTGTGTGAACGCACTTTCTACTTCACTTATCGCTACTGTTTCTAGAAACGGAAAATTATACCAACAAAAATATTCTCAAGGAAAAGCATTAGCGGATGTACAAGAAATAGGAACTTCTACTTCTACAGGAACCGAAGTTTTCTTTCAACCAGATGGAAGCATTTTTCAAGAATTGGTGTACAATTATGATACTTTAGCTGCTAGATTAAGAGAATTGGCGTTCCTAAACAAAGGAATTACCATTACTTTAACAGACGAAAGAAGAAAAAATGAAGATGGAAGTTTCCCAACTGAAACATTCCATTCAGAAGGTGGTCTTAAAGAATTTGTTGCCTACATTGACGGAAACCGTGAATCAATCATGGAACACGTAATCTTCATGGAAGGTGAGCGTGATGATATTCCGGTAGAAGTAGCGATGCGTTACAATACTTCATTCAACGAGAATTTACACTCTTACGTAAATAATATCAATACGCACGAAGGTGGAACGCATTTAGCAGGTTTCAGAAGAGCTTTAACGAGAACTCTAAAGAAATATGCGGATGAACTAGGTCTTCCTGCAAAAGAAAAAGTAGAAATTACGGGTGATGACTTTAGAGAAGGTCTTACCGCGATTATTTCTGTAAAAGTGATGGAGCCTCAGTTCGAAGGGCAAACCAAAACCAAATTAGGAAACTCAGAAGTTTCTGGTGCAGTAGATAAAATTGTAGGCGAAATGCTTACTAATTTCTTAGAAGAAAACCCTAATGAAGCGAAGCTAATCGTACAAAAAGTAGTTCTAGCTGCAAAAGCTAGACAAGCTGCGAAAAAAGCTCGTGAAATGGTTCAGAGAAAATCTCCAATGGGAGGTTCTGGTTTACCAGGGAAACTATCTGACTGTTCTTCTAAAGATCCTGAAATTTCAGAAATATTCTTAGTAGAGGGAGATTCAGCAGGTGGAACTGCTAAACAAGGTAGAGATAGACATTTCCAAGCGATTCTTCCATTGAGAGGTAAAATCTTGAACGTAGAAAAATCGATGCTCCACAAAGTTTATGATAATGACGAAATCAAGAATATTTACACCGCTCTTGGTGTTTCTGTAGGAACTGAAGAAGATTCTAAAGCTTTGAATTTGGCAAAACTAAGATATCACAAAATCGTAATCATGACCGATGCTGATATTGATGGTTCTCACATTTCTACGTTGATTCTTACATTCTTCTTTAGATATATGAAAGAATTGATCGAACAAGGATACATTTACATTGCACAACCTCCTTTATATTTATTGAAAAAAGGAAACAAGAAAGTGTATGCTTACAACGAGAAAGAAAGAGAAGCAAAAACATTGGAAATGGCTCCAGATGGAAAAGGAGTAGAAGTACAGCGTTACAAAGGTCTTGGGGAAATGAACCCAGAACAGTTATGGGAAACGACTTTAAATCCGGAAAACAGAATTTTAAAACAGGTAACCATAGAAAGCCTTGCAGAAGCAGATAACGTATTCTCTATGTTAATGGGCGACGAAGTGCCACCAAGAAGAGAATTCATCGAGAAGAATGCAATCTATGCAAATATTGACGCTTAAAATCAATATTTTATCAATAATTTCAAGACCGTTCAATCTTTGGACGGTTTTTTTGCTATATTTAAGTTCACAAATCTGAATTCAATGAAAACCATTTTTCTAGCTTTAGCTACTGCTTTCGTACTTTTTTCTTGTAGCCCAAAAACCACAGGAAATAAAGGGATAATTCCAGAAAATGCCAATGAATTAGCCTCAGAAAATTTGCCTTTTGCGATAGATTCTCTTCAATTGCAAGACTCTATTGCTGTAGCAAAAACTTTGAAATTAAGAACTTCTTCTACCATTTTGTTATTTCCTACACTTCATAATAAAACTTTATTAGACAGTATTTATAGTCCATCTGGAATCAAATTAGAGACATATTCTAAAGAAAAATTGCTGAAAGAATTGGTAAATCAAAAAGAAGCTTATTTTTCTCAAGGCCAAGAAGATTCTTTAGAATTTCAATCAGGTTACGAACAAACTTGGGAAGAAAACTCTTACATGAATGTTTTTGCAAATAAAAATGACATTTTAACTTTGGCGTATGAAAGTGATGGCTTTTCTGGTGGAGCTCATGGTTATTACGGAATTACGTATAAAAATTTTGATTTAAAAAATAATAAAACCATTCAGCTTTCTGATGTTTTTATGGATATCAATAAAATAGATTGGAATAAAATTTTAATGAAAAATTTTAAAAATTCAGACCAAAAAGAAATGCTTTTAGTTGATAAAATTCCTGTAAATAACAATTTCTATTTTGATTTCCAAAACATCACTTTTGTGTACAATCAATACGAAATTACAGCTTATGCAGCAGGAGTAGTAGAAATTTCTATTCCGTTTTCTGAGTTGAAACCTTATTTAAAACCAGAATTTATTTCGAGGAATAACATTAAATAAAACCAAATCAATTATACAATGAGATTTAACTTGGTTTTATGCCGATAGATAATTTATTGATTTACAATACTGTCCTAAATAAAAATTATTAAAAATAGAAACAGCCTAAATACCTATTTTACATTTAGCTTTACATTTAATTTCAAAAAAGAACCCCTTGATAATAGTTTTTGGGGGTTTCAGGCGGTTGCTCAAATGGTTTGTCGAGCCAAAATTGAAGATTAATTTTAACAAAAATATTCAATCGGATAAAAGCTACCAGATTTGATAATTGCCAATTATATTTAGCGATGGATTTCAGGTATTTCAGAATGAGAATAGTGATAAGTGCCGTCCAGATTTGGATTTTCACTGCATTTTCAGAAGTTCCAATGAAGGTTTTGATGTGAAGCAACTGCTTGATATCTCTAAAAAAGATCTCAATTTGCCATCTTTGCTTGTATAATTCTGCTATGGTAGAAGCAGCCCAAGAGAAATTATTGGAAATCATTTCAATGGTTTGCTTGTTTTCATTATCCCAAATAGCCACTCTTCTTAATTTTTTTGGATATTTTTCTTTGGATAAAGGATTTGAGAGTACTATTTCTTCGTCTTTTAGGATGCTTTGAGCTCCTTTTGGTGGAAGTTCTCGTTCCTGTAAAGTTTCAAATTTCAGATTTTCTTTATGTCTTATTACGAAGAAAACACCTTTGCTGTCCCAAATAGAGAGCATTGGAAAATCGTTATAGAATCGGTCTGCAACAATGACTGCTCCCTTTTCCAAAGGAATGTTTTCCGCTCCCTTGTTATCAGCAACACTTCCTTTGGTAATATTCACATAAACAGGAAGTTTCCCGTCATATTCAAGTAAGGTATGCATTTTCACGGCTCCTTTTTTAGTTCGATATGTTGCCCAATCGAACAAAGACAGGCATAGAGAAATAAGGGTAGAATCTAATAAATAGACAGGAACTTTTATTTTGAGTTTTATCCGTCTTTCTTTCGTGTGCTGTCCTAATTGTTCTAATAGTTTGAAATACACGTCTTTAAACAAATCTGCATCTCGTTTTCCATTCTGGTAGCTAATAGAAGATTTGGAAGGTGCTGTTTTTATCCCTAAATGATTCAGGTTTCCTGTGGCACTGCGAAGCCCGTTGGAAATGTCCCGAACCGAAGTGCTTTTGGCAAAATGACAGAAAAGCATAGAAACTAAGTGGTTCCAACTATCAAATCCTTTATTTCGGTAATCGGTTTTCTTCTCAATTACTATTTTTTTGAAAATCCCTCGGTCTATTTTTGAAATGATTTGGGAAAATAATGTTAATTTTGAATCCATAAGAAGGTTTTTTTGTTGTACAACCTCAAAGATACTTTGAGTTACTTTAATTCCTTCTTATTTTTTTATTTAGGACGCTATTGATTGATTTAATTTTAATTAAATAATTATAAATTACTAATCGGTATAATTCCGTACTTTTGCACCCATGCAAAACGTAGCATTTATCATCAATCCTTTTTCTGCCAAGAAAAACTATCAGCCTTTTCTTAATTCTTTAAAAGCAAAGGTTGAAAATCCGTTGTATTTGATTTCTAAATCCATTCAAGATACTGAAGATTTCATCAAAGAGAATTTTGAAAAAATAGAGGTTTTCGTTGCTATTGGTGGTGACGGAACCATTTCTACGGTTGCGAAAAATTTAATTCACACGGATAAAATTCTAGGGATTTTCCCAGCAGGAAGCGGTAACGGTTTTTCGAATGAAACCAAGTTTTCTAAAAATTTAGACGAACTTTTAGCGAAAATCCAAAAGAAAAATTTTAAAGAAATTGATACGTTTACAGTAAACGAAAGATTTTCGATTAATGTAGCTGGAGTAGGTTTTGACGGCGCTGTAATCGAAGCTTTTGAGAAGACTTCCAGAGGTTTTAAAAACTACATCAAAACTTCTATTCAGACTTTTTTTAAATACCAACCAATTTCCATCAAATTCGAAGAAAAATATAAAAAATTTGACGGAAAATACTTGATGCTAAACGTTGCAAACACGCGCCAATTCGGGAATAACGCCTACATTGCTCCTCATGCAAGTAAAAGTGATGGTTTGTTAGAAATTGCTTTGGTAAAGAAGTTTCCTTTCACGCATTCTGGCGTTTTTGCCTACAGAATGTTTACCAAAAAATTGGTTCCCAATCAGTACATTCATTATTTGTCAGTTCCAGAAATTGAGTTTTCAGTCAATTCAGATTTGTGGCATCTCGACGGCGAATTTAACCAAATTTCTTCTCCAGTTAAAGTAAAAGTGCTCCCAAAAAGTTTAAGAATTTTAGTCTAAATTATCTAAAGCTTCTTTGTACACTTTTAGTACTTTTTCTCTGGCTTTTTTATGCTCTACAATAGGTTTTGGATAGTATTTTGTTCCAAATTCGGGAATCCACTTTTTAATATATTTAAAATCTGGATCGAATTTTTTCTGTTGTTCATCTGGGTTGAAAATTCTAAAATAAGGAGCGGCATCACAACCAGAACTTGCACACCATTGCCAGTTTCCATTATTCGCACTTAAATCGTAATCCATTAATTTTTCCGCAAAATACGCTTCGCCAATTCGCCAATCAGTAAGCAAATGTTTAATGAGGAAACTCGCGGTAATCATTCTCACTCTGTTGTGCATAAAACCAGTAGCGTTCAGTTCACGCATTCCCGCATCTACAATAGGAAATCCTGTTTTTCCTGCTTTCCATTTTTCTAGAAATTCAGGATTATTTTCCCATGGAATTGTATTATATTTTGCTTTGAAAGAATAATTGACCACTTTCGGAAAATGATATAGAATTTGCATGAAAAATTCTCTCCAAATCAATTCTTTTAGGAAGGTAAGGTTATTTTCTTTAGCAATTTTGGCTAATTTTCTCACACTAATGGTTCCAAATCGAAGATGAACGCCTAATTGTGTAGTTCCTTTTACCGCTGGGAAATTTCGAGTTTCTTCGTAAGTTTTGATGATATGAAGGTCTGCTTCTGGAACTTCAAATGCTAAATCTGTTTTTTGAAAGCCAATATCTTCTATTTTAAGTTCTTCAAAAGTAATATCTAGTAAATTGTCTAGTTTTTTTTCTGATGGAAATCCCTGTAAATCAACTTTTTGAAATTCATTGAGCCAAAGTTTTGAATAAGGAGTATAAACCGTATAAGGTTTTTTATCCGCTTTTACAATTTCGTCTTTGTGAAATATAACTTGGTCTTTAAATGGGTGAAAAGCGATATTTTTTGAAGTCAAAAAATTGGCAATTTCTTGGTCTCTTTTTATTGCGTAAGGTTCATAATCTTCATTGCTATAAACGGCTTCTATTTCATAGTTTTCAGTGAGTTTTTTATAGATTTCAAGAGGTTTTCCTTTGAAGATTTTGATGCCTTTGTTCTTTGATTTTAGAAAAGAATTTAAGGTTTGCAAAGCTTGTACAATGAAATCAACTCTCTTATCCGACTTATTTTCTAATAAATCTAAAATATCTTCGTCAAAAATAAAAATCGGTAGCACCTTTTTTCCCGATTCTAATGCTTGAAATAATCCGTGATTGTCTTTTAAACGAAGGTCTCTTCTGAACCAAAAAATAGATATTTTATTCATGCTTATTCTATCAAATGAAGGAGTTCTTTAATCTCAGAATTTTTGTATTCTGTGTACAAAGTGTAATGAAAATCGTTTACTTTTTTCAGTAATTCCAGCAATTTTGTTTTTTCATCAATTTTAAGATTTGCCGAAAGAATTTTAGAAGTGGTATTGACTTTTTCTACCGATTGATGGAAGGCTTCTTCTCCTTTTTTGGTCAAAGTTAATCTTTTGGCACGTTTGTCATTTTCATCCACGGTTTCTTGAATCAAACCATCGTCTAAAAGTCTTTTGATGATTTGAATTCCTGTTTGTTTTTCGTGACCGTTTCTTTCGATGAGTTGCATTTTGGTCAAAGAAGGCTCGTCTTTGAGTCTGTAGAGGTAAGTAAATTCTTCATTTGCTAAAGTCGGAAAATCGCTTAAACCTTTGCGAATCATTTGTTTAGAAAATCTGCCCAAAAGCAAAACCTGTTTGCAAATTTCATTTTCGGTGAAACTTACTTCATGGTTTTCATTTTTAAAAAGTTTGGTCGGACTTTCTGTAGTATATTTTTTTTCGTTGAGCCAAATTCTGAAATCTTCTATCATAGCATGATTTTTAAACGATTTAGAATGTTCGTATTCCTGAACTTCTAAAAGGAGATTAATTAAAAAACTGGTTTCCATATTGCTTATAATTTAATAGTACTCATTCCTCCGTCAATGCCAAAAATCTGTCCGGTAATCCAAGAAGAAGAATCAGAAAGTAAAAATACAACCATTTTTGCAATTTCTTCAGGATTTCCTATTTTCTGTAGCGGATGTCTCTTCGCAGCTGCTTCTCTTTTCTCTGGTGATGCCAATAAAGCAGTGGCTAAATTGGTGTCTGAAAGTGATGGTGCAATGGCGTTAAATCTTATTTTTTGTAGCGAAAATTCAGCGGCTAAACTTTTTACCAAGCCTTCTACAGCGCTTTTACTTGCGGCGATAGAAGAGTGAAAAGGCATGCCTAATTTTGCTGCAACGGTGCTGAATAAAACCACACTTGCACTTTCAGATTTTTTAAGATTAGGCAATAATTTCTGAATGATTTTAATAGCACCCAAAACATTAATTTCGAAATCTTTTTTGAAATCTTCGTCAGATAATCTTCCGAAAGGTTTCAGATTAATGCTTCCTGGTGCATAGACCAATCCATCAATTTTTTCAGGAAAAGAAACATCATCTAAACTGTCCGTTAGAATGTCTTTTTGATAAAAATGAAGTTTTATATTTTTTAATTCTGGAGTTTCTGTTCTAGAAATTCCGATGATTTGCGCTTCGTTTTGTAATTGCTTTGCGGTGGCTAAACCTATTCCGCTTCCACAACCGATGATGACTATATTTTTCATATTATTTTAATTTTTTGTTTTATTTTTTCTCACAGATTTTAAATCTAAAATCTTACATCTAAAATCTCATTTATCTCTTTGATATTTTATTTAAACTTATAGTTTTCTGTCTGGTACATTTAAATCTTTCAATTTCTGAATTTCTTTTTTTGAGATGTTTTTGACTGATGCCAGAATTCACTCTTTTTCTCCAAAGATTGAAAGAACTTCTTTTCAGTTCAGTTCTCATAATAGCGATGGTTTCGGCTTCAGAAATTCCAAACTGAAAAGTGATAGCTTCAAATGGTGTTCTGTCTTCCCAAGCCATTTCTATAATTCTGTCGATTTGTTCTATACTGAAATTTTTTTTCATCATTGGTCTAATTTTTCTAAAAAGTTTTGGGCTCTCACAAGATGTAATTCTTTTTGTTGCTCCGTCATTTTATTCCAAGTAATAAGCATCATGCTCAATCGTGGATTTTTTCTAAAAAATTCTTGATTTTTAGAGATGAAATTCCAAAAAAGAGCATCCCAAATTTCTCCCCAATTTTCGGTGGAATAATCACTCATTTTTTTGAGATAATTGCTTCCGCTGATATACGGTTTTGTGCTCATGATTCCGCCATCTGCAAACAAACTCATACCGTAAACATTAGGCACCATCACCCAATCATACGCATCGATGAACATTTCCATAAACCATTGATATACTTCATCTGGATGGAATTCACACAAATTCATAAAATTGGCGAGAATCATCAATCGTTCAATGTGATGAGCATAGCCAGTTTTCAATATTTTTTTAATGGTTTTGTCAATCGGAGCAATTCCCGTAGTTCCATCGTAAAAAGATTGGGGAATTTTTCGTTGATGAGTCCAAAAATTTCGGGTTCTTTCGAAACTTCCTTTATACAAATAGATTCCTCGAATAAATTCTCGCCAACCTAAAATCTGACGAATAAATCCTTCTAATGAATTGAGAGGAATCTCATTTTTTTGAGCAAATTCAATGGATTTTTCTAGGATAATGTTTGGAGTTAAAAAGCCAATGTTCATCAATGGAGATAACACACTGTGATGCAAAAAATGCTCTTGTTCTACAATGCTGTCTTCATAAATTCCAAATTCTAAAAATCTGTTTTCTAAGAAATTTTCGAGCCAAATTTCAGCTTCTGAATAGGTAGTTGGATAGATTTGATAATCTGTTAATTCTCCGTAATGATTTCCAAAATTTTCAGAAACATAAACTTTCGCTTCTTCGTAAAAACGATTATTCTGAGGAAATGAAATAGAAGGCGATTTTTTATTTTTTGGATATTTTTTTCGGTTTTCGGTATCGAACGTCCATTTTCCGCCAACTGGTTTTCCGTTTTCTAAAAGAATATTTCTAGAAACGCGTTGTTGTTTGTAAAAATCGGTTTGATGATAATGCTTTTTGCCTTCAAAATAAACCTTTAAATCTTCTTTTGAATTGATAAAACTTGGATTTTTAATAATCTCAACTTCTAGTTTTGTCTTTAAAATCCTCTTTTCCAACCAATCGTCACAAACATCTATGATTTTGATTTTTTCAAAACCTTCTTGTTCTAAAAATTGTATTAAGTTTCGAACATCTGAAAGTTCCGAAATGCTTTCTATATAATGAACTTTGAATCCTTTTTCGAGTAGAAAGTTTTCATAGAATTTCATCGTAGCTCTGTGAAAAGCCAATTTCTGTTGGTGAAATTTGTACTGTTTGAAAAACAAAAATTCTTCCACTAAAAACACAGGAATTTCCTTTTCAAGAAATGAAATCTCTTGAAACAACTGATGCGGAAATATCAATTGTGCTGTTTTTAGTGGTTTTTCAGCCATAAATTTCTAAATTTTTTATTGCTATCGTATTGTTCTGCTTGTTTTTCTGTGTTGAAACTTCTGTCTCGTGCATCATTTCCTATTCCAGCCAAATACAACCAGTTTCCGTAATTGCTGTGAACATCATAATCGATGAGCATTTCTTCGAAATAGGCTGAACCAATTCGCCAATCTAGTTTCGGATTTTTACAGAAATAAGAAGCTACATTTTGTCTTCCTCGATTGCTCATGAATCCCGTTTTTTGGAGTTCAATCATGTTGGCATTCACAAATTCTGAGTGCGTTTTTCCAGAAATCCATTGTTCTAATTTTTGAGGATTGTTCTGAAATTCTAAATTTTTACTGTGTTGAAGTCCGTTTTTGTGAAAAATTTCATTGCGGTGTTGCCAAGCAATAAATTTGAAATAATCTCGCCACAGCAATTCGAAAATCAACCAATACGTAGATTCATTGGCTCCGAATTTTTGTTCAATTTTTTTCACTTCATCATAAATGGAAACCGCCGAAATACTTCCATTAGCAAGCCATGCCGAAAATTTGGAACTGTAATCACTTCCTACCAATCCATTTCTGGTATTTTTATAATCTTTAAGCAGTTGAGTTTCTTCAAAATAATAATGCAATCTTTCCCAAGCTGCGTTTTCACCGCCAGAAAAAGGAAATGCTGAGTCGGGATGCGTTTCGAAATCCTCAAAACCTAATTTTTCTAAATCAATTTTGTCTGATGGAATTTCTAGTTCAAAAAACGTTTTCTTTTTATCGATTTTGAAAGGTTTTCTTACGCTGAAATTCTTTTCAACCTTGTTTCTAAAGGTGGTAAAAAGCGCAGGAATTTTTTCTAATTTTTCCCAAACAAAATCTGGTTCTAATAAAAACTGTGAGTGAGATTTTTCAAATTTCACATGAGGTAAGACAGAAAAAATGCTCTTTTCTAAATCCACTTCTTCTTGGGTAAATTCTCCTTCACAAAAGATTTTTTGAATAGAGTAGTGTTCATTCAATTTTTCAAAAATCTCCTTTGTTTTTCCAAATTTTATCAAAAAAGTTATGTTGAGTTCAGCAAGATTGTGTTGTAAATCTTGAACACTTTCCAACAAAAATTTTGCACGGAATTTCCCGATTTTTTTGAAACCAAACTGCTTTTTTTGATAAAAATCTTCATCAAAAATATACAAAGCTATAAAAGGCAAATCTTCTTGAGATGCCTTAAATAGAGATATTTGGTCTTTGGTTCTTAAATCATTTTTGAACCAAACGATGTTGATTTTTTGTTTTTCCTGCATTTTTCACTACAATATTTCACTTCTTCCCAGTCTTTTTTCCATTTTTTGCGCCAGTTAAAGGGTAAACCGCAAACTTCACAGATTTTTGAGGGCAAATTTTTAGGCATTTTCTACCATGAATTTTTGAAAATGATTAATTTCTATTCCTTCAGCTCTTAAATCGTGCATCATATTATATAAACCAAAAAACGTTCGGTTCAGATAAATAAAATGTCTAGAACCACGATTGGTATTCATGTTTTTTAAATCGCTGAGTTTGGCATAACGCTGACCTAAATCTGCAATTTCTTGAAAGAAACTCTCATCTGAAAAGTCAAAAAACTCTTGATTAAAAGGTCTGGTAAACAATTCTAACATTTCATGGAAAAGTTTACTGAAAAATACTTTTTCTTCAGATGAATCTTCTGGTTTAAGAATTTCTAATTCATATAATTTTTGTTCAAAAAATGCTTGATTCATTAAGTTTTCTACTTTTGCCAATTCAAAATAAGGCTCATAAAAATCACTTGGAATTTCCTTCACACAACCGAAATCGATCACCATTAATTCGCCTTTTTCCGAAATCAAAAAATTTCCAGGATGTGGATCTGCGTGAACTTGCTTCAAAACGTGCATTTGATACATGTAAAAATCCCAAAGTGTTTGTCCGATTTTATTCAGGGTTTTCTGTGAATGCTTTGTTTTTATAAATTCAGAAAAGTGTTTTCCATGCATCCAATCCATCGTGATGATTTTTTCGCACGAAAATTCTGGATAATATTTCGGAAATTTTATGTTTTCTAAATGAGCGCATTCTTGCGCAATTTGCTCACTTCGTGAGAGTTCTAAATCGTAATTGGTTTCTTCATACAATTTATCTTCTACTTCTTTAAAATAAGATTCAGAACCTTCTTTTCTGATGTTGAACATCTTCATCGCAATAGGTTTTACCAATTTTAAATCGCTGGAAATGCTTTCCTGAACTCCAGGATATTGAATTTTTACGGCCAATTCTTGACCGTTTTTCTTGGCTTTATGAACCTGACCAATACTTGCTGCATTGACTGATTCTGGCGAAAATTCATCAAAAATATCTTCAGGATTTTTGCCAAAATATTTTCTAAAAGTCTTTTTAACCAAAGCTCCAGAAAGTGGCGGAACCGAAAACTGCGAAAGCGAAAATTTTTCTACATAAGCTTGCGGCATGATGTTTTTTTCCATGCTCAGCATTTGTGCTACTTTCAGTGCAGAACCTTTTAGTTCTTTTAAACTGTCATAGATGTCTGCAGCATTGTCTTCGTTTAGAATTTTTTTGGCTTCTTCTTCGTCTTTAGTGATTTTATTGCCGTAATATTTAATGTAATTTACGCCAACTTTTGCGCCGGCTTTCAGTAAATTACTGGCGCGTTCTATTTTTCCCGTGGGAATTTTATTGAGGGTTTTCATTTTTTTACGATTTTTGAAATTTTTCTTTCCACAAGAATTTGCCTAAGTCAATAATTTTTTTCAATGGTTCATTGTTTAAAAATTCAAAGCCTGTGTCAATAGTTTTTTCGATGAATAAATCTGTTTTTTCAAAACTTGGAGATTCGTCTTTTTGCCAAAATTCAATAATTGATAAAAAGTGCAACCAAAGCGCTTCTTCTCTAGATTTTTCATTGAAATTTTTAATAGAATCTTTAGCTTTTTCTAAAATTTCTAAGTCATTAAAGTCTAATGTTTTGATAAATTTTTGATGTTCAGATTTTAGTTCATGGAGTTTTTGTAGTGTAGAAAGATTCTTTTTTTCTAAAATCATAAGAACTAAAGACCTATTCATCGTAAGGTTTTCAAAAAAGATAAAATAAAGATTTAGTAATCTTTCTTTAGCGCTCATGTCTTCATAGCCTTCGATTTCTAGAGAAAGTTCTAAAGATTTTTGAAAAAAATGCTTTAAAATTTCTTTCTCCAGATGTTCGAAGTTTGAAAAGAATTGATAAAATTCTTTTTCATCAAAGTGGTTTTCTTGAGCAAAAACGTATATGTTTTTGGGTCTTTCTCCGTGAATAAGTAAATAATTTCCGTAATCGGATAATATTTTTTCTGAATTGATGGTTTTATTTTTCATATTTCAATTTTTTTAAATCGGTTTGTATTCCTTTAATAATGAGTCTTTTTTGAGTTAATTTCTATTAATTGATACATTCAATAGAATTTATTGATGACAAAAATAGTAAAATATTTTACTACTTAATAAAATAAAGTATAAATTTGTACAATAATTATGATTTAAAAAATAGATAATATGATCAAGATACAAGCAGAATCAAAATTGCCTACAGATTTTGGAAAGTTCAAAATTGTAGCGTTTTCAGAATCACAAGAAGATTGGATGCCGCACATTGCATTAATTTCTGAAAATACAGATTTTAACGGAGTGGTAAACGTAAGAATTCACTCAGAATGTATTACGGGAGAGATTTTTCATTCTCAAAAATGCGAGTGTGGTCAACAATTAGATGCATCTATGAAATATATAGATGAAAATGGTGGAATTATTTTATATCTTCGTCAGGAAGGTAGAAATATTGGGATTATCAATAAAATAAAGGCTTATCAGTTGCAAGAATTGGGTCTTGATACGGTAGAAGCTAATCTTCAGTTGGGTTTACCAGCAGATGATAGAGATTTTAATGTAGCCATAGAAATTCTAAATATTTTAGGTGTTAAAAAAATCAATCTTTTAACGAATAATCCCGAGAAATTAAGTTTTGTGGAAAACAGTAATATTCAATTAGTGAAGAGAATTCCATTGAATATTAAAGCAAATCATATCAATAAATCATATTTAGAGGTCAAAAAAAGTTATTTTGGACATCAATTAGAAGAAGCATTATCATCAATATAAAAAATTAAATACCCTTGAAAACAACAGTAATTATTGGTTCCGGATTTTCTTCACTGGCTTCTGCTTGTTATATGGCAAAAGCGGGTTACAAAGTGACGGTTTTAGAAAAAAATGAACAATTAGGAGGAAGAGCTTCCATGATGGAAATTAATGGCTATAAGTTTGATATGGGCCCAAGTTGGTATTGGATGCCGGATATTTTCGAGAGATTTTTTGCAGATTTTGGTAAAAAAGTTTCAGATTATTATGAGCTCGAAAAACTTTCGCCAGCTTATAGAGTGGTTTTTGGTGAAAATGATTACATCGACATCGAAGATACTCCAGAAAAAATCATTGAAACTTTCGAAAGAATAGAACCAGGCAGCGGAAAACATCTGAAAAAATTCATGGATGAAGCTCAAGAAAACTATAGAATTGCGATGCAGGATTTGGTGTATAATCCAGGTTTATCATTGCTAGAATTGGTTTCTGTAGAAAGTGCAAAAAGACTAAATTTATTTGTCAAAAATATTTCTGAGCAAGTAAGAAAGGAAATCAAAAATCCTAAATTGAGAAGTATTTTAGAATTTCCTGTATTATTTTTAGGGGCAAAACCAAATAAAACTCCAGCTTTCTACAATTTTATGAATCATGCAGATTTCGGGCTGGGAACTTGGTATCCGAAAGGTGGTTTCAATGCGGTTGCGCTTGGAATGGTGAAATTAGCCAAAGAATTAGGCGTAGAATTTCATGTGAATGAAGAAGTTATTGGAATAGATTATGAAAATAATCAAGCCAAAAAAATCAGAACTCAAAACGGAGTTTATGAAGCTGATGTTTTCATTTCTGGAGCAGATTACGCACACACCGAAAAATTGCTCAACGGAAACCGAAATTACAGTGAAGAATATTGGCAAAAGAAAACTTTTGCGCCGAGTTCGTTCTTATATTATGTAGCTTTTAACAGAAAAGTGAACCACCTTTTGCATCATAATTTGTTCTTTGATACAGATTTTGAAGCGCATGCAAAAGAAATTTATGATACCAAAGAATTACCAAAACAACCTTTGTTTTATGCTAATTTTTCGAGCAAAACAGATGATTCTCTTTGTGAAGAAGGTAAGGAAGTTGGCTTTTTCCTTATTCCAGTTGCGGTAGATTTAGAAGACAACGAAGAAATTCACGAAAAATATTTCCAGTTGATTCTCGATAGAATTAAAAAATGTACGGGAGAAGATTTAAGTGATGCCATAGTTTTCAAAAAATCATTTGGTGTAAAAGATTTCAAAGAGCGTTATCATTCTTGCAGAGGAAATGCTTATGGTTTGGCAAATACTTTATTGCAAACATCGGTTCTAAGACCAACGATTAAGAATAAAAAATTGAAAAATTTCTTTTATACAGGGCAATTAACTGTTCCAGGACCAGGAGTTCCACCTGCATTGATTTCTGGAAAAGTAGTGACAGATTATATTCTAAAGAACAATTAGTCTGTTGAAAATTTTGTTAGACTCAATTTTAAACCACACAAACACAAATAAAATGAATAATTTTCAAATTTTTAATCACATTTCTGGATTAACCTCGAAAATGGTTACCGAAAAATACAGTACGTCTTTTTCCAGAGCTTCTACTTTGTTTAAGCCAGAAATTCGTCAGCATATTTATAATATTTATGGTTTCGTACGTTTTGCAGACGAGATTGTAGATACTTTTCATGATTATGACAAAGCAAAATTGCTAGATGAATTCGAGAAAAACTACAGAGATGCTTTGGAAAATGGTATTTCTCTCAATCCTATTCTTCATTCTTTTTGTACCACACAGAGAGAAAAAAAAATTCCTCAGCATTTGGTAGATGCGTTTTTGCATTCTATGAGAATGGATTTGGGCGATATCAAGGATTTGAATGACGAAAAATACAATGAATACATCTACGGAAGCGCAGAAGTAGTAGGTTTAATGTGTTTGAAAGTCTTTGTAGACGGCAATGAAGAAGAATATCAAAAACTGAAACCTTATGCACAAAGTTTAGGAGCTGCGTTCCAAAAAATCAACTTCTTAAGAGATATTTCTGCTGATTATACAGATTTAGGAAGAACCTATTTCCCGAATGTGAATTTCAGAAATTTTTCTCAACAAGATAAATTAGATATCGAAAAAGACATTGCTAAAGATTTTGAACATTCTTTAATTGGTATTAAAATGTTGCCGATGTCTTCTAGATTAGCGGTTTTTATGGCGTATAAATACTACACCAATTTATTCAAGAAAATTAAAAAATGTAAGCCAGAAATATTGATGCACAAAAGAATCAGTGTTTCTAATGCGAGAAAAGTTTATCTTTTCGGAGAGATGATTTTGTTTAAAAATCTTAACTTCGTAAGATAAATTTAAAATCTATGAAAAAGTTAGTTCTTGTATTTTTATTGTTTTGCAGTTTTATCAATGCACAAAGTTTAGTAGAGTTAAGAGGTTATCTTCAAAAAGGAGAAAACTCAGAAGAAGTAAGTAAAACCCTTATTTCAAAATCTAAAAATGCTTATGATACAACTAAAAAGCCTATTTATATGGCATTTTATGCGGTAGGTAATTTTTTTATGGCAAAACACGCATCTAATCCTTTGAATAAATATTCTTATTTCAATAAAGGGAAAAAGTTGCTTGAAGATGCAATTAAAAAAGAACCCAACAATATAGAAATCAGATTAATGAGATTGATTTCTCAAGAAAAAACACCAAGTTTTTTGGGTTACAATAAAAATATAGAATCAGACCGAAACTTCATTATTAAAAACTATAAAAATTCAGACGATGAAAATCTAGTGAAATTCATCAAAAACTATTTAAAAATTTAAAATTAAAAAATGGAAGCATTGCAATATTTTTTCATCACTTTAGGCGTTTTCGTTACCATGGAAGGCATTACTTGGCTCACGCACAAGTATATTATGCATGGTTTAGGTTGGTATTTTCACGAAGATCACCATCAACCAGGTTATCCTCATGTTTTTGAAAAAAATGATTTCTTTTTTGTGATTTTTGCAATTCCCAGTATTCTATTATTCTATTTCGGAACGGTAAATGGAATCAACTATCTTTTTTTCATAGGACTAGGAATTTTACTATACGGAATGGCTTATTTTTTAGTTCATGATGTTCTCATTCACAGACGTTTTAAATGGTTTGATAAAACCAATAATTGGTATTTACGCGGATTGAGAAAAGCACACAAAATGCACCATAAACATCTTGGGAAAGAAGAAGGAGAGTGTTTCGGAATGCTTTTCGTGCCTTTGAAATATTTCAGAGAAGCCATGAATTCAAAAGTGGCATAGTCAATAATTTAAAATCAAAGTTTTGCAACAATATTATTACATAGCTCTAGATATCTTGAGTTTTAGCATTCCTTTTATCTTCAGTTTTGAGAAAAAATGGATGAATTTTATCCGTTTTTGGAAGCCTTATTTTTTGGCAATCATTACGGTGGGAATTTTCTTCATTCTATGGGATATTTATTTTGCTTACCAAAATGTTTGGGGATTTAATGATGAATATTTAATGGGAATCAGATGGTTTAAATTGCCACTCGAAGAATGGTTATTTTTCTTGCTCATTCCTTATTCCAGCAATTTTATTCACTATTCTTTAGAATATTTTTTCCCGAAATTGCAGTTGACCAAAAAATTGACACAATGGATTTCTGTTCTTTTATTGATTATAAGTGCAAGTGTTTTTGCTACTAATTTAGACAGAATATACACCGCAGCAAGTTTTGGATTGTTTACACTATTGATGATTTTCCAAATTTTTTATCAATGGGAATATGCACGAAAGTTTTACATCAGTTTTGTGCTGATTTATGTGCCGTTTTTCTTTGTTAATTCCGCTTTGACGGGAAGTTATTCAGAAAATCCAGTGGTTTTTTATGACAACAATGAAAACCTCGAAATCAGACTTGGAACTATGCCTTTAGAAGACAGTTTTTACTGTTTTTCGATGCTTTATGGAAGTGTTTTATTGTTTGAATATTTTAGAAGAAAATGGAACTATTCATTATCAATGTCTGTAAAATCTTAATTTAAAATAAAATTCAGAGATGAAAATCAATATAAAAAAACAATCAGGAATTTATACACTTACTTCGGAACAGATTCTTCCTATTTCTTTAGAAAAAGCTTGGGAATTTTTTACCCATCCTAATAATTTAGACAGAATTACGCCGAAAGAAATGCAATTTGAAATCACCAATAATCCGCCAGATAAAACGTATCTTGGTCAAATTATTACCTATAAAATAGGAATTTTACCAATGATAAAAAGCAATTGGATTACAGAAATTACGCATTTTGAAGACCAAAAATTTTTCGTTGATGAACAGCGTTTCGGTCCTTATGCAATGTGGCATCACGAACACCATTTCGAAGCTACAGAAGATGGAAAAGTGAAAATGACAGATATTGTCAATTTCAAATTACCAATGGGAGTTTTTGGAGATTTATTGGCAGGTTTTTATGTGAAACATAAAGTGAAATTCATTTTTGAAAGTCGTTTTATAATTTTAGAAGAAATCTTCAAGTCATGAAAATTTTTCTTACAGGAGCCACAGGTTATATCGGAAAAAGACTTCTCATTCAGTTGTTAGAAGAAGGATATCATGTGGTGTGTTCTGTAAGAGACCAAAAAAGATTAAGTCTTAAACTTTATCAAAATCATCTTGAGAAAATTCAAATTATAGAAAATGATTTTCTAGATGAAAATTCTTTACAAAATATTCCACAAGATATAGATTTTGCTTATTATCTGGTGCATTCTATGTCTTCTGGGAGTGGAAATTTCTCAGAAAAAGAGAGAATTTCTGCCGAAAATTTCAGAAAAGCATTAGAAAAAACTTCAGTAAAGCAAGTCGTTTTTTTGACGGGAATTATCAATGAAGAAAAACTTTCAGAACATCTTCAATCCAGAAAAAACGTAGAACAAGCGCTTAAAAGTGAGAAGTATGCTTTAACTTGTCTCAGAGCTGGAATTATCGTAGGTTCCGGAAGTGCTTCTTTTGAGATTATCAGAGATTTGGTAGAGAAACTGCCGATTATGGTGGCTCCAAAATGGTTGAAAACAAAATGTCAACCGATTGCCATCAGAAATGTGATTCAGTTTTTAACCAAAGTTATCGGTGTAGAAAAAACATATAATCAAAACTACGATATTGCAAGTCAAGATGTTCTTACTTATAAAGAAATGTTGCTTCAATACGCCGAAGTTCGAGGTCTGAAACGCTGGATTTTCACTGTTCCGGTCATGACGCCTAAATTGTCTTCGTATTGGTTATACTTTATTACTTCTACCACCTATTCTTTGGCAATGAATTTGGTAGACAGCATGAAAATAGATGTCATTGCAAGGCAAAATTCTTTGGCTTCAGATTTAGGAATTCATTTGTTTTCTTACAAAGAAGCAATTAACATGGCTTTTGACAAAATCAAGCAAAATGACGTTTTAAGCAGTTGGTATGACTCATTTACCAATCAGTTTCACAAGCGAAATGTTTGGCAATATTTAGAAGTTCCAGAGAAAGGTTGTTTTACCGATTTTAGAAAGATGAAAGTAGATGATGAAGAATTGGCGATGGAAAGGGTTTTCAGTATTGGTGGGAAAACAGGCTGGTATTATGCCAATTTTCTATGGAAAATAAGAGGTTTTTTAGATAAATTAATGGGTGGAGTAGGATTGAGAAGAGGAAGAAGAAACCAAAACGAATTAGAGGCAGGTGATTCTCTCGATTTTTGGCGCGTTTTATATGCCAACAAAGAAGAAAAACGCCTTTTACTTTTCGCCGAAATGAAAGTTCCTGGCGAAGCTTGGCTAGAATTCTATATTAAAAATGGAGAGTTATACCAAGAAGCAACTTTCCGACCATTGGGTTTATCGGGAAGATTGTATTGGTATTCAGTTTTACCATTCCATGGTTTAATTTTCAATGGAATGCTTCGTAAATTAGCTGGGAAATAATTATTCTACGGCAACAGAATCATCACTACGACTGTCTGCAACAGCAGTAGCATTACCATTTTCATCAATAACAATCATTTCTATTCTGCCAATTCCGCCACGTTTTTCAAATTTGTAATTTTTTTGTTCTAAAATTTTCAAATTACTTTCTGGGAAATTTTTCTCTACAAAAACTACTTCTGGTAACCATTGATGATGAAATTTTGCGGAATTCACCGCTGACTTAGGAGCCATTTTAAAATCAATCACATTCACGATACTTTGATACACAGAAGTAGGAATAGTAGTTCCACCAGGAGTTCCCACCACGATGTAAGGTTTTCCGTTTTTTAGAACGATAGTTGGTGTCATCGAAGAAAGCATTCTTTTATTGGGTTCAATTTTATTGGCTTCACCACCAACTGCGCCAAACATATTCGGAACGCCTGGTTTTACAGAAAAGTCATCCATTTCATTATTCAAGAAATAACCGCCACCTTTTACCACGACTTTGCTTCCGTATAAACCGTTCAAAGTAGTTGTCACAGCAACTGCATTTCCAAATTTATCAATAATAGAAATATGCGTAGTTTCGGTAGATTCTTTGGGTTGAGCAATAATTTTTCCAACTTCTGCACTTGGAGTAGCTTTTTCAAAACTGAAATTTTTCCAACGAATTTTTAAATATTCTTCAGAAATAAGCATTTGGGTTTTATCTTCTATAAAATCTGGGTCTCCCATAAATTCTGCACGGTCTGCAAAAGCTCTGCGTTCTGCTTCTACCATCACTTGAACTGCTTCTGGAGAGTTTTGTGGATATTTTTCTAAATTTTCAAAACTGCTCATTTTAAGCATTTGAGCCAAAAGAATTCCGCCACTTGAAGGAAGCGGCATCGAAATGATTTCGTGATTTTTATAATCGAATTCTAATGCTTTTCTTTCTTTGGTTTTGTAATTTTTTAAATCTTCAAGGGTAATAATTCCGTTTCCTCGTTTCATTTCGTCAACTAAGAGTTGAGCGTTTTTACCTTCGTAGAAAGCTTTTTGACCTTGTTTTTGAATTAATTTTAAAGTTTGAGCCAATTCTCTTTGAACTAAAATATCTCCTTTTTTCCAAGGACTATTTTTAGTAAATGCTGTTGGATGTGAATTGTGTTTTAGAAAATCTTCTCTGGTTTCATTGAGCAAATTCGCTTCTCTTTCTGTTATGGCAAAACCTTTTTGTGCTAAATCAATGGCAGGTTGAATTAAAACTGACATCGGTAATTTCCCGAATTTTTGATGCGTGTAAAACATCCCAGAAACCGAACCAGGAACACCGACAGCCAATCTTCCGTTTTGTGATAAATCAGTATTGGCTTTTCCTTTTTCATCGAGATACATATCTCTAGATGCATTTTTTGGAGCGGTTTCTCTATAATCCAATGCGATTTTTTCACCTTCTTTGGTATAACCTACCAAAAATCCTCCACCTCCCAAATTTCCAGCTTGTGGATAAACAACTGCCAAAGCAAATTGCGTAGCAATCGCAGCGTCAAAGGCATTTCCTCCTTTTTTTAGAATTTGAGCGCCTGCTTCACTTGCGAGAGGATGTGCAGAAACCACCAAACCTTTTTCTTTTGCCTTGACTTCTTTGACAATAGAAATGTCAGTGAATTGAGCAGAAACTGTTTGCGCTAAAAATAGGAGAAGGAAAAGGAGATTTTTCATTGGGAAATATTTTTATCAAAAATAATCGAAAATTTTAAATGTTTTTCAAAAGTTTCTAAAGACAACAGAGTTACGCCTCCGAAAATATTTTAGGCATAAAATTTTTAATAACCCTTTAATTTTTCTAAATTTGTGAAAATCCTAAAATTTAAAAATGGAAACCGATACGCACACGGAAAAAATTCTTATTACTGGTGCTTTAGGACAAATAGGCACCGAGCTGACCAATAGATTAGTGGAAATTCATGGCGCAGAAAATGTGATTGCTTCTGGACTGGATAGATGGGACAAAAAGCTGACTTCTGCGGGATTTTATGAAAGAATGGACGTTTCTAACACGCAATTGGTAAGACAAGTTTGTAAAGATTACGAAATTACTACTGTTTATCATTTGGCTTCTTTATTGTCTGGAACTTCGGAAAGACAGCCACAATTTGCTTGGAAACTGAATGTAGAGCCGCTACTGAATTTATTAGATATGGCGAAAGAAGGTTTGATTAAAAAAGTGTTTTGGCCAAGTTCTATTGCGGTTTTCGGGAAAGGAATTCCTAAGGAAAATGTGGGCCAAGATGTAGTTCTAAATCCTACAACGGTGTACGGAATTTCTAAAATGGCAGGAGAAAAATGGTGCGAATATTACCATGAAAAATATGGTGTAGATATTAGAAGTATCAGATATCCTGGTTTAATTTCTTGGAAAACTCCAGCTGGTGGTGGAACTACAGATTATGCGGTAGAAATCTTCTACGAAGCAATTGAAGAAGGAAAATACAAATCTTTCATCTCTGAAAATACAGCCATGCCAATGTTGTACATGGATGATGCGATTAATGCAACGCTAAAACTTATGGAAGCGCCATCTGAAAATCTTACCGTAAGAAGTTCGTATAATTTGGGCGGAATGAGTTTTACACCAAAAGAATTGGCGGCAGAAATTAAAAAAGAAATTCCAGAATTTGAGATTTCTTATGAGCCAGATTTCAGACAAGCGATTGCGGATTCTTGGCCAACTTCTATAGATGATTCTGTGGCGAAAAAAGATTGGGGTTTAACCTATGATTTTGGCATTACAGAAATGACCAAAGATATGATTAAAAACCTTAAAGTGAAATTGGGAAAATAGTCAAGTGATAGAATTTTAGAATGGTAGAGTTCTAGAGAACTTAAATTCTTCACCACAAAATAATTTTAAACTTTGTCTGCGGATTGTAGACAAAGTTTTTTATTTTTACGATATGGTTTTACTTACTTTTAACATCATCGCTTCCGAAGTTCCAGTTTCTTATCAAAAAATAGTTACAGAAGAGGAACTTTTAAAGATTACAACAGATGGAACACAGAAAATTCTTGAAATTCTAGAAAAATATCAAATTCACACTACTTTTTTTGTGGAAATTTCTTTGGTGGAAAAGTTACCAGAACTTTTAAAAACCATTGCTAAAAAAGGTCATGAATTGGGTTTACTCAATAAATACTCTTATCAAAAAGAAATAGAAACCGCTAAAGGTTTCTTAGAAGAACTGACAGGGAAAACCATCAGAGGAATGAGACAGTTTCCCGAAAAAAGATTGAGTTCTGAAAAACTGAAAGCCATGCAATTTATTTATCGTTCACCGATGGACTTTTCTAATATTTTCTTTTTTAAGAATACTTTAGAACGAAAAATTGCCTACGAAGAAAATGAAATTATGGTGATTCCGGAAAGTGTTTCGCCATATTCTAGACTTCCGTATAATGATTTTACATTTCAGATGATTCCCATGAAATTTTATCAAAATATGGTGACTGAAACGCTGCAAAAAGAAGAATATGTGTTGATTTATCTTAATTCTTGGCAGTTTGTAGAGCTCAATGATAAAAAATTTGGATTGTCTTTTTACAGAAAATACAATCTTGGCGTACAAATGGAAGAAAAACTCGATCGTTTTCTAAAATTTGTAGAAGAAAATGATTTGGCTATTACCAGAATGAAAGATTTCTTTTTCTAAAATTCAACTAAAAAAAACGCAAAGATTTATACCCTTTTTATACTGATTAAGTAAGCAAAAGAATTATTCGCTTTAGCGAATTGAATAAGCGAGAGCTTTATGCGAATTTATTCGCTTCTTTGCTTTCTTCAAAAAAATAATGGATAGATAAATCTTTGCGTTTCAAAATAAATTATACCAATTCTATAACCGTAATTTCTGGATTGATGCCCACTCTTCCAGGATAAGCAATAACTCCGAAACCTCTGTTTACATAGAGATATTTTCCTTCTGACTCATATAAATCAGCCCATTTTTTGTATTTAAATTTTACAGGCGACCATTTGATGTTTTTCAAATCTAAACCAAATTGCATTCCGTGAGTGTGACCAGAAAGGGTAAGATGAACATTGGTTTTGTGCTTTTTTACCACTTCGTCAAAGTGAGTTGGGTCATGGCTCATCAAAACTTTAATCGCATCTTCAGGAACGCCCTTCAAAGCTTTGTCTAAATCACCATATTGTGGAAAAGGTTTGATTCCCCAATTTTCTACGCCCAAAAGATAAATTTTCTCTCCATTTTTTTCTAAGGCAATATTTTCATTGCGCAGCATTTTAAAACCAGCTTCGGCTTGATAGTTTTTCAAAGTTGGGATGTTTTGCGCTTTTTCTTCTCGAGAATTCCACGCGCCATAATCGCCATAATCATGATTTCCTAAGATAGAAAATTTGCCGTCTTTGGCTTTAATGTTTTTAAAAAGCGGAATAAATGGTTTGAATTCATCTGCATAATTATTCACCATGTCACCGGTGAATAAAACCACATCTGCATCTTGTTCATTAATCAGTTCAATCGCTTTTTGTAATTTTTGAGGATTGAAAAAACTTCCACTGTGAACATCCGAGATTTGTACGATTTTGTAGCCTTTGAAATTTTCGGGGAGGTTTTTAAATCTCAATTTTACTTTTCTTACCGTGTGTCTGTATTTTCCGAAAATTATGCCATCTATTGCCAATGCTGAGAAAATTCCAGCAGCCGCAAGAGCGGTGGTAGAAATGAATTTTCTGCGCTCAGGGAAATAGTTTTCTTTAGCGGTGAAATATTTAAAACCAAATTCTACCAATCTGGTAAAATCTCCTATCAATAAAAATATTACAGACAATAGTTTCGGAAGAATGAAAATCATCATCGCAGAAACCATTAATTGAATTTGTTGATGGTCTCTAGAAGCTTTATTAAATGTTAAAATCCAATATAAGATGATTCCGTAAGCCAAAAGCGTAAAAATCCAATATCCAATTCTAATGTAATTATTGGTAGTAATATTTCTAATCGCTTGATAAACATATATTTCGATGATGAAAAATACAGCGAGTAATACGATAAAATTTGTTTTCATAAATTATTCTTCATAAAAAAACTCCGACAAGTTAAGTAGTCGAAGTTTTGTATATTTTGTTTCAAAATTCTGATTAAGGCATCTTATAAACAATACAGTTGATGTTCATTCCGGCACCTACAGAACCCATTACTACATAACCTCCTTTTTTGAAAGAATGACCTTTCATTTCTCCTTTAGCAATTAAATCAAACATCGT
This sequence comes from Cloacibacterium caeni, assembly GCF_907163105.1. Taxonomy (GTDB): domain Bacteria; phylum Bacteroidota; class Bacteroidia; order Flavobacteriales; family Weeksellaceae; genus Cloacibacterium; species Cloacibacterium caeni_A. The sequence goes on from NZ_OU015321.1 coordinate 630,061, forward strand.
AGGAATAGTGGCTACAGAAGAATTTCCTAAATATTGAATCGTCATAGGAGATACATTTTCGTCATATTCTGATTTCCCGTATAATTTATACAATCTAGAAACCATAGCATGGTCCATTTTTGCATTGGCTTGGTGCATTAAGATTTTATCAATGTCTTCTATGCCAATTTCTGCGTTATCCATTGTTTCTTTTACCGCAGCAGGAACATTTTTGAGGGCATATTCGTAAATTTTACGACCATGCATTCTGATATACATTTTTTCTTGATCTGCTTCTGGATTAAGCGAATGAGAATTTTCTAAATACAAAAGTTCTTCTGCATTATCACAAACGGTATTGGTAGCAATGATTCCTACGTTTTCTTGTTCAGATTTTTGTAAAACTACAGCTCCAGCTCCATCTGCGAAAATCATTTTATTTCTGTCAAATGGGTCAGTTACACGACTTAAAGTTTCACCACCAATTACTAAAATGGTTTTTGCTTTTCCTAGTTTAATTAAATCGTCTGCTAAAATCATTGCTTCTACCCAACCTGGACAACCGAAAATCATATCATAAGTGATGCATTTTCTGTTTTTAATGCCCAATTTGTGTTTTACTCTTGCCGCCATATTCGGCATGAAATTCGCCATTCCGTTAGCAGAAACTTCTCCAAAATTACTCGCGAAAATGATATAATCGAGGTCTTCTTTTTCTATTTTAGCGTCATAAATGGCTTCTTTAGCAGCTTGTACACCAAGGTCAGAATTAAATTGGTCATTTCTCAGATATCTTCTTTCTTCAATTTCTGTGATGTCTACAAATTTTTTAATAATTTCTTCATTGGGTTTATCAATAAAATCTCCTGCGTCTGTATAAAACTTAGAGTTGATAAAATGAGAGCCATCAATTACTCTTTCTGGAATGCAACTACCTGAACCTACAATTACTGAACTTGGCATAATTTCTATATTACATTTATAATTAAGAGGCAAATTTATAAATTAAATCATAACAAACGCATAGAAAATAATTATTAACTTTGCAATTCTCAATATTTTTTTAAATATGAAAAAAAATGCTCCTCTTATTGGGCTTATTGTCTCGGCAAGTGTAATGCTAATTGCCTTTGGAATTTATTATTTATTTTTAGCTAAGAAAAATGAATATTTAGTAGATAATCCTACTACTAAAACCTTTTATTTTAAGATTAATAACGGCGAAGAAAAAATCATCACTTCTGGTCAGTTTGTAAAAGTAGACCTTAACAGAGGGAAACAAAACAGCATTAAAGTTTTTGATGATAAAAAGAAGCTTCTTTTTGATTCTGCTTTTAATGTTTCACAATATAGAGGTTTATTGAATATTGCTGGAGAAGAATATTTTGTGCACCGTCAGTTTTATGGCTATATTCCGAATAAAGATTCCCTTTTAATGGCGAGTACTTTTGAAATGGACGGCGTAAAACTTCCTGGGCATGTTACCAAGCATAAAAAATTATACATAGAAGACTTTTATTATAATGTAGACGAAGATTATGATAAAGTCATTAAAAACATTGATAAAGTAGAATCCAGAACTAAGATTTATAGAAAAGAAGATTTCAAACTGTTCTACAAAGAGAATTATCAATAATACACCTAGGAAAAAGATAGCTAAAAATAATATTACTCAATACTTATTACATAAATACATGCAAGTAAAACCATACAATACCGATCAAAGTAAAAAAACTGAAGTAGAAGATATGTTTGACAACATCGCTCCAAAATATGATTTATTAAATCATGTTTTATCGATGAAAATAGACGTACTTTGGAGAAATACTTTAGTGAAATGGATGAATAAAGATGCTCCGAAACTCGTACTAGATGTAGCGACAGGAACAGGAGATCTTGCCATTGCGGTACAAAAAGGAACAGGAGCAGAAGTAGTAGGTTTAGACCTTTCTCAGCAAATGCTAAACGTAGGAATTGATAAAATTAAGAAACTTAATCTAGACCAAAAAATATCAATGCAAAAAGGAGATGCAGAAAATCTTCCTTTTGAGGATAATAAATTCGATGCAGTTTCCGTTGCATTTGGAGTAAGAAATTTCGAAAATTTAGAAAAAGGTTTAGCCGAGCTAAGAAGAGTGGTAAAAGAAAATTCTAGCGTTTATATTTTAGAATTTTCAAAAGTAGAAGGGTTTTTAGCGCCATTTTATATGTTTTATTTCAAAAATATTTTACCGCAAATCGGTAAATTAGTTTCTAAAGATAATAGAGCATACACGTATTTACCAGATTCTGTAAATGCTTTTCCTTTTGGCGAAAAAATGAAACAAATTTTACTAGACACAGGTTATAGCAAAGTAGAATATAAAAAACTAAGTTTAGGGATAGCTACCATTTATAAAGCGACTAAATAATAGCCCATGAAAAAAACGTTAATCAAAACATTCTCGCTCCTTTTTTTAGGAATGTTTTTGTTTACTCAAGCTCAATTTAGAAACCGAGATAGACAAGACAGAAGGCAAGAGCAAGATTCTTATCAATACAGTTATGGTTTTTATTTAAATCTTAACCAATTTGATTATAAACTCGTTCTAGACCCGAAATATGGAATGGAAGACAAAGTAAATCTTGTTCAAACCAAACCTACTTACAGTTTTGGAGCTGGTTTAATTGGGAGAATGAGATTGAATGACAACTTTGATTTAAGAATAGAGCCAGGTTTACAGTTTGTAGAAAGAGAACTTATTTTTAATACACAATCAAATGACCAATATGCTGCAGATGCGAGTAATCCTTTTACACCAAAAACGCTCACTGAAGCAGATATGGTAAGAAGAGTGAAATCTACGTATGTAGACATCCCGATTATGCTAGAAATTCATGCAGACAGATGGTATAATTCTAGACCTTATGCTGCAGCTGGACTTAATTATATGGTGAATTTACAGTCTAATTCTAGTGCTGCAGATGACAATCAACAAGGAATTTTCAGAAGTACAACCCATAATTTTGCATGGAGCGCAGAAGCTGGAATACAGTTTTATTTCTCTAGATTTAAGTTAACACCAGCTTTTAGAGGAACCTTTGCGTTTAACAATGAAATTGTAGCAGATAACACTGGAACGCCACCTTATTGGACTGCAGCAATTTCTACGATGCAAACCAGAGCTTTCATGTTTGTGTTGAAATTTGAATAAGAAAAATTTTTCTAAATATTTGATTTAAAGAAGATTCTAAGGAGTCTTCTTTTTTTATTTAAAGTTTTGCTTTAAATTATTATTAAATTTCTGTTTAACTGATTATTTTTTTTATATTTTTGCATAAGTTAGAACTAACACCTGAAATGCTTAAAGAATTAGAGAATAATTTTTCTTTACTTGAAAAAAAGATTTTTGAGATGAATAAAAGTTATCAAAATCTTTTAGAAAAGCATGCTATTCTCTCAGAAGACTTTGAAAATCTGAAAGTTAAATATGAAGAAGAGCATAAGAGAAATCAGGAGTTAACAGAAGAGCAAAAAAAAATAAAATTAATCTCAGCAATATCTGGCAATCCAGACCACAATCGATTGATGAAAAATCATATCAATAGATTGGTCAAAGAAATAGACGCTTGTATTGCACAACTTCAAAATAGTGGCTTGTAATGGAAGTAAGAAGAATTACCATAAACATTGCCGGAAGAAATTATCCTCTTAATGTTCCTGCTGCCGAAGAAGAAACGCTTCGTAGAGTAGGGAAACAGATAGAAGGAATGATTAGAGAATTTGAAGCTAATTTTGATGTTAAGGATAAACAAGATGCACTCGCAATGTGCGCCCTAAAATTAGGAGCAAATGCAGAAGTACATCAACTTAACTCAGAAAAAATTATAAAAAATGCTAATGATAGATTAATGCAAATTAATCAGCAATTAGACGAATTAGAAAAGTAAAACTTTTCTATAAAAACTTGCCTACAATAGTTCTAACACATTACAGGTAAACTCAACGCTAAACAATTACCGAACGAATGTCTTTGCAATGGCGTGCTGCTTTACGCAGATTACAGAGCATAGAAAACAGTTCAAATCGTGTTGATTAGGAGTTTACTCTATATCACTGAACTGTTGTAGGTTTTTTTATTTTTAAAAATTAAGTAATTGACAATTAAAACTCGATATATATGGATATAACCGCTATTATTATCGGTGCTGTTTGCCTGATTTTAGGCTTGGTTGCAGGAACGTTGTTCGCAAAAAGTTCTCTCAACTCTAAAGCTAAATTCATCGTAAAAGATGCTAAAAAAAGCGCCGAAAACATTATAGAAAACGCGAATGTAAAAGCTGAAGCTATAAAAAAAGAAAAAGAAGCTCAAGCAAAAGTAAAATTCTTAGAACTCAAATCTCAGCATGACGAAAACATTAACAGTCGTGAGAAAAAAATGCAGGAGGCTGAGAAAAGAATTAGAGACAAAGAACAAAAACTAAATGACGAACTTTCTAAAACAGGAAAACTAGAAAAAGATTTAGAAAGACAAAAAGCAGAGTACGATAAAAAACACGAAATCGTACAGAAAAAGCAACAAGAATTAGACGTAGCAATTGCTCAAAAAGTAGAAATGTTACAAAAAATTTCTAACTATTCGGCAGAAGAAGCAAAAGCAGAACTCGTAGAGTCTATGAAAGCCGAAGCGAAAACCAAAGCTCAGGCTCACGTTCAATCTATCATGGAAGAAGCGCAATTGAACGCTAAAAATGAGGCAAGAAAAATTGTGATTCAAACCATTCAGAGAATTGGTACAGAACAAGCAGTAGAAAATTCAGTGTCTGTATTTAATATAGAATCTGATGAGGTAAAAGGTAGAATCATCGGTAGAGAAGGTAGAAACATCAGAGCGTTAGAAGCAGCAACAGGTGTAGAAATCATCGTAGATGATACTCCAGAAGCAATTTTGCTTTCTTGTTTTGACCCAGTAAGAAGAGAAGTGGCTAGATTATCACTTCACAGATTGGTAACAGACGGTAGAATTCACCCAGCGAGAATAGAAGAAGTAGTAGAAAAAACGCGTAAACAAATAGAAGAAGAAATCATAGAAGTTGGAAAAAGAACCATCATTGATTTAGGAATTCACGGTTTACATCCAGAATTGGTTAAAATCGTAGGTAGAATGAAATTCCGTTCTTCTTATGGTCAAAACTTACTACAGCACTCTAGAGAAGTGGCAAATATCGCTGCTACTATGGCTGCTGAATTAGGCTTAAACGTAAAATTAGCGAAGAGAGCAGGTTTATTACACGATATCGGTAAAGTTCCAGAGCAAGAATCAGAACTTCCTCACGCACTTTTAGGAATGCAATGGGCAGAGAAATTTGGAGAAAATCCAGAAGTAGTAAATGCGATTGGAGCGCACCATGACGAGGTAGAAATGACTTCTTTATTATCACCAATAATTCAAGTAGCGGATGCAATTTCTGGAGCAAGACCAGGAGCAAGAAGACAAGTTTTAGAATCTTATATTCAAAGATTAAAAGACTTAGAAGCAGCTGCATTAAGCTTTGATGGCGTGTCTAGTGCATTTGCGATTCAGGCAGGTAGAGAATTGAGAGTGATGGTAGAATCTGCAAAAGTAACAGACGAAGTAGCTCACCAACTTTCTTATGACATTTCTGAAAAAATTCAGAATGAGTTAACTTACCCAGGTCAAGTAAAAGTGACGGTAATTAGAGAAACGAGAGCCGTAAATATCGCAAGATAATTACTCTTCAAAATAACAAATTAAAACTCCTTTCAAATTTTTGAAAGGAGTTTTTTTATAAGAACGGTTTCATTTCGTCTTCTATTTGTTTCCTCAGGTCCATCAATTTGATGGCGTATTGTTCCATTTGTTTTTCTTGTTCAGTTTCGGGGATGAATTTGGGGACTTCTATGGTGTTTCCTTCGTCATCTACTGCCACAAAAACGATGATGCAGTGCGTTTTTTTCTCAAATTCTTTGCGTTTTATATTTCTAGAAAATACATTGATGGCAATATGCATACTGCTTTTGCCGGTGTAAATCACTTCGGCTTCTACTTTTACAATGTGACCAATTTTGATAGGCGAAAAGAACCTGATTCCACCTACATAAACCGTGACACAATAACTAGAACTCCAAGAACTTGCGCAAGCGTAGCCAGCTTGGTCTATCCATTTCATTACGCTTCCACCGTGTACATTTCCGCCATAATTTACATCTCCAGGCTCAGAAATAAACTGAAAAATAGTCTTGTTGCTCATTTGCTCTAAAATTTGAATAAAGATATTCAATAATTTTTGAAATATAGAGATTAATCTTATTTTTGAAACATGAAAAAAGTATATTTTTTAAAGACTTGCAGCACTTGCAAAAGAATTATGTCTGAATTTGACTTAACTGATTTTGAACAAAGAGAAATCAAGTCAAAAGCTGTTTCTGAAGAAGAATTACAAGAAATGTATGCCTTGTCTGAATCTTATGAAGCACTTTTTAGCAAAAAATCTACTCAAATCAAGGAACGAAATATAGAGGTAAAATCTTTACAAGAAGAAGATTTTAAAAAACTGATTTTAGAGGATTATCGTTTTCTAAAACGCCCCGTTTTTATCATCAGTCAAGAGATTTTTATAGGAAGTGACAAGAAGAATATTGAACTTTTAAGAGAAAAATTAAAATAAAAAAGCAGTTCGGAGAGAACTGCTTTTTGAGTATGTTATGACCCGTCCTAAAATAAGTTTACACCCAATAGACTTATTATGGAAAATCGAGAGAAGACAGTAGAAAAGCGTACACAACAAGATTACACAATGGCTTTTAAATTAGGTATTGTAAGCCGTGTAGAAAAGGGCGAATTCACTTACAAACAGGCACAACAACATTACGGTATCCAAGGTAGAAGCACCGTTTTGGTTTGGCTCAGAAAATATGGTAATTTAGATTGGAGCAAACCCACCATTCATACCATGTTACAATCCAAAGAAACACCCGCCGAAAAGATTAAAAGATTAGAGAAAGAATTAGCTGATGAGAAACTGAAAACCAAAGTTCTCAATATGATGATTGATATCTCCGACAAGCAATACGGCACACAGATCCGAAAAAAGTTTACGCCCAAACAGTCAGACAACTCCAAGAAAAAGGATTGAGTTTATCCAAAATCTGCAGATTGTTTGGGATAAGCAGACAAGCCATTTACCAGCAGCGCCAAAGATTATGTGTTCGGGAAAAAGAATTGGAGAAAGTTAAACAATTCGTTGAGGAGATTCGTTTAGAACAGCCCAGAATAGGAACAAGAAAACTTTATTATTTGCTTAAAAATAAGTTCAAGCTTGAAAAGATAAAAATAGGCAGAGATGCGCTGTTCAATTATTTACGAAGAGAAAACCTGCTTATTTATCCTAAGAAAAGATATACAAGAACAACTTTCTCCAAACACTGGCTCAGAAAACACCCCAACCTTTTGAAAACGACTTGCCTAAAAAGAAAAGAACAGGTATTTGTAAGCGATATCACTTATATAAAAACCAAAACGAATGTCTGTTATTTATCTTTGGTTACGGATGCTTACAGCAGAAAAATAATGGGTTACGAATTAAGTGAAAATATGAATGCTGAAAATGTAGTCAAAGCTCTGAAAATGGCCGTTAAAAACAGAACAACACATCTTCCGCTTATTCATCACTCAGACAGGGGATTGCAATATTGCTCAGAAGTGTATCAGAAAGTACTTGTTGAAAACAAAATAAAACCCTCAATGACAGATGGCTATGATTGTTATCAAAATGCTTTGGCAGAAAGAATAAACGGAATATTGAAGCAGGAATTTTTAATTTATAAATGCAAAAACATTCAGGATTTAAAACAAATGGTTAAAGAAAGTATTTATATTTACAACAACAAAAGACCACATCTTAGTCTGAAGATGAAAACCCCGGAAACAATCCACAAAAAATCCGGAAAATCAATATCTTCCGGATTGGTATTTTAATGTAAAACTTGTAAACCTATTTTAGGATTAGTCATTATAAAAATTTCTTTATACAAATGGTAATTTTACCACTTTAGCAGGAATATTTTTATTTCTGATTTGAATAAAGATTTCAGAATCTAATTTGAAGTAAGGTTTGGCTACATAAGCAAGACCAACTCCCACTTTTTTCAAAGGACTCATCGTTCCAGAAGTTACTTTCCCTATTTCATTTCCTTCTGCATCTACCACCAAATAATCGTGTCTAGGAATAGCTTTTTCTTGCATTTCGAAACCTACTAATTTTCTAGAAACGCCTTCTTCTTTTTGTTTTAAAAGGAATTCTTTATCTACAAATTCTTTGTCGAATTTAGTAATCCAGCCTAATCCAGCTTCTAATGGAGAGGTAGTATCATCAATATCATTTCCGTAAAGACAGAAACCTTTCTCTAATCTCAAAGTGTCTCTAGAAGCCAAACCACAAGGAATAAGTCCGAATTCTTCCCCTGCTTTTGTCAATTCATCCCAAAGTTTTTCTGCATTTTCGTTTCCAAAATAAATTTCAAAACCGCCACTTCCTGTATAACCAGTGTTTGAAATAATTACGTTTTCTACGCCAGCAACAGTTCCCACCGTAAAATGGTAATAAGGAATTTCAGAAAGATTGGTGTAGGTAAGTTTTTGAAGGGTTTCTACAGCTTTCGGACCTTGAATCGCAATGAGAGAAGTTTCATCTGAAATATTGCTTAATTGAGCCCCGAATTTTTCATTATAATGAGAAAAATGATTCCAATCTTTTTCGATGTTAGAAGCGTTTACCACTACAAAATACTTTTCGTCATTCATTTTATAAACGATTAAATCGTCTATTATTCCGCCTTTTCCATTGGGTAGACAAGAATATTGCGCTTGTCCGTTCGTCAGTTTTTCTACATTATTAGAAGTGATAAATTGGAGTAAGTTTTTAGCTTCTGTACCTTCTACATAAAACTGTCCCATGTGTGAAACATCAAAAATTCCTACTTTTTCGCGTACAGCAAAATGCTCTTCTGTAACGCCAGAATATTGTACAGGCATTTCAAAACCTGCAAAAGGAACCATTTTAGCTCCTAAAGAAACGTGCTTATTATACAGCGCTGTTTTTTTATCCATTTTTTATTTTTTTAACTTGATAAAAGATATTTTTTAATTTTTAACCTTTGCCTTTACCTTTACCTCTACCTTTACCTCTACCTCTATCTCTACCTCTAACTTAAAGATGATGTTTATATTCTTCTAAAATGATTTTAAACCATTCAGTAAAATGTTCAGGGTTTTGTTTCATTTCTTGGTCTAAATTTTCCATAGAAATATATCTTACTTCGGCTACTTCTTCTAAATTGAGTTGAAAATCTCCTTCGTAATTCCCTACAAAAACATGGTCTAACTCGTGCTCCCAAAGATTTCCACCTACATCTGCTTTATATATAAAAGAGAATTTTTCAGAAATTTCGGTATCTATTCCCAGTTCTTCTTTTAACCTTCTTTTGGCTGCTTCTTCATAGGTTTCATTCGCTCTAGGATGGGAGCAACAAGCATTCGTCCATTGATTGGGAGAATGGTATTTTTCGGCAGCTCTTTTCTGGAGAAGCATTTCGCCTTTTGAATTAAATAAAAATACAGAAAACGCTCGGTGCAACAAACCATTGATATGTGCTTGTTGTTTTTCCATCAAGCCCAGAACTTCATCATTTTCGGTAACTAAAACTACTTTTTCTTCCATAATTGTTCGACTTCTCAAATTTAATGATAATCTACGAGATAAAGAATTGATTTTAGAAATTTGAATTTTTTATACTTTACATAGCTTTTTTGTGCGTAAAATTTTTAAAAAACCTTTATTAATTAGGGATTTAATATCTATAATTTTCTCTAACTTTGCAACTTGAAAATCAGATATTGGAGCATAATATATAAATGCTGCTGCTGGAATTCTTGTTAAAGACAAAAATTTTTGAGCAGCAAGAATTTATAGATTCTAAATTTTTAACGATTAATCTAAATAAAAAATAAATGAAGGTATTAGCAAATGATGGATTGACACTATCAGGAATCAATGCTTTAGAAGAAAAAGGTTTCACGGTAATTACAGAAAAAGTTCCTCAAGAGGAACTTGTTTCTTACATCAATGCAGAAAAAATCAGCACACTTTTGGTAAGAAGTGCAACTAAGGTGACTAAGGAAATCATAGACAACTGCCCATCTCTACAAATCATAGGAAGAGGTGGAGTAGGAATGGATAACATAGAAGTAGCATACGCTAGAGAAAAAGGACTTCATGTAATCAATACACCAGCTGCATCCTCTGAAAGCGTGGCAGAATTGGTTTTCGCACATTTATTTACAGGATGCAGATTTTTACAAGATTCTAATAGAAAAATGCCAGTTTCGGGGCAAACAGAATTTGCAAAACTTAAAAAATCTTACGAAAAAGGTTTAGAATTAAGAGGGAAAACCATTGGTATTGTTGGATTGGGTAGAATTGGTCAAGAAGTAGCAAGAATCGCTCTTGGATTAGGAATGAAAGTAGTTGCTTCTGATCTAATGATCGATAAAACAAGTGTAAGAGTGGATTTCTATAACAAACAATATATCGATATAGAAATTGTAACCGAACCTTTCGAAGAAGTGATAAAAAAAGCGGATTTTATAACGCTTCACGTTCCTGCTCAAAAATCTGCGATTATCGGCAAAGAAGAAATCGCTAAAATGAAAGATGGAGTAGCGTTAATCAATTGTGCAAGAGGTGGCGTAATAGATGAAGAAGCCTTAATAGAAGCTTTAGATGCTGGTAAAGTTTCTTTTGCGGGATTAGATGTTTTCGTAAATGAACCTACACCATCAGAAAAAATTATTACCCATCCTAAAATTTCTTTAACACCTCATACTGGAGCGTCTACTTTAGAAGCGCAAGACAGAATTGGTGAAGAATTGGCGATGCAGGTTGCAAGTATTTTAAAAATTTCATAATAAAGAAACTCCGAAAATTTTCGGAGTTTCTTTTTGTATTATATTATGATTTGTTTTTTAATAAATCTCTTATTTCTGCTAAAAGTTCTTCTTGTGTTGGTCCTGCAGGTACAGCTGGAGCAGGTTCTTCTTTCTTTTTCATTCCATTAATCCCTTTTATTAATAAAAAGATGACAAAAGAAATAATCAAGAAACTGAGTACAGCAGCAAGGAAATTACCATATAGAATTCCACCATCAGTTTTTAATTCTTGGATTTTTTCTAAGTTTGCAGCCTTTAGAGCTGGGGTTAGTAAAGCTGGTGTGATGACATCATCTACCAATGAACTAACAATTTTTCCGAAAGCAGCACCTATGATTACTCCTACTGCTAAATCCATTGCATTTCCTTTAGCAATAAATTCTTTAAATTCTTTTATTAATCCCATAGTTTTATAATTTATATTTTGACAAATGTAAAAATTTAATCTAAATATTCTTTGAAATTTGTTAAAAATTTTAGCTAAAAACAGTCTCTATATTGATTATTTTTTGTTGTAACTTTGTAAAACACAATCCCTGTTATGAAAATTTTTTCAGCTGCTCAAATCAAAAATGGAGATTTATTTACCATCAAAAATGAACCCATTGCTTCTGTTCATTTAATGGAAAAAGCAGCGATGGCTTGTACAGATTTTATTCATCATAAGTATCTTAAAACGCAAAATATTCTTATTTTTTGTGGCCATGGAAATAATGGAGGAGATGGTTTAGCAATGGCCAGATTGCTTTATCAAAAAGGTTTTGATGTAGATGTATTTATGGATAAATCGAAAAAGGAATTGTCTAAAGATGCGGAAATCAATTACCATAGATTAAAAGAATTTTTGGGAATCAGAATTCTAGATTTTATAGATTTTAATGAGAGTTTCATTAATGAAGATTCCATCATTGTAGATGCTTTGTTCGGTACAGGATTGAACAGAAAAATCGAAGGTGAAATAGCCAAAATCATTCTAAAACTCAACCAGATTCATGTTCATAAAATCGCAATCGACATTCCTTCAGGAGTTTTGGCAGATGGAAATATTCCCGAAAATGGAGTCGTTTTCAAAACAGATGAAACTTTGTCTTTACAATTCTGCAAACAATCATTTTTGCATCCAGAAATCAGCGAATATTGTGGTAAAATTCATATTTTAGAAATCGGAATCAGTAAAAAATATATAGAAAATACTGAAACGCCACATTATATTATAGACGAAGAAATTGTAAGAAAAATTTATAAAAAAAGAAAAGATACTTCTCATAAAGGAAATTATGGCAAAACATGCATTGTAGCGGGAAGTTTTGGGAAAATTGGAGCTGCGGTTCTGGCCACGAAATCAGCTTTGTTTTCCGGGAGCGGTTTAACTTATATTTTGGCGCCAAAATGCGGTTACGAAATTCTGCAAACCACTTGTCCAGAAGCCATTTATTTATACGGAGGAGAAGACTTTATTAAAAATTTTTTGGTAGAGAATGATTTCACGTATGGAATAGGTCCTGGATTGGGAACAGATTACGAAACTGAGGAAAAATTAATGCATTTTCTCAAAAATTATAATGAGCCATTGGTTTTAGATGCAGATGCGTTGAATTTGATTTCCAAAAATCCAGAAAATTTAAATTTAATTCCAAAAAAATCAATTATTACGCCTCATCCTAAAGAGTTTTCTAGACTTTTTGGAGAATCCAAAGATTCTTTTGAGCGATTAGAATTAGCCAAATCAAAGGCAAAGGAATTGAATATTTATATCGTTCTCAAAGGTCATCATACTCAAATCATCACTCCTGAAGGAAACGTATTTTATAACATTACAGGAAATTCTGGCTTGGCAAAAGGCGGAAGTGGAGACGTTTTATTGGGAATTATTACCTCATTTTTAGCACAAGGTTATTCGCCCGAAAATGCAGCAATATTTGGAGTTTGGCTTCATGGGAAAGCTGCGGATTTCACCGCCGAAAAATATTCTAAAGAAGCGATGCTCGCTTCAGATGTCATTCAGCACATTGGCGAAGTCTTTAAATATTTACAAAAATAAAGGGAAACAATTTGCTGTTTCCCTTTTTTTATGATGTTAAAATTTGTCTTCGTATTTGAAATTTTTAGAATAAAGCATTACCGCTAATCCTATAATGACCAATGGAATTGATAAAACCTGACCTGTATTGAGAATTCCAAGGGTGATTTTTTCTTCTCCTTGAGGTTCTTTTAAGAATTCTACTAAAAATCTGATGGTCCAAAGTACAGCAAAGAAAAACCCGAAAAGCCAACCTTGACTGTATTTTTTCTTCGTGTAAAGATAAATTCCCCACATTACAAAAAATAATGCTAAATAAGAAAATGCCTCAAACAACTGAGTAGGATAGCGTGGAACAATTTCTCCGTATTCCATACTTTGTTGAGGAAATAATACGGCAAATGGTGAGTCTGGTGCTGGTTTTCCTACGATTTCTGAGTTGAAAAAATTTCCCATTCTGATGAAAAATCCAGCTAATGCCACTGTAATCGCTAATCTGTCTAATAACCAAAGTGGATTTTTCTTCAACACTTTTATCGCAATAATAATGGTAGAAATAACCAGGACTATTGCAGCTCCATGACTTGCAAGTCCCGAAAATCCCGTGAATTTAAATTCTGGAACCGTCTGAATAGGCAAGAAAACACTCCAGAAATCTTGTTTAAATAATTCTGGTTGATAGAAAATTACGTGACCTAATCTTGCGCCGAGAATCGTTCCGATTAAAGTCCAAGTGAAAATGGTGTCTAAACTTTTTTCGCTTTCGTGGTCTATTTTGAACATTTTTACAAATAAATAGTAACCAATTCCGAAGGCTAAAACAAACATTAAACTGTAATAGTGTAAGGTAAAAGTCCCAATTTCTATTCCTTTAGAAGGATCCCAAGTGAAATATAATAGCGTAGCTAAATTCATATATTTTTATTGATTTGTTAGTATTTTTTTTAATGTTGATTTTCTTTTTTGGGCGGTACAGGATCGTAACCGCTTCCACCCCAAGGATGACAGCTAGAAATTCTCTTTGCACTGAGATAAATTCCTTTAAAAAGTCCGTGAACTTTTAATGCTTCCACCGTATAATGCGAACAAGTAGGCTCATATCTGCAATTTTTCCCCAACCATGGAGAAATTCCATATTGATATATTTTGATCAATACAATGAGCGGAAATATGAGAATTTTATTCAGCATGAGGTATAAAATACAAATGTAAGTTTTTTTTAAGTTTTCCTGAAACTTGATTTTTAAATTATTTATTTCAATTTAATAATATTAGCAATGAATTTTATGAAAATTTGTCTTATTAATTTTTAAAATGATAAAAAAATGCGTTAATATTTTTTATTTACAATTTTTATCATGACATTTGTTAGTAAAATAATAAGATTATGAAGAGAGCGTATATCAAAGGGACGGGTTCTTATACTCCGCCAAAAGTGATAAAAAATGATTTTTTTGAAGCAGTAGGTTCTAATGATGAATGGATTTTTAAAAATTTAGGAATTAAAGAACGCAGGATTGTAGAAGGTGAAGTAACCAGTGATTTGGCTTCTAAAGCGGCTTTAATTGCACTAGAAGATGCAGGAATTACAGCTGAAGAGGTGAACCTCATTATCGTAGCTACTTCTACACCAGACAGACAGGCGCCTTCTACGGCTTGTTTCGTGCAAGAAAAAATAAATGCACCTCATGCTGTAGCTTTTGATATTTCGGCAGTTTGTTCGGGCGGAATTTATGGTTTAGCTATTGGTAGCCAATTTATACAAACCGGAATGTATAAAAATGTTTTGGTGATAGGAGCTGATGTTTTTTCGAGCATTACAGATTGGTCACGTAAAGATTCTGTGTTTTTTGGAGATGGAGCAGGAGCGGTATTATTATCTGCAACTACTGAAGACAAAGGGTTTATAGATTTTAAACTTCATGCAGATGGTACAGGAAAATATCATTTTAATATTCCAGCTGGTGGTTGTGAAATTCCGGCAAGTGAAGAAACCATCAAACAAGGGCTTCACTATTTCCAGATGAATGGAAAAGAAGTTTTTAATACAGCGACTAAAGTATTGCCAGAAGTAATTCACGAAGTTTTAGCAGATAATAACTTAACGGCAAACGATATTGACTGGGTGATTCCTCATCAGCCAAGCGTTAGGATTTTACAAAAAGTAGCAGAAGAAGTAAATATTCCGTTTGAAAAAGTAATGACCAATATGGATAAATACGCCAATACTTCTGGGGGAACCATCCCAATAGTTTTAGACGAAACCTATAAAAGCGGAAAAATAAAAGAAGGAAATACCTTACTTTTTGCAGCCGTAGGTTCTGGTTGGACTTGGGGAGCAGCCTTATATAAAGTCTAGAATTTCAGACGTGTATTAAAATTTTATCAATTATTTCTAACCCCCTATTTTATTATGTTTACTAATCAAACCTTTTTAATTACAGGAATCGCAGACGAAAATTCACTCGCTATGTACGTTGCCAAAAAAATCATCAAAAATAACGGAAACGTAGTGTGTACAGGTCTTGGCGTGACTCCATTTCATAAAAATCTTTCAGAAAAAGCAGAAAGTTTTCTTAATAAATCTTACAATGACTTTGAAAATGCTTGTAAAAAATTATTAGGAGAAAATGTGTTAACTTTTCCATTAGATATTACCTTGCCAGAAAGTTTAGAGGCTCTCACAGATTTTCTAAATGAAAAGAATGTTAAGCTCAATGGTTTCCTTCATGCGATTGCTATGGACAAAACCATTCGTCAAAAATCTGTAAAACCCATGTTGGAAGTTACAGCAGATGAATTTAATGATACCATGACGGTGTCTGCATTTTCTTTAATAAGCCTTTCTCACGCATTATTGAAAAGCAAAGTTTTACAAAACGGAGCATCTATAGTTACTTTAAGTTACATTGCAGCAGAGAAGGTTTCATTCTTTCCTTATATCAATATGAGTATTGCAAAAGCAGCATTAGAAAGGTTGACGATTGAAATGGCTTATGAATTAGGTAGAGATTTCGGCATTAGAGCAAATTGTGTTCGTTTTTCACCATATATGGGAAGTAAAGCAGGAAATGCTACGCTAAAAATTGAAGATGTAGAAAGAGCCAATAGAATCAGCCCTTTAGGAAATGCAAATCCCGAAGATTTAGCCCACGAAGTAGTGCATTTATTCAGAAAAGACATTAGAATTACAGGCGAAATTCGTCATGTAGACGGTGGTTTTCACATTATGGGTTAAAATTTTCAGAAGCACACATTTTCTGCGTTTTTTCACTTGTCTTCGTGCTGCAGCCACTCGCTTTTTTTTTCCAAAGCATATGCCAAAACAAAAAAAAGAGCTCAAACAATGGCAGCATCACGGCTATTTTTCACCATTTTTCTCCTTTTCACTTTCTTAAAAAGAATAGGTTTCAAATTTTAGAAATAGTAAAAAGAATAAATTCGCGAATTTTAAAAATATCAATAGGAACGGGCTTTAGCCCGTTTCTTTTTTTAGAAAATTCCATTTGGCTTTAGCCAAAATTTAAAGATTTTATACTTTAACGGAATTTAAAATCAAATTCAAATAGAAAATCCTAAAAATTTTCTCAAATTTGTATCTCAAACCCAAAAAAAAATTGTACCAAAATATTCCTTTAGCCGAAAAACTCAGACCCAAAACACTCGACGAAGTTTTAGGGCAAGAACATCTTACCGGAGACAACGGAACCATCCGTAAAATGCTAGAAAATGACACGCTCAATTCTCTCATTTTATGGGGACCTCCCGGAACTGGAAAGACTACTTTGGCAGAAATTATTTCTTCTACTTCTGGAAGGAAATTTTTCAAGCTTTCGGCGGTTTCTTCTGGAGTAAAAGAAGTGAGAGAAGTGATAGAAGATGCCAAAAAACAGAATCTTTTCACAGGGAAATCACCGATTTTGTTCATAGACGAGATTCACCGGTTTAACAAATCTCAACAAGATTCATTGCTTCATGCGGTAGAAAAAGGTTGGATAGTCTTAATTGGAGCCACTACAGAAAATCCAAGTTTCGAAGTGGTTTCGGCATTGCTTTCTCGTTCACAAGTGTATGTTTTGAAGTCTCTAAGTTTTGAAAAATTAGAAGAACTCGCAGAAATAGCCCTTTCCAGATACAATGAAGAAGAACAAACGCATTTTGCACTCAAAGAAAAAGAAGCGCTGATTCAATATTCAGGTGGCGATGCTCGAAAACTCATTAATTCTATAGAATTGGTTCTCAATCAATTCAAAAATGTAAAAGAAAAAGAAATCACCAACGAAGATGTGCTTTCGGTTTTGCAAGAAACGATGGCGCTTTATGATAAAAATGGGGAACAACACTATGATATTATTTCGGCGTTTATCAAGTCTATGCGCGGTTCTGACCCAAATGGAGCGGTGTATTGGCTTGCTAGAATGATTGCGGGTGGTGAAGATGTAAAATTTATAGCACGCAGAATGCTCATTTTAGCAGCTGAAGATATTGGTTTGGCGAATCCAAATGCTTTGACGGTTGCCAATAATTGCTTTCAAGCGGTGAATGTCATTGGAAATCCAGAATCTAGAATTATTTTGAGCGAAACAGCCGTTTATTTGGCTTGTTCACCGAAATCTAACTCTACTTATAAAGCGATTGATGCAGCACTTGCTGTCGTAAAACAAACCGGGAATTTGCCAGTTCCGTTGCACCTGAGAAATGCACCAACGAAACTGATGAAAGACTTAGATTATGGCAAAGAATATCAATATGCGCATTCTTATGAAGGGAATTTTGTAAACCAAGAATTCTTGCCCAATGAAATTTCTGGAACCCAATTCTATGTTCCTGGCGAAAATGCCACTGAAAGAAAAATCCGCGAAGAATTGCAGAAAAAATGGAAGGGAAAATATTTTTAGGTTTGATGTTTGATGTTGGAAGCTAGATGATGGAAGATTGGATTTCTATGAAGTGTTCCGTAGGAACGCTATATGTGTACAAAATTTTCCCAAATAAAATAAAGTTCCGTAGGAACGCTATATGTGTAGAAAATTTTTCCCAATAAAATAAAGTTCCGTAGGAACGATAGGTTTGTAGAAAAAAGAGTACCTAGAAATGCGTTCCGTAGGAACGCTATGTGTGTAGAAAATTTTCGCATATATAATAAAGTTCCGTAGAAACGAAAGGTTTGTAGAAATTATGACCACCTAGAAAATGCGTTCCGTAGGAACGCTATATGTGTAGAAAATTTTTCCCAATAAAATAAAGTTCCGTAGGAACGATAGGTTTGTAGAAATTATGACCACCTAGAAAATGCGTTCCGTAGGAACGCTATATGTGTAGAAAATTTTCGCATATATAATAAAGTTCCGTAGAAACGAAAGGTTTGTAGAAATAATGACCACCTAGAATGGCGTTCCGTAGGAACGCTATGTGTGTAGAATTTCAAAGTTACAAAAATCACAAAGAGTTATATTTAAAATTCCTTAAATTTGTCCATCTTTAAAAAATGAGAATTGTAATTGCCATATTTTTATTTTTGGTGATGTCGGTGCGTTCTGTGCTGCCATTATTAGATTATGTGGTGAATTACAACTACATTTCTACTCAACTTTGCGAAAACCAATCTGAACCTGATTTGCGATGCAACGGAAAATGCTACATGAAACACGAAATGGCAAAATCTTCTGAAAATCAGTCGACTAAAATTCAGAAAGTGGAGTTTTTACAATTATTTCTTCCTACGGAAAGTTTAGCGATACAAGAACAAAAACATCAGGATTTTTCAAAAACGAAAGTTTTCATCCATCACTTTAATTTTACTTTTCAAGATTTTTACCCTGAGTTTTTTCATCCACCTTTAGTTTGAAATTAATTTTCGTACTTTTATTCAATTAATTTTAACTTTAAAAAATCAAAAAATGAAATCTATATTAACCGTTGCTTTTGTAGCAATTTCTATATTATCTTCTTGTCAACAAACGCCAGAAACTAAAAAAGTTCACGACCATAAAAAAACGACCCAAAAATTAGACGTAAAAGTGGTGAACGAAGAAGACCCGATTTGCGGAATGAAAACAGCAAAGTTTTTAAAAGATACTGCCGTTTATAAAGGAAAAACCTATGGTTTCTGCAATAAACTTTGCAAAGAAGAATTCAAAAAAAATCCAAAAAAATACGCGAAATAATTTCTGAACATGCCGAAACCTAAAAAAGCGTCTGGTTTTGGAATGAATAAAATGCTGGTGTACCAAATGATAGCTTTAGTGGCTATTGTTTTGGCATTTATCGCAGGAAATTACTTTTTCAAGAAAAGTCTTCATACGGTAATGAAGGCGCCAAATTTTGAATTAATCGACCAAAATAATCGTAGAATTTCAAATACAGATATGCTGGGAAAAGTCTATGTAGTAGAGTTTTTCTATGCGAGATGTCCTACGATTTGTCCGATTATGAATAATAATCTGAAATCCGTAGATAAAGCGATTAAGAGTAAAGATTTTGGGATTATTTCCATTTCTATAGACCCAGAAAATGACACGCCAGAATTTTTAAAAGCTCATGCTAAAAAATTAGGAGTAACCAATCCCAATTGGCATTTTTTGACAGGAAATAGAGATTACATCGGTGATTTAGCCAATGAATTTGATATTTATGTAGGCGACAAAGATGACCAGTCAGAAAGTCTTAATCATAGCGGAATGCTGGCTTTGGTAGACAAAGAAGGCAATGTGAGATGCAGATTTGGGAAAGATGGCATGCCGATTCTTTATTATTCTGGATTGAATTATGATGATCAAGAAGGAAAAAATGCGAGTTTAAAAGGCAAATTCCAGCCAGACAGAAAATTATTGATAGAAGACATTCAGAAACTTCTAGAAGAATAAAAAAACGGTGAGAAATTTTCTCACCGTTTCCATTTGTTATTTAATCTCTATGGTTTTCACTTCTTTTTTAGCGTTTTCTCTTTTCGGAACCGCCAATTTCAGAATGCCGTTGTCATATTTTGCTTCGATGCGTTCTACATCTACAATATCAGAAGGCAAGGTAAATGAACGGGTGAATGATTGATAATTAAATTCTCTTCTGGTGTAGTTTTTCTTCTCATCTCTTTCTTCGTTTTCGGTTTGAGATTCCGAAGAAATGGTAAGAATGTTTCGATCGATGTTAATTTTAAAATCTTCTTTTTTCAATCCTGGAACCGCCATTTCAATTTCGTAATGGGTTTCGGTTTCTTTCACGTTTACAGAAGGCATGGTAAAGCCCATTTCTGTAAGGTTTTTTTCATTCCAGTTAAATAAATCTTTGGTAAAAAAATCTTCAAAGAAACTATTTAACCCTGTCATTGGATTTCTTTTCATTAAAGTTGACATTTTTTTAAGTTTTAAGGTTAAACATCCGTGATGAAACAGTAATAAAAAATCGCTGAATTTTCAAAACAAAATTACAACGATTAAAAGATTTTAGAAAGTGTTTTTAGATAAATTTAGATTGAAAATTTCTATAATTTATAAAATTAATATACTTAAAATCAATAGTTTAAATTTCTAATAAGTATTCATTATAGTGACCTAGAAATTTCACTTCTGTACCGAGAGATTTCAGTTCTTCTAAGGCGTTATTAGACAAGACAGGATGCCATTCATTCGCTACATTAATGAAGAAAAAGTAATTTCCTAATCCAGTTTTTAACGTTCGGCTTTCAATTTTGGTTAAATTCATTTTTCGCCATGCAAAAACAGAGAGAACTTGATGCAAACCTCCTGCATGATCTTCTGGCAAAGTAATGATGAGAGAGGTTTTTTCGGTAGTTTTATTATGGGGAAGGTTCAGTCTTTCTCCCTTTTTTGAAATCACAATAAACTTAGTGTGATTTTGTTCAATATCTTGAATATTCTGGTGAATGATTTTCAGTCCGTATAATTTTGCGGCATAAGAATTGGCAATCGCAGCATATTTTTTTTCAGGATTTTCGGCCACTCTTTTAGCAGCAGCAGCAGTAGAACCGAATTCTTGCTTAATCACATCTTTATATTCTTTGTCCAAAAAATGATAACATTGCGCCAAAGCTTGAGGATGAGAATAAATTTTTTCAATTTTGGTATTATTTGGGTGAATCATCAGTTGATGAGAAATGGGCATCACTACTTCTGTTTCCACAAAAATTCCGTCAAAATCATAAAGATAATCCAGCGTCATAGAAACAGTTCCTTCGATAGAATTTTCGAGGGGAACAACGGCTTTTTCTACCAAATTATTTTGTACTGCCTTAAAGCAATCTAAAATATTAGACTGTGGCAGAAGTTCTTCATTGGGGAAAATTTGTGAAGTAGCAAGCTGTGTAAAACTAGCTTGTGGTCCAAGGAAAGCGATTTTCATAGAACAAATGTAAAAATTTTGAATGGAAAATAAAAACCTCCCAAAAATGAGAGGTTTTCGTGTGACCAAAAATTAACAATAATCATTAGTTGATCCTTCCATCTTTTATTTCGTCTACAATTTCTGGATTGAGTAGGGTAGAAATATCTCCGAAGTTGCTGAAGTCTCCTTCGGCAATTTTTCTTAAAATTCTACGCATAATTTTTCCAGAACGTGTTTTTGGCAAGCCAGAAACAAACTGTATTTTATCTAATTTAGCGATTGGACCGATGGTATCAGAAATCAGCATGTTGATTTCTTTTCTCAAGTGGTCTTTGTCTCTGCTTTCACCAGTTTCTTTTAGAATGACAAATCCGTACAATGCATTTCCTTTAATATCATGAGGGAAACCAACAATCGCAGATTCTGCAACAGCAGGGTGTAAGTTGATGCTATCTTCAATAGGTGCAGTTCCTAAATTATGACCAGAAACGATGATTACATCATCTACACGACCGGTAATTCTATAATATCCTGTTTCGTCTCTCAATGCACCATCACCTGTGAAATATTTCCCTGGGAAGGCGGTAAAATACGTTTCTTTATATCTTTGATGGTCGCCCCAAATTGTTCTGGCAATTCCCGGCCATGGAAAACGGATACAAAGATTTCCATCTACTTGATTTCCTGTAATTTCATTTCGTTTTTCATCCATTAGAACCGGTTGAATTCCCGGAAGTGGAAGCGTAGCGTAAGTTGGCTTAGTTGGCGTAACAAAAGGAAGCGGAGAAATCATAATTCCGCCTGTTTCGGTTTGCCACCAAGTATCTACTATTGGACATTTTTTCTTGCCAACATGGTCATTATACCAATGCCAAGCTTCGTCATTAATAGGCTCACCTACTGAACCAATTACTCTAAGACTTGATAAATCATGTTTTTCTACCCAAGAAGAAGATTCTTTAGCCAAAGAACGAATCGCAGTAGGAGCGGTGTAGAACTGTGTTACTTTGTGTTTTTCAATTACTGCCCAAAAACGGTCTGGCTCTGGATAAGTAGGAACGCCTTCAAAAATAACGGTAGTTGCTCCGTTAGTTAGAGGTCCGTAAAGAATGTAAGAGTGACCTGTAATCCAACCAATATCTGCAGTACACCAGTAAATATCATTTTCTTTATAATTGAAAACGTTTTTAAAAGTATAACCGGTGTAAACCATGTAACCAGCAGTAGTGTGCAGCATTCCTTTTGGTTTTCCTGTAGAACCAGACGTGTAAAGAATGAATAATGGATCTTCTGCATCTATGATTTTAGTAACGAAATCAGCAGAAGCTTTTGGATAATAATCATCTAACCAAACATCTCTTCCTTCTTTCATTTTTACTTCGGTGTTGGTTCTTTTTACCACCAATACTTTTTCTACAGAAGGTGTTTTTTCTACGGCTTCATCGATGATTCCTTTTAGGTCAATAGCTTTGTTTCCTCTGTAACTTCCGTCTGAAGTGATAATCATTTTGGCTTCACAGTCATTCACTCTAGAAGTTACCGCAGAAGCAGAAAATCCAGCGAAAATAACAGAATGTACTGCACCCATTTTAGCACAAGCCAACATGGTAACCGCCAATTCTGGAATCATCGGTAAATAGATACAAACTCTGTCTCCTTTTTTTACACCCAATTCTGTAAGAACATTCGCCATTTTGCAAACTCTCTCGTGAAGTTCACGATAAGAAATGTATTGTGCTTCTTCATTTGGATCGTTAGGTTCCCAGATAATCGCGGTTTTATCACCTCTTTCTGCCAAATGTCGGTCTAAACAGTTTTTGGTAATATTGAGTTTTGCCCCTTTAAACCATTCGATTTTGGCTTCTTCCATGTCAAATTTCACTACTTTATTCCAGCGCTGATACCAAACAAAGTTTTCATCTGCAATTTTGTCCCAGAATTTTTTAGGATTCTTGATTGATTTTTTGTACTGCTTGAAATAATCAGGCAAATCGTGAATTACATAATTTTTCATATCAAATTTTAATTTTTTTAAATTCCTTTTGTAAGGAAAGTATCTTTATTTTCTATATTCTTCGAATTTTTCTTTAAGTTCACCAATGATTGCTTCATCATCTATGGTAGAAGGAATTTGGAACTCTTTTCCGTCTAACATGGTTCTGATAAGTTTTCTCAAAATTTTTCCACTTCGAGTTTTTGGGAGTCGTTTTACCACGACAATGTTTCTTAATGCGGCAACTGCTCCAATTTTTTCTCTAACCAATGCTACGACTTCTTTTTCGACTTCGGTTTCAGAAATTTGAGTTCCAGATTTTAAAACCACCAATCCGAAAGGAATTTGACCTTTTAAATCGTCTTCTATTCCTACTACACAGCATTCTGCAACATCTTTGTGCCCAGAAACAGCTTCTTCCATTTCTGCGGTCGAAAGTCGGTGTCCTGCTACATTGATGATGTCATCTACTCTTCCTGTGATGAAAATATATCCGTCTTCATCTCTGATGGCGCCATCTCCAGAAAAATAATATCCCGGGAATTTTGCCAAATAACCGTAATGGAATCTTTCGTAATCTCCCCAAATTCCCATTAAAGCTCCTGGAGGAAGCGGTAGTTTTATCACCAAATAACCTTCATGGTGTGCTTCTAGTTCGTAACCTTCTTCGTCAAAAATTTTAATATCATAACCAGAGATTGGTTTTCCAGCGGAAGCACGTTTTACGCCATCGTCTTCTACGCCTCGCATCAGTGATAACATAGGCCAACCAGATTCTGTTTGCCACCAATGGTCAATAGGAGTGATGCCTACTTTTTCTTCATACCAGTCTAATGTGGCTACATCGCATCTTTCACCCGCTAAAAATTGGGTTCTGAAATGGGATAAATCGTATTTTTTGATGAATTCACCATCTGGATCTTCTTTTTTAATCGCTCTAATAGCAGTAGGAGCGGTAAACATCACAGAAACTTTGTGCTCAGAGAGAATTCTCCAAGTAGTTCCTGCATCTGGCGTCATAATCGGTTTTCCTTCGAAAATAATAGAAGTATTTCTGTTGATAAGCGGTCCGTAAATAATGTAACTGTGACCAACTACCCAACCAATATCTGAAGCTGCCCAGAAAACTTCGCCGGGTTTTGCGCCATAAATTTTTTCAATGGAAAATTTAAGTGCGGTAGCATAACCTCCCGTATCACGAACTACACCTTTAGGTTTTCCTGTAGTTCCTGAGGTATAAAGAATATAAAGAGGGTGCGTAGATTTTACAGGAACGCAATCTGCAGGTTCTGATTTTTCTAACAATTCTTGAAAATTGGTCAGTTGAGGTTCGTTTTCCCAATCTACTTTATTTCCCCAAAGTTGACGGTCAAAAACCACAATATGTTCAGGTTTATGAGAAGCCATTTCATAAGCTTCTTTCACGAAAGGCAAATAAGGAATTCTCTTTTTTACTTCTACACCAGCACTTGCAGTAATAATTGCTTTTGGATTACAATCATCTATTCTAATCGCTAATTCATGTGGTGCAAAACCTCCAAAAACCACAGAATGAGTGATTCCTAATCTAGCACAAGCGAGCATAGCATAAGCTGCTTGAGGAATCATAGGCATGTAAATAATGGCATTGTCACCTTTTTTTAACCCTAACGATTGCAAACCTCCCGCGAATTTTGAAACATTTTCTTTTAACTCGTTAAAAGTAATTTTTTGTTTTGTATCTGTAACAGGAGAGTCGTAAATGTAGGCAACTTGGTCACCATAACCATCTTCTATGTGCTTGTCTATGGCGAGATAACATGCGTTCAACTCTCCATCTGCAAACCATACAGGATAGTTGTTTTCTCCTTGAGAAAGAATCGTTTGAGGTTTTTTGAACCAATGAATTTGGTCGGCTTGTTCTGCCCAAAATTGTTCCTTGTTTTCAATACTGTTCAAGAACATTTCATGCGCTTTCATAATTTTAGATTTTTTTGGATTTGGATTTCAGATTTTACGCTGAAACAATTAATATTTTGTAGATTTTTTTTAATTTTTTAAGTTAATAATTCTTCCACTTGCTGAACCAGTTTTTTGATAGAGTAAGGCTTGGTAACATAAGCGTCAGCTCCCAGACTCAATCCTTTTTCGATGTCTGCAGGATTGGTTTTTGCAGATAAGAAAATGACTTTACATTGATTAAGTTTTTCTTGTTTTTTTATTTCTTGCAACGTGGTGTAACCATCTACATTGGGCATCATGATATCAAGTAAAATAATATCTGGTGTTTCCTCCTTTAATAATTCTAAAACTTCCGAGCCATCTCTTGCGATGAAGACTTCATAACCTGCTTTTCGGAAGGTGTATTCTAAGGTCATGATGATTTTGTGTTCGTCGTCTGCTATAAGTATCTTTTTCATTTTTACGAATTTAGTTTAATGTTAAAAACCACACCTATTTCTTTATTTTCTGCGGAGATTTCGCCTTTGTGCGCTTCTATAATTTTTTTGCAAATGGCTAATCCTAATCCTGTTCCTATGGGTTTTCTAATGTTTTGATTTTTGGATTGATAAAACTTATCGAAAATCAGTTCTATATCTTCTTCAGGGATTTTTTTACCCGTGTTGAAAATGCTCATGTTCAGTTGATTATCTTTTTCTATAAATTTAGTCTGAATCATGCCACTTTCATCTGTGAATTTGTAAGCATTTCCTAAGATATTCTGAAAAACTTGAATCATTCTGGCTTCATCATATTCGTATTCTTTTTGGTTCAATAAATCAATTTCAGAATGGTGAATGTTTTTCTGTTGAATCAAATGCTGAATGGGTTTCAATGCTTTATGATAAGTCTCTATAATGTTATTTTTCTGAATATTAAGTTGAATAATCCCTGTTTCCAACTTGTCTAAATACAGAATATCATTGATGATTTCGTTTAATCGGTCAGATTCAGAAATGATGTTTCCTAAAAATTCTTTTTTGATTTCGGTAGGGATTTCGTCATCATCTAACAGAATTTCGCTGGCAGCTCTAATCGCGGTAATTGGAGTTCTGAGTTCGTGGGCAACAGAATCTAGAAAATCATCTTTTTGTTTGTCTTTTTCAATCAAATTGGTGTTGGCAATTTGTAAATCTTCAGAAAGTCTTCTGAGTTGTTTAGATTGTTCGGTGAGTTTTCTATTGAGGGTGATGTTTTCTTTAGATTCTTCTAAAATATTGAGTACTTCTGGCAAAGAAATTTTATCTTCTTTGGTGACGCCTTCCACTAAAATTTTTGCAGAAGCAGTACCGATTCTTCCCGCTAAAAGGTTTTCTGAAAATTTAATCAAACGCGAGTCAGCAGTATCTGTTTCATCTGTAATATTGTACTTCATATTAAAGATTTTCAAGGCTTGAGTGGTTTTTTTCTCTCCTAAAAATCTTACCAGAATTTTTTCAATATCAGAAATATTCGCTTTTCCTTTCCAGATGTATGCTCCTTCATGATTTTGAATGTATTGGTCTATATCAATATAAATTTCTGCAAAGTTTCGCTCTCTGTAATTGCCTTTTACACTTACTGAAATTACGGCAAAAAGGAAAGAATTGACTAAAATGCTCCAGAAAAAAACTTGAGCAAGGGTAGACAGATAAGGAATTCTGAAAAAATCAAGAATTTTATAATTTTCCAATGAAAATTCTGGGTTAATGGTCTGGATGTATTGGGGAATAATCAAATTCATATAACAAATAATAACTCCCGCGATAATTCCCGTTACAGCACCATAATAACTGCCTCTTCTCCAAAATATAGCTCCAAAAAATGAAGGCGCTAATTGTGCAATGAGTACAAACGAAACCAATCCTACTGAGAATAAACTGGATTTAATGATGAGGTATTTGTAGAACAGAAATGCTGAAATAATCAACATGAAAATGCTTACTTTTCTGATGCTCACAATATTCTTCGTATTGAAATTTTCTGGATTTTTCTTGAAAGTATCAATCCAACCGTAAGGAATAATCACATTGTTCGAAAGCATGACAGAAAGCGTAATACTCGAAATAATAATCATAGAAACACTGGCACTCAATCCACCTAAAAATACCATTACAGAAACCAATATATTCCCAAATTTTTGAGGAATTAGAATAGGGAAAAGCTCTGGATTTACATTTTGACCATCAAACAAAATTCTTCCTCCCCATGCAATTGGGAATACAAAAAAATTGAAAATCAAAAGGTAAAGTGGAAATAACCAAATGGCTGTTTTCAAGTGTTTTTCCTTTCTGTTTTCTACAATTGTGGTGTGAAATTGTCTTGGCAATAGAAAAATGGCAGACATAGAAAGGAGAGATGTAATCGCAAAATTAATGCTTCCTTCTAATCCGTTAAAAGTGTTTTTAGCGGCGAAATCTTCAAATTTTTGAGCCTGTTGATAGATGTCTTCAAAACCATTGAAAACGCCATACGTTACAAATAGCCCAAGAACAACAAAAAATATCAATTTTAAGAAACTTTCCATTGCCACTGCTGAAATAATTCCCAATCTTTTTTCTGAAGCATCTACATATCTTGTTCCGTAATAGGATGAAAAAATAGCAATAAGAATCACCACGTAAGTCGCAGTATCGGTAAAAACATTGTCAGAATTTTCAGAAAGGGTAATCTGATGAAAAGTATCAGAAATCGCTTTAATTTGGATTCCGATATATGGAATAATCGCAAGAATACAAACGATGGAAATCAGTGCGCCAAAAGATCTACTGTTTCCGTATCTCAAAGAAATAAAATCGGCAATAGAACTGATTTTATTGACTCTAGAAATTCTAATGATTTTATTATTGATGACAATCCAAGCGGGAATAATGATAATAGGACCGATGTAAATTGCCAAATATTCTAAACCTTGATTAGCAGCAACACCAATACTTCCGTAATATGTCCAAGCGGTGCAATATACCGCTAATGAAAGTGAATAAATGTAAGGGTTATTCGCCCAAAAATTACTCTTCTTCTTCTCTGCCCAGTAAGCAATGAAGAACAAAAGCGCTAAATAAAGCATAATGATGGCAAATAACTGAAAATTATTCATCAAATTTTTTAAATATTACAAAAGAAATGATAGTTGAAGCGAACCAGATTCCGAAAATGTAAATGTAAATAAACGGAAGCCCGAAATAGGCTTTAACCTGATTAAACAAAAGCAAAATAGGTGCATTGAACAATACAAAAAGCACCATACTTAGAATCACCAATTTTTGCTCGTGTCTTTTTTTCATTTTCAGAAAAGGTATATAAAAATCAGAATTGAGATTTCAGTTTTCCAAAATCTGGAAAAGCTGAAATCTCTTATTTCTGATACCAAAAATTATTTTTTATCGGCAGAATATTCACCTTTCAGAGAATACCACCCGAAAGTTGCTAATCCACCTACCACAATAGGCATTAAAATAAAAACAATGATGCTCCCGAAAACCAAGTCTTCTTGTTTACCCGAAGTTATTTTTGGAATTCCTAGAACAGTCAATCCAAGGTAAGCTACCACTGCTGCTAGAGCTAGCCAAACGATACCTAATATTTTTTTTATTGCGTCCATTTTTTTGTTTTTTAAAGTTAATAAATTTTATTTAGATAATTTGAAAATGTGGTAATGTGATAATTTTAAAAAGTAATAAGATTTTGAAATTGATTAACAAATGATCACATCCACAAATGATCACATTTTAATCTTCTACATTTCTATCTTTTCCGTCTAAGTAAATCACTCCGATGATTAAACTCACTGCCGCTACGATAATTGGATACCATAAACCTTGTAAGTAATATTCTGGATTTCCGGCGTCTTTAGCCGAGGTTACCAAATAAGTAGCTACTGCAGGCAATAAACCTCCGAAGATACCATTACCAATATGATAAGGAAGTGACATAGAAGTGTATCTGATTCTGATAGGGAACATTTCTACTAAGAAAGCAGCAATAGGTCCATAAACCATCGTTACGAAAACAACTTGTAAGAAAACCCAGAAAGCAAGCGTCCATTTGGTAGTGCTGTCTATCGTTTTGGTGATTTTAGTTTCTACTTTATCTTTTCCTTTTTCGTCTAGTAAAACTTTTCCGTTTTCTAGATGTTTAGTCACCACTTCTTTTACATTGCTTCCATCTGCATAGAATTTTTGAGTAGTGTAAACAGAGTCTACTTTAGTTCCTTCTAGAACTTTAGCAGTTGCTTCAGAAGTGAATTTGTCTTTTAATTCTTGTTTTTGAGAAAAATCTCCCAGTTTAAACATTTGGTTATAAATAGGTCTGTAAGCGAAAATTGCCAATAAAAGACCAATCATCATAATTGGTTTTCTTCCTACTTTATCAGATAGCCAACCGAATAATACGAATAATGGGGTTCCGATAAATAATGCGGCTGCCATCAATGAGTCTACTTGTGCAGATTCTATATTCATTACTTTTTGCATGAAAGACATCGCGTAGAACTGACCAGTGTACCAAACTACACCTTGTCCCATTACAGCACCGAATAATGCTAATAAAACATATTTAAAGTTGTATTTATTTCCGAAAGATTCTTTTAATGGATTGGTTGAAGTTTTTCCTTCTTTTTTAGCTTTTGCAAAAAGTGGAGATTCTTTCATGTTTTTTCTAATGATATAAGAAACGCCCACCATTAAAATAGAAATCCAGAAAGGAACTCTCCATCCCCAATTGTCAAATTCTTCTGCAGTTAATGAACTTTTAGTCACCAAAATCACGATAAGTGAAATGAATAAACCAGAAGTGGCAGTGGTCTGAATCCAAGAAGTCCAGTAACCACGTCTGTTGTGTTCTGCGTATTCTGCTACATAAGTTGCAGCACCTCCGTATTCACCACCAAGAGCTAAACCTTGTAATAAACGAAGAATTAATACTAAAACTGGAGCCATAAAACCGATGGTTTCATAACTTGGGATACACCCGATTAAGAAAGTAGAGAATCCCATGATTAATAAAGTGACCAAGAAAGTGTACTTTCTACCAATAATATCTCCTAATCTTCCGAAAAATAAAGCTCCGAAAGGTCTTACTACGAATCCAGCCGCAAAAGTGGCTAGTGTAGATAAAAATGCTGCAGTAGGATTATCTGCTGGGAAAAATTTAGTAGATAAAACTACCGCTAAACTACCGAAAATATAGAAATCATACCATTCGATAAGCGTTCCTAGAGAAGACGCCATGATAATGCTCCATAGAGTTGAAGATTTTTTACGTTCATCTACGTAAGCATCATGCTCTGCTTGTGTGTTAAATTGATGACTCATGTGTTTATTTTTTTAGTTTTGTTAATAATGTATTGAAAGATGTTTTTAGAAAGAATAAGAAGCACTTACCAATGCGCGGAAATTTCCTACATTGGTTTCATTGTTTCCAGAAGTTGCATCGGTTTTTAAATCTCCCCAAGTTGCAGCAGTATATTCTAATTCTGGTGAAATTTTAAATTTATTTTGCTTGAAATCTACTCTAGCAGAAGCTCTCCAAACATTGTCTACCACTCTGGTTCCAGAAACACCTCTTACATAAAGTGATTTATAATTAGCATCTTCTAAACCACTGTTTTTCGTGTATCCAAAGAAAACTCCAGGAGCTACATTAGGTTTATTGCTCGCAATGTCTACCCAAAAAGCTGAGGTTTTAGTAGGTTTGTAAGAATCTATTCCGTTGGTTTCTGCATAAGAAGCATAACCTCCAAGCATCACTAAATGATGCAAATTTCCACCAGAAATCCCATAGAATTTTGCAACTACGTTTTCATTAGAATATTTAAGATACCCCATAAGCATGGTAGAATTGAGTTTTTCATCAGAAGCCAATCCTCCACTGGTAATCACAGGTTTTAAAGATTGATATTCTGCACCTACACCTGCAATCACATTTTTGGTTTTGTATTGCAATTGTGCGTGTAAAGTAGGAGTGGTAGAATTAAAACTAGGAGAATTATTTGCGTTTCCAGAAACTACAGGAGCTTGAAATTCTCTGTCTTTGTAAGCTACTAAATCTAAAGAAAGATTTGAGGTTAAACTTTGTCTGAATCGAATTTGTCCAACCCAGCCAAAAGGATTAAACATAATTCCCGTGCTGAAATTGGCAACTCCCGGGAAAACTTCAGGAACAAAAGAAGGATACCAAGTCTGTCCTAAAGTAAGGGAAGATTTTTCCCAAGCCAATTGTGCATAAGCATGTCTTAATCTGAAAAGTCCAATGCTTTCTTGAGTGTTTCCAAAGAAGTCGCCTTCTAATTTTCCAGTGGCTTTTGCGCCCCAAACATTGGGACCTTTAAAGTTAACACCCAATCGAGAAACTACTGATAAAAAATTACTGGCACCAGTAGCATTAATATCATCACCATTTGCATCAAATTTTTTGTCTAAAGGATAAAGGTTGAGATGGTATTCTCTCACCTGTGCAGACTGTCTCGAGTCGAAAATATAATCTGCTCTTGCAAAACCATAGAGACTTACATCCCATTCTTTTGGTTTCTCTTGAGAGAATAATGCATTGCTAAATAATAAACTAGCAATACCAGCGAAGATTAATTGAGTTTTCTTCATAATATTAAACAGTTTTTTGTGATTTTAACATCGCTAAACTGATAATAAAAAAAACTCTGTAAAAATTTTGTATATATTTTTGTAAATAAGTATAGTTACTTTTTAAAACGTTCCCATTTTATCATCATAAACTTATCTCCGAATTCGGTAATGATGAGCCCAGAACCTTTTAAATTTTCTTCATTTCTGATGTATTCTGCGAGTTCTATTTGTTTGAAAACCTTATAGGTAGCATGGAAATCCGAATGTGGTGGTTTTTTAATGTTGTATTCCTTAATCCAAGAACTGATAGTGACATGCGAAATGCCCAGAATACGCTCTATTTCTCTTAAACTGAGGCCTTCTAAATAGAGTTGTAAAGCTTTCGTTACATAGTAATCATCTATCTTTTTTCCAATTTTATTTACCGTGAAATAGTAATTGCAGTCTCTGCAAAAATAGCGCTGTTTTCCTTTAACAATGCCACTTTTAACGATTTCGGAGTTTTCGCATTTCGGGCAACAATTTATTTTCATATATACGTTTTTAGCAAAGATATACTTATTTTGCAATAATAATGTTAAATAAAATTAATTTTTTCTAAAAATTTTGAAGGCAAAAAGTTAATATGTATATTTGCATCCAATGAAAACGATAAATTTTTTATTGAACATAAATATCGGACTTCAATCCGACGGACAAAATATTTTTATTTATTGAAAACGAAGCTGTTGGGGCTTCGTTTTTTTTGCTTAAAAACCATTAAATCATGATTAAATTATCCAGATTATCATTAGAGAGCGTTGAAAAATTATTAAATCAAGCGCTGGAATTCGCAAACGGCAAAACAGTAAAGGCCAAATCAGACATTTTTGTAGCGAATCTTTTTTTTGAAGACAGTACCAGAACGAAAATAAGTTTTGAGGTGGCTGAGAAAAAATTAGGATTGCACGTAGTGCATTTTGATGAGTCAAAAAGTTCTATCAATAAAGGCGAAAGTCTTTTAGATACCATTAAAACACTGGAATCAATTGGGATAAACCTTTCCGTAATAAGACACCAAAAAACCAGATTTTATGATGAATTGAAAGGTGTGAAAATGGGAGTGGTAAATGCTGGAGACGGAATTGGGCACCATCCAAGTCAAGCTTTACTGGATTTAATGACCATTAAACAAGAATTTGGAGAAATCAAAGATTTAAAAATAGGAATCGTAGGAGATATTAAACACAGTAGAGTAGCTAATTCTAATGCCACTACATTAAGAAGATTAGGGGCAAAAGTGTATTTTTCCGGACCAAGAGAATGGTTTGATGAAGGAAGTATAATGAACGGAACCTATAGAGATTTAGATGCACTGGTTACAGATGTAGATGTACTCATGTTGCTTAGAATTCAGCACGAAAGACATGATGAAAAAATGAAATTGACGCCTCAAGATTATCTCAAAAAATATGGTCTTACCAAAGAGCGTGAGCAAAAAATGAAACCGAATGCCATCATTATGCATCCTGCTCCAATTAACAGAGGAGTAGAAATAGACAGTGATTTGGTAGAATGCGAACGTTCTAGAATCTTTAAACAAATGCAAAATGGAGTATTTGCAAGAATGGCCATCTTGAAAAAAGTTTTAGAAGAAAGAGGTTTTGAATTTGAATAAATTAATACAGATAAAAGTGAAAAGTCAGAGTAATACTGCTCTGAAAATCTATTAAAAAGGAATGAAAAAGAAATTAATTTTAGAATCAGGTGAAGTTTTTCACGGACAAGGTTTTGGTGCAAATACCGATACTGAAGGAGAAGTGGTGTTCAATACCGGGATGACTGGTTATCAAGAACTCATTTCAGACCCTTCATATTGCGGTCAAATTGTAACCATGACTTATCCATTAATTGGTAATTACGGAATTAATAGAGATGATTTCGAAAGTATTGAGCCCGCTATTAAAGGCTTAATCGTGAGGGAATTGTGTGATTTTCCTTCTAATTTCAGAAGTCAATTGTCTTTAGATGAATTTTTTGCCAAAAAAAAGCTATCAGGAATTTCAGGAATTGATACCAGAAAACTGACTAGAATTATCAGAAATCATGGGGTTTTAAAAGGAAAAATTGTAGATGAAAATGCAGATGAAACAGCAGTAATTGCTGAACTGAAAACTAAAAATTTCCCAACCAATCAAGTGGAGCAAGTTTCTACCAAAACGCCTTATGCAAGTCCAGGAAGAGGTTTCAAAGTGGTTTTAGTGGACTTTGGTTCTAAATTAGGCATTATCAGAGAACTTTCTCAGAGAGATTGCGACATCATCGTGGTGTCTCAAGATACTACTGCGGATGAGATTCTACTAATGAATCCAGATGGAGTAATGCTTTCTAACGGTCCTGGTGATCCACAAGATGTAAAAGGTGCTTCAGAATTAATCAATGGTTTACTGGGTAAAGTTCCAATCTTCGGAATTTGTTTAGGTCACCAGTTAATTGGTTTGGCTTGTGGAGCAAAAACCTATAAATTAAAATTCGGTCACAGAGGTGGAAATCACCCAGTTCTAGATTTAAAAACAGGTAAAGTAGCGATTACTTCTCAGAATCACGGTTATGCAATAGACGAAGAATCTCTAGAAAATACCGATTTAGAAGTAACACACATCGCTCTGAATGATAAAACAAACGAAGGAGTTCGTCATAAGAAATATCCATGTTTTTCAGTACAATATCACCCAGAAGCAAGTCCAGGTCCAGAAGATGCCAATTATCTTTTTGACGAGTTTGTGGAAATGATGGAAGAGTTTAAAAAGTAGGAGAGTTGGAGAATTTGAGAATGGGAGAGGTTTAAAAATTTTTAAACACAAAGTTTATCATTGACTCCGTTCAATCTTCGATTTCCACAGAAATCTAAGTTATGAATTTAAAAATAATGGAAATCAAATTATCTTACGAACAAAAACTGAAAAAGAAGAAATAAAAAATGAAATAAAATCTGATGTCTTAAATCTGACATCTGAAATCTAATAAAGAATGAAAAGAACAGATATTAAAACCATTTTAGTAATAGGAAGCGGCCCAATTATCATCGGGCAAGCTGCAGAATTTGATTACGCAGGAACTCAAGCTTGCCTTGCATTAAAAGAAGAAGGGTACAGAGTTATCCTCATCAATTCTAATCCTGCAACCATCATGACCGATGTAGAAATTGCAGACAAAGTATACATAGAGCCTATTTCTCTTCCATTTGTAAGTCATATCATCAGAAAAGAACGTCCAGATGCGCTTTTGCCAACTTTGGGTGGACAAACTGGATTGAACATGGCGGTAGAATTACAGAATTCTGGAATTTTAGAAGAATGTGGAGTAGAAGTTCTTGGGACTAAACTTTCTGCCATCAATAGAGCAGAAGACAGAGATTTGTTCCGTGAATTAATGAGAGAATTAAACGAGCCGGTTCCAGATTCTGATATTGTAAATACAGTAGAAGGAGCATTAGCTTTTGCAGAAAAAATTGGTTATCCAGTAATCGTTCGTCCTGCTTTTACCATGGGTGGAACAGGTGGTGGAATCGCTCATGATGAATACCAACTGACAGAAATTGCAGAACTAGGACTGAAACATTCTCCAGTGACTCAATGTTTAATTGAAAAATCAATTGCTGGGTTTAAAGAAATAGAATACGAAGTAATGCGCGACAAAAACGATAACGCTATCGTGGTTTGTAACATGGAAAACATAGATCCAGTAGGTGTTCATACTGGAGATTCTATTGTAGTAGCGCCTTCGCAAACGCTTTCTGACAGAGAATATCAAATGCTCAGAAATGCTTCACTTAAAATTATTAGAGCTCTCGGAATTGAAGGAGGTTGTAACGTACAGTTGGCTTTAGACCCTCATTCTTTCAACTATTATATCATCGAAGTAAATCCTAGAGTTTCTAGAAGTTCGGCTTTAGCAAGTAAAGCAACGGGTTATCCTATTGCGAAATTAGCGGCTAAAATTGCAGTAGGACTTACTTTAGACGAAATGCTTAATCCGGTGACTGGAAAAACTTATGCTTGTTTCGAGCCTGCCCTGGATTATGTAGTGACTAAAATTCCTAGATTCCCATTTGATAAATTCGAAACTGCCGACAGAAGACTTTCTACGCAGATGAAAGCAACGGGTGAAGTGATGGCGATTGGTAGAAGTTTTGAAGAATCATTAATGAAAGCCATTCGTTCTTTAGAAACGGGATTGCAACATTTAGGATTAAAAACCAAACCAGCACTTGCTTTAACAGACGAAGATATCGAACGCAGAATTAGAGTGTGTGATGACGAAAGATTATTCATCATCGGCGAAGCTTTAAGAAGAGGTTATGATTGGGAAACCATTGTAGAATGGAGTAAAATAGATAAATTCTTCGTTTGGAAATTCAAAAAACTGATTGATTTTGAAAAAACCATTGCGGAAAATAAATTCAACAAAGAAATATTACTGGAAGCGAAAAGATTAGGCTTCTCAGACATTAATATCGCACATCTTTGGGAAACAGACCACAGAGAAATCTTCAAGTTCAGAAAAGAAAACGGAGTAATGCCGGTTTACAAAATGGTAGATACTTGCGCCGCAGAATTTGAATCTGCTACTCCTTATTTCTACGGAACGTATGAAGAAGAAAACGAGAGCATTCCTTCTGATAAAGAAAAAATTATCGTTTTAGGTTCTGGTCCTATCAGAATTGGTCAAGGTGTAGAATTTGATTACGCTACCGTTCATTCAGTTTGGGCGATTAAGCAAATGGGTTACGAAGCGATTATCATCAATAATAACCCAGAAACCGTTTCTACAGATTTCTCGATTTCAGATAAACTATATTTCGAGCCTTTAACTGAGGAAGATGTAATGAACATCATAGAACTCGAAAAACCAAAAGGAGTGATTGTACAATTTGGTGGACAAACTGCAATCAACCTTGCAGATAAATTGGCCGCTCATGGAGTAGAAATTCTGGGAACTTCTCTAGAAGATTTGGACAGAGCCGAAAACAGAGATAAATTCGAACAAGCACTTCAGGAACTTGGAATTCCTCAACCATTAGGTAAAACGTGTTTCTCTAAAGAAGAAGCAATTAAAATTGCCAATGAAATTGGATTCCCAGTTTTAGTGAGACCAAGTTACGTTCTGGGAGGAAGAGCCATGGAAATCGTTTACAACGATGCCGAACTAGACCATTACATGGAACATGCGGTAGATGCAAGTCCAGAACAT
Source organism: Cloacibacterium caeni (assembly GCF_907163105.1). Lineage (GTDB taxonomy): Bacteria > Bacteroidota > Bacteroidia > Flavobacteriales > Weeksellaceae > Cloacibacterium > Cloacibacterium caeni_A. Next base: position 667,153 of record NZ_OU015321.1, read on the forward strand.
CCTGTGTTAGTAGACCGTTACCTCACCGGAAAAGAAGTAGAAGTAGATGCAATTTGCGATGGCGAAACTACTGTAATTCCTGGAATTATGGAACACATCGAAAGAGCAGGAGTTCACTCAGGAGATTCTATTGCGGTATATCCTCCACAAACGCTTACTCCAGAACAAATTGCAACACTGGAAGATTATACCAAACGTTTAGCAAAAGGGTTGAAAGTAATAGGTTTAATGAATATTCAGTATGTAATTTCTGATGGAAATGTCTATGTGATTGAGGTAAATCCTCGTTCATCGAGAACCGTTCCTTTCTTGTCAAAAATTACAGAAGTTCCAATGGCGAATTTAGCGACCAAAGCAATTCTCGGAGCAAATCTGAAAGATTTAGGCTACCAAGATGGATTGGTTCCAAATAAAGAAGGAATTTTTGTAAAAGTACCAGTATTCTCGTTCAGTAAATTAACAAGAGTAGATGTAACTTTAGGGCCAGAAATGAAATCTACTGGAGAAGTAATGGGCAAAGATTCTACGCTAGAAAAAGCCTTGTACAAAGGTTTAATCGGTGCAGGTAGAAAAGTTCCTTTACACGGTTCTATCTTATTTACCATAGATGATGTGAACAAGCCAGAAGCTGCAAGATTAGCAAAAAGATTCTACGATATAGGTTTCAAAATTTGGGCAACCAGAGGAACTTCTAGATATTTTAACGAGCTCAATATCCCAACCAAAATTGGTTATAAAATAGAAGAAGAAACAGAGAACTTAATCAGTTTAATCCAGAAAGGAAAAGTACAATATGTAGTCAATACCACTACTAAAGGAAAACAATCGATGAATGACGGATTCTTAATTCGTAGAACTTCGGTAGAAAATGGTGTTCCTTGTCTTACCAGTATGGATACTGTGGAAGCAATGCTCAAAGTAATCGAAAGCATGACTTTCAAAATGGAAAAAATGTAAATCTACTTTGTCAAAGTTTTTGCAAAGCAAAGAAATCTTTGACAAGGTTAAAATAAATTTTCCATATAGCCTTTAAACAAATAGTTTTTGGGCTTTTTTTATTTCATTGGTACAACATAGGTGCAACAAATAAAAAGAGTATTGTAAAAGTGATGCCTCCCTTTTACTTTGCACTATGGCAAAGATATAAAATGTTTTTTGTGAAATTTATGACGTATCTTTAAGATTATAATTTTTATTCAAAACTAATATTTCTTCCATATTTTTGAGCATAAGATATAATTAGTTCCTCTTCAAACTTCTTACTTTTGGAATTTGGAAATTTATCTACAAACATTTCATAAAGTTTATTTTTAATAATTGGTTTATCAATTAAAAATATCAGATTGTTTCCTACATCTTTGACATCACAGATTTTAAGGGATAAAATATATTTGATTTTATCCCTGATTTCCAAAGCATAATGATGTATAGAGCAAGGATTTTTTTTGTTACACTTAGAAAGACCCAATATACAACCTTTCAGAGTCCCATCATTGTCAAAAATTTCACAAATATCTTTAATGGTAGTAGTTTGATATTGTAGATTATCTAGATAAAACCCTCCAACTCTACCTTTTGCAGAATAAATGATGTTACTTTTTGCTAGTTTTTGTAAGATTTTGGATGTAAACGAAACTGGAGAATTAATAAACTCAGAAATTTCAGTGACATCTATCTTATCCTGTTTAACCTTATCCTGTTTAACAGCGAGATATATACATGATTTTATTGCATATTGACAAGAATTGGAGAATATCATTTCCTATTATTTTAAGCGAAACGAAGGTACAAAATTGAGCTGAATCCAACTCCATGTTTGTAAATTTTTCGGTGTGTTTACTGCCTTAAGTATTTCCATAGAGTTGCTTGCAAACATAAATGAATGTCCTACATTCATCACAAACATTTTGCTAAATTTATACGCAAAAACCATATCGGTTTCAGTTCCTAAATAAGATGATTGGTCATTTGCCAATTTTCCGTTGGTGGTAAATGCATGAAGGTTCACCATAAACGAAGATTTGGGGTTGAATTTAGTGGTCGTTTTCAGGTAATAATCATTTAAACCATAAGAATTGAAATGATTTCCTACAAAGAAATAATCCATATATCCATTAAATTTATGATTGGTTCCATAAAACGGACTAAAAGATTTGTTTTCAGTGTTTGGAGTATCATAATCTCTACCAGAAAGCCATTCAGTTCCTAAAACTGCATTGAATTTTTTACTGATGATAAAATCTGCATTGATGGAAAACTGATAGGCAGACTTGCTTTGTGCATTGGTATTTTTGCCAGATTGATAATAAACTGAACCAAAAAATCCGAAATTTTCAAAATATTTTTTTGCATTTACGCCCAAAGTAAGCATATCATAATGCGTTCCAGAGATTGTGTTTTGTACTACTGAATTGAGTGCTATGCTAGAAAACTGAAATTTATTGGCGTTTTGAAATTGATAATGAAGTATTTGCAAAGATTTTGCTTTTTCACCACCATCTACAATATCGTAGATTTCGTTTTCAGCACTATCATTGGTATCGTTATCATCATTGTTGTAAGTAATTGCAACTTCTAATTTAGAATTTTTATTGAAATTGAAAATTCCTTTAGCAGCATCAAAACTTCTGCCTTGCATTGCCCAATCTAAACCGCCAATCAACCTTTCATCATCATAAGATAGCATTTGTCGTCCAATTTTCAGGGCAGCTTTTGGTGTAAATTGATATTTAGCCCAAGCTTCATTCAATACAAAATTTTGATTTTTAGAAGCTGTAGAAGCGTTTTCGCCCCAAGTTCTAGCATCTTGAATGGAGAAGTAAAGTTGTAGATTTTGATAAAAATAATCCATATTTAATCTTGCTCTAGAAACAACGGTGTTTTCTGCAGATTTTCCTTCTGCTATTAATGTTTTTTGTCCATTATCTAGCTCTGCACGAGTTATGAAATCTAATCCTATTTTTAGGCTATCTACTTGGGAAAAAACTGGCAAAGCTCCCAAAACAAAAACACCAATTATTATTTTTTTTATCATAATTTTATTCTTTTCAGGTTATTTTTATAGGTTCTATGACAAGCAACACAATTATTCATCAAACTATTTAGTTCTTTTTGAATTTCTTTCTGCGAATAATTTTCTTTCGCTATTTTGGCAATTTTATCAAAATAATCGTGGGTTTGCATTCCCATAGTTTTAAAACCGACTGGAAGAGATTTGATAAGTCCTTGTGGAACGACATCAACTTTGCAAACACCTGATTGTTGATCGATAGAAACAATTTTAGTGGGATTATTTTCAACTAATCCTTCATTTATCGTTTTAATACTTTCTAAAAAAGTCGCATTTCAGCCATTACAAATTCTCTGTTTTGGCTCGACATTTTTATTTCGGATCTGCCATCTTTACTATTTTTTACATCTTCGCCTTGTAAAAAAAATTTGTACACCAATCCTACATTCATTAAGATTGATAATGCTAATAATCCTTTGTAAATAACTAATTTATTCATCCTATCTTTTGTAATAATTAGCTGGGTCTTTCACAGCCTTTTTTAGTGTAAAATTTCCAGTTGATAAAAGTTGCAAACACGCAAATAAAAAGCATTAATCCAAAAAATAATCGTGCATCTCCAGAAATCGATTTTGAAGTGGAAATTAATACATTAAATACAAAAGGTCCGAAAGCAGCAATGGCGGCAGTCCAACCAATAACACCCGCTGCTTTTCTTGGCGAGTCTGAAAAAATCATAGGAAATTGTTTGAAGGTAGCAGCGTTTCCAATTCCTGTAAAAAAGAAAATAAGCATTACAATTCCTACAAAATAAGGAAACTGATCTATAGTTGTTGGGGTTAAAAATCCTCCAAATATCAAAACTGAAAATAAAATAATGAGTGCAATTCCTGTAATATGAGTAAGTATAGCACCGCCAGTTTTATCGGCAATTTTCCCAAAAAAAACTCTTGTTGCAGAACCAATAAGTGGCCCATAAAATGCAAATTCCAAAGGGTCTAGGTCGCTTTCTAATGGCACATATAAACTCTTAATCATCATCGGAAAAGCGGCTGCCATCCCTGCAAAAGTACCAAAAGTCATAAAATATGTAAGTGTACAATACCAAGTATGCTTATCCCCAAAAATATCCATTTGCTCTTTGAAAGAAGCAACCACAGGAATGCTTTTTAATGAAAACCACGCCCAAATTCCTACTAAAAATAAAGGAATAATATAAATAAATGCAATGTTTTCTAAATAGATAGTTTTTCCTGTTTCGGCTATTATTTCGCCACCTCCCATAAATGAAAAAATAGATAGCCCTATAATTAATGGAGAAAGTAATTGTACCAAACTAACTCCAAAATTGCCTATTCCTGCTTGTACTCCTAAAGCTGTTCCCAATTCTTTTTTCGGAAAAAACAGTGATGTAGAAGGCATATAAGATGAAAAATCGCCACCACCAATTCCTAATAAAAAAGCAATAAGCATGAAGTAGCCAAAGGTTGAGCTAGGATCCATTACCGCAAAACCGAGCATTAACAAAGGGATAATTTTTAAAAATGTGGTTACAGTAATTACTTTTTTGGTTCCAAACATCGGAATAAGAAAAGTATTAAGGATCCGTAATAAGCCGCCTGCTAAACCAGGCATTGCTGCTAACCAAAATAATTGATTGTCAGAAAATTTAAAACCAATTTTGGGTAATTTTATCACCACTACACTGAACAAAAACCATGTTGCAAAAGACATTGTAAGAGCAATTGTAGTTATGGTAAGTGTTTTCCAAGCAATTTTTTTGCCTTCGTTTTGCCAAAACGTTTCGCTAGTGGCATCATAGTTAGTAAGCCAATCCGAGTTTTTCATATCTATATATTGTTTATTTTAATTAATGATCTATTCTGTATTTAATGTTCGGAGCTTCGTTGTGCGTCATTTTTTTGATGACGTTGCTCATCCAAAACAAGGCAATGGCGGAAACTATGAATACAAAAATCCACGAACTGGTCCATAAACCAGAGTAATCGAGCAAATAACCAAATAAGATGGGACCTATAAATCCGCCCAATCCACCTATCAATCCTACCATTCCACCTACAACACCTACTTCATTCGGAAAATATTCGGGTATATGTTTATACACTGCTGCTTTGCCAATCCCCCACATAATACCTATTAATATAACTAAAATTGAAAAAACAGTAATGTGAGCTTCAAATTTGATAAGTGTGTTTCCTTTTGCTAAAAGTTCTTTCTTTTTTACTGTTTGGTTTTGTTTTACTACCACTTCTTGCCAAGAAAATGATTTGGGTAAAACGGATACTTTTTCAGGAATTTCGGGCTTGGTTTTTATCGAAATATCTTCGTTATTCAAAGCAATTTTTTCATTAGAAATGGCTGTTATTGTTCCTTTTTTCTTGGCAACAATTCCTTTTCCAGGCGTTAAAATTTCCATTTTCGGGAGCATTAATAAACCACTAATGATTAGGGAAGAGTATAATACCCAATACATTACTTTTCTTGCTCCAAATTTATCTGATAAAAATCCCCCCAACGCTCGTATTACACCACTGGGTAAGCTAAATGCTGAAGCAAGCATCCCTCCTAAAACTAAAGAAGTTTTATATACATTTACATAGTATGGTAAAAGCCATTGCGAAAAAGCTACAAATAAGCCAAATACTAAAAAATAATACAATCCAAAACGCCACACTCGTATGTTTTTTAATGGCTTTAATAATCCGCCAATCGTTTTGACTTGTGTCTCTGGTTTTTTATTCTTGACGAAAAACATAAAAACAAAACCTATGATTAAAAGAGTAATTCCGTAGAAAATAGGTAACATTCTCCAGCCGTTTTCGGGGTTGTCTTCCGAAAGATAATTGAGCAAACTTGGAGCTAATAAAGTAGTGATGGCAGCTCCTGCATTGCCCATTCCGAAAATTCCTAACGCTCGTCCTTGCCAATTTTGAGGATACCAAACTGATGTAAAAGCAATACCTACCGCAAAACTTGTCCCCACCATACCGAACAATGCACTTAATGAAAAATATAACCAATAAGAATCTACATAATACAATAAAAAGTAAGGAATACTACAAAGGATAAGTAATGTGGTGAATACTTTTTGCCCACCATATTTATCAGTTAGTAAGCCCAAAGGCAATCTCATAATCGAACCTGATAAAATAGGAATTCCGAGTAGCCAACCTGTTTCTACTACACTCCAGTTATAAATGCCATTATCTGTAAGATAGGTTACTAAAACACCGTTCATTGTCCAAGCGGCAAAACAAATGGTAAATGCAAGTGTATTAAGAAATAAAACTTTATGTGAAATTAATAAAGAATTAGTGAGATGTGTATTCATTGATTTTATTTTGAATCATTCTAAATTATATACAATTTTAATATAAGAACTTAAATGTTAAACTCGTAGTGCATTATTAAACGAGATTTATTTTTAGATTGTTTATGTTCCTATCAAATACAAATTTATTCAAAAATTGAATAGTAGTAAGCGTTGTAATTTTAGCCAAAATTCTTGTCTTAAAACCTTCAAAAGTTTTGGCATAATTTCTTCTAATCATAAATTGGTCGCATAGTTGAGAGAATAATGTTTCAATTCTTTTCCGATATTTTTTGAACTGATAAAACTGTGGCTTGTAGTCTTTTTGATTTTTTCTTTTCGGAGTTTCTAACTCTATATTTACTTCATTAAATAAATCTAACTGAATGGTTTGAGATAAATAACCTTTGTCTCCAAGCAACACACAATCAGACATTTGAAGCTTTATATCTTGCAAGTAATGAATGTCGTGAACAGATGCGGGAGAAATATCAAAACTCTGAAAAACACTAGAAATTAAACAAACTGCATGTAGTTTATACCCATAAAAATGCAGATTCTGCGAAGCACAAAACCCTTTGTTTGGATATGCATAATCTACATCTTTGCAGATTTTGCTCCTAAAAGAACGCGATATTTTGCAAACTTCCAAAGGCATACTGTCCACTATAAAATAGTTTTCAGATTCATTTAATTTATCCACCATTTTCATTCTTATTTCTTCTATAAAGGGAAATAGTTTTCGCTTCCTTCTGTTGTAAACACTTCTTTCAATATTTGGCCCAATCTCAAAACCTTTTATCTCTCTAAAGAGTTGATGTTCAGAATCAATAGACTTAAATTCTGCTAAAATTACTAGGCTAATCAACTCTATGTCAGACAGTTTCGGTTTTATCGGCTTGAAATAAAAATCTTCAATTCCTGAAATTTCTCTTAAATTATTTAAAATTAAATTGTAATTTGCTTCAAGGTTGCTCATAATTGTATTTGATTGATAGTCAATGCAATATACTAATTTTTAGTAACTTGGGCAACCTTTTTTATAATGCACTACGGGTATGTTAAGTATTTTAATTAATTTAAAATTGCAAATTTATAAAATAAGATAAGACCTTGGTGTCTTATTTTATATTTTTTTGTAAATTTGCGATATAAAACATCATAAATCTTTATAATAACATGATTAAAGTATTTGATATCAGAGCATTATTTGCAGCTACTTTTGTAACATTATTAACACTTTTACTTATAATGATAGGTTCAAGAAGTTTACAAAACTTTGATGCAGCACTAGTAGCTTATCTTTTTGGTACCCTATTTGCTATTTTTGGTATTGCCTATCGTTATAGTGTTTGGATACAAAGACCCCCCACTAAAATCTATTTTAAAAGAAGTTTAACAACTTTGTTTTCTAAAGAATTTATCCATTTTTCGTGGTTTACTATTCAAGATTTTTTCAAGAATATTGTTTTTCAAAATTTCATCCTCAAAAGAGGAAAGAAAAAAGGAATTGCCCACTTAATGATGGCAATCGGTTGTACCATGGCTTTTGCAATTACTATTCCGCTTACTTTTGGCTGGATTCATTTTACATTGGTACCAGAAACTGGTTTAAATCCTAATGTAGAAGATATTTACACCGCACACTTTTTCGGTTTTGAAGTTTTTAATTTTCCAATTAAATCCATTGTTGGTTTTTTTACTTTTGGAGCACTCAACTGGTGTTCAGTTTTGGTTATAATTGGTGCGACCTATTTTCTACAAAAAAGATTAAAAGACCCAGGCCTTATAGCTACACAAACTTTTGAAGGTGATATTCTACCTTTATTATTGTTAATACTTGTCTCGCTTACAGGATTAGGACTTACTTTGGATTATGAATTTATGCACGGCAAAGCTTACGAATTTATTGCTGTTACTCACGCTTTTTTTGTTATTATTTTTCTTATTTGGATGCCTTTTGGGAAATTTTTTCACATTATACAAAGACCTGCACAGATTGGCGCTCATATCTATAAAGAAGTTGGTAAAAAAAAAGGAATGCAAATTTGCAAACAAACAGGTATTGAATATACCACTCAGTTGCATGTATCCGATTTAAAAGACATTACCAAAGCGCTAGGCTTCAACTTGGATGATGAAGAAGGAAATTCTTTGTTAGATTATAGCCCAGAGGGTAAAAGAGACTTACTCGCAATTGCTCATCTTAATGCTAGAAAAGAATCAGGAAAATTTTTTGGATAATCAGATTAATTCATAAAAAATTAAATAAAAATTATGGCAAAATTACCTATAGATGCCGAAAAAATAATTGCTCAATATGGCCCTTCTCTACATATGCCAAATAAGGAGGCAATACCCGGAAGAGATGAGCCAGATAGCATAATTGAAACTCACTGTTGTTTCTGTGGTATGCAGTGCGGAATAAAATTATTGGCAAAAAACAACAAAGTTGTGGGTTTTGAACCTTGGATGGAATTTCCCTTTAATGAAGGAAGACTTTGTCCGAAGGGGGTTTTGAGATACATGCAAAACAACCACGAAGACCGTTTGACTGCTCCAATTCTAAATAAACCGGGAGTTGGTTTTGTGCCTATTTCTTGGGATGAAGCCATGGATTCTACCATTTCTGAAATTAAAAGAATACAATCACAATATGGTAACGATGCTTTTGCCATGTTATCGGGAGTTTCTCTTAGCAACGAAAAATCATATATGGTTGGTAAATTTGCTAGAACAGCTCTCAAAACTAAAAATTTAGATTATAATGGTCGCCTTTGTATGGTTTCGGCAGGTGCTGGTAACAAAAAGGCCTTCGGATTAGATCGAACATCCAATAATTATCAGGATTTAGAAAAAGCAGAAGTCATTATTGTCACAGGAGCCAATGTTTCTGAAACCTTTCCAACACTAACGCATTGGATTTGGAAAGCACGTGATAATGGCGCAAAACTCATTGTGGTTGACCCTCGAATGATTCCTTTGGCAAGAACTGCCGATCTTCATTTAGACATTCGCCCCGGTACCGATTCGGCTCTTTTTGGTGCCATTCTCAATTATATGGTGCAACATGATATGCTTGACCATGATTTTATCGACAATCATACCTCGGGTTTTGAAGCAGCTAAAGAAGCTGTAAAAGAGTATTCCTTAGAATGGGCCGAAGAAATTACGGGAACCAAGAAAGAAAAAATAGAAGAAGCCGCAAAACTTTGGGGCAAAGCTGCTACTTCATTTTTGCTTCACGCAAGAGGAATTGAGCACCACACAAAAGGTGTTGAAAATGTTTTGAGTTGCATCAACATTGTGCTGGCTTCAGGAAGAATTGGCCGACCTTATTGCGGTTACGGAACCATTACAGGCCAAGGTAACGGACAAGGAGGAAGAGAACATGGTCACAAATGTGATCAACTTCCTGGCAATAGAGACATAGAAAATCCAGAACACAGAAAATATATTTCGCAAGTTTGGGGCATTGAAGAATCAGAATTGCCAGGCAAAGGACTTTCGGCCTATGAGATTATTGAAGCCATTCATCGCGGAGAAATAAAAGGACTAATTTCTATTTGTTTCAATCCTTTGGTGTCTTTGCCTAACAGTAATTATGTTCGTGAAGCATTAGAAAAATTAGAATTTTATGTGGGTATCGATTTCTTTTTGAGTGAAACTTTAAGACATGCCAATATTGTTTTACCCGGTTCTTTGCACGAAGAAGAAGAGGGTACAGTAACTACCGCAGAAGGTCGAGTGGTTCGCATTAGAAAAGCTGTTGATCCACCAAAAGGAGCCAAAACAGATACCGAGATTTTATTGGAAATTGCCAGACGATTGGGAGCTGCAGATAAATTTTCGTATGAAAATAGTGAAGCTATCTTTAACGAATTGCGTGTGGCTTCAAAAGGAGGTACCGCAGATTATTACGGAATCACTTATGATAAAATCGAAAAAAATATGGGTGTTTTTTGGCCTTGTCCCGATTTAGATCATCCCGGAACACCTAGACTTTGGGAGGATAAAAAATTTAAAACTCCAGATGGAAAAGCTCATTTCAATGCCGTGAAATATCACGAAAGCGGAGACCCAATTGATGAGGAATACCCAATTATTTTAACAACAGGACGTGTGGTTTCTCAATATTTGAGCGGTTCACAGACTCGTAGAATAGGAAAATTAGTTCATCAATTTGCTCAACCTCTTTTAGAAATTCATCCTAAATTGGCCACTCAATACGGCATTAATCAAAACGAAGAAGTTATAGTTAAAACCAAAAGAGGAGAGGCGAAATTTCCAGCAAATATTGTAGAAACGATAAGAGAAGACACTGTTTTCCTACCCTATCATTGGCCTGGAAAAAAGTCTGCTAACCAATTAACCAGCGGACATCTTGACCCAATTTCTAAAATTCCTGAATTTAAAGTAAGTGCTTGTTCATTACAACCTACAGGGAAAATAGTGGAAGTAAATAAATTTTCAGAAGCTTATAAAAGTTCATAAAATATGTCTCAATATTATAAATTACAAGAAGAGTTTTTTGTAGATATGCAGCGATGTATCGGTTGTAAATCCTGCGAAGCCGCTTGTGCAGAATGCGAAACCAATGGCGAAGAACCAATGATTCATGTCAATTATGTAAATAGAGCCGAAACCATACAAACCACCGTACAAGTGTGTATGCACTGCGAAGACCCTGTTTGTGCCAATGTTTGCCCTGCAGATGCGATTACCAAAGATGAATTCGGAATTGTGCATACTGCCAATACTTCTCGGTGTATTGGATGCTCTAATTGCGTGATGGCTTGTCCGTTTGGTGTTCCAAAAAAAATGGAACAATATGACCTAATGATGAAATGTAATATGTGCTACGACAGAACTAGTATTGGCAAAAAACCAATGTGTGCAACGGTTTGCCCTAGTGGAGCTTTGTTTTATGGTACCAAAGAAGAAATGGAAAAAATGAGGCCTAATTCTACGCCTGTTAATCGATTTATTTTCGGGATGGAAACCGTAAAAACAAAAGTGAACATTATGATGCCAAAAGGAAGCACAGAACTAAAAATATTTTAATTTTTAAACAATTTTTTAAACTATCAATTCTTAATAATGGAAAACGAAGATAAACATTGGAAGCAAGATTTTCCTATAAATAGAGGTGAAGCCATCCAAGTAAGCCGAAGAGATTTTGCAAAATTACTGGCAGTAGTTTCAGGAGGAATGGTTTTAGGAAACGGAATTATTGCTGCAAAAACATTTTTTTCTGATGATAAAACAATAGGGGAAAAACAAAAAATTTGCGCCAAAAATGATATTCCGGTAGGCGGAACTAAGTCTTTTGTGCTAAAAAATGACTCCGTTCCTTATATTTTAATACATACCGAAGAAGGCGAATTTTATGCTTATGAACAAAAATGCACACATCTTTCTTGTGCTGTGTATTACAAACCAGGTACTTTGAAAATAGAATGCCCTTGTCATAACGGTTGGTTTGATGTAAAAACTGGTGAAGTATTGCAAGGACCACCACCAAGACCTTTAAAAAAATTAGTGGTTACTTTGCAAGGAGACGATATTTTTGTACAACATCCTAAAACAGAAAACGTATGAGTAATTTCAGAACTGGGCAAGAAAATGCACATCCGCAGAAAAAAAGCATGATTATGTCTACCCTTATTGTAGTGCTTTTAGCGAATTTACTGATTCAGATTTGGTTACTTTACACCGCTTTAAACAATGCCTTAGATGGGCATCAAGAAGTAGCTTACAGTACTTTTATTGCTTCATTGGTTTTATTTTTGGCAGGTACTATTTGGCTGTATTTTTTACCTAAAAATGTAAAATAATCAATGTTGAAAGATAGGTACAATAGAATACACGATTACTTGCGATTATCCATTACCGATAATTGCAACTTCCGCTGTTCCTATTGTATGCCTGATGAAAAAATGAGTTTTCTGAAACAAAAACTTTTAATGTCTCCCGAAGAAATTTTTGACATTTCAAAAATTTTTGTACAGTTGGGCGTTAATAAAATACGATTGACTGGTGGCGAACCTTTGGTAAGAAAAGATTTTGGCGAAATTATCTCAAAACTATCTTTATTACCCATCAAAATAGGCATTACAACCAATGGTTTACTAATTGATAACTATTTGGAGGAACTCAAAAAAGCAGATATTTCTTCCATTAATATCAGTTTAGATACGCTAAATGACCAAAAATTTAAAACCATTACACAACGCAATCACTTTGCTAAAGTTTGGGAAAACATCCAACGCTGTATGCAAGAAAACATACACGTAAAACTGAATATGGTAGTGATAAAGGGCGTTAATGATGATGAAATTATTGATTTTGTAAATCTTACCAAAGATCTTCCTATTCATATTAGACTAATAGAATTTATGCCCTTTGACCAGAATAATTGGAATAAAGAAAAAGTCTTGAGCAATAAAATTGCTTTACAGAAAATAAGTGAACAATTTTCTTTATTCAAATTGAAAGACGATAAAAACGATACCGATAAAAAATTTGGAATTTTCGGGCATTCTGGTACGATAAGTTTTATTTCTACGCTTTCTGATTCGTTTTGTAGCACCTGCAACCGAATGAGAATAACTGCAGATGGTAAAATGAAAAATTGCCTCTTCGGAAAAGATGAATTAGACCTTATTTCCGCTTTTAGAAAAGGAGAAAACATCATTCCCATCATCAAAAAATCAATTTTCTTAAAACATCAAAAATTAGGAGGACAATTCGACGATTACAAAAACATACAACCCCATAATTTAGAAAATCGGAGCATGATAAAAATTGGTGGGTAAAAAGCATTTAACAAATTTTCTAAAATATTCAAAATTTTCATGACAACTCATCAATCTGCAATTGAGGTTCTTAAAAACAAAAGTAAACATCGTAAAACTGAAATTCTACCTTTGGCAAATTGCCTTCATTTGGTTTCGGCTGATGATGTTTTTGCTCCTATCAACGTACCCTCTTTTGATAATGCTGCAATGGACGGTTATGTCTTTCGGTTTGAGGATTTTTTAAATGAATTAAACCTTCAAATAATCAACGAAATTCAAGCAGGCACAGATGCGCTTTTACCTTTAAAAAAAGGAGAAGCTGCAAGAATCTTCACCGGTGCTCCGATTCCTGAAAATGGAGATACAGTAATTCCTCAAGAAGATGTTTTGGTTGAAAATGGAATGTTAAAATTCCAAAAAAAAGTGAATAAAAACGCCAATGTTCGACAAAAAGGAACACAAACACAAAAAGGAACTTTAATTCTGAAAAAAAATACCAAAATAACAGCGGAATATATTGGTTTTTTGGCAACTTTCGGCATTGCTGAACTTGAAGTTTTTGCTCCTCCCAAAATTGGCATCATTACTACAGGAAAAGAACTGGTAAAAGCTGGAAATTCTTTAGAAAATTATCAAATTTACGATAGTAATTCAGTTTTTCTTACTGCGGCTTTTGAAGAAATTGGTTTAAAATTATCGTTTTCTATTTGGGTAGATGATAATAAAAATGAATTGAAAAATGCAATTCAAGAAAATGTAGAAAAAGTAGATGTTCTAATATTTACCGGCGGAATTTCGGTAGGTGATTATGATTTTTTAAAACCTGTTTTAGATGATTTAGACGTTCAAGAATCATTTTACAGAGTAAAGCAAAAACCTGGCAAACCTTTGTTTTTTGGAACGTTGAACAATACAGAAATTTTTGCACTTCCAGGAAATCCGAGTGCGGTGGTGATGTGTTTTCATGTTTATTTAAAACCTTTTATTAAAGAAAAAATGGGTATTGAAAGTTTTACAAAAAAAGAATTTGGCATTTTAATGAATGAATATATTAAAAAATCGGGACTTACGCATTTTGTAAAAGCTTTTGTAGAAAATAATAAAGTGGAAATCCTCAACAACCAATTGTCTTACCAAATGGATGCGTATACCAAAGCCAATGCATTTGCTATACTAACTGAAAATCAAGAACATTTTCAGATAGGTGACAAAGTTGAAGTCATAAAATTTCGAAATTGATATGGAAATTCTACTGCTATTTTCGGTAGTTGCATTTTTATACGCTTCGGTTGGCCACGGCGGAGCAAGCGGTTACATTGCATTGATGGCGATTTTTGCATTTCCGCAAAGTGAAATTAAAAGTAATGCCCTGTTTTTGAATCTTTTTGTGTCTTTTATTTCGTTTACTCAATTTTTCAAAAAAGAAGAGTTTCCTTTCAAATTGTTTTTCATGCTTATCGTATTTTCAATTCCCATGGCTTTTTTAGGAGGAATGTGGACATTGGACAATAAATGGTACAAAATAATTTTAGGACTTATTTTGTTTATCCCCATTGTAAAATTTTTAGGATTTTTTCCAAAAATGCAATTTCAGGTGAAACAAAATTTATTATTAGTCATTGTTTTAGGATTATTAATTGGCTTACTTTCAGGCTTATTAGGCATTGGTGGAGGTGTTATTTTAAGTCCAATTTTGATACTTTTGGGTTGGTGCACCGTAAAACAAACTGCAGCTGTAAGTGCCATTTTCATTTTTGTAAATTCTTTAGCAGGATTGTTGGGAAAGAGTTTTGCTACACTTCAATTTTCCGAAAATATTGTACAGATACTTATTTTCACGCTTTTTGGAGGGATTTTGGGTGGATTTTTTGGAGCTAACAAATTCAAAATTCTGTGGATACAATACACGCTTGCTTTTGTATTAATAATTGCTTGTTTCAAACTTTTTACAACCTAAATCAACATGAAAACATACATTCTTTCTGGCGGAAAAAGTTCACGAATGGGAACGGATAAAGGATTGGTGCTACTTCATCAAAAACCTTTAATTTCTTATTTAATTGAGACTTTGCAAAAGCTAGACCTTGACATAAAAATAATCGCTCATCATATTAATTATCATAAATTTAATTTAGAAGTTCTAGAAGATGTTTATCCCAAAAAAGGACCTTTAGGTGGAATTTTTACCGCTTTGAATGATGCTCAAACAGATTGCCTCATCATCAGTGTAGATACGCCATTTATTACTGAAAAACAGATTACTCATTTACTAGAAAATCATCAAAAATGCGAATTGACTTTGGCGTTTTCAGAAGATAAAATTTATCCGCTTTTTGGGATTTATCCGTTTCATTTATTCGAAAAATTGAAAGAAAATATTTTACAAAACCAATTGAAATTGATGAAATTTGTTAACGAAAACAGTCTTAAAAAAATTGAATTTAACTTCTCTTCTTTAGAAAAACTGAATATCAACACTTTAAAAGAATTAAAAACGGCAGAAAAGTTATTTAACTATGGAAATTAAAACCTTTGGGAAAATTACAGAAATTGTAAATAAGGAAATAGAACTGGCGTTTCCTATGAATTTGGCAGAACTCAAAACTACATTAGAAGAGCAATTTCCGTTGTTGAAAACCCTAATGTATAGCATTGCCATAAACGATGAACTGATTTCTGATGAAGATTATATGATTATTCAACCTCAATCTATCGCTCTAATGCCACCATTTTCTGGTGGATAAATTCTAAAAAAATGCAAAGATATTCCAGACAAATTATTTTACCGAATTTTGGTAATGAAGCCCAAAACTTATTGGCAAAATCTAAAGTTTTGGTAGTTGGAGCAGGAGGTTTAGGCGTTCCTGTACTACAATATCTTGCTGCTGCAGGAGTCGGAAAATTAGGAATTGCAGATGGAGATAAAGTAGAAATAAGTAATTTACAAAGACAAGTATTATACAATGAAACAGAATTAGGTAAAAATAAAGCACAAGTTGCAAAAGAAAAAATTACAAAATTAAATTCAACAATAGAGCTCGAAGTTTATGATTTTTTTATTGATACTCTTTCTATTTTCAAAATTATAACAGATTATGACGTGGTAGTAGATTGTACCGATCATTTTTCGATTCGATATTTACTGAATGATGTCTGTTATTTACAAAAAAAACCTTTGGTTTTTGCATCTATTTATCAGTTTGAAGCTCAATTGTCTGTATTTCATTATGGAGAAAATCCCTATAATTTGAGAGATGTTTTTTCGGAAATCCCTAATGAAAAAGCAGTTCCGAATTGCAATGAAGCGGGCGTTATTGGTACACATGCAGGTATTACGGGGAGTTTGCAAGCCAATGAAGTTATCAAAATCATAACAAAAATAGGTGTTGTAAATTCTGGTAAACTATTGTTATTCAATAGTTTGATTAATCAAATAACACAGCTTTCTATATTTAAAAACGAAAAAATATTTTTGCCAACATCTAAAGAAGAAATTCTACAAAATAATTATGGATTTTTCTGTGCTGATGAATTTTCTCTGGAAGAACTGAAAGATTTGGAACATATTTTAAGCCAAGAAAAATCAGTGTTGATAGATGTACGAGAAAAAAACGAATTGCCTAAAATAACAATCTTTCCTGTGCTTGAAATTCCTTTGTCTGATTTGCCCGAAAACATTACATTATTACAACAATTTGATGTTCTGGTTTTTATTTGCAAAAGTGGAATAAGAAGCAAAAAAGCAGTACTTTTGTTACAAGAAAAGGCTTATGCAAAACCTTGTTATTCGGTACAAAAAGGAGTAGAAATTTTTAAGAAATAATAATGAATACAAAAGAACATTGGGAAAATATATACCAAACCAAGCAACTGAATGAAGTAAGTTGGTTTCAACAAAAACCTCAAACTTCTTTAGGCTTTTTCGAAATGTTTTCCGTTCACAATTATGCTAAAATTATTGATGTTGGTGATGGCGACAGCTATTTGGTAGATTATTTATTAGAACTTGGTCATCAAGACATTTCGGTGCTTGATATTTCTAAATATGCTTTAGATAGAGCAAAACAAAGACTTGGAGATAAAGCCAAAAATGTAAAATGGATTGAAGCCAATGCAGCACATTTTCAACCAATAGAAAAATACGATTTTTGGCATGATAGAGCTACTTTTCATTTTCTCACGGAGCATGAGTACATAGAAAATTACATCAAAACTGCTAATGAAAACATTGCTGTTAATGGAGTACTTATTATAGGTACATTTTCGGAAAATGGACCAAAAAAATGCAGCGGAATCGATATTAAACAATATTCTGAAAAATCTTTGCAAGAAGCTTTTTTGCCTTATTTTAAAAAGATAAACTGCTTTACAACAGACCATAAAACACCTTTTAATACTGTTCAAAATTTTACCTTTTGTAGTTTTAGAAAAAAATGAAAAATAGTTTTATAGAAGGAGCCATTTCTCCAGAAAAAATTGCAACGAGCATCGCCCATCATCAACACAAAACCAATATTGGCGGACATTCCATTTTCTTAGGACAAGTAAGAGCTGATGAAATAGACCATAAAGTAGTAAAAGCCATAGAATTTACCACCTATCGTGAACTTGCCGAACAAAAAATTGCAGCCATTCGGGAAGATATTTTTGCAAAATACGCTTTGACATGTATGCACATTTATCATAGTTTAGGCAAAATAAAAGCAGGCGAAATTTGCCTTTTTGTTTTTACATCTTCAAAACATCGAAAACCAGCACAACAAGCCTGTGATGAACTCGTAGAACGAATAAAAGCCGAAGTGCCGATTTGGGGAAAAGAAATTTTTGAAGACGAAACCCATCAATGGAAAGAAAATAATTAGAAAATTAAAAATAATAGAATGGTAGATATAACACACAAATATAATTCATTAAGAATTGCCATCGCAAAAGCGGTAGTTGCGGTAAGTAAACCTGAAACCATTTTGGCTTTGGAAAATAAAACCGTACCAAAAGGAGATGTGTTCGAAATGGCAAAAACAGCTGGGCTTTATGCTGCTAAACGAACTTCGGATATGATTCCCGATTGTCATCCATTACCTATAGAATACACGAAAATTAGTTATGAAATTTCGGGTTTGGAAGTTTCTATTTTTGTGGAAATAAAAACCATCTATAAAACAGGGGTGGAAGTAGAAGCAATGCACGCAGCTTCGGTGGTAGCACTTACTTTTTATGATATGCTAAAGCCAATCGACAAAGAGATTGAGATTAAAAACATTAAATTATTAGAAAAAAAAGGTGGCAAATCAGACAAAAAAGACCATTTTGATAATCCGGTAAAAACCGCTGTTTTGGTTTGTTCGGATAGTATTTCCGAAGGTAAAAAAGAAGACTTTTCAGGGAAAATTATTTTAGAAAAATTAAAAACAGAACCTGTAGAAATTTGTAATTATGACATCATTCCAGATGGTATAGAAAGTATTCAAAACCAAATTGAGAACTATATTTCAGAAAAAATAGAACTCATTATTATCACTGGTGGCACCGGCCTTTCTAAACGAGATTTTACCCCAGAAGCCATTCAACCATTATTGAATCGAGAAATACCTGGAATTGGCGAACATTTAAGGCAATACGGACAAAACCGAATGCCGTATTCTATATTATCAAGAAGCATTGGCGGATTAATTGGCGACACATTGGTTATCGCTTTACCAGGTTCTACCAACGGAGCCAGAGAATCAATGGAAGCCCTTTTTCCATCAATTTTACATATTTTTAAAATGATACATTCTGGGAAGCATTAACCGAAATAAAGCATTGCATTTTTTGGTTGAAAATGCTATTTTAATGATATATTTGTAAACACATTAAATACTCAAAATGAAGAATTATTAATCCTATCCACGCTTTCTATAACGACACTAGGATTCAGCCAAAACAATTGCGAAGCTCTAAAAAAAGAAAATGAAGCACTTATATCAACGAATAAAGTTTTGGTTTCAGAAAATGACTACCTAAAAAAAATAGTTGAAATCAATAAAGCAATTTTAGAAACAGAAAAAGATAACTCTTCATTCAAAATAACAAAAGTAACGGGGAACAAAGCCGAAAAGACTATTAGTATTACCTTTCTTGTGGAAGCAAAAGATGAGAACAAAAAGATGACAATTGGAGATATTTCAATTTTTGATATTGAAGGGGTAGAATATGAAATTGATCTTTACAAATCCAGCAGACCGTACCCTGAATTGGCTTTTAATACCCCTATTAAATTAACTTTTTCTTTTAAAAATATAGAGAACGAGCCACTTTTTATAAAATTTTTTAGATTCAAAGAAACTTCACAGCCTATAAGAAACTTGTTTGAGGATACGAAATCAAATCTAGAATTTAAAGATTTGAAAGTAAATTGGAATTAATTTTTTAGAAAAAATTATCAACAAATAACTCAGCAACCTCTTTTCAAAAACATCAAACAGCAAAGATGTGGCAATGTTTTAGAAATGTGGTTGCTCCTTTTATTGCAAAAATGCATTTTCGACCAAAGGAAGGAATTGCATTTTTGTCGCCCAAATTTTCATTGGGCAACTTTTACAGTTTTATGGGTTGAGATTGAAAATTTTTCAGATTGAGTTGTCCTAAAAAAGGTTGACTCGTTAATAATTCAAATATAGTTAAATCGTAGCAGAATTAATTCTGTTACGATTTATTTTTTTCCATTGTTTTAATTGTATTGTTTTTTGTTGATGCGCTTGGTTTGGAGTTATCATATTAATTGACATATGTATTCTAAAATTGTTGTATAAAGTTATGGCTTGTGTAACTTGTTTGTTTAAATTTTGATAGTTTTCAAATATTTCATGTAAACCAAATTCTTCTTTTAAAATTCCATTTACTCTTTCTGCTACTGCATTTTCATACGGGTCGTATTCTTGCGTCATACTAATTAAAATATTGTTTTTCTTTAACAATTCGGTATACTCTTTACTGCAATATTGTAAACCTCTATCAGAATGGTGAATGAGTTGATTTTTTGTTTCCCTGTTAATCAAAGCCATTTCTAAAGCTTTTACTGTAGTTGAACTCATTAAATTATCTGACAGTTGATAACCAACGATTTTCTTGGAACAAGCATCAGTGAGTAAATGCAAATAGTATGTTTTCTCTTTTGTTCGTAAATAAGTTATATCAGCAACCCAAACTTGCTCAGGTCTGTTAAGTACAAAATTGCTAATTAAATTTGGATAGCGTTTCATCCAATGTCTTGAGTTTGTTGTTTTGTAATATCTTCGAACTTTAGGTACTTGTAAATATTCTGCTTTTAAAAAATCTAAAAAATGATCCCGACCAATTGATATATGATGTTTTATAAATTCATCTTGTAACATTACATAAAGTTTCTTGCCACCTGTTCGGGGTAATTGCTTACGAATAGTAACTACTAAACTTCGTAATAATTCTGAGTTGTATTTAGGCGTTTTTACCTTTGACTTTCGCTTGTAAAATGCTTGTTTTGTGTATCCAAACAGTTCGCATAACTCATAAATAGTCAATGAACTATTTACATTTATTTCTTCAACTGCTTGGAACCAGACTTTTTTACAATATCAATTTTAAGCTCACGTTCAGCTATTTCAATAAATCGTTTGAATACTTTTAATTCTTCTTCTTTTTTTGCTAATTGAGCCTCTAGCTCTTTTATACGCTGTTGTTGAGGATCTTTCATAGGACGACCAATAGTTAATTTATCTTCATAGGTAAATTTACCATATTTTTTTAACCATCTTGGTAGACAACTATTGCCTTGAATATTGTAACGTCTTCGAAGTTCTGCTTTAGTAAATAAACCCCTCTCAAATTCACTTACAACTTGACGTTTAAATGCTTCGCTATAAATTTGTGGGGCAATTGGAATTTTTGAAATTTTCTTTTTTGTTGACATATTATCTAATTTTTAGTCAACTTTTTTCAGGACAAGACATAATCTAAAAAATCTTTTAAAATTTTTATTTCTAAATTAATTGATTGATGATCTGTGTTTTTGAAATCTAAAATGCATTCTTTTATATTATATTTTGAGCTAGATAACATTATCCTCAGAAAACCATAATTTTCAAGTATTTCTTGACCGTTATTTCTAATTCTATAGGCATCCCACATTATATAATCATTGTAAGAATATTGAATAGAGTACTCTGAAATTTTTTCAAAATCTAAAATTTGTGTATTTTCTAAACAAGGTAAATCTTCTTTCTTTTCAATTTTTTTTAATTCCAAAGAATTATTATCTGTGAAAAATTTAATAGTGATAATTTCTCTTTCAATAGCTTTTTTAATTATATCTGATAAATAGATTATAGCTTTTTCCCTTGCAATCCTGGGATTTGAATCTTTAAATTCTCTTGTTTCATAATTTAATAATAAATTAAGTATTGCTGGTATTTCTACTGTGTAAATATAGTTATCCATCTCTGTAATTTTTTGCAAAGAAAATTAATTTAACTACCAAAAACAGGTAGTTTACAATTTGCACACAAAAAAACTTAAAGGTTTTTTGTTTGAAAAATATTATCTTTATCAAAAATTTAAAAATGATATTTATGTTAAAAAGAATTTCACTTTTCGCATTTCTAAATGTAGCAATGCTTGGTTTTGCTCAACAATATAACATTCCAGCTGTAAGCCCAAGACAAACCGTAGAACAGCAATTTTCGGTGACCAAAATCTCTATAGAATATGGTAGACCAGCGGTAAAAGGAAGAAAAGTCTTCGGAGAACTGGTTCCTTTCGGTCAAGTTTGGAGAGCTGGAGCCAATGAAGCTACCAAAATTACTTTTGGTCAAGAAGTGCTTTTTGGCGGTCAAAAAGTGAAAAAAGGAACCTACGCTTTGTATGTAGTTCCTCAAGAAAAAGAATGGAAAATCATTTTAAATAGAGGGGTTAACAATTGGGGAGCTTATACCTATGATGCAAAAGAAGATGTGGCTACTACTACTGTTCCTGTAAAAATGATGAACGAAAAAATGGAACGTTTTACCATTAATTTCGAAGATATTACAGACGAAAAACTGAATTTGGTTTTCGAGTGGGACAAAACCAGAGCAGATATTCCAGTAGAAATTCTAAATGTAGAAGAAACGCTACAGATTATTGATAATTTAAAAGCCATCAAAAAAATAGAAAGCGACATCAAAAAGAAAAACGAACCGAAAAAGTAATTTTTGGGCGCGTCCTTTTTTTGCCAACGCTAAAAACGCTTTTAGAAAATTTCTAAAAGCGTTTTTTCATCCGCCGAAAAAAGGTCGGTCTTCGTGTAGTCGCTTTTTTAAATTTTTTCTAAAAAATTAAAAAGAGCTCCAACAATACACTTCGCCCTCGCGCAAATCCAACAGAATTTTAAATGTTTGTCTCTCTTAGCAGTAGTCGAAGAGTCCCATCCAACATCTCACATCTAAAATCTAAAATCAAAAATACTTGTTCATTTTTCGGTTGTATTATCCATTCCTAAAAATCTACATTTGCATTACTTTGTCAAAGTTTTAAAATCTTTGACAAAGTTTATCATATCTTTTTTCAATCATCATATATCAATCATCATTTATGAACTTACCTAACGATATCATGTATAATGCTTCTTTCAATAAAGATGCAAGTTTCGAAGGCGTTTTTTGGATGGGCGTAAAAACTACGGGAATTTTCTGTAGACCAACTTGTACTACCCGAAAACCAAAACCCGAAAATGTAGAATTTTTCAGCAATACGAAAGATGCGATTCTAAAAGGATATCGCCCTTGTAAGGTTTGTAAACCATTAGAAAAACTGAACGAAACCCCGAAATATATTCAGGAAATCATCACAGAATTAGCAGAAAATCCTTCTTTGAAGTTCAAAGATTACGATTTGGTAAAACGTGGAATAGAGCCTGCAACCATGAGACGTTGGTTTCTGAAAAATCATGGAATTACGTTTCAGGCATATCAAAGAATGTTCAGAATTAATTCTGCGTTTAAGAAAATTCAACAAGGAGAAACCGTAACCGAAACTGCTCTGGAAAGTGGCTACGAAAGTTTAAGCGGTTTTACCGAAAGTTTTAAAAATGTTTTCGGAGTGTCTCCTAAAAATTCTAAAAATCAGAAAGTAATTGATTTAAAACGCATCGAAACTCCACTCGGAACCATGTATGCCGCTGCAACGGATGAAGGAATTTGTATGCTGGAATTTACAGACAGAAAAATGCTGGAAACCGAACTGAAACACCTCTCTAAATCCTTAAATGCCAATATTATTCAAGGAGAGAATCCTCATTTTAATAGTTTAGAAGAACAACTTACCGAATATTTTGAAGGAAAAAGAAAAGAATTTACCGTTCCACTTCATTTTGTAGGTTCAGATTTTCAGAAATCTGTTTGGAAAATCTTGATGAAAATTCCGTATGGTGAAACTTGGAGCTATGCCCAACAATCTGAAATTTTGGGAGATAGCAAAAAAGTAAGAGCAGTGGCAAATGCCAATGGAATGAATAAAATTTCCATCTTGGTTCCTTGTCATAGAGTGATTGGCAGCGATGGAAATCTTACAGGTTATGGCGGTGGAATTTGGCGAAAACAAAAACTCCTAGAATTAGAAGGCGCTATTCTATTCTAATTATTTATATTTTTTCAATTAAAACTTCGGTTTTAAATATATGTTATCAACTCTTTTGATTTCTGTAACACTTGTTACAAAGCGGTTTTTTAGAAAAATTCAATTTTGCATTTAATAAAGATCAACAGAGTCTTTTTTAACCCAATAAATTGAAAATTTCCATGAAAAGCATTTGTCCTAATACCTTTCAAACGATGATAAACGAAACCATTCAATTGGTAGACGTGAGAGAACGCTATGAATTTGAATTGTATAAAATGAGACTTCCTATCGTAGAAAATATTCCCTTCAGCGAGATAGAAGAATTATGGTCACATTTTGATGCTGATAAGAAAATCGTTTTGGTTTGTAACAACAGTGTCAGAAGTAAAAGTGTTGCTAAATATTTGGAAGATAGAGACTTTAACCAGATTTACTATTTAGAAGGTGGTTTGGTAAAATGGCAACAAAATGATTTACCACTTCTTGGAAATCCACCAGAAATCATTTCTCATTCCCTTTCTAAAACTGGAGAGTGTTCTAACTAATTTTTTATGAAATTTCCAGTTTTAAATGTCTGCGATTTAGTGAATAATGAAAAAAATATTCAAAACTACATTATTCATGATTTGAAGGAATTGCTTCATGAAGATATTTACCTTCCTAAAAAACCGCACCGTCATACTTTTTATCAAATTCTCTATATAGAGAAGGGTTCGGGTACTCATAAAATTGATTTTGAAGATTACGAAATCCAAGATAATTCTGTTTTTTTTCTTAGACCTGGTCAAGTTCACGATTTAGTTTTTAACCATAAAAATACTAAAGGTTTTCTTATAAATTTTAATGAAAATTTATTAAATCAATTTCTTTTACAAGCAAATTTCATTGATCAATTGCCTTTATTCAGCAAAAGTGGCAAAAATTGTTATCATCAGATTAAAAATAATCAAAAGGACATAAAATATGCTTTCGCAAAAATTTTAGATTTTAATGATGGAAGTTATAAATATACATCATAACTTACAAAATTGTGCATTTTAGAAATTTTACTATTAATTTCTGAAGATGTAAAATCAGTGAACCAAACTAATTTTAATTATACTCAAAATAATTTGGTAAGAAAATTTGAAGGATCACTTGAAAAGTATTTCAAAGAAGAACATTATCCTAAATTTTACGCAGATCAATTAGCTGTTACTCCAAATTATCTAAATTCCGTTTGTAAATTTATTACGGGTAAAACAGCTGGGGAAATGATTAGAAACAGAATCATCTTAGAGGCTAAGAGATTATTGGTTAATACCCAATCTACCATTTCGCAGAATGCTTTTGAACTTAACTTTGAAGACAATTCGTATTTTACTAAATTCTTTAAATCCAATGCTGGAGTTTCTCCTATAGATTTTAGAAAAAATCTAAATAAATAATTATTACCATTTTCTCCGTTTTGTAAACCAAGAAGTTAGAGCATTCCTAGCTTAACTTTGTGTTGTAGAAATTAAAGTTTTTTTTCATCATAAATTTTTGATTTTTCAACAATGCAAACTTTCTATAACTTTTTATTGTATCCTTTTATCGAGTTAGTAAAGCTCTATAAACATGGTTTTAGCATTATGTCAAAAGAAAGTAAATCTCTTTGGATTATTGCTGTTGTTAAACTATTTATCATGTTCGGAATTCTTAAGATGTTTTTCTTTAAGGACTTTCTTAAAACTAATTTTGAGAGTAACGAACAAAGAATAGAATATTTGCAAAATACTTTGACAAAAATTAAAAAATAGAAATATTACAACGATGAATCATATAGATTGGGAATTGGTCAATTGGAGCAGAGCGCAATTTGCCCTTACAGCAATGTACCATTGGCTTTTTGTTCCGCTCACATTAGGAATTACCTTTATCATTGCCATCATGGAAACCATTGCTGCTCACACAGGAAAATGTAGAGAATTTGCATTTTTTGAAATAGAAAATGGAAAGTTAATTTCAGAGAAATTCGAAGAAAATCTTCATGCTCATCATCACGAAGATGGTTGCTGTAATCATCATCATGATAGTAATGAAAAAAAATATCATTCTCATGCAGAAATCCTCAATCAACTTTCTGGAGTAGATAAATTCTATTATTACGGAATGGGAATGGGGTTACGCAATGAATTGACTGAGAATCATATCAATTTCGAAAAAGCAAAATATTTTGAAATTGGAGAAATTATTGAAAATTTAAACCTTTAAAAATTATTAATAAAAAATGCTTTTTGTAACATGGGTTACAGTTTAAAAGTAATAATTGTTGCTATTTTGGTAACAAAATTATAAATTATGTCGAAAATTGTAATTCTTGGTGCTGGTATTGCTGGTCATACCGCAGCTACGCATCTTCGTAGGAAATTGGGTAATGAGCACGAAATTTTGGTGGTTTCTCCCAATTCTAATTATCAATGGGTGCCGTCTAATATTTGGGTAGGTATTGGCAGAATGTCTCCTAATGATGTGAAATTTCCATTAGCTCCACTATATAAAAAACATCATATAGGCTATAAACAAGCAAAAGTAATTTCTTTTCATCCAGAAGGGGATGTAAAAAATGCTAAACCTTATGTAATTGCAGAATATGTTTTTGGAGATAATAAGGGAAAACATGAAATAATTGATTATGATTTTTTGATTAATGCTACAGGACCGAAACTAGCCTTTGACCTAACCGAAGGTTTGAATCCCGGAACGAATAAATGCTATTCGGTTTGTAGCTATGATCATGCAGAGCATGCTTCTGCTGCCTTCACTAATTTAAAATTAAAACTCAAAAAATCTAATGAGAAAATGAAAATTCTTATTGGAACTGGTCATGCAAAAGCTACATGTCAAGGTGCAGCATTTGAATATATTCTGAATGTAGACTCGGAGTTAAGACGTTGTGGCTTAAGAGAAAAAGTAGAAATTACTTGGATTTCGAACGAAAATGAACTTGGTGATTTTGGAATGGATGGAATGTTGCTTACATATGGCGATATGATTATGAAATCGAGCGATATGGTAGAAATGATTTTTGAAGATAGAGAAATTAAGTGGATTTTGGGAGCTGGTGTAAACAAAATTGAAAATGGGATTGCTCATTACGAAAACTTAAATGGAGAATATAAAACCGAAACATTTGATTTTGCAATGTTAATTCCTGCTTTTTCTGGACATGGATTTAAAGCATATGACAAGTATGGAGCAGATATTACCGAAAAATTATTTCGCGGATTTATGGTAGTAGACGCAGATTATACAGCAAAACCTTATGAAGAATGGACGGTGCAAGACTGGCCAGAAACCTATCAAAATCCAAGCTATCCTAATATTTTTGCTCCGGGAATTGCTTTTGCGCCACCGCATTCTATTTCTAAACCGAGAAAATCACCTAATGGAACCGAAATTTTTCCAGCGCCACCAAGAACAGGAATGCCATCTGGAATTACTGCTAAATTGGTTGCAGAAAATATCATAGAAAGTATTAAAAAAGGTGAAATTATTACACCGCATCGTGGTTCTTTAGGAAATATGGGAGCTGCTTGTGTAGCATCTTCAGGATTTGGATTCACTAAAGGTTCTGCGGTTACAATTACTACTTTTCCTATTGTCCCAGACTATGTAAAATATAAAAATTCTGGCGGTAGAGATTTGAAAAAAACTTTTGGCGAAATTGGTTTAGGAGGTCATTGGGTTAAGTATTCTTTACATTTTGCATTTCTCTGGAAAGCTAAGATGAAACCATTTTGGTTTATGATCCCCGAATAAATTTTTAATCTTAATTTAAAATAAAAGTTATGGCACAAAGAATATCTGCAAAAATGAAATCTAAAATGCAAAATCCGTTCTATCAGTTTTTTAGATTTCTTATTCTTAATATCAAAATTTTGCGAGTAGTAGCTCTTGGTCATGGAGGAACAAGAGGAGAGGATAAACATTAATAAAAATATACAGAAAAGAGCAAATTAGAGCAATCGATTTCATCTATCGTAAGTGTAACTCAAGTAACACTTCTTCTATTAAAACGGGTTTAAATTTGCTCTATAATTAAAAAATAAATAAAATGGAACAGCAAGTACAAGAAACATTCAACATGCCAAGAATTGGAGAAAAAGCTCCGCAGTTCAAAGCAGTTACAACTCAAGGTGAAATTAATTTCCCTTCTGATTATCAAGGAAAATGGAGTATTCTATTTAGTCACCCTGCTGATTTTACACCGGTGTGTACTTCAGAATTTATGACTTTTGCACATCTTCAGGAGAAATTTAGAAAAGCTAATTGTGAATTGGTTGGCTTATCTGTAGATGGTCTTTACAGTCATATAGCTTGGTTAAGAACCATTAAAGAAAAAATAGAGTTTAATGGAATGAAAGACATTGAAGTTACTTTTCCATTGATTGAAGACATTACAATGGAAGTAGCTAAGAAATATGGTATGATTCAACCAGGGGAAAGCAATACCAAAGCAGTAAGAGCAGTGTTTTTTGTTGACCCAAAAGGCATTATTAGAGCAATTATCTATTATCCATTAAGTATCGGTAGAAATTTTGATGAATTGTATCGTGCCCTTATTGCGATGCAGACTACAGATGAATTTGGAGTAGCCACTCCTGCAGATTGGAGACCTGGAGATGACGTGATTGTTCCTACTGCCGGATCTTGTGGTGTTGCAAAAGAAAGGATGGAAGATAAAGAAAATTTAGATTGCAAAGATTGGTTCTTCTGCACAAAAAAATTAGACGAAAAAGAAATCTATAGTAAGCTCATTAAAGACTAACTATTGAACTATATAGTATACTGAACAAGTAGTTGTTATATTAATTGAAAACGATAGATTTTAATAGTCTATCGTTTTGTTTTTTTTTCTTTCTAACAAAAGAATTTTCTGAATGTAACATAAGTTACTGCACATGATTTTTATCACCAATATTTTTGCCGAAGAAATAGAGAACGTGTATCAAAATTCTCGATTTCAATAATTAAAATAAATTAAAAAAAGAAAAATTTAAATACAATGAGAAAATTTTTTACGATAGTTTTTGTTTTTTCGCTCGTTCTGAAAGGTTTCTCTCAAGACACCATCAGAATTTCTAGAGCAGAATTAGAACAAAGAATGGTAGACCAAAATCTTCAAGTGAAATTGGCAAATGACGAAGCCAAATTAGCACAAGCAGAACTATTGGGAACGAGAGCAATGTATTTACCAAACGTAAATGCTTCTTACACTTTTTCGAATACCAATAATCCTTTGTACGCTTTCGGTTCTAAATTGAATCAGGAGCGTATTACGCAAATGGATTTTGACCCAGCTAAATTAAATGCTCCAGACGCAATTTCTAATTTCGCTACTAAAATTGAGGTACAACAACCCATCATCAACATGGATGCAGTGTATCTTAAAAAAGCAGGACAAGTAAAATCTGAAGTTTTAAAAATTAAAGCAGAAAGAACCAAAGAATACATTCAGTTTGAGTTCAAAAAAGCATACATGCAACTGCAATTAGCGTACAGAATGCTTGAAACACTTGAAAATGCTAAAACCACAACGCTAGCCAACAAAAAAGTAATCGACAATTATTTCAAAAACGGAATGATTCAGAAAACGGAAGTGTTATACATAGACGTTCGTGTAAAAGAAATTGAAAATCAAATCGCTTATGCGAAATCTAACATAAAAAATGCTTCGGATTACCTTTATTTCTTATTAGACGAAGAGTCTTTCAATAAGGTTTTCAAGCCTACTGAAAAATTAGAATTTCAAAACCAGATTTTAGAAAATACGGCTACACTAAATGTGGAAAGAAAAGATTTACAGGCGTATCAAAAATCTCTAGAAGCGTACGATTATCTGATTAAATCTACCAAAGCCAAATTTTTACCAAGATTAAATGCTTTCGGAAGTTTTGAATTGTATGATAACAAATTCGCACAGTTTGGAGCCAATGGTTATTTGGCAGGAGTTCAGTTGTCTTGGAATGTTTTTGATGGTTTAAAAGCAAAATCTGAACAGGAAAAATACAAAGCAGAACTCACCAAAGCACAAACCGAAATCACTCAATACAATAAACAAAGTCAGTTAGAACTCAATAAAGTAAATCGCCAAGTTCAAGATGCTGAAAACAAGGTAAACCTTACCAAACTAGCGCTGGAACAAAGCAAAGAAGCCTACAGAATTCGTAAAAACAGATATGACCAAGGTTTAGAGAAATCATCAGACTTGTTAATGAGTGAAACCACGATGTCTCAAAAAGATTTGGAATACCAACAAGCTATTTTTGAATACAATGTCGCTTTAGAATACTATAAATTTTTAAAAAATTAAAATCTCTGTGAACGCTGTGTGTTCACTGCTTCTCTGTGTTTAAATTTAAATAAATCATTATGAAAAAATATATTTATTCAGCATTATTTTTAGGAAGCTTATTCCTTGCAAGTTGTTCTTCAGACGAAAATAAATCTGCAGAATTGAATGACAAACCAATCGCGGTTACCGTAAATAAATCTGCCACCAACGCAGTAGGTTCTAATGCTACAGCAAGTGGAAAATTGGTAGCTAAAAATTCGGTAAATGTTTCCACCAGAATGATGGGGTACATTACTGCAATGCGCGCAGAAGTAGGGCAATATGTGAATGCTGGTCAACTTTTAGTAAGCATCAACAGTACAGATATTCAGGCAAAAGGCGGACAAGCTTCTGCTGGAATAGCGCAAGCACAAGCCAATTACAATATCGCGAAAAAAGATTTTGAAAGATTTCAAAATTTATACAAAAATCAAAGTGCTTCTCAAAAAGAATTAGATGATATGAGAGCGCGTTATGAAATGGCTCAAGCAGGTTTACAGGCAGCGCAACAAATGAAAAACGAAGTAAATGCTCAGTACAGATATACCAATGTTACGGCGCCTATTTCTGGTACAGTTACTGCGAAATATGCCAGTCAAGGTGATATGGCAAGTCCAGGAATGCCTTTACTAACGATAGAATCTCCGGGAGCTTTGCAAGCACAAGTTTTGGTTTCTGAACAGAATATTACCCTTTTAAAATCTGGAATGCCAGTAAAAGTAACGTTGAAATCTACCAATAAAGAAGTTTCGGGTACGGTTTCAGAAATCAGCAGATCTTCAACGAATACTGGTGGACAATACTTAGTGAAAATCAATGTTCCAGCTTCTAAAGATTTATTACCGGGAATGTTTGTGAATGTTCAGTTTCCTTTCAAAAATTCTGGAAATGTGAATCAGGATTTTCAAGAAGGCGTAATGATTCCTAAATCTGCAATCGTAGAAAACGGACAATTAACAGGAGTGTACACCGTGAGTTCACAAAATACCGCAGTTCTAAGATGGGTAAAAGTGGGTAAAACTTTCGGTGATCAAGTAGAAATTTTATCAGGTCTTAATGCAAATGACCAGTACATCATTTCAGCAGAAGGAAAATTGTTTAACGGTGCAAAAGTTATTTTAAAATAATACGAGTTCCGAGATACGAGATACGAGTTTTTTACTCGAAACCCGTAACCCGAAACCCGTAACAAATAGAGAATAGTATGGAAAAAGGATTTGCAGGACGCATCGCTGAGTTTTTTATCAATTCAAAATTAACGATTTTGTTGATGATTGCATTGATGATTATTGGGGTGTACAGTTCCACATTAATACCAAGAGAAGAAGAGCCACAGATTATCGTTCCAATGGCAGACGTAATGGTAGGTTATCCCGGTGCTTCACCGAAAGAGGTAGAAAGCAGAGTGGTAAAACCATTAGAAAAAATCATCTCAAACATAAAAGGAGTAGAGCACGTTCATTCTATGGCAATGAACGGACAAGCCATGATTATCGTTCAGTTTTACGTAGGCGAAGATACAGAGCGTTCTTACGTGAAACTCTATGACGAACTCATGAAAAATAAAAATATTTTTCCGAAAGGAGTGTATGAACCGATGGTGAAAACTCGTTCTATTGATGATGTTCCGATGCTGGGTTTAACACTTTGGAGTGAAAAATACAACGATTACGAACTTCGTCAGATGACAGAAGAATTGTCTTCGGAAATCAAGAAAATTAAAGATGTTTCTTTAACCAAAGTCATTGGAGGGAGAAACCGTCAGTTAAAAGTAGAATTAGACAAAGATAAAATGGCTGAATTGAGCATTGATGCATTAAACGTGATGCAAATGATTCAAGCCAATAACGGAAGTTCACAATCAGGAAGTTTTGATGCTAATGACACTGAGTATCTATTGACGATAGGACAATTTTTAAGTTCTGCAGAGGATGTAGAAAATTTGGTGGTAGGAACTTCGCAAAATATGCCCGTTTACCTGAAACAAATTGCAAAAGTAGAAGACGGAGCACAATCTCCAGCCAATTATGTGAGTTTCGGTTATGGTAATGCAGTAGAAAATGGTAAAAAATTCAAATCAGAATATCCTGCGGTTACGCTTTCTGTTTCTAAAGTAAAAGGAGCAGATGCGATGAAAATTTCTGAACAGATTTTGGATAAAGTAGAAGATTTAAAGAAAACTTTAATTCCGAATGATGTTCATGTAGAAGTCACCAGAAACTATGGAGAAACCGCTTCTCACAAAGTTTCAGAATTATTGATGCACCTTGGAGTAGCGATTTTAGCAGTAACCGTTTTGGTAATGCTCGCAATGGGTTGGAGAGGCGGATTAGTCGTGTTTTTCTCAGTTCCTTTAACCTTTGCATTGACACTTTTCAGTTACTATATGTTGGGTTATACGCTGAACAGAATCACGCTTTTCGCATTGGTTTTTGTGGTGGGAATTGTGGTAGACGACAGTATTATTATTGCTGAAAACATGCACCGACACTTCCACATGAAGAAATTGCCATTCAAACAAGCTGCAATTTATGCCATTAATGAAGTGGGAAACCCGACCATTTTGGCTACGTTCACTGTAATTGCCGCCATTTTACCGATGGCTTTCGTAAGCGGAATGATGGGACCTTATATGTCTCCAATGCCAATTGGTGCTTCTATTGCAATGATGCTTTCATTGTTCGTAGCGTTAACCGTTACTCCTTATTTAGGTTATCATTTATTGAAAGTAAAAGATGACGAAGAGCATAAGGAAGAACAAGGTATGGAAGCCAGCAAAATCTATAGAATTTACAAAAAAATAGAGCAACCATTCTTAGACAGCGGTAAAAAACGTTGGACGATGATGGGAATTACCGTAGTATTGTTATTGATTTCTATGTTGGCTTTCGCTACAAAATGGGTGGCAGTAAAAATGCTTCCTTTTGACAATAAAAATGAAATCCAAGTGGTGATTGATATGCCAGAAGGAACGACTTTGGAAAGAACGGCTTCGGTTTCTCAAGAAATTGCACAATACCTGAAAACCGTTCCAGAAGTGGTGAATTATCAGTCTTATGTTGGTTCATCTGCACCGATTACTTTCAATGGTCTAGTTCGTCATTATGATATGCGTGGACAAAGCAATACTGCTGATATTCAGGTGAATTTATTGCACAAAGAAGACAGAGATAACCAAAGTCACGATGTAGCGAAGAACATTCGTCCAGAAATTCAGAAAATTGCGAAAAAATACAATGCCAATGTAAAAATTGTAGAAGTTCCGCCTGGTCCGCCAGTTTTATCAACGATTGTGGCAGAAATTTATGGTCCTAATTACGATGAGCAAATTAAAGTAGCTAATCAGGTTCAAAATATTCTGAACAATACAGATGATGTGGTAGATGTTGATTGGATGGTTGAAGCTCCACAAACAGAATTCAAACTGGTAGCTGATAAAGAAAAAGCAATGTTGAACGGTGTTGCACCAGCGCAAATTGTAGGAAATCTTACGTATTTGATGGGCGAACATCCTATCGGAAATCTGTATGATGAAAAATCGAATGATGCGGTAGACATTGTCATGAAATTGAATGATGCGGATAAAACATCAATTACAGACATTACTGATGTAAAAATCAAAGGACAAATGGGAAATATGGTTCCTGTAAGTGATTTGGTGAAAATTCAGCGCGAAGAACTACAGAAAACCATTTACAGAAAAGACCAAAAAAGGGTAGTGTACGTATTGGCAGATATGGCAGGAGGTTTAGAAAGTCCAGCGTATGCAATTCTGGGAATGGAAGAAAAATTGAAAAAAATGCAACTTCCAAAAGGATATACGATTAATGAACTGTACATGAATCAACCAAGCAATGAAGATGATTATACCGTAAAATGGGACGGAGAATGGCAGATTACTTTAGAAGTTTTCCGAGATTTAGGAGCTGCTTTTGCAGTGGTAATTATCATTATCTACATGCTGATTGTAGGTTGGTTCCAAAACTTTAAAACACCAATGGTCATGATGGTTGCGATTCCATTGTCATTAATAGGAATTGTCTTGGGACACTGGCTATTAGGAGCGTTCTTCACCGCAACTTCATTCATCGGGATGATTGCTTTAGCAGGAGTCATGGTAAGAAACTCAGTATTGCTCATTGACTTTATAGAAATTCGACTCAATGAAGGAATTCCGATGAAACAAGCGATTATAGAAGCAGGAGCGGTAAGAACTACACCAATTTTATTAACAACAGGAGCGGTAGTTATAGGAGCGGTAATCATCTTATTCGACCCTATTTTCCAAGGATTAGCCATTTCATTAGTTTTTGGAGCAATCGTTTCTACTTTGTTGACGCTAATTGTCATTCCGTTGATTTATTACATGACCGAAAAGAAAAAATGGGAGAAAATACACGCAGATGAAAAAACAGAATATGGCGAGATTTCTTCAGAGGATAACCTATAAAAAAATGTATTCAATATGAAACTTTTAATGATTACAGCGATTAGAGAATTTGAGAAAAATGTAAAAGATATTCTCAATCATTCTGGAGTAAAATCTTTTTCATACCATTATGTAAAAGGTTACAAAAATGAAAGCGACGGCAGTTCAGAAAACTGGTTCGGAGCTTCACACACCGAGATAGATTCTGTATTATTTGCCGTTTTTATCGACGAGAATTTTACTGAAGAAGTGTATAAAAAAGTGGAGTTTTTCAATGGGAAACAAAAATCCCTTTCTAAAATTCATGTAGCCACATTAAATATAGAAAAATCAATATAACAATAGAAATATGAAGACAAGAGTAATCCACGGGTTCGCAGGAACCATGATATTAACAAGTTTGTTATTGGGAATTTTTGTACACCAAAATTGGTTTTGGTTAACAGGTTTCGTAGGTGCTAATTTGTTTCAAAACGCTTTTACCAACTGGTGTTTATTAAGTACCATTTTAGAAAAATTGGGCTTAAAAGACGAAAAAGACACTTGTTGTAACTAAAAAATTTTCAATTGTGTCTATAGGCTTCGTTTGTATTTTACAAGTGGGGCCTTTTTTTATTATGATTTATCGTTAGGAAGTAATTAATAAAATCTTTTCATCAAGGAAAGAACAGAAGCTTTAAAATAAATTTTTTATGCTGGCCTCATTTTTTTATTACATTTGTTAAAATTAACATCATGGATTTCAGCATACAACCCGTTTTAGAAACGAATAAAGTAAGACTAGTTCCGCTTCAGGAATCAGATTTCGAAAGATTGTATCAAGTTGCTTCAGACCCTTTGGTTTGGGAACAACACCCAAATAAAAACCGTTTCCAAAAAGATATTTTTAGAAATTTTTTTGATGGAGCCATGATTTCCGAAGGCGCTTTTATCATCATTGATAAAGTAAGCAATGAAGTGGCTGGTAGTACCAGATTTTACAGTTATGACGAAGATGAAAACTCTATTTTCATAGGTTATACTTTTTATGGTAGAAAATTTTGGGGCGGTCAGTTGAATCCTATTGTAAAAAAAATGATGTTAGACTACATTTTCCAATATGTAGATTTGGTAAAGTTTCATGTAGGCGCAGAAAATTGGCGTTCCAGAAAAGCCATGGAAAAATTAGGAGCCGAATTCAAAGGAGAAGTAATGGTAGCGTATCACGGCGAACCTACCAAACAAAACGTAGAATATTGGATTAAAAAAGAAAACTGGAAATAATTACATACAGCCTTTCAAAGCATTAGCTCCCCATATTATCGCAATAAGTGAAATTGTGCCTTTTACTGAGAAAAATAAAATGCCTAGCCAACCGTATTTTTTAAGAAGGGTTTTCCATTTTGGAGTCTTTTTTTCTTCCATAAATATTTTTTTAATTTATAATATTGAATTTAAGAGCCTATCTAGATTTTATTATTTTAAATTTTGTAAACTCTGAAATATTCAATTTAAAAATGTTTTTTATATTGTATTTCTCGCAGATTTTGCAGATTAAGCCGATATTCTTTGAATATCTAAATCTGCTAAATCCGTCTAATCAGCGAGATAATTGATTCTAAATTTTTATAAATCTTAATGGCTTAAAATTGGTTCTAATTTGATGAAGATTCTAAAAATTTTCGTTGATGTGTTTGTCTCTAAATCCTAAAAAGTATAAAACTCCGTCTAAACCTATTGATGAGATAGATTGTCTGGCATTTTCTTTAACCTTTGGTTTGGCATGAAAAGCAATTCCTAGACCAGCAATATTCAGCATCGGTAAATCATTGGCGCCGTCTCCTACAGCTATCACTTGATCCAGTTCTATATTTTCTACTTGAGCCAAAAATTTCAAAAGTTCTGCTTTTCTGTTTCCGTCTACAATGTCTCCCAAATGTTTCCCCGTAAGCTTTCCGTCTTTTATTTCTAATTCGTTAGCGTATAAATAATCTACCCCAAAACGTTTTTTTAGATATTTCCCGAAAAAGGTAAATCCACCCGATAGAATAGCAATTTTATAACCGCATTTCTTTAAAATATGCATCAGTCGGTCTGCACCATCCATAATCGGAAGATTTTCTGCAATTTCTTGCAATACAGATTCGTCTAAGCCTTCCAAAAGAGAAACACGTTTTTTAAAACTTTCGCTAAAATCTATTTCGCCGCGCATCGCTGCTTCGGTGATGGCTCTTACTTCTTCACCAGCTCCAGCTCTTTCTGCCAATTCATCGATAACTTCTGTTTTGATTAAAGTAGAATCCATATCGAAACAGATTAAACGTCTGTTTCTGCGGTAAATATTATCTTTTTGAAATGAAATATCAATGTCTAATGCGCCACTTAAAGTCACAAATTTTTCGTGAATCAAATTCACATTTTGAGGAGTTCCACGCACCGAAAATTCTATACAAGACCTATTTTGACTATCGTCTTCAGAATCGAGTGGGATTCTTCCTGTCAATCTTTTAATGGTGTCGATGTTCAAACCTTGTTCTGCAATGACTTTCGTGACATGAGCCAATTGGTTGGCTTCTATTTTTTGGCCAAGAACGGTAATCACATAACTTTCTTTGCCTTGTCTGGAAACCCATTGGTCATAATCTGCTCTTTCGATGGGCGTAAATTTCGCTTGTACACCGAGCTCGTATGATTTAAAAAGCAAGTCTTTCAAAATATTGCCTTGCATTTGTGGGTCTAAACGAAACAAAATGCCTAAAGATAAAGATTGATGAATGTTTGCCTGACCAATATCGAGAATTGTTGCATTGTGTTTACTTAAAATTTCAGTGAGCGATGAGGTTACCCCGGGTTTGTCTTCTCCGGTAATACTCATTAATACAATTTCATGTTTGGTCATAGCAATTCTTTGCCCAAAAATACACAATTTCTGCAAAATTCCCTTTCTATACCATTCATTTTCTTTTCTGAAATTTTTAATATAATAGATATTTTATCTTTCAAATTCTTTTATTGTAAAAAATAAATTTATCTAATGTTTAATTTTGAAAAATATTTAACAAAATGCGATTTTTTTTATTGATTCTTTAAAATTTGATATATTTACCGAAATTCAAATTCAACATAATGTCAAAGAAAAATAAAGATTTCGGGATTGAAAAAGTTTTAAAAAATTTAGGAATTAAAGCAGAGAATAAAGGTACTTCTACCGGTGGAAAATGGTTTGCGACAGGAAAAGTAATCGAAAGTTACTCACCAGTAGATGGAAATTTAATTGCTAAAGTCACAGCTTCTTCTAAAAAAGACTACGAAAAAGTAATCGCAGAAGCAGAAAAAGCGTTCAAAGAATTCAGACTGATGCCAGCTCCAAAACGTGGAGAAATCGTAAGACAGTTTGGCGATAAACTCAGAAAACATAAAGAAGATTTAGGAAAACTCGTTTCTTATGAAATGGGAAAATCACTACAGGAAGGACTTGGCGAAGTTCAGGAAATGATAGACATCTGCGATTTTGCAGTAGGTTTATCTCGTCAGTTACATGGTTTAACCATGCATTCAGAACGTCCAGGTCACAGAATGTACGAACAATATCATCCATTAGGAATTGTAGGAATTATTTCTGCATTCAATTTTCCAGTAGCCGTTTGGTCTTGGAACACTGCGTTAGCTTGGATTTGTGGAGATGTTTGCGTTTGGAAACCTTCAGAAAAAACACCATTGTGCGGAATTGCTTGTCAAAACATCATCACAGAAGTGCTTCAAGAGAATAATCTTCCTTTAGGAATTTCAAATCTAGTCATCGGAGATGCTGAAATTGGAGATTTAATGGCAAAAGACACCAGAGTTCCTCTAGTTTCGGCAACAGGTTCTACCAGAATGGGAAAAATTGTGGCCCAAAATGTAGCGGCGAGATTAGGAAAATCTCTTCTAGAATTAGGAGGTAACAATGCAATTATTGTAACACCGGATGCTGACATTAAAATGACAGTAATTGGTGCGGTTTTCGGAGCGGTAGGAACTGCGGGGCAACGTTGTACTTCTACCAGAAGACTCATCATTCACGAAAGCATTTATGATAAAGTAAAAGATGCGATTGTAGCAGCTTACGGACAATTAAAAATAGGAAATCCTCTAGATCAAAACAATCATGTAGGTCCACTGATCGATACCGATGCAGTGAAAATGTATGAAGAGGCATTGAAAAAAGTGAAAAAAGAAGGCGGTAAACTGATTGTTGAAGGGGGCGTTTTAAAAGGAAAAGGCTACGAAAGCGGTTGCTATGTAAAACCAGCGATTGCAGAAGCAGAAAACCATTTTGAAATTGTACAGCACGAAACTTTTGCACCGATTTTATATCTGTTAAAATATTCAGGAGACGTAGAAAATGCCATCGAAATTCAAAATGGAGTAGCGCAAGGTTTATCTTCTGCGATTATGACAAATAATCTTAGAGAAGCCGAAAAATTCCTTTCTCATGCAGGTTCAGATTGCGGAATTGCCAACGTAAACATCGGAACTTCTGGTGCTGAAATTGGTGGCGCTTTCGGTGGAGAAAAAGAAACGGGTGGAGGAAGAGAATCTGGTTCTGATGCTTGGAAAGTTTACATGAGAAGACAAACCAATACCATCAATTACACCACAAACCTACCTTTAGCACAAGGAATTAAGTTTGATTTGTAGAATGCTAGATGTAAAATGCAGGATGCAGGAAGTCTGATTAAACAAGCAACGAAGTTGCGTAAGAAATAGCATAGTGCGAAGCGCTATAAAAATATTATAAATTGAATCGCAGAGCGATGAATGATTTCAAAGAATTGGAATTTATTCCAATAATTAGAAGTTATGAAGATAGTTTTCATAAAACAAGCAACGAAGTTGCGAAAGAAACAGCATAGTGCGAAGCGCTATGAAAAATATCAACAAAATGTTTCATTTTTAAAGAATGAAGAATCTATTTTTAATATTATCATTTTTTCTAGTTTTTTCTTGTGAAAAGAAGGAAAAAGAGAAAGTCAATAATAACGATTTAATTAAAAAAGAAAATTCAGAAATTTTCTACCCAAAAGATTTGATTGAACTTGAAATTAAAGATTCTTTAAACTGGGCTGCTCAGTTTAAAGAACTTCAGAAAGCTTTTTTAGAAAAAGATAAAACTCAAATTAAAACTTTTATTAAGAACCCAATAATTTCAGAATCCAATAGTATTTGGCATTTGTTAGAGATTGATGTTACGAAAAATGACAATACTGAAGTTCCATTTACTAATAAGGACTTCGAAAAGTATCATCATTTGATTTTTAGTCCAATTTTTTTGGAATTATTTCAAAAAATAGATTTCAATGAGTTTTATGTAAAAGGCAATTATGAAACAAAATTTATCAAAAAAGGAAAAGAAAGATATAAAATGATTTGTTCTAAAGTAGATGACCTTTACATTTTGAATTTGTATTCAGAAGCTGAATACGAAGAAGGAATGGGAAATATGGAATTTTCAGTTATCTATGAATTTAAAATAATCAATCAAAAATTGAAATTGATTGATATTCAACTTGCAGGATAGAATCATAAAATCATCACATCAACAAATTAACAAATTATCACATTAACATATGAACAAAACAATAGAATTAAGCCACGAAGTTGCAGGCAACAAAGTAAAAGCAACATTAGGAAAACATATTTTAGCAGATGGTTTTGATTTCGTGATGGATTACGAAAAATCTCACGGCTCATGGATTCATGACCGTTTAACCGGAACAGAATTTCTAGATATGTTTTCTATGTTCGGTTCTGCTTCGGTAGGGTATAATCATCCGTATATTGTAGAAAAATCTGCTTGGTTAGGCAAAATGGCGGTGTACAAACCTACCATGTCCGATGTGTATTTGCAGGAATATGCAGATTTTGTAGAAACCTTTAGCAAAGTTGCCATTCCAGAAGAATTGCCGTATTGTTTCTTTGTAGAAGGAGGTGCTCTTGCAGTAGAAAATGCTTTGAAAACAGCTTTCGACTGGAAAACCAGAAAAAATTGGCTCAAAGGAAGCAAAACAGAAGGTTCGGTAGCGATTCACTTTAAACAAGCTTTCCACGGAAGAAGTGGCTATACATTGAGCTTAACCAATACCAACGACCCAAGAAAATATCAATATTTTCCATTGTTTGATTGGCCAAGAATCATCAATCCGAAATTGCATTTCCCAATCACCGAAGAAAATTTGCAGGAAACCATCAAGAATGAACAATTAGCTTTGGTACAGATTGAAGAAGCGATTTTATCAAATCAAGATAAGGCAGCTTGTATAATCATCGAAACCATTCAAGCAGAAGGTGGAGATAATCATTTCCGTGATGAATTTTTAGTAGAATTAAGAAGAATCTGCGACGAAAACGAGATGCTGCTCATTTTTGATGAGGTGCAAACAGGAATCGGAATTACAGGTAAAATGTGGGCATTCCAAAATTACAGCGTAGTTCCAGACGTGATTTCTTTCGGGAAAAAAGCACAGGTTTGTGGTATTTTGGCAAGTAAAACCAAGCTAGATGAAGTAGAACACCACGTTTTTGCTGAAAGTTCTAGAATCAATTCTACTTTCGGAGGAAATTTCATTGATATGCTAAGATTCCAATTGGTTTTAGAAATCATCGAGAAAGAAAATCTTTTAGAAAATGTGCAAAAACAAGGCGAATTTTTATTAGAAGGTTTGCAAAAACTTCAAGCGAAGTTTCCGTACATAATTTCTAATGCAAGAGGAAGAGGATTAATGTGTGCTTTTGATTTACCAGATGGAAAAGCAAGAGCAGATTTCCAAGAAAGACTTTTCGAAGAACACGTAATTGTACTCATTTGTGGCGAAAAATCGATCAGATTCCGTCCACATTTGAATGTAACTCAAGAAGACTTGCAATTTGCTTTGGATAAAATAGAAAAAATTGCATCAAACTACTAAAACTATTAACATTTACTATACTTCTCACAATCGTTCAATTTTTAAAAATTGGGCGATTTTTTTTGACCTCTTTTTATTTCAAAAAATATTCCTATTTTTAAAAAATCTAAAAATAGTTCATTATTATTGATATGAAGAAAGTATTGAGTCTCTTTTCTTGCATTCTTTTCAGTTGGATGCAAGCACAATTAGGGTATTGGCAAAATGATACCACTACCAAAGATCAAAGCATTTATGCAATTAAAAACATCACCTTGTATCAGGATTACAAAACAGTGATTACAGATGCTGTTTTGGTGATTCAGAACGGCAAAGTGGTAGAATCTGGTAAAGTGGCAATCCCAAAAAATGCCGTGGTAATTGATGGAAAAGGAAAGTTTGTCTATCCTTCATTTATTGATTTGTATACCAATATCGGGGTAGAAAAATCTGAAGCGAAACAAGCGGATTCCAAAAGCATCTACCTTCCGAATACAACTTCTGCAGCGGCGTACAATGATGCTGTAAAAGCCTATTCTAGAGCTGTAGATCAATTCACCAATCAAGGAAAAGACTACGAAGAATACTTAAATCAAGGTTTCGGAACGGTGTTAAGTTTCAACCAAGATGGAATCGTGAGAGGTTCTGCGGTGCTGTACAATTTAGGAAACGGAAAACCTGCAGAAAAAATCATCAAAGAAGATGCAGCTTTAATGCTTTCTTTTGACAAAGGCAGTTCTAGACAGTCTTATCCTACTTCTTTGGCGGGTTCTATTGCCTTGTTGAGGCAGTTTTATTTAGATGCAGACTGGTATGAAAAAGGAGGAAATGCAGTAGAAAAAAATCTAAACTTAGAAGCTTTTAATAAATATAAAAAATTACCAACCATCATCGAAACTTCTGAAAAGTGGGATGTGTTGAGAGCGGATAAAATTGGGGACGAAGCCCTACAACAATTCGTTTTTATGGGTTCTGGAAATGAATACCAAAGAGCCAAAGAAATGAAATCTACAGGTGGTTTCTTTTTATTGCCTTTAGAATATCCGAAACCGTATCAGATTAATGATGCTTTAGATGTGGAAAATGCCAATGTTGCTGAATTAAAGCATTGGGAATTAGCGCCTTATAATGCAATGTTTCTTCAAAAAGAAAATGTAGACTTTGCCTTCACGATGAACAAGTTGAAAGACAAATCTTCATTCTTAGGAAAAATAAGAGAACTCTATAAAAATGGGTTATCTAAAGAAGCGATTCTGAAATCTTTGACCGAAAATCCTGCAAAAATTGTAAAATCTGAATCAAATTTGGGGAATTTAAGAAAGGGAAGTTATGCTAATTTCTTATTATTTACTGAAGATTTATTCAGCAAAGATGCCGTTTTACAGGAAAATTGGGTGGCAGGTAAAAATTTCGTAGTCAATAAATTATTAGACCAAGACATTAGAGGAGTGTATCAACTCACCATTAATAATCAAAACTATGATTTAAAAATTGCAGGTTCACTTCTGAAGCCAGAAGCCAAAGTAAGTCAGGAGAAAAAAGACGGAAAAGCAAAACTAAACGTGAGCGACTATAAAATGGCTCTGGAACTGGTTTTACCAAAAGATTCTGTACAGAATTATAGAATTCTTTATCCGCTTGCAGACTATAAAAACACCAATGGTTTTGCCCTGAACAAACAAGGTAACAAAGTGCCTTACAGCATCACCTTTGTAAAAAATAATGAAGCTGAAACCAAAAAAGAAGAACAAACACCAAAAGAAATCGGTAAAATTTGGTATCCTTTTGCAGCTTTTGGAAGCGAACATGTACCGACTCAAAAAGACTATATCATTAGAAATGCTACGGTTTGGACCAATACCTCAAAAGGAATTGTAAAAAATTACGATGTCAAAACTTCTAAAGGAAAAATCGTAGAAGTAGGAAGTCAATTAAGCAAAGGAAACGCCGAAGAAATTGACGGAACCAACTTACATTTAACCAATGGAATTATCGATGAACACACGCATATCGGACTTTCGAGAGGCGTAAATGAAGCGGGAAGCAATTCTTCTGCGGAGGTGAGAATGAGCGATGTCATCAATCCTGATGATGTGAATTTCTACAGACAAATTGTAGGAGGTGTAACTTCGGCACAACAATTACACGGTTCTGCGAATCCTATTGGCGGACAGTCTTCCATTGTAAAATTTGCTTGGGGAGAAAATGCCGAAAATATGAAATTCCCAAATGCACCTCAGTTCATCAAATTTGCTTTGGGAGAAAACGTAAAACAATCGAA
The DNA here is from genome assembly GCF_907163105.1 of Cloacibacterium caeni. Taxonomy (GTDB): domain Bacteria; phylum Bacteroidota; class Bacteroidia; order Flavobacteriales; family Weeksellaceae; genus Cloacibacterium; species Cloacibacterium caeni_A. Next base: position 710,878 of record NZ_OU015321.1, read on the forward strand.
TTGGGGCAATAACCCTAATCGTTTTCCTCAGTCGAGAGGTGGAGTAGAACAAACATTTGACTTTTGGTTCACCAGAGCTTTAGAATACGAAAAAGAAAAGCAAACCAATAAAAATTACAGAAAAGATTTAAGACTAGAAACGCATTTAGAAATTTTAAAATCTAAACGCTATATCACGTGTCACTCTTATGTGCAAAGCGAAATCAACATGTTTATGAAAATTGCAGATAAATTTAATTTCAAAGTAAACACATTCACGCACATTTTAGAAGGCTACAAAGTGGCAGACAAGATGAAAACGCACGGAGCAAATGCTTCTACATTCTCAGATTGGTGGGGTTACAAAGAGGAAGTAAGAGAAGCGATTCCTTACAATGCAGCGATTTTATTAAAATCTGGGGTGAATACAGCCATCAATTCAGATGATGCAGAAATGGCAAGAAGACTGAATCAGGAAGCAGGAAAATTAGTAAAATACGGAAACATTTCTCAAGAAGAAGCTTGGAAAACCGTTACCCTTAATCCTGCCAAAATGCTGAAACTAGACCATAAATTAGGAACAGTAGAAGCGGGTAAAGATGCTGATTTGGTATTGTGGACAGACAATCCATTGAGTATTTATGCCACAGTAAACAAAACTTTTGTAGACGGAAAATTGATTTTTGATGCTCAAAAACAAGCCGAAAAAGATGAAATGGTGAAGAACGAGAAAAACAGAATTATTCAAAAAATGCTCTTCTCTGACGATGCCAAAAAAGGAAATACCCAGTCGGTAAAAACAGAGCAAAAGAAATTGTACCACTGTGACACTTTAGAAGAAGATTTTCATCAACACTAAAAATTAAATTTCATGAAAAAAATATTTTTCACTTTATATATTTTGGTTTCGGCAATGGTATTGGCACAAAGACCAAATCCTGCACCAGCGCAAAAAACTCCAATTGCCATTACCAATGCCACGATTCATACCGCTACAGGAACGGTTTTAAATAATGCTTCCCTCGTTTTTGAAAACGGGAAAATCACCCAGATTAATGGAAGTGTTCCGAGTAATGCAGAAGTCATCAATGCCCAAAATAAACACGTATATCCGGGTTTTATTTTGGTAAACAATACATTAGGTTTGGTAGAAATTTCCGCAACCAATGCTACAGTAGATTACAGAGAAGCCAATGATATTTCGCCAGAAGTACGTTCGCTCATCTCTTTCAATACAGACTCTCATGTTATTCCCGTGATTAGAAGCAATGGCGTTTTATTGACTCAGCCAGTTCTGAAACACGGCACATTGTCTTGTACCTCTTCCATCATGCAACTAGACGCTTGGAACTGGGAAGATGCGGTGGTAGCTACGGATAATGTTTTGCACCTTTCTTGGCCTGAAATTTTTAGAATTGACGATGAAAAAAGAAACAAAGAATTCCAAACCAGAAGAACAGAAAAAATTAAAGAACTCACTTCACTGTTTCAGAGAGCGCAGCAATATGACAATCAGCAAGTCAAAGATTATAAACTGAACGCCATAAAACCAGTCTTTGAAAATAGAAAACTATTTGTGGAAGTAGCAGGAGCCAATGAAACGCTGGAAGTCATTGCTTGGGCCAATAAATTAAACCTTAGAAATGTAGTTTTGATTGGTGAAAGCAATTTAGTAGGGGTTTTAGATGATATCAAAAAGAGCAATTTTCCACTTATCATCAAGAGAGTTCACAGCTTGCCAGTCAACAGTTCAGATTCTCCTAGATTGCCTTATGAATTTGCAAAATTGGTGCAAGACAAAGGCATTCTCTACGGGTTAGATTACAGTGGAGATATGGAATACCAAAATTCTAGAAATCTTCCGTTTTTGGCTGGAACTACCGTTGCGTATGGTGTAGAAAAAGAGAAAGCCTTACAAAGCATTACCATTAACCTAGCCAAAATGTTGGGAATTGATAAAAACTACGGAACTTTAGAAGTAGGAAAAAGTGCGACACTCTTCATTTCAGAGGGCGATGCACTGGATCAATTGACCAATAATGTGACAGAAGCCTTCATAGAGGGTAGAAAAATTAATCTAGACAATCAGCAGAAAGAACTTTACAAAACATATCAAGAGAAGTATCGATTAAATCAGTAATTTTTATAAATTTGTGTTAAAATTAGAAATATGGGAGCAGAATTACCAAGAGTTTTGGTATTTGAAGCAGATGAAATGGTTCAAATACAAATCGTGAAAAAGAAATTAGAAGATGCAGGAATCGCTTGTTCAGTAAGCAATAAATACCTTAATAATTTATTGGCTACACCTACTGCTACAGCTTTAAAACTAGAGGTAAACATTCAAGACGAACAAAAAGCTTTTGAAATTATAGACCATTATTTGGCAGAAAAAGAAAACTAAGTTTTCTTTTTTATGGGGAATTAGCTCATCTGGCTAGAGCGTTAGACTGGCAGTCTAAAGGTGGTGGGTTCGAGTCCCATATTCTCCACAAATAAACGTTAAAACACTTGCAATTTTGTAAGTGTTTTTTGGTTTTAAAACAAATATTACACCCGAAAAGGTATAATCTGTATAATTAAATCTATTTTTATACCCGTAAAGGTATATTTTTAGAAATTATTACTATATTTGTACCTTAAAGGGTATAAAATGGAAAGTAAACTTTCACTTTTTGTTAAGGAAAAACGCAAACAATTAAAACTTACTCAGCCAGAACTTGCCGAAAGAGCAGGGGTTGGGTTACGTTTTATTAGGGAGTTAGAACAAGGGAAACAGACGGTTCGCTTAGATAAAGTGAATCAAGTCTTGGCATTGTTCGGAAGTGAAATGGGGGTCATTAAAAAATCTGAATAATGAGACAGGCGCAAGTTTTTTATCAATATCAATTGGCAGGACTTCTCACTGAAAATGAAGAGGGGTATTTTTTTGTGTATGAAAGTCAATATCTTGAAAACTCAAATTCCAAACCTGTAAGTTTAACTTTGCCTTTACAAAAGGCTGCTTTTCAAAGTAAGATTTTGTTTCCTTTTTTTGATGGTTTGATTCCTGAAGGATGGTTATTGAATATCGCAATAGACAACTGGAAAATTAATCCGAGAGATCGTTTCGGTTTACTACTTTCTATGTGCAGAGATTGTATAGGTTGTATTTCTATCATTCCAAATGAAAACTAAAATGAAGAATTGTTTGTATTGTTATCAGCCTTTAGAAGGAAATGAAATAGATTTTCACCAAGCATGTTCCAAAAAAATGTTTGGGACAAACGTTTCACCTATTCTCGATTTTAATCTAAAAGAAACTGAAGAAATCGCCAAAAAATTGGTGATAAAAAGTATAGCGGTTACTGGTGTTCAGCCAAAACTTTCTTTGGAACTGGAAAAAAAATTAAAAGAAATTCCTCGTTTAACGATAGTAGGATTGCATGGGGATTATATTTTCAAGCCTCAATCTCAACAGTTTGCCGAATTGCCAGAAAATGAGGATTTAACAATGCATTTAGCGGAATTGGTGAAAATAAAAGTAGCAAAACATTCTCTTATTAGGCTAAAATCTGGCGAGTTAGGCTATATTACCAAAAGATTTGACAGAAACAAAGGAAAGAAAATAGCGGTAGAAGATTTTTGTCAGTTAAGCGAAAATCTTACAGAACACAAGTACAGAGGCTCTGTAGAAAAAATAGGAAAATTAGTTTGTCAATTCACTGAAAATAAAGGTTTTGAATCTCAACGTTTGTTTGAATTGGTACTTTTTAGTTTTCTCATAGGAAATGCAGATATGCATTTGAAAAACTATTCACTGATTGAAAATGCTTTGGGAGAGTATGAGTTTTCTCCAGCTTATGATTTGTTAAGTACAGTACTTGTCATTCCTGATGATAATGAAGAATCTGCATTAACCATTAACGGTAAGAAAAATAGAATAGGATTAAAGGATTTTAATAAATTAGCCAATTCCTTAAATATTAATGAGAAGTCTTTGCAGGCTATTTACACTCGTTTTAATAAAGTTTTACCAAAATGGAAAGATTTTATTAACCAAAGTTTTCTTTCTGATGAAATGAAAACCCATTATACTCAATTAATCACCCATAAATTTGATACATTATTTCCAAAAATTTAGAAAAACGGAAATGAATTGGGATAGAAAGAATTTTTAAAAAACCGTCTTAATTAAAGACAAACGTTTTTATCAAGCATAATTTTATAAATTTAATTCTTTTTTAAAATAAAAAAAATGCATTTTTGCAGCCCTTTTAGAATTCAACCATGAAACTTTGTATTGCAGAAAAACCAAGTGTAGCAAGAGATATCGCTAAAGTTTTGGGAGCTACCACTCCTAAAAGTGGCTATATGGAAGGCAATGGTTACTGCGTAACGTGGACTTTCGGACATCTGTGTACCTTGAAAGAGCCTCACGATTACGCACCCGAATACAAAGCGTGGAATCTCTTCTTACTGCCCATAATTCCTAAAAATTTCGGAATTAAATTAATCAACAATACCGGAGTAGAAAGACAGTTCAAAGTTATAGAATCTTTGGTCAAAGAATGTGAGGAGGTCATCAATTGTGGGGATGCTGGTCAAGAAGGAGAACTCATTCAGCGATGGGTTTTACAAAAAGCCAAATGTGATAAACCTGTAAAAAGACTCTGGATTTCTTCTTTGACGGAAGATGCCATAAAAGAAGGTTTTGAAAAATTAAAATCTGCCGAAGATTACAAAAATCTCTACTTAGCAGGAAACGCCAGAGCAATAGGAGATTGGCTTTTAGGAATTAATGCCACCCGTTTATTCACCAAAAAATTTGGTGGTAACAAAGCCGTTTTATCCATTGGGAGAGTGCAAACACCTACTTTGGCAATGCTCGTGAAACGCCAAAAAGAAATAGACGCCTTCGTGCAAAAAGACTATTGGGAACTCAAAACCAAATACCGAGAAGTGTTTTTCACAGCGGCAATTGACCGTTTACAATCTGCAGAAAGAGCAGAAAAAGGTTTAGAATACCTGAAGCAAAATCTTTTTGAAATCATTGCTTTTGAAATCAAAGAAGGAAAAGAGAAAAATCCACGATTGTTCGACTTAACGGGACTTCAGGTAGAAGCCAATAAAAAATATGGATTTTCTGCAGAAAGCACACTCAATTATATCCAAAGCCTCTACGAGAAAAAACACACCACTTATCCTAGAGTAGATACTACCTACCTTTCGGAGAACTTATATCCAAAAATTTCTGGAATTCTCAGAAGCATGAATTTTTATTCAGACTTAACGGCTCCTCTTTTAGAAGCGCCAATTCCAATGTCAAAAGCCGTTTTTGATGATGCCAAAGTCACAGACCATCATGCGATTATTCCAACGGAAATTCCGCCAACCTCCAATTTGACCAGAGAAGAAAAATTAGTCTATGATTTGGTGGCAAAGCGTTTTATAGCGGTTTTTTATCCAGAATGTAAAATTTCCAATACTTTGGTAGAAGGTCTGGTAGGAACCATCAATTTCAAAGCGTCGGGAAAACAAATTCTCGAGCCAGGTTGGCGCATCGTCTATGCCAAAGACCAAAAAGAAACGGCTGAAAAAGAAGAAAAAAATGAAGAACAACTTATTCCCGAATTTACAGTGGGCGAAAAAGGCGAACACGAACCTTTCGTGCATCAGGGAAGAACTTCTCCGCCAAAACCATATACAGAAGCTACATTGCTAAGAGCCATGGAAACCGCTGGAAGACAAGTGGAAGACGAAGAACTGCGTGAACTTTTGAAAAATAACGGCATCGGTAGACCTTCTACCAGAGCAAACATCATAGAAACACTTTTTAAAAGAAAATACATCGAAAAGAAAAGGAAAAATCTTTTCGCGACTCAAACGGGTATTGATTTAATTGATACCATAGAAGATGAATTGTTAAAAAGTGCCGAACTAACAGGAGAGTGGGAACAAAAACTCAGAAAAATTGAAAAAGGCGAATACGAGGCACAAAAATTCAAAGAAGAACTCATAGAAATGGTAACCCAACTCACCAAAAAAGTTATCGACAGCAAAGGAAAAGTCATCTCTTTTCAAGAAGAAAAACCCATCAAATCCAAAACCAAAAAGAAAAAAGACAACAATCCCGGCGACTGAGAATAGTCGAAGTCCGGTATCTGAGCCTGTCAAATTCCGTTGGCTGAGCTTGTCAAAGCCACTTTATCATTCCGTAGGAACCCCGATTTCTCAAATTTTAATCCGTGACTTTCATCACATCATCATCTCATCACCACATCCCACATCAATTTCCCCGCCGCTTCATAGCGAATGAATTTCGCCAACTTAGCTCACTTAAAAAAGCAATTCAAAGAAAAAAATCTTTGCGATTCAAAAACAATTCTCCCATTGAAACAGATTTCTAATCATGAGTAAAATATATAACCTTGTCATTCTGAACGAAGCACAGCGTAGTGAAGGATCTCTTCAAAAGGCAAAATATTTCAAAATCACATCTTCACGACTTTACAATTTTACAATTTCTCCTGATGGCGTAGATTTCTAATCCGTGACTTTCCCTCACATATTTCATTTATTTTGTATAAATTTGTTAGAAACTAAATAACCCAAGCACTTCTAAATATGAAATCATATTTCAATTATTTTCTAATTCTAATACTTCTTTCTTTTATCATTATCTCTTGCAAGACAAGGGAGACCAACTACATTACTTATTATAATAAAGTAAATGAGATTGATAGCATCTACAGAATTGCTCAAAGACCTAAATTAGCAATAAAAAAAATCAGAAAATTATTCAAAGAGTTTCAACCTAAAAATCAAGAGAGAATAGAAGAATTTGAAAATTATATTTATTTGAGTGATAAGTATCAAAAAAATTTCGGAGGTAAAAAAAATCTGTACAAGTTTATTACTTTAATTGCACCTTATAGAAACGCTTATCAAGAGCATTTACCCTTGTTAAAAAATATGGAATAGACAGTTTAGAAGCAGCCAATGAAACAGATTTATGGGTGAGGTCAAGAGAAAAAGTATTAATGGATTCTATTACAACTCTTTTTATACGTGATCAAGAAGGAAAACGTTTAGATGTAAATATAAGTGCTAGAAATGATTTAAAAAATGCGAACCTTATGAAGTGGATATTTGATAATTATGGATATCCTTCTTTACAAAAAGTGGGTGTTTTTGGGAATGATGATGTCTTTTTACCAATGAGTACCTTTTTTAGTCACATGTCGGCTTCGCAAGATTATCCTTATTTTAAAAAAAAAATTAAAAAGATATTTAGAAATGGGGGATTGTACTCCACGTGAATATTCAACGATGGTAGACCGTTATCATTTACAAGTTTTAAAAGACAAAATACTCTATGGTTCTTATATTGGAATAGATGGAATTTCTGATACAATTCAAGTAAATAAAAATCGTAAAAGTGTAGGTTTACCATCATTAAAGCATAACAATATAATTACAAAAGACTTTTTAAAAAAGTTAAATAAAAATTAACCACGATCGCGCGGATTTTTAATCCGTGACTTCCTTCATCTCATAACTCATAACCCAATTCTTAAATTTTAATAACCTCCTGAAATGAAACTAATACCAATTTTCTTTTTTGTGATTACTTCATCATTTGCATTTGGTCAATTTAATGATAAAAAAGAATTCAAAAAAGTGACAAGTGAAATCTTAGACATTATTAAAAGAAAATCAATGGTCAGAGATTCTATTGACTGGCCTGAATTTACCCATGAAATTGAAAACGAGGTAGATAACGCAGATTTATCCCAAGCAAATTTTATAATTTATAAGATCATCAGAAAACTAAGAAGCTATGGTGATAATCATTCTATTTATCAAGACAAAATTGAGACTGAGACCTATTATTCAAAAAAAGATTCAATTTCATACCCTACCTCTAAATTAATAAATGGAAATATAGGTCTATTAATTTTACCGTCTCATTTATCAATGAATCCAGAGGAAAATTTAAAATATGCTACTACTCTAAGAGAAGAAATTCAAAATTTGGATCAAAACCAGATTTCAGGTTGGATTATAGATGTAAGAGAAAATGAGGGAGGTAATATGTGGCCAATGATTGCAGGACTCAATCCTTTAATTCAAGATGGAATTGTAGGATTCTTTGCAAGTAATAAAACCATTACAAATTGGTATTCAAAATCAATAAAGCCAATTGGAGTTAAGAGAATGACAAATAATTATAAATGCAAGGATTTAAGCAAAAAAATTGCAGTTTTAATAAGTGACAAAACGGCAAGTAGTGGTGAAATGACAGCAATATCTCTTCTAGGTAGAGAAAATTCAAAAACATTTGGTAATAAAACTGCTGGATACACAACAGCTAATGCAATGTATAAACTGAGTAACGGGGCAACTCTTCTTTTAGCGGTGAGTTATTCAATGGATAAAAATAAAAAAAAATATACCGATGGAATTAATCCAGATATATGGATTGAAGAAAATGAGGATATATTAGGGAGTGCAGTAAAATGGTTAGAAAAATCAGAATAAATAAACATCGATAGCATGGATTGCTAATCCGTGAATACAAATCAGAACTCTGTCATTCTGAACGAAGCGTAGCAAAGTGAAGAATCTCTTTATAAGGGATAGTGTCCTTTTCTACATGCATAAACTGAAAAACTAGTGCACTTCCCACAACATCTCCGATGTTCCTCAGTGCGCTCAAAAACACAATCATTTCACCGATTCTCCGTGAACTTTGTGATAGAAATACTCGCACCTCGCACGCCGCATCTCGCACCTCATCCTGATGGCGCGATTTTCTAATCCGTGACTACAAACCAGAACTCTGTCATTCTGAACGAAGCGCAGCAAAGTGAAGAATCTCTTTATAATAGAATATGTTCTTTTCTACATACATAAACTGAAAAACCTGTGCACTTGCAAGAACATCTCCGATGTTCCTCAGTGCGCTCAAAAACACAATCATTTCACCCTATCTCTGTGAACTCTGCGATAAAACCTATACTTCATAACCCATCACCTCATCCCTCATAACTATATAACTTCATTACTTCGTCATTCATCCTCAAATTCTCAAATGAACCCCGCACTCAGAACCCCGAACCTCGTATCTAGTTTCATCAATTCATCAATTCATAACTCATAATTCATAACTCATAACTCATAACTATATAACTTCATCACCTCCTCACTAAAAAAAATTGATAAAATCTATCTATTTTAGTTCGTTTAGTTCCGAACTAATTGGTAAATTAGCGCCTCAATTCATTTCTAAATGAAAAATAGTCTACAAATAGAACCTCAAGTATATCAAGAATTAGTAGATTTCTATGGTCAACTCTTTGATATGCCACCACTTTCTGCTAAAATTTACGCATACCTTGCTTTTGATTTTGAGCGTAAAGGATTATGCTTTGATGAATTGGTAGAAACTTTCTGTGCGAGCAAAAGTTCTATCTCTTCGAGCATTAATTTTTTGCTCAATGCAGAACTCATCAAATCACTCAATAAAATCGATGAAAGAAAGAGATATTTTCTCATCAACGAAAGCTTTATCAACATCAGATTTGAAGAAATTGTGACTCGAATGAAACGAGAGATAAAAATTTTAGACCAATTAAGTGAGTTTAGAAGAACTCAGGTCAATAATACCGAGTACGAAAAACGATACTCACTTTATAAATCCCTTTTAGAAAAAAACATTGCCAATATTCAGGAAACATTAGACAAATTATAAATTATGAAAAAATTGAATCATATGAAAAATATTTTTTTACTCCTCATCTTATCAATTCTATCAGTCATTTCTTGTAAAAAACAAGAAGAGAAAAAAGACGGTCCAAAACCTTATCCCGTAATCAGTGTAGAAACCAGAAACGTAACAGGATATGATGTCTATCCTGCTGCGATAAAAGGAGTAGTAAATAATGATGTTCGTGCAAAAATTCAAGGATATATTACTCAGGTTTTAGTAGATGAAGGCCAATATGTAACCGCTGGTCAACCGCTGTTCAGACTAGAAACCAACATGCTAAGCGAAAATGCAGATGCTGCAAAATCTGGAATTACGGCGGCACAAGCCAATGTTTCTGCGGCGAGAGCAGCTGTAAATGCAGCGCAAGTAGAAGTAAATAAATTAAAACCTTTGGTGGAAAAAAATATCATCAGCAATGTACAATTGCAGACGGCTTTAGCAAATTTAGCCAGAGCACAAGCGCAACTGTCACAAGCAGTGGCTTCTCAGCAACAAGCATCTGCTAACTATAAGTCAGTACAGGCGAATATCAATTATTCCATCATCAGAGCGCCTATTTCAGGAATTGTAGGAAAACTGCCATTGAAAGTTGGAAGTTTAGTTGGCCCTTCGGATGCTACACCGCTCACTACCATTTCAGATACCCGTTCTGTATATGCATATTTCTCCATGAATGAAAAAGAATATTTAGATTTTTTAGAAAAATCTTACGGAGCTACAGTTCCTGAGAAAATCAAAAATCTACCCAACGTAGAACTGGAATTAGCCAACGGAAGTCTCTATCCAGAAAAAGGAAGAATAGAAGTGGTAACAGGTCAGATTGACCCAGCCACAGGAACCATTCAATTCAGAGTAGGTTTCCCTAATCCTTCTAAATTACTCACCAACGGAAACAGTGGAGCCATCAGATTTCCTAAATTCTATGACAATACTTTAGTGGTTCCAGAAAGTGCTACCTATGAACAGCAAGGTATGGTTTACCTATTCAAAGTAGAAAAAGATACCGCTAAAAATACAGTGATTGAAGTACAGGACAGAATTAATAACATGGTCATCATTAAATCTGGCGTAAACAAAGGTGACAAAGTAGTAGCTGCAGGAATTGGCGGACTAAAACCAGGAACGGCAATTATTCCAAAACCTGCAAAATTTGATAGCATTGTACAATCTATAAAACCGCTTTTCTAATGATAAAGAATTTCATCAACAGACCGGTTTTATCAACCGTAATTTCTATTCTCATCGTTATTTTAGGGGTGCTGGGATTGATGGCTTTACCCGTAACTCAATATCCAGATATCGCACCGCCTACGGTAAGCGTATCGGCAAATTATACAGGAGCCAATGCAGAAACGGTGATGAAAAGTGTAGTAGTGCCGTTAGAAGAACAAATCAACGGGGTAGAAGGAATGAGCTATATCACTTCTTCTGCGGGAAATGACGGTTCGGCGAACATTCAGATATTTTTTAAACAAGGAGTAAACCCAGATATTGCTGCCGTAAACGTGCAGAACAGAGTAGCCAGAGCTACACCGCTTTTGCCAAGCGAAGTAACGCGTTCTGGAGTGGTAACGCAGAAACAACAGACCAGTGCGCTAATGTACCTCTCTTTTTACTCAGAAAATAAAAAAATAGATGATGTTTATCTTCAAAATTATTTGAATATCAATGTTATTCCAAACATCAAAAGGATTAATGGAGTAGGAGATGCCAATGTAATGGGTGGAAAAAATTATTCCATGAGAATTTGGCTAGACCCAAATAAACTAGCTGCTTATGGACTGAACCCTACAGATGTTACCGCAGCGATAAACGAACAGAGTAGAGAAGCTGCTGCAGGTTCTATCGGACAAAACAGTGGTAGTTCTTTTGAATACGTCATCAAATACGTTGGGAAATACAACAGCAAAGAACAGTATGATAACATCATCATTAAATCTTTTGGAAACGGACAAAACCTAATGCTGAAAGATGTGGCTAAAGTAGAATTGGCCGCACAATCTTATACAGGAAGAGGGGAAAACGGAAATTCTCCAGCCATAAGTATGGGGATTTTCCAAACGCCGGGTTCTAATGCACAAGATATTATCAACGATATCAAAGCTTACCTAAAAACCGCTGAAAACGACTTCCCAGAAGGGATTCACTATACCGTAAACTTTGACACCAATGAGTTTCTGGATGCCTCTATCGAAAAAGTAGTCCATACTTTAATTGAAGCGTTTATCTTGGTATTCATCGTAGTATTTATTTTCTTGCAAGATTTCCGTTCTACATTGATTCCGGCAATTGCAGTTCCCGTATCGATTATTGGAGCGTTTTTCTTTTTGAATCTTCTAGGATATTCATTGAATTTATTGACGCTTTTTGCTTTGGTTTTGGCGATTGGTATTGTGGTAGATGACGCCATCGTAGTAGTAGAAGCAGTACACGCCAAAATGGAACACGGCATTAGCGATGCCAAAAAAGCTACGATTGAGGCCATGCACGAAATTACAGGAGCGATTATCTCTATTACTTTGGTAATGGCTGCCGTTTTCATTCCGGTAACTTTTATTGAAGGACCTACTGGTGTGTTCTATAAACAGTTCGGGATTACCTTAATCGTGGCGATTTTAATCTCAGCAATCAACGCATTAACATTGAGTCCAGTGTTGTGTTCATTATTTTTAAAACCTCAACATCACGATAAAGAATACGAAGAAAAAACCACCATGGGAAAATTCTTCCACAGATTTAATGCAGGCTTCAAAGCATCTACAGACCGTTATGGAAGAGCTTTTGTATATCTGATCAGACACAAGAAAGTGACCGTTATTATTTTTGCCATTACCATGGGAATTTTATGGTGGGCAAATGCTTCCATGAAAAAAGGTTTCGTTCCGAATGAAGACCGCGGAATCATCTTTACAGATGTTCAACTTCCTGCAGGAGCTTCTATGGAAAGAACGTATAACGCTTTGAAAGCGATTCAACAAAAAGCCTTACAAATTCCGGGAGTGAAAAACGTGACCATTTCTACAGGAAGAGGTTTCTTATCAGGAAACGGAAGCAATAATGGTTTGGCGTTCATCAGACTAAAACCTTTTGAAGAAAGAACCAGTGACGACGAAAAAATAGAAAACATTACCAAAAAACTCTTCGGAATGGCAGCTACGGTTCCAGATGCTAAAGTAGTGTTTTTCCAACCACCTTCTGTTCCAGGTTTTGGAAGCAGTGCAGGTTTTGAAGCGGTTTTACTGGATAAATCAGGGGGTGATTATGCAGATTTAGACAAAGTGACGCAAGAATTCATCGGGAAACTCATAGAAAGACCTGAAATAGAATTTGCACAGACTTCTTTTAATACCAAGTATCCTCAGTATCAAATGTCGATTAATGTTCCCGTTGCAGAGCAATCTGGCGTTTCGGTAACGGATATTTTGAATACCATGCAAGGTTACATCGGTGGAATTTATGCAGCAGATTTTACCAAATATGGAAAACAGTTTAGAGTGATGGTGCAAGCGTTACCAGATGCCAGAAAATCTCCTGAAAGTTTAAATGCCTTATACGTAAAAACCAAATCTGGAGTAATGGCGCCGATTTCTCAGTTTGTAACCTTACAAAAAACCTATGGTCCGCAATCCGTAAGCCGTTACAACTTATTCACTTCCGTGAAAATTACAGGTTCTAATGCGCCGGGTTACAGTACCGGAGACGCAATTAGAGCAGTACAGGAAGTGGCAGATGGTGCACTCAACCAAAACTACGAAGTAGAATTTACAGGTTTGTCAAGAGAAGAATTAGCTTCTGGCTCTCAAACGCTGTTGATATTCCTCTTGAGTTTGGTATTTGTGTATTTCATTTTAGCAGCGCAATATGAAAGTTATATCTTACCGCTAATTGTGATTATTTCCCTTCCATTAGGAGTGATGGGTGCGTTTTTAGGTCAAAAATTAGCAGGCTTAGAAAACAATATTTATTTCCAAATTGCCCTAATCATGTTGGTAGGTTTATTGGCGAAAAATGCCATTCTAATTGTAGAATTTGCAGTGCAAAGACGTCATCACGGCGAAACCTTAGTCATGTCTGCCATCAATGCAGCAAAAGCGAGATTAAGACCGATTTTAATGACTTCATTTGCGTTTATTTTTGGTTTATTGCCTCTGATTTTCGCAACAGGAATTGGTGCGGTAGGAAACCGCTCGATTGCAACAGGTGCAGCTGTAGGTTTATTGATAGGTACATTTTTAGGATTGGTGGTAATTCCTGTATTATTCGTGATTTTCCAATATTTACAGGAAAAAATAACGCCGCCTAAAAAACTGGAAATCAATTTGGCTGAATAATTTTAAAACTAAGTTTATGAAAGTAACAATCCATAAAATCATTCTTATATTTTTCGTGAGTTTTTTGGTGATTTCTTGTCACACCAGACAGAATTACCAAAGAGCTAACGATGTGGTAGACGAAAAGCTTTTCAGAACTGATGCTTTGCCAAAAGACAGTCTAAGCATGGCAAATCTCTCTTGGAAAGAAATTTTTACCGATGCTGTTTTGCAAAAACACATCGCCAAAGCTTTAGAAAATAATCTAGACATCAGAATGGCTTTGCAAAATATTGCAAGCGCAGAAGCGTATCTAAAACAGTCAAAAGCAGCGTATCAACCCACCATTTCTGTGGGACCTGATTATTCTTTTAATACCTCGTCGCTGAACACTCAGTTCGGACAAATTGTAGGAGAAAGAAGATACATCAATCAATTTGATATTACGGCAAACCTTGGTTGGGAACTAGACCTTTGGGGAAAATTAAAAAGACAGGAAAAAGCGCAATATGCAGCCTATCTGAGTTCTGTTGCAGCGCATCAAAATGTAAAGAGCAATTTGGTGGCTTCTATTGCCACGGCGTATTATCAACTGTTGACTTTTGATGAACAGAAGAAAATTTTCAGCAATACCATAGAAATTCGAAAAAAGAATTTAGAAACCACTAAAGCATTAAAAGATGCGGGAATAGTTTCGGAAGTGGCGGTTCAACAAAGTGAAGCGTTGGTGTATAATGCCGAAGCTTCTTTAGTGACTTTAGAGGTTCAAATTCAGATGTTAGAAAATACCATTTCTTTGTTAATGGGAGAACCTTCTCACGAAATCGAAAGAACATCCCTCAGTACACAGAATTTTGCGCTCAATACGGATTTAGGTTATCCTAGTGCGCTTTTGGCGAATCGTCCAGATGTGAAACAGGCAGAATTTAACCTCATCAATGCTTTTGAACTCACCAATGCTGCGAAAGCACAGTTTTATCCTAGTCTTAGAATCACAGGAAGTACAGGAGTACAATCGGTAGATATTGACAAGTTATTCAGTGGAAATTCTGTTTTTGCCAATGTTTTGGTAGGATTGGCTCAACCGATTTTGAATAAAAGACAAATCAGAACCAATTACGAAGTAAGTTTGGCCAACCAAGAAAGAGCTTATCTGAATTTTAGAAAAACCATTCTGAATGCGGGAAATGAAGTTTCAGATGCGTTGAAAATGTATAATGCTCAAGACCAATTTATCGCATTTAAGAAAAAAGAATTATCAGCGTATGATAAATCCGTAGAGTTTTCTCAGGAATTGGTGAATTACGGAATGGCAAATTATTTAGAAGTGCTGAATGCCAACGTGAATAAATTGAATGCAGAAATCAATATTGCCAATGCTCAATATTCAAAATTACAAGCAGGAGTAGAATTATACCGTGCTTTAGGAGGCGGTTGGAGATAGAAAATGTTTTGAAATTTTTGTTAAAAAGGCGTTCAATTTTAAGAATTGAGCGCTTTTTTATCTCGGAATAAGACTGTTACGGTCTTTTTAAAATTCTTTAGTAAAGGTAATTTATATTTTGTAAATTGCAAAAAGTTAAAATGGTTTGAGATGAGTTTTATTATAGATCAAGAATTTAGTTTTAACACAAATGCTGAGTTAAAAAAATACAAAAAAGACGACCTTATTCACAGTGAAGGAAGTTATTCGAATTCGTTTTATTATTTGGTAAAAGGAGAACTTTCTGTCTTTCACTTTACCGAAGAAGGAAAAGAATTTTTGCAACACAAAGTGTTTGACCAAAGTTTCTTCGGGGAGCCAGCTGTTCTTTTAGGGAAGCCTTTTCCGGGAAATGTAGTGGTGACTTCAGAATGTGCAGAAGTTTACAAAATCAACAAAGATGATTTCCTCAATTATCTCAAACAAAAACCCGATTTACTCATAGAATTTACCAAGTCTATTGCCGAAAAATCCATCAGAAAAAGTAATTCTATTAAAAATATTGTGTTCCTGAATCCTGAGAACAGAATTTTCAGCCAACTCTGCGATTATAAAAAGCAAAAAAGCTGTGGCGAAGAAAAAATCCTGATTGATATTACCCGAAAAGAACTTTCGAATATGACGGGACTCAGAACCGAAACCATCATCAGAACCGTAAAAAAAATGGAAAGAGATGGCAAGTTAGAAATCAGAAATGGTAAAATTTATTTCTAGCCGCTGTGATTACAGTCATAGAATGAGCGTTTTAATTTCTCTAATTTTAGGGCATGAAAAATCAAGCATTCTTACTTAAGTTTTCTATTTTCAGTTTTGTAATCGTTGCGATTTTAGGCGTATTGATGCGCTATAAAATTGCGTTTTCTTTGCCTTTTGTAGAACAAAAACATCTGCAAGAAGCCCATTCTCATTTTGCTTTTTACGGCTTCATCACTTCGTGCATTTACATTTTAGTAGCGCAATATTTAAGCAAAACGGTAGAAGGAATTCAGATGAAAAAATACCAAATATTGATTGGGATTAATTTTTTCGCTTCTTACGGAATGCTGTTGAGTTTTCTCTATGCAGGATATTTTTGGCTGTCCATCATTTTTTCTACCATCGCTTTACTGAATAGTTTTGTGTACTATTTTTTCTTGCACAGAGACCTTAAAAACCTTCAGGAAACTTCCAAAATTTGGTTTTTAGCGGCTTTTTTCTTTGCGGTATTGTCATCATTAGGCGTTTTTACATTGAGTTATATGATGGCGACTAAAAACGTGGTTCAGGAATTATATTTAGCGTCTACCTATTTTTATCTGCATTTTCAGTACAACGGATTTTTTATTTTTTCATGTCTAGGATTGCTCTTTTATCACCTGAAAGAAAAAGGAATTCTAATCAGTTCAACAGAAAGCAAAATGATATTTTGGTTGTTGTTCATAGGATGTTTCATAGGCTTCGGTTTATCGGTTTTATGGTTGAAACTTCCTGTTTGGATTTATCTAGTCATTGTTTTGGCAACGCTTGTTCAAACTTACGGAGTTTTTCTCTTTTTTAAATGGATAAAAAATCAATGGCCAAAGATAAAAACCACGACCAATCCTTTGCAAAGATTTGTTTTCATCTATGTAGGCTTTGCTTTTGTAGTGAAAATTTTATTGCAATTGGGTTCTGTTATTCCTGCGGTTTCTCAATTTGCGTTCGGTTTTAGAAACGTGGTGATTGCGTATTTACACTTGATTTTACTGATGTGTGTTGCAACTTTTTTGTTGAGTCAAGTGATTCAAAATTTTAAAACAAGCCCAAGATTAAATACTGGATTAAAATATTTTCTGTTAAGCGTTTTTCTGAATGAATTTTTATTGGGATTAATGGGCATTTTCTCGATAAAATATGTAGCGATTCCTTTTGCCAATGAATTTTTATTTGGAATCTCTTTACTCATTTTAATCTCCATTCTAATCATCTTTAACACCTTAAGGAAAAAAAACAATTAAACCCCCTTACTTTTTTATAAATCCAAAAAAGGCTCACTGAATTTCAGTAAGCCTTTTTGTTTTTTTGTGGAACTTAAAAAAAATAATTTTCCACCTCGATGACTGAGCGTAGTCGAAGTCAGGGTTGGGGAAAGAAAAATTTAAAAAGGATAATAAAATGAGATTACCCCAGCCCTAAAGGGAGCTCATTTTATTTCCTAAACCTATAAATTTTCCACAATCGCTGGCTGAGCCTGTCGAAGCCACAACACAAATAAATCCGTTCGGAAAAAACATTTTAAAACACACGCTTCATCAATTCGCTAGCGAATTCCCACTTTGCTCTCTTAATAACATTGTTTTAAGTTTAAAATCTTTGCGTTTAAAATAATTCAGATTCCTAATCGTAAGTAAAAAACAGAACCGTGTCTTTCTGAACGAAGCACAGCATAGTGAAGAATCTCTTCATAAAGAAAAATATTTCAACTTCACATCTTCACAATTTCCAATGTTCCTCAGTGCGCTCAAAAACACAATCATTTCACCCCATCTCCGTGCACTTTGTGATAGAAATACTCGTATCTCGTACCTCATCCCACATCAATTTCCACCCCGCTTCATAGCGAATGAATTTCGCCAACTTTGCTCCCTTAAAAACATAAAGGATATAAAAAAATCTTTGCGTGTAAAAAATCAGAATTCACAACTAACTATAAACAATTTTCCACCCTTTAGGGTTGGGGAAAAGAAAATTGTGTCTGTTAAAGTGGCATTGTCTATTGGAGCTGTAGTTTTTGCATAAAACCCAATGCCTCATATTTTTAATCCGTGGCTTCCATCTCATCACCACATAACCACATCATCACATCACCACATCATCACATCAATTTCCACCCCGCTTCAAAGCGAATGAATTTCGCCAACTTTGCTTCCTTAAAACATAATGAGAATAAAAAAAACTTTGTGTTTAAAACAATTATCTGTTGGCGCGGATTTCTAATCCGTGACTTTCTATATCTTATTTCATTTATTTTATATAAATTTGTTAGAAACTAATAAACAGAAACTCAAATAAAGAAAAACACAAGCACATACAATCTTTTTAAAACGGATATTTCAATAAATATAAGAGTATCACATTTATACGTCTATTTGAGTGATGTGCAATTTCCAAAAAAACTTTAAAATTGAAAACGGATGACTGAAATTGAAAAAATCAACGAAGAATTAAGAAACTACAAACTATTTAAAATCCAAAGAATAAATACTAAACAACAGCAATTTAATGAATTGAAAAACGACTTATTTAGCATTCAAAAAAATGAAATAGCAACTTATATGTTATCAGCGTTAAATATAATTGCAATAATTTCTTTGGTATACTACTTAATGAAATCTATTAATGACGAACTTTTTTTTGAAGTTAATAAAGAAATAATTCTTTTAAATTTTGTAATTATTTTAGTTTTATCAATATATTTTACAACGAAACTCATATTAAACAATATAGCGCTGAAAAAACATATAAAATCGTGTGAAGAAGCTGTTAATTATTTTTCAAATGAAAGTGAAAAATTAAAAAGCATGTATGAAAATTATGTAGATAATTATTTAGAATTAAATAAAAAACAAACCCGATAGCGCAGATTTTTAATCCCACGAACGGAAGCAAACTTCCTCCGTGATATTTCACAAATCCTCCGAACCATTATAGCTAATATGCTTTCCGAACAGAACCCACAATATGAAAATATCTGAAAAATCCAACCAAGAAATTATTGAGCAACTGACTAAAATTGCAAACAATATCGACTCGACTAAAGAAAATTATCTTCTGTCATACCCTCACTTTTTGAATTATTTCAAAAATTTAGAAAATATAAATTTAGAGAATTTAATCATCGGAATAAGTTTTACTTACTCTTGGATGCCGACAATTTTAAAATCAATCAAACTCGAAAATCCTGAAAAAATTCTTTCAACTTTAAACGAAGTAAAAAACGGACAAAGAATAAACGAAGAGCAACTTGGAACTTTGAAAAGTTCTTTCAACAATTCACTTGTTGGAACTTCAAAATTATTACATTTTATCAATCCAAAACAATACGCAATTTGGGATAGCCGAGTTTTTCGATTTCTAAACAACGAAGAACCTCATAAATACAAACTAGAAAAGCCAAAAACTTATCTTGAATATCTTGATTTTATCGAAAATTTAAAAAACGAAAAAGCTTTTGATACTTTTTTCAACTTGATTAAACAAAAAGTTGGTTATGAAATTAGCGAATATCGAGCTTTAGAACTTGCATTTTTTAAAGGAGAATAATTATGGAGCCAACATATCGAGAACAAATAATTGAAACAATCAACAATTTAATTGAAGCTAGAAATATCATCTTTGAGCAAATTTTAAATCTTGCAATGTCTAATGAATTTAGTCATTTAAAAGAAGCTTTTGACCAAGGAGACATTTATTCTTTTTCCTTAAATCATTTTGAAGATATGGAAGATGTAAACGTTCAAAAAATGGTAAAACTTTGTAGAAAAACCGAAGAAACTATTTTTACGATTATGGACCTAAATGGCATAAACGAAAACGAAGTAAAACTTAATGAAGTATAATCCGATGGCGCAGATTTTTAATCCGTGACTACAAAACAGAACTCTGTCATTCTGAACGAAGCGTAGCCTAGTGCAGAATCTTTTTATCCAGTAAAAGATTTCAATTTCACAACTTCATAACTTCACGATTTCGCAATTTCACAACTTCATAACTTCACGATTTCGCAAATTTACAAATTTACGACTTCACATCATCGCATCATCACATCACCACATCACCACATCAATTTTCACCCCGCTTGAAAGCGAATGAATTTCGCCAACTTTGCTCCCTTAAAAACATAATGAGAATAAAAAAATCTTTGCGTATAAAAACAATTACCCAAGAAACCCCATCCCAAGAATCTCCTCACCCTCATAAATAGCAACAAACTGCAAAGTTTCCTCCTCTTGGAAATAGGAATCAAAAGTGAAAATACCATTGTCAACACTAACTTTTTGCTCTTGAATCTCAAAATGGTAACTTTCGTAATTCGGTAAAATAGAAACTAAATGCAGAGTGGGTAGAGTAAGTGGCGTATTGAGCTCTACAGAAATCCCCTCATCATAGCTTGTTTTTTTAATAAAATCCTTCGCCGAAGGAATCTTCCCAAATACAAAAGAAGATAGTAATTTTTTCCCTTCTGTGGTTTTCAAACCTTGGTAAACAGTCCTTTTTCCACGTTCAGAAACGTTGTCCAAATCTTTAATCGCGGTCATCAATTGGGCAAATTTCTGATACAGATATCGGTCGCCACACTTTTTATAGTAAGGATAAATGGCATTTCTGAGCATTTTCCCCGTTTTAGAACAATGCCCAAACTCACTGCTGTTTTCTCTTACTCGAGCATAATTTTCCTTAGTTTTAAAATTATCTCGATTAAAACCACTTTTCTTGCGCACTACAGAAACGCCGTTTAGTTCATAAAAAACCAAACCATCTATAGACCCCTGAAATTGTAAAATGCTCTTGTATCTCGCCATGGGTTAATCAAATGAATATCAAAAGTAAGGAATCGTCATGACATGCACAACTTTAATATATAGTTATAGTATAGTTATAGTATAGTTTATATATAAATAATTAATGTTATATTTGTATAAAAGTAGTAAATAAAGGGTGTTATAAGCGATGAATTCCAATAATGAATAAAACGCTGTAACTTCTAAAAAAGAGGGAAAACTGAATCATGAATAAAAGAATATTTTTTCTAATTGTACTCATACTCACGGTAATTTCTTGTGGCTCCCGCAAAACGGTGTCTCACAAACCTAACACTTCCACAGAGAACCTTAGAAACCTAACCTCCAAATTTGAAGGTCAAAATTCATATCAAGTCAAAAAAATCCTAAATGATGCCGAAGATTTCTTAGGAGCTCCTTATAAACTGGGCGGAACTAGCAAGTCTGGACTAGATTGCAGCGGGTTGGTCATTAATGTATACAATGAAAACAAGGTGAAAATGCCAAGACGTTCCATAGACCAAGCACAACAAGGAAAAAAAATAGAAATTTGGGAAGCAAAACCCGGGGATTTGTTATTTTTTGCGACCAATGGTAATGGAGCAGTTTCGCATGTTGGCATTGTAAAAGAGATTAAAAACAGAGGAGAAATTACCTTCATTCATGCTTCTACTTCTAAAGGAGTAATTGTATCTTCGCTGAACGAAAAATATTGGAACAAAGCTTTTCTCTTTGCCAAAAGAGTACTCTAAATAATGAATTATATTATCCAAAAACTTAAAAATTTAACTTACCATACACATTTAGGTTCACTCTTAAAACCTATAGAAAGTGAACTGAAAGAGTATCAGTTTTTAATAACAGACTACCTTTTCCTCTCTCCTGAAAAAGACTTGCCGATTCAGAATTTTTCCAGCAATTATGAAATATTTGATGCTGAAAATTTTTTAGAATTAGCCCAAAAAGATATCAAGTTCAATTATGGATATTTTGCAGCAATCCCAAAGGATAAAGAGATTGTCTTAGACTTAGAAAATTTGCCTTATGTAGAAGGAAATCCGGAAATTTGGTATAATGATTTTTTAAGAGATGACGCCGAAATAGAGATTTATGCTTACGATGGCAGTTATAGTCTAATAAAATTTAAAAATTCAAAATTATCTAATACCTTTGCAGAGTATTTTCCAGAGGCTGAATTGCTGGAGAATTTTCAATTTTAACTAAAAAATTAAAATAATTATGTCTTTACAACAAACCATTGAGAACATTTGGGATAACAGAGATTTATTACAAAAAGAAGAGAGTAAAACTGCCATTAGAGAAGTAATCGCTCTTTTAGATAAAGGCGAATTGCGTGTTGCTGAACCTACAGAAAACGGTTGGCAAGTAAACGAATGGGTGAAAAAAGCAGTAGTAATGTATTTCCCTATTCAGAAAATGGAAACCATAGAAGTAGGTCCTTTTGAATTCCATGATAAAATTCCTTTGAAGAAAAATTATGCAGAAAAAGGAGTGAGAGTGGTTCCTCATGCTGTGGCTAGAGAAGGGGCTTACATTTCTCCGGGAGTAATCTTAATGCCTTCTTATGTAAATATTGGTGCGTATGTAGATTCCGGAACTATGGTAGATACTTGGGCAACGGTTGGTTCTTGTGCTCAAATTGGTAAAAACGTTCACTTAAGCGGTGGAGTAGGAATTGGTGGAGTTCTCGAACCATTACAAGCAGCTCCAGTAATCATTGAAGATGATTGTTTCGTGGGTTCTAGATGTATTGTGGTAGAAGGAGTTCATGTAGAAAAAGAAGCTGTTTTAGGTGCAAACGTAGTGCTTACAGCTTCTACTAAAATTATAGACGTAACAGGTGATACTCCAGTAGAATTGAAAGGAAGAGTTCCTGCACGTTCTGTGGTGATTCCGGGAAGTTATACGAAGCAATTCCCTGCAGGCGAATTCCAAGTTCCTTGTGCTTTAATTATCGGTAAAAGAAAAGAATCTACAGATAAGAAAACCTCTCTAAACGATGCTTTAAGAGAAAATAATGTAGCGGTATAAATGGAGAAAATCGTAGTATACACTGCTATTTTTGGAGGGTATAATGAGCTTATTGAACAACCCCAATTTGAAAATGTAGATTACGTTTGTTTTACAGACCGTAATCTATCATCTTCTACTTGGAAGGTGGTAGTGGTTCCAAAACCGCCAGTTGGCGACGACAATACCCGAAATAACAGATTCTACAAAATTTTACCGCATCTTCATTTGCAGGATTATCAATATAGCATTTATATTGATGGTAATTTTATTATTAAAAAAAATCCACAGTTATTGATTAAAAATTTCTTGAATGAAGAGGTTTCCATGGCCTGTTTTGATCATAATCAAACCATTATGGACCCTAGAAATTGCGTTTATCAAGAATATGAAGCCATCGTAGCATTAGCCGAAACAGAAAATAAGGTAAAAGACGATTTAGAAGTCATCAAAAAACATATTGATTTCCTAAAATCTGAAAACTATCCTGAAAACAATGGTCTTATTTCTGGTGGAGTGTTAGTAAGAAAACATTATGACGAAAAGCTCATCAAAGTCATGGAAGAATGGTGGTATTTTGTGAAGAATTTTTCTAAAAGAGACCAATTGAGTTTCAATTATGTCGCGTGGAAACATCATTTTAAATACAATGTAATTCCAGGAGACATCAGAAAGAAAAATGATTACGTATATCTTCTTGGGAAACATAAAACCAATATTGCCAAAGACTTATGGAAATATAAAATCAAAAGATTTTTAGGTCTTAACTCATAAAAAAAATCTACTCTTTACGAGTAGATTTTTTATTTATAAATTGTTGTCTTTTATTCATAAAACACAAAGAATTTCAATTATTTACTTTATTTTTTTTCAATCTAAAACTCTTAGCTTCATCAATTCGCTAGCGAATTTTAACTTTGCTTTCTTGATTATTTTTGTTTTATGCAATTAATCTTTGCGTTTAAAAATAAATTAGATTTTTCTGATGACGATGGTTTATTAATTTTCTTCTAATTTTTTCAATCCATTAAGCGTAATGTATCTTTTTAGACTTTGATTTTCTTTCATAATGGCTTCATTCACACTTTGGTCGCTCCAATTTTCTTTGTGATAAAGGTGATATTGTACTGCAAAATTTCTAAGCGAATATAAGTGGTAACCCATTCCCTCAAAACGCCAAGTTAAGTCAATGTCTTCACCAATTGCGGGCAAAACATAATCTTCATTAAAACCATTAATTTTTTCCAATGCTGACTTGTAACAAGAAAAATTACAACCTTTTATTTGGCTCATTTTTCTAAGGTACGCAATGAAAGAAAATATAGATTTTGGTGAAATATAAATTCCTTCTTCATAGAATTTTGCACCATCTTTTTTGATGGATTTTATCTCGGGGAGAATTACTTTTGCAAATTCAGAAACCGTTTTTGCGTTTCTTAATTGGTCAGAATAGTTAGGACCGAGCTTGATTCTTTTACCTGCTAAAATTCTATCTTCTCGAGCAAATTTTAAGTGATTTTCTATAAAATTTGGGTGTAAAACGCAATCACCATCTATAAAAATAAAGTAATCAGCATCTATTGTTCTAATGGTATTGTTGAGTGCTTTATTTTTTTGCCAACCTAGATCTTCTTGAGTTAAGTGAATTAAATCTAACTTTCCACTGTAGTTTTTTACAAAATCAGCCATTTCTGTACTGTTTCCATCCTCGGAAATCACAGTTATAAAGTCAGAAACACTTTGCTGTTCTAAAGATTTTAAAACGATGGCTAAATCGGCAGTGTTTTTATATACAGAAATAATAAGTGCTGATTTCATATGTAGTTATTTATTGTTTTTAAAGGTCATATGCAATCGCTGATTCTTCATTAGCGTTTGTATTTGCTAATTATGACGATTTCATACTTATAAATTGGTGGTGATTCCTTGTTCAGTCCAAGTCAGTTTTTGGTCTCTTGTGTTTTTTCTGATGGCATTGTTTTTTGCCCAAGTTTCAGGATTTACATAACCTCTTGCATGGTCTAGATGCACGCAAATTGCGCTGTATCTTATTTGTTTTCCCTTAACTCCAAGATTTTCTAGCCTTTCTCCTAATTCTCGGTCTTGTCCGCCATATTGCATTTCTTGGTTGAAACCATTAATTTTTACTAAATCTTTTTTCCATCCAGAAGCGTTATGACCATTCCAAGAAGGTTTAGTAGGTGTTAAAAAATTGAGAAGTTTCGCTTTGAAAGCTTTAGCTGTCAATTTATTGTTTTTAAAAGATTTTTTCAGCCCATTTTGGGTTAACCATTTCACATCAAAACAGTTTTGAGAAATAATATCTTCTCTACTGATGAGTTTTGAAATATTCATGGGCAACATGAAATAACCTCCCGATAAAAATCTTCCCGATTCTCTATTGTTAAGGTGAGTTTCTACAAAATCTTTTCTGGGAATACAATCTCCATCGGTAAAAATCAAATAATCCGTATTGGAAGCAAGTATGGCTTTATTTAGAATCTGTGATTTCTGAAAACCATTGTCTTCTTGCCAAACATGAATAATAGGAATATCTAGTTCAGTTTTGTATTTCTCAATCAAGTTTTTTGTGGCTTCTCTAGAGCCATCATCAGCAATAATAATTTCGAAATCTTTGGTAGTTTGTACGCTAAATCCCCAAATCACTTTTTCTAGCCATTCTTCCGAATTATAGGTACTAAAAATTACCGATGCTTTCATATTTTTTATATTTCGTCACAAAGATACTTTTTTAGCCTAATATTCAAAAATTCCGCAGAACGATATTTGTTACGTTCAAAAATTTGAAAAATAATTTCCATTTTCAAAAAAATCTCTATATTTGCAAAAGAATTAGACAAAAAATGAAAAATTTAAACTTAATCCATCATCATCATCATCTCATCTAAAGGCGAGTTGATAATGTATCATGTATTATAGTTAATAAAATATTTACAATCCGCCTTGAGTTTTTCAGGCGGATTTTTCTTTTTCATTACTGCAGAACTCGAGGCTTAAAAAAATAAAATCAAAAAATGAGTTCACTTAAAATTGCAGTTCAAAAAAGCGGAAGACTTTTCGAAGATTCTATTAAACTTCTCAAAGATTGCGGGATTTCTTATGATAATGGCAAAGACCAATTAAAAGTTCAAGTAGAAAATTTCCCTATCGAAATATATTTTCTTAGAAATTCAGATATCCCACAATACGTAGAAGATGGAGTGGTAGATGTAGCCATCGTTGGCGAAAATTTACTTATTGAGAAACAAAAAAACATCGAAATTGTACAGAAATTAGGTTTTTCTAAATGTAGAGTTTCTCTAGCTGTTCCGAAAGAAGTAGAAACTGATGATGTAACGTATTTTCAAGGCAAAAAAATAGCGACTTCTTATCCAAATACCGTTAAAACTTTCCTTGCAGAAAACAATATTGAAGCAGAAATTCACGTGATTTCTGGTTCCGTAGAAATTGCTCCAAATATGGGATTAGCAGACGGAATTTGTGATATTGTAAGCTCAGGAAGTACACTTTTTAAAAATGGATTGAGAGAAACCGTAACCATCTTGAAATCTGAGGCAGTTTTGGCAAAAAATAAAAATCTTTCTGCTGAGAAATTAGAAATTTTAGAGAGACTTTTGTTCAGAATTCAGGCAGTTTTGAAATCTAAAAACACCAAATACATCTTGATGAACGTTCCTAATGAAAAAATTCAAGAAGTTTCTAGCATTTTGCCAGTGTTGAAGAGTCCTACCATCGTACCTTTGGTAGAAGAAGGTTGGAGCAGTTTACACTCTGTGATTGAAGAAAAAAGATTCTGGGAAGTAATAGACCAACTCAAAAAAGCAGGAGCAGAAGGAATTCTCATTATTCCAATCGAAAAAATGATTTTATAATTTACTACTCAACGACTGAACAACTTCAAGACTTTACAATTAATTATGAACATAATAGAATTCCCTCCTAAAAATACATTCAACAGACTTATCAAAAGACCTGTTTTTGAAAAAAATGACATCGAAAATCTCATCAAAGGAATTTTCGAAAAAGTAGAAAATGAAGGCGATAATGCTTTGAAATTTTACGCTGAAAAATTTGACAATCAAGTTTTAGATGCCATTGAAGTTTCTCAGCAAGAAATTGAAGAAGCTGTCGGTTTGGTAGATGAAGAACTGAAAATTGCCATCAATACAGCAAAATCTAATATTGAAAAATTCCACCAGTCTCAAAAAGAAATTCCACAACAAATAGAAACAACAGAAGGAGTCGTTTGTTGGCGAGAAAGCAGAGCGATTGATAAAGTAGGTTTATACATTCCAGGAGGAACAGCGCCACTTTTTTCTACAGTTTTAATGTTAGCGGTTCCAGCACAAATTGCGGGTTGTAAAGAGATTATTCTTTGTTCGCCACCTCAAAAAAACGGAAAAATAAATCCTATTATTTTATATGTGGCAAATCTTTGCGGAGTTTCTAAAATTTTTAAAGTTGGCGGAGCTCAAGCCATTGCTGCAATGAGTTTAGGTACAGAAACTGTTCCGAAAGTGTATAAAATTTTCGGGCCAGGAAATCAATTTGTAACCGAAGCCAAGATTTTTGCTCAGAAATTAGGAATCGCTATTGATATGCCAGCTGGACCGAGTGAAGTTTTGGTGATGGCAGATGAAACCGCAAATCCAATTTTTGTAGCTGCAGATTTACTTTCTCAGGCAGAACACGGAGCAGATTCTCAGGTGGTTTTCTTGACGACTTCCAAAGAAATTTTAGAAAAAGTTAAACAAGAAACCGAAGTTCAATTACAAGATTTACCTAGAAAAGATATCGCCGAGAAAGCTCTAGAAAACAGTAGTTTTATCCTATTAAATTCCATTGAAGAATGTATTGAATTTAGCAATGAATATGCTCCAGAACACTTGATTCTTTCCATCGAAAATCCTGAAAATATTTTATCAGAAATTACCAATGCAGGTTCTATTTTCTTAGGCAATTATACGCCAGAAAGTGCAGGAGATTATGCCAGCGGAACCAATCACACTTTGCCTACCAATGGTAATGCAAGAGCTTACAGTGGTGTTTCTTTAGACAGTTTTGTAAAGAAAATTACCATTCAAAAAATTTCTGAAAAAGGAATTCAGAATCTTGGGAAAACGATTGAAAAAATGGCAGCAGAAGAAGGGCTTTTTGCACATAAAAATGCAGTTACATTACGCTTAAAAAATTTAGAAAATGGAATTTAAACTCGAAAATTTAGTAAGAGAAAATCTTAGAAATTTAAAACCCTATACTTCGCTTCGTGATAGTCAAAATTTTGATGCACCTGTTTTTTTGGAAGCCAACGAGAATCCTTTCGGTGAGTACAATCGTTATCCAGATTCTACACAAAAAAAACTGAAGGAAAAATTAAGTGAACTTAAAAATATCAACCCAGAGAATCTTTTCATCGGGAACGGAAGTGATGAATTGATAGACTTGATTATCAAAGCTTTTTGTGAGCCTAGAAAAGATGAAATTTTGGTCATGAATCCATCGTTTGTAATGTATTCTTTTTATGCTAAAATCAATGATAATAAAGTTAATGCTTTAGAATTAGATGAAAATTTTCAAATTGATAAAGAAGATTTTTCACAAAAAATTCAAAATGAAAACTTGAAGGTTTTATTTCTTTGTTCACCCAATAATCCTACAGGAAATAAAGTGGATGATTTAGAATTTTTCATTGAAAATTTCTCTGGAATTGTGGTTTTAGATGAGGCTTACATAGAATTTTCTTCTAGAAAATCAGCGATTTCTTGGTTAGCAAAATATCCAAATCTTATTGTTCTACAAACCCTTTCTAAAGCTTATGGAATGGCAGGTTTGAGAATTGGAATTGGCGCGGCTTCTACAGAAATCGCTACTTTGATGAATACCATAAAAGGACCTTATAACGTGAATTCTTTAAGCCAAAAAATAGCTTTGGAACAACTTAATGATGGAAAAATTTTTAAGGAAAATTTGGAACAAATTTTAGCAGAAAGAGAGTTTCTAAAAGTTCAATTGAATGAATTGGATTTTGTAAAAAAAATCTATCCTACAGAAGCCAATTTTTTCTTAATCAAAGTAAAAAATCCAATAGAAATATATGAATTTTTGCTCGCTCAGAATATCTTAACCAGTCTAAGACATCCTCAAATTGAAAATGCATTGAGAATTAATGTAGGTTCAAAAGAAGAAAATCAAAAACTATTACAATCACTCAAAAATTATAAAAATTAAAATGAAAAAAAAAGTATTATTCATCGATAGAGACGGAACTTTAATTATAGAACCACCAATTGATTTTCAGGTGGATTCGTTAGAAAAACTGGAATTTTATCCAAGAGTTTTTCAGAATTTAGTTAAAATCGCTAAAGAATTAGATTACGAATTGGTGATGGTGACCAATCAAGACGGTTTGGGAACTGAGAGTTTTCCGTATGAAGATTTCATCAAACCACAGGAAAAAATGATGAAAGCTTTCGAAAATGAAGGGATTTTCTTCTCTGAAGTTTGTGTAGATGACAGTTTCGAACACGAAAATTCACCCAACAGAAAACCAAGAACAGGAATGCTTCAAAAATACATTTTCGGAAATTATGATTTAGAAAATTCTTTTGTGATTGGTGATAGAAAAACCGATGTGGAATTAGCGAAAAATTTAGGTTCAAAATCTATTTTTATTTCAGATGAAAGTAATGATGAAGCGACTTTTACCACCAAAAGTTGGGACGAAATCTATCAATATCTTAAACAAATTCCAAGAAAAGCCAAAGTAAAAAGAACAACCAAAGAAACTGATATTTCGGTAGAATTAAATCTTGATGGAAGCGGAAAATCTAGTATTGATACAGGTTTGAAGTTCTTTGATCACATGTTAGAACAAATTTCAAAACACGGAAATTTTGATTTATTTATAAAAGTTGATGGTGATTTAGAAGTTGACGAACATCACACGATTGAAGATACAGCCATCGTTTTGGGAGATTGTTTTTTACAAGCTTTGGGAAGCAAAAAAGGCATCGAAAGATATGCTTTTGTTTTGCCAATGGACGATTGTTTGGCGCAAGTTGCGATTGATTTCGGTGGAAGATCTTGGATGGTTTGGAATGCAGAATTTAAGCGTGAAAAAATTGGAGAACTGCCTACGGAAATGTTTTATCATTTCTTCAAATCGTTTTCTGACAGTGCAAAATGTAACTTGAATATTTCTGTGGAAGGAGAAAATGAACACCACAAAATTGAAAGCATTTTCAAAGCTTTTGCTAAAGTTTTGAGAAATGCTGTTGCTCAAACCGACCAAAATTTTAACCTTCCAAGTACAAAAGGAACTTTATAATAATGTAAAATGTATAATTGAGAATTGAAAATTTCAACAAATCATTTTCAACTTTCAATCTTCAACTTTCAATTAAAAAATGATAGCAATTATAGACTACGATGCAGGAAATGTAAAATCCGTTCAAAATGCCTTGAAAAAATTAGGTTTTGAAGCGGTGATTGCTTCTGACATTGAAATGATAAAAAACGCTGATAAAGTTATTTTTCCAGGAGTGGGAGAAGCTTCTTCGGCGATGAAAAAACTCAAAGAAAGAGGTTTAGATGCAGTAATTCCGAATTTAAAACAACCGGTTTTGGGAATTTGTCTCGGAATGCAACTGATGTGCAATGCTTCGGAAGAAGGCAATACAAAAGCGCTTGGGATTTTTGACTGCGAAGTGAAATTGTTCCCGAATTCTGACATCGTTCCACATATGGGTTGGAATAATGTTGCTGAAATAAAAGGAAAATTGCTAGAAAATATATCAGAAACGGATAATTTTTACTTTGTTCACAGTTATTATGCGGAAGTTGGTGAAAGTACAACATCGGTTTGCGACTATATTACGTCATTCAGTGCTACTTTGGAAAAAGACAATTTCTATGCAGCTCAATTTCATCCAGAAAAATCTGGAGACGCTGGTTTTAAACTATTAGAAAACTTTTTGAAAATCTAAAAAATGAGAATTATTCCTGCAATAGACATCATCGACGGAAAGTGTGTAAGACTTTCTAAAGGTGATTATGATACCAAAAAAATATACAACGAAAATCCTGTTGAAGTAGCCAAAGAATTTGAAGACTTTGGGATTCAATATTTGCATTTGGTAGACTTGGACGGAGCAAAAGCCAAGAAAATTATCAACCAAAAAGTAATTGAAAGCATTGCTAAAAACACGAATCTCATTATTGATTTCGGAGGTGGAATTCGTTCTGAAGAAGATTTGCAAAAAGCTTTTGATAGCGGTTCTAAAAAGGTGACTTTAGGTAGCATTGCTGTGGTAAATCCTGAGTTATGTTTGGCTTGGTTAGAAAAATTTGGAGCCGAAAAATTGATTTTGGGAGCAGATTGTTTGGATCGAAAAATCAAAACTTCGGGTTGGTTAGAAAATTCTGAAACAGATGTGGTAGATTTCATCAAAGAATATCAGAAAAAAGGCTTCAAAGAAGTGGTTTGTACCGATATTTCAAAAGATGGAATGTTGCAAGGTCCATCCACAGCATTGTATCAAGAAATTATAGGAAATTCAACAATTGAACTCGTTGCAAGTGGTGGAATTTCGAATATAGAAGATGTGCAAAAAATGAAAAAAATTGGTTGCGCTGGAACCATCATTGGTAAAGCGATTTATGAAGGAAGAATTTCGTTAGAACAACTGTCAAAAATTTAAAAAAATGCTCAAGAAAAGAATCATTCCTTGTTTGGATATAAAAGACGGAAGAACGGTAAAAGGCGTTAATTTTGTGGGGTTGATTGATGCAGGAAACCCCGTGGAATTGGCAAAAAGATATGTTGATGAAGGTGCAGATGAACTGGTTTTTCTAGATATTACAGCAACTCACGAAAACCGAAAAACTTTGGTGCAATTAGTAGAAAAAATTGCTGAGGAAATCAATATTCCGTTTACTGTTGGTGGTGGAATTTCAGAAATTTCTGATGTTGATAATCTTCTAAAAGCAGGCGCAGATAAAATCAGCATCAATTCTTCTGCGGTAAAAAATCCTGATTTAATTAAAACCTTTGCAGATAAATTCGGGAGTCAATGCGTAGTGGTGGCGATAGATTCTAAACAATTTGGAGATGAAGATTACGTTTTTGTAAACGGTGGAAGAATAAAAACCGACTATAAAACCCACGATTGGGCGAAAAAAGTAGAAGAATTAGGAGCTGGCGAAATTTTACTCACTTCTATGGATTTTGATGGAACAAAACAAGGTTTCGATGTGAGATTGCTCAATGAAATTTCACAAATCGTCAATATTCCCATTATCGCTTCTGGAGGTGCAGGAAAGATTGAAGATTTTACAGAGGTTTTTAATGAAACCAAAGCTACAGGAGCTTTAGCAGCAAGTATTTTCCACTTTGGAGAAATTAAAATAAACGACTTAAAACAAGTTTTAAAACAACAAAATATTGCCATAAGATTTTAGATTTACGATGTTTGATCTACGATTTTTAAATATTTAATTATAAATTTTTTTCAACAACATTAAACAAATGAATTCAATGATAAATTTTGAAAAAGGAAACGGATTAGTTCCTGCAATTATACAAGACGAAATTACATTACAAGTGTTAATGCTAGGTTTTATGAATGAAGAAGCTCTAAAATTAACAGAAGAAACGGGGAAAGTTCACTTTTTTAGCAGAACCAAAGATAGAATTTGGTTAAAAGGTGAATCTTCTGAAAATTATTTATATGTAAAAAGCATCGAAAAAGACTGTGATGATGATACATTATTGATTAAAGTGAAACCAACGAATGTAGTTTGTCATACCGGTAATTTCAGTTGTTTTGGAGAAAAAGATACCAAAGGTTTTCTGTATGAATTAGAATCGATTATCAACCAAAGAATTGATGAAAATGTAGAAGGTTCTTATACTTCAAAACTCTACCAAAGAGGCATCAATAAAGTAGCTCAAAAAGTAGGAGAGGAAGCAGTAGAATTGGTAATTGAGGCGAAAGATAATAATGATGACTTGTTCAAAAACGAAGCAGCAGATTTATTTTATCACTTCTTAATTCTATTGAAAGCTAAAAATTTCAAATTGCAAGACATAGAAGAAGTTTTGAGAGGAAGACATTAAGTTTAATTTTTAGTATTTACTGATTTTTTTGTATTTTTGTAAAAATAACCAATGAAAAAAATCATTCTTTCTGTCCATCTTTTTTTTGGAATTTTTTGCTTTTCACAATCAGCACAAGAGTTGATAAATAAGGATATTTATGACAGACAAGTTTCTAATTATGTAGGGGTAAAAGCTCTCAATGATATGCAGGCAAGTGCTAGATCAGGCAATGCTAGTCAACTAAAAGATTTAGATGAAAAGTTTGAATTTAATTTTGCTCAAAAAGAAAAATTAGATGCTAAATTCAAAACATTGAATCAAAAAAAAATAGAGCTAGAAAAAATGATAATCGCTTCAAAAACTGAGGTGGAAAAAGAAAAATTAAACCGAAAATTGAAACAAATCTTGTCTGAATTTGAGAAAAATCAACAGAAATTGAAAGAGAATGAAGCTGAACTCAAAATTTTACAAGAAAAGTATAATAGTTTACTTGAAAAATAAGAAAACAGAGCAATTTGCTCTGTTTTTTATTTAATAGATTTGATGAAAGCTTCCGCTTTTTCTTTCCAATCTTTATTTTCTAGAAGAATTTTCACAAAGGCAGTTCCTATAATTCCGCCTTGTGCTTTTTCTGTAACTTGCTCGAAATCAGATTTATTTATAATTCCGAAACCAATCATTATAGGATTTTCAAGGTTGATGGAAGCTAATTTGTTTAGATATTCATCATTTTTAACCTCTTTGTTTTCGTTTCCTGTAGTAGAAGAACTAGAAACAGCATACAAAAATCCTGAACTCAAAGAATCTAAATATTGAATGCGTTCTTCCGAAGTTTCTGGAGTCACCAAAAAGGTAAAATTCAATCTATATTTCTCTAAAATAGGTTGATAATTTCTTTCAAACTCAATCGGAGGTAAATCTGGAATAATCAGTCCAGAAACTCCAGAATTGGCACATTCTTCGCAGAATTTTTCAAAACCGAAACTTAAAACAGGGTTAATGTAACCCATTAAAATAACAGGAATTTTGATTTCATCTTTCACCGATTTCAGTTGAGAAAAAAGTTGAGCGATGGTCATTCCGTTAGACAGAGCCAATTCGTGCGCTTCCTGAATTACAGGTCCATCTGCAACAGGATCAGAATATGGCATCCCAATTTCCATCATATCTGCGCCAGAATTCTGAATGGTTTTCATTATTTCTGTAGTATCTTCCAAAGTGGGAATTCCCGCAGTAAAATATATATTTAATTTTTTCATTGTCTTAATTTTAATTGATGAATATTTCGCCTTTTAAATAGGTTTTGCACTTTCCGCTGATGAGAACTCTATCATTTTTGAGTTCACATTCTAAAACCCCACCACGTTTGGAAATTTGTTTTGCAGTAAGTTTAGTTTTGCCCAATTTTTCTGCCCAAAAAGGAGTTAATGTAGTATGAGCAGAACCTGTAACAGGATCTTCGTTTACACCGCAATTTGGACCAAAAAATCTAGATACAAAGTCGTAGTTTTCTGAAATAGAACTTACAATAACTCCTCTTGCATTAATTTTTGCAATTTCAGGAATGTTGGGTTCTATATTTTGAATTTGATGTTCGTTTTCAAAGATTAACAAATAATCTGTTTTTCCTTGATATGCTTCAATAGGTTGATACGCAAAACATTTCTCGAAAATAGCTAAATCTTCCACTTTTTGTAAGTTGTCTTTTGGGAAATCTAAAGTTAAAAAATCTCCGTTTTTGGTTACAGTTAGCGTTCCGCTGTTTCTAGAAAAGAATTTGATTTTTTCCCCCGAAAATCCTTCAAAATTCATCAATGTATAAGCGGAAGCTAATGTAGCGTGACCGCATAAATCTACTTCTACTTCTGGCGTAAACCAACGAATTTCATAGCCATTTTCTATTGGAACGGTAAATGCAGTTTCTGCCAAATTATTTTCGGCAGCTATTTTTTGCATTATATCTGTATCTAACCAACTGTCTAACGGACAAACAGCTGCAGGATTTCCCGAAAATAAAGTGTCTGCAAAAGCGTCTATTTGATATATTTTTTGGCTCATAATCAATACTTGAGTTTAATTTTATACAAAAATTTCTAATTTTTTCTGAGTTGCGCCCCGACTTGAGCGGAAATCCTTTTTTTTCAATGACAAAAACATTGGCAAAAAAAAGATTGGGAGCGGAAGGCGGAATTTGGCGCTCTAAAAATATTATTTATCAATTATTTTCAGGTAGGTTTCCATATCTTTATCACCACGACCACTTAAACAAATCACCACCACATCGTCTTTTTGGAAATTTTTCTTTTTCAAAACTTGTAAAGCGTGAGAACTTTCCAAAGCAGGAATGATGCCTTCTAATTTGGTGAGTTCAAAAGCAG
This sequence comes from Cloacibacterium caeni, assembly GCF_907163105.1. Lineage (GTDB taxonomy): Bacteria > Bacteroidota > Bacteroidia > Flavobacteriales > Weeksellaceae > Cloacibacterium > Cloacibacterium caeni_A. The sequence continues at coordinate 746,452 of NZ_OU015321.1, forward strand.
ATTCTAGCGCTTCGTCATCATTAATGCTGAAAAATTCTGCACGATTATTTTTAAATAGATTCGCGTGAAAAGGCCCTATTCCTGGATAATCTAACCCCGCTGAAATAGAGTGCGGTTCTATCACTTGTCCGTCATTGGTTTGCATCACAATACTTTTGCTACCGTGCAAAACGCCTGTTGTTCCCAAGAAAGTTGTAGCTGCAGATTTTCCTGAATTTACACCAAAACCACCAGCTTCAGCAGCAATAATTTTCACACTCGGTTCATCTACAAAATGGTAGAAAGTTCCTGCAGCATTGCTTCCGCCACCAACACAAGCGATAACGTAATCAGGATTTTCTCTGCCTATTTTCTCTTTCAACTGCCATTTAATTTCCTCAGAAATCACACTCTGGAATCTCGCCACCAAATCAGGAAAAGGATGCGGACCAACTACACTTCCGATGATGTAATGTGTGGTAGTCGCGTTATTAATCCAATCTCTTAATGCTTCATTTACAGCGTCTTTCAATGTTTTAGAACCCGAAGTTGCAGGTACAACTTTTGCACCTAGCATTTTCATTCTGGCAACGTTGGGAGCTTGTCTCGCAATATCGATTTCACCCATATAAACGATGCACTCCAGATTCATTAAAGCGCAAGCTGTGGCTGTTGCAACACCGTGCTGTCCTGCTCCTGTTTCGGCGATAATGCGTTTTTTTCCTAGTTTTTTGGCGAGAAGAACTTGTCCGAGAGCGTTATTGATTTTATGCGCACCAGTATGATTTAAGTCTTCGCGTTTTAGGTAAACGTTTGTGCCGTATTTTTCGCTTAAATTTTTGGCAAAATAAAGTGGAGTAGCTCTTCCTACATAATCTTTCAATAAATCGTTGAGTTCTTTTTTGAATTCTTCAGATTCTATAATTTCTATATAATTTTGTTGAAGTTCTTCCACGTTTGGATAGAGCATTTCTGGAACAAATGCGCCTCCAAATTCTCCGTAATATCCGTTTTCGTCGGGATTTCTATATGTTGTCATTTCAGTAATGATTTAAATGTTTTTATTGTTTCTAGGTCTTTAATTCCAGGTTCTGTCTCAAATTTTGAGTTGATGTCTAGCGCCAATGGTTGATGGTTGATGGTTGATAGTTGATGGATGTTTTCCAAAGAAATTCCGCCGCTTAAAAAATACGGTTTTGGGATTTCTATTTGGTTAAGAATTTGCCAATCAAAGGTTTTTCCTGTTCCGCCAAAAGCTTTGCTGTCTGTGTCGAAAAGGAAATAATCAACCAAAGAATTGAAAACTGAAAATTGAAAATTGAAAGTTTCTCCAACTCTAAAAACTTTGATAATTTTTATCTTTTCATCTAAATTTTTTCTCAATTTTGAAATAAAGTTTTCATCTTCATCACCATGTAATTGTATGAAATTCAAATTGGTTTTTTCTGTAATTTTTACAATTTTTTCAATCGATTCATTCACAAAAACACCTACTTTTCCTTGATGATTAATTTCTGAAATCTCTTCTAAGCTTAGATGATTTAAAACAAATCTTGGAGATTTTTCATAAAAGATAAAGCCCAAAAAATCTGTATTCAAAGAAATTAATTCTTGAATTTGATTAATTTTTGTAAGTCCACAAACTTTTAGTTGATAGTTGTTGGTTGATGGTTGTTGGCTCATTTTAATTTTAAAATTATCACATTATCAAATTATCACATCAACAAATTCTTTGAATTTGTTCCCTGGGTTTTCGTTTTTCATGAAATATTCTCCCATCAAAAAAGCATCAAATCCTTTTTCTTTCAAAAATTTAAAGTCTTCCACATTGTAAATTCCACTTTCCGCAACAGATAAAGTTCCTTTTGGAAGCAGATTTTTCAGATTGACAGAATGTTGTAAATCTACTTTGAAATCTTTCAAATTTCGGTTGTTGATGCCTACCAAATCAATTTCAGAATTGAAGTGTTCTAATTCTTCTTCGGTGTGAATCTCCAGTAAAACTTCTAAATTCAATTCGTGTGCTAAAGCGGTTAATTCTTGAACTTGAGTTGGCGAAAGACATGCTGCAATGAGTAAAACAACATCTGCACCTATAGATTTTGCTTCGTAGAATTGATATTCATCAACCATAAAATCTTTCCTTAAAATCGGAATATTCACAGAATTTCTCACGCTCAAAATATCTTCAAAACTACCTCCAAAAAAGTCTTTATCAGTGAGAATTGAAATTCCACTTGCACCGAATTCTTCATATTTCGTTACCACTTCTAAAGGTGAAACTTGATTATTGATGATTCCTTTTGAAGGCGATTGTCTCTTGAATTCAGCAATAATTCCGTTTCTGGCTTGTACCGATTCTTTCAAAGAAAAAGTTTCTCTTCCAAAATATTCCGAATTTTTCAGTTCTTCAACAGAAATTTTACTTTTAGAGAAAGCAATTTCTTCCCTTTTTCGAGCTACTATTTTATCTAAAATATTCATGTTTTTTTTTCTCTCGCTGATTTCACAGATTAAACAGATTTTTTTATCTACACAATCTGCATAATCCGCGAGACTTATTTTATAATTAATTTATTCAAACATTCTAGCGCTTTTCCGCTTTCTAAACTCTCTTTTGCATCAGCTAAACTCGTTTCGTAATTCTCAAATTTCCCAGTATTTTGAAGCGCTTTTGCAGCATTGGAGAGAACTACGGCGTTTTGTTCATACGTTCCTTTTCCTTCTAAAATATTTCTGAAAATTTTGGACGCTTCTTCTTTGGTATTTCCACCGAAAATGGTTTCTGCTTCTATGTTTTTAAATCCTAATTCTGTTGCAGAGAAAATTTCTTCGCCATTTTTGTTGAAAATTTTGGTGTCGCCAGTCAAAGAAATCTCGTCGTAACCGTCTAGAGCGTGAACCAACATAAAATTTTCGTTGTTTTTCTGCAAAATATATTGATACAACCTCGCAATTTCTAAACTGTAAACACCAATCATTGAAAATTTTGGTTTTGCAGGATTTACCAATGGTCCTAAAAGATTGAAAAACGTTCTCAAACCCAAACCTTTTCTCAAAGGAGCAACCGATTTCAACGCTGGATGAAAAAGAGGAGCGTGAAGAAAACAAATGTTGGCTTTTTCTAAATCTTTCTTTAAATCTTCCTGATTATCTTTGAACTGATAGCCCAATTCTTCTAAAACATTAGACGAACCGGAAATCGCAGAAACACCGTAATTGCCGTGTTTCGCCACTTTTTGTCCGGTTCCGGCCACAATAAAACTTGCCAAAGTAGAAATATTGAAGGTGTTTTTTCCATCGCCTCCAGTTCCTACAATGTCCACTAAATCATCTATTCCTAAATCAATAGGTTTTGCCAACTGCAACAGAGCTTCGCGGAAGCCTTGCATTTCTTCCAGCGTAATGCTTCGCATCATAAAAACCGTGATAAACGCCGAAACTTCTGTTTCGTTGAATTTATTTTGTGCAATTTCAATCATTATTGCCTTTGCTTCGGCTTTGGTCAATGTTTGATGATTGAAAAGGTATTGTAAAATTTGTTTCATTTTAATTTTTCAAAAAATTGATTAAAATTTCTCTTCCTTTTGGAGTTAAAATACTTTCAGGATGATATTGAACAGCGTGAACGTCGTATTCTTTGTGTTTCAGGCTCATAATCATTCCAGAATTATCAACAGAAGTAATTTCTAATTGCTCAGGAAAATCTTCGGGATTTACTGCCCAAGAATGATAGCGCCCAACTTCTAAAACTTCGGGTAAATTTTCTAGAATTTTGTGAGGTTTTACCTGTTTGGCTTCGGTGGCAACTCCGTGATAAATTTCAGAAAGATTGATGAGACTTCCTCCAAAAGCTTCTGCAATCGCTTGTTGACCAAGACAAACTCCGAAAATAGATTTGGTTGGAGCATATTTTTTTATCACTTCTAATAAAATTCCCGCTTCTTCTGGAATTCCAGGTCCTGGAGAAAGGATGATTTTATCATATTGATTGATGTCTTCCAAAGGAATTTCGTCATTTCTGAAGACATCTACTTTTTCGCCCAAAATTTGTTCTACAATTTGAACGAGATTGTAGGTAAAACTATCGTAATTATCGAAAACTAAAACTTTCATAATTTTTCTGCTTTTTTAACTGCCATTTTCAAGGCGTTTAGTTTGTTATTCACTTCTTGTAACTCATTTTCTGCGGAAGATTTGGCTACAATTCCAGCGCCAGCCTGATAGAAAAGCGTATTATTTTTGCTTAAAAATGTTCTAATCATAATTGCTTGGTTACAGCTTCCATCAAAACCTACAAAGCCAATACAACCGCCATAATAACCGCGAGAAGTTTTTTCGTAAGCATCGATGAGTTCAAGAGCTTTATATTTTGGAGCGCCACTCAAAGTTCCTTGTGGAAAAGTAGTCGCAATCATTTCAAATGGATTGGTTTTTTCGTCTAATTCTGCGGTGACTTCTGAAACCATGTGAATCACGTGAGAAAACAACTGAATTTCTTTTAATTTAGAAACCGTTACATTTTTCCCTAGTTTGCTTAAATCGTTTCTGGCTAAATCTACCAACATGGTGTGTTCTGCGTTTTCTTTTGGGTCTTTTTTTAAGGTTTCTACCGATTTTAAGTCTTTTTCAGTGTCGCCAGTTCTGCGGAAAGTTCCTGCAATTGGATGAATTACAGCTTTATGATTTTGAATAATCAGCTGACTTTCTGGACTTGAACCCATTAATTTGTAATCGCCGTAATCAAAGAAAAATAGGTAAGGAGAAGGATTGATGTTTCGTAAAGCTCGGTAAACATTGAATTCATCACCTTTGAATTTTTGTTCAAATCTTCTGCTTAAAACCAACTGGAAAACATCTCCACGGAAACAATGTTTCTTCGCCAATTCTACCAAATCTCTATATTCATCATCACTTAAATTAGAAGTTTCTTCGTCTATTTTTTCGAAAGGGTAGAGTGCAACGTCTTTATTTTGAATGATGCTTTCAATTTCTGAAAGCTCTGATTTTAGACCATCAATTTTATTTTCGATGAGAAACATTTCATCATTAAAATGATTAATAGCAATCACATATTGATAAAATCTGTAACGTAAAATTGGGATTTCTACTTCCTTGCTTTGAGGTTTGAATTGGATGGTTTCAAAAAACTGTACGGCATCAAAACTGGTATAACCAAATAAACCTTGAGCCATTTTTTCAACTGGATTTTTTACCTTTTCGCAATCAAAACTTTTAGAAAAATTTTCTAAATATTCAGTGATGTTGAAATTTTCTGGAATTTGATGTTTTTCTGGAGCGGTTAATGGAAATTTTACTTCCATTTCCTGTTGGTTTTTAATTTCTACTCCTGCAATTGCATTAATCGCGATGTAAGAAAAACTGTTGTTATTTACATTGTGGTCGGCACTTTCCAGTAGAATGGTATCTCTGAATTTATCTCTGAGTTTCAGGTAAATTCCCATCGCTGTATGAAGGTCTCCCATCAATGATTTGGAGGTGGTTTTTATTTTAGTTGTGGGTTGTTGGTTGTTGGTTGTCAGCATAATTAAAGATTTAAATAAAAAAAAGACTTCAACGGTATAATCGCTGAAGTCTTCTCATGAAATGAATTTTATTTTATTATAGATTCAAAGCATAGCAGTATTACCTTAGACTCAGCGTAGAGTATAAGTGCCACCACCAATTTTTGTTATTATTCATTTTCATTGGGGCAAATTTATAAAAGTTTTTGAAATAAAAAAATCCTAAACAAAAAAAGTTTAGGATTTATTATTGATAACAAATTTGTTTTACATTATTTTACTTGATCTACAACAGCTTTGAAAGCTTCTGGATGATTCATTGCAAGGTCTGCAAGAACTTTTCTGTTTAGCTCGATGTTGTTCTTTTTAAGAGCTCCCATAAATTGAGAGTAAGACATTCCGTGTTCTCTAGTTCCAGCGTTAATTCTGGTAATCCAAAGTCCTCTGAAGCTTCTTTTCTTCTCTTTTCTACCGCGGTAAGCATATTGCATTGCTTTTTCTACGGCATTTTTAGCAACAGTCCAAACATTTTTTCTTCTACCGAAAAAACCTTTAGCCTGCTTTAAAACTTTTTTTCTGCGCGCTCTAGACGCTACAGCGTTTACTGATCTTGGCATAATTTAAATTTTTTGTTTTTTTGAAAAGGGCGGAACTGCATTTAAAGTTCTCTTATAGGCACCGTTTCAGGGTTAACTTTTAATGAATTTTTTAGGAATTCTTATAAACCGAATATTGATTTATAAAAACTACTTAATTGCTAATTGGCGAAGAACGCTTTTCTCATCCACAGTAGCAACGTAAGAAGTTTGCGTAAGATTTCTCTTTTGCTTCGTTTCTTTTTTAGTTAAGATGTGGCTTTTGTAAGCATTTTTTCTTTTGATCTTACCTGTACCAGTAAGAGCAAAACGCTTTTTAGCACCTGATTTCGTTTTTAATTTTGGCATTGTTTTGCTTTTTATGTATTTGTTATCAATGAGTTTGCAAAATTATAAAAATTTATAATACTCTGCAATAATATAATCAAGAGATTTCAGAGGAGAAATCCCTTGATGTACAATTATTTCTTTTGAAAGATTATTTTGCCGCTTTTTTAGGGCTCATCATCATAATCATTCTCTTACCTTCCAATTTAGGCATTTGGTCTACTTTTCCTACGTGTTCTAGCTCTTGAGCGAGTCTTAGAAGTAAGATTTCACCTTGGTCTTTGAAGATAATAGAACGTCCTTTGAAGAAAACATACGTTTTCAATTTAGAGCCTTCTTCTAAAAATTTCTCGGCATGTTTTTTCTTGAACTCGAAATCATGATCGTCTGTTTGAGGTCCGAATCTGATTTCTTTTACTACAACTTTTACTTGCTTAGCCTTGAGTTCCTTTTGTTTCTTCTTTTGTTCGTAAAGAAATTTTTTGTATTCAAGAACTCTACAGATATAAGGTTCTGCTTTATCTGAAATAACGACTAAATCAAGATCTTGTTCCTGAGCAATTGCAATAGCTCTTGCTAAAGGATACACTCCTGGTTCTACATTATCTCCTACTAAACGAACTTCCTTTGCGCGGATTTTTTCGTTAATTTGATGTAAGTCTTCTTGTACAGGGCGACGCATTGGTCCTCTTCCTCTGTTGTTAAATTTCTGTGCTATAGTTGTATAATTTTAAAGTTAATTCTTTTTAAAAATTTTAAATTATAGATTTTGAATTTTAAATTAAAACAAAATTCTTCTATAATTAAATCTTAAATTTCTTAGATTTTTGCCGCTTCTTTGAAATAGGTTACGAAATCTTCTAATTTCATCGCTCCTAAATCACCTTCTCCACGTCTTCTTACAGAAATGGTGCCGTTTTGTTCTTCATTTTCTCCTACCACTAACATAAACGGAATTTTCTTCAATTCTGCATCACGAATTTTCTTACCTGTTTTTTCGTTTCTGTCGTCAATTAATCCGCTAATATCGTGATTTTCTAATAATTGTGAAACTTTTTTAGCATAATCTACATATTTTTCAGAAATAGGCAGAATGATAAATTGGTCTGGACTTAGCCAAAGTGGGAAATCTCCTGCAGTGTTTTCTAGTAGAATCGCAATGAAACGTTCCATAGAACCAAATGGTGCTCTGTGAATCATTATGGGTCTGTGTTTTTCATTGTCATTACCAGTGTACCAAAGGTCAAATCTCTCTGGTAAATTGTAATCTACCTGAATGGTTCCTAATTGCCAACTTCTGCCTAAAGCATCTTTTACCATAAAGTCTAGTTTAGGGCCATAGAATGCAGCTTCTCCGTATTCTACGATGGTTTTAAGACCTTTATTTTGCGCAGCAGTGATGATTGCATTTTCTGCTTTTTCCCAATTTTCTTCAGAACCGATATATTTAGATCTGTTTTCTTTGTCTCTAAGTGAAACTTGAGTCACGAAATCTTCAAATCCTAAGCTTCTGAAAACGTAAAGAACCAAGTCAATTACATCTTCAAACTCTTTTAATAATTGGTCTGGTGTACAGAATAAGTGCGCATCATCTTGAGTGAAACCTCTTACTCTGGTTAAACCGTGTAATTCACCAGATTGCTCGTATCTGTAAACCGTTCCGAATTCTGCATATCTCTTAGGTAAATCTTTATAAGACCATTGAGAAGTTTTATAAATCTCGCAGTGATGCGGACAGTTCATTGGTTTTAAGAAAAATTCTTCGCCTTCGTTTGGAGTTTTAATGGATTGGAAAGAATCTGCTCCATATTTTTCGTAGTGACCAGAAGTTTTGTACAATTCAATATTCCCAATATGAGGAGTCATTACAAACTCATAACCACCTTTTTTCTGAGCTTCTGAAAGGAAATTTTCTAATTTTTTTCTTAGTGCAGTTCCTTTTGGCAACCAAAGTGGTAAACCAGCACCTACTTTTTCAGAAAATGCGAAGATTCCTAGTTCTTTTCCTAGTTTTCTGTGGTCTCTTCTTTTTGCTTCTTCTAATCTATCGAGATATTCTGTCAATTCTTTTTGTTTAGGGAAAGAAATTCCATAAACTCTAGTCAATTGCTTGTTTTTTTCGTCTCCTCTCCAATATGCTCCCGCTGCATTAAGAATTTTTACAGCTTTTACGATTCCTGTACTTGGAATGTGACCACCTCTACAAAGGTCTGTAAAGTTATCATGCGTACAGAAAGTGATTTCGCCGTCTTGTAAATTTTCGATTAATTCAGTTTTGTACGGATTGTCTGCATATTCTTTCAGTGCATCTGCTTTAGAAACCGAATAAAGATTGAAAGTCGCATCTTTTTTAGCGTTTTCGAGCATTTTTTTCTCGATTTTTTCAAAATCTTTTTCCGAAAGAGATTCATCACCGAAATCTACATCATAATAAAACCCGTTTTCAATTGCAGGACCGATGGTTAATTTAGCATTTGGATAAAAATCTAAAATAGATTGAGCCAAAATGTGTGCTGAAGAATGCCAAAAAGCTTTCTTTCCTAAATCATCATTCCACGTGAGCAACGTAAGCGTAGCATCTTCTGTAATTGGCGTCGTGACTTCTACTTGTTTGCCGTTTACCACAGCAGAAATAGTGTTTCTAGCCAAACCTTCAGATATAGATTTTGCAACTTCTAGAGGTGTAACTACACCTTCAAACTCACGAATGCTTCCGTCTGGAAGAGTAATTTTAATCATTTTGGAATCCTAATTTTAATAATGTGCAAAAATAAGGATTTTTTTTGATGTTTCTTAAATTCAGAGCTAATATTAGAACTTAAAATAGAAAACCGAAGAAATTACGCTTCGGTTTTATTTTGTTCGGTATTGTCTGTTCTGCCATCTTGGTGAAGTTTAGAAGTTTTTTTGACTTGTTTTTCTTCAACTTTAGAAGCGCCTTCTAATCTTGGAGTTTGAGGCAGATTAGGAAAATCTTGATTTTGTTTAGCGTTTTGCGCGTTATTTTCTGCGGTATTTTTTCTTTTATCTTTTTCCATGATTTTTAAATTTTAAGTTATTCAAAATTCTGGAAAATTCTTAGGAAATCTGTTATACAATATTGTGAAAAGTTTCTAGAATTTAGACAAATCAAAACTTTGCGTTTCGTCTACGATTTCATAATTTAATGCTTTCGCTAAAACGAAAATTTCATTCAGATTCGTCATTAATTGTTTTCTGCCTTCTGTTCTCAATTTATTTTGGTCAACGGTTTTTTCGGCGTTTTTTCTAGCATTATTGGTGATTCTTTTGAAATCTTCTTCGGAGAAACGGTCGAAAAATGAATCGTCAAGCGAAGTGATTTCCGCATCAGTAAAAATCTTGATGTCAGCATTTGGGATTTCTTTGATAATCAGGTTTTTATCAACAGAATCAACTTCGATTTTCATTTTTTTCAAATCATAAGTTACTTGCGCTTTTGCTTTGGTGAAAATCACGATTTCTTTTTCGCTGGAAGGTAAACCTTTAATTCCAAAAAGTTGATTGGTGATTTTGGTTTTTTGCAAGTTTGAAAAATCTTGTTCTATCACCACCATTTTATTCATTTTAGAAATTTGGTTGGTGAGCACATAGTAATCTGTAGAAACTTGGTCGTCATTTTTGCCAATATTTCTAAAAAAATAAACGAGCAATAAAGTAAGGATTACACCTAAGGTAAAACCAATGATTTGTTTAATGTAATTCATTATTTTTTGATAATGTTCAATAAATCTTTTTCAATAAAACCAGTTTCTGGTTCTTCGGTTATTCTACCAATTTCCTTGCCATATTTTTCTACAATTATGGTAGGAACGTGCGTAATGTTATATTTTACTTCTTCGCCATCTGGAGCTTGTTTCTGTCTGTTTACCCCAATGATTTGGAGTTTGCTTTCAGGGAATTTGGTTTCTTCTAAAATTTTCATCAATCTAGGGAAATTTCTTTTGCTGTCTCCGCACCAAGTTCCTAGAAATACAATGATATTATATGAATTGATTTTTTCTTTCTTTAAACTTTCAAGAGCAGTTTTATCGATAGGATAAATGGTGTAATTTTCATCATACCAAGCTTTATAAGGTTCTTTTTGAAATTGGTCTAAAGATTGGTTTCCTAGAAGCATTTTTCCGTATTCTGGAGTATCAATTTCTCTATTGATGATTACTTTTTGAGCGCAAGAATTAAGTGCCATACCTAAAATAATTAATGTGATTATTTTTTTCATTTTTTTCAAAATTTTGTGTTTATTTTTCTAATATACTTTTGAGATTTGCACTAGAATAGTACTTATTTTTTAAAACTTTATTGTCTGAAACTCTGTGTACATTATATTTATCTCCAGATTTTTCGTAATAAGCTTCTTCTCCTCTTGAAGTGTAATATTCTACAGTTTCTTGGGCTTGTTCTTCTGTATCACAAGCTTTTGACATGTTAGAACGTTGCACTTCATTAAACAAATCTACAAATTTTTCGCCTAAACCAAATTCAAGAACTGCGCCAGAAAGTACATATTGTAAATCACAAAGTGCATCTGCAATTTCTACGATGTCTTGGTCTTCAATGGCTTGTTTCAGTTCGTTTAATTCTTCCTGAAGTAAAGCTATTCTTAGGTTGCATCTTTCTGCAGAAGGAATCTGTGGATTTTCTAAAATAGGTGCGTTAAAAGTTCTGTGAAATTCTGCAACTTGGTTTAAACTGTCAATTTTTTTCATTTGGGGAAACTTATTTTTTTCAAAAGTAATAAATAAAAAAAGCAGAGAAAAATATCTCTGCGATTTTATAAATGATTTTAATAATTATCTTGTAATTTCTCTACCAATGACTAATCTTTGGATTTCAGAAGTTCCTTCTCCTATGGTGCAAAGTTTAGAATCTCTGTAGTATTTTTCCGCTGGGAAGTCTTTAGTATAGCCGTAACCACCAAAAATCTGAAGGGCATTATTCGCAATTCTTACACAAGCTTCAGAAGCATAAAGTTTTGCCATAGCGCCTTCTTTGGTCATTTTTTGCTTATTATTTTTAAGTTCTGATGCTCTTTGGATGAGTAATTCTGCAGCATCTATTTCTGTTGCCATATCAGCCAGCATAAAGTTTACTGCTTGGAAACTAGAAATAGATTTTCCGAATTGATGTCTTTCTTGAGCATATTTCAGAGCGGCTTTATAAGCACCTCTTGCAATTCCTAAACTCAGTGCTGCAATAGAGATTCTACCTCCATCAAGGATTTTCATAGCTTGTTTAAAACCATCACCTACTTCTCCTAATCTATGAGAATCTGGAATTCTTACATTGTCAAAAATCAATTCTGCAGTTTCAGAAGCTCGCATTCCTAATTTATTTTCTTTTCTACCAGATGTAAATCCTTGCATTCCTTTTTCTAGAACGAAAGCAGTAGAATTGTTAGGAGCTCCTTTATCGCCAGTTCTGGTCATTACTACGGCAATATCTCCAGAAATAGCATGAGTGATGAAGTTTTTAGCACCATTGATAATCCATTCATCACCATTTTTAACAGCGGTGGTAGACATTCCTCCTGCATCAGAACCTGTATTATGCTCTGTTAAACCCCAAGCTCCAATCACTTGACCACTCGCTAATTTTGGTAACCATTTTTTTCTTTGTTCTTCATTTCCAAATTCATAGATATGATTGGTGCAAAGTGAATTATGAGCAGCTACAGAAAGACCAATAGAAGGGTCTACTTGTGAAATTTCATCTAAAATAGTTACGTATTCATGATAGCCCAATCCAGAACCTCCATATTCTTCTGGAATGATGATTCCCATAAATCCCATTTCGCCTAATTTATGGAATAAATCTACGGGGAAAGTTTGACTTTCGTCCCATTCCATAATGTGAGGTCTAATGTTTACTTCTGCAAAATCTCTTGCAGTTTCGGCTATCATTTTGAGATTATTTAATATTTCTGTGTTCATAAATTTTTGTTTGCTCAAATATAATTTAAAAACTTTATGCACAAAAGAGTTTTTTTTGAAGGAATTTTAAAAATAGAAAATTTTTATCATGTTGTTTTTTAACATGTTGATTGTCAGGTTTTATAAAGGTGAAATTTGTTTTTTTATGTTAAATAAAGTAGTACCTTTGTAGCCCCCTATTTAATTAAGATGAAGAAGTTTTTACTATTTTTATTTATCGTGCCAATAAGTTATTGTGCACAGATTCCTGTTGGTTATTATAACGGAACTGAAGGATTAACTGGATATGCATTAAAAAGTAAAGTGCATGAAATTATTTCACAAAAAATATTTTCTTACAGTTATAGTCAAATAGGACCGCTGTATGCTTATACAGATTTAGATAAATATTATGAAAATGATAATACCGTTTTAGATATTTATTCTGAAAAACCAACGGAAGCAGACAGTTATAATTATAATTTAACACAGAATATAAGTACTGCAACAGCTGAAGGGCAAGGCTGGAATAGAGAGCATGGAATGCCACAAAGTACATTTTATGGAATTTATCCTATGTATTCTGATATTCATTACTTGGTTCCAGCAGATGCATACATTAACCAAAGAAGAAGTAATTTTCCTTATGCTAGAAATAATGGCGAAAATATAACATTTACTAATGGTAGTAAACTAGGTAAATCTACTACACCAGGATATACCAATACGGTTTATGAACCCATAGATGAATTCAAAGGAGATGTGGCGAGATATTTATTGTATTTTGCAGTAAGATACGAAGGAAATCTGAACCTTTATAATCATCAACTTTCTACTATGCCTCTTGATGGAAGCGAAGAAAAAGCTTTTGAAGGTTGGTACATTACTATGCTTAAAGATTGGAATGAACTAGACCCTGTTTCTCAGAAAGAAAGAGATAGAAATAATGCAGTATTTGCTATTCAAAAAATAAGAAATCCTTTTATAGACCATCCAGAATGGGTAAATATGATTTGGAGTGAGACACCAGATGCAATAGCTCCTCAAGCTCCCACTAATTTGTCGATTTCGCAAGTAGGCAAGAATTTTTTTACCTTTTCGTGGACGCCAAGTTCAGATACAGATGTATTAGGATATAAAGTTTATGTAAATGGAACTTATGTAAAATATTCTAAAACCAATTCGGTTACCATTGATAGATTATCTCCTTCTACGGCATATAATGTGACTGTAAAAGCTTATGATAAAGGATATTTACTTTCTCCAGATAGTAATCAAGTTTCTGCAACTACTTTGTCGAGTGATAATTTTGCTAAAGATTTAATGATTACCAAATATATAGAAGGAACTACAAGTAGTACTTCTGATGTTTACAATACTGCTATTGAAATTACTAATCTTACTGGTCACGATGTGAATTTAGGTAACTATTATTTAAATATAGAATTTAAAAGTTCTACATCTTATTATTTATCAGATCCTTATCAATTAGAAGGGAAAATTGCTCACGGTGAAAGTATTGTGATTATTAATCCTAAATCTAATTTTGATGCAGTAGATGTTAATCAATATAAATTTGTGACCAATTCTACACCATTAACCTTTACGGGAAGTCAATATGTAGAACTTTCTTATGGTATCAAAACTATTAAAACCGTTTCTACCAATAATTATCAAATGCTATTTGAAACGGTAGATGCTATAGGTTCTAGAGGAATTTCTAATACGAATGCCAATAAATCACTTTACAGAAATACTAATGTAAATAATCCTAATAGTACATTTACTGCTTCTGAATGGACAGAATACGGAATGAATTATGCAACAGGATTAGGTAGTTTCTTAGCTGCAAATGAACCTGAAAAAGTAGAATTAGCGTTTGCAATTTATCCAAATCCAGTTTCTGAAAAGCTCTATGCAACTGGTAAAAATCTTTCTAAAGTTTCAAAAGTAGAAGTGTATGATATTTCAGGAAAACTTCTACAAATTATTCCAAAAGCTTTTGAAAATAATAACTATATAGATGTTTCTTCCTACAGATCAGGAGTGTATTTTATAGTAATAGACGGTGTCTCTTATAAGTTCATAAAGAATTAAAGTTAAAGAAAATATCTTATAAAACCATCCATTTTTTGGGTGTTTTTTTTATTGTTTATAAAAATACGTAATCCAACGTATTGATAAGTTACTATTTAAAAATGATATTTGTAATATTAAAATTCTTATTAAAAAAAATTTTGAACATCTTAGTTTTCGACTTATATAAAGGAGAATAAAGATTGTTTTTATTGGTTTTGATTATAGAATAGTTACAATTTATTGTGACTATTCTTTTTATTAATTACGCTGAATTACGTATTGTGTTTTTTTCAAAAAAGCATTAATTTTACGCCATCAGATTTCTTGTCTGAACACAAACACACAAATGATGAAAAAACTATATTCTGCTGTAGCAATACTCTTTATTGCTATGGTTAATGCACAGCATGTAGGAGTAGGGACAGAAACGTTCAGTCCTTCAGAAGTTTTTAAAGTCGTCTCTAATAATAGAGGTGTTCTATTGCCGAATGTTAATATTACAGATCTTAATATTTCTTTACCTATATTAAACCCTGCAAATTCTTTACTTGTTTATAATAATAATATAAACACAGGGAAAGGATTTTATTATTGGAAAGACAATAAATGGAATCCTATCATAGATTCTTCTAATATTTATAAATTATTAGGAATTACAAGATCCGAAAGTGCCGTATCTACTTCTTCATTTACAGATACCTCTTATAATGGTGCAAATTCTTATACAATGGGAGAGTTACCATCAGCTCATGATTGGCAATTAATTCCTGGTTTAACAAAGAATTTTAGCGTGTTTTCTGCTAATAATAATCTTGCAGTTAGTTCTAGTGGTATCATACAAGTAAATTCTACCGGTAATTCTTTAACCTATATTTCTTATGCTATAGGAATTTTTGTAGATGGAAAACTAGCAGGGGTGAAAAACTTTATTATTTATGGAACAGCAAATTGCTTGTTTAATGATTATAACGTATTCTTTACTCTTAATAATTTAACGCCAGGAAATCATACTATAGCTTTATATGCAACAAGTAGAGTGAATTTTGGAAGTTCTTCAGAGTATATTACTTATGGAAGTAAAGTTTCTTCTTGTACTAATATCAATAGTAGTATGGATAAATCTATTCTAAACATTCAAATTTCTGAAAAATAAAAAATAAAATGAAAACTCTATACTCTTTTTTACTCACAGGATTTTTCTACTTAGGATTTTTTTCTCAAGTAGGAATTAATACTGAAACTCCAGATCCATCATCTACATTAGAGATTTACAGTAATAATATGGGAATTAGTTTTCCAAACATTAATTTACTCAGTAAAAATGACACTTCTATAATTAATAATCCGAAGGAGTCTCTAATGGTCTATAATACCAATAATAATTTGCTCGGGAAAAAAGGTTATTATTTTTGGAATGGTACTAGATGGGATTATTTTGTAAGTGATACTAACGTAGATAATCTTAAAAATCATACTAGATATTATTCTGCAATATCTCAAAATAAATACACTTTTTATAAATCTAATAATGAATTTTATGGAGATACTAATCATACAATAGGTGAAAACATAACTGCAAATCCTTCATGGACTGTAATTTCCAATCTTACTAAAAATATTACTATTGATAGAGCAAATAATCAACTGCTCATTACCATTACAGGAATGGTGCATGCAAATAATGCAAATGTTAGTGGGAGAGCAGTGACGAGTTTTGGTTTTTTTATAGATGATAAACTTGTAGATATTAAACCTATTTCTATAGATTTTGATCAATCTTGTACATATAGAGGATTTACTATTTATGCTACTGCTTCTAATCTAGCAGTAGGTTCACATGTTTTCAAATTTGCAATAAGAAATAGATCTACTTCTTCTACCGAAAATGGTTTAAGTATAACCTTCGGAGGCAAAAATCCATCTGCATCATGTACCAATATTTCAGATGATGAAGCTAAGTTAAGTGGTACAATTTTTGTTAATCAACCCTATGAATTTTAAGTCATGAAAAGAAATTTATTATTTATCGCATTATTTATCTCTATTTATAATTTTTCACAAGTTTTAATAACTACCAATTCATCTGTTTACAATGAACCAGATAATTCCTCTGTTTTACAAATTGCAGACAATGATAAGGGATTCTTGATGCCTAGAATTGCTAATGAAAATGTGATTTCACAACCTACAGAAAGTTTGACTTTTTATAAAAGTAGTACAGGTAAATTTAATTTCTATTCGGGTTCTCAGTGGAGTAAAATTTATGAACAAGAAGACGCCGCACAAGTCATTGATGTAACTAAAAATTTTGTTGCTAATTCTTCAGGGAAAACTACTATTACCAATTTCCCTTCTTCTATTCCAAATTTTACAATTGGTTCTGGAACTACGGGTTGGACAGATTTAAACGTTTATACAACTATTAATATTACTAAATCCACTAATATGAATTTAGTAACCGTAGAAGGTATGTCACAGATTAATAATACATCCAATGCATCATCTTATCAATTTGCAGTAGGTATTTTTGTAGATAATGAATTAAAAGTCGTGAGAAAATTTTATGGATATTCTACCAATGCAACATGTCTTTGGAAAAAATTCAATGTTTCTGGAGTCTTTGAAAATCTGTCTGTAGGAAGTCATGTAGTAAAAGTATATGCTTATAATTTGCCAAAATTGTCTAACAATTATTCTAATATTACTTACGGTGGTGCTGCTTCTACTTCATGTAATAATTTAAATGAAGAGATGGCGAGAATATTCCTCACTGCGCAAGTTGCAGAGTAATTATTTTAGGTATAATCGCATTTTAGCTTCATCTTCGGGTTTTGCTTTCATCTTTTCAAAAATGACAGATTCTTTCGGGAAACTAATTCTGTAATAGATGATTTTATTGGCATAATATCTGAAATAAGGATGGTTTTTCAACCAATCTTCTGGAGCATCTAATAAACTAAACTTTTGAACATTCATATTATTTAGCGGAGAGGCATTGATAAGTTTCTCCGCTAAATTTTTGTCAATATTATACGTTTCTAAAATCTGACTACTTTTCATAAAACCACCCAGTTTATTTCTAAAACCAATGAAACTTGCAGCAGATTTTTCATCAAAACCAAATTCTATAAGTTGCTGAAACGTTATTTTATTCAAATCAGTTTTACTGAAATCAGTAGTTGGTTTAGCCTTTTCAGGAAGGTTTTGTGCTGTATTTTCTGAAGTTTTTTGAATGAAATTCAATTTAATATAAGGTTTTAATTCATTAAATTTTTCCTCTGAAATCACAAAACATTTCTTTATGTCTTCTAGTGATTTAAAACTGCCTTTTAGATTTCGCTCTCTATAATTTACAATAACTAAAGCCTGTTTTTCGCTAAAACCTAATTTTTGCCAACCATTTGTATCTAAAGTGTTTGGGTCAAATTCGAAATATTGAATTTTCGGTTTTTCGGAAGCTATATTTTGGTATTTTCTTTCAAAATTTTCGGGTGTTTTTTCTGGAAGAAGCAAGAAAGGAGAGAGTTTTTGGTAATTTTCTGGACTGATGATGAAGCATTCTTTAAATTTTTCTTTACTCACAAAACTTCCTCCTAAATATTGCTTGTACTTAATGATTGCAGCAGCTTGTTTCTCCGAAAAACCTAATTTTGCCCAATCTTTTTGAGAATATTCGTCTGGATTGAATTTACCTTTAATTTGGAGCTCTTTATGCTCAAATTTCGTAAAATTTTTTTGTGAATTTTTAGAATTGTTTTCTGGTAAAAGAATGTAAGGTTCTAGTTCTGCAAACTTTTCTTCGGAGATAGAATAACACTTTTTCAGTTGTTCTTTAGAAGTGAAATTTCCGCCAACAATTTCCTTATATTTTAAAATAGTTTTTACTTGTTTGCCAGTAAAACCTAAGTTTTTCCATTGTTTTTCATTGAGCTGATTTGGGTCAAATTCTGTAAGAAAAATTTGAGGTTCGTTGCTATTTGTAAAATGAATTTCAGGGAATTTTGTTTCTTGTTTTCCTTTGTAAACAAGATAGCTTAATTGAAATATAACAATGAAAATTCCGAGTAAAGAGAGAGCATAGAATTGTTTTTTCCTTATTTCAAAAGGTAATTTGGGTTTCATGGTGTTTGTTTTACCCAAATATAGGAATTTTTAGAAAAAAACTAAATAAAATTTTTAAACGGCTTCGTCTCTATCCAATAAAGAGTTTTTGAGTTTCAAAAGTTCAGATTTTACAAATTCTAAACGGTCTAAAACTTCTACCGTTTCATTGATTTTTTGATTGGTAGTAAGTGCAATTCTGGCTCCGTCTAAAGTATAACCCTTTTCTTTTACGAGATGATAAATGATTTTAAGATTTTTGATGTCTTCTGGAGTAAAATAACGGTTTCCTTTTTTGTTTTTCTTAGGTTTTATAATAGGAAATTCTTGCTCCCAATATCTGATTAAGGAAGCATTTACACCGAAAGCTTTTGAAACTTCTCCTATAGAATAGTATAATTTGTCTGGTAAATTGAGTTTCATAGTCTATAAAATCGAATTTCAAAGATAGAAATTTTTTTGTTTTAAAGCGCTATCGTAACTTGCCAAGAAATTTAAATCTCATGTTTAAAAAAATCACTGCACTTTTCTTCGCTTTCTTACTGATTGTAAATTGTACTTCTAAAAAATCCATAATATCAAACAATTTGGTTCAAAAAAATGCAGAAATAGAGCTTATTTCCAGCCAATTTAGCTTCACAGAAGGTCCAGCTGCTGATGCATTTGGAAATGTTTATTTTACAGACCAACCAAATGATAAAATTTATGTTTGGAACTGGAAAACCAATCAAATTGAAGAATTTCTAGATAAAACAGGAAGAGCAAATGGAACTTTTTTTGACCAAAAAGGAAATTTACTGACGTGTTCTGATGAAAACGGAGAAATTTGGAAAATCAACGAAGATGGAGTAGCAGAAGTGTTAACCACCAATTTTGAAGGCAAAAGATTAAATGGTCCTAATGATTTATGGGTAGATGAAAACAACGGAATTTACTTTACAGACCCTTTATATGTGAGAGATTATTGGAAAAATTTCAAACAAGAAATTCAAGAAAAAAACTTGTATTACAGAAATTCTGATGGTAAAATTACCAAATTAGATACTTTTACTCAACCCAATGGAATTGTAGGAAGTCAGGTATTGAAAAAATTGTACGTTTCTGATATTGATGCTCATAAAACTTATGTGTATGACATTCAAGGAGATGGGAAATTAACAAATAAAAAATTATTTTGTAATTTAGGTTCAGACGGAATGACTTTAGATAATCTAGGAAATCTTTATATTACTGGAAATGGTGTGACGGTTTTTAATAATAATGGAGAACAAATTCATCATATTTCTGTGCCAGAAAATTGGACGGCAAATGTAACTTTCGGTGGCGAAAATTTCTCTACTCTGTTTATAACCGCTTCAAAATCAGTTTACACGTTGAAAATGAATGTTTCAGGAATTAAATAAAAACTTAATAAAAATGCCAAAGATTAATTTCTTTGGCATTTATTTTAATAAGCAATTTCCATTTTTATTTTCTTGCCTTTTAGCTTTTCATTGGCAAGTTTTTTCAGAACATCCTTTACTTTATTCCTCGCAACTGCAACGTAAGAAGTGGTGTCTTTTACTTCAATAATACCGACATCTTCTTTGGCTAATTCTCCTTTTTTGATAAGGTAACCTACAATATCTACTTTGTTGACTTTATCTTTTTTTCCTGCGCTTATATAAATCGTTTGGAAAGGAGTTTTTGCAGGAATTCTGTAATTTTCAGTGATGTTTTCTTCTGGCGTATTTCCTTTAATGAAAGGGAAATTTTCTTCCTCAGTCATAATTAAATACGCAAAACCTTTAGCGTGCATTCTTGCAGTTCTTCCGTTTCTGTGGATAAAAGCATCTTCTTTTGGTGGCAACTGATAATGTACAATAGATTCTACTTCGGGAATATCTAAACCTCTGGAAGCCAAGTCTGTAGTAATTAAAATTCGGGTAGAATCGTTTCTGAATTTTAGCAAAGCGCGTTCTCTTTCGTCTTGTTCCATACCACCGTGAAACGTTTCTCTATCGATGCCTTTTTCCCTTAAAAGTTCAGAAATTCTATCCACAGCATCTCTGTGATTGCAGAAAATTAGCGTTCTTTTGTTCCCGATTTTGCAAATGAGTTTAAAAAGTGTTTCCAGTTTTTCTTCTGGAATCGTCATCACTTTTTTTAATTGAATATTAGGTTTTGCTTCGCCTAATTTTAAAAAGTTGATGGTCTTTTCATTTTCTAATCCTACAAATTTTGGGATATTATCCATCGCAGTAGCAGAAGTAAGAAAACGCTGAGAAATGTTTTTTAAAGAATTGATAATGAAATTCATGTCTTCTTCAAAGCCTAATTCTAAAGCTTTGTCAAATTCATCTAAAACCAAAGTTTTAATGGTTTTCGGCTCGAAATTATTATTTTTGAGGTGATAAGCAATTCTTCCTGGCGTCCCAATTAAAACAGCAGGAGCCTGAGTAAGATTATTGATTTCAATTTTTTTATCGTGACCGCCATAACAAATAGTTACCTTAAAATCAGTTCCCATATTTTTGAAAACTTGTTCTATTTGCAGTGCCAATTCTCTTGCCGGAACCAGAATAATCGCTTGAATTCCCGAAATGTCTTTTTGTAAATTTCTAAGCATAGGAAACAAAAATGCGAGCGTTTTTCCCGAACCTGTTGGGGAAAGCAAAATGATATCTTGTTCGTTTTCAGATGCTTGAAAGGTAGATTTCTGCATTTGATTCATTTCCTGAATCTGCAGTTTTTCATAAATTGGTTGTAATTCCATTTTGCAAATTTAAGGTAAAGGTTTGGGTTTATCAGAAACTTATTGATAATGCATTAAATTAAGGTCTTGATTAAGTATATTTTAAGTGGAATAATTCTTTGAAAATTAGCAGAAAAAGCCATTGCTATTTTGTAAAAAGTTTGTATTTTTGCACCACTTTTGTGGAAGTAGTTTTGGCGAAGTAAAACATTAGTAATTAACATCTTCCGTATTTTTTAGAATCCACATTATGCCAAAGCTAAAAAAGAAGGAATACAAATTTTTTTATTATGTCTGAATTGACAAACCAAGAAGCATTATTAAATGCAAACGTAGCACCAGAACAATTTGATTGGGATTCTTTTGAATCAGGTCTTGACGCTGATGCAAGAAAAGAAAAAAATGATTTAGAAGAAATCTACAAAGGTTCTCTTAATGATCTTTCTGAAACTGATGTAATCATCGGTAAAGTAGTAAGATTAACTGATAAAGAAGCGATTGTAGATATCAATTTCAAATCTGAAGGTGTAATTTCTCTTAACGAATTCCGTTACAACCAAGGTTTACAAGTAGGTGATGAAGTAGAAGTAATGGTAGACAGAAGAGAAGACAAATCTGGTCAATTACAATTATCTCACAAAAAAGCTAGAACGCTTAAAGCTTGGGATAGAGTAAATGAATACCATGAGTCTGGAGAAATCGTAAACGGTTTCGTAAAATCTAGAACTAAAGGTGGTATGATTGTAGATGTTTTCGGTATCGAAGCATTCTTACCAGGTTCTCAAATTGATGTTAAACCAATCAAAGATTACGATCAATTCGTAGGTAAAACTATGGAATTCAAAGTTGTGAAAATCAACCCTGAATTCAAAAACGTAGTAGTATCTCACAAAGCGTTAATCGAAGCTGATATCGAAGGTCAGAAAAAAGAAATCATCGCTCAATTAGAGAAAGGTCAAGTTCTTGAAGGAACAGTTAAGAACATTACTTCTTACGGTGTATTCATCGATTTAGGAGGTGTAGATGGTCTTATCCACATTACAGATCTTTCTTGGTCTAGAGTTAACCATCCATCAGAAATCCTTTCAGACGGACAAGTGGTGAAAGTGGTTATCCTTGATTTCGATGATGAAAAAACTAGAATCCAATTAGGTATGAAGCAATTAGAAGCTCATCCTTGGGATGCTCTTTCTGCTGACTTAAAAGTAGGTGACAAAGTAAAAGGAAAAGTAGTAGTTCTTGCTGACTATGGTGCATTCGTAGAAGTTGCTCCAGGTGTAGAAGGTCTTATCCACGTTTCTGAAATGTCTTGGTCTACTCACTTAAGATCTGCTGGTGATTTCGTGAAAATTGGTGACGAAGTAGAAGCTGTAGTTCTTACTTTAGATAGAGAAGAAAGAAAAATTTCTTTAGGAATTAAACAATTAACTCCAGATCCATGGGCTGATATCCAAACTAAATATCCAGTTGGTTCTCAACACGTTGGTACTGTAAGAAACTTCACTAACTTTGGTGTATTCGTAGAACTAGAAGAAGGAATTGATGGTCTAATCTACATTTCTGATCTTTCTTGGACTAAGAAAATCAAGCATCCATCTGAGTTCTGTGCTGTAGGTGATAAACTAGACGTAATCGTTCTAGAATTAGATACTGAAGCTAGAAGACTTTCTTTAGGTCACAAACAATTGACTGAAAATCCTTGGGATAAATTCGAAACTAAATATGCAGAAGGAACTGTTCACTCAGGAAAAGCTACAGATGTTTTCGATAAAGGTGCTCAAGTACAGTTCGAAGATGCTGAAGTAGAAGCTTTTGCTCCTTCTAGATTATTAGAAAAAGAAGATGGTTCTAAAATCAAAAAAGGTGAAACTGCTGATTTCAAAGTAATCGAGTTCAACAAAGAATTCAAAAGAGTAGTTGTATCTCACACTGGTATCTTCAGAGATGAAGAGAAAAAAGCTGCAAAGGAATCTAAACCAACTGCATCTTCTTCAGGTGAAGAAAAATCTACACTTGGTGATATTGATGCTTTAGCAGAATTAAAGAAAAGAATGGAAGAAGGTAAATAATCTTCCTGAGATTTCATAAATTTTAAACCGTCTCATTTTATAAATGAGGCGGTTTTTTGTGTTTAACCTATAACTCATTGATTTACTTGTTATTGATTTAAGTTTTTATCAATAAAAATTGCAAAAGATATTTGCTTGTTTCAAAGAAAATTAATAATTTTGCAACCTGTTAATCAACCTCTGACGAAAGCCGTGAATGTTGTTTAGCTTTCCAAAAATTATTTTTATAAAAAATGGATTTATTAAAGTACGTACAAGACAAGTACATTGCTAAAAAAGAATTCCCAGAATTCAAAGCTGGTGATACCATTACTGTGTATTACGAAATTAAAGAAGGTAACAAAACGAGAACTCAGTTCTTCAAAGGAGTTGTAATCCAATTGAGAGGAACAGGTGCTACTAAAACTTTCACCATCAGAAAAATGAGCGGTGATGTAGGTGTAGAAAGAGTTTTCCCAATCAACATGCCTGCTTTACAAAAAATTGAAGTAGATAGAAGAGGAAAAGTTAGAAGATCTAGAATTTTCTACTTCAGAGATCTTAGAGGTAAGAGAGCAAGAATCAAAGATGCTGCTTACAAAAAGTAATCACCTCTCTAGAAAAAAGAATAAAAGCATTCCAAAAATTTTTGGAATGCTTTTTTATTTTATGGAATCTAAGAATTTTTAATTTCTATTCATCACATCATCAATCACATTATCACATTATCACATTATCACATCATCACATCAACTATGGTTCAAAAGCCTCGAATTTTCCGTTTTCGTAGAAAAAAACAATTCTTTTAATCTTGTTTTCAGTAGTTGAATTTGTAATTGATTGATTTACAATATTTTGAACTTCTGAAATGTCTTCCTGAACTTCTAATCGCTGAGAATCGCTTATTTTTTCTTTTTTTGGAGTAGGGAAAGATGTATTAGATTCTCGCGGCGTTTCTTTTTGAAGATTTTCTTGAATAAAAATTTCATTTTTATAATCTTCATCAATTAATGTAAAAAGATCAGGCGAAGAATTTTCTTCCTCTAGATTTAATTTTGATTCACTAGTGGATAGAGCAGAATTATTTTGTAGCATTTCTCCCTGGCCTAAAATAATCCAATCCCAACTGATTTCAGGAAATCTATTTTTTATCTTGACAATGAATTCTAGGGAGGGTTTATTTCTCCCCGAAATGATATGTGAAATACTGGAACGCTGAACATCTATTTCGTCTGCAAATTCTGATGCGGTAAATCCAGAATATTCTAAAATTTTAGTAAATCTGTCATTTATATTCATGTTACAAATGTAATAATTATAATTTACATAAGTAAATACAAATGTAAACAAAGGGAAAGTTTACAATTTTACATTTGTATAAGTACAACTAAAACCATTATGAATAAAGGATTTATTGTAATTTACAATATTAAAATTCTAAAATATTTTTCTAATAAAGCACAAAAAAAACTCTCATTACTGAGAGTTTAAATTTTTATTAGTGATGATGAAGATGCTTTTCATCGTCTGGATTAAATTTCAGTTTCCTGTCTTTTTTCTTCTCTGGAAAAAGTAATGAGAAGAATACACTTGCTCCTAAAATGCTTACAATGATTAACAAGGAATGCGTAGTAGTAAAGCCCCATTCTTCTAGATAACTATGTCCTAGCATTTTTAAACCAATAAATGTGAGTAATGCCGCTAAACCTATTTTTAAGAATCTAAACTTATCAATAATTCCTGCTAATAGGAAGAACATAGAACGAAGTCCGATAATCGCAAAAATGTTCGAAAAGAAGACGATATAAGGATCTTTAGTCACCGAAAATATTGCAGGAATAGAATCTACTGCAAAAATCAAATCGGTAAATTCTATGATGATAAGAACTAAGAATAATGGCGTAAGTTTCTTAACTCCATCAATCGTTACAAAGAATTTACTGCCTACAAAATGTGGATGAACTTTAAAATATTTATTGGCAAATCTTACAACTGGGTGGTTTTGAGTATCTATTTTCTCATCTTTATCTTTATCCACAAACATTTTAATACCTGTAAACACTAAAAATGCTCCAAATACATACATTATCCAGCTGAATTTCTCAATTAAAGCTGCTCCTACAAAGATGAAGATGAAACGCATAACGATAGCGCCTAAAATGCCCCAAAAAAGAACTCTGTGGTAATTTCTTTGTGCCACTCCGAAAGCCGTAAATACTAATACGATTACAAATATATTATCTACAGATAATGCATATTCTACTACATAACCTGTAAGATATTCTAATCCTAAATTCTGATTATAAATAGCAATACTGTGCTCTAAATCATTTGGAATTACCGTAATAGGATGGTGATGTTTGTTAATCACCGTTTGTAATTTCTCAATACTATCAATTCCATGGAGCATATGTCCATAAGTAATTAACAGAAAATAAAAGCCTAAAGATAGACAAACTACAAAAAAACTCATTAATCCAGCTTGTTTCAGTGAGATGGTGTCTGATTTTTTGTGCAATAGCCCTAAGTCTAAAGCTAATATGAAAAAGATAAATACTACAAAGGATAGTAGAAATAAGGTCTCGTTTGACATAAATTTTAAAATTTTAAGTGGTCAAAGATAACTATAATTAAGAAAATTTCAACATTTTACATTTGTAAATATATGAAATCTGAAAACTTTATTAACATTAAAAATGTTTAATGATATAACTCTACAAATGGCTTTACTAACAGGATTTAAGTATTAAAGTATATTTATAAATTAGCTTTATATAAATTTCATAAAATACTGATTTTGTATATTTTATATTTTTTAATTATGAAAAATGTAATTAACAATTTTTTCCACAGACATTATGTCTTTTTTTATTGTTTAAATAATTTACAAATGTTAATTAGGAGATTAATTCTTTTTATAGTATTTTTGAATCGTCAAAATTTATCCACATTATGCATTCTACTTTTCAGTATCAGAAAAACCCTAATTTCCCAAATCGTTATATTTCGCCTAAAAGCCTTCAAAATTTTCTACAAGAGAATCTCAGCGATTATATTACTTTAATTGGTACTTCTACTCTAGGTGAGCCTATTTATCAATTTTCTTATGGTTCTGGTGATATTAAGGTCTTGGCTTGGTCTCAGATGCACGGAAATGAGAGTAATTCTACTCACTGTATGCTGGATTTGTGGTATTCTTTAGAATCTCAACCTCAACTCAAAGAAAAATTATTCCAAAATATATCTTTAGATTTCATTTTTATGCTCAATCCAGATGGTTCTAAAGTTTGGTCGCGCAGAAATTCTCTTGATATAGACATGAATAGAGACTATTTACAGAATGCAAGCTGCGAAATGAAGCTCTTAAAAGAAATTGCGTTTTCTAAAAAATATGACTATGCATTGAATTTACACGAACAGAGAACTATTTTTTCTACAGATGGTAAAAATCCCGCTACTTTATCATTTTTAGCACCTTCAGAAGATTATGACAGAACTGTTACCGAAAATCGTAAAAAAAGTATGGCGGTTATCGCTAGTATATATAATGTATTAAGAATGCAAATTCCTAATCAGATTGCAAGGTATTCTGATGAGTTTTACCCAACTTCTACTGGTGATAATTTCATGAGAGCGGGAATTCCAGTAATTTTATTTGAAGGTGGTCATTTTCCTGATGATTATCAACGTTTTGGGACTAGAAAATATTACACAATTGCTTTATATACAGCGCTTTCTAGTATTGGATTGTTAGATAGAAAAACGTTTGGTTATGAAACATATTTCGAAATTCCAGAAAACAAAGAATCGCATTTTGATGTTATTTATAGAAATGTGAAACTTAATACAGATTTTGAATGTGTATTAGATGTTGCGGTTCAATATAAAGAAGAAATTAGAGAAGGAGAAGAAGAAATATCTTTCGTTCCGATTGTAGTAGAGGTAGGAGATCTGCACAGAAAAAAAGGTTGGAAAGAAATAGATTGTACAGGAAAGAAATTTATTTCAGATAATAAATTCCCTAAACTAGAAGCCATTCAGAACTTTACTATTGAATAAATTAACAATTTTATTCTTTATATGATAGATTTAGCCTATTAATTTTTGAAAAATTATTAGGCTTTTTTATTTTCCAAATTTTATTTTATAAAAAACTTGTTTCTTGATTTATATCATAAAAGCTTACAAATTTTTTGATTTAAATAATTGATTTTAAGTATTTTAATATTTTTAAATTTTCAAAAAGTTTACAAAAATGAAAATTTATTTTAAAAATTAATATTGAGGATTTAATTTTTTGTCTAATTTTATTGTATCAAAAAATTAATTATCTGCCATGGAGAAAACAACCAACCAACAAGCGTATGAAGAAACTTTAAACTATTTCAAAGGAGACGATTTAGCAGCCAGAGTTTGGGTAACCAAATATGCACTGAAAGATTCTGATGGGAATATTTATGAAAAAACACCTGATGATATGCACCAAAGAATTGCTTCTGAGGTTGCGAGAATAGAAAAAAAATATCCCAATCCGCTTTCCGAAGCAGAAATTTTTGATCTAATAAAAGACTTTAAATATATCATTCCGCAAGGAAGTCCAATGACGGGAATTGGTAATAATTTCCAGATAGCTTCGCTTTCTAACTGTTTTGTAATTGGTAACGGAACCAATAGCGATTCTTACGGAAGTATTATGAAGATAGACGAAGAGCAAGTTCAACTCATGAAACGTAGAGGTGGAGTTGGTCATGATTTGTCTTACATTCGTCCAAAAGGTTCTGCGGTGAAGAATTCTGCGCTTACTTCTACAGGTTTAGCGCCGTTTATGGAGCGTTATTCTAATTCTACAAGAGAAGTAGCTCAAGACGGAAGAAGAGGCGCTTTAATGCTTTCTGTGTCGATAAATCATCCAGATTCTGAGGATTTTATCAATGCTAAATTAGAGCAAGGAAAAGTAACTGGAGCTAATATTTCTGTAAAAATAGATGATAAATTCATGAAAGCGGTAAAAACTAACAGTGAATATCAACAGAAATATCCTATTTACAGCAAAAATCCTAAATATACCAAGACTATTTTTGCAGATGAAATTTGGAAAAAAATCGTACATAACGCTTGGAAATCTGCTGAGCCAGGAATTCTATTCTGGGATACGATTATCAGAGAATCCATTCCAGATTGTTATGCAGATTTAGGCTTTGAAACGGTTTCTACCAATCCTTGCGGCGAAATTCCCCTTTGTCCTTATGATTCTTGTAGATTAATTGCGATAAATCTTTATTCTTACGTAGAAAATCCATTTACCAAAAAAGCGAAATTCAATTTTGAATTATTCAAAAAACACGCTGGTTTTGCACAAAGAATGATGGATGACATCATTGATTTGGAAATGGAGAAAATTGATGCAATTTTAGCTAAAATTGAAAAAGACCCAGAAAACGAAGAAATAAAACATACTGAAAGACAACTTTGGGAAAAAATCCGCAAGAAAACCCTTCAAGGAAGAAGAACAGGAGTAGGAATTACGGCAGAAGGTGATATGTTGGCGGCTTTAAATTTAAGATATGGAAGCAAAGAAGCCAATGAGTTTTCAGTGGAAGTTCACAAAAATTTGGCACTTTCTGCATATCGTTCTTCAGTAGAAATGGCGAAAGAAAGAGGAGCTTTTGAAGTTTTTAATGCAGAAAAAGAAAAAAATAATCCTTTTATTTTGAGATTAAAAGAAGCAGATGAGAGTCTGTATCAAGATATGGTGGAATATGGCAGAAGAAATATCGCTTTATTAACCATTGCACCAACTGGAAGTACCAGTTTGATGTCTCAGACTACTTCTGGAATTGAACCGGTGTTTTTGCCTGTTTACAAGCGTAGGAGAAAGGTAAATCCTAATGATAAAGATGTAAGAGTAGATTTTGTAGATGAAGTGGGAGATTCTTGGGAAGAGTATATTGTTTTCCATCATCATTTTAAAACTTGGATGGAAGTGAATGGTTATGATATTTCTAAAAATTATTCGAACGAAGAAGTTCAAGATTTAATCGAGAAATCTCCGTATTACAAAGCCACTTCTAATGATATTGATTGGCTCAGCAAAGTGGAAATGCAAGGTGCGATTCAAAAATGGGTAGATCATTCTATTTCGGTGACCATTAACATTCCTAATGAAGCTACAGAAGAATTGGTGAATCAATTATACATCAAAGCTTGGGAAGTGGGTTGCAAAGGCGTTACGGTTTACAGAGACGGTTCTAGAAGTGGAGTTTTAGTTTCTGCTGATGATAAAAAAGAAGAAAAAGATGAGGAAGAAACTACTTCATCTTTAGAAGCTTTCCCTACAAAAAGACCTCAGATTTTAGAAGCTGATGTGGTGAGATTCCAAAATAATAAAGAAAAATGGATTGCTTTTGTAGGCTTGGTTAATGGTAGACCTTATGAAATTTTTACAGGTTTGGCAGATGATGAAGAGGGAATTATGCTTCCACGTTGGGTAAATGAAGGTTTGATCATTAAAAATAGAGACGAAAACGGTGTTTCTAGATATGATTTCCAATTCAAGAATTTAAGAGGTTATAAAACAACTATTGAAGGACTTTCTCATAAATTTAATCCAGAATTCTGGAATTATGCGAAACTCATTTCTGGAACTTTAAGACACGGAATGCCAATTGAAAACGTGGTAGAATTAATCAACAGATTAGAATTAGATTCAGAATCTATCAATACTTGGAAAGCAGGTGTTGCAAGAGCTTTAAAACGCTATATTCCTGATGGAACTGAAGTTGACGGACACAAGTGTAGCAATTGTGGTTCTGACCAAGTCGTTTATCAAGAAGGTTGCCTGATTTGTAAAAATTGTGGAAATTCTAAATGTGGGTAAGAGTCGGAAGATGGAAGACGGAAGTCCGAAGATTAAAAAGTTGACGTTTATTTGTCATGGACTTCGTCTAATCTTCTATTTCCGAAGGAATCTAAATAATTTTACTTAATTTATAAACAATGAGCCACAAATCTTTGTGGCTTTTTAATTTTCTAATATCTTTGATAGTCTTTACTAAAAATAAACTATGAATAAAAAATTAAAACTTTGGGACGCAACCATGCTCGTGATGGGTTCCATGATTGGAAGCGGAATTTTCATTGTTTCTGCGGATATGATGAGAAATCTCGGTTCTGGATATTGGCTCATCGTCGTGTGGATTATTACCGGAATTATGACGGTTGCAGCCGCTTTAAGCTATGGCGAACTTTCGGCAATGTTTCCAAAAGCAGGTGGACAATACACTTACATTACAGAAATTTTCGGGAAAAGACTCGGATTTTTGTACGGTTGGGGAATGTTTACTGTGATTCAAACAGGTACCATTGCAGCAGTTGCGGTAGCTTTTGGGAAATTTTCGGCGTATCTTTTTCCAGCGCTCAATGATGCGGCTCCGCTTTTCCAAAGTGGCGAATTTAAAATTACTTGGATTCAAATCCTTGGTATTGCGGTGATTTTGTTGCTCACTTACATCAATACTCGAGGTGTAGAAAGTGGAAAACTCCTTCAAAATATCTTTACAGGTTCTAAAATTGTCGCGCTTTTAGGGTTGATTTTTTTAGGTTTTATATTGGTTAAAGAATCTTTTTGGAACGGAAATATGAATTTTGGTTGGGATTCTTTCAATAATTTGGTCAAAGATGACAAAGGAAATTATCTGAAACTCGGTTGGGAATCTATTTCTGGAGCTACGCTTTTCGGAGGAATTGCTGCAGCAATGGTTGGTTCCGTTTTTAGTTCGGTAGCATGGGAAAACGTGACTTTCGTTTCTGGTGAAATAGAAAATCCGCAAAAAAATGTGGTAAAAGCGATGGTTTTAGGTACAATTTCGGTGATGTTGCTTTATTTGTTGGTGAATTTCGTTTATCTGAATGCTTTAGACAGAGATTCCATCGCATTTGCAGCGAATGATAGAGTAGCAGTTGCTGCTTCGGAAAAGATGTTTGGAAGTGTAGGAACGATTATTATGGCAGTTCTGGTGATGATTTCTACTTTTGGTTGTGTGAACGGAATTGTTTTGGCGGGAGCTAGAGTTTTTCAAACGATGGCAAAAGATGGACTTTTCTTAAAATCTGCTATCGAAAATAATAAAAATGGCGTTCCCGAAAAATCTCTTTGGATGCAGGGAATTTGGGCTTCACTTCTCGCTTTGAGTGGACAATACGGTGATTTATTGGATATGATTTCTTTTGTGATTGTGTTGTTTTACATGATTACGGTTTTTGGCGTGATTTACATGAGAATAAAACAACCGAATGCAGAAAGAAGCTACAAAACGTGGTTATATCCTGTAACTCCTATCATTTATCTATTGATAGGAACAGCGTTTTGTGTATTGTTATTCATTTACAAACCAAATTACACTTGGCCAGGATTGCTTCTTATTTTGATAGGTTTGCCAGTATATTATTTGATTAATAGTAGAAAAACGGAAGAATAAAATTTAGAATTTTTTTATCAATAGGAACGGGCTAAAGCCCGTTTTTTTATTTGGAAAATTCATTTGGCTTTAGCCGAAAAATTTATTTTAGAGATTTTAAATTTATTATAAATTTTTAGTCTTCATCTTTTATAGTTATTACATAATTCCATTGTCTGAAATTAAAAAGAATAAGGTTAATTATCAATTATAAATTGTTGAATTTTACAATGAAAATTATCAATTTCTTTGCTTAAATCTTTAATGTGTGGAATTTTACTTACATCTATAACATCATTGTTAGAAACATATTTATGTATTTCACTAAATATATCACTTAATTTTTTGAATTCATTTTTATTTAATATTGGAAATAAATGTTTTTTATATTTAATAAAACTGTAAAAATTATTATCAAGAAAATATAATTCATTAATCCTAGAGCTTTTATCTTGTTTAACTAAAATAATCCATATTTTATCAATTTCTTGACTAATATTATTATATTCATTTTCTCTTAACTGTCTAATAAATCTACGATTTTCTTCAAATATTATTTTGTTATTTCTGTTATCATCAATTTTACTTATGTAAAAGGCTATAAATATTGTAGTAATTAGGGTTAAAAAAGAAATTAAAGTATTTATAACTCCACCAATATAATCACCAAAGGCTCCCCAGTCGGAAATGTTATCAGAAATTTTCTGATTTTTAAAATTAGTGTAAAATAAGAGCAAAAAAGGAATAATAAATAAAAGTATTGATAAAGTAAGAATGATTATTTTTTTTGTTTTCACAATGTTTAATATTTATGTAAATCTAATAAATTAAAAACCATCAAATCAATTTTCTCAAAAAAAATCCCGAAATTTGGATAAAATTTCTTTCATGTCGCATTCTCACGATCACGGTCATAGTCACGTTCCGGCGCTAGATTTAAACTCTAAAAAACTAAGAAACGCTTTTTACATTGGGATTTTCCTTAATTCTGTTTTTGTTATTATAGAAGCAGCGGTAGGTTGGTCTCAGAATTCATTGGCGTTGCTTTCAGATGCGGGGCATAATCTCAGTGATGTAGTGAGTTTGATTTTGGCTCTCATTGCCTTTAAATTAATGTATTCTAAAGCTACACAATCTTATACTTACGGTTACAAGAAAGTGACGGTTTTGGTGGCTTTGCTTAATGCTTTAATCCTTTTTGCGGCAGTTGGCGGAATTATTTTCGAAGCGGTTTTTAGATTTTACAATCCTCAACCTTTGCAAGGAAAAGTAATGGCAATTGTTGCGTTTATTGGGATTATCATCAATGCGTTGACTGCTTATTTTTTCATGAAAGATAAAGACAAAGACCTCAATATTAAAGGTGCTTATTTACACATGGCTGCAGATGCTTTGGTGAGTTTGGGTGTGGTAATTGCAGGTGTTGTGATTATCTTTACCAATTGGTTTTGGTTAGATTCTGTGATGAGTATTGTGATTGCTTTGGTTATTCTCTACGGAACTTGGAGTTTGTTTACTCAAAGTCTAAAATTGGCTCTTGATGGAGTTCCGGAAGGAGTAGATTTCAATAAATTAAAGGAACAAATACTAGGAATAGAAGGGGTAAAAGATTTTAAGCATCTTCATATTTGGGCATTAAGTACCACAGAAAATGCGCTTACTGCACATCTTCAAGTAGATAAAAGTCTTTCTCTAGACCAGATTGAAAATCTAAAAGATAAAGTAAAACACGAGCTAGAACATTATAATGTACACCATTCTACTTTAGAAATTTATTTTAATGATAGAGAATTCAAAGAAGAGGAAATGCTGTAAATGTTATAAATTATTAGTTTTGAGTTATGAGTTGAAGTTTTGATTTAATCATAAAAAATCCTGTTCAGATTTGAACAGGATTTTTGTTTTTATAGTTTATATAAGTTGAAGATTTTCCTTCCTTTAGGATTTATTTTACAGATTTTTAATCTCAGAGATTAGGTCTTGTAAAACTTTTTTCGCATCTCCGAAAAGCATTGAAGTTTTTGGTCTGTAGAATAATTCATTTTCAATTCCTGCGTAACCAGGCTTCATACTACGTTTGTTTACGATAACGTTTTTAGCCAATTCAACTTCTAAAATAGGCATTCCGTAAATAGGAGAGGATGTGTCTTCTTTTGCAGCAGGGTTTACTACGTCATTTGCTCCTAAAATGAGCACTACATCTGCAGTTGAGAATTCTTCATTGGCTTGTTCCATTTCCATTAATTTTTCATAAGGAACATCGGTTTCTGCCAAAAGTACGTTCATGTGTCCCGGCATTCTACCAGCAACTGGGTGTATCGCGTAGAAAACATCTACACCTTTGCTTTCTAATAATTTTTCTAATTCATGACAAGCGTGTTGAGCTTGAGCTACTGCTAAACCATAACCAGGAACAATCATTACTTTGCTGGCATAAGTCATGAGAACTGCTGTATCGCTCAACGTGATTTCTTTCACAGTTCCACCAGAAGGAGAAGTTCCGCCAGAAGATTTTGCGCCACCTCCAAATGAACCAATCAATACATTCAATAAAGAACGATTCATGGCGTTGCACATTAAAATGGTTAATAAAGTTCCAGCTGCTCCTACCAAAATACCACCAGTTAACATTACTTTGTTGTCATACAAAAATCCTCCACAAGCTGCGGCAACTCCCGTAAATGAATTTAACAAAGAAATTACAACAGGCATATCTGCGCCACCAATTGGGAATACGAAAAGTAATCCGTAAAGCGTAGATAATCCAAAAATAACATAGAATAAATAAGCGTTTTCTGGACTGAGAGTCATTACCAAATACACTGATAATCCTAAAATAGCCAATAGAATAGCGATATTCACGAATTGCTGACCAGGAAAAGCAAAATCTTTTTTAATGTTTCCATTCAGTTTTCCCCAAGCAATCATACTTCCTGCAAATGATACAGAACCAATGATTAATCCTAAAAGGATAATAGAAAGTGTTCCTAAATTTACTTCGCCAGTAGTATTGTGTGATAAATGATTGAATTCAACCAAAGAAATTAAAGCGGCACAAGCTCCTCCCATTCCGTTGAAAAGGCTCACCATTTGTGGCATTGCTGTCATTTTCACTTTTTTGGCAGCTAGTGCTCCCACGATTGTTCCGATGAGGATTCCGCCAAAAATCCAACCGTAATTTCCTAATTTTTGACCTTCTTCATCTTGATAAAGAAAAATAGTTCCTAAAATGGCTACTACCATTCCTGCTGCTGCTAATAAATTTCCTTTTCTAGCAGTAGCTGGATTCGAGAGCATTTTTAACCCTAAAATAAAGGTTACTGAACCAATGAGGTATAATATTGTAAGTAGTCCCATGATTTTCTATTTTTTCTTTTTACTAAACATTTCCAGCATTCGGTCTGTTACTACAAAACCTCCTACCACATTAAGTGTTCCTAAAATCACTCCTAGAAAACCTAAAACTAATGCCAAATAATTGTCTGGTTCGGCTTTTCCCATTACAATAATTGCCCCAATAATCACTACTCCGTGAATCGCATTTGCGCCACTCATTAGAGGAGTGTGTAGTACACTAGGTACATGACCTATCACTTCAATTCCTACAAAAATCATCAGAATTACAATGTAGATGATTTGTTGGTATTGAGAAATCCACTCTATAATATTCATAAAAATTTTGTTTTAGTTATTCATTGAAGGAG
Organism: Cloacibacterium caeni; assembly: GCF_907163105.1. Classification (GTDB taxonomy): domain Bacteria; phylum Bacteroidota; class Bacteroidia; order Flavobacteriales; family Weeksellaceae; genus Cloacibacterium; species Cloacibacterium caeni_A. The sequence goes on from NZ_OU015321.1 coordinate 781,931, forward strand.
AAAGGATAGATTTTACTCTATCGTTAATAATTTCGCCATTGTGTGTGATACAAGCGCCTTTTACCAAATCGTCTTCCCAGTTGAGGTTAAGGTTTGCGTCTTTGTCAATGATGAGTTGTAAGAAGTTCACCATATTTTTTCCGTACAATTTACTTGCGTCTGAAGGCATGGTAGATTGTAGAGAAGAATTTCCTATAATAAAAACACCGTTATAATTTACCGTTTCGTTATTTTTAGTAAATGGAGTATTACCACCAGTAGAAGCAGCTAAATCTATAATTACAGAGCCATTTCTCATAGAATTGAGCATTTCTTCGGTAATTAAAATCGGAGCTTTTTTTCCAGGAATTTGTGCTGTGGTGATGATAATATCCGATTTTGTAACACTTTCAGCGATTCGTTGTTGTTGCTTTTGTTTGTATTCTTCGGTTTGTTCTACTGCATAACCACCAGCTGTACTGGCATCTGCAGCGCCTTCCACTTCTACAAATTTAGCACCTAAGCTCATTACTTCTTCTTTTACAGCAGGTCTTGTATCGAAAACCTCTACTACAGCGCCTAATCTTTTTGCGGTAGCAATTGCTTGTAAACCAGCAACTCCAGCTCCTAAAATAAGAACTTTAGCAGGAGCAATGCTTCCAGCAGCGGTCATAAACATTGGGAAATATCTTCCGTAAGAATTAGCGGCGAGTAAAACTGCTTTGTAACCTGCAATATTAGCTTGAGAACTTAATACGTCCATTGCTTGTGCTCTGGTCGTTCTAGGAAGCATGTCAAGAGAAAAAGTGGTAATTTTTCTTTCAATAGATTTAATAACGTTTTCTCCGTTAGCAAGGGGTTGATAAACTCCCAAGAGAATTTTAGAACTAATTTTAGGAAAATCTTCATCTTGAAGAGGATGAATAGACAATAAAATGTCTGCTTGTTCTAATACTTCGGCTCTAGATTTAATTTCTGCGCCAACTTTTTCATATTCTTGGTTATTATTAAAGGATTTATCACCTGCGCCAGATTCTACTATGAGTTTATTTCCTTTTTTAATGAGTGCTGCTGCAGATTCTGCAAGTAAAGAAACTCTTGTTTCGAAAGAAGGTTCTTTTAATACACCTATAATCATTTTATTAATTTTAAATATCTTCAAATATAAACCTATTTTTTGACAATCAGAAAATGATTTATTTCATGTATAAGTTATTATTGTGAATGAATGGTATTAAAAATTATTAAATTCATAATCATTATGTAACATATATTACATTAACATTTCTAAATTTTTATTCTGCACCTTTTTTTCAAAAATAGTATCTTTACCAGCAAATTTTTTGAAATATGAATATAGATTGGAAAACGGCTAAAGAATACGAAGATATCACGTACAAAAAGTGCAATGGAGTAGCGAGAATTGCTATCAACAGACCAGAAGTAAGAAATGCTTTTCGTCCTAAAACTACTTCAGAATTGTATGATGCTTTTTATGATGCTTATGAAGATTCTAGCATTGGTGTAGTTTTATTAACGGGTGAAGGTCCAAGTCCTAAAGATGGCGGTCATGCGTTCTGTAGTGGTGGCGACCAGAAAGCTCGTGGTCATCAAGGTTATGTAGGTGATGATGGAAGACATCGTCTCAATATTTTAGAAGTTCAAAGATTGATTCGTTTCATGCCAAAAGTAGTGATTGCTGTGGTAAACGGTTGGGCAGTTGGTGGTGGTCACTCACTTCATGTGGTTTGTGATTTGACTTTAGCAAGTGAAGAACATGCAATTTTCAAACAAACCGATGCAGATGTTACCAGCTTCGATGGTGGTTACGGTTCAGCATATTTAGCAAAAATGGTAGGTCAGAAAAAAGCTAGAGAAATTTTCTTTTTAGGAAGAAATTATTCTGCCAAAGAAGCCGAAGATATGGGAATGGTAAATGCGGTGATTCCTCACGCTGAGTTAGAAGAAACTTCTTATCAATGGGCGCAAGAAATCTTAGCAAAATCGCCAACATCTATCAGAATGCTGAAATTTGCGATGAATCTTACGGATGACGGAATGGTTGGTCAACAAGTTTTCGCGGGTGAAGCAACCAGATTAGCTTATATGACTGAAGAAGCCAAAGAAGGCAGAAACGCATTTTTAGAAAAACGTAAACCAGATTTCGGAGATAATCAGTGGATTTCATAATTTGGTTGACGGTTGTTAGTTGATAGTTGTCAGTTTTCTGAAATTATTTGCAAACAACCAACAACTGATAACTAACAACTAAAATGATTGATTGGATAAAAGCAGCTCGTCTGCGTACTTTACCGCTTTCTATTAGCGGAATTATTATGGGTTCTTTCATTGCAAGATGGAAACTCCTAGAACAAGGAAAAACTTGGGACTGGACTATTTTTGCTTTGGCACTTTTGGTGACTTTACTGTATCAAGTTTTGTCGAATTTCGCCAATGATTATGGAGATGGTGTAAAAGGAACCGACCAAAACAGAATAGGAGAGGCAGAACAACGTGCGGTAGCTTCTGGTAAAATTTCTGCAAAGCAAATGCGAAACGCTATGTTTTTGTTTGCCTTTTTATCATTGGTGGCGACTTTAGTTTTGTTGTACAAAGCATTTTTCCCTGATTTTATTAATGAATTTTACACTTTTATAGGATTGGGAGTTGCTTGTATTTTAGCGGCAATTGGTTATACTGTTGGCAAAAAACCTTATGGTTATCTTGGTTTAGGAGATCTAATGGTTTTTATCTTTTTCGGGCTGGTTTCTGTGTGCGGAAGTTACTTTCTATTCACTAAAACTTTTGATTGGGATATGCTTTTACCAGCTTCTGCAATAGGTTTGCTTAGTGGTGCCGTTCTTAATCTCAACAATATGAGAGATATTGAAAATGACGAAAAATCTGGTAAAAAAACGCTTGCATTAAGATTAGGTTTTAAAAATGCGATGATTTATGAAATGGTTATTTTGATGCTTCCACCGATTTTGGTTTTGATTTATATGATGATGAATGGTTTACAAGAACAAGGAAAATATTACGCTTTTATTTTCTTTATTACTGTTTTTCCTTTGACTGCTATGCGCAGAAAAATGATGGAAGTAAAAGAACCAAAAGAATTAGACCCATTCTTAAAACAATTAGGAATCATTACTTTATTAATGAGTGTTTTGGTAGCTTTTGGATTGAATTATTTTGCGTAAGCTGGAAGATAAAAGGTTGAAATTTTTTGTTCCGTAGGAACGAAATGTGTGTAGTAAAAAAGTATCACAAAAAAAGCGTTCCGTAGGAACGCAATGTAAGAATAATAATCATGTTTATAGATTTTAAAAACAAAAAATGGCAATCAGTAAGTAGAATTTTATTAATTCTTTGTTTAATTGCTATTGCTTTAGGATTATTTTTTTATGATAAAGAATTTACTTATCATTTTCAACCAGATTACTATAATCATTTAAATAAAATAAAATTTTCTTTAGTCTTTGGTTTTATTTTAGCGATATTATTTACTGGTGCTATATCAGAAGAAAAGTATATATTTAGCATATCTAGTATATTTTTAATATTACTTTTTTGGGTAGTTTTTTTTCCAAGTTTATTATTTTTGAATAACAAATATGCTCTTGTTTACCATTTTGATAGTATTTTTAAAAAAGAAATTTCTAAAGATGAGATTCACATTAAGCTAGATAAAATAAATTCTGAAAATCCATGGACAACTTATTTATTTAAAATTAAAAATGAAAATAAGATTGATTCGGTTTATTTTACTCAAAAACCAACTTGGGGAAAAGTCTTAAATAAAAATGAAGTTGAAAAACTAAAAGTGTATAGAACAATCTGGCGAAAAAGATATATTTTAAAAGATAATTAATCATGAAAATAAAATTCCTCGGACAAAACTGTTTTTTGTTCACCTATAACGGTAAAAACATCCTTTCTGATCCTTTTTATAATTTTCAGAAAGAGCAAACAGGATTTGATATTTCCGCACAAAAAATTGATTATGTGCTCATTACTCACGCTCATGGCGATCATGTTGCAGATGTAAGAGAAGTATTGCAACATCATCCAGATGCTACGGTAATTGGTCAACCAGAAATTTGTGGTTATTTCAATCACCCGAATTCTATTGACATTAATTACGGAGGTTCTGCAAAGTTCGATAACCTAAAAATTTCTATGGTTCCTGCGCATCACACATCAAGTTTTCCAGATGGAACTTATGGCGGTCAACCTTGCGGATATATGTTTAGATTCCAAGGTAAAAACTTATATTTTGCGGGAGATACAGGTGTAATGGCAGATATGGAGTTATTTCCAAGACTTTTTGGGGAAATTACAGCAGCTATTCTTCCAATTGGTTCACATTATACCATGTGTGCAAGAAAAGCGAGTTTTGCAGCAGCAGAATTATTGAAAACCAAAAGAGTGATTGGTTGTCATTTTGATACTTTCGAGCCGATAAAAATTAATCACGATTCGGCAAAACAATTGTTTACAGAGAGAAATATTGAGTTTTCGATTCCAGAATTGGGAGAAGAATTTAAAGTATAATTTTTTGAAGAATTTCAAAAAAAGACATAAAAAAATGGCAAGCTACCTAAATCACACCGCTACGACCGATTACCTTTGCTGCGTTCCCACCCTGGAGGATTCTCAGGAGCTGGTTGTTTAGGACTTGCCGGTGCAAAAATACTGAATTAATTTAAAATTCAAAATCTAATCTCGTATTTTCGAGAAAAATTTTTAAAAATAAAATGAGTAAAAACGTTTATACATTTGGTTTTCTGATATTTATCGCGACCATGTTAGTGTTCTTTGGAGTGTATTTTTTTGGTTATAATACCAATTATTTTAACACGAGTATGCTTCTTAATGCATTTTTAATGCCTGCGCTTTATACTTTAGGTGCTTATTTTTCGGTGTCAACTTACAAAAAAGAAGTAAAAGAAATAGGATTTAGAGATGCTTTTGGTAGAGCTTTTAAACCGATGTTTATTGGTGGTTTTCTTTCTATGTTCAGCATTTTTGCATTTCTGAATTATGTAGATACAGATGCTAAAGATTTATTGAATCACCAATATGTTGAGCGTCAAAAAACAGAGCTTGACAATGAATATAATAAGGCAAAACAAATTTTAGCTAAAAAAGAAGACAAAGAAGAACTGGATAAAAAATATCAAGAAAGATTGCAAAGTTTTGCGCCAGAATTGGTAAAAGATAAAGATATGTTTACCTTCAGAAACTTCACGTATTTTTTCGCTGCAGTTTTGGTATTTTATACCATTCTGTCTACATTCTTCGGAACTTTCTTTAGAAATAAAACTTTAGAATAATGAGCTTAAAAACTACTGTTTCCAGAAATTTGACGGGCAAAAAAGTTCTTACTTTTTTTGTGTTGTCAAGTGTGGTTTATTTTGCCATGATTTTTTTTACGATTCCAAAATTGACTGATTTTGCGAATGGTTTACAGATTTTTGACATGAAACCAAATGGTTACAGTTTTACTTATTCCAAAGAACTTTTAGGAAATCTAGGGAAGAGTGGCAGAAATTTTTATCTGTTTTGTCAGTTGCCATTAGATTTCGTATATCCTCTCTTGTTTATGATGAGTAATGTGCTGATTTTGAGTTTCTTTCTTAAGAAAATTAGCAAATTAGAATCTTGGTTTCTTTTGGTTTTATTTCCTGTAATTGCTGGAGTTTTCGATTATTTAGAGAATTTCGGTCTTATTTATTTACTCACTTCTTACCCTAAAATCTCAGAAATAGGCGTGAGAATAATCAGCACATTTACTGTAATAAAAAGTCTATTTACAAGCTTATATTTTGTAATTTTGCTGTTCGTTTTAGCGATATTAATTTTCAAAAAAATAAAATAATTTTTAATGAATTTATCCGTTGTAGTTCCTTTATTAAACGAAGAAGAATCTTTGCACGAACTTTATGCAAGAATAAATAAAGTGTGCCAAGAAAACCAATTGTCTTACGAAATTTGGTTCGTAGATGATGGAAGTACAGATTCTTCGTGGCAAATTATAGAAAATTTATCCAAAGAAAATCATCATGTTCACGGCATTAAATTTTCTAGAAATTATGGGAAATCTCAAGCGTTACATGCCGCTTTTGAAAAAGTTCAAGGCGATGTAGTGATTACAATGGATGCAGATTTGCAAGATTTTCCAGAAGAAATTCCTGAATTATACAACAAAATTGCAGTCGAAAAATACGACTTGGTTTCTGGTTGGAAGAAAAAACGTTTTGACAATGTGATGACCAAAAATCTTCCGTCAAAATTGTTCAATTCTGCGGCAAGAAATCTTTCTGGAGTAGAATTACACGATTTTAACTGTGGTCTGAAAGCGTATAGAAAACAAGTGGTAAAATCGGTAGATGTTTATGGCGATTTACACCGATGGATTCCTGTTTTGGTAGCCAATGCAGGTTTTAAAAAAATTACCGAAAAACCAGTTCAGCACCAAGCAAGACCTTACGGAACTTCTAAATTTGGTACCGAAAGATTTATCCGAGGTTTTCTGGATTTAATTACGCTTTGGTTCGTAAGCAAATTCGGAGGAAGACCAATGCACTTCTTCGGAGCAGTAGGAACTTTAATGTTTATTTTCGGTTTTTTCTCAGCATTTTGGTTGGGTGCAACCAAATTAATTGACGTGTATTATTATCACGTTTATGGTAATTTAATCGCCGAAAATCCTTGGTTTTACATAGCATTAACCATGATGTTGATGGGAACATTACTGTTTGTAGCAGGATTTTTAGGAGAACTCATTATCAGACAAAGTAGAGGTCATAAGAATTACCATATTGAAGAGGTAATTTAATTTGAAAGTGTGCTAATTTGAAAATTTGAAAATTAAAAGTTCCGTAGGAACGAAACGTTTGTAGAAATAATAAAATAAATAGCAGAGTTCCGTAGGAACGACAGATATTATAACGTTGGAATTTATTCCAACGAAAAAATGAAAAATAAAATCATTCCGTAGAAACGCAATGTTAAAAATGAAAAATATCACAAAACTTTTCCTTTACCTAAACCTTTGCCTTACTCTTTTGGCTTGCTCTAAAATTTCTCCAAAAGGGGAAATAGAAGTGAAAGATGTAACCGTAGAAAATTTCACTAAATTGAATCTTAAAGGAGATTTCAAAGTGTTTTTTGCGAAAGGAAATCAGAATTTGGTAAGCGTAGAAACCTATCCTAATGTCTACAAAAATCTAGATATAGCAGTAGAAAACGGAATTTTAACCATCGAAGAAAATCGAAAAACAGACCAAGTAGATTTTTACAATATCACTATTTTTGGTAAAAACGATTTAAATGAGGTTTCGCTTTCTGATAAAGTAGAAATGAATGTTTCTGGACAGGTAAAAACGCCAGAATTTTTACTTTATCTAAAAGGAAATTCTAAATTTATGGGAGCGGTAATTGCACCAAAAAGCAAAATAGAAATGGCAGAGAAATCTAATGCAAACATTCTTGGAGAAACCAAAAATTTGAATTTAAAATTATCAGATTCAGCAAGTATTATGGCGCCGTATTTTTATGTGGAAAATTTAGAATTAAATGCTAAAAATAACGCTTCGGCAGGATTAAATATTGATAATGAAATGAAAGGAACGCTAGAAAATACCTCAAAACTCATTTTCTACGGAGAACCGCTCAATAAATTAACAAAAAAAGACAAAGCTTCTGTGGAAAACAGAAAATTGAAATAAGCATTAGTGATTTGTCATTCTGAGCGAAACAAAGTGTAGCGAAGAATCTATTTTAAGTGATTCTTCATTCCGTTTCACTACATTCAGAATGACAGAACATTTAAAAATTAAAAAAAACAAAAAATTTAAATATATGACAACTTTGGAAAAAGCAAAACTTTGGTTATCAGATACTTTTGATGCAGAAACCAGAGCAACAGTTCAGAATTGGATTGATACCAATTCTCCAGAATTAGAAGACAGTTTTTACAGAGAATTAGAATTCGGGACTGGCGGAATGCGAGGAATTATGGGAGTAGGAACCAATCGTCTCAATAAATATACATTGGGTCAAGCTACTCAAGGTTTGGCAAATTATCTTCATCAGCAATTTCCTAATCAGGAAATAAAAGTGGCGATTGCTTATGACGTGAGAAATAATTCTAAGGAATTTGGAAAAATGTGTGCCGATGTTTTAACTGCAAACGGAATTAAAGTGTTGCTTTTCAAAGAACACAGACCAACTCCAGAACTTTCTTTCACAGTTCGTGACAAGAAATGTAATGCAGGAATCGTTTTGACGGCTTCTCACAATCCGCCAGAATACAACGGTTACAAAGTATATTGGAATGATGGAGCGCAAGTAGTTCCACCAAATGACGAAAACATCATCAAAGAAGTTTATGCTACAAAATTCGACGAAATTAAATTTAACGGAAATGATGATTTAATCGAATGGATTGGCGAAGAGCAAGATGATGTGTACATCGATACTTGTATGGAAAATTCATTGTACCAAAACATTGGAAGAGATAATGTAAACATCGTTTTCACTTCTATTCACGGTACTACTTATACTACGATTCCTAAAGCTTTAGCAAAAGCAGGTTTCACCAAAGTAGATTTGGTAAAAGAACAAATGATTCCTTCTGGAAATTTCCCAACGGTAGAATCTCCGAATCCTGAAGAACCTGCTGCATTAACAATGGCAGTAGATTTAGCAAATATTACCAATGGCGATATTGTTATCGGTTGTGATCCAGATGGCGACAGATTAGGAATTGCGGTTAGAAATCTAGATGGCGAAATTCAGTTATTGAATGGTAACCAAACCAATATGATTTTAACGTATTACATTCTTGACCAATGGAAAAAAGCTGGTAAAATTACAGGAAAAGAGTTCATCGGTTCTACGATTGTAACTTCTGACTGTTTCTTTGATGTAGCTGAAAAATTCGGAGTAGATTGCAAAGTAGGATTAACTGGTTTCAAATGGATTGGTAAAATGATTCGTGATGTAGAAGGTCAAGAAAAATTCATTTGCGGTGGCGAAGAATCTTTCGGATTTATGACGGGAGATTTCGTGAGAGATAAAGACAGTTGTGGTTCTATTTTATTAGCTTGTGAAATTGCAGCTGTTTGCAAAGCACAAGGAAAAACCATGTATCAGTACATGATTGATATTTACAAAGAAATTGGTATGTATCAAGAAGGTTTGGTAAACGTGGTAAGAAAAGGAAGAACTGGTGCCGAAGAAATTGCTCAAATGATGGTAGATTTCAGAGAAAATCCTGTAAAAGAATTGGCAGGTTCTAAAGTTCTAGAAGTGAAAGATTTCCAAGAACAAACTTGTCTTAATGTAATTACAGGAGAGAGAAAAGTAATGAATGATATTCCGAAATCTAATGTGTTAATCTATTACACAGAAGACGGAACTAAAGTTTGTATCAGACCTTCAGGAACCGAGCCGAAGATTAAATTCTATTTTTCTGTGAAAGATAAAATTGAAAACGAAGCAGATTTCAAAGCTAAACAAGCTTCTCTAGAACAAAAAATCAATGAAGTAAAAAAAGATTTAAAACTATAAATATTTTAATCTAATGCTTTTAAGTTCGCAGAAGTTTAACAAATCTTTAGGTTTTTAATCTTTTGTGAACTTTTTTATTTTATTTAAATTTGAAAAATCATTAACAACAAAATCTTAATAAAAAGTGGTTTCAAAACTCGCTCAAAACCTTATCGGTTCAGAAATTATTAAAATCGGTAATCAAGTAAACGAACTCAAAGCTCAAGGAGCTGAAATTGCCAACCTTACCATCGGTGATTTAGATTCTAACATTTATCCTATTCCTGCAGGATTAAAACAAAATATTCAGAAAGCTTACGCGGATAATTTAACCAATTATCCTCCTGCAAATGGTTTGCTTTCATTAAGAAAAGCAGTTGCAAAAGACATAAAATCTCGTTGGAATTTAGACTATTCTCCAGAAGATATTTTGGTTTCTGGTGGTTCTAGACCTTTAATTTACGCTACTTTTAAAACCATTGTTGACGAAGGCGACAAAGTAGTTTATGCTGTTCCTTCTTGGAATAATAACCATTACGCTTACTTAACTTCAGCCAATGCAGTAGAACTAGAAGTTTCTCCAGAAGATAATTTTTTGCCGACAGCTGATGTAATTACACCACATTTAGAAGGTGCAGTTTTATTGGCGCTTTGCTCTCCGCTAAACCCAACTGGAACCATGTTTACCAAAGAACAACTTTCAGAAATTTGTGAGGCGGTAATTGCAGAAAATAAAAAAAGAGGAGAAGGCGAAAAGCCACTTTACTTAATGTACGACCAAATTTATGCAATGCTTACGTTTGGTGATTCAGAACATTTTAATCCAGTTTCTCTTTATCCAGAACTTAGAGATTACACCATTTATATCGATGGAACTTCTAAATGTTTTGCAGCAACTGGAGTTAGAGTAGGATGGAGTTTTGGACCAACTAAGGTGATTGATAGAATGAAAGCGCTATTAACACACGTTGGAGCTTGGGCGCCAAAACCAGAACAACAAGCCGTAGCAGAGTTTTTAGATAATACACCAGCTGTAAATGAATTTGTGAATGATTTTAAAGGTAAAATTGCGCACAGTTTAGAAGTTCTACATGCTGGAATTCAAGAAATGAAATCTAAAAATTTCGCAGTAGATAGCATTAAACCAATGGGTGCCTTATATTTAACCATTAAATTAGATTATGTAGGAAAAACCACTGAAGACGGTAAAGTTCTGAAAGATTCTACAGATTTAGTTTTCTATTTAATCGAAAAAGCAGGAGTAGCATTAGTGCCATTTTCAGCATTTGGAAATTCTAGAGAAATGCCTTGGTTTAGAGCATCAGTTGGCGCTTGTTCAGTAGAAGATTTACAAAAAATGTTCCCGAAATTAGAAGCTGCTTTAGCTAAATTAAAATAAATTTATCTCTCGCTGATTGAGCAAATTTAGAGGATTTTGATCTGCTAAATCAGTTCAATCAGCGAGCTTTTTTAAATAAAATTATCAAAGTCAATAATGAATAATCTCGGAACCAGAAACTCGGAACTCGAAATGCTTAAAATAATCGCTGTCATTCCAGCTCGTTATGCTGCAAGTAGATTTCCAGGGAAATTAATGCAGATTTTAGGCGACAAAACCGTGATTGCTACTACTTATCAAAACGTTTTGGAAACTCAGCTATTTGATGAGGTTTTCGTGGCGACAGATTCTGAAATTATCTTTGAAGAAATTACCAAAATCGGCGGAAAAGCAGTAATGACAGGTGAACACGAAACGGGAAGCGACAGAATAGCAGAAGCGGTTCAAAATATTGATTGTGATATTGTCATCAATGTTCAAGGTGATGAACCTTTCCTGAAAAATGATCCTTTGAAACAATTAATTGAAGTTTTTGAAAATGATGTTGATAAAGAAATTTCATTAGCTTCGCTTAAAATCAGGTTAAAGGAAAAGGAAGAAATAGAAAATCCGAATAATGTAAAAGTCATTACTAATTTACAGAATTTTGCGATGTATTTCAGTCGTTCTGTGATTCCTTATCCTAGAGAAACCTCTGTAGAACACTTGTATTACAAGCATATTGGTGTTTATGCTTTCAGAAAAGAAGCATTGTTGAAATTTGCAAATTTGGCGATGACTCCGCTGGAAATTTCAGAAAAAATAGAAGCCATTCGTTATTTGGAAAACGGAATGAAAATCAAAATGATAGAAACAGATTTCATTGGCGTAGGAATAGATGTTCCCGAAGATTTAGAAAAAGCGAAAGCAATTTTAAGTAGGGACAAGTCGTGACTTGTCCAAAAAGAAGAAAATTAATTTGAAAATTTGAAAATTTAAGTTGGTTTTCGTTTCAAAATCATATATTTGGAATCTCGAAAAAAAGATTGAATGAAAAAGATACTATTAATCGTAACAATTCTAGTAACCACAATATATTCGGCGCAAACTGCTAAACAAATTATTGATAAAAATATTGAGTTAACAGGAGGCTTAACCAACTGGAAACTGCTGAATTCTATTATTCTACAAGGAAAAGTAATTCTGGGCGTAAATGATGAATATCCTATGAGAATTTATCAGCAAAGACCTAATCTTACGAAAACAGTAGTATTCATCGGTAATAAAGAAAATGTAATCGAAGGTTATGATGGTAAAAATGGTTACGCGATGAATTACGTGGTGAATAAACTTCAGGTTCAAAAAAATTACGTTGCAGAAAGCTTTGACACAGATTTCATCGATTATGAGAACAAAGGTTTTACTGCACAAGTTCTAGGGAAAGAAAAAGTAGGAGAAAGAGACTGTTATAAGGTAGAACTCACCAAAAATGTGAATAAAACTGTTTATTATTTTGATGTTCAGAACTTTTTACTGTTAAAAGAAGAAAAGAAAGACGAAACATTGGTTTATTCTGATTTCAAAAAAGTGAATAATTTGGTAATGCCTTTCAGAATTGAAGCAACTACGCCGAAAAAAGAAGGAGATTACGTGATGATTCTTTATAAAATTGAAGTCAACAAAGCATTTCCAGCCAATACTTTTAAGTTCTAATAAAACTTTACGATAAAAAATTTCTATTACTGCAATTTCTTAGGATTTTGCAGTTTTTTTATGCCTAAATTTGAAATCAAATAAAATCAAAATGAAAAAAATATTATTTATTCTTATGGCATTTTTTGGACTTTTTTCTTCGCAGGCGCAACAAGCAAAATCCATTCATTCTTTTAAAGTGAAAGCTTTAGACGGTAAAACGATTTATTTTTCTAAGTTTAAAGGCAAGAAGATTCTAATTGTAAATACAGCGTCAGAATGTGGTTTTACATCGCAGTATGAAGGTTTACAGAAGTTGTACGAAACGTATAAAGACCAATTGGTGATTGTAGGTTTCCCTGCAAACAATTTTGGTGGACAAGAACCTGGAAGCAATGAAGAAATTGGTGCTTTTTGCAAAAAAAATTACGGCGTTACCTTTCCGATGGCGGCTAAAGTATCTGTGAAAGGAAAAGATATTGCTCCCATTTTTAAATTTTTAACAGACAAAAAACTAAACGGAGTAAAAAGTACTACCATTCTTTGGAACTTCGAGAAATTTTTGCTCAATGAAAAAGGGGAGTTAATCGATACTTTTGTAAGTACTACGAAACCTACTTCTGAATCTATTACGAAATATTTTAAATAAAGAATCAAGAATAAAGGCAAAAGATAAAAGTTAACCGCAAAGTAATTTTTGCGGTTTTTTATTTTAAATCTGCATAATCAGCGAAATCTGCGGGAAATAGATAATAAAATTTGTGTATTCGTGGCAAAAACTATTCTTTTCCTTTTTCTGCAAAACTGAAAATACTGCCTAATTTTATTTTAGAATATCCGTAAGATTTTATTTTAGAAGAATTCACCAAAGCTTGTGCTAAAATGTCTGTTGGCAATGGTTTTTGAGATTCTAAAACGCCAAATTTATTGGCAAATTTTATAATTCTAGCTCCTAAAACTTCACCAGTTCTGTCGGTGTTTTTTCGATCGAGCATTCCAGGTTGGAAAATGGTAATTTTATTAAAATGAAGTTTTTTTACTTCTTCTTCTAATTCGCCCTTCATTCTAGAGTAGAAAATTTTAGAATTAGGATTGGCTCCATAAGCAGAAACCAAAACGAAATCTTCCACGCCATTTTCTTTGGCAGTTTTGGCAAATTGCAATTGATAATCAAAATCTACTTTTCGCTGTGCTTCCTTGCTTCCTGCGTCTTTCAAGGTCGTTCCGAGGCAAGAAAAAGCGACATCACCTTGTACCAAATCTTTCCATTCTTCTGGCTTTTCGAAATTTACTACATGAAATTTCACTTTCTCAGAAGTAGATTCTACAGGTTTTCTTACAAAAGCATGAATTTCTTCGAAATCTTTGTCTTGATTTAATTTTTGAACCAAATCTTTTCCTGTAGCGCCAGTTGCTCCTATAATTAAAGCCTTCATAACAAAATTTTTAAAGGGATTGATAAAGTGATAAATATTACTTTAAAATTAAGAAAAAATTGAATATGATTTATTATTTTTGTTAAAACTAATAACAACATTGTCACTTATTATTCCCAATCATGATTTACGCTAATGGAAGCTGAAGAAATCCGTAATTATTGTCTCAACAAAAAAGGAGTTACGGAAGGTTTTCCGTTTGACGAAACTACTTTAGTCTTTAAAGTAGGTGGTAAAATGTTTCTATTAATGGCATTAGAAAAGCAACCATTGGTCTTTTCGGCAAAAAACACTGCAGATTATAACGAAGAACTCCGAGAGCAATATTACCAAATTTCTGGAGCTTATCACATGAATAAAACGCATTGGAATTCTGTAATTTGCGAAGGATTGAAGCCAGAATTCATTAAAAAACTCATTGATGATTCTTATCAATTGGTGTATAAAAGTTTAACGAAGAAAATAAAATTAGAAATTTTAAATTCATAAAAAAAAGCATTCAGAATTTCTGAATGCTTTGTGCTTTATAAAACATCTTTATCAAGGTGCTGTTCTTCTTCTTTGTAATGTTCGCGAAGATGTACAGGTTCAGATTTTTTGGTCGTTTTCATTTGAATAATATCTACCAAAAGCGAAAATGCCATAGCGAAATAAATATAACCTTTCGGAATTTCTTTGCCAAAACCTTCCACGATTAAAGAGAAACCAATCAATAGCAAGAATGAAAGTGCTAAAATTTTAAAAGCAGGGTGTTTATTCACAAAATTGCTGATAGGTTCTGCTGCAAAAAGCATGATAATTACCGTTACAATCACCGCTACATACATTACCCAAACTTCTTTTACCATTCCTACTGCCGTAATAATGGAATCAATAGAGAACACCAAATCCATTAATAAAATTTGGAATATCACTTGCCCGAAACTCGTTACAATCATGGTTTTAGTTACATCGCCATCTTCGCCTTCCATTTTATGATAAATTTCGGCGGTGCTTTTGTAAAGTAGGAATAAACCTCCTAGAATTAAAATCAAATCTTTACCTGAGATTCCCGTTTCGAAAACGGTAAATAAATCTTGGTCTAGTTTCATGATTTGACTAATCAAAAGTAATAAACCAAGTCTCATCACTCCGGCAAGAATAAGCCCGATTCTTCTGGCTTTTTTTGTTGGTTTACAGGTAATTTATTCGCCAATATAGAAATGAAAATAACATTGTCTATTCCTAGAACGGTTTCTAGTGCGATAAGAGTAAGTAAAGAAATAATAATTTCTGCTTCCATAGTTTTATTTTATGATTTTCACAAAACTATAGAAACTTATGAATCTAATTTTATAAAATCTGATTGAAAATTTATATGATTCTAACTTTTAACTAAAGTTAAAATTTTCGGTCAAAATCTTGTCTTCATCTAATCTTTCGATAAGTTTTTCTAACGATTCGAATTTAATTTCTTCGTGTAAAAAATCTCTGAATTTTACTGTGATAACTTCGCCATAAATATCTTGATTGAAGTCTAAAATGTACACTTCTGCAGTCAATTTATCACCATTTACAGTAGGATTAGTGCCAATGCTCATCATGCCTTTGTAAAATTGGTCTTTCACGAAAACTTCTACAATGTAAGCTCCTTTTTTAGGCAAGAGTTTCAGTTCGTCTATTTCTAGATTTGCAGTAGGGTAACCAATTGTTCTTCCCAGTTTTTTCCCGTCAATTACTTTTCCAGAAAGAGAGTAGGAATATCCCAGCATTTTATTGGCACCCGCGATGTTCCCGTTTCCTAAGCAATTTCTGATTTTAGTAGAACTGATATTGAAATCGTCGTCATTTTTGATGGCTTGTAATTGCTCTACAGTAAAATCTAATTCGGTAGAAAGCTTTTGAAGCAATTCAAAGTTTCCAGATTTATTTTTCCCGAAAACGTGGTCGTGACCTATGATAATGTGTTTTACATTCAGTTTTTTGATAAGAATTTCACGAATAAATTCTTCACCAGTTAAGTTTCTGAAATGTTCATCAAATTTTTGTAAAAATAAAACGTCAATTCCAGCCTTTTCTAGTAAAAAAAGTTTTTCTTCTAAAGTGTTAAGCAGTTTAAGGTCATCATTTGGGTTAAAAATTTTCCTAGGATGTGGCCAAAAGGTGAGCAAAGAAGTCTCTAAATTATTTTTTTTTGCTTTGTCTTTCAATTGATTGATGATAGAAATATGACCGAGGTGAACTCCGTCAAACATTCCTAAAGAAAGAACTTTAGGAGATTTTTCGTGATAAAAATTTAAATCTTCTATGAGTTTCAAAACCGCTTACATTTTCTGTGTGCAAAGATGAAAAAAAATATTGATTTTTGATTATGTATTTTGAAGAGAATCACTATATTTGCACCACAAGAAAAAATAAAGCAATGGCAAACCAAATTAAAGGGAAAATTTCACAAATTATCGGTCCAGTTATAGACGTTCTTTTTCAAGAAGTAGAAGAATTACCAAAAATTTATGATGCTCTTGAAATTAAAAAATCAAACGGAGAAACTGTTGTATTAGAAGTAGAACAACACATTGGTGAAGATATGGTAAGATGTATCTCAATGGACGCTACTGACGGTTTACAAAGAGGGCAAGAAGTTGTAGGAACAGGAAACCAAATTACCATGCCAACAGGTGATGGTGTAAACGGAAGACTTTTTAACGTAGTAGGTAATGCAATTGATGGACTTCCTAATTTATCTAAAGATGGCGGTTTGCCAATCCACAGAGAAGCTCCTCATTTCGATCAGCTTTCTACTTCTGCTGAAGTTTTATTTACTGGTATCAAAGTAATCGACCTTATCGAACCTTATGCAAAAGGTGGTAAGATCGGATTATTCGGTGGTGCTGGTGTAGGAAAAACAGTATTAATTCAAGAATTAATCAACAATATTGCTAAAGGACACGGTGGTTTATCTGTGTTCGCTGGTGTAGGTGAAAGAACAAGAGAAGGAAACGACCTTCTTAGAGAAATGTTAGAATCTGGTATCATTAAATATGGTGAAGGTTTCATGCACTCTATGGAAGAAGGTGGATGGGATTTATCTAAAGTAGATTTAGAAGAAATGAAAGATTCTAAATGTACCTTCGTTTTCGGACAAATGAACGAACCTCCTGGTGCAAGAGCTAGAGTAGCACTTTCTGGTCTTACTGTTGCTGAATATTTCAGAGATGGTGGTGAATCTGGTCAAGGTAGAGACGTATTATTCTTCGTAGATAATATCTTTAGATTTACTCAAGCGGGTTCTGAGGTATCTGCACTTTTAGGACGTATGCCTTCTGCAGTAGGTTACCAGCCAACTCTTGCTTCTGAAATGGGAGCAATGCAAGAAAGAATTACTTCTACTAAAAACGGTTCTATTACTTCTGTACAAGCAATTTACGTTCCTGCGGATGACTTAACTGACCCGGCTCCAGCAACTACGTTTGCTCACTTAGATGCAACTACTGTATTAGATAGAAAAATTGCTTCATTAGGTATTTATCCAGCAGTAGATCCACTAGCTTCTACTTCTAGAATCTTAACTCCAGAAATTTTAGGAAATGAGCATTATGATACAGCTCAGAGAGTAAAAGAAATTCTTCAAAGATATAAAGCACTTCAAGATATCATTGCAATTCTTGGTATGGAAGAACTTTCAGAAGAAGATAAATTAGTAGTATATAGAGCTAGAAAAGTACAGAGATTCTTATCTCAACCTTTCCACGTTGCAGAGCAATTTACAGGTCTTAAAGGAGCTTTAGTAGATATCAAAGATACGATTAAAGGTTTCAACATGATCATCGATGGTGAGTTAGATCACTTACCAGAAGCTGCTTTCAACTTGAAAGGAACTATCGAAGAAGCTATCGAAGCAGGTCAAAAAATGCTTGCTGAAAACGCTTAATAAATTTTAAATGTTAAATTTTAGATTTTAGATTTGATTTCAACAATTTAAAATTTAAAATCTATAATCTATAATTTGAAAAGAAATGAATATTAAAATATTAACTCCGGAATTTGTAGTTTTTGATGGCGAAGTAGATTCAGTCCTTCTTCCTGGAAAAAATGGTGATTTCCATATCATGAAAAACCACGCCGCTATTGTTTCTTCTTTAGTGAATGGTAAAGTAAGAGTTTTCACGAATGCAATTCAGAATGAAAATTTTGCAAAATTCTTTACCAAAGAAAACGAAAAGAACAGTGTTTTTTCTTATTCAATAAACAGTGGTGTAGTAGAATTTAGTAATGATAAAGGAATTATCCTTTGTGATTAAAATTCTTCACAATAAATTAAAAACTCGAGCAATTTTGTTCGAGTTTTTTGTTTTTATAAGGTTAGGATGACTCCGTTTTCTTTTAAAATTTGCATCGGCTTAGAATACCAAAACAATTCGAAATCATCAAAATCTAACTCATATTTCGCTTTTAACTGATTAAATGTTAGATTTTTTTCAGAATGAATAGAAATTTCATCAATGGTTTCAAGAAGCCAAACTGCTTTTTCTTTTTCTAAATTGATACTAAAAACATTGGTCTTTTCATGGAACGTAAGTGTTGCCATTTCCCAAGAATTTCCTTTCTTGGTTTTAGTATAAAATTCAACTAACGGTTTTACACTTGTCCAAATGATTTTAGCATTCGGTTTGGAGCTAAAGTGGTCTTCTTCTAAAAGACAATCGTGAATATAATCAGGATGAATAGTGGTTTTAGGAATTTTAAATTCAAACCATTCTTGCAGCGGATTTTCAAAACAAATTCCGTGCATATAATTAAACAGAGATTTCTTTAAGCCAAAACTAAATTTGCTATGGTCAATTCCGGTTTTATCTTGAAATTCTACATCGTTGTTGGCAAAAGTAATCTCTTTCAAATGAGGAACTACACCAAATTCTTCAGGATTTTTCCCAACAGGAGAATGTGCGGTCATGGCAAATTGATGCCAAAAACCACTTTGTAAAATCCCCATTTCGAACATTTGACGAACCATTTCCAGAGAATCGATGGTTTCTTGTTCTGTTTGAGTAGGATAACCGTACATTAAATAGGAGTGAACCATAATTCCTGCTTCAGTAAAATTTCTGGTGACTTTGGCAACTTGAGAAACAGAAACTCCTTTGTTGATGAGTTTCAATAATCTGTCAGATGCTACTTCTAAACCCCCAGAAACTGCTACACAACCAGAAAGTTTCAATAAAAAGCATAAATCTCGGGTAAAACTTTTTTCAAATCGAATATTGGTCCACCAAGTTACCACGAGTTTTCTTCTCAAAATTTCAAGAGCCACTTCTCGCATTAAAGCTGGTGGTGCTGCTTCATCTACAAAATGGAAACCGTTTTCTCCTGTTTTTTCAATGAGTTCTTCCATTCTGTCTACCAAAATTTTAGCAGCAATAGGCTCATAAATTTTGATATAATCAAGTGATATATCGCAAAAAGTACATTTTCCCCAATAGCAACCATGAGCCATTGTAAGTTTATTCCATCTTCCATCACTCCACAAACTGTGCATAGGATTGGCGATTTCTATTACAGAAATGTATTGGTCTAAAGGTAAATCTGTGTAATCTGGCGTCCCAATTTCGGCTTGTTTATAATCGTGTTTTTCGGAATTGTTTTTATATACAACTTCTCCGTTTTCTAATAGGAAAGTGCGTTTGAATAAAGATTCTTCACTCTGCTCAGAATGACAGACGTTTTCAAAAAGTAATTCTATCGGAAGTTCACCATCGTCTAATGTGATATAATTAAAAAATTCAAAAACTCTTTTGTCTTTTAAATCTCGGAGTTCTGTATTGGCAAAACCACCACCAAAAGCCGTTTTAATGTTTGGATAATGATTTTTGATATATTGAGCGCATCTAAATGCCGAATACAAATTACCGGGAAACGGAACGGAAAAACAAACCAGTTTCGGCTGCGTTTCAGTAAGTTTTTTATCTAAAATTTCAACTGTAAAGTTATCTACAAAAGTTTTGTCTGATTGGAGTTTTTGATATAACTCGTCAAATGAATTAGCGCTTCTTCCTAGTCGTTCTGCATATCTGCTAAATCCAAAATTTTCATCAATATTTTCTACAATATAATCTGATAAATCTTCTAAATAAAGGGTAGCGAGATGTTTTGCTTTGTCTTGCAGTCCCATGTTTCCAAAAGCGTATTCCATATCATCTAATTGATTAAATCTGGAAGCTTCTGGCAAGAAATTCATACTGCAAATTTGTCTTGCAAGTGTTGGTTTTTTGTTTTGAAGAAAAGCAATGACTTCATCTATGGTTTTGATGTATTGTTCTTTTAACGCGAAAATTCTCTGAGCGTTTTCAGATAAATTTTCAGGCTTTACATTAAAAATTTCACTAACTCCTTTTTTGGAAAATATTTCTAAGATGACTTCAATTCCCAAATCGATTTGATAATTCGAAATATTTTTGGTATTAAGAAATCCTTTCAAGTACACAGTTGCAGGATACGGCGTATTGAGTTGGGTAAATGGAGGAGTGATGAGCAGTAAATCTTTCAAAAAATGAATTTTTGCAAAGGTATGATTTTCCTATAGATTTTTGGAATAAAAAAATCCGTCAGAAGAGTTTCTAACGGATTATAATTCATTGAATTTTATAAATCAAAATCTCCAGCTGCTTCTGGCTGATAAATAAGGTCTACAATTTTTATTTTGGTCATTCCGCCAGGAACAATCCATTCTATTTCGTCACCGATTTTGTAACCGATTAATGCTGTAGCAATAGGTGAAAAAATGGAGATTTTATTTTCTTTTAGATTGGCATCTTGTGGATATACAATTTTAAAGGATTGCTCTTTTTGAGTGTTTTCAAAAAAAAGTTTTACTTCAGAATTCATAGTCACTACATCCTTATCAATCTTTTCTGAAGGTACAATTTCTGCTTTACTTAGCTCAGACAAAAGCTTTTCGGCCTCATTGCTGTTAATGGTTTTAGAATTTTTAGCATCAGTGATGGCTTTGTAAATTCTAGTGTAATCATTCTTAGTTAAAGTTACTTTTTTCATAATATTTATGCATTAAAAAAACCGTTTGGAGTTCCAAACGGTTTCAATTTTTTATTTTAATAAAAATTAAAGCGGTTTAAAACTCAAATTTTGTTCTTCTAATAATTTTTCAGCTTGTTGCTTGTAAACACCATTCACTAATTTATCGTGAATCGCTTCAAAAGCAGCAAGAGTTTCATTGATTTCAGCATCTGTGTGAGAAGCTGTAGGAATTAATCTTAGAAGAATGCTTCCTTTTGGAATTACTGGATATACTACTACAGAAGTGAATATTCCGAAGTTTTCTCTTAAATCTTTAACTAGAAGAGTAGCTTCTACTGGTGTCCCTTGCATGAAAACAGGGGTTACACAAGTGTTAGAATTTCCTAAGTTGAAACCTCTTTCTAATAAACCATTTTGTAGTTTTTCTACATTTTCCCAAAGTTTAGCTTTGATTTCTGGTCTTGTTCTTAAAAGTTCTAATCTTTTTAAACCTCCAATTACCATTGGCATCGTCAATGATTTTGCGAAAATTTGTGAACGAAGATTGAATTTTAAATATCTGATGATTTCTTTGTTTCCAGCGATAAATGCACCGAAACCAGCCATAGATTTAGCAAAAGTAGAGAAGTAAACATCAATTTGGTCTTGGCAACCTTGCTCTTCTCCAGCTCCAGCTCCAGTTTTTCCTAAAGTACCGAAACCATGAGCATCATCTACTAATAAACGGAAACTGTATTGTTTTTTGAACTCAGCAATTTCTTTAAGCTTACCTTGTTGACCAGTCATCCCGAAAACTCCTTCAGTGATAACTAAAATACCGCCACCGTTTTCTTCTGCAACTTTAGTCGCTCTTTTTATATTTTTTTCGAAGCTATCCATGTCGTTATGACGGAACATGAAGCTTTTTCCCATGTGAAGACGAACTCCATCTACAATACAAGCGTGAGAATTAGAATCATAAACAATTACATCATGTCTAGAAACCAATGCATCAATTGTAGATAGCATTCCTTGGTAACCAAAATTCAATAAATAAGCAGATTCTTTTCCTACGAAATCAGCTAATTCTCTTTCTAATTGTAAGTGTTGTTCTGTTTCACCAGACATTGCTCTAGCTCCCATAGGATAGAACATACCATATTCAGCAGCAGCTTTAGCATCAGCTTCTAAAACTTCTGGGTGATTACAAAGTCCTAAATAATCATTTGCGCTCCAAAAAATGACTTCTTTTCCTTGGAATTTCATTCTAGGGCCAATTGGACCTTCCAATCTTGGAAAAATGAAATAACCTTCACCATAATCTGCAAATTGACCTAGAGGACCAGGATTTTCTTTAATTCTTTCAAAAATATCTTTCATTTCGATGATATTGTAGATTTGTATTTTAAATTTTAAAAAAATCAGATGCCAAGAAGGACATCTGAATTCTATTTTTATTTAATGTATTCTGTTTTAAAAACTTCTTCGTAATTATGGACACAATTATTGATGAATCCTTGTTCTTCCATCCATTTATCACTGTATACTTTGGTGATATATCTAGAGCCATGGTCAGGGAAAATTAATACTACTAAATCGTTTTCTGAGAAAGGATTTGCATGAGCATATTGTCTAAGGGCTTGTAAAACAGCTCCTGTAGTATAACCACCCATAATCGCTTCTTTAAGAGCAATTTCTCTAGTACAATAAGCACTCATTTCATCATTTACTCTCACAAAATGGTCTATTCTGTCAAAAAGTAAAGCGGATGGAATAAGATTTTTTCCTAATCCTTCAATTTGGTATGAATGAATTTCAGAAGGGTCTATTTCACCTGTTTCGTGATAGGTTTTTAGGATAGAACCATCTGCATCTACACCAATAATTTTGATATCAGGATTTTTTTCTTTTAAAAATTTAGCAGAACCAGAAAGTGTTCCACCAGTTCCTGTACAAGCAAAAAGATGAGTGATTTTTCCTTTTGTCTGTTCCCAAATTTCTGGACCAGTAGAAGAATAATGTGCGTCTATATTCAGCTCGTTAAAATATTGATTGATGTAAATAGAATTTGGTGTTTCTGCTGCAATTTTTTTCGCTACTTCATAATAAGAGCGAGGATCGTCTGCAGGAACAGAAGCAGGACAAACGTATACAGTAGCACCCAAAGCTTTAAGATAAGCAATTTTTTCTGGCTTGGTTTTATCACTTACAGAAAGAATACATTTGTATCCTTTTATAATACTTACCATAGCGATAGAAAAGCCCGTATTTCCAGAAGTGGTTTCTACGATAGTAGCACCAGGAGTTAAAAGACCTTTTCTTTCGGCAGCTTCTATAATGTGAAGCGCGATTCTATCTTTAGTAGAATGCCCCGGATTAAAAGATTCTATTTTAGCATAAACTTTTGCTGGAATATCCTTAGTTACTTCATTAAGTTTCACCATTGGAGTATTACCAATTAACCCGAGAATATTATCAAAAACGTTCGTCATTTTCTTCATTTTTCTCTAAAAAACCGATTGCAAAAATAAGAAAAAAATCAAATAAATTTATCATTTTGTCCTAACATTTTGAACGGAAAGCAAATAGAAATGATTTTTTTCATGTTTTTTGTTCAATTCTTTACCAAATTTTAAGCCAAACAAATGTTTAAATTTATTTTTTCATTTTTTTTCTTAAAATATTCTTAATAAATCTATGTTTTAGAAAATATCAGAATAAAAAAACTTAATTTCGCAACATTGTAAATTTTTAAAAATTTCTATGAAGAATTGGACTTTCAAAAAATGGAATACCATTTTAGGTTGGGTGGTTTTTGCAATCGCATTTTTCACCTATTTATCTACTATTGAACCTAATTTTAGTTTTTGGGATTGTGGAGAATACATTTCATCTGCTGTAAAATTAGAAGTTACTCACGCTCCTGGTGCTGCATTATTTCAATTAATGGGTGCTGTTGCAGCTATTTTTGGCTTCGGAGATGGTTCTAAATATTCTGTAATTATCAATGCTATGTCTGCACTATTTAGTGCATTCACCATATTATTTTTATTTTGGACAATTACGCATTTTGTAAGAAGACTTTTAAATAAAGACTTCGAAGACGTAACTGTTTCAGACGAAATTGCCATTCTATTTGCTGGTGTCATTGGTGCTTTAGCTTTTACTTTTTCAGATACCTTTTGGTTTTCTGCGGTAGAAGGAGAGGTTTATTCTATGTCATCTATGTTTATTGCACTTTTGGTTTGGCTCATTACGAAATGGGAAAACGAATATCATGACAGTGATAATGAACGTTGGCTCATTCTAATTTTCTTCATTACAGGACTTTCTGTAGGAGTTCACATGATGGTGATGTTAGCAGTTCCAGCCGTTTGTTTGATGTATTACGCTAGAAATTATGAATTTACATGGAAGAGTTTTATCATCGCTAATTTGGTGACACTTTTCATTCTAGCAGTAGTTTTCAAAGGGATTTTCCCAATTATCATGAGTCTTTTCGGTAAATCTGAAATTTTCTTTGTTAATGGGTTAGGTTTACCTTTCCATTCAGGAACAATTGCAGCATTTATCATTTTGTTTGCTCTAATGTATGTAGGAATTTCTTATGCTAGAAAATCTAAAAGCAAATTATATCAAACCATCGCACTATCAGTAATTTATATGATTATTGGTTTTTCTTGTTGGTTAGTCATTCCGATTAGAGCGAACGCAAATCCGCCAATGAACCTTAATGATCCAGATAACGCCATCGGAATGCTAGATTATTACAATCGTGAACAATACGGAGATTGGCCAACTTCTTACGGACAAAACTATACTGCATATTTAGACAATTATGGTATTGAAAAAAATGATGATGGTAGTTATAAAACGCAAAAAACAGGTGATGTTTACGAAAAAAATGAAAAAACTGGTCGTTATGATATCGTAGGAGAGCGTTTCAATTATGTTTATTCTAAAGAACATGTAAGCATTATGCCGAGAATGTTCAATGAAGATGAAACCGTGATGAGCAATTACATTTCTATGTATGGAGCGCCAGATTTTGAATTCAATTATGACAATCAAGATATTGCAGATAATCCTCAAGCTAAAGAAGTTTTTGACCAATTAAGACAAAAATTTGAAAACGGAAGTATCACGCTTGATGATTACAAACAAGCCAGAGAATATGATTTAATCAAGGTTCATAGACCTACATTAGCACAGAATCTTACCTATTTTGTAGAATTTCAAATTGGATATTATTTTGTAAGATATCTCATGTGGAATTTTGTAGGAAGACAGAATGATTTAGAAGGTCACATGGAAAATACCAATGGAAACTGGGTTTCTGGTATTCCTGCAATTGATGACAATTTATGGGGAAGTCAAAAAGATATGCCTGCAAAATTCAAAAATGAAAGTACGGTTTATTTCTTCTTTTTACCATTGATTTTAGGACTTTTGGGAGCATTTTTCCAGTTCAACAAAGATTTTGGAAGATTTTGGGCAATTCTTTCTTTATTCGTGTTAACCAGTTTTGGAATTATTTTCTATACTGGTGTAAAACCTTTTGAACCAAGAGAAAGAGATTATGCAATGGTAGGAAGTTTTTACGCCTTTGCAATTTGGATAGGTTTCGGAGCTGCAGCAATTCTTTGGTATTTACAAGAAAAAATTAAATCAAATGCAGCTACTTGGATTACTGGAATTGTTTTATTAGGAGTTCCATTAATGATGGGCTTCCAGAATTATAATTCTCACGATAGAAGTGAACGTTATGCTGCTTATGATTTCGCTTATTCTTCATTAAAATCTCTTCCAAAAAATGATATTTTCTTCGTTTATGGTGATAATGATACGTATCCAATTTGGGGATTACAAGAAACAGAGCAATTCAGAGATGATGTAAAAGTGGTGAATTTCACGCTTCTAGGAACACCTTGGAATATTGACCAAGTAAAACGCAGAACATACAATTCAATGCCAGTTCCGTCAGTTCTTACGCATGAAGAATACAGAGATGGAACCAATGATCAAGTAGTTTTACTTTCTGCAGAAGATTGGAAAAATTTTATTCAGAATAATGTAGATGCTGGTGTTCCAGAGAGTTTATTTGAGCCTTACAAAAAATACATGGTTCAAGATTCTATGAACATCAAAGACGCAGTAAATTTCTTAAGAAAAAGAAGTCCAGAAAAAGATGAAATTTTAAAATTACTTTTTGGAGAAGATAAATATGAACGTTTTAATTTCTTACCTGTTTCTAGATTTGTTTTACCTGTAAATAAAGCAAATGCCGTGAAATCTGGAATCATTTCTGCAAAAGATTTACCGAATACAGTAGACCAAATTACCATAGATTACAGAAGAGGAAATATGTTTAAAGCCAATTATATTTTGATGGATATTTTGGCGAATTTCGATTG
Organism: Cloacibacterium caeni; assembly: GCF_907163105.1. Lineage (GTDB taxonomy): Bacteria > Bacteroidota > Bacteroidia > Flavobacteriales > Weeksellaceae > Cloacibacterium > Cloacibacterium caeni_A. Next base: position 808,321 of record NZ_OU015321.1, read on the forward strand.
GAAACGTCCTATCAATTTCTCAGTGGGCGGAATTTATGATGACGAAAACATTTTCTATTTGAAAGAATATCTTCAGTTTGATGGATTCAGTTATAGATTGGTTCCTATTAAAACAGAAGAAAGAGAAGATGGCGAAATGGGAAGAGTAGATGCTGAAGATTTATATAAAATTGTCAAAAATTACAAATGGGGCAATTTCAAAAATCTAAATGTTCACATGGACGAAACGTGTACACAGAACATCGTAAGTTACAGAAGTTCTGCAAGTAGAGCTGCAGAAGCATTAACTTTAGAAGGTAAAAAAGCAAAAGCCATCGAAGTTTTAGATTTGGCAAGCAGAGAAATTCCTTCTACCAAATATAATGACCCACGTTCTTTAAGCGCAATGGTTTATGGATATATTGTTGCAGGTCAAGAACAAAAAGGATTACAATTGGCAGAGCAATTAAAAAGAGATATTTTCGAAGAATATGACTATTATTTGTCGCTTTCTAAATACGAACAAAAATATGTGAAAAAACAGATGAATGCTCAACCTATCTTGTATTCATTGGTAACAGGAGCAGTTTCTGATGCGTATAAGAAAATCGGTCAAAAAGATAAAGGTTACAATTACTTGTTAAAATCCATCGAACCGATTGATAAGAGATTTAAAAACTTCATCAGTGATTTGCAAATGGCAGGAAAAGAAAAAGCATTCAACGAAGCTGAGAAAGTACAAAAAATCACACCGTTTTATTCTTATTTGTTCGAAGTAATGAAACCTTATGATTCTACTTATCCAAAAGAAAAAGAAGCAGAAATCACCAGACAAATGATGAAAGCTACGAACTAGTTTTTTAATTAAATTCTATATAAAATCCGTTAGAAATTTTCTGACGGATTTTTTTATGACTGAAAGTCTAAAATCTTTGACAGCGATTTTTTTAAAACTATATTTGTAAAAATTTACACGAAAAAATGTCTGAAACTTTACAGAAGTACGCGAAATTTCCTCTTTTGGCAGTAGTTTTTACCGTTTTGGTAAAACTTCTTTTTTTGCTCACGCATCATATTCAGGAAGATGCTTTTATCACGTGGAGAGTTGCGCAAAACTTATTGGATTACGGTGTTATTGGTTTCAATGGAGAAACTAAAATTTCTGCTTCTACTACGCATTTGTATGTGTTTGTTTCTTATTTTTTTAACCTGATTTTTGGCAAAGAAGACTTCATTTTCCCATTATTGATTTTCAATTCATTATTGTTTACGATTGGTAGCTACTTTCTTTCAAAATTAATTCTTGAAAATCCTGTACATCAAGCTATTTTTATTTTTTTATTTGGTATTTTGCCACCTTCCATCAAAATTTCAATTCTCGGAATGGAATACGGAATTCTGTTCTTTCTAGAAATGTCTTTGTTGTATTTTGGGTTCAAGCAAAATAAAATCTGGGCACAAATTCTTTTCCCCATTCTCATTCTTTTCACCAGAATTGATACAGTGATTTTCTTAGGTGTCGTCTTTTTAGTCGATATTATTTGGAATAAAAAAATTCGTTGGTTCTACATTTTAGGTGGAATGTTAGGAGTTGCCGTTTTGATGAGTTTCAACTGGTTTTACTTCGGGGAATTGGTAAATAATACCATTGTTGCCAAAAGTGTGACGTATGCAAAAAACATGAGTTTGGCACTCCAATGGAAATATTTCCTAATGAATTATGGTAATTTCTGGGGAATGCTGAAACTTCCAGGAGATTTTAATCCTTTCACGATTTTACTTCTAGTTTTTGAGCTTTTAGCGTTTTTATACATCGTTTCGAAGAGAGAAAGTAAAAACCTTTTCATCTGGATTATTTTTCTTTTTGGCTGGACAAAACAATTGATTTTTATTTCTCAAAGAAGTTATTTTGATTGGTATTATTGGGTTCCACAGATTTTGCTTTTTGCAGTGATTTTGGTATTTGTTTTAGAGCAAAAAACATATAAATTGTGGTGGATTTCTCTGCTTGTCATTTTTTATATTTTACCGATGGCAGCTTTTCAAACGATTCATTCTATCGCCACAGGAAACGGAGAGTGGAATTACAGAAGAAGCATTGGTTTGTTTCTGAAAGACTATGAAAAAGATAAAAATCAATACATTTTACTGGAACCAGCTGGTTATATTCCATATTTTTCAGGTTTAAAAGCGATAGATGAAGTCGGTTTGGTGGATAAAGAAATTCAAACTGAAATCAAAAAAGACAAAGCCAATTATTGGAAAAATACCGTCGAAAAAAGAAAACCAAAGTACTTATTGGCTCCGAAAAATTTATTTGAAGGAAAAGATGGAAGTTTTTATCAAGAAAATTATCGATTGTTGAAGGAGTTTAGAATTAAAAATCACTTAAATTCTGACAATAAAATTTTAGAAAAAATATACAGATTAAAACCTTCTGGAACAGATTATAATCTCTACGAAAGAAAATAATTAACCTAAACCTTTGCCTTTGCCTTAACCTATGAAATACTGTGCTTTTTTACGCGGCGTAAACGTAAACGGAACTGCAATGAAAATGGCAGAAGTCTGTGATGTTTTCAAAAAAGCAGGAATGAAAGACGTTTCTAGTGTTTTGGCAACAGGAAATATTTTATTTGAATCTGATGAAGTTCCAGAAAATTTAAAACAAAAACTGGAAAAATCACTTTCCGAGCATTTTCAATACGAAGCTTTTTTGTTTTTAAAAACTGATGAAGAAGTGAAAGAAATTTTAGAAAATTCTCCTTTTGAGAAAGACGAAAATCTACATATTTACAGTTTTATTTGTAATTCGGGAGACGGAAATCTTTTGATGCAAGAGTTTCTAAAAACCAATCATCAAGAACAGGAAGAAGCCAAATTAAACAACGGTAATTTTTATTGGAAAATTCCTAAAGGAAGTACGCTTGACAGTGAGTTTGGTAAGATTTTGGGAAAGAAATCTTTTAAAAACATTCTAACCAGCCGAAATATCAATACCATCGAAAAAATTGTCAATAAATTTTTCATCCTTTAAGAATGAGGCAAAGAAAATTAATCCATAAATTTAAGTAATTTTAGACCGCTAAAATCATTATAAAATGAAACTAAAACATACAATTATCGCTCTAGCAGCACCTTTCCTTATGAAAGCACAACAGGTAATGACGCCAGAAATTCTCTGGACGCTTAATAAATTCTCGGTTACCGCAGTAGAACCGTCTCAATCTGGGCTATTTTACAGCGTAGGAAAAGTAGATTTGAAAACCGAAAAGACTAATAAAGAACACTTTTACTACGATTTGTCAAAAAATCAAACTTCTAAAGTTGATTTTGGTAAAAAATCTTTAATTCAGTGGGACAAAAACGGAATTTACGCTTCAGAAGGCGATAAAATCTACATTTCTAAAGACAGAGGATTGACTTGGACTGAATTTTATACCATTGGCGATGCAGACAATATTATCATATCTCCTGATGGTAAAAAAATCGCTTTTAGTAAGTCGGTTCACGTAGAAAAATTGTTGGGAAAAGAGAAATATTCTGACCTTCCTAAAACGACAGCTCAAATTTATACAGACCTTAACCATAGACATTGGGATGCTTGGAATGAAGGAAAATATAATCACGTTTTCGTTGCCAATGTTGGCGAAGATGTTGCTAAAGCTAAAGATTTATTAGAAAATTTACCTTTTGATGCTCCTCAAAAACCTCATGGCGGAAGCGAAGATTTCGTGTGGAGTCCAGATTCTTCTAAAGTTTTATACGTTTGTAAGAAAAAATCGGGCAAAGATTATGCAACCAGCACCAATACAGATATTTACGCTTATGATTTAGCTTCTGGTAAAACCGAAAACTGGACAGAAGGAATGATGGGTTATGATGTAAACCCTAAGTTTTCGCCAGATGGAAAATCTTTGCTTTGGCAATCTATGGCGAGAGATGGTTACGAGGCAGACAAAAATGACATTGTAGTGATGGATTTGGCTTCTAAAAAAATCACAAATCTTACTAAATCTTGGGACGAAAGTATAGTGGGAGATGTAGCATGGAGTCCAGATTCTAAAAATATTTATTTTTCTACTGCTTACAGAGGTGTAAAACAGCTTTTCCACATCGGTTTAGATGGGAAAGTGAAGCAAATTTCTGGTGGTAATTTTGATGTGAATGAAATTATTGCCTTCCAAAGCGGAAATATTTTGGTAACCAGAACAGATATTAATCATAATGCAGATTTATTTAAAGTTAATGTAAAAGACGGAAGTATGTTGCAGTTAACTTCTGTAAATGAAAGTACTTACGCTAAATTATCTCAAGGAAAATCTGAACTGAAAATGGTGAAAACTTCAGATGGTAAAGAAATGGGAGTTTGGTTCCATTATCCACCGAATTTTGACCCAAATAAGAAATATCCTACACTTTTATATTGTCAAGGAGGTCCGCAATCTGCTTTAACTCAATTTTTCTCTACTCGTTGGAATTTCGCTTTGATGGCTGCAAATGATTACATCGTAGTTGCGCCAAATAGAAGAGGAATGCCAGGTTGGGGAACCAAATGGAACGAAGATATTTCTAAAGATTGGGGAGGACAACCAATCAGAGATTATTTAGCAGCGGCAGATTTTGCCAAAACTTTACCTTATGTAGATGGTGATAGAATGGGAGCAGTTGGTGCAAGTTATGGTGGTTACAGCGTTTTCATGTTGGCTGGAGTTCACGAAAATAGATTCAAAACGTTCATTGCTCATGACGGATTGTTTGATATGAAATCTTGGTACGGAACGACCGAAGAGTTGTGGTTTGCCAATTGGGATTTAGGTTCGCCTTGGGAAAAACCTTTACCAAAAGCGTATACCGATTTTAACCCAATCAATTTTGTTGACCAATGGAATAAGCCAATTATGGTGATTCAAGGAGGATTGGATTTCAGAGTAGGGTATGAACAAGGTCAGGAAGCTTTTCAAGCAGCAAAAATGAAAGGTTTGAAAACTAAATTCCTTTATTTTCCTAACGAAAACCACTGGGTTTTACATCCTCAAAACGGTCTAGTTTGGCAAAGAGAATTCTTCGATTGGTTGAAAGAAACTTTGTAGAAAATTATATAAAAAGTTCAGTTAATCTGAACTTTTTTCATTTTCATTCAACTCGTCATATTTGGTTTTTAATCTAAATTCATCTTCGAAAAAATTTTCATAAAAATTTTCATTGCCTTTAATGTATGAGCATTCATATTCATCATCATTTGAATGTGAGATAATTGTTAGTTCTTGTCCTTCATGTAAACCTTGAGCATAAGTTGTAAGAATAACTTTTTGCCCTGAAAAATAATTTGGTCTTTTCATATTTTGTTATTTAAATTTGAACAAATATAATATATAACTTAGAAAAAAACTTTTTGCTTAAAATGAAGATATCCTCATTTCCTCCAATCATTGATAACGAATCAAAGATTCTGATTTTAGGCTCTATTCCAGGGATTAAATCTTTGGAAATGAAGCAATATTACGCACATCCTCAAAATAAATTTTGGAAAATTATTTGTGAATTGTTTCATGAAGAATTAACAACAGATTATGCCGAAAGAATTAAAATTTTAGAAAAATACCACGTTGCACTTTGGGATGTGATAGACACTTGCGAAAGAAAAGGAAGTTTAGATTCAGAAATCCGAAATGAAGAGGCGAATAAAATAGGAGAGTTGCTACACAATTATCCGAACATAAAAGCTATTTTCTGCAACGGACAAAAATCCTATAAAAATTTGCAAAAAATTCTACCGAAAGATTTTCATCTGCCAATTATTGTTTTACCATCTACAAGTCCTGCTCATGCAAGTTTGAGGTATGAAGAAAAATTATTATCTTGGCAAAAAATTAAAAACTATTTACCATGAAAAAACTATTTATTTCTTTCGTTTTACTATTTTCTTTATTTGTTTTTTCTCAAGAGTATCAATTTGATAAAAAATGTGTTAGTAATTCCACTAGAATTAGTCCAAAAATTGGAAATAAAAATTCATGGAAAAGTTATATTTATTTTAATTCTAGCAACAATAATTATTATATGAATCAAAGAAATGATGATTCTTATTACTATATAACGGATAATTCTTTAAAAGAGGTTATTGCTTTACAACGTATAAACAGTGAAAAACCATATTATTCTTATTTAGATAAGAAAACTTTTGATTACACTTATAGTGAAAAAGAAATTGGAAAAATAATAATCAAAGAATTAGCAGAAGATGAGTTCCTAGTTCAATGTTTTGTAAATGATGATTCTAAAAAAACAAATTTAGAAGTGAAATTTAAGTTATATAAATCAAAAACTCCAATGATTGAAATTAGGTTTATGGATTTAGGTCAAATTATTCATAAAAAAATATACGATTCTTTAAAGGAAAGATTAAATGGAAATAATTTTTGGATTTTATATGCTGAAGTAGATTACAAAAATGGATATAAATTTCTATTTGAGTTTGATGACTGTGAAGAAATAGCTCTTAATCTGAAATTTAACTAGTGTTTTTTCAAAATACTTCCCAAAACACTTGACAACCCCTGTTTTCATATCGTATATTTGCAGGCTTAAAAAATTTAAATAAAATCCGTAAATTTTATGAAAACATCTGATTTCAATTTTCACTTGCCAGAACATTTGTTGGCAGAACACCCTTCAGAACACAGAGACGAAGCAAGATTAATGGTTCTTGACAGAAAGACACAAACCATTGAACATAAACTATTTAAAGACGTAATCGATTATTTTAACGAAGACGATTTATTTATCTTTAACAATACCAAAGTTTTCCCAGCTAGACTATACGGAAACAAAGAAAAAACTGGTGCTAAAATCGAAGTTTTCTTATTAAGAGAACTTGATAAAGAAACCAGAGTTTGGGACGTATTAGTAGATCCAGCTCGTAAAATTAGAATTGGGAACAAACTTTTCTTTACAGAAGATGAATCTTTAGTAGCAGAAGTAATTGACAATACTACTTCTAGAGGTAGAACTCTAAGATTTTTATTTGACGGTTCTTACGAAGAATTTCGTGCTAAATTAAAAGAATTGGGAGAAACTCCACTTCCTAAATACATCAAAAGAGAAGTAGAACCAGAAGATGCAGAAAGATATCAAACTATTTATGCTAAAATAGAAGGTGCAGTAGCAGCTCCAACTGCAGGTTTACACTTTTCTAAGCACTTAATGAAGCGTCTAGAAATCAAAGGAATTAACTTTGCAGAAGTTACACTTCACGTAGGTTTAGGAACATTTAATCCAATTGAAGTAGAAGATCTTTCTAAGCACAAAATGGAGTGTGAAGAAGCAATTATCGACGAAAAAACTGCTAATATAATTAACAAAGCAGCTGATGAAAACAGAAGAATTTGCGCGGTAGGAACTACTACAATGAGAGCTTTGGAGACTTCAGTTTCTTCAAATAAAAAACTTTCTGCTTATCAAGGTTGGACCAATAAATTCATTTATCCACCTTATGATTTTGGGGTAGCAAACGCTATGATTACCAATTTCCACACGCCAAAATCTACATTAATTATGATGATTGCAGCTTTTGCAGGAACAGATTTTATTATGCACGCTTATGAAGAAGCTGTGAAAAATGAATACAAATTCTATTCTTACGGAGACGCAATGTTGATTTTGTAAGATTAATTTTAAAATAATTTTCTCGCAGATTTGGCTGATATTGCAGATGAATTAAAATCTGCTAAATTTGCTGGATCTGCGAGACTTTTTTATATGAAAGACATCAGAACATTAAGTTTAGAACAACTCAAAGAATATTTTGTCACTCTTGGCGAAAAACCTTTTCGTGCGAAACAGGTTTATGATTGGTTATGGTCTAAAAATCTACATTCGATAGATGAAATGACCAACCTTTCTAAAGAGTTGAGAGAAAAAATTTCTCAAGAATTCACCATTAATCCTATTTCTGTAGATTTATTGCAAAAATCTAAAGATGGAACCATCAAAAATGGAGTAAAACTCCATGATGGACTTTTGGTAGAATCTGTTCTTATTCCTACAGAATCTAGAACTACTGCTTGTGTTTCATCTCAAGTAGGTTGTAGTCTAAACTGTGAATTTTGTGCAACTGCAAAACTCAAAAGAATGAGAAATTTAGAAGTTGCCGAAATTGTAGACCAAGTTGCACTGATTGATAAGCAAAGCAAATTATATTTTGACAGACCTTTATCAAACATCGTTTTTATGGGAATGGGAGAGCCTATGATGAACTATAAAAACGTAGTAGATGCCATCAGAAAAATTACTCAAGAAGACGGTTTGGGAATGTCTGCACGAAGAATTACCGTTTCTACGTCTGGAATTCCAAAAATGATGAAAATGCTAGCTGATGAAAATCTAAAAGTCAAATTAGCGCTTTCTCTTCACTCAGCAATAGAGCATAAAAGAAATGAAATTATGCCTTTTTCTACTAAATTTCCGTTAACAGAAATTATGGAAGCGATGCAATATTGGTATGATAAAACTGGAAGCAGAATCACCTTTGAATATTGTGTTTGGAAAGGGATTAATGATGGCGACGAAGATATAAAAGCCTTAATTAAATATTGTAAACAAGTTCCTTGTAAAGTGAATTTGATTCAATATAATCCAATTGGCGAAGGGAAATTTGACCATAGAAGTATAGAAGCCGAAGAAAAATATGTTCGTGAATTAGAAAAAGCGGGAATTACTGCTTTGGTGAGAAGAAGTAGAGGTGGAGACATTGATGCTGCTTGTGGACAATTGGCCAACAAAAATTCTGGAGAATAATTTGATGTTTTAATTAAATTTCAAGTCTAGTATCTCGCAGATTAAGCAAATTTTGCTAATTTTTTATTGTTTAAATCTGCCGAATCAGCAAAATCAGCGAGAATAATTATAAAAAAATCTTTTAAAATAAAAATAATAAAGTTTTAAGATTTTATTTTTTAAGCGGTAGCAATCTTAATTTATTTTATGAAAAAGTTGTTGTTTTTTCTTTCTTTTCTAATTTCACTTCATTCTTTTTCTCAAAAAACAGAAAAGTTAGCTCTTAGGAAATACAAAATTGCCACGTTATCAGATTCTTTGAAAGAAACTTCTGGTCTCACTTTTCTTAAAGATAAACTCTACACTTTGAATGATGGTGGCAATACCAATGAGATTTTTGAAATTGATAAAAATTCGGGTAAAATTTTATCAAAACTGAAAATTAATTTTCCGAATAAAGATTGGGAAGCGATGACCAGTGATGGTGAAAATTTTTATATAGGCGATTTCGGGAATAATGCAGGAAATCGAAAAGATTTAGCTATTTATAAAACTGATTTTCAGGGAAATTATTCTAAAAATTCCTTTAATTATTCTGCACAAGACGATTTTTCTACGCGATATCTTTCTCATAATTTTGATGCAGAAGCCATGATTTTCCTCAATGAAAAAATTCATGTTTTTTCGAAAGAATGGAGTTCTAAAAATATTTCTCATTATACTATTGATTTACAAAATTCAGAAAATCAATCACTTGTAAGTTTAGAGTCTTTTCATGCAGGATTTGTCATTACAGATGCTGCTTATTTTCAAGGGAAATTATATGTGGTAGGTTACACCAGAAAAGCGAAAGTGTATTTGATGATTTTTGAGGAAAATTCTGAAGGATTATTTTTCTCTAAACCATTGAAAAAGTATAAGTTAGGTTCTTTTCTTTCGATAGGTCAAGTAGAAGGAATTGCAGTGAATAAAGATGGAATTTACATTTCTAATGAAGATTTTTCTAAGTTTATTTTCAGTGTAAAACAGCGTTTGTATTTTATTCCTTTTGAAAAGTTAAAATAATTTTTTTATTGCTTTCAACGGATTATGTAAGTATAGTTTTAATTAATTATATTTGTATGATTTTATAATTATTGTCAATAATCATTCCATTAATAGCGTGTCAAACATCGTAGAAGAAATCAAGAAGCCGATTAACGAAGAAATGAAACTTTTTGAACAAAAGTTTTATGAATCAATGCAAAGCAGAGTTCCTTTGCTTGATAAAGTTACTCGTTTTATTGTAACCACCAAAGGAAAGCAAATGCGACCAATGTTTGTATTTCTTACCGCTCAATTGGTAGGAAATGTAAACGAAAAGACGTTTCGAGGCGCTTCTATGATTGAGTTGATTCACACCGCTACTTTGGTTCATGATGACGTAGTAGACGAAAGTTTTAAACGTCGTAATTTCTTTTCTATCAATGCTTTATGGAAAAATAAAATTGCAGTTTTAGTAGGTGATTATTTGCTTTCTAAGTCAGTTTTACTTTCTACTGATAATAAAGATTTTGATTTATTGGCTGTTATTTCTAGAACCATCAGAGAAATGTCTGAAGGAGAGTTGCTTCAGTTAGAAAAAGCTAGAAAATTAGACATTACAGAAGACGTTTACTACGAAATTATTCGTCAAAAAACGGCTACACTTATTGCTGCTTGTTGCGAAGTAGGCGTTTTGTCTAATGGTGCTGATGAAGTTTTAGCCAAAAAAATGCAGGATTTCGGTACTTATACGGGAATGGCGTTCCAAATCAAAGACGATTTGTTTGATTATCTTTCTAAAAATATAATTGGAAAACCAGTTGGGATTGACATAAAAGAGCAAAAGATGACTTTGCCACTTATTCATACTTTAAAAACGGCGAATGAAGCTGATAGAAAGTACTACTTCAATACTATTAAGAGATATAATAACGACCAAAAACGCGTAAAAGAGCTGATAGAATTTGTGAAAAAATCTGGAGGATTGGATTATGCAATTGGAGTGATGAAAGATTTTCAGCAAAAAGCAAAAGATATCCTTGCAGAATTCCCTGATTCTGAAGCGAAACATTCTCTTAATTTGATGCTTGATTACGTTATAGAGAGGAAGTTTTAATATTTTCCTTCATCATTTTAATGAAATACGAAGGTTTAATCTCAAATTTTCTCTGGAAGTTATCCGAAAATGCTTCTGCATTCGTAAATCCTGCAATATTTGCTAATTCTTTGATGTCTCTATTTAAGTATTTATGTTCTGTTTTGAGCAATTCCACAATATATTCTAATCTTAAGTCATTGAGATAATTACTAAAATTTTTCTCTTTATAAACATTAATAATTTTAGATAGATAAGTTGGGTTGGTTCCCAGTTTTTCACTGAGTAATTTTTGAGTGATTTTATAATCCAGAAATTGTTGTTCCTTTTCGAAAATTTCTAGCTGTTCTAGTATGTATGTAATGGTTGATTCACTAAGTCCCGTGATTTTTGGAATTACAGTTTTATTCTCTTCAACAATTGTAACTGGGATTTTCTCTATTTCTGTATTTTTTGATATGATTTGTTCAAAACGCTCTTTATATTTCCTTTGCATTTGGAAATATTTATAAGTAGAAAAAGAAATAATCAGTATACTTAATATAATTATGAAAAGCGTGAGGTATTGATGAATTTTTAAGCTATTTTCAATACTGTTTTTCTCGTCAATCAATTTTTTTGTATCATATTCTTTATGAATTTTGGCAAAAAGATATTTGTAGTTCTTTTCGTAGGATTTATCTAGAGACATTAATTTATTAATGTATTCGAGTTGCTTATCTGTGTTATTTTTAGAAGCGTAATATTCTATAAGTAATTCATAGGCAGGTCTGAACTGAGGATCTTGATTTTTGTCTTTGTGATATTCTTTGTCTAATTTTTCGAAATATTTTACAGCTTCTTTTTTATTTCTTAATTTCCAATAAGACATTCCTATGTAGAAAATTTCTGTATAGTGAGGCCAATTGTCTTGGTATAAATGCTGTGCTTTTTTAAGTTTATTAATTGCTACAGAATAGTTTTTAAGATAATAAGCATCAGTTCCTTCGCAAGAAATAAAATATGGTATTAAATATTTTGCATTGTTTTTATTTATGAATTCATATGCTTCTTTAAGTAAAGTTATATTTTCTGAATTTTTTTTAAGTTTTGTATTACAATCAATTAAACTCATAAGAGAATAGCTGTAGTATATTTCATAATCATCTCCTAGTTCATTGATTTCATTACTTCTGAAAAAATTAACACATTCTACTAAATCCTTTTTTGCTTCATTATACTGTCCTAATATTATTCTATTTTGGGCAATATAATATAGAGTCTTATGATTGATGTAATCATTTTTTACATTATTTAAGTATTCTTTTGCCTTTAAAATAAAATTTAATGCGGGCTCATATTGAAAATGATCCATAAGAAAAACACCTTTATTGAGTAAAGCATCAGAAATAAGTTCGTTATTCTTAGTTTTTTTAGCAACTATTATTGCACTATCTACATATTTACTTGCTAAATTATATTTATTTGCTTTGCTAGAATATCTGTAAGCATAAAATAAGGCTTGAAGATTATTTTCTTTTTTGGATTTTTTAATATAATATTTAATTAATGGCAAAGCATTTTGGTTAGAAGAATTTAAACTATCAATTTTATGTTCTAATTCTAAAAAAGATAAATCTTCTAATTTTTTTTCTTGAGCGTTTACTGAGATTTGGAAAAAAAACAGAACTGTAAGAAATAAGTTTTTGATTATTAGATAGTTATTGGTTTTTGTTTTCACTTTTCACTTTTCTACAATGATAAAACAAAAAATTGGAATAAGAAATATGATATTTTTTCAAAAAATCCCGGTTGATTTTTATGAATTCCGAGTTCAGTTTTTAGTAAGGAAATAATGAAAAGAGTAGTTTTGTTTCATCTTAAAACACAATAAAAAGAGGTAAGATTTAATGACCAAAAAAAACATTACTATTCCGAATAGTAAAGTATTTCTTCAAGGGGACTTCAACATGAAAATGTTGAAGTTTTTTTATTTAGATGTTTTTAAGAATGTGTTTTAATATTTTCCTTCATCATTTTAATGAAGTACGAAGGTTTAATTTCAAATTTTCTTTGGAAATTATCAGAAAATGCTTCTGCATTTGTAAATCCTGCAATATTTGCCAATTCTTTAATTTCTTTTTCTAAAAATTGATGCTCTGTTTTGAGTAATTCTACAATATATTCTAACCTTAAATCATTGAGGTAATTACTGAAATTTTTCCCTTTATAAGCATTAATAATTTTGGAAAGATAAGTAGGATTGGTTCCCAATTTTTCACTGAGTAATTTTTGAGTGATTTTAGAATCCAGAAATTGTTGTTCTTTTTCGAAAATATCTAGCTGTTCTAGAATATATGCAACAGTGGATTCACTAAGTCCAGCGATTTTAGGAGTTATTGTTTTACTTTTTTCAACAATAGTAACTGGGATTTTCTCAATTTCTGTATTTTTTGAAATGATTTGCTCAAAACGTTCTTTATATTTCCTTTGCATTTGGAAATATTTATATGTAGAAAACGAAATCAAAACAATGCTGATAATGATTACAAAAAGTGTGAGGTATTGATGAATTTTTAAGCTGTTTTCAATACTATTTTTCTCGTCAATAAGCTTCTGAGAATCATATTCTTTATGAATTTTGGCAAAAAGATATTTGTAGTTCTTTTCGTAGGATTTATCTAGAGACATTAATTTATTAATGTATTCGAGTTGCTTATCTGTGTTATTTTTAGAAGCGTAGTATTCTATAAGTAATTCATAGGCAGGTCTATATTGAGGATTTTTATTTACTCCTATATAATATTCTTTGTCTAATTTCTCGAAATATTTTACAGCTTCTTTTTTGTTTCCTAATTTCCAATAAGACAAGCCTATGTAGAAAATTTCTGTGTAGTGTTGCCATTGGTCATTATAAGAATCTAAAGATTTTTGTAAATATTTAATTGCTGAAAGAAAGTTATTATTATAATATGCTTCAGTTCCCAATGATGAAACAAAATAAGGATAATATTCTTTTAAATTTTTCTTTTTAATGTAATTGAAAGCTTCATTTAATAGAGAAACGTTTTCTTTGTGATTTTTAATTTTGCTATTTGAGTCAATTAATGACAAAAGAGAATACATATAGAATAATTCATTATCAACCCCCAATTTATTTTCTTTTAGATTTGATCTAAAGTATTTTACACAAGACTTTAATTCTTTATTAGCTTCTGAATTTAAGCCTAAATAAATTTTATTTTGAGCAATAAAATATTTTGACTTATTAATCAAATAATAATCTCCAATTTTAGATGCTACATTATGTGCCTGAATAATATATTTTAAAGCTTCCTTATGCATAAAATTATCCATAAGTGTGTAGGATCTATTAATTAATGACTCTGTAATTAGTTTTTTATTTTTATTTTTTTGAGCTATAAATAGTATACTATCTGAATATTTTAAATTTTCAGGAAATACAGAGTAACCACTTGCATATCTATAAGCGTAAATTAATGCTTCATCATTTTTTTCTTCTTTAGATTTTTTTATATAATGATTTATATATATCCACAATTCTTCCTTTCTGTTATAAGAACTATCAATTTTTTTTTCTAATTCTAAAAAAGATAAATCTTCTAATTTTTTTCCTTGAGCATTTAACTGAATGTGGAACAAAAATAAAAGTGCTATTGTTAAATGTTTGATAATTAGGTGTTTATGTTTATAGATTTCCAATTTTAGTTTTTTTACAATGATAAAACAAAAAATTGGAATAAGAAATATGATATTTTTTCAAAAAATCCCGGTTGATTTTTATGAATTCCGAGTTCAGTTTTTAGTAAGGAAATAATGAAAAGAGTAGTTTTGTTTCATCTTAAAACACAATAAAAAGAGGTAAGATTTAATGACCAAAAAAAACATTACTATTAAGAATAGTAAAGTTCTTCTTCAAAGGGAGCTTCAACATGAAAATGTTGAAGTTTTTTTATTTAGATGTTTTTTAAGAATGAGTTTTAATATTTTCCTTCATCATCTTAATAAAGTAAGAAGGTTTAATCTCAAATTTTCGTTGGAAATTATCAGAAAAATTCTGTGTATTAGTGAATCCAGATAGTAATGCTAATTCTTTGACATCCATATTAAGATATTTTGCATCAATTTTCATTAGGCTAATTAAATATTCAAGTCTTAAATCATTGATATAAATACTCACATTTTTGCCTTTATATACATTTATTATTCTTGACAAGTAGGTAGAATTAGTATTTAAAATTTCACTTAATAATCCTTTAGAGACTTGATTATCTAGGAATTTATTTCCTTTTTCAAAATCATCTAGTTTATTTAAAATATTTTCTACAATTAAAGGATTTAGACCAGGTATTTTATTATAATATTCTAAATCAATAGAATTTTTAGGTTTAGGAAAATTAATATTTAGTTCACTATTGCTAAATACTTCTTCTGCTATATCTACTTCATTTACTTTCTCTTCTGGTTCTTTATTTTTATTTGGAATTTCTGAAATAATTTTTTCAAATTTTTCTTTATATATTTTTTGTAAGGAATTGTATCTATTCCAAAAAAATAATGTAGCTAAAATAGCAAAAAGTAAAATAGTACTTATTATTGTTCTTTGTGTTTTTAAAGAGTTTTCAATTTTATTTTTTTCAATAATGAGTTTTTTGGTGTCGTATTCTTTATTAATTTTAGAAAATAGATATTTGTAATTTTTTTCGTAATTTCTATCAAGAGCCATTAATTTATTGATATATTCCAATTGTTTATCTCTATTACCAATGGAGTCATTATACTTAATTAATAATTCATAAGCAGGTCTGAATTGTGGATCTAATTTTTTAGTTTCATTATAATCTTTATCAATTTCTTCAAAATATTTAACTGCTACATCAGTTTTTCCTAATTTCCAATTAGACATTCCTAGATAAAAAACTTCTACAAAATGTGGCCAATAATCATTGTAAAGGCGTAATGATTGACTAAGTTTTGTTATGGCTAAATTATAATTTCCTAAATAATAAGCGTCTGTACCTTCAGATGAAATGAAATATGGAATATAATTTTCTAATTTATTTTTATTTAGATAATTAATGATTTCTTTTATTAGTGTTGTGTTTTCAATTTGTTTTCCAATTCTTGTATTGGTATCTATGTAACTCATCATAGAATATATATAGAATTGTTGGTAATCTTTTCCATACTGGGAATTATTTAAGTTTTCTTTAAAATAATTCATACATGAACTTAATTCTACATTTGCTTCTTCATACAGGCCAAGATAAATTTTATTTTGGGCCATATAGTATTTTGTTTTATTATTAAAATATTCATCATCAATTTTTAATGAATATTGATTGGCTATCAAAATATCATCTAATGCTTTTTGATGTTTTGATTCATCCATATATATAATGCCTCTATTAAGATAAGCTATTGTTAGGAGTTTAGCATTTTGTGATTTTTTTGCAACATTTAATGCACTATCTGCATATTTAAAGTTTTTGGGATGTTTCGCATAAACACTTGCAATTTTATAAGCATTAAGTAGCCCCTCTTCATTCTTGTTTTTTTTTGTTTCATCTATGTAGTGATAGATAAGCTTCCACATTTTTGGGGGATTATTACTAATTGATGTAATTTTAACTTCTATTTTGTCATAATTTTTAGTCAATTGCGCATTTAATAGTATAGTAAATGCTAAACTAAAACTAAAGCTAAAAATATATTTTAAATAAAAGCTCATTGCTTATTTATAAAAGGAAAATTAGACGTTATGAAAAAAATATTTACAATAATACATCAATTTTTTTTAAATCACTAACAAAAATTTTTGTTTTTACATTGATTTTTTTTGAATTGAAGGTTCTAAAATTTGACTTTAGGCATAATGTTGATATACATTTGTCAAAAAAAAATCATGAAGAAAATTTTAGTATCTACCGTATGTTTCTTAGTTGTATTAATCTCATGTAGACAGCAAGAAGATGTTTCACTTTCTCAAGAAGATTTAGCTAACATTAAGCTGATTCAAAAAAATAGAAATTATAGAAAGGCTAATAATATTACAAATATTAAAACTGATACAGTTTATAGAACTCAAACATTAGATATGGGTACAGTAGAGTTAGATGTAATATCTGAGGTAGATCCTAATAAACCACCAAAACAACAATAAATCTAATAAAAAAGTAAAATAAATTTTTTTTTCATCGTTTGTGTTTTCTCCTTTCGCTGTTTGTTCTCAGAGCAGCGAAGGAGATTTTTAAAAGAAAATTTTAAAATACAATTTAAAGGAATATCTAAGATGTACTTTGTTAAATTCATAACCATATTTTAATCTTAGAAATTTAAAATATTAATTTAAAAATTTACTGTTATGAAAAAATTTACACCAATATTGTTAGCATTGGCTTCAATCGCAGTATTATCATTTAAACAATCAAATAGTTCAGAAAAATCTGATGCTGCTTTAAGCAAAAATGATATTGAGATTTTAGAAATTATACAAAATAAAAGAAAATTAAGAAATAGTAATGAGAATAAAACTAATATAGTTTTACATAATGAAGAGGAGGCATTAAGATTTCTGAATAAATAAAGTGCAGCTAGAAATAAATCTAATAAAAGTAAAATAAAATTTTTTTTCATCGTTTGTGTTTTCTCCTTTCGCTGCTTGTTCTCAGAGCAGCGGAGGAGATTTTTAAAGAACATCATCACAATTATTCATACATTCATATTAATTAAGTTAAGCTCAACACAGTATTTCACTAGAAATATTGTGTTTTGTTTTGTAATTGAAAAATAATCAAAAAAATCAAATAATTTTATCAATTCCATAATTTTATTATCTTTGTAAAAATCCTTATCCAAGATATGCAAACTACTTATATCGAAACACAAACAGTTTCTTTTCAAGATTTTAAGAATCAAATATTAGCAGACTATAAACTAGGTAGAATTTCTCGTGAGATGTCTTACATGGCAAGAAGAGAAGTTTTAACAGGCAAAGCTAAGTTCGGGATTGTAGGTGATGGTAAAGAATTACCACAATTAGCCATGGCAAAAGTTTTTAGAAATGGAGATTTTAGAAGTGGTTATTATAGAGACCAAACCTTCGCATTAGCAGTTGGAGCTTTATCAGTAGAGAGTTTCTTTGCACAATTATATGCAGATACTTCTGTAGAAAGAGAACCTGCTTCAGCCGGAAGACAAATGAATAGTCACTTTGCAACACGCAGTTTAAATGAAGATGGAACTTGGAAAGATTTAACTCAAATTAAAAATATATCATCAGATATTTCGCCAACTGCAGGACAAATGCCTAGACTTCTAGGTTTGGCTCAAGCCTCTAAGGTTTACAAATCGGTAAAATTTCAAGGTTCAGAAAAATTCAGCAATAATGGAAACGAAGTTGCTTTCGGAACTATCGGTGATGCGTCTTCTGCAGAAGGTCATTTCTGGGAAACTTTGAACGCAGCTTGTGCTTTGCAAGTTCCTATGATTTTATCCATTTGGGATGATGGTTACGGAATTTCTGTTCCTACTCATGACCAAAGAGCAAAAGAAGACATGGCAGAAATGCTTTCTGGCTTCCAAAGAAAAGAAGGAAAAACAGAAGGTTGCGAAATTATTCAAGTAAAAGCTTGGGATTATCCTGCACTTCTTGACGCTTATGCTAGAGCCGAACATTTTGCAAGAACAGTGTCTGTTCCTGTGGTGATTCATGTGACAGAAGTTACTCAACCACAAGGTCACTCTACATCTGGTTCTCACGAAAGGTATAAATCTGAAGATAGATTGAAATGGGAAGCAGATTTCGACGGTTTAGAAAAATTTAAAGAATGGATTCTTAATTATTCTATTGAATTAGAAGGAAAAGAAGAAATTTTAGCTACAGTAGAAGAACTTGAAAATATAGAAAAAGAAGCTAAAAAAATAGCAAAAGACGGTCAGAAAAAAGCTTGGGAAAATTATAGAAATTCTATAGAAGTTCTTAAAAATGAAGTGCTTCCATTAGTAGAGAATCTAAAATCTCAGAATAGCGAAGTAGAAGCAGAACTGCAAAAATTTAGTTCTTTGATTTCTTATGCTAAAAAGGATGTATTTAGTTTGATGAGAAAAGTTTTGCTTTTGACTAGAACTCATCAATCTACTGAAAGACAATGGCTTGCTTCTAAATATCAACAGCTTTTAGCGCAAGAAAAAGATAATTATTCATCACACTTGTATTCAGAATCTGAATGGAAATCAACCAATGTAAAAGAAGTAAAACCAATTTACTCAGAAAATTCTGAAATGGTAGATGGAAGAGTAGTGGTAAGAAATAATTTTGATAAAATCTTTGAAAAATATCCTGAAACTTTGGTTTTCGGTGAAGATGCAGGGAATATTGGTGATGTAAACCAAGGTTTAGAGGGACTTCAAGAAAAATACGGCAAAGTAAGAGTAGCAGATACAGGTATTAGAGAAGCTACAATTTTGGGACAAGGAATTGGTATGGCAATGCGTGGACTTAGACCGATTGCAGAAATTCAGTATTTAGACTACATTTTGTATTGTTTACAAGGAATTAGTGATGATTTGGCAACACTTCATTACAGAACAAAAGGTGGACAAAAAGCTCCAGTCATCATCAGAACTCGTGGTCATAGATTAGAAGGAATTTGGCACTCTGGTTCGCCAATGGCAGGAATTATTAACCTGGTAAAAGGTGTTAATGTTTTGGTTCCTAGAAATTTAACTAAAGCAGCAGGTTTTTATAACACGATGCTTCAGAGTGATGAACCAGCGATTATTGTAGAAACGCTCAATGGTTATAGATTAAAAGAAAAACAACCAGACAATTTAGGTGAATTCACCGTTCCAGTTGGAAAAATTGAAGTGACTAAAGAAGGAAAAGATGTTACTTTAGTAACTTACGGTTCTACTTGGAGACTGGTGATGGAAGCTGCCGAAGAATTAGAAAAACTTGGAATTTCTGCCGAAGTTGTTGATATTCAGTCTTTAATACCATTTGATATTTCACATGAAATTGCAGAAAGCGTGAAGAAAACCAATCGTTTAGTGATTATAGACGAAGACGTAGAAGGCGGAACCTCTGCATTTATTCTTCAGCAAATCGTAGAAAAACAAAAAGCATTCAGATATTTGGATTCGGTTCCGTTAACGATTGCAGCAAATGATCACAGACCAGCTTATGCAAGTGATGGAGATTATTTCTCAAAACCATCTGTAGATGATATGGTAGAAAAGGTATACGGAATTTTTCATGAAGCGAATCCTTCTCAATTTCCAAAAATTTAAAAAATGAAAATTTTATTTTTTATCATAGCAGCTTTTACTCTTTCGAGTTGTGCTGTGGCAAAAATCCAAGATTGCCCAGAAGAAAAAATCATCAATAAGATGCCAAAAGTGATTGCTGGTAACTCAGAAACACCTAATGAATATTATATTTACAAAGGACAAAGAAGAGAAATCAAGGAATTTGATACCACTTGGATAGAGAAAAACTGCCCGAATATAAAAGTACAAGAAGTTTATTAAGATAAATAAGAAACAACTCTTATCAGGAGTTGTTTTTTTATTTTAAAAAATCATATTTATATCATAGTAAAACCCGAATTTTCTGAAAAATTCCGTAAATTCGCAAAAATTTAATCTCGAAATGAATTACGATATTATTGTTATAGGTTCTGGACCTGGTGGTTACGTAACCGCAATTAGAGCATCACAATTAGGTTTTAAAACGGCTATCATAGAAAAAGAAAATCTAGGTGGTATTTGTTTAAATTGGGGGTGTATTCCTACCAAAGCATTACTGAAGTCTGCTCAAGTTTTCAACTATATAAAACACGCCGAAGATTACGGTCTTAATAAAGTAGAGGGAAGTTTTGATTTTCCTAATGTAATTGCTAGAAGTAGAGGAGTTGCCACTAAAATGAGTGGCGGGATTTCTTTCTTGATGAAGAAGAATAAAATTGACGTTATCATGGGAACTGCCAAAGTTCAAAAAGGCAAAAAAGTTTCGGTAACAGACAAAGAAGGAAAAGTTACAGAATACGCTGCAAATCATATTATCATCGCAACTGGAGCTCGTTCTAGAGAATTGCCAAATCTTCCACAAGATGGAGTAAAAGTAATTGGTTACAGACAAGCTTTGTCTTTACCAACTCAACCAAAATCTATGATTGTAGTGGGTTCTGGAGCAATCGGAGTAGAGTTCGCGGATTTTTATAATACAATGGGAACTAAAGTGACGATTGTAGAATTCATGCCAAATATCGTTCCTGTAGAAGACGAAGAAATTTCTAAACACTTAGAAAAATCTCTTAAAAAATCTGGAATTGATATCATGACCAATGCATCTGTAGAATCTGTAGATACTTCTGGAAACGGTGTTAAAGCGAATGTAAAAACCAAAGATGGAAACAATACATTAGAAGCAGATATTCTACTTTCAGCGGTGGGTATCGCAGCAAACATCGAAAACATTGGACTTGAAGAAGTAGGTATTGCTACAGATAAAGGTAGAGTTTTGGTAAATGAATGGTACCAAACTTCTGTTCCTGGTTATTATGCAATTGGTGACATTATTCCTACTCAAGCTTTAGCTCACGTAGCATCAGCAGAAGGAATTACTTGTGTAGAAAAAATCAAAGGAATGCACGTAGAAACAATTGACTACGGTAATATTCCAGGTTGTACTTACTGTCATCCAGAAATTGCATCTGTTGGTTTAACTGAAAAACAAGCTAAAGAAAAAGGATACGAAATTAAAGTTGGTAAATTCCCGCTTTCAGCATCTGGTAAAGCTACCGCAAATGGTAATACAGATGGTTTTATCAAAGTAATTTTTGATGCAAAATACGGAGAGTGGTTAGGTTGCCATATGATTGGTGACGGTGTTACAGATATGGTTGCAGAAGCTGTGGTTGCTAGAAAATTAGAAACTACTGGTCACGAAATCATCAAATCTATTCACCCGCATCCAACTGTTTCTGAAGCAATTATGGAAGCTGTGGCTGCTGCTTACGGAGAAGTGATTCACATTTAATATTTATGTAATAAATACAAAAAAAACCACAGTTTTTGCTGTGGTTTTTTTAATTTTAAAAAATGAAACTAATAATATGAAGAAAGAAATCGGGTTAGTACTTTCAGGTGGTGGAACTAAGGGAATTGCGGAAGCTGGTGCACTGAAATTTTTAGAAGAAAAAAATATTTTTCCTGAAGTGATTGCAGGAACGAGTGCTGGTGCAATTGTTGGTGGATTGTATTCTTTTGGAAAATCTCCAGATGAGATTTTAGAATTTTTTAAATCGGTTTATTTTTTCAATTGGAAACATTTTACTTTGACTAAACCGGGATTTATCAATTCTGAAGTTTTTAGATTGTACTTGAAACCTATTATTGGAGAAATTAAAATTAAAGATTTAAAATTAGAATTGCTCATTACAGCGACTGATTTGGTTCAAGGGGTTACGCACGTTTTTGATGGAGACACTTATTTGCTTGATGCGATTATAGCTTCATGTTCGGTTCCAGGATTGACCAGTCCGTTCCAAAAAGATGGAATGTTATTAAGTGATGGCGGGATTTTGAATAATTTTCCTTCAAATCTCATCAGAGAGAAATGTGAAAAACTAATCGGAGTGTATGTTTCGCCACTTCAAGACATTGAAGGCAAACAGCTAAACAGCATCAAAGCTGTTTCTACCAGAGCTTATGAATTGCTGAGTCATAGTGTAGAAAACTATAAATTCAAAGATTGTGACTGGTTTATCTCTCCCAAAGAATTATCCAATTATGGAATGTTCGAGAGCAATAAAACCAGAATGGACGAAATTTTTAAATTGGGTTACGAAGAAGCTGTAAAAACTTTCCCCAAAAATTTTTAATTTTTTCTAAAAAACATATTTTGAATAGACTAAAACTCCTGTAATTAAGGAAAGTAGAGTAGCTGTTACCACACTTGCTGCTGCTAGATCCTTTATCAATCCTATTTTTTCATTAAAATTTGGTTCTATGAAATCACAAATTTTTTCAATGGCTGTATTGATGATTTCTGCAATGAGAACCAAAAAACAAACGATAAAAATTAAAACAGCGTCTGTAGAGTTTAATTGGAAATAAACCATTAAAAATAAATTAATAACAAGTGCTAAAACTTCTAACTGAAAGTTTCTTTCGGTTTTTAGCATCCAAAAAAGTCCTTTGAAAGCATAATAAACACTTTTGTAAAATGGAGGTCTTTTCATTACCAATTTTTATCAACCATGTAAATAAGTTGTGTCATAACAACTGCTCCTAACAATAATTCTCTGCGATTTACTTTTTCGAAAGTATCTTCTGGAGTATGATGAATGTCAAAATATCTTTGTGAATCTGTTACCAATCCAGATGCAGGAATTTTAAGTTCTCTCAGAGGTTCTATGTCTACGCCAGAATGATTTCCTGCGAATTCATAAATACCGTATGGGTTAAAAAGTTTTTCCCAAGATTTCATAGATTTGGCTTTGTCAGGATGCATTCCTAAGCTAAAACTTCTCGGTGTAAAACCTCCACTGTCACTTTCTAGAGCAAAAACGTGCGGTTCTTCAGATTTTTTTACCGTTTCCATATACGTTCTACCACCTCTTACACCATTTTCTTCATTGGCAAAACAAACTACTCTTATGGTATGATTATTTTTGAGTTTTAAATTTTTGAAAGTTCTCAGCACCTCTATACTTTGTACAATTCCAGCACCATCATCATGAGCGCCTTCACCTACATCCCAAGAATCAAGATGTGCGGCAACTACAATTACTTTTTCGTCTGATTTTCCTTTGATTTCGCCAATGACAGATTTGGTCATCATTTGTCCATTCATTCCGCAATTAGAATTGAGAACGGCTTGAACTTTTTGTTTTTTGAGTAAAATTTCTTCTAAATAATCCGCAGATTCTGCACCAATTGCAACGGCAGGAATTTTAGGAATTCCATCTTCGTAACGAGTAGAGCCAGTGTGAGGAACATCGTCAAAAGAAGAAGTAAGTGAACGAATAATTACGGCTTTTCCGCCTTTTTTTGCAACTTCAGACGGAGTAACTCTTCTGTATTTTCCTGCATCTCCATAAGCTTGTCCAGTTACCACAAACTCTTGTTTAAAGGCATAGTTGAAAAACACAATTTTATCTTTTACAGCATAATCTGGTAATTTTTCGAAATCTTCTAAAGTTTTTACTAAAATTACTTCTCCTTCTAAATCTTTACCTTTGGTTCCTTCGGAATTGCCTAAAGAAAGCATTTTTACTTCTTTCCATTTTCCGTGATTCACTCTTAATTTTAAAGATTCATCACCTCGAGTCCATACGTTTACCATTACAGGTTGAAACCAAACTTGGTCTGCACCAGCTTCTAGCAATTTTTTCATCGCCCAGTCTGCAGATTTTTCGTAATTACTGCTTCCTGATAATCTGCTGCCAATGTCTTTGGTTAATTCTCTTAGATCTTCATAAGACTTACCATTGACCAAAATTTCGTCTGAAATTTTCTTGAATTGAAGAGAATCTTGTTTGAAATTTTGAGACCAAAAAAATCCGCCCAAAAAGAGCGGAAGTATATAAAGTAGTTTCTTCATGTTGTGATTTCTTTTTGGAAATCTAAAAGTACTATTTTTTTGTAATAAATCAAGAAAAATTACCAATCCATGTCGTACATTAACAGTGCAGTAACCAGTTTTGGCTCTATGTAAGTACATTTTGGAGGCATTTGCAAATTCTGATTCGCCAGTTTTGTAATATCATTAAAACTTACTGGGAACAATCCAAAGCCAACGGAATAATCGCCAGAATCTACTTGTTCTTTAAGCTTGATAATGCCTTCAATATTAGAATTTCCTTTTACAAAATTCATTTTGCTGTTTTCTTCTTCCTCATAATCATTAATTCCAAGAATAGGTTTGAAGATATATTTGTCTAATAAATGATGGTCTACATTATCTAATCCTTGGTCTAAATCTCTTAGATTATGCTTTACGTGAAGTGAATAAAATTTACCACCCAAATACATAGAAATGTGGAATTTCTGTGATGGATAGTAAGCGTTTTCACCTTTTTCGTGAATAAGGAAGTTTTCTGATACTTTTTGTAAAAATTCTTCTTCAGAATTTCCGTTTAGGTCTTTTACAACTCTGTTGTAATCATTAATTTTAATCGACTGACTAGAAACAATAAAGCTGAAAACAAAATTATAAGGTTCATTGCCATTATGTCTTTTGTTTTTTTCTTTGTGTTTTTGAGCGTATAATGCTGCAGAAGCAATTCTGTGGTGACCATCTGCTACATAAAAAGAATCAATTTGGTCTATTACTTCTTTAAATTGCTGAAGTTTTAGACGATTGTCTATTCTCCAAACTTTATGTCTTACTCCAGTTTCGTCTGTATGATTAATAATGGGAACGTTTTTTTCTTCATGATTCATCAGTAATTCTATTTTAGAATTAGCTTGATAGGTAAGAAGAACTGGTTCTGCTTGAAGTGAAACTTTCTCTAAGAAATGAGCGAGTTTTTCTTTTTTATAGGTAAGGGTAGATTCATGTTTTTTGATTTTTCCGTTCCAGAAATCTTCTACACTAGCTAATCCTAATAAGCCTCTGAAAACAGATTTATTGGGTAAAATTTGCTCATACAAATAATAAGAAGAGCTGTCTTGAAGAAGTTTATTGTCGCCCAACATTTCTTCGTAATTGCTTCTTACTTTTCGTAGATTTCTATCAACATCTTTCGATTTGCTACAAACATATGGTTTAATCATCTGTATGTAAGAAGAGTCTTCCGTCGCTTTTTTATTGATTTCTTCCTGCGTAAAATTATCCAAAGGATGAGTTGGGAATTTATCAATATAATCAGGGTGCGGTCTAACTCCTCTAAATGGTTTAAAAACTGGCATGTTCTACGTTTAATTAATTTGAGGTTTTATATAGTTTAATTTTTTAAATTTTGCGAATATAATAAATTTTTAAATTATATAAGTTTTTGTAAGTCAATAATTTGTTGTGCTAATTCTGTTCCTATTCTTTCTTTGGTTTCTAAAGTGCTTCCACCAACATTCGGAGAAAGCGAAAGCGAAGGATGCATCAGAATCTGAATTTCTGGTTTTGGTTCGGTTTCGAAAACATCTAGAGCAGCTCCTGCAACTTTTTTATTTTCTATATAATCTATGAGTGTTACTTCATTGATTACACCACCTATTGCTGTATTTACAATGAAAACGCCATCTTTCATCATTTCAAATTCTGGCGTGTCTATTATATATTCAGTAGTTTCCGAAGTATTAATGCTGATGAAATCTGCCTCTTTTAGAAACGCTTCCATATCATTGGTAGAAGTGAATTCAAAATCCATAGTTCTTCCGTCAAAAAATTCTAAAGAAACGGTATCTGTTTTAGGTTTTCTGGTGTAGAAAATAATTTTCATTCCAAGACCTATTCCTATTTTGGCAACTTCTTTTCCGATGTTACCAAAACCGATGATTCCTAGCGTTTTGCCTGAAAGTTCTGTTGCTTTTTCGTAAGATTTTTTGAGAAACGCAAATTTAGTATCACCTTCTAAAGGCATATTTCTATTGGAATCGTGCAAAAATCTAATCAAAGTCAGAAAATGTGCAAAAACCAATTCGGCTACGGATTTAGCAAAAGCGTTTGGAGTATTAATGACGAAGATTCCTTTAGATTTGGCGTATTCTACCTCTATATTATCCATTGATTCGCCACCTTTTCCAATGATTTTTAAACTTGGACAAGCGTCTATAAGTTCTTTAGTTACTTGTGTAGCGTTTTTTACCAATAAAACTTCAACTTGATTTTCATTGATAAAAGGAATGAGGTGTTCCTGAGAAACTCTGTTGTCAAGAAGATTTAATCCAGCTTCTTTCAAAACTTTTTCTCCAGAATTTGAAATACCGTCGTTTGCTAAAATTTTCATATTTTTCTTTAGATTTTAAATAGATTTCATAACATCTACCAAAACCTGTACGCTTTCTATTGGTAATGCATTGTAAAGACTTGCTCTGTAACCACCTAAACTTCTGTGTCCGTTTAATCCATTGATTCCAGCAGCTTTCCAAGCGTTGTCAAAAGCTTCTTTTTTAGATTCGTCTGTAATTTTGAATGAAACATTCATTAAGCTTCTATCTTCTGGAACGCAGAAACATTCAAATAATGGATTTCTGTCTATTTCATCGTAAAGAAGTTTCGCTTTAGCAATATTTCTTTCTTCTGCAGCAGCTATTCCGCCATTATTTTCTAACCATTGTAGGGTAAGAAGTGAAGCGTACACTGCAAAAACTGGTGGCGTATTAAACATAGATTCTTTTGCTACATGTTGAGCGTAATCTAAGTATGAAGGAATAACTCTTCCTGATTTTCCTAGAATTTCTTTTTTTACCACAACAAGAGTCGTTCCAGCTGGTCCCATATTTTTTTGAGCACCTGCATAGATTAGGTCAAATTTAGAATAATCTATCACTCTAGAGAAAATATCCGAACTCATGTCAGAAACCATTAACGTATTGGCTTTTGGGAAATCTTTGATTTGAGTTCCATAGATGGTATTGTTAGAAGTGCAGTGGAAATAATCATATTCTGCACCTACTTCTTCAATTTTTGGAATGTAAGAATAATTTTCTTCCTTAGAAGAACCGATTACATCTACTGTTCCTAATTTTTTGGCTTCTTTAATTGCATTAGCAGCCCAGTTTCCAGAATCTAAATAAGCAGCTTTACCGTTTTCTTTCATTAGGTTAAATGGAACCATCGCAAATTGTAAACTTGCGCCTCCACCTAAAAATAATACATCATAGTCGTCATTAAGATTCATCAATCTTTTTACGATGGCTCTGGCTTCGTCCATTACTGCGATAAAATCTTTGCTACGGTGAGAAATTTCTAAGATAGAAAGTCCCATTCCGTTAAAGTCTAAAATCGCTTCTGCTGATTTTTGGAAAACTTCTTGAGGGAGAATGCAAGGTCCTGCACTGAAATTATGTTTTTTCATATTTTTATTGAGAATGATTGTAAGTTTATTGAAACAAAAAATCCCGCTCATGCAGAATGAAGCGGGATTTTTTAATTTTTATTCGCCGTGTAAAAATGCTTTTTTACCTAAAAGTTCTGCGTCTGTTTCTACATGGTTGTCATCTGGAACACAACAGTCAACCGGACAAACCGCCGCGCATTGTGGTTCTTCGTGGAAACCTTTACATTCGGTACACTTATCCGGAACAATGTAGTAAACATCATCACTTACAGGTCTTTGAGGTGCATTAGCATCTATTATTAAACCTGATTTCAAAGTTACGGTTCCTTTTAAACTGGTTCCGTCTGAAGCTTTCCAGTCTACAGCTCCTTCATAAATCGCGTTATTAGGGCATTCTGGTTCGCAAGCTCCACAATTAATACATTCGTCTGTTATTATAATAGCCATTGCTAGGTATTTTTTTTAAATTTGCACAAAATTAGTAAATTTCAGTTGATTTGGAAAAGTTTTGCATGGTAAAACTTATCTTTTTTGAGGTAATTTTTAATAATAAGTGCAAAAATAATAGGATTAAATAAATAAAATGAAACAAGATCTCAAAATACAGGGTTTAAGTAAATTAGGACATTATCTTCAACAATTTTTACAAAAATCAGAAATTGATTATACTCATGATGAGGAAGAATTAGCCGCATTGATGAGACGAAGCGAGGTAGAAAACCCTTGGTTTACACAAGAAAACATAAGATTTTGTTTTAAAAATTGGGCAGATATTTTAACCGAAGAAAACATTAAAAATTGGCTTGCAGCTTATCAAGTTTCTCAACTATCTAAAAAAGTAGGATTGATTTTGGCGGGAAATATTCCTTTGGTAGGCTTTCATGATGTGATGTGTGTGATTCTAAGCAATCATATTCCGCTGATTAAGCTTTCTTCTAAAGATAGACTTCTTTTGCCTTTCTTTTTGAAAAAATGGGGCGAATTTTCTGAGTGGAATTTAGAGTTTCAAATTGTAGAAAGATTGACAGAATATGATGCGGTAATTGCTACAGGAAGTAATAATACAGCGAGATATTTAGAATATTATTTTAAAGATGCTTTGTCTATTATTAGAAAAAACAGAACTTCTGTGGCGGTAATTAAAGGAGATGAAACTGATGAAGAATTGCAATTATTGGCAGAAGATATTTTCAGGTATTTTGGCTTGGGTTGTAGAAATGTAACGAGACTACTTATGCCGAAAGATTATGAATTAAGCAGGCTTTTTGAAAACTTTTTAGGTTTCAAAGACGTAATTAATCATCACAAGTATGCTAACAACTATGATTATAACAAAGCGGTTTATCTCTTGAATCAAGAAAATTTTTGGGATAATAATTTTGTAATGCTCAAAGAAGATAGCGCACTATTTTCGCCGCTTTCTGTGCTTAATTTCAGCAGATACGAAAGTGTAGAAGAAGTTCATGCTTTTCTCGTGGAAAATGAATCAAATATTCAGTGTGTGGTAGCAAAACCAGAATTGGGAATAGAATATTCTGTAAACTTCGGTGAGGCGCAAAATCCTAGTCTAAATACTTATGCAGATAATATTGATACGATGGCTTTTTTAAGTGTTGTTTAGTAAAAATAATTACAAATAATAAATTAAAAAATCCAGATTGTTAAAATCTGGATTTTTTTTCGTTCAATTCTGTTTTGAAAATCATCACATTTTCCCCGAATTTTCGAGCGATTATTTCAGAAAGATTGTAGAGTTCAGTTTCTGTGAATTCTTGTCTTTTTTCATCACTTTCGAAGATGAGAAGGAGGTTGGTGTTCTTGCCTTCGGTAAGCATTTCGGTATTTACTTCAGAAAGGATATATTTTTCTACATCTATAAAGTTTTCAACTAAACTCATCAATTCATTCTCTAAATACTGTTCCCAAGTCTGCAATTGGCTTTCTACGGTGTGGAATGTTATGCTTAAAATGCTCATTTTTCTTATTTTTGGAAATTATTTTGCAAAAATACTCAAAAATGACAAAAGGAATTCTTACCGTTCTACTTTTATTGATTTCTAATATTTTCATGACGTTTGCGTGGTATGGTCATCTCAAATTCCAAGAATGGGGTTGGATGAAAAAATCTGTACTTTCTTCGGTTATTCTCATCAGTTGGGGTTTTGCCTTGTTTGAGTACATCTTTCAAGTTCCAGCTAATAGAATTGGTTTTAGAGAAAATGGAGGTCCTTTTACCTTGTTTCAGTTGAAAATTATACAAGAAGTAGTTACACTAGTTGTTTTTACCGTATTTGCAGTGTTTTTCTTTAAAAATGAATCGTTTAAATGGAATCATTTAGCGGCTTTTGTCTGTTTGGTTTTGGCGGTTTATTTTGTTTTCAAAAAATGATAAATATTAGCTTATTTGTGGATAACAAATTGTGAATTTTCATCACTTTTTTCGGCATTTTTTCGTATATTCGTGCGTTATTTAAAATTGAAAAATTTAGAAATCAGTTTGTTTTTTTATAGGTCTGATTTTCAAATAATTAAAAAATAAAGTATGCATAAAGAAGGAGAAAGACTAATTCCTATCAACATCGTTGATGAAATGAAATCCTCTTACATTGATTACTCAATGTCGGTAATTGTTTCCAGAGCTTTGCCAGATGTAAGAGACGGCTTAAAACCTGTTCACAGAAGAGTTTTATACGGGATGTATGGTTTGGGCGTTTTTTCGAACAGAAAATATTTAAAATCTGCAAGAATTGTAGGGGATGTTTTAGGTAAATATCACCCTCATGGAGATTCTTCGGTTTATGATGCGATGGTGAGAATGGCGCAACCATGGAGTTTGCGCTATCCGCAAGTAGATGGTCAAGGTAACTTCGGTTCTATGGACGGAGATCCACCAGCTGCAATGCGTTACACCGAAGCGAGATTAAAGAAAATTTCAGACGAAGTTCTTTCTGATTTAGATAAAGAAACGGTAGATTTTCAAAATAACTTTGATGATTCATTGACTGAACCAAAAGTAATGCCTACCAAAATTCCTAATCTTTTAGTAAATGGAACTTCGGGGATTGCTGTAGGTATGGCTACCAACATGGCGCCTCACAATTTATCTGAAGCTGTAGATGCTATCTGTGCTTACATTGATAATAAAGAAATCACGATTGATGAATTGATGAAGCATATCATTGCTCCAGATTTCCCAACAGGTGGTATTATTTATGGTTATGAAGGGGTAAGAGATGCTTTCCATACAGGAAGAGGCAGAATTGTGCTTCGTGCTAAAGTTAGTTTCGAGGAAATAGGCAATAGAAATGCCATCATCGTTACCGAAATTCCTTACCAAGTCAATAAAGCAGAAATGATTGCCAGAACTGCAGAATTGGTAAAAGATGAAAAAATTCCTGGAATTTACGAAATCAGAGACGAGTCTGACAGAAACGGTCTTAGAGTAGTTTATGAATTGAAGAATGATGCGATTCCAAATGTTGTTCTTAACTTATTGTATAAATACACTTCGCTTCAGACTTCTTTCTCTGTTAATAATATCGCTTTAGTTCATGGTAGACCAGAACAATTAAATCTAAAAGATATTATTCATCATTTTGTAGACCACCGTCACGAAGTGATTGTGAGAAGAACAGAATATGAACTTAGAAAAGCAAAAGAAAGAGCGCATATTTTAGAAGGTTTTATGAAGGTAATTGGTTCGCAAGAATCTCTTGATAAAGCCATTGCCATTATTCGCCATTCTGCAAATCCACAAGAAGCGAAAGAAGGATTAATTGCAGAATTTGAACTTTCTGAAATTCAAGCTCAAGCGATTCTAGATTTACGTCTTGCTCGTTTAACAGGAATGGAGCTTGATAAAATTAGAGCTGAATATGAAGAAATTATGGCTTTAATTAAAGATTTGGAGGATATCTTGACCAACGAACCAAGAAGATACCAAATCATCAAAGATGAATTGCTAGAAATTAAAGAAAAATACGGAGACGAAAGACGTTCAGAAATAGATTACTCAGGTGGAGAAATGTCTATCGAAGACTTAATTCCAGACGAAAAAGTAGTTCTTACCATTTCTCACGCCGGTTATATTAAGAGAACGCCACTTTCTGAATACAAAGTTCAAAGTAGAGGTGGGGTTGGTAACAAAGCTGCTACAACTAGAGATGCAGATTTCTTAGAATACATTGTTTCGGCAACGAATCACCAATACATGATGTTCTTTACCGAAAAAGGAAAATGTTTCTGGTTAAGAGTTTTCGAAATTCCTGAAGGTTCTAAAACAGCGAAAGGAAGAGCAGTTCAGAATTTAATTAACATAGAACCAGATGATAAAATCAGAGCATACATTAGAACCAATGATCTAAAAGATGTAGATTATGTAAATTCTATGTATGTAGTAATGGTGACTAAAAATGGTATTATCAAGAAAACATCTCTTGAACAATATTCTAGACCTAGAGTAAATGGTATTAACGCTATTGAAATTAGAGAAGATGACCAATTATTAGAAGCTAAATTAACTACAGGAACTTCTGAAATCATGATTGCTACTAAAGGTGGTAAATGTATCAGATTCCCAGAAGAAAAAGTAAGAGCAGTTGGTAGAAGTTCTATTGGAGTTCGTGGTGTAGATTTATCTGATGGCGATGAAGTAATTGGCATGATTGTGGTAAATGATATTCAAAATGAAACGGTATTGGTCGTTTCGGAGAAAGGATATGGTAAACGTACTGCAGTAGAAGATTATAGAATTACCAATAGAGGTGGAAAAGGAGTAATCACGCTTAATATTACTGAAAAAACAGGAAATCTTATTGCGATTCAGTCGGTTACAGATGAAGATGGTTTGATGATTATCAATAAATCTGGAGTAGCTATTAGAATGGGAATGGATGACCTAAGAGTAATGGGTAGAAATACTCAAGGAGTAAGAATGATTAACTTGAAAAATAATGACGAGATTGCTGCTGTTGCTAAAGTGATGATGGACAAAGAAGTAGAAGAAGAAACTGAAGATACAGTAGAGAATATCGACGAAGAAGCTCAGAATCAAGCTCCTCTTGAATCTCAAGAAGATACATTAAATAAGAACGAAGAAGAATAGTATTATATTGAGGACAAGCCATAAACTTGTCCTTTTTTAAAAATTTAATTTTTACATTATGAAAAAAATAATTTTAAGTGCAGCAGTTATTGCCTTTGGTTTTTCATTTGGACAAAAAAAAGAAATTTCAGCTGCTTTCAAAGCAATCGAAGCAAATGATACTGCTACAGCAAATACACAGATTGGTGCTGCAGATGCAGTTTTAGGTGGTAAAACTTACCTTTTAGAGCCTACCATTTTAGAACAATATTATTATGCTAAAGGTCTTGGCCTTTTAAATTCAGGAAAAATTTCGGAAGGAGCTTCTGTTTTAGCTCATATTTCTGCACTTGGGAAATCTAAAATTTATGTAGGTAAAAACACCGAAAAACAAAAAGTGTATTACATAGGAAAACAAGCTGCAGATGCTTCTGGAGTGGCTAATCTTAAAGAAGAAACTTTTGTGCCTACACTTGTAGGAAATCTTGGAGCAAAGATTAATCCACTTTTGACTAAAGCTAATGAAGAAGCTATGGCTGCTTATAACGCAAAAAACCATGAACTAGCAGGTCAAAAATTCTTAGAAGTAAATAATTTATTAGCTGCAGCAGGTAGTGAAGATAAATTATATAAATATTATGCAGGTGTATCTTTTGCTCAAGGTCAAAAAAATGTAGAAGCTGCAAAAGTATATACTGAATTAATTAATGAAGGTTATACTGGTGTAAAAACAGAATATAAAGCAAAAAATAAGAAAACAGGAGCAGTAGAAAATCTTGACAAAAATTCTTTTGAGCTTTACAAAAAAATGGGTGCTACTGGCGATTATACTGATTTCAAAACAGAAGATACTCCAAGTGTAGAACAAGAATTGTATGAAACGGCTGTAGCTTTAGAGATAGAAAACCAAAACTATGACTCAGCTTTAGCATTGATTGAAAAAGGTTTGGTGAAATTTCCAAAAAGTAGTAAATTAACAGAACAGCAAGGTACTGTTTATTATAAATCTGGTAAAATGGATCAATTCATGGCTAATCTAAAAGATCAAGTTACTAAAAATCCTAACGATAAAGTTTCTTGGTATAATTTAGGAGTTTTGGCAAGCAAAGATCCAAGTAAATTAGCTGAAGCAGAAGGATATTTTAAAAAATCTTTAGAAATAGATCCTAATTATATGGAAGCTTTACAAGGAATGATTTATAATGTTTATGTGAATGGCGATGACAAAGCAATCGAAGCTATTGATGCTGCTAGAAAAGCAAAAAAAATGGATTTATTCAATAAATTATTGGCAGAAAGAAGAGCTAAGTTGGGAAAAGCTATTCCTTTTGCTGAAAAAATCTACGCTTTAGATCCTAAAAATGTAGAAAATGTATCTTTATTAAAAGGTTTATACCAAACTTCACATAATGATGCCAAGTTCCAGGAAATGAAAGCAGTAGAAGCTGCTCTAAAAGCTGGAAAATAATTCATATTTCAATACATAAAAACAAAATCCCGAAGAAATTCGGGATTTATTTTTTTACCAATAGCTTCTCGCAGACCATTTTACTTAGAACTTCTGTTCTATCTGAAAAATCTATCTGCATAGAACCATCAAATTTTTCTATATTTTTAATTAAAATTTCTGCACCTAAAGCTAAATTTCTCTGGTTGAGGTAATTCAGGAAATCATCTGTAGAAATAGTCACAGAAGTAAGAATTACCATATCATTTACTTTGCACTCACTTAGTTTTTTAAGATTTTGTGTGATAATGATACCATCTTTATCTGGAATAGGTTCACCATGAGGATCTACTTTTGGGAAATTCAGGATTTCATCCATCTTGTCAAAAAAATCTTCAGAGTGTACATGTTCTAATTGTTCTGCAATTTCGTGTACATTTTCCCAACCGAATCCCATTTTTTCAACCAAAAACATTTCTGTTAATCGGTGTTTTCTAACCACTATAGCCGCTTCTTTTCTTCCCAATTCTGTGACTTTTATTGGTTTATAGGTTTCGTAGATTACCCAATTTTTATCTGCAAATTTTTTCATCATGCTATTTACAGAAGGCATTTTGATTTGTAGAAATTTGCTTAATTCATTTACAGTAACCTGATTTTCAGAATCTAATAGATGGAAAATGGCTTTTAAATAGTTTTCTTCGGTAAGGGAATTCATGTTGTTAGATGTAATATTTTTCAAATCTAACATTTTATTTTTACATAAAAAAAACCTCCAATTGCTTGGAGGTAAAAACTAATAACCATGAAAACTCAAATTAAACATGAGAATCGTTATTAATATTGCAAATAACGTGCCAAAAGAAAATGGCTCTCTTTGAAATAAGTTTCCTTTGCAAAAGTACAAAAAAATCTTACATTTGCAAAAAATATTTTAAAAAAAATTATGTCAGGTAACATTACATTTACAATGATTAAGCCAGATGCAGTTGCAGATGGGCACATTGGAGCAATTTTAGGGAAAATTGCAGAAGCAGGATTTACATTCAAAGCATTAAAATTAACTCAATTAACAGTTGCAGATGCTAAAAAATTCTATGAAGTACACGCAGAAAGACCTTTCTACGGAGAATTAGTAGAATTTATGTCTTCTGGACCAATCGTAGCTGCGGTTTTAGAAAAAGAAAAAGCAGTAGAAGATTT
This sequence comes from Cloacibacterium caeni, assembly GCF_907163105.1. Lineage (GTDB taxonomy): Bacteria > Bacteroidota > Bacteroidia > Flavobacteriales > Weeksellaceae > Cloacibacterium > Cloacibacterium caeni_A. Next base: position 843,936 of record NZ_OU015321.1, read on the forward strand.
CAGAAAACTAATCGGTGCTACTAATCCTGCAGATGCGGCAGAAGGAACCATTAGAAAGATGTTTGCAAGAAGCGTAGGAGAAAATGCAGTTCACGGTTCAGATTCTGATGAAAATGCTCTAATTGAAGCGCAATTCCATTTTTCGGGAAGAGAAATTTTCTAATCAAATAGTTTTACCCAAAATTTATAAAAAAAGTTCGAGAATTTTCTCGAACTTTTTATTTTTTTATCTCTTTAAGTAATTTTAAACTTTTAACAGTTCAATTGTTCTTTCTGGATTTTCACTGGCAAAAACAGCATTTCCTGCCACCAGAACATCTGCACCTGCTTCGAAGAGTTTTGGAGCGTTTTCGGTATTTACGCCGCCGTCTATTTCGATGAGCGCTGTAGAATTATTCTCCAGAATCAATTCTTTGGTTTCTCTGATTTTTTTGTAAGTGTTTTCTATGAATTTTTGTCCACCAAAACCAGGATTTACGCTCATTAATAAAACCAAATCTACTTCGGTAATAATATCTTCTAATACCCAAACTGGAGTAGAAGGATTAAGTACTACACCAGCTTTTGCACCTTTGTCTTGAATGAAATTAATGGTTCTGTGAAGATGTGTACACGCTTCATAATGTACAGAAACTAAGTCTGCGCCGTAATTGATAAATTCTTCTACATATTTTTCAGGCTCTACAATCATAAGATGCACATCAACAAATTTTTTGGCGTGTTCTTGAATCGCTTTCATCACTGGGAAGCCAAAAGAAATATTAGGAACGAATCTTCCATCCATCACGTCTACGTGAAACCAATCTGCTTGACTGCGGTTGATCATTTCTATATCTCGCTGTAAATTCCCAAAATCTGCAGATAAAACTGAAGGTGCAATAAGTTTTGTTTTCATTTAAATTGCTTTCTGCTGTCAGCTTTTAGCTTTCAGCTTAATTAATAAAATATTTTAAAATAAAAAAGATAGCTTTCGCTATCCTTTTGCTGTTTGCAGATAGCTGAAAGCCGACTGCTAAATTATTTACCAAGGTAAGACTTCAAGATTTTGCTTCTAGAGTTGTGTTTCAATCTCTTAATCGCTTTTTCTTTAATCTGTCTTACTCTTTCTCTCGTTAAGTCGAAAGTTTCACCTATTTCTTCTAAAGTCATAGGATGTTTTCCGTTTAGACCGAAATATAATCTTACCAAATCTGCTTCTCTTGGAGTAAGCGTTTGTAAAGCTCTTTCAATCTCTATTTGTAGAGATTCTAGCATTAAGTCTTTATCAGGACTTGGAGATTCACCAGAACGTAAAACGTCATATAAGTTAGAATCTTCTCCTTCTACTAATGGTGCGTCCATAGAAAGGTGACGACCAGAGTTTTTCATAGATTCTTTAATATCTTCTTCGCTCATGTCTAGAACTTCTGCCAATTCTTCTGGTGAAGGTGGTCTTTCGTTTTCTTGTTCTAAGTGTGCGTAAGCTTTGTTGATTTTATTGATTGAACCAATTTTGTTCAAAGGTAATCTTACAATTCTAGATTGCTCTGCAAGAGCTTGTAAGATAGATTGTCTAATCCACCAAACTGCATAAGAAATAAATTTGAAACCTCTGGTTTCGTCATATCTTTTAGCAGCTTTCATTAGGCCAAGGTTTCCTTCATTAATAAGGTCAGGAAGAGATAATCCTTGGTTTTGATATTGTTTTGATACAGACACCACGAAACGCAAGTTGGCTTTAATCAACTTTTCTAGAGCAGCTCTGTCTCCGTTACGGATTCTTTGAGCGAGTTCTACTTCTTCGTCTGCTGTGATGAGTTCTACTTTACCAATTTCTTGCAAATATTTGTCAAGGGAAGCGGTTTCTCTATTGGTAACCTGTTTTGTAATTTTTAACTGTCTCATATCTTATTATACGTTCATTATAACGAAAAGGTTACACACTTTATTGAAAATAATGAAAAAATAGCTAAATTTTATAGAAAAAGCAAATAATTTGGGCGCCATTTCCAGCTTTCGCCAGTCGCTATCTCAAAAGCCAATCCCAATTCCCGATTTTTTGAGATGAGCTCCAACAATGGCTCAATCTGGGGCGCAGTTTTCGTATTTTATTAAACTTTTTGAATTAAGTTTTTCGATTTTTATGACCTATGAAACGGAGGCGTTTAAAAATTTTGAAAAATTTTTGTAAAGAAATTTCCACTGTTTGAGTAAGTAAGGAAAAAGCTAGGGACGAGTTTTGGAAATTTTAGAAAATTATTTAAAATTTTAGCCGAGTTTCCAGTCTTGAATTTTTGGTTCTTTTGTTTCAAGACAAAAGAACATGTTAATTTTAAAATTAATATTGTAAGTATTAACAATCTTGCACTTTTTCCTTAATTTAGTCCTATGAAATATTCTTTTAAAAACGACTATTCAGAAGGTTGTCATCCCAGCATTTTAGAAGCGTTAATGCGTACTAATTTTTCTCAGCAAAATGGTTACGGTTTAGATGATTATTGTGCAGAAGCAGAAAAACTCATTCTTCAAAAAGCAAATGCACCTCAATCCAAAGTCCATTTTGTAAGCGGAGGAACTCAAGCGAATTTATTGGTGATTTCAGCAATTCTAAGACCTCACGAAAGTGTGGTTTCTGCAACTACTGGTCATATTTTTACCAATGAAGCAGGTGCGATAGAAGCAACAGGTCACAAAGTTCATGGGGTAGAAACTCCCGATGGAAAACTGAAACCAGAAGATATTCAGAAAGTGTTAGATGTTCATACCAATGTTCCTCATCAATTAAAACAAAAGTTGGTTTATATTTCTAATTCTACCGAAATTGGAACGATTTATACCAAAAAAGAATTAGAAGATTTATCAAATTTTTGCAAAGAAAAAAATCTATATTTATTTATGGATGGTGCCAGATTAGGACAATCACTTACTGCAGATAGCAATGATTTAACGCTAGAAGATGTAGCGAAGTTTACAGATGTTTTTTATCTTGGCGGAACTAAAAACGGAGCTTTATTAGGAGAAGCAATCATTATAAACAGACAAAATCTGCAAGAAGAATTTGGGTTTCATGTCAAGCAAAAAGGCGCAATGCTCGCGAAAGGAAGATTACTCGGAATTCAGTTTCAAGAGTTGATGAAAGACGATTTATATTGGGATTTAGCAAGACATGCCAATCAACAAGCCATGAAAATCAAGCAAACTTTCAAAGAAATTGGAGCAGAATTTTTAGCAGAAACAGATACCAATCAGATTTTCCCGATTTTAGAAAATTCACAAATTGAGAAACTTTCAGAGCAGTTTGATTTTTACGTTTGGAAGAAAATATATGCACAAAAATCTGCTATTAGAATTATCACATCTTGGGCTACCGAAAGCGAAGTGGTAGAAGGTTTTTGTAAAGAAATTTTGAAATTAAAATAAATAAAACTCACTCTAAATAATGAAAAAAATTATACTTTCAGTTTTATTAATACCTGCTGTATTTTCTGCGCAACAAACTGTTTCCAGAGATGCAGAAATTGCGAATTATGTGTCTCAAGTAAGCGCAGATTCTTTAAAATCTCACATCCATAAATTAGTAAGTTTCGGTACTCGTCATACTATGAGTTCTACGACTGATGCCAAAAAAGGAATCGGTGCTGCTAGAAATTGGGTGCTTTCTAAATTTAAAAATTATGCTAAAAACTCTGATGGAAGAATGGAAGTTTTTCTACAAAGTCAAACCATTCAACCTGATGGAAAACGAATCAATCAGCCTACAGATTTAGGAAACGCTATTGCCATTTTGCGTGGAACTGATCCCAATGATAAAAGAATTTTTATGATTGGCGGACATCTTGATTCCAGAGTTTCTGATGTGATGAATGCCAAAGATTTCGCACCTGGAGCAAATGACGACGGAAGCGGAGTAGGTGCTGTAATAGAATCTGCCAGAATTTTGAGCCAATCAAAATTTCCTGCAACTATAGTTTTTGTAGCATTTTCTGGCGAAGAACAAGGTTTGTTAGGTGCTAAAATGCTTGCAGAAAAGGCAAAAAATGAAAATTGGCAATTAGAAGCTTTGTTGAATAATGATATGATTGGTAATAATTTAACTAGCGAGACCAATTTAATTAATGCCAATCAGTTAAGAGTTTTTTCAGAAGGTTTGCCGCAATTTGATTTGGATAAAAAAGCTCAAGGAATTAGAAATTTAGGTTTAGAAAATGATGGCGAAGCTAGACAATTGGCAAGATACATCAAAGAAATCGGAGAGCGTTATGTTGACAATTTAGAAGTGAAACTTATTTACAGAAATGACAGATTTCTTCGTGGTGGAGATCACACTTCATTCGTGAATCAAGGTTTTTCAGCGGTAAGATTGACTGAATTTAATGAAAATTACGACCATCAACATCAAGATATCAGAAAAGAAAATGGTAAGCAATTTGGGGATTTACCAGAGTTTATGGATTTTGAATATTTCAAGAAAAATGTTGGGGTAAATGTTTCTGTTTTGGCAAATTTGGCAAAATCTCCTTCTAAACCAGAAAATGTGAAAATGGATGTAAAAGAATTGACCAATTTCACTACCATTCATTGGGAAAAACCAAAAAATGGAGAAGTTTCAGGTTACTACGTTCTCATGCGTGAAACCGATTCTTCTACATGGCAAAAGAAATTTTTTACCAAAGAAAATTCTATAAAACTGCCTTATTCTAAAGACAATTATTTCTTTGCAGTTCAAGCGGTAAATAGTTCAGGAAACGAAAGTCTCATCGTAATCCCAAGTGTAAGATAATAGAAAAGTCCCGAAATTTTCGGGACTTTTTTTGTGTTAACTTTTAAACGTAAAGATTATTATTGCTTTATAAAGATTTTAAGGAAGCAAAGAAAGTGAATAAATTCACTCTTGAAGCGTTCGCTTAATCAATTCCGTTTACGGAATAAGCTTTGCTCACTAAAAGAGATATTTTTTTAAATTCTTTGCGTTTTAAAATCATAATTGCTTTTTGAAGCCCACTTCTTTTCTCCATTTTTTAAATTCTCCGGGAGACATTGTTCCTTGCGGAACTTCGGTTACTCTTTTGCTTTTAGATTTAGGTCTTTCTTTCACTTCCAGCGATTTCTTTTCCGTAACTCCATTGATAGAAATTTCTACTGTATATTTTCCTGGAGTGATGTAAACATTGCCATCATCTGCTTTTTTAGACTTTTCACTTGCATTTACCGTTAAATCATAACTGATGGTATTAAATCCTTTGTCAGCAATTTGATTAATGGTTTTTATCGTTTCATTTTGAGCATTGATGATTTTGATAACAGCGTTTCCAGCATTTTTTGTGTAAAATTCTATTGGGAAATTCTGCTTTTCAATTTCAGTGAAATTACTGTAAGATTTGCCCCAATTTTCTTTGAAATTAATGCTTTCAACATCAAAAACGATTAAATTTTTAGCTAAATTTTCTGGCGTTAATTTTTGTAATTTCTTCACATCGGCAATGTATATGCTTCTTCCGTGAGTTGCTACAATCAATTCATTATCTCTGTGATGAACTTTTAAATCGTGAATAGCAACGTTTGGAAGAGTAGCATTATTGGCAGACATAAATGTTTTTCCTCTATCCAAAGAAATGTACAATCCGTTATCCGTTCCTACATACAAAAGATTTTCGTTATTGTAATCTTCTCTGATGACATTAATAGGTTCTGAAGGTAAATCTTCGCCAATTTTCTTCCAAGTTTTCCCAAAATCATCAGAAATGTAAAGCAATGCACGGAAATCGTCTTCTCTGTAAGCATTTAAGCTCAAATAAACTCTAGATTCTGAGAAAGAAGAAGGTTGAACCATAGAAACCCAAAATCCTGGGAAATCGCCAATTTTTTGCCAAGAATTTCCACCGTCTTTGGTTACATTGACCAATCCATCATCACTTCCTGCATAGATTAAACCGAATTTTTTCGGACTTTCTTCCACTGTTGAAAGAGTAGAATAAGGCACATTTTCTTGTTTGGTATTTCTGGTTAAATCTCCAGAAATTTTTTGCCAAGTTTCGCCTTTGTCCATACTTCGGTAAACGCTTTGCGAAGCAAAATAAACGATGTCTTGATTATGACGAGAAATCTGGAAAGGTGCTTCCCAATTGAAACGAAGTGGATTTTCGCCAATTTCTCTAGGAACTTCTAGATATTTTCTTTCATTGGTTTTTCTGTTAATTCTGAAATAATTTCCGAACTGAAAACCAGTATAAATAGTAGCATTATCTCTGAAATCTACACGCACTTGCATTCCGTCTCCTCCTAGAAGAAATTTGAAATTATCGCCGTTATCAAATTTTCCTTTTTTATAGTCAAATTTATTGCTTGATGGGCCAAACCAAACGCCATTATCTTGCATTCCTCCATAAACATTGTAAGGTTTTTCTAAATCATAATCCACCGAATAAAACTGTGAAACGGACAATGAATTGCAATGAATGTAAGAATTTCCATTGTCGTAAGAAATATTGATTCCTCCGTCATTTCCATTGATGAAATGATTGTCATTATTCGGGTTAAACCAGATTGAATGATGGTCTGCGTGAACATTTGGAGAATCTATCGATTTGAATGATTTTCCGCCATTTTCTGAAACCAAAATCGGAACGCCTGCAATAATTACTTTATCTGGATTGGTTGGCGAAACCCAAATTTGCCCGAAATAATAACCGTAAGTATAATATAAACCATCTAGATTTTTTTCGTTGGTTTTTCTCCAAGATTTTCCGGCATCATCAGAACGGTAAACTTCTGCACCTTCAATTTCGATGTTGAATAAATCATCATTTCCATTGTGTGTATAGTTGAAAATATCTTTTACCGTGATTTTATTTTCTCTGAGCGATTTTTTAAGGTTTTCTGAAGTGTATCTTTCTGGGAAACGTTCTCCATCAAGGTATTCATTAACCGTTTTATCATCTAAAGCCAAGAATTCTTCTTTGGTGATTTTTTGCATTTTGGCTTTGTCCAAAGATTTTTCAGTTTTTTCTTCTTTTATGGCGGAAACAGGTCTTGTTTTTTGATTGTCAACAATCGCATAAATGATATTTGGATTTTTTGGGAAGATGGAAAGTCCTATTCTTCCTACGTTTTCATCTGCTGGAAAGCCAGAATCTTTAGTGGAAATTTTTTGCCAAGATTCACCACCATCATTGGATTTGAAAATACCTGATGATGCGCCACTTTCTACAAATTTCCACGCTTTACGTTCTTTGTGCCAAAGTGTTGCATAAACTTCTTTTGGATTTTGAGGGTTTATGGCTAAATCAATTGCTCCAGAATTTTGGTCAGCTGAAAGCGGTTTTTTCCAAGTTTTACCGCCATCATTGGTTTTGAAAACGCCTCTTTCTGCGTTTGGTGAATATAAATGACCAACTGCAGCTACCCAAATTTCGTCCAGATTTTCGGGATTTACTACAATTCTTCCAATGTGATGCGTGTCTTTTAAGCCTAAGTTTTGCCAAGTTTTTCCTTGGTTTGTACTTTTATAAATTCCCATTCCTGCATAAGAAGAACGAGAAGAATTGCTTTCGCCAGTTCCTACAAAAATGGTTTTTGTTTTCCAATCTATTGCAATGTCGCCAATGGTCATTACAGCTTCTCTATCAAAAATAGGAGTGAATGTAGTTCCGTTGTTATTGGTGTACCACAATCCACCAGAAGCATACGCTACATAAAATTCTGTAGGATTTTCTGGATTCGCATCTATATCTGTAACTCTACCACTCATTGTAGTAGGACCTACATTTCTGAATTCTAAATTTTTGAGAATAGAATTTTCTTCTAATTTTTTTCTTTGTTCGTAACCTTTCCAGCGTTCTTCTGCCGAAGTAGGATTGAGCTTAAGGTTTTGCGCATGATGAAAAGAAAATGCTAAAATAGCGGTAGAAAGTAGAAATTTTCGATAATTCATTGTAAAGAAGTTTTTTCCAAATATAACTAATTTTTCTTATCTGCGTTCACCGCGCTAACGATGGAAGCGGCATCCTTTTTTAAATATTCAGCCTCGGAAAATAAGTTTGGAGAAAATTTAAAAAAGATATAGCGGACAGCGTGTTAAAGCGCCATAAAAAAAATCCATTCAACAAAGTGCTGAATGGATTCTGTATTTTGAACACCCCGTCAAAATTTTTAATTAAAAATTTTGCCACCCCTCTAAAAGAGGGGAATTGAGTAAATTTATTCTCCGTTGTATTTATCTACTACTTTTTGAGAAACTCCAATATTGCTGAAACCACCGTCATTAAACAGGTTTTGCATAGTAACTCTCTTTGTAAGATCAGAGAACATTGCTACGCAATAATTAGCACAATCTAGTGCAGTAGCGTTTCCTAGAGGAGACATATCTTCTGCAAATCCCATAAAACCTCCAAAACCTTTTACACCAGAACCTGCTGTAGTTACGGTAGGAGATTGAGAAATGGTGTTTACTCTTACTTTTTTCTCTCCCCAATAATAACCGAAAGATCTTGCGATAGATTCTAGGTAAGATTTATTGTCTGCCATATCATTATAATCTGGGAAAGTACGCTGTGCAGCAATGTAGGTAAGGGCTAAGATAGAACCCCATTCATTCATACAATCTTTTTCCCAAGCTGTTTTCATTACTTTGTGGAAAGAAACTGCAGAAACATCCCAACCTTTTTCTAACCAATCATAGTTGATATCTGTATAATGTTTGCCTTTTCTTACGTTTACAGACATTCCGATAGAGTGAAGGATGAAATCTATTTTACCAAATTTAGCGATAGCTGCATCAAAAAGTTTTCCTAAATCTTCCATAGAAGTAGCATCTGCGCCAATTACTTCTGAATTAGTTTTTTGTGCTAAAGCATCTATTTCGCCCATTCTCATTGCTATAGGAGCGTTTGAAAGGATAAATTCTGCACCTTCTTCATGACAACGTTCTGCTACTTTCCAAGCGATAGATTGATCATTAAGCGCGCCGAAAATAATTCCTTTTTTACCTTTAAGTAATCCGTACATAATAATTTATTTTAGGCAAATTTATAAAAATATTGCTTATAGCATAAAAGAATCCCGAAAAATTCGGGATTCTAAATCAAAATGATGAATAAAAATTAATGGGTTCTGTCTCTGTACTCATCTTTTACATCATCTATCATGTCTTCGGTTTTATCCTTAACGTTTTCAGCGACATCTTTGGTTTTCTCCCAAATGTCATTGGCAACATCTTTGGTTTTTTCCCAAGCATTTTCTGCAGTATCTTTTACATCATCTGCAAAATTTTCTGCTCTTTCTGACATGTTTTCTGCTGTATTTTCTACAGAGTTTACTGTTCTGTCTCTTGCTTCGTCTAATCTATCAGAAGCATTGTCTAATGGTTTGTTCGTGTCCATAATAATATATTTTGATTGGTTAGTAAAGCAAATGTAGAAGTATTATACACGGCAGTTCTTACAGAATTATGAAGAATTGTTATATCGTTAAAAAGAAAGAACCTCTGAATTTATCAGAGGTTCTTTGCAGCAAAAATTTGATTTTTTATGAATAACTATTATTAGGAAGGTTGTATCTTTACCTAGATTTTGTGAATTTTCACATAACAAATTTACTCAATACTTTCACAAGATTTTGTTAATCAATTGATAAAGTTTTATTAAATTTTTTAACGTAAAATATTAATTATCAATACTATCTATAATATGGAAGTAGTAAGATGTGCATGGTGCGAAAAAGACGATTTATACCGAAGTTATCATGATGAAGAATGGGGAAAACCTATTTATGATGATGAAACAATTTTTGAATTTCTGATTTTAGAGAGTTTTCAGGCTGGCTTAAGTTGGTACACCATTTTAGCTAAAAGAGAGAACTTCAGAGCAGCTTTTGACCAATTTGATCATCAAAAAATTGCACAATATTCAGAGGATAAAGTAGAAGAACTCATCCAAAATACTGGAATTATAAGAAATAGACTGAAAATTCTCGCCACGATTAATAATGCTCAAAAATTTATGGAAGTTCAAAAGGAATTTGGCTCTTTCAGTAAATATATTTGGGGTTTTGTGAATCATGAACCGATTGTCAATCGTCCTAAAACCTTGAAAGAAGTTCCTGCGACTACTGAAATTTCTGATGCTCTTGCCAAAGACTTAAAGAAACGAGGCTTTAAGTTTATGGGTTCTACTGTAGTTTATGCACATATGCAAGCCACAGGAATGGTGAATGATCATGTAGAAGACTGTTTTGTAAAGTAAAAATCTAAATAAATCTAATGAAAGGCTATTTTTTAATTTTTTTATTCTTTTTTTCATTTTCTTCTGGGCAAAATTCTAATGATTTGGTATTGAAAATCAAAGAGAACCAAAAGTTGATGAAAAGCGAAATGGAACGAGGTTTTCAAGAGCTGAAAACGCTGGAAAAAACAGCGGTTTTACAGCGAAATGAAGAAGCACAATTAGAAGTTCTGAACAATAAAGCATTTTATTATTTTACAAAAGCGGAATACAACAAAGCTTATAAAATTGCTAAAGAACTAGAAGTTAAAGCTACTGCTGCTAAAAATATAAGACTGATTGCCATTGCTAAAAATAGATTAGGAGTTACTCTAAATTTTTTACAAGTTTATGATGAATCAGAAAAAAAACTGAAAGAAGCGGAACAATTTATTGATGACAATGAGTTTCAAGATAAAAATCTCATTAGAGCCAATAATTTTCAGTTTCAATCTGATTTATATACCCATATTTTAAAGCATGATAAAGCTGTAGCTTATATTAAAAAAACAATTCCCGAGTATGAAAAAATTAAAAATCTGGAAGAAAGAAAAAATCAACTTGCGAAAGGTAACGTAAACATTGGCTTGAAATTTCTTTCTGTAGATTTAGATTCTGCTGCTCATTATTTCAAAAAATCATTAGCAATTCAAGATAAAATAGAGGCTAAAAATTTCAATGTGGCTAATTATACTGGTTTAGGAGAAGTCTATAACCGAAAAAATGAACACAAAAAAGCAGTGGAATACCTTAAAAAAGCGGAAGAGCTTAATGAAAAAGTACAAGATGGTTTTTATATGACTTCTATCTATGAACTTTTACAAGATTCTTATAATAATCTAGGCAATGAGAAGGAATATGAGAAATATAAACTTCGCTATCTAGAAAATTTAAAGATAGAAAATGAAGAAAAATTAAGTGGAGTAAAAACTTTTGTAGACGAAGTAAAAGCACAATCTGAAGAAGCCATTAAAGATAACAGAAATAAAACCTTTTTAATTATTTTCATCGGAATAGTGGCACTGTCATTGTTGATTTTTATTTTTTATTCTTTGAGAAAAATCAGAAGAAAGAAGAAAGAGAATAGTATTATAGAATTACAACTCGTAGAAAAAGAGAAAAAGATAGAAAATTTAGAAAATAAAATAAGTGATTTGCACTCTGAGGTAATAGAATTGGCACAGCAAAATAGTCCTCATTTTTACTCCAGATTTTTGGATTTATATCCAGAATTTGAAAAAAATATTTTTGAGCTTAATCCTAAAATCTCTATCTCTGAAATACAATTTTGTGCGTTATTAAAACTCAATTTCTCTTCTAAAGACATCGCGAATTACACCTTTACGTCAATCCGAACAGTACAAAACAAGAAGTATAGAATTAGAAATAAATTAAATATTCCTAAGGAAGTAGATACTTATGTGTTTATTAATAATTTGTAAATCAGTTTTTTATGAAGTAGAGTAGGTGATGAGTATCATAAATTTTGTAAGAGAGTATTAAAAATAACAATCTTTGCATAAATATTTAAGGACTATATTTTACTAAATACAGAAAACACAAATGATGAAAAAACCAGCTAATTTTTAGCTGGTTTTTTTATTTATTAAGTAAGAGATTTTTAATTACTTGATAACTCTTTCTAATACCCATTCAATCATATTTTTTTCTGATTGATGATGGTCTGCAGAAAACTCTCCACGTCTTCTATTTGCAATCACGTTATTAATGGTAACTGCTTTGTGTCCTAAAAGTTTAGACAAACCATAAATCGCAGAAGTTTCCATTTCGAAATTAGTAACGCCTAATTCATTAAGTGTTTCTAAAAATTTATCATCTACAGCTTTTAGACGCAATTGTCTTCCTTGAGGAGCATAGAAACCTGGGAAAGTAGCCGTGTTTCCTACGTATTTAGCATCTTTGAAGTAATCATACTGAGATTCTGTCCATTCAGAGAAATAAAGCATTGGTTTAATTCTTTCGTATGGGAATTTTTCCATGAAATTTCTAGAAAATTCATTTTCGAACTCATAATCTTGGTAAAAATGCATTAAACCATCTAAACCAACTACGTTTTGAGAAACCAACATGTTATCTACTTCCACATCAGGATTTACAGAACCACAAGTTCCGAGTCTGAATAATTGAAGCGCAGTATGTTCTGATTTGAATTCTTTTTCTTTTAAATCAATATTCACCAAAGCATCCAGCTCGTTCATTACGATATCGATGTTTTCTGTACCAATTCCGGTAGACATTACCGTAATTCTTTCACCTCTTAAAGTTCCAGTATGCGTGTAGAATTCTCTTTTATTTTTTTGAATTTCGATGGTATCAAAATATTGAGAAACTTTTGGCACTCTGTCTGGATCGCCTACTAATAAAATTTTCTCTGCAATATCTTCTGGTTGAAGATTAAGGTGATAAACGCTTCCGTCTGGATTTAAAACCAATTCTGAAGCAGCTAATTTATTCAACATAATTTTATTTTTTGCTTTCGGCTTTCAGCACTCTGCATTCAGCCAAATTGTTTAACAATTATTTTTTCTGCAGAAAGCTAATTGCCGACTGCCGATGGCATATTTATCCTCCAACTCTTTTGGTTTTATAGCCCATATCTTGAAGGATTTTCATGATTTTATCACGATTATCTCCTTGAATCACGATGATTCCGTCTTTCTCTGAGCCACCAATTCCAAGAGTGGTTTTTATTTTTTTAGAAATTTGTTTCAGTTCTTCTTCTGTTCCTTCGAAACCTTCTATTAAAGTCACAGGTTTACCATTTCTTCCTTTTTTTTCGAATTTACAGATAAGAGGATTCTTCTGCTCAAATTTTTCTTCTGGCATTTCAAAATCTTGTTCCTCGTGTTCTGGGAAAAGGTTTTTTAATTGGTCTCTTAAATCCATATTACTGTTTCAAAAAAAGGAGTGTAAAGTTACAAATTAACTGACAACAGAAAAACTAATCTTTAAAAATATTTTAATTACTGATAAATATCGCCTTTAAAAAGAATTATTTTATGCCTAGAAATTTCGTAAATTTGCATCATTAAAAAAAATACTAAAATGGCTAAAAAAGCAATACTTGCCATTCTTGATGGATGGGGTTTAGGAACGGATAATAAAGTGTCTGCAATTTACCAAGCAAACACACCTTTTATAGATTCTTGTTATACAAAATTTCCAAATACCACGCTAGAAGCTTCTGGACTTGCAGTAGGTTTACCAGCAGGACAAATGGGAAATTCTGAAGTAGGACACATGAATTTAGGCGCAGGAAGAGTAGTTTACCAAAATTTGGTAAAACTGAATATGGCGGTAGAAAAAAATACTCTAGGATTAGAGCCGGGAATTCAAATGGCTTTTGAATATGCTAAATTAAATCATAAAAAAGTACATTTTATCGGTTTAGTTTCAGATGGTGGAGTTCACTCTCATATCAATCACTTGAAAGGTTTATTAACTGCTGCTCAAGAATTTGGATTGACAGAAAATGTTTACGTACATGCATTTACAGACGGTAGAGACTGTGATCCTATGTCTGGAAAAGGTTTCATAGAAGATTTACAAAATCACATGAAAATCTCTACAGGGAAATTAGCAACTGTAGTTGGAAGATATTTCGCAATGGATAGAGATAAGAGATGGGAGCGTGTGAAATTAGCTTATGATGCAATGGTAAATGGAGTAGGAGAAATCACCAAAAATCCTGTAGAAGCGATTGAAAAATCTTATGCAGAAGGAGTTACTGATGAGTTTTTAAAACCAATTATCGTTTCAGAAAATAATAATCTTCCTACTGCTAAAATTGAGGAAAATGATGTGGTTTTCTGTTTCAATTTCAGAACAGACAGAGGTAGAGAAATTACAGAAGTGCTTTCTCAACAAGACTTTCCAGATTTTGGAATGAAAAAATTGAATCTTTACTATGTTACTTTAACCAATTATGACGAAAGTTTCCAAAATGTAAAAGTTATCTTTGATGAAGAAGTTTTACAGGAAACAATGGGCGAAGTTCTAGAAAGAGCAGGTAGAACTCAAATCAGAATTGCTGAAACAGAAAAATATCCTCACGTTACTTTCTTCTTTTCTGGTGGTAGAGAAAAAGAATTTGTAGGAGAGAGAAGATTGCTTTGTCCGAGTCCAAAAGATGTTGCTACCTACGATTTAAAACCAGAAATGTCTGCTTTTGATATTAGAGATGCTATTTTACCAGAATTAGAAAAAGAATCTGCAGATTTCATTTGCTTAAATTTTGCGAATGCAGATATGGTAGGTCATACTGGTGTTTTCGAAGCGGCAGTAAAAGCTTGTGAAGCGGTAGACAAATGTATAGAAGCAGTAGCAACTACAGCTTATGAACATGGTTATGCTGTTTTCATTTTGGCAGACCACGGAAATTCTGATTACATGATTAATCCAGATGGAAGTCCTAACACACAACACTCTACTAATTTAGTTCCGCTAATTGTAATGGATAAAGACCAAACTTGGAATCTGAAACCGGGTAAATTAGGAGATGTAGCGCCATCTATTTTAAAAGTTATGGGCGTAGAAATTCCAGAAATTATGACTGGAGAAGTTTTAGTCTCTTAAAAATTTCAAATTTTTAAAATAATTTATTAACTTTAGCCAACTAATGATCATTATGTTGGCTAATTTTTTTTATAAGTACTTATATTCCAAAAACAAAAAAGTAGTTGGCCTGTTTTTTATTGTTCTCTCTTCTTTTCTTTTTTCTCAAGAGGCTTCTATTATTGAAAATATTACCGAAACAGAAGGTTTGCCTAGTAATTATGTTTTTAATGCCAATGAAGATCAAAATGGAGTGATTTGGTTAGGAACAGACAAAGGTCTGGCTACGTATCAAGATGGAAAATGGATTACGCTAGATGTAGATAATGGAATGCCTGGAAACTATATTAATAAAGCGATTTCAGATAAAAAAAATGGATTATTAATTTACCTTTCAGAAAGAGGTTTATATTATTTTGACACCAATAAAAGAAGGATTACATTAAAATATCCAAGTTTAGGTAATTTGATATTGAGGGATTTCAAAATTTCTAATTATAACAGCAATTATATCTTAATTAATGGAGTAAATCATAAAACAAATCAGGAAAAGTTTTATGCTATTGATATTAATAATGTTAAGACATTCATTCCTTTGTACATTGAACAAAATAGTATTTTTCTTAAAGGAAAGAATTCAAAAATAAAACTGGCTGATCGAGATTTTTTATTACAGAATGATAAAATTGTTCTTAATCGTTTTACATTAGAAAAAATAGAAAATACCATTTTTATAAAGCAAAATGGTAAAATTAAAGATACGCTTTCCGAAAAAAATGGACTGGGAAATAACAGCATTAATCATATTTTAAAAACTTCTAAGAATGATGTGATTATTTCTACACTGGGAGGTGGTATTTCTATCATTCGTAATAACAACCCGAAAATAACTTTTAACCATAAAAGTATAAATGCTAGACGGATTTTAACTTTTCAAAATAAACAATATATTCTTGCAGATGGTTTTTTATACGTCATTCAAGATGACAAAATACTGTCAAAAGTTTTCCTTAGAAAAGATGCACTTACTTTCCATTTAGATGGTGATTTTCTTTATTTAGGTTCTTTTGCTGGATTAGAAACCTATAAAATGAATGGCAATCAATTGCAATTCATAGATTTATTTCCTTTTACTGCTGGTGTTTCTAAGATTTTAAAATTCAATAATCAGATTATTTTTACAACTTATGGAGGTGGTTTTTTTGTGAAAAATGGAAATTCAGTGACTAAATATCAAAATAAACCTTTTGACAATATTGAGAATTTCTTTAAAATTAAACAAGGTTTTGGTTTAGTTTCTTATGAATCTGGTCTTTCAATCCTCAATGAAAAACTTAATTTTATAAGTCATGTGAGTAATAAAAATGGGTTACATAGTAATTTTGTAACTACCGTTTTTGCAGATACAGATACTGTCTATATTGGTGCTAGAAAAGGAATTGCACAATGGTATAACAATAAAATAGTCAAAACTTTTAAAGCAGAAGAAGGATTTAGTGGGAATCTTACACGATTGATTTTTAGAGATGTTAAAAATAGAATTTGGGTATTGACTGACAAAGATTTATTGTTGAAAACCAAAAATATTTTAAAACCTATTGGTTCTATTAGAATTTTAGATAATAAGGAAGACTTGATTTTAAAAGGAGATTATTCCTCATCTAATCAGAAACTTACGGTAGTTTCTAAAAACAAAATTACAATCATTGATTTAGATAAAATTATTCCAAATGCTTTGGTGAAATCTACTGAAATTTCAAAAATTCTTCATGATGGAGAATTGGGTAATTTAGGAGAGAAAATCTATTTTGAAGACCATAACCGTGATATACAATTTGTATTTTCCTCAGTAGATAAAAATTTTTTAGGGAAAACTACTTTATTCTATAAAATTAATGATGATGCTTGGAAACCCTTTAAAGAACCTAGAACACTTAAGTTTTCTCACATAGACCAAGGAAAATATTCATTGCAAATAAAATCTGTAAATGAAGACGGCTACGAAAAAATGATGCCTAATAAAATAGAATTTACAGTTTTAGGGCCTTTCTATATAAGATGGTGGTTTATTGTTTTTACCCTTTTAGTAGCTGGTTTGTTTTTATATAATTATGTAAACGAAATCAATAAGAAAAAGTACATTAAAAGATTAAATCAACTCAGAGTAAAACATCAATTAGAAAACGAAAGAAAAAGAATCAGTAGAGATTTGCATGATAATATTGGTGCTTATGTAACCAGTTTGATTTCTAAGATTGATAAGTTAAAGAACTCTGTAAACGAAAATATCGAGCCCAAAAATGAAATTAGCTGTGATGATGTAAGATTAGATGCAGAACACATTCTAGCACTTCTTAGACAAACCATTTGGATTTTAGGTAATAAAGATACCAATATTATTGCATTATATGATAATTTTAAAAGTTATGCACGTAAATTTCTCCAAACAAATGAAATTAAAATAATTTTCGAGGAAGAGATAGAAAATAATAGAAAATTTGATGCAACTACAGGGAGCGGAATTTTTAGAATTATGCAAGAAGCATTACAAAATATCTATAAACATGCAAATGCTACGAAAGTAGAAGTGAATGTGATTTCTAAAAATAAAATTATTTTTTATATCAAAGATAATGGACGTGGTTTTAATCCAAACAATCTTAGAGAAGGTAATGGGTTAATCAATATGAAAGAAAGAGCAAGAGAGTTAGGATTTAAGCTTAATATTTATTCAGATTCATCTGGTACTACGATAGAACTTTACGAAATGTAAAATACGTAATTTGTAGTATTGATTTTAAACAACAAAAAAAATATATTGTAAAACCATTAAAAAGCCATGATAAAAGTAGCAATAGTAGATGATAATCAAATCAATAGAATTACGATTAAAGAAAAGTTAGCGCCCTATCAAGACGTACTTTTAGTATTCGAAGCCACAAATGGGGAAGATTTTTTTGATAAATTAGAAAGTCTTCCCAAAGAAGATTATCCTCAAGTGGTATTGATGGATTTAGAAATGCCTATTCTCGATGGTATTGTTACCATTGCTTCTGCGTCTATTAAATTTCCAGAAATTAAATACATTGTTTTAACGATTTATGAAGATGATGATAAAATTTTCGAAGCCATTAAAGCTGGAGCCAGTGGTTATTTACTAAAAGAAGACAAAGCTATAAACATAGTAGAAGCCATGAAAAATGTGGTTCAGTTTGATGGAATACCTATGAGTCCAGCCATTGCAAGAAGAGCAATGGATTTGCTAAGAGATACGCCAAAACCTACTGCAAGTATGCAGAATGCGATTATAGACCACCAATTAAGCGACCGAGAAATGGAAATTCTAAGAGAAGTGGTAAAAGGTTATAATCATCACGAAATCGCAGATAAATTATTTATCAGTCCTAATACAGTGAGAACTCACGTGAATAATATTTATAAAAAACTCCATCTTAATTCCAGAAGTCAAGTCATGAATCTGGCTTATAAAAATAAATGGATATAATATTTCTAAAAGGCTTATTTTATTAGCCTTTTTTTATTTCATATATTTGCAAAAACTAAATCAATAGAATGTTAAGTAATAAAAAACTCGCTATAGATTTTGATGGAACCATTGTAGAAGATGCTTATCCATCAATTGGAAAACCAAAAATTTTCGCTTTCGAAACCCTAAAAAAATTACAATCCGAAGGATATCGATTAATTCTTTGGACTTATAGACACGGCAAGTCTTTAGAAGAAGCGGTAGAATTTTGTAGAAAAAATGGAGTAGAATTCTACGCAGTAAACTCTAGTTTCGAAGGTGAAATCTTTGATGATGAAACTCAATCCAGAAAAATAGATGCAGATTTATTTATAGATGATAGAAACTTAGGCGGTTTTCCAGGTTGGGGAGAAATCTACAACATCATCACCGAAAGAATAGAATTCAGAGTAGAAGGAGGCGAGGTTTTAGCTTATTCTAAAATGAAAAAAGAAAAGAAAAGAGGTTTGTTTTGGTAGAAGTAAAAGACCCAAGTAAAAAGTAAAAAGACACAAGTTTTAAAATCTAATGTATGCAAAATAATAATCTGTTAGATAGAACTTTTAAATTTGGGGTGAACTGTATTATTTTCTTAAGAACTTTACCTCGTGATTTTGAATATAATGTAATAAAATTACAGTTAACAAAATCGTCAACTTCAATTGGTGCTAATTATGAAGAATCACAAGCTGGATCTTCTAAAGCTGATTTTAAAAATAAAGTAAGAATATCTCTTCGAGAAGCTAGAGAGTCCAATTATTGGTTAAGAGTAATTAAAGCTTTAGAAAGGTCAGAAAATGAACAGTTAGAATCTCTTATACAGGAGAGTAAAGAACTTAAAAATATTTTAGCTTCTATTATAAACAATACTAAACTATAAATAATACATGGTTCTTTTTACTTTTGCCATGGCTCTTTAAATAAAATGATTATACTTAAAACAATTGAAGAACTCCGTTTAATGCGCGAAAGTGCTCAGCTCGTTTCTAAAACTTTAGGAATGATTGCTGCAGAAATTAAACCAGGAGTTACCACATTACATTTAGATAAATTAGCTCATGATTTTATCAAAGATCATGGTGGCGAACCTGCGTTTTTAGGAATGTATGGTTTCCCAAATTCCCTATGTATTTCTCCCAATGAAGAGGTAGTTCACGGAATTCCAAAAGATATTCCGTTGGAAGAAGGAGACATTCTTTCTGTAGATTGTGGGGTTTACATGAATGGTTTTTATGGCGATCATGCTTATTCATTCGAAGTGGGAGAAGTAGCACCAGAAACCAAAAAATTACTTCAAGTAACCAAAGAATCACTTTACAAAGGAATAGAACAATGTGTTCGCGGAAAAAGAATAGGAGATATTTCAAACGCTATTCAAACGCACTGCGAAAAACATGGTTATGGAGTGGTAAGAGAATTGGTAGGTCACGGTTTGGGAAGAACCATGCACGAAGATCCTCAAGTTCCTAATTACGGAAGAAAAGGCAGCGGAAAAGTCATAAAAGACGGCTTAGTTGTCGCTATAGAACCTATGGTTAATCTGGGAACGCATCAGGTAAAATTCCATAAAGATGGATGGACAGTAACTTCATTAGACAAAACACCTTCTGCACATTTTGAACATGATGTTGCAGTGATTAATGGAAAGCCAGTTTTACTTTCTACCTTCAAATATATTTACGAAGCATTAGGAATTAAAAGTAATGAAGAAGAACCATTTACAATGGATTTTTAGAAATACTTCATTCATAACCAAAATACAAGCAGACTTTTGTCTGCTTTTTTTATTTTCTAAAAATGAAAGTTGAACTAAGGAAATAATTTTATTCTTTTATAGGGATATTTTTTTAAATTTGAATTAGAAATTATATGAAGAAAATCGCCTCATTTTTACTGAATAAAATTCCAAGACCTATGCTTATTAATCTAAGCATTTTTCTTCGCCCTTTAATCTATCTTTTTTTCAAAGGAAATAAATTCACCGACCCGATTGACGGGAAATCCTACCGTAAATTTTTACCTTATGGTTACGGAAAACAGCGTGAAAATGCACTTTCTCCTGGAACTTTAAGTTTAGAGCGTCATCGTCAAATGTGGTTGTATCTAAAAAATGAAACCGATTTTTTTACTCAAAATTATAAAGTGCTTCACATTGCTCCAGAGCAAGAATTCTTGAGAAAATTCAAGAAAATGAAGAATTTAGAATACACTTCTGCAGATTTGTTTTCGCCGATTGTAGATGTAAAAGCAGACATTCTAGATTTGCCTTTTGAAGATGAAAGTTTTGATGTTATTTTCTGTAATCACGTTCTAGAACATATTATAGACGATAAAAAAGCGATGAGCGAACTGTACAGAGTGATGAAAAAAGGAGGTTGGGGAATTCTGCAAGTTCCCATGAAAAATTCTTTAGAGAAAACTTATGAAGATTTTACCATAACAGAACCAAAAGAACGCCAAAAACATTTCGGGCAATACGATCATGTTCGTTGGTACGGAATGGATTATTTCGAAAGGTTAAAATCAGTAGGATTTTCAGTAGATATTAATTTCTATTCTCAAAAATTTTCTAAAGAAGAACAAAAAAGATTCGGACTAAACGTAACCGAAATTTTACCTGTGGTAAGAAAGTAATTAAAAAAATAAAACACCTTTTTGTCATTCCGTAGGAATCTAAATTATTTTTTTATCTTTAGTTCATAAACCAAAGAATCAATTCTTTTATTAAGTATTTCATAAGCGTTTTCATTATTGTAATTTTTGAATAAAGAAATAAATGAAATTATCATTGGTATTGTTACTGCAAAAATTTTAAATAGTAAGTTTAGAAATCTATTTATAAGTAAATTACTTAATAAAGCATTGATGCCGCATTCATTTATAGAGTAGGTGTGGTTTCTGTTATCTTCGTCTTTTGTACATATTTTCAAAAAATTTTCTTTATATAATTCAAAACATAAGTTTTTACTTTCTTCTATTTTGATTTTGGCTAATTCTGCAATTCTTTCACAATCAAATTGAAATTGATATTTATTTTTATTTTTTTCTTTTTCAAATTGCAATAAACCTTTATAAAAGATTTTTAAAATTTCGTGTTTTTTCAAGTTTTTTAGAATGGTCATATGTTTATTTTTTTTCAAATTTCCAAAATAAAAATTTTAAATGCAAATTGAATTATCAACATATCTTTCTATTTTCCTTACCTTTGCAAAAAAGAAATTTTAAATCTTTTAATCCTTTAATTTTAAGTAAAACAAATGCACAAAGCAGGATTTGTAAACATAGTCGGGAAACCAAACGCAGGAAAATCTACCTTGCTCAATCAATTGATGGGCGAAAAATTAGCGATTGTGACCCAAAAAGCACAAACAACTAGACACCGTATTTTCGGGATTTATAATGAAGAAGACCTACAAATCGTATTTTCTGATACTCCTGGAGTTCTAGAACCAAAATATGAATTGCAAGAAAAAATGATGGATTTTGTAAAGGATTCTTTACAAGATGCAGACGTTTTCTTATTTATCGTAGATGTTAATGATAAAGAAGAACCGAATGAATTTTTGGTAGATAAACTGAACAAAATTCCAGTTCCAGTCCTTATTTTACTCAATAAGATAGATGTGTCTAACCAAGAAGCGATGCTCGAAAAAGTGGAGTACTGGCATAATAAAATTGAAAAAGCAGAAATTTTACCGATTTCAGCGTTAGAAGGTTTTAATACCGATTTAATTTTGCCAAAATTAAAAGCTTTATTGCCAGAAAATCCGCCTTACTACGACAAAGACCAATACACAGATAAATCTGAACGTTTCTTCGTAAATGAAAATATCAGAGAGAAAATTTTATTGAATTACGACAAAGAAATTCCGTATTCTGTAGAAGTGGTAACAGAAATGTTCAAAGAAAAAGAAGGAATTATCTTTATAGACTCTATTATTTACGTAGAAAGAGACACACAAAAAGGAATTCTCATCGGTCACAAAGGTGAAGCCATCAAAAAAGTGGGAACCGAAGCCAGAATAGATTTAGAGAAATTTTTTGACAAGAAAATTCACCTTAATCTTTTTGTAAAAGTCAAAAAAGATTGGCGTAAAAACGAAAGAGATCTTAAAAATTTCGGTTACAGATAAAATAAAAACTCAATCTTTTTGGTTGAGTTTTTTTATGATAAAAAGAACATCATTTCAGATTTATTTTTTATTTTTGAGAGTCTAAAAATAAAGAGAAAATGAAGAATCTTAATACAACGGGTTACAACAAAACCTTGTTAGATTGGGCGTTATTAGCCATTAGAATTTTTGTAGGATTAGGAATGCTCACTCATGGATTTCCGAAGCTCATGCAATTTCTCGGAGGAAGTCATGATTTTATTAATTTCTTCGGAATCGGCAGCAAAACATCCCTCGTTTTAGCAGTTCTTGCAGAAGTTCTTTGTTCACTTTTCTTAATTTTAGGACTTTTTACCAGATTTGTTTCTATTCCACTCATTATCACGATGTTAGTTGCAGTTTTCATGGTTCATGGAAACGATCCTTTTGCCAAACAAGAAATGGCATTGCTCTATTTATTCCACTACATTTTAATTTTTGTAGCAGGTCCCGGAAGCATTTCCATCGACAGAATGATTAATCGAAAATAAATTCTAAGGCGCTTCTAGCGTCTTTTTTGTTCCCCTCTTTTAGAGGAGTGGCATTCAGATTTTCTGAATGACGGGGTGTTTTTTGGCGCTTTAACACGCTGTCCGCTGTATCTTTTTTAAATTTTAGTTCTCTCTTTTAGGAGAGTCAGTGAGGAAAAAATTTAAAAAAGGATGCCGCTTCCATCGTTAGCGCAAACGCAGAAATCTTCAGAAATTTCAGGAAAAATTGTAACTTTCCCCTCAATAAAGTCACTAATCATTAAGATTTAGAATCTAAAATTTATAATCTATAATTTGAAAAATATGAGATCTATCAAAATTTCTGTTTTATTCCTCGCTTTATCCATTTGTGGATTCGCGCAAGAAAATTTAACCTACCAAAAACCTTCCGCCGAAATTCTTCAACTCGCTGATTTCCAAAGAACACCTTCTGTTTCTATGAACAGCAAAAAAGACTGGATGGTTTTTTCTTACAGACCTACTTATAAAACGTTAGACGACCTTAACCAAGAAGAAATGAAATTGGCAGGTTTGCGTGTAAATCCTGTAACCAATATTTCGAGTTCTGTTACGTATATTAGTAATTTAAAGGTTAGAAAATTCAACGAAAAGCAAGAAACACAAGTAATTGGATTACCTCAAAATCCTAAAATGACCAATCTTTCTTGGTCTCCCGATGAAAAAAAATTAGCGTTTACCAATACTACAGAAAAAGGAGTAGAACTTTGGATTTTAAATTTAGAAACCAGAACCGCAAAAAAAATCTCAAGTGATAATCTTAATGCCAATTTAGGTTCTCCGTTTGTTTGGCTGAAAAATTCTAAGGAATTAATCGTGAGAAAACTTCCAGCAAATAGACCAGCCCTTTTAAATGAAAAGAAAAATCTTCCAACTGGACCAATTGTTTCTAATGCAGACGGAAAAGTTTCACAAAACAGAACGTATCAGGATTTGTTAAAAAATCCTATGGATGAATCCAATTTCGAGACTTTAACCAGAGCAGAATTGGTAAAAATGAATCTTGATGGAGCAGAAACTCCTTATAAATCTGCTGATATTTATGCAGGAATTCAACTTTCACCAGACGGAAATTATTTGATGATTTCTACCATCAAAAAACCATTTTCTTATATCGTTCCGCTTTCTAGATTTCCTATGACTGCTCAAGTTTTTGATTTACAAGGAAATTTAGTAAAAACCGTAAATGATGTTCCATTGAATGAAATTATGCCAAAAGGTTTTTCATCAGTTAGAACAGGAAAAAGAAATATGTCTTGGAGAGCAGACAAACCTGCAAGTTTATATTTTGTAGAAGCTTTAGATGGTGGTGACCAAAGCAAAAAAGCAGAATTCAGAGATGAAGTTTTTACTTGGGATGCACCTTTTTCGGCTGAACCTAAATCTTTGATGAAAACCAAACAAAGATTTGCAGGAATTCAATTCGGGAATGAAGAAAACGCTGTAGTAATGGATTCTTGGTATGATACTCGTTCACAAAAAACGTATTTCCTTAATCCAAAAACAGGAGAAAATAAAGAAATTGCAGAAAGAAATTATCAAGATGTTTATGCAGATCCAGGAAATTTCCAAACCGATAAAAATGAATTCGGACAATACGTAATTTCCATCAAAAACGGAAAAGCACACTTAATTGGTGATGGTTTTACCAAGGATGGTCAGTTTCCTTTTATTGACGAATTTGATTTTAAAAACTTCCAAACTAAGAGATTATATACTTCTAAAACACCAAATGTAAAAGAAGATATTATTGACATTATTGATGCCAATAAAGGAACGGTTTTAGTAACTCAACAGTCTAAAAATCAGTATCCTAATTATTTTGTTAGAAATATTAAAAACAACAAAGCAGAAGCGGTAACGCAATTTTCAAATCCTTTTGCGAGTATTTCTACTATTCATAAAGAAGTCATCAAATATAAGAGAAATGATGGAGTAGAACTGAAAGGAACACTTTATCTACCAGCAAATTACGATTTCAAAAAGAAACCAAAATTGCCACTTTTAGTTTGGGCGTATCCAGAAGAATTTAAGGATAAAGCAACAGCTGGACAAAACACTGCAAACCCGAACGAATTTACTTTCCCAAGTTATGGTTCGTTTATTTATTGGGTGACTAAAGGTTATGCGGTTTTAGATGATGCGAGTTTTCCAATTATTGGTGAAGGAACTACAGAACCGAATGATACTTTTATTCCGCAATTGGTTGCCAATGGAAAAGCGGCAATTGATGCTGTTGATCAATTAGGCTATATCGATAGAAATAGAGTAGCAGTGGGTGGCCATTCTTACGGTGCATTTATGACCGCAAATTTATTAACTCATTCTAACGATTTTGCTTGTGGAATTGCCCGAAGTGGCGCTTATAACAGAACTTTGACACCTTTTGGCTTCCAAAGTGAACAGCGTAATTATTGGGATGTTCCTGAAATCTACAACGGAATGTCACCATTTATGAATGCTAATAAAATGAAAAAACCAATGCTTTTAGTTCATGGTGAAGCAGATAACAATCCTGGAACGTTTACATTGCAAACAGAGCGTTATTTCCAAGCGTTGAAAAACTTAGGAGCACCTGTAAGAATGGTGATTTTACCGAAAGAATCTCACGGTTATGTTGCTAAGGAAAACATTTTACATTTGCTTTGGGAACAAGACCAATTCTTAGAAAAATGTTTGAAAAAATAAATTTTAAAAGACGCTGAAAAGCGTCTTTTTATTTTTGAAATAATCTTGAATTTGATAAAATTGTGTAATTTTAAAAAAGTCTAGAATCTGAAATCTAACATCTAACAAATGAATAATCTTTTACCAAAAGACGGCACTGTACATTATTATGGAAAAATCTTCACAGAGGAACAAAGTGCAATATATTATGTTAAATTGCTGAATGAAATCAATTGGCAACATGATGTAGTTAAAATTTTTGGAAAAGAGATTGTCACCAAAAGAAAAGTTGCTTTTTTAGGAGATGAAGGAATTTCTTATAAATATTCTGGTAAAAATAAAATCGCTGAGAATTGGCTAAAATTTATTTTAGAAATAAAATATACGGTGGAACAAATCTCAGGCGAAAAATTTAATGCGTGTTTATTGAACTATTATCACAATGGCTCTGAAGCGATGAGTTGGCATTCTGATAACGAAAAAGAAATTCTCAAACATTCTGCAATTGCGTCTGTAAGTTTCGGAGCGGAAAGAAAATTTGGTTTTAAACATAATTTTAGCAAAGAAGAAATTTCTCTAATGCTAGAGAATGGCTCATTACTCATCATGAAAGATGAAACTCAAATCTATTGGAAACACAAGCTTTACACGAATGCTAAAATTACTGAGCCAAGAGTAAATTTGACATTCAGAACAATTTTAAACGATTAAACATAATATTCTAATTAATTCCTATAATTTATATTATGTTAAATTGTATTTTTTCATCTTCAATATAATTATAGTTTCCTAACCTTTTCATTCCTTTTAATCCATTGAATGTTTATAATCATTGATGAGAATTTTATAAAGTTATAAATCGTTTATCGCCATACTTTTGCAAGAAAAATTATGAAAAATTTTGTAGTTATTCTTTTAATTAGCATTTCTTTTATTTCTTGTAACAAAAAAGTAACATCTTCATATACCATAATTCCTGAAGATACCATTCACCAGAGTTATCCAGAAACTTTTGAGCCGAAAAAAGATAATTTGCAATTTTGTTATCTTTCTGTGGTAGGCAAAGATTCTTTGCACCTTTCTTACACTCTTTATCCTACAGATTCTGTAAAAGGAAAAATGAGCTATGATAATTATGAAAAAGATGGTTCTACTGGAAAAGTGTATGGTATAAAATCTGGTGATACCTTAAAATTAACTTACGACATGTTTTCTGAGGGAATGCATTCGTTAATAGATGTTCGCTTTTTGACCAAAGACAATAAACTTTACGAAGGAATTACTGCTATGAAACAAAAGAACGATTCTACTATGATTATTGTGAATGATAAAAGTGTAGATTTTAAGTCTGGAAGAGTTTTATCGCCTGTTAAATGTAAATAATGTTAGTAATTTTTCATGCTATTCTACTCTATTTTAGATGAATTTTTTAATTTTTTCTCTACATATAGTTGCAGTTTACTTTTTCTATTGGGTATTTTGATACTATGTGAAATCCTCGTATTTTTAGCAAAATTTAAACGCAATGTCATACTATCCTTTAAATACTATTCCAGATTATTATGGAATTGATGATTTACTTACAGAAGAACATATATTAATCAGAAACTCTGTAAGAGATTGGGTTCAGTCATTTATTATGCCTCAAATTGATGATGCAGCACAACATCATAAAGACATTTCTAATCTCATGAAAGAATTAGGAGCAATTGGTGCTCTTGGTCCTTATATTCCAGAAGAATATGGAGGTGCTGGTTTAGACCAAATTTCTTACGGATTAATTATGCAAGAGTTAGAACGTGGAGATTCTGCCGTTCGTTCTGCAGCTTCTGTACAGAGTTCTTTGGTTATGTTTCCTATTTTTGAGTTTGGTTCAAAAGAACAAAAGCGCAAATATCTTCCAAAATTAGCTTCTGGTGAATTTATCGGTGCATTTGGTTTAACAGAACCAAATCACGGTTCAAATCCAGGAGGAATGGAAACGCATTACAAAGATATGGGTGATCATTATTTGCTTAACGGTGCTAAAATGTGGATTACCAATGCTCCACTTTGTGATATTGCTGTAGTTTGGGCAAAAGGTGAAGACGGAAAAGTTCGCGGAATGATTGTAGAACGTGGTTACGAAGGTTTTACCACTCCAGAAACCACCAATAAATGGTCATTAAGAGCTTCTAAAACTGGTGAATTGGTTTTTAATAACGTTAGAGTTCCTAAAGAAAATCTATTACCAAATGTAGAAGGTCTTAAAGGTCCACTTTCTTGTTTAAATTCAGCACGTTACGGGATTTCTTGGGGAGTAATTGGCGCAGCAATTGATTGTTATTGCACTGCTGTTCAGTACTCTAAAGAAAGAACACAGTTCGGAAAACCAATTGCAAGTTTCCAACTTCAACAGAAAAAATTAGCCGAATTTTTAACAGAAATTACAAAAGCACAATTGCTTTGTTGGAGATTAGGAACCTTGAAAAATGACCACAAAGCTACTCCAGCTCAAATTTCTATGGCAAAGAGAAATAATGTGAGAATGGCAATTAACATAGCAAGAGAATCTCGTCAAATTCTTGGCGGAATGGGAATTATGGGAGAATTCCCAATGATGCGTCACGCTGCCAACTTAGAATCTGTCATCACTTATGAAGGTACAGAAGACGTTCACTTGCTCATCACAGGTCTTGATATCACAGGAATCAACGCATTTTCATAAAAATTATACTTTGTCAAAGCTTTAAAATCTTTGACAAAGTTTTTTTTTTGATTTTGGCGTGCCTTTTTTCCACCGCTATTGCCATGCAAAAAAGTCGCGCTTTCCGTTTCAATCTTTTATTTTTCCAGTCTTCGACTCTTCGACTCCGCTCAGACTGACATAATAAAAGGATTTCCACTGCAATCGCTCACGCGAAAGAAAGAATAAAATCTGCTCAATCAGCAAAATCAGCGAGAGAAAAATAATGAAAACCATCAATATACCATTACCTAAAATAGGAGAATCTACTACCGAAGCCAAAATTGTAGAATGGCTTAAAAAACCCGGAGATTTCATCAAACGTGATGAACTTTTTGCCGTAATCGGAACCGACAAAGTAGATTCGGAGATCTTCTCAGAGTACGAAGGAACACTCAAAGAAATTCTTGTAAAAGAAGGCGAAGAAGTTTCTGTAGGAACTCCTATTTGCACAATGGAAGTGGATGATAACATAGAAGTTTCAACTGTCACAATCAGCGCGAAACGTAGTGAAGTAGTCGAAGTGTCTAATAAAGATTTTTCGACTCCATTACATTCCGCTCAAAATGACAAAACTCAACTTACACCTCGAAACTCAGAACTCGTATCTTTTCTTTCTCCAGTGGTAAGAAAAATGGCTGCAGAAAACGGTTTGAGTTTAGAAGATTTGCAGAAAATCAATGGAACTGGTGAAAAAGGAAGAATTAGAAAACAAGATGTAGAAAATTTTTTAAAACCAAGAAAACAAAAGACTTATACTCCATTTGTTGAAGAAAAACTTCAACTCAAAGTTGAACTCGGCGAAACTTTAGAGCCACTTTCTAAAATGCGTAAACTCATCGCCGAAAATATGGAAAAATCTTGGCGAAGCATTCCTCATGTTACTACTTTTATGGATGCAAATGTGACGAAATTAGTCGCTTATCGTGAAGAAAATAAAGAGAAATTTCTACAAGAAAATGCGGTAAAACTCACTTATACGCATGTGATTATGAAAGCAGTGATAGATGCAATTAAGGTCTATCCTACTCTAAATTCTTGGTTTAATAATGAAGAATTGTTAGAAAAGAGAAACATTAATTTAGGTTTTGCAGCTGCACTTCCAGATAGTAATCTCATTGTTCCGAATATAAAAAATGCACAGAATTTATCGGTTGTAGAAATTGCTCAACAAGTTTCTGAAATAGGAACAAGAGCTAAAAATGGAAAACTGAAACCAGATGACATTCAAAATACCACTTTCACGGTTTCTAATACGGGAATGTTCGGTTCAAAAAGTGGAACGCCTATTATTTCTCGACCGCAAGTTGCTGTTCTCGCTTTAGGAAATATCCTGAGAAGAGCTTGGATTGTTGATGAAAACGGTGAAGAAAAGATATTACCTCAATCGGTGATGACTTTGTCTTTAAGTTATGACCACAGAATTGTAGATGGTGCTCTTGCCTCGAAATTCTTAACAGAGATTAAAAAAAATATGGAAAATTTTTAGAAATTTTATAAATAAATTTATCGTTCCATAGGAACGTAATGTGTGTAATTCAATAATATATGTAGGAGTTGCGTTCCATAGGAACGCTATCTTTTTTATTACATTGCGTTCCTACGGAACGCCACAATTCTTAATCTTTGTTTGCTACACATATTTGGTTCCTTCGGAACCTTCTTAGAATGTAAAATAATGATTTTCAGATTAAGAACTTTAATTTAAAGAAGTTTAGATATCTCTACAAAATTGTTTTGATTCCTTCGGAAATTGAAAATTTCATGGAATCAATGACTAAAGTGATGAATAAAACCTGCGAAATCTGCGGGAAATTTAATTCCAACTTTCGTGAACTTTTTCTGTAAATGGAATTTCTGGATTGAGAATTTCTAGAATTAAGTTTTTAACAGAAACCAAGGAATCTTCAAAATTGCCTTTTACAAATTCTACGTTCTGTACCCCATTATTTACTTCCGCAAAACTCCAAATTCCCGTTTCTATTTCACGATTTTTAAACTCTTCTATTTGTGAAATACAGTATTGATACATACACAATTGCATTGCTTGTTTGTATTTATCATCAAAGAAAAGATTTTCAATTTTGTCTTCTTTTATTTTGATTTTCAGGTTTTTAGGCTTTGCAGTTTTATAATCAATAATTCTTAAAGTTCCGTTGAGAATATCAATTCTATCAATATATCCGTAGAAAATCACTTGATTATTTTCATCAATTTTGAATGGAATATTTTCAATTTTTCTTTCTAAAGCTACAATTTCTAGCGCATTCCCTTTTTTAACCAACTCCAAATCATAATTCAAAACAGATTCTACTACTCTTTTGGCAATTTGTTTGTGAACGAAATTCATTCCTTTTTCGTAGAATTCTGGTTGATGTTTTAGTCTTTCAATCGCTTTGTCAATTGATTCATCTACTTGTTGAAGTAAGTTTTCTAAATCATTAATTTTTAATATTTTACCGATTATTTTTCCGTATAAATATTCTAAAGCATTATGAACTAAAGTTCCATAATTACGTTGAGAAAGCTCTTCTTCAATTTCTGTGGTTTCTCTGGTGTTGAGAATTTTATCCAAGTAAAAATCAATAGGATTATAAAGATACGTAACCAAATGTGATGGCGAAACTTTCTGCTTCCATTCTTCTAATTTTTCAAGAACAGCAGTTGTTTTTTCAATCGTAATTGGTTCTTGATTAATCGGTTCAGAAGTATTTTCGATAATGATATGCTCTATTTTATGCTGAGATTCCATCTCAATTTGGGTAATGAATCTCGTTTTTTCGCCTGTATTTACGCCAGAACCGAGAGCATTGTAAAGCAAATAGATATTCTTGGCATTCTGTAAAAATCGGTAAAAGTGATAGGCATAAATTCCGTCATTTTCTAAGAAAGTATGCAGATTAAACTGCTTTCTTACATCAAACGGAAGATAAGTATTTTGCGAATTTCCAAGCGGTAATTTTCCTTCGTTGGCGGAAAGAAGAATGATATTTTCAAAATTCAACAATCTGGTTTCCAAAAGTCCCATCAATTGTAAACCTTCTAAAGGTTCTCCCACGAAATCTATGGATTCTGAATTGATAAGCTGATTAATCAAAACTTCCAGTGTTTCGATTTTCACCTGATATTGATATGGAGAAAGTTGATTCTTGATGATGATGAAACTCTTCTCGAAATGAGAAATGTTTTCATATTGTACATTATCTATTTCATTGTATTTTAAATCTTTACAAAAATCAATTAAAGTATTGAGTAAAGTTTCAGCGTCTTGTTTTTCAAACAAATTATAGAAAGAAAGTCCGTTCAATAATTCGTTTAATTGTTTTTTAGAAATGTAGACAATGTTTCTTTCTTCTAAGGTTGCAACGAAGTTTTTGATGATATTTTCGTCTTTAAAATTCTTTGGAAGTTCATCTAAAATCGGCAAAATATCATTGTAATAATACGAAGAAGCATTTTTTTCTAATTGTTTATGAAGATGAAACAGTTTTTTCATCGCATTTGAAAAAGCCAAATTTTTCAACGGAAAGCCCATTGTAATGTTCAGTTTTTCAACAGATGCGAGAGAATCTAATGTAGCAGGAAGCAAATTTTCGTCTAATAAAACTACTGCAGTATTTTGATAATCAGAATTTTCTGTGTGAATTTCTGAAAGAATTTCTGGCAAAACTTTGGTTTGAGCAATATTTCCTGAAACCTCATAAACCTTTATGTTTTTGTCTATAGAAAATTCATTTTCAATCCAGTTGAAATCTCTAGAATCATTAAATTCTTTCCAAGTTTTGTATTCGCGGAGAAATTTTCCTGCTTCTTGTCTTTCGTCATGGAAATAGTATTCATCTGCATGAAAGAAAATATCTGCTTTGTCCCATTGTAAAAGGGTTCTGACTAATTTTTCTTCAACGGGAGTAAATGCATTAAAACCAATAAAAACTGCTCTAAGATTGAAATTTTTACAATAATTTTCTAAATTTTCTTTGGTATGAAGATGAATCATTCCCGAAGTAGCCAATTGCTGTTCCTCTAATTTTTCTTGTAAAAAAGGAAGAAAAGCATACATTTTTCGCCAAAAATTGAGATTTCTCTTTCTAGCGCCTTCTTCATCGCCCAGATTTTCGCCCCAGTTTTTGATGCGTTCTTCAGCAAGCATCCATTCCAGAATTTCTTTGTCATTTCCATGAAATTTCAGCATATCGTCCCAATCTTTTTGCAATGTAGGGAACCATTTCAGGAAACTCGCCAAATCTTCGTCTTGATAAAGTTGATTATAAGTTTGATAGGCAAAAAGCCAAAGTGCAATGCCTTTGATTTCTTGTTTTTGACTGATTTTATGCACCAATTCATCAATCGTAAAAAACTCTGGAAGAATCCCATTATATTGTTTTTCTTTTAAGATTTCTTTAATGAAAACTACGGGTCTTTTTCCTGGAATTATAAATGAAAAACCCGATAAATCTTTAGATTTATCAAGCAAATTGGTTATGGTTTTTTTTAGAAATTTCATGCTTAAAAAATTGAAATTCCCAGTTTGGTTGTGAGCAGTTCCAGAGCATACATTCCTGCTTCTGAATTTCCTTTTTCATTTAATCTTGGGCTCCAAGTTGCCACCGCAAATTTTCTGGGTAAAACGGCTACAATTGCACCGCCAATTCCACTTTTTCCAGGCAATCCTACTTTGTAAGCAAATTCTCCGGATTCATCATAAAAACCGCATGTTAACATTAATGCATTAAGTCTTTTTATCTGACTTTTATTTAAAATGGTTTTACCAGATTTGGTTTTTCCTTCGTTGGCCAAAAAATAAAAAGCATGAGCTAATTCTTCGCAAGTCATTTCTACAGAACACTGATGAAAATAAAAATCCAGAACGTCTTCTACCTTGTTTTCGATATTTCCAAATGATTTCAAAAAATTACCAAGCGCAAAATTTCTGTAGCCTGTTTGCTTTTCAGAAAGGGCAACTTTTTGGTTAAACTGAATGTTTTTTTTGCCTGAAATTTCTCTGATAAATTCTAAAAAATCTTCTTTTGGATTTTTAAGATGAGACAGTAAAATGTCTGCAATAACTATTGCACCTGCATTTATAAAAGGATTTCTGGGAATTCCTTTTTCGTTTTCTAATTGCACCAAAGAATTAAATGCGTTACCAGAAGGTTCTACATTTACACGCTGCCAAATTTTTTCGCCTAAAATAGAAAATGCCAAACACAGCGTGAAGACTTTTGAAACACTTTGTATAGAAATTTTTTCCTGAAAATCTCCTTTGCCAAATTCTGTTCCTTCATGTGTAGAAATGAAAATTCCAAACTTATCCGGACTGATATTTTTAAGTTCGGGTATAGAAGCCGATACTTCTCCTATTTTAGGAAATTCTTGGCTTTCTACATATATTTCTTCTATGGTTTTTTGGTAATTCATTAGTTTTTATAGCGTTCTAGTTTTTTGAGTTGAGCTTTAATTTCTGCATCTAGCTCATTTTGTTTTTCTGCATTGGTTCCTCGTTTGGTAATGTTATCATAATAGTTTTGATAATCGAGAAATTCGCCATACATTACCTGATAAATCAACTTAAATTTCAGTTGGTAATCTTTCTCCGTTTTTACATTTTCTAGAAATTCTTTTCTCAGTTTTCTAGCGTAAATTTCGGCAATATCAAAATGGCCTTGTTCGTGATTTATATTGAGATTTTTGGTTTTAATAGGATGTTTCCAAGATTTGCTTGGGTCAAAAGTAGCATCTATTCTCACCTTCATTTTATTATTGGCTTTGTCTTTAAAAGCGGTGTAACTTAGTCCACAAGAAGAATAACTGACAATGGTGCTGTCACTTTTCATTTTGTTTTCTAGGGATTTAAAAAGGCTCCAATTAAGTTTTGTTCCCTCTTTCCAGACTAATTTTTGAGAAAAAACAGTTAAAAAACAAAATAATAAAATAAGGCTAAAAATCTTCTTCATACTATTCTACTACAATTGTTTTCTCAATCCAAATATTTTGATTGCTGCTGTCTTTTCCGTTCCAAAATTTGAAAGTGTAAATCCCTTTTTCTTCTGGTCT
This sequence comes from Cloacibacterium caeni, assembly GCF_907163105.1. Classification (GTDB taxonomy): domain Bacteria; phylum Bacteroidota; class Bacteroidia; order Flavobacteriales; family Weeksellaceae; genus Cloacibacterium; species Cloacibacterium caeni_A. The sequence goes on from NZ_OU015321.1 coordinate 878,378, forward strand.
AAAGTTGAAACCATTTACTCCAACTCTTGTTGCTTGAGTACAAGTTCCGTTAATGGTGTAAGAATAAGCCACCACATTTCTTTCTAAACCATTTCTGATGTAATCATATCCAAAAAAATCATCACAAGCACTTGGATAAGTAGAATACGTTTTGATGGTTTGAATGGTGAAAACATCCATCGTATCTTGTGCAATTTTCACACTATCTATTTTGATAGATTCTACATTTTGTATTTCGTCTTCGTCATTTCTATCACAAGAAACAGCGATAAATCCAGCTAATAAAGCGATTATGCTGAGGTTAAAAATTTTCTTCATTGATTTAAGTTTTTATGAATTAAAATTTCCTTTGGATAAATATACTACTTTTTTAGTGTCAAAAAACTCTTCTTCGAACTGGTCTTTCAGATTATAAATTTCACATTTTATTCCAGCGAGTTCTTCTCCTAAATCACCACCTTTTAAGTATAAAACGCCGTTGTGTTTTGGGTTAAATTGTTCTTTTTCGAATTTTCCTTTCAACCAACGCAAGAAAACAGGCATTTGTGTAACTGCTCTGCTCACTACAAAATGGAATTTGTCTTTTATTTTTTCGGCTCTTTCGTGATAGGCTTTTACATTTTTTAAGCCAAGACTTTCGGCAACTGCATTCACTACCGTAATTTTTTTGCCAATAGAATCTACCAAAGTAAATTCTACATTCGGAAACAAAATCGCCAAAGGAATTCCCGGGAAACCACCACCAGTTCCTATGTCTAGAACTTTGGTTCCATCTGCAAATTCCATAATTTTTGCAATTCCCAATGAATGGAGAACGTGTCTTTCGTAGAATTCATCAATATCTTTTCTCGAAATCACGTTAATTTTTTCGTTCCAGTCTTTATAGAGCGTTTCAAGTTGTTGGAACTGAGATTTTTGTTGGTCTGTTAAATTTGGGAAATATTTTAAAATAATTTCTGAAGACATATGCGTTCTAATATTTCAACAAAAATAAAGAATTTATCGCGGAAATCTTTCGGAATTTATACTTTAAAATTTATCTTTGCTAAAAATCGTAAAAATGAATAAACTGTCAGATAGATTAAACAGATTAAGTTATTCTCAAACTTTCGTAATGAGCAATAAAGCCCGTGAAATGAAAGCTGCCGGAATAGATGTGATTTCTTTAACTCTTGGTGAACCAGATTTTGATGTTCCTGCGAATATCAAACAAGCTGCTTTTGATGCTATTAATCAAAATTTCTCTCATTATTCGCCTGTTCCAGGATTTTTAGAATTGAGACAAGCGATTGCTAAAAAGCTGAAAAGAGATAATCATCTGGATTATAAACCAACTCAAATATGTGTTTCAAACGGTGCAAAACAGTCTATTCTTAATGTTTTAGCAGCAGTAGTAAATGATGGTGACGAAGTTATTTTGCCAGCTCCTTATTGGGTTTCTTACGACGAAATGGTGAAAATGATGGGCGGAACTTCAGTTTTTATAGAAACGAATATTGATACAGAGTTTAAAATGACTGCTGAACAACTGGAAGCAGCAATTACTCCAAAAACCAAAGTAATTCTTTACAGTTCGCCTTGTAATCCTTCTGGAAGTTATTATACAAAAGATGAACTAGAAAAAATAGCCAACGTAGTGGCGAAATATCCTTATGTAACGATTATTTCTGATGAAATCTACGAATACATCAATTACGATGGAAAACACACTTCTATTGCAGAATTCCCACAAGTTTATGAACAAACTGCAGTAATCAACGGTATGTCTAAAGCTTTTGCAATGACCGGTTGGAGAATTGGTTATAGCGCTTGTCCAGAATGGTTAGCCAAAGCTTGTGATAAAGTTCAAGGACAAATGACTTCTGGTGCGAATACAGTTGCGCAAAGAGCTTCGATTACAGGATTGGAAACAGATCCGAGTGAATATCATTTTATGGTAGAAAGTTTTGAAAAACGAAGAAATTTGGTTTTTGAATTGATGAAAGATATTCCAGGATTTAAAGTTAATTTGCCAAAAGCAGCATTCTACTTCTTCCCAGATATTTCTTATTACATCGGGAAAACGATTGACGGTTTTTTTATCAATAATTCTGATGATTTTGCGATGTTTTTATTAGAAAAAGCACATGTAGCTTGTGTAGGAGGCGTAAGTTTTGGTGATGCTAATTGTATCAGATTCTCTTATGCGGCTTCTGAAGAAGAATTAAAAGAAGCGATGAGTAGAATTAAAAAAGCTTTAACAGAAGCAGAAATTCATTAACAAATTTTTAAAAATATCCTTAAAATCTTCAGTCAAAAGCTGAAGATTTTTTGCTTTTTAGGAGTCATAGAAAAAAATTATCGGTTTCTCATTTTAAAAATTTTAAAATTGATTAATTTTGCAAACTGAAAATATAATAGTAAAAAACAACAAAAAAATGGCATTAGTAGGAAGAAAATTTCCAAATGTAACGGTAGACGCAATCTCTAAATCAGGAGAAAATTTAAGAATTAACGTTTTAGAAGAAGCAGTAAAAAATCAATCAAAAGTTTTATTATTTTGGTATCCAAAAGACTTTACTTTTGTTTGTCCAACAGAATTACACGCTTTTCAAGCTGCTTTAGAAGAATTTAAAAACAGAAACACTATGGTTATTGGTGCTTCTTGTGACACAAACGAGGTACACTTCGCATGGTTATCTACTCCAAAAAATATGGGTGGAATCGAAGGAGTGACTTATCCACTTTTAGCTGATACACACAGGCAATTGGCTAATATTTTAGGAATTGTAGACCAAGATTTCGAATATGATGAAGAAGGAAACGAAACTTTTTCTGGGTCTAACGTAACGTACAGAGCAACTTATTTAATTGATGAAGAAGGAAAGGTTTTCCACGAAAGCGTAAATGATATGCCTCTTGGAAGAAACGTAGCTGAATATTTAAGATTAATTGATGCTTATACTCACGTTCAAAAATACGGAGAAGTTTGTCCAGCAAACTGGCAAGAAGGTAAAGCAGCAATGAATGCTACTAGAACTGCAACTGCAGAATATCTTAGCCAAAACTAAAATATTAAAATACAATTAATACCAAAGCAGAACATTTTGTTCTGCTTTTTTTGTAAATTTACTTGTTCAAAAATGTATGAAATGACTAAAAATGTAAGGTTGCTTTCTCCTCAAAAAACTATAGCGCTTATTGCTCATGACCATAAAAAAGATGAATTACTTGAATGGGTAAAAAAACACAGTGAAGTGATTCAACAACATCAATTAATTGCTACAGGAACCACGGGAAAATTGATAGAAAATGAATTGGGAGTTCCTGTTCACAGAGTAATGAGTGGGCCACTTGGTGGAGATCAACAACTCGGTGCAATGATTGCCGAAGGAAAAATAGATATCGTTATTTTCTTTTGGGATCCTATGGAAGCACAACCTCATGATCCAGATGTGAAGGCTTTTTTAAGAATCTGTGCGGTTTGGAATATTATCGTAGCTTGTGATGCTTCTACCGCAGATTTTATTCTGACTTCGCCTTTTATGCACACAGAATATGCAGTAGAAACTCCCGACTATAAAGTGTATTTAAATAGAAATATAGAAAAAGGAATTTCATAAAAAAGCCCGAAAATTCGGGCTCTCATTATCAATATTTAATCTCTGTTTTTATCGGTGATTCTTTTTGTGCTTGATTTTTCTTTTTTTGCCGTGTTCATCATAGTAATAACGATCATTTTTTTGTTGACCAGGCGCGAAAACTTTAGCCGACTTGGTTCCATAGACTTTTTTCATTTGTCCAGGAGGTGAATTTTGAGGTCTGTCATCTACGATGATTACCGTAGAAGAACCGCTTCTAATTAAAACACCATTTCGGTAAACATTACCATTAGGTGCTCTATAAATTTCGCCTTGTCTGTAAATTCTACCATCTGGAGCTCTATAAACTCTTCCATTATCTCCGTAAACATTACTAGAACCACAAGAAACTACAGTAATCGTGAGTGCTAAAGCGCCGAATATTTTAAATATATTTTTCATTTCTTTAAGATTTTGGGGGTTGATACTTTCTTTAAAACAAAAGCTTTGCCAAAATCTTATTTCTTATGAAAACTTTAACGTTTTTAGAATTTATGAGTTCTTCTTTCTAAAAGAATAATATCTCTCCAAACACTGTTCATTTCAGCGATTTTTTCTCTTCTTCCAATGATTCTGAAGCCTAATTTTTCATGAATTTTTATACTCGCTACATTTTCTGGGAAAATACCTGATTGTAAAGTCCAGAATTCATGTTCTTCGGTTTCTTCTATTAATTTATGGAGCATCATTTCGCCAAATCCTTTTCCATGAACTGAATTATCTAGATAAATGCTGACTTCGGCAACACCTTTGAAGCATGCTCTTGCAGAAACCGGTTGAATAGCAGCCCAACCTTGCACTACTCCATTTTCGTTTACCAAAACCAATCTACAAACTTTGAAATATTTATTGTCCCAAGTTTCCCAACTTGGAACATCTTTGTCAAAAGTAGCATTGCCGCCTTCGATTCCTTGTTTTAAAATTTCTAAAACTCTCGTTCCATCTTCTGGAAGCATTTCACGGATTTGGTAGTTCATGTAAATTTATAAAACTGATTATTTGTGGTTATAGATTTGGTAAATTATAAAAGTCTAAATTTATGAAAAGTTAAATTATGCCATATTTTTGAATAACATCTTAAAAACAGACACAGAAATGGCATAAAATTATTAAATTTTATGCCATGAAGTCTTATATACAGAAATGGCACAATTTTTGAAGTAATTGTGCTTAATTCTGAATTTGTATTTGAGGCTTGCTATCTCAAATTAAAAATCAAATTAGTTTATTGATATTTTCCCCTAATATCAGATTGCAAAAGTACATATTATTTATGTTAAAAAAAAGTTAAAAAATGTTAAAATTTTAAATAGCAAAAAATTAAATATTCTAATTATAGTGAGTTAATTTTACTCAAAAATATGTATAACAATATACATGCCAATTTTTTATAATTTTTTTTTATAATTTTTAAATAAGTAAATATGCAATATTTAAATATAGCTACACATTATGGTCTAGGAAAAGACCAAAGAGAATTAGATTTCGTAGATGTAAATCTAAAAAATGATAATCTTCTATTTATAGACCCAAGATTAATTGAAATTTCAAATGCTCCACTTTCAAAAAAGATGCAAAAGAATATTGAAATGTTTTGGGCAGAATTGATTAAACTTGTAAGGGCAAAAGATACAAAAGGCATAACAAGAATTTTATCTGGAATGAAAGAACCTAATGAAACTAAATTGGGTTATTCATCAAATAGAATAAAAGGTAATTCAATTTCAAAAAAACTTAAACCAAAACTTATTGATGCAATTAAAAATAACAAAGCTGTTCAATCAGGAATCTTAAGTCATTTTGCAGATATTGAATTGTTTATTGAGGATATAAGCTCAGATAGAATTTCAGATATTACTACAAAGATAATTAAAAGTAATTTGATTGAATTTACTCAAGAACAATGCAAAATACATAATATTCCTATGAGTAATTTTCATCAAAAAGATATTTTTAACCGTGAAAATCTGTCGTGGGAAAATAAGGATGTTTTATTACCATATTATTTAGGAGTTCCAATAATTTTTGTACCTAAAGAAATTGTTAGACTTGAGTTTATGGCAAATAGTAATATTAATTGTTTCTATAGGTTTGCCATTAGAAATTTTTTGATTTACGATAAAGATTTAATTGTTGATATTACACCTACAGGAAAAGATGGAGAATTACAATTAAAAGATATTAAGAGTAAATATCCATGTTCAAAAGAATCTCTATCAAACTGGATTCTTAAATATGGTAAATTATTAGTTGATTATAAATCTGAAATTTTGAATGGAAAAATTAGGCCATTATCAGATTTTGAGATTATGCAAATCGTTTATCAGAATTATAATGAAGATGTAGCATAGATAAAAAAAGGGCAAGAATTATTCTTGCTCTTTTATTTTTATTTGACCCGTCCTAAAATAAGTTTACACCCAATAGACTTATTATGGAAAATCGAGAGAAGACAGTAGAAAAGCGTACACAACAAGATTACACAATGGCTTTTAAATTAGGTATTGTAAGCCGTGTAGAAAAGGGCGAATTCACTTACAAACAGGCACAACAACATTACGGTATCCAAGGTAGAAGCACCGTTTTGGTTTGGCTCAGAAAATATGGTAATTTAGATTGGAGCAAACCCACCATTCATACCATGTTACAATCCAAAGAAACACCCGCCGAAAAGATTAAAAGATTAGAGAAAGAATTAGCTGATGAGAAACTGAAAACCAAAGTTCTCAATATGATGATTGATATCTCCGACAAGCAATACGGCACACAGATCCGAAAAAAGTTTACGCCCAAACAGTCAGACAACTCCAAGAAAAAGGATTGAGTTTATCCAAAATCTGCAGATTGTTTGGGATAAGCAGACAAGCCATTTACCAGCAGCGCCAAAGATTATGTGTTCGGGAAAAAGAATTGGAGAAAGTTAAACAATTCGTTGAGGAGATTCGTTTAGAACAGCCCAGAATAGGAACAAGAAAACTTTATTATTTGCTTAAAAATAAGTTCAAGCTTGAAAAGATAAAAATAGGCAGAGATGCGCTGTTCAATTATTTACGAAGAGAAAACCTGCTTATTTATCCTAAGAAAAGATATACAAGAACAACTTTCTCCAAACACTGGCTCAGAAAACACCCCAACCTTTTGAAAACGACTTGCCTAAAAAGAAAAGAACAGGTATTTGTAAGCGATATCACTTATATAAAAACCAAAACGAATGTCTGTTATTTATCTTTGGTTACGGATGCTTACAGCAGAAAAATAATGGGTTACGAATTAAGTGAAAATATGAATGCTGAAAATGTAGTCAAAGCTCTGAAAATGGCCGTTAAAAACAGAACAACACATCTTCCGCTTATTCATCACTCAGACAGGGGATTGCAATATTGCTCAGAAGTGTATCAGAAAGTACTTGTTGAAAACAAAATAAAACCCTCAATGACAGATGGCTATGATTGTTATCAAAATGCTTTGGCAGAAAGAATAAACGGAATATTGAAGCAGGAATTTTTAATTTATAAATGCAAAAACATTCAGGATTTAAAACAAATGGTTAAAGAAAGTATTTATATTTACAACAACAAAAGACCACATCTTAGTCTGAAGATGAAAACCCCGGAAACAATCCACAAAAAATCCGGAAAATCAATATCTTCCGGATTGGTATTTTAATGTAAAACTTGTAAACCTATTTTAGGATTAGTCAATTCCATTTCCTTTTTTAAAAATTTAGCAGTCAAAGATTTTTTTGATTTTATCAATTCTTCAGGAGTTCCCGTTGCGATGATTTCGCCACCGTGTTTTCCACCTTCTGGACCGATGTCTATAATGTGGTCTGCCAATTTAATGACATCTAAATTATGTTCAATAATAATAAAAGAATTGCCTAATTCTACCAACTGATTGATGGCTTCCATTAGAATTTTTACATCTTCAAAGTGCAAACCTGTTGTAGGTTCATCCAGAATATAAAGCGTGTTCCCTGTTTGTTTTTTGGCAAGTTCTGTCGCCAGTTTTATACGTTGCGCTTCTCCTCCACTTAATGTGGTAGATTGTTGACCAAGTGTAATGTAACCCAAACCAACGTCTTGCAAAGTCTTCACTTTTGCATAAATTTTAGGAATCGGTTGGAAGAAATCTACCGCTTCATCTATCGTCATTTCCAACACATCAGAAATCGATTTTCCTTTGTAGCGAACTTCCAAAGTTTCTCGGTTAAAGCGTTTTCCGTTGCAGGTTTCGCAATGCACGTAAACATCAGGTAAAAAGTTCATTTCAATGACTTTTAAACCGCCACCTTGACACGTTTCGCATCTTCCACCTTTTACATTGAAAGAAAATCTCCCCGCTTTGTAACCACGAATTTTAGATTCTGGCAATTCTGCAAAAAGATTTCTAATATCGGTGAACATTCCGGTGTAAGTTGCAGGATTAGAACGTGGTGTTCTTCCAATCGGAGTTTGGTCTACATCTACAATTTTGTCGATATTTTCGATGCCTTCAAATTTTTTATAAGGCAAAGGTTCTTGAACCGCTCTGTAAAAATGTTTGTTGAGAATTGGATAAAGCGTTCCGTTAATCAAAGAAGATTTTCCACTTCCCGAAATTCCTGTTACCACCACTAATTTTCCTAAAGGAACTTCTAGGTTTACGTTTTTCAGGTTATTTCCTGTTGCGCCTTTTAATTTTAGAAATTTTCCATTTCCTTTTCTTCTTTCTTTAGGGATTTCTATGCTTCTTTTTCCAGTGAGATAATCTGCCGTGATTGTATTGGCTTTGATTAGATCTTTAGGTTTTCCTTGCCAAAGAATTTCGCCACCGTGTTTACCAGCTCTAGGACCGATATCGAGAACGTAATCGGCTTCTAGAATCATGTCTTTATCATGTTCTACCACGAGAACAGAATTGCCAATATCTCGCAGATTTTTCAATGAATTGATGAGTCTTTCGTTATCTCTTTGATGCAAGCCAATGCTTGGTTCATCTAAAATATACAATACATTTACCAACTGAGAACCAATTTGTGTAGCCAATCTAATTCTCTGAGATTCGCCACCAGAAAGCGTTCTAGAACTTCTACTCAAGCTTAAATAATCTAAACCAACGTCTAATAAAAACTGCAATCTGGTTTCTATTTCTTTTAGAATTTCGTTGGCGATGATTTTATTTTTTTCGCTGAATTTTTCTTTAACTTCTTGAATCCAATCTTTCAAATCCAACAAACTCAACGCATTGATTTCAGCAATATTTTTTCCATCAATTTTAAAAGCCAAACTGCTTTTTTGGAGTCTCGCTCCGTTGCATTCTGGACAAGTTTCTTCGGTAGTAAATTGTCTTTCAAGTACTACTGCATCGTAGTTTTCTTTGTCTTCAATCACTTGACTTAAATAAGGAATTAACCCTTCAAAATTGATTTTTATTTTCTTAGAAATTCCGGCGTATTTCAAATCAGCAGTAAATTCTTTTTGGCAACCGTAGTAAATATAATCTACGGCTTCACGAGGAATTTCATTGAAAGAAGTATTTAAACCTAGCCCGAAAATCTCTAAAATATTTTTAATTTGAGTGAGAAGCCATTTGTTTCCTTTCAAAACTTCTAGAGGCAATAAAGCGCCTTGATTGATAGAAAAATTAGGGTTTTCTACCAAAAATTCTTCATTGATTTTCTTGATGGTTCCGAGACCTTTACAAGTTGGGCAACTTCCCTTTGGTGAGTTGAAAGAAAACGTGTTTGGCTCTGGAATAGGCAAAGCATTTCCGCTGTGTGCATCCATCAAATTTTTAGAAAAATATTGATAGTCTGTTGCGCCTAATTTCTGAACCATCACTACTCCTTCTCCCATTTGCAAAGCCGTTTTCAGCGATTTTGCCATTCTGATTTCCGTAGCGTTTTCGCCGATAATCCATCGGTCTATTACCACTTCTATATCGTGAGTTTTGTAACGGTCAAGCTTTAAATCATATTCTATATCTTGTAATTCTCCATCGATTCTGGCTTGAGAATACCCTTTTTTAGCCAATTGCACAAAGAGTTCGTGGTAATGTCCTTTTCTAGAACGAATGACAGGTGCTAAAAGCAAAACTTTTTCGCCTTTATAATTTTCTTTGATGGTTTCTAGAATTTGTTCTTCTGTGTAGCTCACCATTTTTTGACCAGTTTCCAAAGAATAAGCATCTGAAACTCTGGCGAAAAGCAAACGTAGAAAATCATACAATTCTGTCACGGTACCCACTGTAGAACGTGGATTTTTATTGGTAGTCTTTTGTTCGATGGCAATTACAGGAGAAAGTCCTTCGATTTTATCAACATCTGGACGCTCTAAACCGCCCAAAAACTGACGAGCATAAGCAGAAAAAGTTTCGATATAACGTCTTTGTCCTTCTGCAAAAATGGTATCAAATGCCAAAGAAGATTTCCCAGAACCTGAAAGTCCCGTAATGGTAACCAATTCATTTCTAGGAATTTTAACATTGATGTTTTTAAGATTGTGTTCTCTAGCTCCGTATATTTCGATGTATTCTTTTTCTGTACTCATAATGTCAATCTCGTCAAAAAAATCAAGACTTACAAAAATACGGAATTATTCTCTGAAAAAGTTTATCAATCGTAAGATTTCCGCATAAAAAAAGAACCTCAAATTTGAAGTTCTTGTGATTATATTTTCTAAAGATTTACAAAGTTTCTTTGTCTGATATTTTGTTGAATTTCAAAAATCTAATGAAAAACAATCCTAATGCAAAGAAAACCGACATAGAAAGTGCTGCAAATCTCATTCCTGAAGTGGTAGGCAGTTGGAATGAAGTTTCTTGTAAGAAGAACAACCTAATTGCATCATAATTGTCGATTAATAGTGCAAAAATGAAGGTTCCTAGGATAATTGCTATCTTTTCTAATACATCATAAAAGCTGAAATACGTAGTATTATCCATAGAATCTTTCGGTAAAAGTCTACTGTAGGTAGAACGAGACATCGACTGAATACCTCCCATTACTAAACCGATGATGGCTGCAATTCCGTAAAATTGATATTCTACATTTGGATTTTCTTTTTTGAGGAAATAAGCAGAAAGACAAGCGAATATCCATAAAATAATGGTAATGCTAATCACATTTTTATTGCCTATTCTTTTTGATAATCTCGAGAAGAAAATGGCACCAATGATTGCTTCAATTTGAATGATTAACAAGGTCATAATGAGTTTTCCTTGTTCAAGGTTAATTTCACTCTTCCCGAACAATGTAGCCATTAGGAAAATGGTCTGCATTCCAACACTGTAAAAGAAGAAACTTGCTAAAAAATACTTAAGATTAGCAGTTCTGAATAATTGTGCGCCAACTTTATATAATTCTCTAAAACTTTCTTTCACGATTTCAATGTAGAAGATAATATTGTCTTTTAAAACTTCTACAAAGCCACCGTTTGATTTATGACTTTTGAAAATATTTTTTAGATTCAGCAATACTAAATCTTTTGGTAGTTGGTCTTTTACTTCACCAAATTGAGGTAAATGTTTGAAGGTATATTGAGAGAATCCAAACCACCAAGCTCCCGTGAATAAGAATGAAATTCTAGTGTATAAAAGTGCTTCTTTTGGAGTGTCTGCAAAAAACATAATTAATGCCAAACAAATCACCACTAAAATTACGGAGCCAATGTAACCATAAACGTAACCTTTTGCAGAAAGTGCATCTTGCTTATCTGGCGTAGCAATATCCGGTAAGAATGAATTGTAGAAAACCAAACTTCCCCAGAATCCTACACTCGCAGTAATACTGAAAAGCAATCCTAAGAAAACGTTATTCATATTGGTAAACATAGCCAATCCCATACAAGAAGTTGCTCCTAAATAAGCGAAAAATTGCAAGAAAGACTTTTTATTTCCAATGGTGTCTGCCAAAGAGGATAAAATAGGCGAAAGAATGACCACAATCAAAAACGAAATCGTTAGAGAATAGCCATAAACTGCATCTGGTTGATAATCTTTTCCGAAAATATTAATCATATTTCTCACTGGAACTTTAATCCATTTTCCTGTTTCGGTTACGTACTCGCTTTTTTCATAAGCAGTAGTAATAATAGAATAGTAAATAGGAAAAATGGTAGAGGTAATTACCAGTGAATAAACAGAATTCGCCCAATCGTAGAAAGCCCAAGCTTTCATGATTTTAGGGTTGTTTTTGATATTTTGTTTCATAGTTTTTTTCCGTAAAAAGGAATTATTACACAAAAATAAAAAAACCATTAAGAAATTGACTAAAAAATCAATAAATCTTAATGGTTAATTATTTGTAAGATGAGAAAATTATAAATTCTCAATCACAATTGCAGAAGCACCACCACCTCCATTACAGATTGCAGCAGCACCATATTTACCATTGTTTTGTTTTAAAACATTAATGAGTGTAACGATAATTCTAGCACCAGAACTTCCTAGAGGATGTCCTAATGAAACGGCACCACCATTAACATTTACCTTAGATTCGTCTAAACCTAAAATTTTATTGTTGGCTAAACCAACTACTGAAAAAGCTTCATTAAACTCGAAGAAATCAATATCAGAAACTTCTAAACCAGCTTTTTTAAGAGCAATTGGTAATGCTTTTGCAGGAGCTGTGGTAAACCATTCTGGTTCGTGTGCAGCATCTGCATAAGAAACGATTTTTGCTAAAGGTCTTAACCCAAGTTCTTCCATTTTTTCTTTTGACATTAAAACCAATGCAGAAGCACCATCATTTAATGGAGAAGCATTTGCAGCAGTTACTGTTCCATTTTCTTTTTGGAAAACAGTAGGCAAAGTTCCAATTCTGTCAAAATTTACATTTTTATATTCTTCGTCTTCTGCGAAAATAATCGGTTCTCCTTTTCTCTGTGGAATTTCTACAGGAACGATTTCCTCTTTAAATTTACCAGAAGCCCAAGCTTCAGCACTTCTTTTATAAGACTGAATCGCGAAGTTGTCTTGGTCTTCTCTTGAGAATTCATATTTTGCAGCACATTTTTCTGCACAAACTCCCATGTGGATTTTGTTGTAAACATCAGTCAAACCGTCAACTAACATTCCGTCTTGCATTTTTACATCTCCCAATTTTACAGCATTTCTCGCACTGTAATAATGCGGAACTTGGCTCATGTTTTCCATCCCACCTGCTACAATTACGTCTTGGTCACCAGATTTAATAGACTGAGAAGCCATCATTACGGCTTTCATCCCAGAAGCACATACTTTATTGATAGTGGTAGAAGGTGTTTCGTTTGATAAACCGGCGCCTAATGCAGCTTGACGAGCAGGAGCTTGTCCTTCTCCAGCTTGTAAAACATTACCCATATAAACTTCTTGAACGTGTTTTGCGTCAAGATTAATTTTGTCTAACGCTCCTTTGATAGCAATTGAACCTAATTTAGGGGCAGGAATGCTGGATAAACTTCCTAGAAAACTTCCCATAGGTGTTCTTGCTGCTGAAACGATAAATACTTCTTTCATGATATTTAATAGAGATTTAAATTTTAAAATTCTTTTCGCCAAAGTACAAAAAAAAACACACTTTCTAAAAAGTGTGTTTTATGTTTATAATCAATGATTTAGATTAATGAGATACGTTTCCTATTGCTTCTGGATTGTGCTTGTGTTTAAACATCAAAGCGAAAAGTACAGCAATCACTAAAGCGTAAGCAGCGAAAGCTAACCAAATGTGTGGCCAATCTTTCATCGCAATCTCTTTAGTCAAAGTACCATTTACAATGGAAGAACCTTGTTTTCCTATAAATTCTACAAATTTAGAATTGTCTACTGTAGTATCTAAAAATCCAGCTAAAGAATCTGCGGTAGAGAATTTTTGAGTAAAGAATTTATCAATCGCCCAACCTGCAGAAACGCTTCCGATAATCGCTCCGAAACCATTGGTCATCATCATAAATAAACCTTGAGCTGAAGAACGAATTTTAGAATTGGTATTGGTTTCTACGAAAAGTGAACCAGAAATATTGAAGAAATCAAACGCCATTCCGTAGATAATACATGATAAAATAATCATCCAAAGTCCTGAAGTAGGATTACCAAAACTGAATAAACCAAATCTTAAAACCCAAGCAAACATACTCATTAACATTACGTTTTTAATTCCATATTTTCTTAAAAAGAAAGGAATAGCAAGGATGAATAAAGTTTCAGAAACTTGAGAAATAGACATGATAATGGTAGAATATTTCACTACGAATGAATCTGCGTATTTTGGAAAATTCTCGAATTCACTTAAAAACACATCTCCATATGCATTGGTTAACTGTAAAGCACCTCCTAAAAACATAGAGAATATGAAGAAAAGAGCCATTTTATAGTTTCCAAAAAGTTTGAATGCGTTTAGACCTAAAACTTCTACTAGCGAAGAGTCTTTAGAAATTAATTTTTGTGGTTTACAAGCTGGTAATGCAAATGAATATAAACCAAGTAAAACTGCTGCTACACCTGCAATGTAAAATTGAAATTCTGAAGCTTTATTTCCAGATAAATTCGTAATCCACATCGCTACGATGAAGCCAATTGTTCCCCAAACTCTAATCGGTGGAAAATCTTTTACCACGTCGTAATTATTGTTTTTAAGTAAAGTATAAGAAATAGAGTTTGCTAGTGCAATTGTAGGCATGTAAAATACCATCGCAAGAAGCATCACTGCAAAAAATGTATCTGGTGTGGTTACTTGAGGTAAATAAAACAGAACCGCAGCGTATAAAATATGCAGAATTCCATAAATTCTCTCAGCATTAATCCATCTATCTGCGATGATTCCTACTAAAGTAGGCATGAATACAGAAGCAATTCCCATAGTACTAAAAACAGCGCCAAACTTTGTTCCATCCCATTGTTTGGTTCCAAACCAATAATTAGCGATGGTGATTAGCCAAGCTCCCCAAACAAAAAATTGTAGAAAACTGAGCAGTGTCAATCTAAATTTAATATTCATAAGTAGTAATTTTTTCTTTTACGGTATTTTAGACCGTTGAGTGTTTTCAGAGTTTATTATTTAATTTTTAGCGCTAGTCAATTTTTTTATTTCGTCTTTTGAGTTCTTCTTGGATTTCCATAGCGGCATCATAATCTTCTTCTCTCACTGCATCGTCTAATAAAATTTGTAATTCTTCTGTACTGAGTTTTTTGAGGTCAGAAGTTTCACTTTCTAAAGCCTCTTCTGGTTCTGGCAATTCATTATTATTGTCAATTTCTAGAAGAATTCCAGCTTCGTTCAATACTTGTTCTGTAGTATAGATTGGGGCATCAAAACGTACTGCCATTGCTACAGCATCAGAAGTTCTGGCATCTAAAATAAGTTCTTCTCCGTTTTCTGTGTTTTTAAAATTGAGATTAGAGAAGAAAACGCCGTCAATAATTTGATAAATAATTACCGATTCTAGGGTATAATGAGTAGAATTTACAAATTTGGTAAATAGATCATGCGTGAGTGGACGAGGTGGTCTCAAGTCTTTTTCTAAACCTAAAGAAATAGATTGAGCCTCAAAATTACCAATTACTACAGGTAGTTTTACGCCAGTTTCTTCATGTTCCAGAAGCAATGCATAAGCTCCAGATTGAGTTTGACTATAAGATATTCCGCGTATGATTAGTTGTTTATAATCCATGAATACAAATATACTTTAATTTTTAAAATTTAACATTTGATATTTAAAATTTTATCACTGCCTTCAGATGATTTATTTTACAAGTTTTGATGATAAAATTGGTTTTACTTTTTATATAATGAGAAATTCATTTATTCTTCAAAAGAAATAAAAAATTTTGGCTTCTGCAACGACAAAAAAATCCGAGATAAAAATCTCGGATTGATATTTTTAAAAAGGATGATATTTTAGTGTCCTTTTAATGCTTTAATTTTTTCTGTTAGTGCAGGAATAATTTGGAAAGCATCTCCTACTACTCCATAATCAGCAGATTTAAAGAATGGTGCTTCTGCATCATTATTAATCACTACGATGGTTTTAGAAGAGTTTACACCAGCCAAATGCTGAATAGCACCAGAAATACCTACTGCTATGTATAAATTAGGAGCGATGGCTTTACCGGTTTGTCCTACGTGTTCTGAGTGAGATCTCCAACCGATATCAGAAACTGGTTTAGAACAAGCGGTAGCTGCACCTAAAACATTTGCTAATTCTTCGATCATTCCCCAGTTTTCAGGACCTTTCATCCCTCTACCTGCAGAAACTACTACTTCAGCTTCTTTAAGGTCTAATTTTCCTGAAGATTTTTCTTGGTTCACCACAGTAAGACCTTCTGCAGAAACAGAAACTTCTTTTACTTCTTCAGAACCTGCTACTGGATTTTCTTTTACTCCGAAAGAGTTTTGAGAAACAGTAACCACTACATTTTCGCTATGAGCTTTAGCATCCATAAAAGCTTTTCCAGAGAAAGATTTTCTCTTCGCTTCGAATGGAGAAACGGCAACTGGAGCAGAAACTACATTGGTTAATAATGAAGCGTTTTTAATCACAGCAAGCATAGGAGCTACAGAACTAGCATCTGTAGAATGCGGGAAAACTACTACTCCATCTACTACAGTAGCAAGAGCTTCTGCATAAGCTTTTGGGTTGAAACTTTTAAGTGTGTCACTTTTTAGAGTAACCACTTTAGAAGCTCCGTATTTGTAAAGAACATCTGCAGGATCTGTAGGATTAACGCTTACCGCTACTACATCAGTTCCAGACATATCTGCAACTGTTTTTGCGTAAGAAACAGCTTCTAGAGCCGCTTTTTTATATGCTCCTGAAATATTTTCGGTATATACAAAAATTGACATAATTTAAAAAGATTTGAGATTTGAGATTTAAGATTTGAGATTTTTTGAATTTCAAATTTCAAATTTCAAATGGATTAATAATTTGTTAAATAACTTTTGCTTCTTCGTGAAGTAATCTTACCAATTCATCTAGATTATCCGCAGAAACTAGTTTTACTTGAGCTCTAGCTGGAACAGCATCAAAAGATACTGCACTTACTTTAACATCTGTTTCAGTTGGTTCTTTTACAGTTAAAGGTTTAGTTCTAGCAGACATAATTCCTCTCATGTTGGGAATGATAAGGTCTTTTTCTTCTACCATACCTTTTTGACCAGCGATTACAGCAGGAATTTTTACAGTTAAAGTTTCTTTTCCTCCTTCAATTTCTCTTACTACAGTAGCTTCTGCACCATTTACATCTAAACCTACGCAAGCATTTACGAAAGGTCTATTAAGTAATTGAGCAATCATTGCTGGAACAGCAGCACCATTATAATCAATAGATTCTTTACCGCAAAGTACCAAGTCGTAACCACCTTCTTCTACAATTTTTGCCAATTCTTTAGCTACGGTAATACTGTCTTGTGGTTCAGCGTTTACTCTTATTGCGTCATTTGCACCAATAGCAAGAGCTTTTCTCATTACAGCTTCAGTAGCTGCGTCACCTACAGTAGCGATGGTCACTGTAGCTCCTTGAGATTCTTGTAATTTTACAGCTTTTGTAAGAGCAAATTCGTCATAAGGATTAATTACCCACTGAATTCCGTTTTTGTCAAAAGCAGATTTATCTGCAGTAAAGTTAATTTTAGAAGTAGTATCTGGAACACTACTAATACAAACTAATATTTTCATATGTAGATTTTTATTGTTTTTTTAAAGGTCATATGCAATCGCTCATTCGTCATTATAATTAGTTTTGATAATCATGGCGATTTCATAAGGTTCAATTTTTCTTATTTGAATGTTTGCTAATTTAAATAAAAAAATATTATGCATGCATAATACTCTAAAATTATTTATATTCATTGCATAAATATACGATAATTGCCTGAAACAAAGGAAATTTTGAGATTTTATTTCGGGAATAATTTTTGAAATCATTAAAAATTACCACAAATTAATGGTTTTTTCTTTCCCAAAAATGTGGAGTTAATTCTCAAATTTTAAGCAGAAATAAAAAATCCTCAATCTTTTCGACTGAGGATTAACTTAAAATTTATTGTTGAGTATAAAATTCAAAGAAATATGGAATACTTTCTATTCCTTTGTAGAAATTATACAATCCGTAGTGTTCATTTGGCGAGTGAATTGCATCAGAATCTAAACCGAAGCCCATTAAAACTGATTTTGCTCCTAAAATTTTCTCAAAAAGAGAAGTAATAGGAATACTTCCGCCACTTCTATATGGTAGAACTTCTTTACCAAAGGCTTTTTCCATAGCTTTTTTAGCTGCTTGGAATTCTTTGGTATTGCTTTGTAAAACGTAAGGCATTCCACCGTGATGAGGCGTAACTTTTACTTTCACAGAAGCAGGAGCAATTTTTTCAAAGTATTTCGTGAACTTTTCAGTAATTTCTTCGTCAGTTTGATAAGGAACCAATCTCATAGAAATTTTAGCAAATGCTTTGCTAGGAATTACGGTTTTAGCACCTTCACCTGTGTAACCTCCCCAAATTCCGTTTACATCAAGAGTTGGTCTGATAGAAGTTCTTTCTAAGGTAGTATAACCAGTTTCGCCTTCTACTCCGCTTAAACCAATTGATTTTTTGAATTCTTCTGGGTTGTCTTTTAATTTATTCATTTCTGCTCTGTCTTCCGCAGAAACGATTTCTACATTATCATAAAAACCATCGATGGTAATTCTTCCTTCTTCATCATGAAGTTTAGCAATCATTTCTGCTAAAACATTAATTGGGTTAGGAACAGCACCACCATATAATCCTGAGTGTAAATCTCTGTTCGGACCTTCTACTTCTACTTCCATATAACTTAAACCTCTAAGACCAGTAGTCACAGTTGGTTGTTCGTTAGAATAAATATGTGTGTCTGAAATTAGAATCACATCACAAGAAAGTTTTTCTTTATTTTCTTCTAAAAATCCAGCTAAACTTACAGAACCTACTTCTTCTTCTCCTTCAATAATGAATTTAATATTACAAGGTAGAGAATTGGTTTTCATCATCGCTTCAAAAGCTTTTACGTGCATGAAGAATTGGCCTTTATCATCTGCACTTCCTCTTGCGAAAATAGCACCTTCTGGATGAAGTTCTGTCTTTTTAACCACAGGTTCAAAAGGTCCGCTTTCCCATAATTCTAGTGGATCTGCAGGTTGAACATCATAGTGACCGTAAACCAAAACGGTTGGTAATTCTGGATTGATGATTTTTTCACCATAAACCACAGGGTAACCTTTGGTTTCGCAGATTTCTACTTGATCTGCTCCTGCATTGGCAAGGTGTTTTGCCACAGCATCAGCACAATTGAGCACATCTTGATTGTAAGCTGGGTCTGCAGAAATAGAAGCAATCTTCAATAATTCTATCAATTCGTCTAGAAAACGTTGCTTGTTTTGTTGGATATAACTTTGTGTGTCCGACATTGTTTTAAAATTTTAGTAAATATAAAAAATGTCTCGCAATTGCAAGACATCTATTTTGTATGAGAAAATATCTTATTTTTTTGCAGTGCTATCTACCTTAACTTCTGCAGCAGCTGGTTGTTCTACAGTAACAGAGTCCGTTTTTTCTTTATAAGTAGGCGCTTCAGCATTTTCATCGTCATATCTAACTACATCTTCAGTTTTTTTCAAAACTCCCTTGTTTCCTCCTTCAGGTAAACCACAAGAAACTAAAAAAGACGCTGCAGCCACAGCAAATACCAATTTTTTCATATCTAAATTATTACGTTTATAAATTTTTCCAAAAGTAAGAAATATTGAGTTTACCACAAAAAAAACTTAAAATTTTCTTAATCAAGAAGTTTTCCTACCAGGAAATGATTTCCAGAAAGAGATTTTACCGCGATAAGATATTGGTTTCCGCCGTCTTTTATTTTGTATTTTTTCTTGATTTCTTCTGGTTTTAAAGGAAAATTTTTGGTGATGATATTAAATTGTTCACCCTTTTTAATCGCTTTTGAATTGATTTCTTCTGTCTCAAAAATTCTTCCTGGGAAGTGTTCTATTTTTTCTTCGGAAGTATAAATGTGTGTGTTCTGATGTAATTTTTTCAAACCAAATTTCTCTGAAACTAAATTGAATGCTCCAGATTTTAATACGGAATTATTTGGAATGTAAATGTATTTTTTAGGAAATGAAAGTTCTGATTGACAGTGTTTTTCATCATCTAAATTAAAGTGAAATTCAGGTTCTGAAGATTGTAAATTGATGCAAGAAATATCTGGTTGATTTTCTGTTTTTTTGAGATAAACCAAAACTTCTTTTACGTCATTTTTAACCGCAATAATCCAGATTTTATAAATATTTTTGAGCGAAGAAACCAAATGCTGAATATCAATCAGCGGTGATAGTTTTATTAAAATTTCAGTTGAAATGTCACTTAATTGCTCTTGAATTTCAATAATATTAGGCGACAAATCCTCCAAAAGAAATACTTTTCTGTTATGGTTATCTCTTCTTGCAGGATCTAGATAAATTAAATCGAATTTTTCTTTATTGTTTGTGAGAAAATCTTCTAATTTTTGGTTGAGGAAATTCGCTTTTCTTCCGAGGACTTCCCAATTGTGTTTTACAATGTCCAAAAGCTCTGTATTCTGTTCTATCAAAGTAATTTCTTCAAAATTTTGAGAAATAAAATAAGCGTCAATTCCAAAACCACAAGTTAAATCCACGAATTTTTTACCTTTAAAAAACTGTTTTTTAAAGTCTGCGGTGTCTTGTGATGAAGCCTGTTCTAGATTAAGATTGGGTGGAAAAATAATGTTTTCTTGATTCAAAAAAGGGAACTTTTTCTCTGCTACTTTTCTGCCTTTGATTTGCTGAACCAATTCCTGTATAGAAACCTCTGGAAATGGAGATTTTTTCAATAACAAAGAATGCAAATCCGCATCTTTATGTTTTGCCACGAATACACGAATTTTATTTAATTTTTTTTGATTCAAAGTTTATTTTTTATGCTACAAATGCGCAAATTATATTTAATTTATTTGATTTTTATAATAAATTTTGACTAAAGAACTATTCTTTTATAATTAAGTTTTGGTTCGCCAAAATTTACCAAAAGAGCCAAATTATTTCCAGATACTTTTAAATAATTAATGCATTGTGCAATATCTTCATTAGCTATTTTATTTTTCCCTTTAACTTCAAGTATAATTTTATCAAATATGACAAAATCTGCATAAAATTTATGAGAAAGGATAATGCCTTTGTAGTTTACTGTATATTCTTTTTCTCTAGAGTATTCAATTTTCGCATTCTTGAATTCTAATTCCAAAGCATCTTTATATACAATTTCTGAAAAACCTGCTCCCAAATTATTGTGAACTTCCATACAAATTCCAATAATTTGATATGATTCTTCCTTATGAATGATACCCATATTTTAGTTTTTCAATTTGTGAATTAGTGGAATTTAAAACAAAATTATTTTAAAAAAATATTCGTGCATTAGTGGCGATTATTCAAACATTTCAGCCCATCTTACTGGTTTTATTTCTTTAGCATTGTAGAGTTGTTCTACAGATTTGGTTTTTTCTAGTTTTGGGTAAAGATTTACACCAATGAGTTTTATTTTACCTTCTTCTACCCAATTTTGTTCTGCAATTGCCTGTTGATAGATCATTTCAGCAATTTTTCCAGATTTTAGATTTTCTACAAAACCACCAGAATTTTCGATTTCTAAGAATAATTTCCAAGCGTTTTCTGCGAATTGATGGGTAATTTCTTCAATATAATAACTTCCGTTTGCAGCATCGTCAAATACATTAATAATACTTTCGTATGCCAAAACAATTTGTTGTTTAAACGAAATTTCCTCTGAAAGTGAATTAGAATTTTGCACTTTAAAATCATTGCTATAAACCGCATCAGAACCTGCAATCATGGCCGCGGAAAGTTCTAGCGTAGAACGAATAAGGTTATTTTCTTCATCGTTATTAGCTTTATTTCTTAGAGAAGTTTCTGTGAAAATGTAAGGAATGCTGTCTAGTCCGAATTCTTTAGAAAGTTGATTGAAAAGGATTTTAAATGCTCTGATTTTTGCAATTTCAAAGAAATAATTCCCTCCAACTGCAAATTTGAAAACCAATTTTTCTAAAATTTCAGCTCCGAAAACTTCTGCCAAATCTTTTGCTTTTGCTAATGCTAAAGCCAATTGTTGCGTGATAGAAGCTCCAGCATTTTGATAGAAAGTAGTATCTACCGCAATATTTCTTTTGAAATTTTTAGACAATAATTCTTCCGCTAATTGCGTGTTAATTTCTTGATTTTCAAAAACATCTATTATAGAAATATATTGATTATCATCTGCAAGAGAAATGTGTCCTGCCAAATCTTTATTGGCTACGAAAAGCGTTTTTTCGGTTAAATGTTCTACATTATGTTCTAGTAAAAATGCATAAGCATGTTCTTCTAAATTATCTTGATATTTAGCAACCAAATGTGTAGATTCTTCTACTTTTGGCAGATTTTTTAAGACAAAATCAGTGTCGGCATAATAAGGTTTTACAGAAATGCCTTCCAAGTTTTCTTTGGTAAGAACGGCATAAATATCTTCTGTCTTCAATTGTTTTTTGACCAGATTTTCCCAATCCTGAAGGGTAACTTGAGCAAACATAATGTATGGTTTTTTGTTTTATATTCAAATGTTTTTCAACATTCGAAATTCAAGATAATTTGTTTATTCTTCTTCTTTTTTCTTGATGGCAGAACTATCTACCACGAGAATAAAAATTTCTTCATTTTTCTTTTTCATAAAATAATTTTCTCGTGCAAACTTTTCTTTTTCTGCTTTGTTGTTCATGAGCTTTTTGTAGAAAGCATCATTTTTATGATATTCTGACTTGTAATATGAGAGTTGCTCTTCGTATTTGCCTATTTCTTTGTTTAAGTCTTTGATGACTAACCAAGATGTAGAATCAAAAAAAATCATCCATACCAAAAAAAGAAAAATGGTAATGAAATATTTATTGAGAAGGTATTTCTGCACGAAACGCCAACTCGGAGATTTTTTCTGAATATCTTTAATTAGTTCCTTCATTAATAGGCTTTTTTAAGAGAATTGTTAATGACTGTAGAAAGAAAATCAATAGCTACAGAATTTTTTCTCATGTTAGGAACAATAAGGTCTGCTTCGTTTTTAGAAGGTTCTATAAACTCTTGGTGCATTGGCTTTAGCGTAGTTTGATAACGGTGAAGAACTTCGTGTAAATCTCTGCCGCGTTCTTGTGTATCACGTCTAATTCTTCTGATTAATCTTTCGTCTGAATCTGCATGAACAAATACTTTAAGATCGAATTCCTTTAAAAGTTCCTGATTGGTCAAAACCAAAATTCCTTCTACAATTAAAACGTTTTTAGGTTCTACAGTAACGTGATCTCCCGTTCTAGAATGCGTTACGAAAGAATACAAAGGCTGTTCTATGTTTTCTCCTCTTTTCAGCGCTTTTACATGTTTTACCAATAATTCAAAATCTATTGATTTTGGGTGGTCATAATTTAGCGCTTCTCTTTCTGAGAGCGATAATTGGTGATTATCATGGTAATAATTGTCTTGAGAAAGTACATTTACGCCTTCTGCATTCAATTGTTGCAAAATATTATTCACTACGGTGGTTTTACCAGAACCAGTTCCACCTGCAATACCTATTACTAACATTAAAAATATATTTTTTACAAATTTAGCTAAATTCCTAAATAATTGGTTGATTGATGCGTTCTTTTTTGGTCTGAAACCTTATTTTTTCAGATGTTCTTCTTCATTTGAAATTCCAAAAATATAATACACTACAGCTTGTACTCTTGCGAGGAATTCTCTAAGGTGATTTCTGTAATAACTCTGATATTTAGTAACATCTTGGGCATCAAATCCTAATGCGTTCATACCAATGTTTCTTGCAAAAAATAAAGCTCTAAGGTTATGAAATCCTTGTGAAACAATGATTACGTTTTTTTGTTTGTATTCATTTTTGCATCTTAGAATGCTTTCGCGAGTATTAAAACCTTTTGGGTCTTCTAGAATAATGTTTTCGGGAACTCCTCCTTGGTAAATTAAGAAATTTTTCATGGCTTTTGGTTCATTATACCCTTCGCTTTTTTCCCCACTTACAATGATTTTTTTGATTTTTCCATGATGATAAAGAAGCGCAGTAGCATCCATTCTAGAAATAAAATAAGGATTGGCATTTCCTGCCATCGTTTTTGGAGAAGTTCCCAGAACCAGTGCTACTTCTCTTGGCGGAATTTTTGAAATTTTAGTATACGTTCTTCCTTCGGTGAGAGAAAATACCCAGAAGTTTGCCAATATCATCAGCAAAAATCCTAGTTCTATCAACAAGAAAAATTTTTTAAATATGTCTAAAATGATTCTCAATAAAATAATTCTAAATTCGTTTGTAACAAATATATCAAAAGAAGCATTTTGATTTTATTATATTTGTAAAATCGACTCAATAATCAATTCCATAACAAAAATAAACAATTAATATTTATGAAAAAATTAATCTTTTCCACACTTATATTAACCGCACTATTTTCTTGTAAAAAGAATGAAACTCCAGATCAATTAACAGAAGAAACAAACACTGAAACAGTAGATAGCTCAGCTGTAACTCCTGCCAATGCTTTGCCTGAAGTAAATCAAGAGCAATTAAAAGCAATGGTTGCACCACAAAAAAATGATACCATTTATGTAACCAATTTCTTTGCAACATGGTGTGGACCTTGTATGAAAGAGATTCCGCATTTCAAAGAAAAAATGGAAGAATTAAAAGGAAAACCAGTGAAATTTACTTTTGTAAGTGTAGATGCTAAAGAAGATTGGAACACCGCTGTAAGTGATTTTGCAGATGAATATAATATCAGAAAAAATGTAGTTCTTTTTGATGCTTCTATGATTGCACCAGATTATTTTACAAAAATTACCAAAACTTGGGACGGTGGTTCTATTCCTTTTACCGTGATTAAAAAAGGTGATAAAGAAATAGAAACAGTAGGAATGATGAGCAAAGAAGATTTAGATGCAAAACTGAATTCTTTTAAATAGAATATTTCTCTCGCAGATTGGGCGATTAAGCAGATGAATAGACTCAAAAAATCTGCAAAATTTGCAAAATCAGCGAGAGTTTTCTTTTTCATAGATTTTTTTAAATTAAATTTGTGAAGTTTTTAAATAAAATCTGTGAACAATAAAACCTTCAAAACCATTCTTATTTTCGTATTTTCATTGGTGGTGATTACGATTCTCATCAATTTAAATATAGGCTTTATAAAACTAGGTTTAGCAGATTTTGTTGACGCTAATGCTCAGAATTCACAAATTGCAGAACTCAGAATGAATCGTGTTTTAGCGATGTTTCTAGCAGGCGTTTCTATTCCTACTTCTGGATTTCTTTTGCAAGAATATTTTCAAAATCCATTAGCTGGACCATCGGTTCTTGGGATAACTTCAGTGGCGAGTTTAAGCGTAGCTTTTTACATCTTTTTTTCTCAAGATTTTACTTTACCAGAGTTTCTGCAAAATGGTTTCATCAGTATTTCTGCAATTTTCGGAAGCCTACTTTTAATGACCATTTTATTGATTTTTTCTAGAAAATTTCAAGATAAATCATATCTGATTATTTTTGGTTTCTTGGTTTCTGCTTTAGCAGGAGCAGTAGTTTCTATCTTACAATTATATGCAGAAAATCAAAGTCTGAAAAACTATATTTTATGGAGTTTTGGAGCGAATAATCAAGTGACCAGAAATCAACTTTGGGTGCTATTCATTGTAGTATTAGTGGGATTGTTTTTAAGTTTCAAAAGCATAAAACCGCTCATCGGGAATAGTCTAGGAAATCAATATGCTAAAAGTTTTGGCGTAAATTTAGAACAACTGAAATATTTTGTTATCATAGCTTCTTCCCTACTTTCTGCATCTGTTACGGCGTTTTTAGGGCCTATTTTGTTTATAGGAATTGTAGTTCCTCATTTTAGCAGAATGATTTATTCTCCAGCGAAATTGTGGCAACAATGGATTTTGAATATGATTTTAGGAGTTTTTATAATGGAATTTTTTTCTATTATTTCAGAAATTTCGCAATTCCCAATTAATGTAATTACAAGTTTATTTGGAGTACCAGTAATTTTGATGATGATCCTTAAAAATAAAAATTAAACGCAAAGGCGCAAAAGGATTTATTAACTTTATGTTTTTAAGACGCAAGTCATCAAAGATGACAATTAAAAAAACTAATAATTAAAAATATGATAGAAAATGAGTTATCAAAAGTTGTTTTTGATTTAGGCTTAAAAATTCATAAAAAATTTGGAGCAGGCTTATTTGAAAGTGTATATGAAGAATGTTTATTTTATGAACTAAAAAAAGCAGGATTAAAAGTAGAAAAACAAAAAACACTTCCAATAATTTATGAAGAGTTAAGAATTGAAAATGCTTTTAGAATTGATATAATTGTAGAAAACAAATTAATTTTAGAAATTAAAACTGTAGATTTCATTAATGATGTTCATAAGGCTCAACTTTTGACATATTTAAAAATAACAAATTGTAAATTAGGATTACTAATTAATTTTAGAACAGATATTTTTAAAGATGGAGTAAAAAGAGTTGTTAATGGATTATAAAAAACGAAAATCTTTGATTTTCTTGCGCCTTAAAAACGTAATAAATTAAAAAATAAAATTGCGCCTTTGCGTTAAAAAATGTTTTTAGAAATAAAAAATACAACCATCGGTTACCAAAAACCTCTTATTTCCGAGGTTAATGCGTCATTGGATTTTGGTGACGTTTGTTTGCTGATTGGTAATAACGGCGTTGGCAAAACTACTTTAATTAAATCTATTCTCAATCAAATTTCACTTTTACAAGGCGATATTTTAATCAATAAAAAAAATGTAATAAAACTTACAGATAAAGAAATTGCAGAACAAATAGCAGTGGTTTTTGCAAAATCTCAAATTCCTGCAAATTACACTACAGAAGATTTAATTTCCCTTGGAAAATTCATTCATTTACCTTTTTATTATCAGTTAGAAAATGAAGATTTAGAACATGTTAACAGTATTATTTCTCAGTTAAAACTAGAAGAATATAAAAATATTCAGTTGCAGAAACTGTCAGACGGAAATCTTCAAAAAGCCTTTATTGGAAGAGCTTTAGCACAGAATTCTCCAATGATTATATTAGATGAACCTACTACGCATTTAGACGAAGAAAATAAAATTATCATCTTAAAATTACTTCGAGATTTAGCAAAAAAACAAAACAAAATCATTCTTTTTTCTTCTCACGATTGGCGATTGGCTAAAGAATTTGCAGATAAAATTTGGTTTATTAATGACCAAAATCTCCAAGAAGGTTTGGCGGAAGACATTCTTTTGAAGAATGATTTATTGACTAATCCTCGACTTTTTACTATCAATGAAGAGTTTGTTTCACCTGAAATTATAGCTCCTTTTTTAGAAAAAGAAATGTTATACTCTGCTTTGCAAAAAAACTTTAAAAGAGACCTTTCTGGTTTTAAAATAGAATTTCAGGGTGCATTTTGGGAGATTTTTTACAAAAATAATAGGTTTTCTTGTCAATCTATTGACGAAATACTGTTATCAATTAGAAATTGCTTATAATCAGCGTTTTTCGTTTGAAATTTCTCATTTTCAAATTCTTTATCTTATTCTTTACATAATAATTAATTACCACATAATCAATAAGTTATCCGTTTGTAATAAAAAATACTATGCACGCATAGTATTTTTTTTATATTTGCTATGCACGCATAACATTTTTTAAAAATGGAAACTAAGACTAAAGAAAAAGTAGAAAATGTAGACTTAATGCTTAAATCAGTTTGGTTGGCAGTCAGTAAAATGTACTCCGAACAAGCTTCTATGCATAATTCTACGGCTGTACAAGCTTTAACACTACTTAAAATCGATCCTAAAGAAGGAACAAGAAGTACTAATCTTGGTCCTAAAATGGCTATTGAACCCACTTCTTTGACTAGAATTATCAAACTTTTAGAAGATAATGGTTATATCTACAAAGAAAAAACAACTTCTGATAAAAGAGAAGTAATTATTAAACTTACAGACAAAGGACTTAAATCTAGAAACCTTTCAAAAGAGGTAGTAGTAGGATTTAATAAAAAAGTGGTAGAAAAAATAGATCCAGAAAAATTCGCTGTTTTCAAAGAAGTCATGGGAGACATTTTGAAAATTGCTAATAATATGAACAATAAAAAATAAACCTATATTTATAATGAAAAGACGAATTAAACACGTTACAGTTCTTGGTTCAGGAATTATGGGAAGCGGAATTGCTGCGCACTTTGCAAACATTGGCGTAGAAGTTCTCCTTCTGGATATTGTTCCGTTTGAATTGACGGAAGCTGAACAGAAAAAAGGTCTTACCAAAGAAGACAAAGCAGTACGAAACAGAATTGCTACAGAAAGTTTGGCTAAATTAGTAAAAGCCAGCCCTGCTCTACTTTATAAAAAGGAGTTTGCAGAAAGAATTTCTGTAGGAAATTTTGATGACGATTTGCAGAAAATCAAAAATACAGATTGGATTATCGAGGTGGTAGTAGAAAGATTAGACATTAAAAAGTCTGTTTACGAAAAAATCGAACAATTCCGTAAACCTGGAACTTTGGTTTCTTCTAATACGTCTGGTATTCCTATTAATATGTTGGTAGAAGGAAGAAGCGCAGATTTTAAACATTATTTTGCAGGAACTCATTTCTTTAATCCTGTTCGTTATTTACCACTTTTAGAAATTATTCCTACCAAAGATACCGATGCTGAAATCGTGAAATTCTACATGGAATATGGCGCTAAATTCTTAGGAAAAACTACCGTTTTAGCAAAAGATACTCCTGCCTTCATCGCGAACAGAATTGGAGTTTTCTCGATGATGAATTTACTTCACAATGTAAAATCTATTGGTCTTAATGTAACTGAAGTTGATAAATTAACAGGTCCAGTTATTGGTAGACCTAAATCTGCAACTTTCAGAACAGCAGACGTGGTAGGTTTAGATACTTTGGTTCATGTAGCAAACGGAGTTCACGCTTCTGGTGTAGAAG
This sequence comes from Cloacibacterium caeni, assembly GCF_907163105.1. GTDB lineage: Bacteria > Bacteroidota > Bacteroidia > Flavobacteriales > Weeksellaceae > Cloacibacterium > Cloacibacterium caeni_A. The sequence goes on from NZ_OU015321.1 coordinate 907,037, forward strand.
ATGAACAATTCAAAGGAACTTTTGTTCTTCCAGATTACATCAATATGATGATGGAAAACAAATGGTTAGGTTCTAAAACTGAACAAGGTTTCTACAAAAAAGTGAAAAATGCGGATGGAAAATCAGAAATTCACGGTCTTAATTTAGATTCTTATCAATACGAAAATCAAGGAAAAGCAAATTTTGCTACTCTTGAACTCACTAAAAATATTGATAAACCAATTGATAGATTCAAAGTTTTAATTGGAGGAAAAGACAAAGCAGGAGAATTATACAGAAAATCTCTGGGAGCTCTTTTCGCTTATGTTTCTCACAAAATTCCTGAAATTTCAGACGAGCTTTACAAAGTAGATGATGCGATGAAAGCTGGTTTCGGTTGGGAAAATGGTCCTTTCGAAATTTGGGATGCAGTTGGTGTTCAAAAAGGAATTGAATTGGCTACTGAAGCTGGTTTCACGGTTTCTGATTGGGTAAAATCAGTAGAATCTTTCTACAAAGTAAATGAAGAAGGACAAAGTATTTTCTTCGACAAAAATTCTGGAAATTACAACAACATTCCTGGTCAAGAAGCTTTCATTATTCTTGATAATATCAGAAAAAATAAAACATTGTGGAGCAATTCTGGTTCTGCAATCCAAGATTTAGGAGATGGCATCATCAACTTCGAGATTCGTTCTAAAATGAATTCTCTAGGTGGTGAAGTTCTTGATGGATTAAATCGCGCTATTGACTTAGCAGAAAAAGAATATGATGGTTTAGTAATCGGAAATCAAGGTGCTAATTTCTCTGTCGGGGCTAACTTAGCGATGATTTTGATGATGGCAATCGAGCAAGATTGGGATGATCTGAACATGGCAATTGCTTACTTCCAAAAATCGATGATGAGAGTTCGCTACTCTTCTGTTCCTGTGGTGGTTGCTCCTCACGGATTAACTCTAGGTGGTGGTTGCGAAATGACCATGCATGCTGATAAAGTAGTTGCTGCTGCAGAAACTTACATCGGTTTAGTAGAAACAGGAGTGGGTGTAATTCCAGGAGGCGGTGGTACTAAAGAATTCGCTTTGAGAACTTCTAAAGAGTTCGCGGCTGATGACGTTAAAAACAACAGAATGCGTGAAGCTTTCATGAATATCGCAATGGGTAAAGTAGCAACTTCTGCTCACGAAGCTTATGATATGGGTATTCTTCAAAATCATAAAGACATTGTGGTAGTCAACAAAAACCGACAAATTGCTGAAGCTAAAAAAGTAGCTAAATTAATGGCAGAACAAGGTTATACTCAACCAATTCAGCAAAAAGTGAAAGTTTTGGGTCAAGGTGCATTAGGTATGTTCTATGTAGGAACTGACCAAATGGTTACTGGAAATTTCATTTCTGAACACGATAAGAAAATTGCAGATAAATTAGCGTATGTAATGGTAGGTGGTAATCTTTCTGAGCCAACTGTAGTTACAGAACAATATCTATTGAATCTTGAAAGAGAAGCATTCTTACAATTGTGTGGCGAAAGAAAAACACTAGAAAGAATTCAGTTTATGTTACAAAAAGGTAAACCGCTTCGTAACTAGAGGTTAGAATTTAGATATTAGAATTTAGATGAAAGCACATCGTTTACAAGATTTACAAATTTGGAAAAGATCTATGAGTCTAGTTAAAGAAATTTATCTCATTACTCAAGATTTACCTTCTGAAGAAAAATTTGGTTTGATAAGTCAAATCAGAAGATGTGCAGTATCTATTCCTTCTAATATCGCTGAAGGAGCTGGCAGAAATAATGTTAATGAATTTATTCAATTTTTAGGAATTGCTTCAGGTTCTGCATATGAATTAGAGACTCAATTAATTCTATTGTTTGAATTAAATTTTAAAACAGAAAAAGAAATTTCTGCCCTATTAAACGAACTTTCTGAAATACAGAAGATGATTTATTCTTTTAAAACAAAATTAAAAAACGGTTAGTTGTTTTTCTAACTTCTAACCTCTAATTTCTAAAATCTAAATTATGAAACAAGCATATATAGTAGCAGGTTACAGAACAGCGGTAGGTAAAGCTCCGAAAGGAAGTTTAAGATTTACCAGACCAGATGTAATGGCTGCAAAAGTGATAGAAAAATTGATGGCAGATTTGCCTCAGTTAGATAAAGATAGAATCGATGATTTAATCGTTGGTAACGCAATGCCAGAAGCAGAACAAGGCTTAAACGTTGCACGTTTGATTTCTTTAATGGGATTAAATACCGATAAAGTTCCTGGTGTAACTGTAAATAGATATTGTGCTTCTGGAAGTGAAGCGATTGCGATTGCTTCTGCTAAAATTCAAGCAGGAATGGCAGATTGTATTATTGCAGGAGGTGCAGAAAGTATGTCTTTCATTCCAATGGGAGGTTATAAACCAGTTCCAGAAAGTCATTATGCAAAATCTCACCCAGATTATTATTGGGGAATGGGCTACACTGCGGAAGAAGTGGCAAAACAATACAATATTTCTAGGGAAGAACAAGACCAATTTGCTTTTGAATCTCATCAAAAAGCTTTGAAAGCTATTGCTGAAGGTAAATTTGCAAAACAAATCGTTCCAATTCCTGTAGAATATAATTTCTTAGACGAAAACCAAAAAGTTCAAACCAAAAAATTTGATTTCTCAGTAGACGAAGGTCCTAGAGCAGATACTTCTATCGAAGGTTTGGCAAAATTAAGACCAGTTTTTGCAGCTGGAGGTTCTGTTACCGCAGGAAACTCCTCTCAAATGTCTGATGGTGCTGCTTTCGTAGTAGTAATGTCAGAAGAAATGGTAAAAGAATTAAACCTTGAGCCAATTGCAAGATTAGTTTCTTATGCAGCTGTTGGCTTAGAGCCAAGAATTATGGGGGTTGGTCCAATTTACGCAATTCCAAAAGCGTTAAAACAAGCTGGGCTTTCTCTTCAAGATATTGGTTTAATTGAATTGAACGAAGCCTTTGCTTCTCAGTCAGTTGCCATTAAAAAAGAATTGGATTTAAACCCTGAAATTTTAAATGTAAATGGTGGAGCAATCGCTCTTGGTCACCCTCTAGGTTGTACAGGAACTAAATTGACGGTTCAGCTTCTTGACGAAATGAAATTAAGAGGCGTGAAATACGGAATGGTTTCTATGTGTGTAGGAACAGGACAAGGCGCAGCTTCTGTAATTGAACTATTGTAAAATAAAAAAATTAATATATAATATGAGCACATTAAAAGGAGGAGAATTCCTAATAAAAGAAATAGAAGCTAAGAATATCTTCACGATGGAAGATTTTTCTGAGGAACAAAAAATGCTTCGCGACTCTGCAAGAGAATTTATTGACAAAGTTGTAGTTCCTAACAAAGAGCGTTTCGAGAAAAAAGACTACGCATTCACTGAAGAGTGTATGAAACAAATCGGTGAAATGGGATTTTTAGGAATCGCAGTTCCTGAAAATTATGGCGGACTTGGTTTAGGTTTCGTTTCAACAATGATTGCTTGTGATTACATTTCTGGTGCAACGGGTTCATTGGCAACTGCTTATGGAGCACACACTGGAATTGGCACGCTTCCTATCCTATTGTACGGAACTGAAGAACAAAAACAAAAATATTTACCAGATTTAGCAGCTGGAACGAAGTTTGGAGCATACTGTCTTACTGAGCCAGATGCTGGTTCTGATGCAAACTCTGGAAAAACAAGAGCTAAACTTTCTGAAGACGGTAAACATTACATCATCAATGGACAAAAAATGTGGATTTCTAACGCAGGTTTTGCAGATACATTCACATTTTTTGCAAAAATTGATGATGATAAAAATATCACAGGTTTCGTAGTAAACAGAAGCGAATTAGAAAATCCTGAAAGCCTTACTTTCGGTGAAGAAGAGCACAAATTAGGTATTAGAGCTTCTTCTACTCGTCAGGTTTTCTTCAATGATATGAAAGTTCCTGTAGAATGTCTTTTGGGTGAAAGAAACAATGGTTTCAAAATCGCTTTAAATGCATTAAATGTAGGTAGAATTAAATTGGCTGCTGCTTGTTTAGATGCACAGAGAAGAATTTTCAACCTTTCTGTTCAATATTCAAACGAAAGAAAACAGTTCAATACTCCTATTTCTACTTTCGGAGCAATTAGAAAAAAATTAGCGGAAATGGCTACTGCTACTTTCGTTTCAGAAGCGGGTTCTTACAGAGCGGCTCAAGATATTCAAGATAAAATTGATGCTCTAGTTGCAGGAGGAATGTCTCATCAAGAAGCTGAGTTAAAAGGTGTGGAAGAATTCGCGGTAGAATGTTCTATCCTAAAAGTTTATGTTTCAGACATCGCTCAAAAAGCAGCAGATGAAGGAATTCAGATTTTTGGAGGTATGGGATTCTCTGAAGATACACCAATGGAAGCAGCTTGGAGAGACGCCAGAATTTCTAGAATTTATGAAGGAACCAACGAAATCAACCGACTTCTTTCTGTGGGAATGTTGATTAAAAGAGCTTTCAAAGGCGAAATTGATTTAATGTCTCCTGCAATGGCAGTTGGAAAAGAATTAATGGGAATTCCTTCTTTTGAAACGCCTGATTATTCAGAATTTATGTCAGAAGAAAAAGCAATTATCGCAAATCTTAAGAAAGTATTCTTAATGGTTTCTGGTGCTGCTCTTCAGAAATACATGATGGAAATTGAAAAGCAACAACACTTGTTAATCAATGCTTCAGAAATTTTAAACCAAATTTACATGGCAGAATCTGCAATTCTAAGAGTTGAGAAAAACTTCGGTCCAGATTCTATAGAAGCAGCAATGGCTCAATTAAACCTTTACAAAGCAGTAGAAGCTGTAATTACAGCTGCTAAAGAAGGAATCGTTTCTTTCGCTGATGGAGATGAGCAAAGAATGATGCTTTCTGGTCTTAGAAGATTTACAAAATATACCAATCAGCCAAACGTAATCGCGTTAACTGAGAAAATTGCTAAGCATTTTGTAGAGAAAAACTCTTACTAAAATTTGTTAATTCAACTATACTTAAAAACCGCTTCAAAAATTTGAAGCGGTTTTTTGTTTATTTAAGAAACGATTTTATATTCTGAAAATAAATTTCGTTGATAATTTTTCGGAGTAATACCTTCAAAAGTTTTAAAGGTTTTGATGAGGTGATTGGTATCAGAAAAACCAGTCGCAAAAGCTACTTCTTTGATGCTTTGGTTTTCTTTGAGGAGTTCTTTTGCACGTTTTATTCTTTGCTGAAGAATATATTCATTAGGCGATGTTCCAAGTTCGTATTTAAAGAGTTTAAAGAAATTAGATTTACTTACGAAAGTCAATTTGGCCAAATGTTCAATACTTAATTTTTGATGCAGATTGTTTTTAATATAATCTATGATAAAAGCCAATCGGTTTGAAGTTTTCAGTGTTTTGTAATCGTTTTCAATGAGTTTTCCTGCTTGAGTTTGCATCAGTCTTACCAATAATTCTTTCAGCGCCAAATCTGCCATAATATCCTTATTCATGTTATCTTCCATGGCAATTCTCATGAGATTATTGGTTGCAGAAGCCAGTGGCAAACTGTTGAACAGATAAAATTCTTCGCTAGAAATTCTCCAACAAGTGCTTTCGTCTACTTTCATTAATTTGGTATTGAGATAATGCAAAGATTCTTCTACAAAATCTGGACTGAAACTTAGTGCAATACATTGTGAAGGAGCTTCGTCTGCCTCTGGAAAGTCGATGACCATTGTTTCTCCAGGAGAAACTAAAACCGTTTCTCCAGGAAAATAATCAAAATACTCAGATTTATTTTCCAATTTCATGTGCTTTTTCCCTCGTAACATCGCTGTAAAAGTCAAATCATTAAACTTTAGTTTAACATCTTCTGTCTTCTTGTGCGTTTCATACAAAGAAAATTCACAATTATTTAAAGTGAAAGTAGTCTTATTTTCTATAATGTTCTGTAATTGCTCATGTCCTGTTAATTCAGGGGTGTAGAGCAAATGTTTGTCTTCTCGTATCATAAACTATGAATGATATTTTTGATAAAATAATCAATTTGGCTAAATATATAATAATTTTTCAATCAAACAAGATTTATATTAAAGTATTATAATCAATATTTTCAAAACACTATTATACTATCATTTGAGACGATTTTACCATGACATTTGTAATGTTTAAGATAATTTGGCTGAAAATTAAAAATTTAACAAATTATGTCAACACACATCAATCGTCCTGTTTTAAAAGAAAAATACGACAATTACATTAATGGAAAATGGACTGCTCCTTCTACAGGACAGTATTTCGAAGTGCTTTCTCCACTTGATGGAAAAGTTATGGCAAAAGCAGCACATTCAGCAAAACAAGACATAGAAATGGCTGTAGATGCTGCATCTGAAGCTTTCAAAACATGGAGCGAAACTTCTGCTACAGAACGCAGCATTATTTTGAATAAAATTGCAGATAGAATCGAGGAAAATCTACCCTATATCGCTGCAGTAGAAACCGTAGATAATGGTAAAGCCATTAGAGAAACGATGGCTGCAGATTTACCTTTGGCAGTAGATCATTTCAGATATTTTGCTAGTGTAATAAGAGCTGAAGAAGGTTCTATTTCTGAATTAGACAAAGACACCGTTTCTATCATCGTACACGAACCTATTGGTGTAATCGCACAAATTATTCCTTGGAACTTCCCTATTCTAATGGCAGTTTGGAAACTGGCTCCTGCTCTTGCTGCAGGAAACTGTGTGGTGCTTAAGCCAGCAGAAAGCACCCCTGTTTCTATTATGGTTTTAATGGAACTAATTGAAGATTTACTTCCTGCAGGTGTGGTGAATATTGTCAATGGTTTCGGAGCTGAGTTAGGAAGAACTTTAGTGACCAATCCAAAAGTGGCAAAAGCAGCGTTTACAGGTTCTACAGCTACAGGTAGAATGGTTATGCAATATGCTACAGAAAATATTATTCCTGTGACTTTAGAATTGGGAGGTAAATCTCCTAATATCTTCTTCCCTTCTGTGATGGATGCAGATGATAAATTTTTTGACAAAGCCATTGAAGGAGCGGTATTATTTGCTCTAAATCAAGGTGAAATCTGTACTTGTCCTTCTAGATTATTGGTTCATGAATCTATTGCTGATAAATTCTTAGAAAGAGTGGTAGAAAGAACTAAAGCCATCAAAACAGGAAATCCTCTTGACTCAACCGTAATGATGGGTGCTCAAGCTTCACAAATTCAAAAAGATAAAATCCTTTCTTACATCAAATTAGGCAAAGAAGAAGGTGCAGAATTGCTTTGTGGTGGAGAAGTAAATCATTTAGGTGGAGATTTAGAAGGTGGTTATTACATTCAGCCAACCATTTTCAAAGGGCATAACAAGATGAGAATCTTCCAAGAAGAGATTTTCGGGCCAGTTTTAGCAGTAACTACTTTTAAATCTACAGAAGAAGCGATAGAAATTGCGAACGATACCATGTATGGTTTAGGAGCGGGAGTTTGGACTAGAGATGCGCATGAATTATACAGAGTTCCGAGAGCGATAAAAGCTGGTAGAGTTTGGGTAAACCAATATCACGCATATCCAGCTGGTGCACCTTTTGGTGGTTATAAATAATCTGGTATTGGTAGAGAAAACCACAAAATGATGCTTGATCATTACAGACAATCAAAAAATATGTTGATTTCCTATAACAAAAATAAACTAGGATTTTTCTAGTTCACTTGTGTTTTAAACTTGAAGGAATGTTGTTCATCAGCATTCCTTTTTTTAATTTTATTAAAAATTTTTAGAAATGGTAAAAAGGTTAGACGTAACAAAAAAAGCTTTGGAAGTCATTAAAACGCTTAAAGAAAAACACGGTGATTTAATGTTTTACCAAGCTGGGGGTTGCTGCGAAGGAACCCAGCCTCAATGTTTTGAAAAAGGAGGTTTCTACGTAAGAACCAATGATGCCATGATTGGTTTGGTAGATGGTTATGAATTTTGGATCGATAGAGATTTATTTGAATACTGGAAATTTTCGCATTTCACACTAGATGTTACAGACGGTTTCGGACCAGGCGGTTTTTCTCTGGAAACACCATTAGGAAAAACTTTTAAAATTATTTACAGACTTTTTACCGAGGAAGAATTAAAAAATTTAGAGCCTGTAAAAAGAATGGAGTAATTTTAATCAAAAGTCTTACTAGAATCTTGGAGAAGTTGAGCCAGTTCTTTCATTTCAGCATCAGTTAAATCTCTCCATTTTCCTATGGGCAAATCCAGTTTAATGTTCATGATTCTAATGCGCTTCAGTTTTTTTACTTCGTAACCTAGATATTCGCACATTCTTCTGATTTGGCGGTTTAAACCTTGGGTAAGTACAATTCTAAATTGCAAAGTATCGATTTGTTCTACTTCGCATTTTTTGGTTACGGTGTCTAAAATCGGAACACCATTGCGCATTTTTTCTAGAAATTTTGGGGTAATCGGTTTGTCTACACGTACAATGTATTCTTTTTCGTGGTTATTTCTTGCGCGTAAAATTTTATTCACAATATCACCGTCAGAAGTCAATAAAATAAGACCTTCACTAGGTTTATCAAGTCTACCGATGGGGAAAATTCTTTTCGGGTGATTGATGTAATCTACGATGTTATTTTTTTCACGTTTGGTATCTGTGGTGCAAACAATTCCGATGGGTTTATTAAAGGCGATATAAACGTGTTTTTCTTCTGTTTTTTTGATGTTTTTGCCATCTAGGCAAATTTCATCAGCATCAGAAACTTTAGTTCCTAATTCTGGCTTTTTGCCATTAATGGTAATTCTTCCTTGTTCCAAAAGCTTATCGGCTTCTCTTCTCGAACAAAAGCCTACTTCTGATAAATATTTATTGATACGCGTTTCCACAAATTTTAATTTTTTCTTATTCTTCTCTCACTTTATTGGAGTGAAAAGTAATTCCAAGATTTAAACCAATATAAAAGTTACTTTTCAGTCCATCTCCGAAATTCATGCTGTGATTTTCCAGAAAAAAGGAGTAATAATAATTCATTCTTACATTGATGGGGTTTTGGTCACCAATACCTAAAGTATATACTCTGGCTTTTCTCACATCACTTTTTGTAAGGGCAAATCCTGCATTGAGATAAATATATCCAGAATCTGCGGCATTATCTAAATAAATTTTTGGCTGAACCAAAAAATACAAATTATGGATATTGTCATAAATGTAATTGTATCGAAAACCAGCGCCTAAACCTATTCTATGCATCGGTTGAAAACCAATAACAGAAGTGATTCCAGCATTGGCATTAAAATCTACATTGTTATCTTCATTCACGATGTCTGCAACTGCTTTTGCCAATCCATAGGCAACTTGACCATCTGTACTCCAATAAATTCCTTGATTAAGATTTCCTTTTTGCTGAGAATATCCTAAAAAACTAATAAAAATGAATAAAAAGTAATAGTTTTTCATGGTTAGAAATTTTCAAATCTAAACTCATTTTCCAAAATTTCTGCATGTGCATTTTCTACATGATACTCTCCTATTTTGGTTCTTCTGAGTTGAGTAAGATAAGCACCAACTCCTAAATTTTGACCAATATCGTGCGCTAAACTTCTGATGTACGTTCCTTTGCTACAACCTACGGTAAAAGTGATAAAAGGAAGTTGAATTTCGATGTTATTGAGATAATGAATGGTGGTTTTCCTAGATTTCATATCTACTTCTTGACCAGCTCTTGCTAAATCATAAGCACGGTTTCCATCAATTTTTATAGCTGAAAAAACAGGCGGTTTTTGCTCAATTTCCCCTACAAATTTTGCCAAAGTTTCTTTGATGAAATCTTCTGTAATGTGTGAATAATCGGCATGAAGTATTTCTGGTTTTTCGGTGTCGTAAGATTCTGTTTGTACGCCAATTTTTATTTCTGCGATGTATTCTTTTGGAGCATCTTGAATTTCTGGAATTTTCTTGGTGAATTTTCCGGTGCAGATAATCAATAAGCCAGTTGCTCTAGGATCCAGCGTTCCAGCATGACCGATTTTAAATTTTTTAGGAAGATTGAACTCTCTTTTCAGTTTGTACTTCAATTTATTAACAGCCTGAAAACTGGTCCAATCCAAAGGCTTGTCCACCAAAAGTACTTGTCCGTTTAAAAAATCTTCTGCGTTCAAAGTAAAAAGTATAAAATGAAATTACTTCACCCAACCAAAATAAATCAACAATAAAATCCCTGCGATAATTCTATACCAACCCCAAGGTTTGAAGCCGTATTTGGTCAAAACACCAATGAAAAACTTAATCGCAATAACTGCTACTACAAATGCTACCAAATTCCCTACGAAAAAACTCATCGTGTTTTCTGGAGTCGCAAATATCATTTCATATCCTTTTTGTTCAAGACCATTATGATTCCAATCTTTTACAAAAATTGAATAAGCAGTTACGGCTAACATGGTAGGAACTGCCAAAAAGAATGAAAACTCTGCAGCAGCCTTTCTGGTAAGGTTTTGTTGCATTCCACCAATAATAGAAGCCGCACTTCTGCTCGTTCCTGGCATCATCGCAAGACATTGCCAAAAGCCAATCGTTAATGCTTTTTTAAAAGTGATATCTTTTTCGTCATCTATCGTATGTTTGGTGAAAATTTGGTCGATAAAAAGTAAAATGACACCACCCAAAATCAGAACAACTGCGATGGGAATAGGTTTTTCTAAAACTGTTTCTATTTTATCATCAAATAATTTTCCTAGAACCAAAGCTGGTAAAACGGCTACTCCTAATTTCAAATAGAATTTGATATTTTTAAAATCAAAAAATTTCTTCCAATACAAAAAGACTACCGCTAAAATTGCTCCAAACTGAATCGAAACTTGAAACATTTTAACAAATTCATCTTCTTGAATTCCAAAAAATGAACTCGTGAAAATCATGTGTGCGGTAGAAGAAACGGGTAAATATTCGGTAAGACCTTCTACAATTGCAATAATAATTGCTCTGATTAAATCCATAAACTGTATTGTGATAAAAAAATTAAAAGATTCAAATCCCAATTCAAATCTTTTAATTCTTTAGTTTTTTAAATGTTTTTATTTGTTTCTTTTAAGAATAGCGAAAACCTGAACTACAAATCCAGCAATCACCAATAACGGCGCTATTCTGATTCTTCTGATGGAAAAGATGTCTTCATTCCAAGCATTAGGATCTAGTTTTCCGTTAACAGTATTGGCATCTGGACCAAGCATTAAAAGAAATCCTGCTAAAATTAAAGCCAATCCCACCAACATGAGTTGATAGTTTTTTTTGCCAAAATAAAAAGGATTGTGCTGGGATTCAGACTTTTCTATAGTTTGTTTTTTAGACATTTTTAAAATTTTCTATGAGTAATATAAATCATCTACACTAGACGCTAAGAATCTCCAAGTTGCAAAAACTGTACTGATGACGGTGATGAGAATACCTACACCAAAAACGATTGCGACTAACCAAATGTATTGATTGGTGTCTTGTACAAATGGAGTTCCGATTTCGCTGGTAAAGAAATACCAACCTGTAAATAAAGCTGTTAAACCAATAATAGCACCGATAATTCCTAAAATTACCGCTTCTTTTACAAATGGTTTAAGGATGAATCTGCGTTTTGCACCTACCAATTGCATAGTCTTGATAATGAAACGTTTAGAAAATATTTTTAAACGAATAGAGTTGTTAATCAACACCATTGCTACGATTAAGAATAAGATAGAAAATGCCAAAATCCAAGTCAAAATTCTATTGAGGTTATTGTAAACTTCAATTGTCAATTTACTGTCGTTTTTCACTTCTTTTACGCCTTCTACTTCATTCAGTTTCTTTACAACGTCACTTATTTTTACAGGATCTACGTATTCTGGTTTCAAAGTAACTTCTACAGATGGTGGGAAAATATCTCCTTCAAAAAGAGCATCTGTTTCTATACCCAATTGTTTTTTGGCAAGTTCAGTAGCTTCTTGCTTAGTTATAAATTTAGCTTTTTTTACAAAAGGCTGCAATTTTATTCTTTCGTAAGCTAATTTTTGCAACTGCTCTGCTTTCGCAGAATCTCTAGGGTCTATATAGTCATCAAAATAAGCTTCTACCACCAATTGCTCTTTGATATAATCTGAATATTTTTGAGCATTTATCAATATCAACCCAAAAAGTCCTACTAAAAATAATACCAATGCAATACTAATGGATACGGTAATGTTGCTAGAACGGAGCCTTTTCTTGTTTAAATCTTCTGCTAATTTTGCCATCAATAAAAAATTTTCTGCTAAAATAGAAAAAAAACTCCGAAATTTGCCCCTGAACAAACACAAAACTGTGTTAAAAAATCTTAAAAATTTTGAACGTAAAAGCAAAAAAACATCTTGGTCAGCATTTTTTAACTGATGAAAATATTGCCAAAAAAATCGTAGAAGGTCTTGACTTTCAACCATATCAATATGTATTAGAGGTAGGTCCTGGAACTGGTGTTTTAACCAAATATCTCCTCGAAAAACCTACCGAAACTTACGTTGCAGAAATAGACACAGAATCCATAGAATACCTAAAATTACATTATCAAAAACTTGAAAATAAGCATTTTACAGGTGATTTTCTCAAAATTAATTTAAGTGATGTTTTCTCTGGAGAAGTGGCGGTAATTGGCAATTTTCCCTACAATATTTCGTCTCAGATTCTTTTTAAGATTATAGAAAATTATCAGCAGATTCCAGAAATGGTAGGAATGTTCCAAAAGGAAGTGGCAGAACGTACAGCTGCGGTTCCTAGAACCAAAGATTATGGCATTTTGTCGGTTTTGGTTCAAGCTTATTATGATGTAAAATACCTGTTTACCGTTCACGAAAACGTATTCAACCCGCCTCCAAAAGTAAAATCTGGAGTCATCAAACTCACCAGAAACAGAAAAGATGGTTTGGAAGGCAATGAAATTCTTTTCAAACAAATTGTAAAAACAGGTTTTGGCCAAAGAAGAAAAAAACTGAGCAACGCACTGAAATCTCTAGATATTCCAGAAGTGTTAAAATCTCATGCTTTTATGGATAAACGTGCAGAAGAACTGAGTGTAGAAGATTTTATCAACTTCACGCAAGAATGGAAATCCGCAAAAAATTAATTAAAATCTTTCTGAATTAACTCTTCTAATTTCGATTGTAAATCGTGAATTTTCGCTTTTAATTCCTTGATTTCTTGCTTGTTATTAGAAACATTGCTCTTGAGAATTACTTTTTGAGCTTTTTCTTTGTGTTCATCTTCGTCTTCATCATCAGCAATTTCGTCGATGTCTTCCTGAATTTCATCGATGTCTTCTTGGATTTCATCAATGTCTTCTTGGATTTCATCAATGTCTTCCTGAATTTCGTTTACGTCTTCCTTAATCACTTCTATGTGTTTATTGCTCTTGTTGACAGACATTTGAATGAAAATCGACAAGTAAATGGCTTCTAAAGACACAATCGTAGTGAGAACCAAAAGCATTTCTTCGAATTCTACAACTTTAAAAAGAGGAAGTAAAAAACTGGTGATAAATAGCAAAGTGTGAAATACCAATGAAGCGCTAGAACCAATCCAACTGATAACGCTGTCTGCCATCTTATCTAGCAACGTACTATTTTCTGTTTTAAGTTCTCTAAACTTCATTTTGCTTAATTTTCTGACAAAATTACGATTAAAAATCGACTAAAATTTGACTTTAATGATTATTAATGCGAATTTTTGAACTCTTATTTTGTATTTTTGCAAAAAATTCTAACTTTTTATCCCAATTAATTTCTGTGATTGAAGAGCAAAAAATATCTCACACCTTACAGTTTCTCATCGAGGAAAGAAATGTAAAAGCTGTTTCTGAAGCTATTTCGGAAGTAGAAGCGGTAGATATTGCCAATATTTTTGAAATTCTAGAAGAAGAAGATCAAAAATTTCTTTACGAAATTATGGATAATGAGCGCTCTGCAGAAGTACTACTCTACATAGACGAAGACGAGCGTAAAAAATTCCTGAGAAACTTCTCTACCAAAGAAATTGCAGATAATATCATCAACGAAATAGATTCCGATGATGCAGCAGATATTATTGCGGAATTACCTGAATATCAACAAGATGAAATTATTCAGCACTTAAATGATGAGGAGCACGCACAGAATATTGTAGAACTTTTGCGTTATGATGAAGATGTAGCAGGTGGTTTGATGGCAACCGAATTGGTAAAAGTGAATCAGAATCTTTCAATCATTTCTGCGGTGAAAGAGATGCGTAAACAAGCCGAAGAAATGGAAGAAGTCTACTCTATTTATGTAGTAGATGATTCCGAAAAGTTACTCGGTTTGTTAAGTCTCAAAAAATTATTAACTACTTCATCTTCTACTCGAGTTTCAGATGTTTATAACTCTAAAATTCAATATGTTAAAGATACAGAATCTGCTGAAGAAGTTGCGCGTTTCATGCAAAAATATGACTTGTTCGAAGTTCCTGTTGTAGATAAATTAGGAAAATTAGTCGGAAGAATTACCGTGGATGATGTTATCGACTTTATTACAGAAGAAGCAGAAAAAGATTACCAGTTAGCATCGGGGATTTCTCAAGACGTTGACTCTAGTGATACCATTTTTCATTTAACCAAAGCGAGATTACCTTGGCTATTCATTGGAATGGTAGGTGGTTTAATTGGTTCTAGAGTATTGCAAAGCAATCAAAATGCGATGCACGACATTCCTGCATTGATGTTTTTCGTGCCACTGATTGCTGCAACAGCGGGAAATATTGGAGTTCAAGCTTCGGCGATTATCGTTCAAGGTTTAGCGAATAATACTTTAGGAAAAGATACTTTTAAAACTTTATTCAAAGAAGTAAGCGTTTCTGCAGCTTCAGGAATGATACTTTCTTTAATTATTTTTGGATTCAATTTATTGATTAACCATAATGATTTGATGGTTTCTGTGACCATTTCTATTTCTCTTTTAGCGGTAATTATGGTAGCGGCGATTATTGGAACCATTGTTCCTATTGTTCTGGAGAAAAATAAAATAGACCCCGCAATTGCTACAGGTCCGTTTATCACAACTTCTAATGATATTTTAGGAGTTTTAATCTACTTTGCTATCGCAAAAGCACTTCTCCACATTTAGAAATATTTTTATAATAATTCTTTGGAAACGCCAATCCCAAAAAGCGCATAATCGTATACAGCAGGGTCTTCAGGATTGTGTTTTCTGATGATTTGGTCAAGTTCTTCTACGGCTTTCCAATCGTTTTGAGTTCTGGTGAGAATTCCTAATTTTCTGGAAATATTCGCAGTGTGAACATCTAATGGAATGGATAAATATTGTGGAGAAAGGTTTTTCCAAATGCCAAAATCTACGCCTTTTTTATCTTGGCGAACCATCCATCGCAGAAACATGACCAATCTTTTTGAAGCCGAATTTTTATAAGGAGAACTCACATGTTTATGACTTCTGTGCGGAATTTCTCCTAAAAAACGAGTTCTAAATCTTTCGATGGCGTGATAATAATTTTCTTCTTGTTCTTTTAAAAGAAATAAATTTTCTAAACTTTCAAATTCAGAATAAATACTTTTTAAATTTAAAATAAACTGTTGAAAATCTTCTGCCGAAAAAGTTCTGTGAACGGCTTTATTTTCTAATTTTTTGAAATCTTTTTGGGCAACATTCATTACAAAATCGTAAGGAGAATTTCCCATGAAATTCATGATTTTTTGAGCTGATGTAATGATGGATTTTCTGTTTCCCCAAGCAATGGTAGAAGCAAAAAACGCCGAAATTTCTATGTCTTGTTTCAAAGAAAAGTGATGCGGAATAGAAATAGGATCCACTTCAATAAAATCTACATGATTGTATTGTTCGGCTTTTTGGTTGAGAAATTCAAAGATTTCTTGCTCGTTCATAATAATTTGTGGGATGATCGGTGATGGATGTTTGATATTTTAAATTATGCAGACTGACTAGAGTGAAGTTCTAACTGCCAAATAAAAATTGTAAATCTTAAATTTTAACCGCTTCCAATTGCTCCGGAAGATAGGTTTCAGGGAAAATTTCACAGGCTTCATTGAGAAAAACCGACAAATCATGGTAGCGATTAGAAAAATGACCTAAAATTAATTTTTTAACATTGGCTTTTCTGGCAATTTTCGCAGCTTCTAGAGCAGTAGTGTGACCGGTATAATCTGCCATTTTCTTTAAATCATGTAAAAAAGTAGACTCGTGATACAACACGTCTACATTTTTAATAATTGGAATGATGCTCTCTAAATATCGAGTATCACTACAAAAAGCATAAGAAACAGAAGGTTCTGCATGTTTCGTTAAATTTTCATTTTTGAGAATATAACCGTCACTCAACTGAATATCTTTGCCGCGTTTTAAATTGTGATAATCACAGATTTCAATTTCAGGATATTTAGAAATTTCCTGCATATTGAGGTGTCTTTCTTTTGGCTTTTCCTTAAAAAGATAGCCGTTACAGTAAATTCTATGGTCTAATGGAATGGTAAAAACCTCTACTCGATTGTCCTCGAAAACCTTTTCTGATTTTTTAGAAGAAAGTTCATGGAAAACCACTTCAAAACCTTGGTGCGTTTCGGTAATTCTAAAAATGGTTTCCATCATTTCTTTAATGCCTTTTGGACCGTACACATGAAGTGGCGTTTCTCTACCCAAAAGTCTAAAACTAGAAATCAAACCCGGCAATCCAAAAACATGGTCACCATGAAGATGTGATATAAAAATGTGATTAATTTTAGAAAATTTGGCTTTAGCTTTTCTCAATTGAACTTGTGTTCCTTCACCACAATCGATGAGGAAACAACGCTCTTCCATTTCTAGAAATTGCGCAGTAGGTGCAGATTTCACAGTAGGAATTGCTGAGTTATAGCCGAGAATTGTTAAGTAGGTGCTCAAAATGCTTAAATGATGATTTTTAGAGGTTTAAAGTCTGCAAATTTCGTGAAAATTATTCTAATATCAAAAGTAGAAAACTATTTATTAATCTCTGAAATCTGTGGAATGTGTGGGATATTTTTTATAAAAAAATTATTTTTCTAAAAATGCAAGAAATTTATCTAAAGCATTTCTGCGGTGACTCATCGCATTTTTTTGTTCTGCAGGCATATCTGCAAAAGAAATTTCATGATTTTTTGGAATAAAAATCGGGTCATAACCGAAACCTTTGTTTCCACTTCTTTCGGTGCTTAAATCTCCATAAACTCTACCTTCAAAGTATTCTGCTCCATGTTCGTTGTACAAGCATAAAACGGTGATGAAATAAGCTTCTTTATCATTTTTGTCTTGCATTTCTTCTAGAACTTTGGCCATGTTTTTATCAAAATCATGATTCCCAGCGTAACGTGCAGAATAGATTCCTGGTCTTCCATCAAGTGCCGGAACTACCAATCCAGAATCGTCTCCTAAACTGGGTTTTCCAGTTTTTTCGAAGCAGAACTTGGCTTTAATCAAAGCATTTTCATGGAAAGAATTTCCGTCTTCTATAATTTCGTCGTGAATATGATAATCAGTGAGTGATGTAATGTGGTATTTTTCTCCTAAAATCTGTTGAATTTCTTCTTTCTTGTGTAAGTTGTGCGTGGCAACGAGGATTTCCATTATGTATTATTAAATATAAGATTTATAATTTTTAAATTTTTAGCGCTTATTCTCTGTAATAAATTCTATTTCGGTACATGAATAAATAATAAAAAACTGCAAAAATGACTATTCCAACCAACAAAACTAAATATTCTGGGATGTTTAAAAGTTCTGAAAAACTTTCTGTATAGAAAAATTTCATCATCACTACTACAATAGTATTATTGAAAAAATGCAAGAAAATAGACATGAGAAGTGATTTGGTTTTATAATAAACCACTCCTAAAACAATGCCTAAAAGAAAAGCACCAATAAATTGCCAAGGATTGAAATGTACAATTCCAAAAACCAATGCCGAAATGATAATTGCATTTCTAGGTTTTACTCCATTATTAATCATTCCCTTTTGAATAATTCCTCTAAATATAATTTCTTCAATAATGGGAGCAAAAAAACTAACTAAAAGAAATAAAGTGAAGGTATCGTCTGAAATAGAATTCATCTGTTCAGAATAAATCTGATATAAATCTCCAAAAATAGGTCCAGAAGTGGGAATTAATGAAGTACTATATTCTCCAATCAAAATCATTCCAAACATCATAGGAAAAATCAATAGGTAAACATGAAAAGGTCTAGTTTGCATATTGAAGTTAAGCACTTTTTTTTCTTTTTTCATGACAAAAAAATCAAAAGCCCAAATAACAGGTAAAAAAGTAAAGAGATAACTCAAAATATTAAATCCATCAGTATATCTGAGGTCTGTATGAAAATATTTAAACGAAATATAAACAGCTAAACCAACCATTGATGAAGAGAAAATAAGAGCTAAAATCATCACGATTGCTCCGTAACCGTCTAAAATATAATTCCTGTATTTTGTATTGTCTATACTCATAAATGGTGATAAGTTGATGGGTGTTCAAAAAAAATCTAAAGAAAAATTTCTAAAAACTTATTTTGTTCAAAGATAGAAAAATGAGGGAAGCTACAAGTAGGAAGCTGAAAGTTTTTTGCGCCTTTGCGTGGAAATACATCTATCATTTGTTTTACAAAAGAATTTTTAACGCAAAGACGCAATATTTATATTAAAAAAATAGAAAGAAAATAAGACGCAAGAAAATCAAAGATTTTCAAAACAAATAAAGACGAAGTCTTTTTGCGTCTTAAAAACATAATCAATTCATAGATATATTTTGCGCCTTTGCGTTGAAATACATCTATCATTTTCAAATCTCGATAAAAATCACGATTTTTGCAACTTCAAAATTTACAAATGAGTTTATTACAAGAAATATCAAAACGTAAAACTTTCGGGATTATCTCTCACCCAGATGCTGGAAAAACTACTTTGACGGAGAAATTACTTCTTTTCGGGGGAGCAATTCAGGAAGCAGGTGCTGTAAAATCAAATAAAATCAAAAAAGGAGCAACTTCCGATTTTATGGAAATCGAAAGACAAAGAGGGATTTCGGTGGCTACTTCGGTTTTAGCATTTGAATACAAAGGAAAGAAAATCAACATTCTCGATACGCCCGGTCACAAAGATTTTGCGGAAGATACGTACAGAACGCTTACTGCGGTAGATTCTGTAATTGTAGTAATAGACGTAGCAAAAGGTGTGGAAGAGCAAACTGAGAAACTCGTAGAAGTTTGTAGAATGCGTAAAATCCCAATGTTGGTCTTCATCAATAAATTAGACCGTGAAGGAAAAGATGCATTTGATTTGCTGGATGAAGTAGAGCAAAAATTAGGCTTAAAAGTAGTTCCGCTTTCGCTTCCGATTGGGATGGGAAGTGATTTCCAAGGAATTTATAATATTTGGGAGAAAAACATTCAGTTGTTTTTAGAAGAAAAAAAACAAAAAGTAGGTGAAACCATCGTCATTAATGATATCAATGACAGTTCGGTAGATGAAATCATCGGTGAAAAAGCTGCTGCTACTTTAAGAGACGAACTCGAACTCATAGAATCTGTTTATCCAGAATTCGACAGAGAACAATATCTTACTGGTGAACAGCAACCCGTGTTTTTTGGTTCAGCTTTGAATAATTTTGGGGTAAGAGAATTGCTAGATGCGTTTGTAGAAATTGCACCAATGCCTCAACCCAAAGAATCTGACCTTAGATTGGTAAAACCAGAGGAAAAGAATTTTACAGGATTTGTCTTTAAAATTCACGCCAATATGGATCCAAAGCACCGTGATAGATTGGCTTTCGTGAAAATTGTTTCTGGAACTTTTAAGAGAAATGAAAACTATCTTCTAGTAAGAGAAGGCAAAAAAATGAAGTTTTCTTCGCCGAATGCTTTCTTTGCAGATAAAAAGGAAGTAGTAGACGAAAGTTTCCCTGGAGATATTGTTGGTTTACACGATACTGGAAGTTTCAGAATTGGTGATACTTTAACTGCTGGTGAAAAATTACAGTTCAAAGGAATTCCGAGTTTCTCGCCAGAACATTTCCGTTATATCAATAATGATGATCCATTAAAAGCAAAACAATTGGCGAAAGGTATTGACCAATTAATGGATGAAGGTGTGGCGCAATTGTTTACACTGGAAATGAACGGCAGAAAAATTATTGGAACTGTTGGTGCGCTTCAGTACGAAGTTATTCAATACAGATTGGAGCATGAATACGGCGCAAAATGTACGTATGAACCTATCGGAATTCACAAAGCATGTTGGATAGAAGCCGATGAAAAATCTGAAGAATTCAAAGAATTTGCAAGATTAAAACAGCGTTTTATGGCGAGAGATAATCATGGTCAGTTGGTGTTTTTAGCAGATTCTGCTTTTACCATTCACATGACTCAGGAAAAATTTCCGAATGTGAAATTACACTTCATTAGTGAATGGAATCACGCGAAATAATTTTAAATTATAGATTTTAGATTATAAATGAATCTTCAAGGAAACTTGGAGATTTTTTTTGTAAAAATTTTGCAAATTATTTTACAATTCATTGATTTTCAAAATTTTAATATAAATACGATTTTTTACCTATTTTTAGGGAACATTTTTTGTATTAAGTTTGGCATCAACAAAACTATTAAAATGAAGAAAACAATTTTTAGTCTTTTTACAGCTACTCTATTATTGGTGGCTTGTAATAAAACCGATATTCAACAAACGGCGGATTCCTTTAAAACAGCAGATAGCCTTTTTAACCAAGCAAAAGAAAGTTATCAAACCCTCGATTCTATTTCTAAAATTGTAAATGATTCTAACAGTACGGTAGGAAAAGTAATCCTTCCAGAAATCAATAAGCATAAAGAAATCATAGAAGACGCCATTAAAAAAGGAAATGTAAACATAGATTCCATCAATAGGGAATTTAAAAAACTAGATAACAAAAGCCAAAAAGCACAAGACATTAGAAAAGCGATTGATTCAGCGAATAATGCCATAAAAAGTGGCGACAATGCTGCTGCTGTAATTGCTGAAACTGCCAATAAAATTTTGAAGCAAACTTCTAAAAATAATTCGCAAACCCAACCAGAACCAGAGGTTCAAAATCAAAATCAAGTTCAAAATCAACCTGTTCCTCAGCGTGAACTCTACCCTATTTCGAAAACAACGAGATTGCAAGTTTCGGTAGAAGATTTGGCTGCTGCAAAAGCCCTGTTAAATCAAGAATTGAGCACTTACAATGCAGATATTATCACAGAAAATTATACCGAAAACGAAGGAATTGCCAAACAATATTTGACCGTAAAAGTACCATTGAGTAATTTTAATGAATTGGTGAATAAAATGAGCAGTCTGGGAAATGTAGAATCTAAAAATACAGAAGTGCAAGGCAATGATTATGTAGGAAGCCAAATGTGCGATGTGGAACTCACTTTGGTAGACAATACTCCAGAAACCAATAATGCAGAGGATTTAAACATCC
Organism: Cloacibacterium caeni; assembly: GCF_907163105.1. Lineage (GTDB taxonomy): Bacteria > Bacteroidota > Bacteroidia > Flavobacteriales > Weeksellaceae > Cloacibacterium > Cloacibacterium caeni_A. Next base: position 928,505 of record NZ_OU015321.1, read on the forward strand.
TGAATGATGAACAAAAAGACGAAACTTTCGGGGATAAATCTTCTAATGCATTTATGAAAGGATTTGCGGTTTTGGGTGGATTATTTTTAGCGCTTATTCCTTTTTGGCCAATATTTTTAATCGGCGGAATTGTTTGGTATTTCGTGGCAAAAAGAAATAAGAAAAAACGCGAAGAAGAATTCCAAAGACAATTGGCTTTAGAAAGAGAAAAAATAAAAGCAGCGGAAGCATTAAAACCATCAGCAGAAACGCCTCAAAACACTGAACCAACCAATGCTGAAGAAAATAAAAACGATGACGATATTTCTAAATATATGCCGAAAGAATAATGATAAGTTGATAAAGAAAAAAGGCTGTTCATTTTTTGAACAGCCTTTTTAGTATTTTTCATAGAAAGATGTTGAAAAATTTAGAGGTATAGTAATTCTAGATTTTACAGGAACGCCATCTAATATAGCAGGATTCCATTTTCCTTTTGTTCTATTGATGGAGCGAACAATATCTTTGTTAAATGATTCATTATCTATTTTGGGTGAAACAATAGGGTTGATAATTTCACCATTTTCATCAACTACAAATTCTAAAAAAAGGTTTCCATTAACATGATAATCGTTAAAAATAGACATGAAATTATCATGAATATCCTTGTCCATCACTTTTTTGCCACCTTTATAAGTAATAGGAATATAAAGTTTTTCAGGAATGTAATTTTCTGTGTATTTATCCAGTAAATGATTGGGAACAAAAAATAATCTAACAATTGAATCAAAATTTTGATCTTTTATTTTTGCAGGAATCCATTTGTTACTAAGTTTCAGTTCTCTCAAAACATCTAAAGTGAAATCGTACGCACATTTATTTTTATTGATGTTGACAGAGTCAAAATCGGTGATAAATTTTATTTTGGCTTCCTTGGTCAATAATAATTTCGCTTGATAAATTTCTTTTTTATCACAAGAAGAAAGTTTTTTCTCAGAAGCAATAGTGTGGATATCTTTGTATAATTCTTGTAATCCACCTTTGTAAAATTCTTGATTTTTTGGAAACTCATCTAGAATTTGAGCATTAAAAAAGGCTGTAAAAAATAAAAAAAGAGAAAATAGTTTTTTTGTTTTCATAGTTATCATATAGTTTTTTATTATTTATTACTCAAAGCATAGACCGCAAAACTAGCTAACCAATGGTCGCCACCATAATTTCCTTTAAAAACCAAAGGTAAAGCATTTTCTAAAAATTTAGCGGAAGTTTCCTCGAAATGTTTTTTGTGTCGGTGATTTTTAGGTAAAACTTGAGCAATATTTTTCATGCACCAACTTCTAGTAAAACTTAAACCAACCAAGTGAACGGTTTGATAATCATTAATATCCGAAATCAAAGGAATCTGTGAAATATTCTCAATACTTCTCTTTTCGTAGAATTTATTAAACCATTTTACATATTCATCTTGCGGGAGAATTCTGGTCATCAAATCAGCAATTTCTAAACTTGGCGAGAAGAAATCACTTCCGTCTGGTTCCAGATAAGCAGGCGTTTTTTCGTCTTTTAGATAGAAATATTTTGCTTTTTCGATGAGTTGGTTTTCAAAATCTTTTTCGCCAACCGTTCTTGCCCAATCTATTGCAAAACTTAGCGCAAATGCCGTGTTCGGATGAACTCCTGTTCTATTGGGATACGTTTGTTTCGGTAAATATTCTTTCCATAATTTTACGATTTCATCGGTGAGCGGTTTTAGATTTTGATGCCAAGTTTTCGCTTGTGGATTTTCCCAACTCGCCAATTCTGCATCTAATTGAAGCAACCAAGCCCAACCATAAGTTCTCTCAAAACCTTTGGCTACTTGATATTTATTGAAATATTCTGCTTCGGTTTTTATTTTTTCGGCTTGAAAAGAACCATCCAAAATTTTAATAATCTCTTCTTTATTTTTGAGAAAAGGCTTGTCTTTGAGCAACTTTACCAGCATCCAATGTCCATGAACGGATGAATGCCAATCAAAACAGCCATAAAAGCTAGGATGCAATTCTTTGGGAGTTAGTTTTACATCAATTTCATTATTGATAACATGTGCGGTTTTATTGGGGTATTCTTGATTGATGCAATGCACCGGTTTTTCAGATAATTGAAATGCGATTTCATCAGTAAGCGTGGGAATTTGCGCTGAAAAACTTAAAGAAAACAAAACGACAAAAAGACTTAATTTTTTCATTGAATAAATGTATGAAAATTTGATAAATATGAAAATAAAAAGTCGAACAATTGCTTGTCCGACTTTCATATTTTGAAAAGAATTTGCCAATTATTTCTTAGCAATACTTCTAGAAATTACAATTTTCTGGATTTCTGAAGTTCCTTCGTAAATCTGAGTGATTTTAGCATCACGCATCATTCTTTCTACGTGATATTCTTTTACATAACCGTAACCACCGTGAATTTGAACGGCTTCAACAGTAGTGTCCATAGCTACTTGAGAAGCGTATAGTTTTGCCATTGCTCCAGATTCTGAAATATCAAGACCAGCATCTTTTTCAGCAGCAGCTTTATAACAAAGCATTCTTGCCGCCATAATATTTACGTGCATATCTGCTAATTTGAATGCAATTGCTTGGTGATTAATGATTTCTGTACCGAAAGCTTTTCTTTCTTTAGCATATTTAAGCGCCAATTCATAAGCTCCAGAAGCAATACCTAATGCTTGAGAAGCGATACCAATTCTACCACCATTAAGAACCGCCATTGCGAAATTGAAACCGAATCCATCTTCACCAATTCTGTTTTCCTTAGGAACTTTTACGTCGGTAAACATTAATGAATGTGTATCAGAACCTCTGATTCCTAATTTTTCTTCTTTTTTACCAATTACAAAACCTTCCCAACCTTTTTCTACTATGAAAGCATTGATTCCTTTGTGTTTTTTCTCTACATCAGTTTGTGCAATCACAATGTAATATTGAGCGTTTCCACCATTGGTAATCCAGTTTTTAGTACCGTTTAATAGATAATGATCTCCCATATCTATTGCGGTTGTTTTTTGTGAAGTAGCATCCGAACCAGCTTCTGGTTCAGAAAGAGCAAAAGCACCGATGACTTCACCTTTTGCTAAAGGAACTAAATACTTTTGTTTTTGTTCTTCAGAAGCGAATTTTTCTAGACCAGCACAAACCAAAGAATTGTTTACTGACATTACTACAGCTGCAGAAGCGTCTACCTTTGCAATTTCTTCAATAGCTAAAACGTAAGAAACGCTGTCCATTCCTGCTCCACCGTATTTTGGGTCAACCATCATTCCTAGGAATCCTAATTCTCCCATTTTCTTTACTTGTTCATAAGGAAATTTCTGGTGTTCGTCTCTTTCTATTACGCCAGGCAAAAGTTCAGTCTGCGCGAAATCTCTCGCTGCTTGCTGAATCATCAGTTGTTCTTCTGTTAAATTAAAATCCATTTTTTGTATTAAAATTAATTGGCGTAAATATACATTTTTTAGAGATTTTAACGAAAATTGATATTAACTATTTGTTAATTAAGAAAAAGTATTATTTTTACAAAAATCAAAAAACGTAAAGTATGTCAGTTACAAGATTGTTTGACTTTGCTCATCATGCGCTATACAAATTCCCGAAAGAGGATGCTTTGGTGACCAAATATAATGGAGTTTGGACAAAAACTTCTACAAAAGAATACGTAAGTCAAGGAAACAAAATTTCCAGAGGACTGTTAAAATTAGGGATTAAACCGGGTGATAAAATCGGGCTAATTTCTACCAATAACCGCACAGAATGGTACATTATGGATTTGGGAATTTTGCAAATTGGTGCAATAGATGTTCCGGTATATCCTACCATTTCTGTAGAAGATTATATCTATATCTTTAATAATGCGGAAATAAAATATGTTTTTGTTTCAGATAAAGATTTGTACGAAAAATTACTTCAAGTAAAACCTCAGGTAGAAAGTTTGAAAGGAATTTTTACCTTTGATGAAATTCCTGGAGCTGCAAACTGGAAGGAAGTGCTCGATTTGGGAGAAAATGATGACAATCAACAAGAAGTAGAAGACATTGCTAAAACGATTCAACCAGATGATTTAGCGACTATAATTTATACTTCTGGAACTACAGGTAGACCAAAAGGTGTAATGCTTACACACAGAAACATTGTAGCAAATGTGTTGGCTTGTGATCACATAATTCCTAGAAATTGGAAATTAGAATACACAGATATTAAAGTATTAAGCTTTTTACCTATCTGTCATATTCTTGAGAGAATGATTTCTTATCTATTTATGTACAACGGTTTTTCGATTCACTTTGCAGAAAGTATTGATAAAATTGGGGATAACGTAAAAGAAGTGAAACCTCATTACATGACGGTAGTACCAAGATTGGTAGAAAAAGTATATGATAAAATTGTAGACAAAGGAGCTGCAGCTGGTGGTTTAAAAACCAAAATTTTCTATTGGGCATTGTCATTGCTTGAGAATTATGACATGAAGAAGCCTAAATCTCTAAAACACAGAATTGCAGATAAATTGGTATTCTCTAAATGGAGAGAAGGTTTAGGAGGCAATATGATTACTTTAGTAAGTGGTTCTGCTGCCCTATCTACCAAACTGAATAGAAGTTTCCACGGAGCGGGAATTCCTATTTTAGAAGGATATGGACTTACAGAAACCTCTCCAGTAATTGCGGTAAACTCTTTCGAAAGAGTGAAAATAGGAACCGTAGGTCACGTTTTAGACAACTTAGATGTAAAAATCCAAGCAGATGGAGAAATCACCGTAAAAGGACCTTCTGTTTTCCAAGGATATTATAAAGACGAGGAAAAAACCAAAGAAGCATTTACAGAAGATGGTTACTTCATGACGGGAGACATCGGTCATATAGATGCAGAAGGTTTCTTACACATTACAGACCGTAAAAAAGAAATGTTCAAAACTTCTGGTGGTAAATATGTTGCGCCTCAAGTTTTAGAAAATTTAGCAAAAGGTTCTAAATTTATCGAACAAATTATGGTAGTAGGCGACGGCGAAAAAATGCCGTGCGCTTTAGTACAACCAGACTATGCATTTGCAAAACTTTGGGCAGAGAGAAAACACCTTAAAATAGGTAAAACTCCAGAAGAAATGGCGAATTCTCCTGAGCTAAAAGCAAGAATTATGAAAGATATTAATTTGCTGAATGCTACTTTAGGAAAATGGGAGCAAATCAAGAAAATAGAGCTTACTCCTACGCTCTGGACGATTGAAGATGGATTGCTTACTCCAACGATGAAACTAAAACGTAAAGCAATAAAAGAAAAATTCTTCAATCTTTACGAAAAATTATACGACAGAGCATAAATCAAAAAAGACCTCCCATTTTAGGAGGTCTTTTTTTAGGCTACTTTTTTAAAAGATATAGATTTTCCTATCCATTCTACCTTCCAGAAACCGCGAACTTTTAAGATTCCATTTTGGAGCAATTTAGCACAAGAACTCCAATATCTACCGCTAGAAGCGTCATAAATTTTTCCATTAACCCATTCTTTTTTCTGAGCATCATAGCGCAATCCATCTAAAATTTCCATGCCAAGAATTTTTCTATTTCTCAATGCAGGATTGGGATTATTCGTATCTAAAGATAAATGCATGGGCGTTTTGCTTTCGCTCAAAAGATGATTAAACCAAAGAACCTTGGCTTTAAATTGATTATTGACTTTATAGACTTCTACTTTTACACTATTATCTGTGCTCATCCAAGTTCCCAAAAGATCATCGGGATTTATGGCACTTACTTTTCCAAAAAATAAGAATAAAAAAATAAATAATATTCTGCTCATGACTTTATATTTTTAAGGTGATGGTGTTGTTTTTAATTTTTTGTAAAGATGTAAAAGTCAAGGGTAAAAATATTTACAGAATTTTGAAGAGGATTTTCAAAATTTTTAGACAAAAAAAACCTCAATTTCTTGAGGTTTGCATCATATTTAAAATGAAATGAATTATTCTTTGCTGATGAAGATGCTTTCTAAAACAGAAGTGATAATGGATAATGCCACACTAAAAATAAGTGCCCACCAGAATCCATCTATCTGAATGCCGTCTGTAAAATGGTCTGCCAATAGTATTATGATGGCATTAATGACCAAAGCAAATAATCCTAAAGTTAAAAGCGTAATCGGAAAAGAAAATAAATGCAAAATAGGTTTTACAAATAAATTCAAAAGTCCTAATACAATGGCAAAAATAATCGCTGCAGAAAAAGTAGTAACGTGTACTCCACTGAGAACATTGGGCAATAAATAAGCCACAACAGCGGTAATAATAAGTTTAATAATTGTGTTCATAATTTGGTATTTATAAGAGTAAATTTAGTTATTTTTTTGAAATTTTGCGATTTATTTTTACTTCTTTTATTTCAGAAATGAGCCATTCTTCTAACTGAATAATGAAGTGATTTCTCACCAAAACCATTTTGCAGATATAAATCATCGCTCCAAAAACAAAAGCGAGAATTATGGATAGCCATCCCAAACTCGTAGAAATATTCCAGCGCTGTTCATCATTAAGCACAAGATGTAATTTTTGGGCGACTGTATCTAAAAATATTTTATAATGAAGCAAGCTTTCAAGCAAAAGTCCAATTCCCAAGAATAAAAAGACCAATGCAAATAACCAAGATATTCCCCAAACAATGAAGATAAAATAAGTGTTTCCAGAAACAGAAGGTTGCTGGTCTAAAATGCTTTGTAGTTGTTTGATTTTCATCTTTAATTTCTGTTTTTAATCAATAAATTTCCTGTGAGCACTCTACCATCTGATAGTTTGATGACATAGAAATAATTATCGGTCGGTAAAGGTCTACCTGCTAATTTCCCGTTCCATTCAAATGAAGAGGCAATCACGGTTTGAAGCACGATTTCACCATGACGATTAAATACTTGTACAGTAGAACCTTTATAAACTTCTATACCCTCTATTTTCCAAGTATCATTCACGTGGTCACCATTAGGAGTAATAACGTGAGGAATATCAAAAATAGTAAAAGAACCTTGTGTAATGCTGCAAATTTTACCTTTAATTCTTACATATACAGAGTGTACTCCATTATTTAAATTAGAGAATAGGTTGTTATTTTGCCAATGAATTCCATCTAAAGAATATTCATAAGCATTATTAGATTCCATGATGATAATCGCGGTATCATTCGTAATATTGATCGTCGCAATTTTCGGAATCACAGGAGAAATAATTTGAGTAGAAGTTCTAAAACTACAACCTGAAGCATTGGTAACTTTTACCGCATAATTTCCTGTATTTGTAGGCTTAATCCATTGTTGGTCACTGTAGAATTTACCATTATAGGTCCATTCGTATTGCGTATATCCACTTCCTGCATCGAGAGTGATAGTATTAGCCGAACAAATTTCAATTTCTTTTGGTAATTCCACCGTTGGAACTTCATTCAAAATGAATGAAAGTTTCACCATTTTATCACAGCCTTTAGAAGTAGAAATATTAACATAGATATCTGTATTTCCTAAAGCGATGGAATACGTAGAAATCGTATTGATGACTTGCATTTTGGCATCATAATATTTGAATTGATATCCAGAAGTATTCGCAAGAAGTTTAGATTCATATTGGGTAAGATTGATGACTTCTTTTTTATCATTTCCTAAGTCACAGAGTTTTTCCAGATAATCATTGGCCACAATAGTAGATGCAACTAAACTCACCGTCACAGGAGTTCTGCTCACACTTTCACAATTATTAAGCGTTTGAGTGGCATAATAAGTTTTAGCATCTTCTAAAACGGTAGAACTCGGCAATACACTTCCTCCAGAAACGGCGTCATACCATTTTATTTGATTTCCTGTAATAGTAATTTTACTTAGGTTGGCATTTTCACTAATACAGAAAGTTTGATGTGCATCAGAAGTTGGCGCAGTAGTTTGAAAAATAATTACTGAAACTGGAATTCTCTCTCCTTCGCAATCCCCTATTTTTTGTGAAACGTAATACGTATTGCCATTAGTTAAAAGAGTATTCGCATTTAAAACATTTCCTCCAGTCAAAGAATCGTACCAAGTAAGATGATTTCCGGTAGCTAAAAGATTAGAAATTTTAGCATTATCTTGAATACAAAATTCTTGTTTTGATGGTGCTGTTGGTTTTGGCGTTGGATTTACAAAGGTATCAATGGTCACTTCGGTCACTTCTGAAATACAACCTTTACTGTTTTGAATTAAAACTTTGTACTGGTTAGGACTCAGATTTTTAAAAATATTTGAAGTTTGCCAAGTGAGACCGTTGTCAATACTGAATTTTGCGCCAGAATTGGTTACTGTAATACTTGCACTAGCATTTAAACAATCAATTTGTTGCACAGTAACAGTTGGCAATGGTGGATAATCCGTAGGTTTATTAATAGTGACACTCACCGAATTAGATTCGCAACCTATGGCATTTTTCACTTTAATCAAATAAGTTCCAGGTGCTAAATTTCCTGATGTAGAATTAGATGAATAGGTCTTTCCATCATCAAAACTGTATTCAGCAGCAGAATCGGTAATCGTAATGTTTCCAAATGCATTGGTGCAAGATAAAGGTTGACTTACCGTATATTTTGGGGGCTTCGGTGCATCTGAAGGAGCATTAATAACTGCTAAAACTTTTTCAGATGGACAATCTGCACCAATTTTTATTCTTAAATAATAACTACCACTAGGCAATGACATGGAAGAAGAATTTACCCAAGTTTTTCCATCATCAAAACTATATTCATTAGCTGTAGTGGTAATTTTAATAGAACCCATATTAGAGCTACATCCTGTAGGATGAGTTACGATGAATTTTGGGGTTTCTGTTATATTGGGTTTAGCAATAACCGTTACAGAAGAAATGAAAGAAATACATCCTGCAGCATCTTTAATCATCAAATCATAAGTTCCAGGACCAAGATTTTTAGCCTCATTAGAAGAAGTGAAAGTAACGCCTTTGTCAAAGCTATAGAGCGCTGCTGGTGTAGTAATGGTAATGCTTCCAAGAGGATTACTACAGTCTGGTTGAGTCACTGTATATTGTGGAGCTGGCAAATCTGAAGGTTTCTGAATGACTACTTTTTCGGCTTCAGAAGTACATCCGTTTTTACTTCTGTATTTAATGTAATAAGTTCCGGGAAGTAAATCTGTTTTAGTATTTCCATAGATATAACTCAAGCCATTGTCAAAACTATAACTGTCACCATCAGAAGTAATGGTGATACTTCCCGTAGAAACACTACAGGTAGGCTGTGTTGCAGTATATGTAGGTGCAGTAATAAGAACTCCAGAATCTAAATTGACTACAGTGGTGAGAGATTCACAACTGTAAGAATTTGATTTTATTTTGATGATATAAGTTCCTGCACCTAAATTAGTTTTGGTATTGACGGAAGACCAACTAGCACCATCGTTAAAACTATAGCTGGAAGCAGTGGTATTAATGGTAATGCTTCCATCGGTAACGCCACAAGCCGAAGGTTGTTTCACCGTAACTAAAGGTGCTGCAGGAATAGAAGGTGGAGAGATTACATAAGCATAAGAAGCATTTGAAATACAACCTTGTGCATTTTTTGTTAAAATATAATAAGAGCCACCAGATAAATTGGCTTTGCTATTATCAGTAGTCCATGTTTTTCCATTATCATAACTGTATTGGTCTGCAGGTGTATTAATATAAATGGTTCCGTAAGGGCTACTACAAGTAGGTTGTACCACACTTACTCTAGGAGATTGTGTAAAATACTCTTTAATATAAACATAATAAGGATAAGACACACATCCTAAATCATTCTTGATAACAATAGAATAACTTCCAGGAGAAGGTGTCGTAAGTATAGGATTCGTTGTAAAAGTTTTTCCTCCATCAAAACTATATTGAGAAGCTGAAGTTCCGATGCTTATACTTCCACTTTTTCCACAGCTAGGCTGAACTACTTTTACTATAGGTTTTGGTAAAAAATATTCTATGATATTTACATACAATCCATAAGCATAGGAAGTACATCCTTTAGCATTTTTGATGACGAGGTAATAGTTTCCGCTTTTAAGTCCGGTTAATTTTGGGTTAGTAGTCCATGTACTTCCTCCGTCAAAACTATATTGGTCTGCAACAGTAGCAATGGTAATAGAACCTGTATTTCCACAAGTAGGTTGCACTACAGAATAATCTGGTCTATCTAAATAAAACTCATTGAGGTAAACACTTGAATAATATGAGGTACAACCTAAACTATTTTTTATTCTTGGGTTATAATATCCTGCTTTTAAATTGGTAAAAGTATTAGAGGTACTCCAAGTATTACCACCATCTATGCTGTAAAAATCAGAAACAGTTGTAAAGGTAATACTACCTCCTACTCCACAAGTTGGTTGCGTAGAGGTAAATTTAGGTTCTGGTAAGTGAAATTCTTTTAGATATACAGTATTGTGATTAGAAATACAGCCGTTTTTATCTTTTGTTTGAACGTAATAATAACCATCAGGTAAATTAGTAAAACTATTGGTTGTGACCCAAGTAGACCCTCCATTGATACTATAAAAATCTGAAACGGTATCTATTATAATGCTACCATTAGTCCCACAAGAAGGTTGGGTAACGGTAACTTTTGGCATGTATGAATTTTCAGAATCTAAATAAACAAATTGTGTTTCTGATAAACATCCATTTTTATTTTTAATCACAAGATAATAATAACCTTCTTTAAGTGGACTAAATACGGGATTAGTACTCCAAGTATAGCCACCATCAATACTATAAGAATCTGCAACGGTATTAAATTTTATACTTCCTATATTGCCACAACTTGGATTAATGACTTCATAATCAGGATTAGGCAATCTGGGATTCATAATTTGTACATAAACATCGTTTGAAATACAACCGTCTGCAGATTTTATTCTCAGTGAGTACGAACTATAACTATTTAAATTATTAAGGGTGTTGCTGGTACCCCACGTATTACCACCATCAAAGCTATATTCTTTGGCCACAGTATTGATAGTGATACTTCCTTTGGTATCACAGGTAGGCTGTACTACGGTATAATCAGTTAAAGGAATGTTAGGATTATTAAGATAAATATAATTGGTCTGGGAGACACACCCTAAATTATTTTTAACGAGTACTTGATAAGAACCAGGAGGTAGACTTTTCTGATTAACAGTAGTCCATGTGGCTCCTCCATCAAAACTATAAAAATCATTTAAAGTATTTACGGTGATAGTTCCATTAGTAGTACAAGTAGGTTGAACTAAAGTAATATAAGGACTGTCTAAGTATGGGGTATTAATGTAAACCCAATTTTTTTGAGATAAACATCCATTCTCATCTTTTACCTGAATTTGATAACTGCCCGGTTTTAAATCATCTTTTTGGTTTGTAGTCAACCAAGTGACGCCACCATCAAAACTGAATTCTTTTCCTGGAGTATTGATGATAATGCTACCATCTATACCACAGACAGGATGTATAATTTCATAATCAGGATACATCTCAGAATAATCATTCAAATAAACATATTGGTAGTCTGATAAGCATCCTAAATTATTTTTAAAAGCAATAGAATAGGTTCCCGGCGAAAGATTGCTAAGAGTATTGCTGGTAACCCATGTTGTTCCTCCGTCAAACGTATATAAATCTCCTTGATTTTCTATAGTAATAGAACCTTTGGTGTTACAAGCTGGTCTTACAAAAGTGTACTGTGGATATCCTAGAGATACACCATAGATATAGACATTATTAATATAAGACAGACAACCATTAATATCTTTGGTCATAATTTTATAAATACCTGGATCTAGACCATTTTGTGTATTACTGGTTCCCCAAGTTGCGCCACCATCAAAACTATAATAAGCAGCGGGTGTAGTAATGGTAATACTTCCTTTATCTCCGCAAAAAAGAGGTTCTTTATAAGTGTAATTAGGGTATGTAGAAGCAGGTAAGACGATGGTCACAAGTTGAGCGTAAGAAATACAGCCATTTACCGTTTTTATTTTCACTTTATAGGTTCCTGGATATACATTAGACAATGTATTGTTCTTCACCCAAGTAACTCCATTGTCAAAACTGTATTCAGAGGCAGGCGAAGTCACTTTAATTTCACCAGTAGAACTATTACAGCTCGGCTGTTTCACTTCTAACGTTGGCAAAACTGCAGTTTGAGACGCCTCTATCACTGCGCTTCCCGTATTGACACATCCATAAGAATCGGTTACGGTAACACTATAAGTACCAATAGCGTTTACTGTAATGCTTTGGGTCTTTTCGCCAGTGTTCCATAGATATGAACTTCCTGCAGATGCAGTAAGAACAGTGCTTCCTGAACAAACATTAAGTATCCCAGAAATATTTACAGTAGGGTTTTTAACCTCTACATTGGCATGAATGATTTTAAAACAACTCTCACTCTTACTAACTCTTACATAGATAGTAGCTGAAGGAGAATTAAAACTGGTGTAATTGGTTATACTGTTAATATTTGAAAAAGCATCATTATAATTTTTAAAGTAGCTAAAACTCAGTCCTGAAGTTGATGAAACCAAATTACTCTCTAAATCCGATAAATTAAATACTTCTGTGCCATCACCATTGGTATCACATCGATATATTTTTGCGCTTTGTAAATCAATAGTACAGTCTGAGCTACAGTTCATAAAAGAAATATCCCAACCAGGATTAGCATCTGGATCACTGGCTGAACCAAATTTAGTACCACTACAAGTTGTTCCAGAAATATCATATTCTACTACTGCACCTACATTATAATTAGCACTGGTAACATTAGGGAAATCAGAAGCATTGAGATTAAAACAAAACTTCTTATTCACTTGGTCATGTGTACTAGGAACAGAGGAGCTATAGATGATTTTATTGCTAGAATCGTATAAATTTAAGGTGATTTTTTTAACCGTAGCGCTTATTCCTCCAGAATTAGGAATGGTATAAGTTCCACAAACACTTATAGGTGTGGTAGGACAAATTTTATTAAGAGGGTCTAGTTCTACGTTTCCTTGTACATTTTCATTAGAATGCAAAAAACAAATGTCATCTATGTATGCATAACCAAAATGCCCCATCAAACCGCATCTAGAAGCTATAAATTCTACGGTAAATTCTTCATTATTAGGAATCGCGGAAATATCCAGCATACCAGACTGCCAGTTGGCGGTATATAAAGTTACATAGCTACTTCCTCCATCAGGAATTTTAGTGTAAATACAGTTCTTCTCGTCACCAGTTAAACAAAATTCACTTACTACTTCCCTGTTTTTATTGAGAACTCTGGCTTTAAAGAAAGGCTGATTATCTTTGTGACCACTATCATAAACCGTTTGTAAAACAACTTTAAAATTAAATTTTAAGAAATTTTCATTATTCGTTTTATATCTTTTTCCTTGTACAGAAGAACTCATGCTGTACGAATCGGAGTAATTCACTTTTAGTGCATATTGGTCAAATGCTTTAATATCTCCTATATACTTATCAATATAATTAGCAGGAACCGTCGTCGCCATAATATTGGTATTGTTAGGATCAAAAATATTGATGTTTTGATCAGCAACATTGGTAATGGCTTTACATTCTGTAGGTCCTGATTGATCACCTGTTGTATATAAAAAATGTTTAAGATGTGTATTACCAGAAGTGGTTTCATACTGTTCAAAACCACCATTAGTACACATCTCTACTGCAGTTGGTACTGCACTACTTTTAGTGACTTTTTTTTGCGCTTGAGCCATTGCACTTTTCCTTTTGGCAATAAGACTTTCGATGAGTCGAGGATTGGTAATGATTTTACCATTCGCATCATCATAGATTCTAGGAACTGCAATTTCTGGGTTGTTTTGAGCAAAAATTTCTTTTGAAATAAATAAAGAAAAAAAGAGAATTAAGGAATAAAAATACTTCATAAGGAACACTTATTTCAAGTGATAAAAAATAAAAATGGTTATTAGATGAAAAAAATGGAAGAAAAATCCATTGCAATATTGATGAAAATAAAAATTTATGTTAGTCTTTTGTGGAGCAATTTCATGATAATTGGTCTTTTAGTTTTTAAAATAATTGATAATTGTTATGAAAAACACAAATGAGAAATTACCCTCAAAAATAGCTGAATTTCAAGTCCTAAATATACATTTTTTTACCAGTATTTCATTAATTTTTAGAGCAGTATATACTGATTAACCTCATGTCTACAGGTTAAGAACAGAAAAGGCAAAAATTATTGGTACTTGAATAAAATAGGTGTATTTTTTGGAACGTCAAACTCATAGAGTTCTTGGGTTTTTGCATTGTAAAATAACCATTGAAAAGTTTTCATATTGGTTTTTCCCATCGTAAAAAGGCCAATTTGGGTATAAACTACGCCTTCCCAATCGGTTTCTTCTACAGAATAGCCCAGCTTCGCTTCAGGATTTTTATGTTGAAATTGTACACCAGTTTGGTTATTTTTATCCAAATAATATTCAACCAATTTAGCAATTCTTTTTTGGTAAGCATTACTATATACACTGCGGTCTCGCTTCATTTTAAAGAGTTGTTTATCAAAAACGGTATAACTCAAAACCTGACCATTTTTTTGGAGAATAGTATCTGTTTTAATGGGTTCTGATGCTTGTTCAGAAGATTTATTTTGGCAAGAAACCAAAAATGAAATGAGGATTACAAAAGATAAAAAGGCTTTCATTTTTTCTTTTAAAGGTAAGAAAAATCTAGATTTCAGTTTTATGTTTTTATGAGTTTATTTCAAAATAGATTATTTTACGGCACAATCTTTCTTTGCCAATGAAAACCCATCTTAAACAAACTTAAAAATTGAGAGAGTGAGCCTTTATTTTTCTATAAAAAACAGAATAACTCCTATAATAATGACGATAAGTATCAAAAGTAATCCTGCTATTGTGTTTTTATGACTTTCTTCAGGAGAGTTATTTGCATTCATTTTTTTTAAATCAAACTTATACACAAAAGCAAGTCTGATAAATAAGCCGAAAAAGCCAAAAATAAAGTCTATCATTTTTATCTTCGTATTTGTTATTTATTAGAATATGATATTTGGTCTAAGATGTCAGATGTCGAGAAGTTGCAATCTTTGACATTTCATTTTATTCAACCGAAAACAAGCAAATTTTCACTCCATCACTTCATAACCTCGTCACCTCATACTAAGATGTCGCGGATTTGTAATCCGTGACATTTCATCAATCAAAAACAATCAAATTTTCACTCCATCACTTCATAACCTCGTCACCTCATAACTATATAACCTACTTCCCGATACAGAATCTTAACTTTCTTTTATTAATAATACTTTAACGGAGTAAAGGTGTACAAAAGTGGTACAGAATTAAGATGCCGCAACATCTTTTTTTTATATTTTTACTGAAAAAGATTAATATAGCCCAAAGTGGCTAATAAAGAGTAGTTTACAAGAACCGAAAGTGCTATCGGTAACGATTTAGTAATGGTGCTTACTGCACTCGCTTTCATCTGATTACCTTGTAAATCATTACCGCAAATTTAATAAAAAAAAGGGTTAAGTCGTAGCGTACTTAACCCTTTTTTCTGCTTTTTCCAATATACATCATAAGGCGTTATAAAATAAATCTTTCCCAATATGGGGACACTATGTGATAATGACTTCAATATTATTTCCAAGTTTTGGCAAATCAACAAAGATGTAATTCCGAAACTAATAGTCCCAATATCTAAACGTCTAAACTTATGGAAATCGTGTTGAACAAAATACTATCGGAAATTCAGCATCAGGAAGATAAGCTATCTTCTCAAATGATGCAAACTGCGGATGAGGCTTACCAAATGACCTTATTCCTAAAGGAAATGCTGTTTACTATAAAGATGAAAGTCTTACAGACCGGATTTAAGGACGAACAGCAGGAAATCAATTTTTTCAAGAATATCAAACCGCAGATTTTAGGAAAACTTATTTATTACAATAAGGTATTCCGTGTTGAAACTACCTGCCCCGTAAGCACCGGGAGAATACACCAAAGTTATTTTGAAAACCAACTGAAAATCCTCAAATCCGAATATAAGGAAAGCATATCCAATGAAGATTTTTACAGGTACTACCGTGCAGGTAGAACAGACCGTGACCATAATTATTTCAGGCTCGGAAAAATCAATTACCACGATGGTTTAAAAAGTAGTGTATTTGAAATTGACTTTAGCTTTTCAACCTATTTCGATAACAAAGTTGCCCATATTATAGCCAATGAATTACTCTATACTTTTTTGCTTACCAAAATAAATCCTGAAAAAAATCCCGATACCATTTTAATAAACGGGGATGGAAACAAAGACATTTCGTGGACGAACTCGCAAAATGCACTGATAGAATTGATTTACGCCCTGTATGTTTCCAAATCTATTGCATACGGGAAAATAG
This sequence comes from Cloacibacterium caeni, assembly GCF_907163105.1. GTDB lineage: Bacteria > Bacteroidota > Bacteroidia > Flavobacteriales > Weeksellaceae > Cloacibacterium > Cloacibacterium caeni_A. Next base: position 944,937 of record NZ_OU015321.1, read on the forward strand.
GCATCAGGAAATTAGCATTGATTTTCCAAATCCTCTTCCGAACGCCCCTTAACGATATACATCATTCTTTCCACAGAATGAAAATAAGGGCAGGCTCCCGAACGGTGTTTTTAGACCAACTCAAAATTTCCCTCGAAGAATATATGGATAAAGACCTTTAGCAATATCAGCACAGGAGGTTGAAAGCAGTACACAAAATGTACTGCTTTTTCTTTGCCCATATATGCCAATTGGCATATATGGGCAAAAGGCTACTACAAAATAACCGAAACACACTAAAACCCTTATTAAACAAGGGTTTTTCTCATTGCAAAAAATTTGAAAAAAAGTGCCAAACCAATGGGTACGCATTGGCAGACAAACACTGCCACACTTCTGAATTTTGTACTGTGAAAATTAAACAATAGTGCTATGAACATTATAACAGTTGATGAAGAAGTGTGGAAGCACCTCAACGAACGGTTGAAAGCCATTAGCGAATATATCCTCAAACTGGAAGATACAAGCTACGATAGCTTATGGCTCAACAACCACGAAGTCTGCCAGTATCTCCACATCAGTGAAAAAACATTGTGGCGTATGCGCACCAACGGGCAGATAGCCTTTTCAAAAATGTACGGGCAGTATTACTATACCATTGGTGCTATAAAAGATATGCTCAATGCTAAGCCGTGCAGACCACCGATGAATATGTAGAGCAGCTTATGGCGAAAGGCAAAAGCTATATCGAGAAAGGCAGAAAGCTAAAATCAGATAACCATTAAAAGCGTACCCATATGAATATCGACAAAATGGAATTTGTGGCGTGGATGGAACGCATAATGGACAGGCTGGACATTCTCGGCAACCACATAGACGATTTACAAAAGAAGCGCAACAGTATAGACGGCGAAGAATTACTGGATAATCAGGATTTATTGCAAATGCTGAAAATCAGTAACCGTTCCCTGCAACGGTATCGCTCCATAGGCAAGCTGCCTTATTATACGATTAGCGGAAAACTGTATTACAAGCTGTCCGATGTGCATCAGTTCATCAGGGAAAGTTTTAACCCGCCCTTGCCCAAACTGGATGCCAATAAGTGACAAATGCTGCCTTTGAATGCCACTTAAAGCAAATCAGTGAAGGCTTCCTTTACATTCGACCGTGAAATTTTAAAATTTTCAGACTATGCGCGAAGAAACAGCAAATAAACAGGAAATGCCCGAACAGCTTTCGGACATCTTACTCGTACTGGATAAAGAGAAAATGAAAATCCAGGCGGTAAAGAGTATAGACGAAAACGGGAAAATGGAAACCGTTGACCCCACGAAGAAAAATCAAAACCAGTTTATGCGTGTGGATAAAAGCGGTGATTTCTTTTCCAACTTCTTTTCCAATTTTTTCAGCCAGTTAAAGAACCCTACAAACTTTACTTTCTTCAAAGTGCCTGCCTCGGTTGCTGCTGAAAAAGCAGAGGAATTACAAAAGCACGTAGATAAGCCCACTCCACAGGGCGAAAAAGTGCTGAAAGAACACGAAGTGAAAGCAGAACCCCAACCCGATAAAAAACAAGAAAATCAAAATAATATGGCAACAGCACAAACAACAACGGAAACAAGCGAATATCGCTACAAGCCGGAGCAGATTGATTGGGACACAATGAAAAACCTCGGATTGAGCAAAGAGTATCTTGAAAAAAGGAACCTGCTCGTCCATTTTCTTTATCAGGGTTTCACACAGGCTGTCAAGGAATTTTGTTCGGTTTATCTTACGGGCTTTGAGTTCCATAAACGTGTGGTAAAAATCACCTAACTCAATATTAAAGGCATCTTCAAATGCTTTAGCAATCAATTTTAAATCTGTATTCCCATTGTTAAATACACCGTGGGAGTACAGTGCATATATGAGTTCCGTAAGTGCTGTTTTGCTTGCCGTCCATTTCAACGAATTGTTTGAAACCTTTTTAACATTGACGTTGTTTAACCTGTCTTCCAAATATACCTGTATCAGGTCATTGGCAATTATCTTGGCAACCTTGTAATCGTGCGAAGTAGAAAAGCGATGGTCTGCCTCGAAATAAAAAGTGTCTAACCACAGTCTTATATCGTGCTTCCCCCGTACAAAAAACTTCTCGTCAACGAAAGAATTATTGCTCCGGTAATATTTGTAAAAATCAAGGTTATTGTCAAAGAACCTTTTTAGCTTTTTCAGTTCTTTGACAAAATATTTCTTGGTACGCTTATTTCCATACGGTCTTCTCGTTTCGATTTTATAGATGGCATTGTAGTAGATGAGCTTTGAAACGATAATTGGCTTCTGATATTTGAAAAAGCGAATTTCTTCATCAACATTCTTAAATCCCCTTTTTAAGACATAATGTTTTACGTCAGACAGACATTTGATGATAAGTTTATAACTGCTTCAATGCGTTCTATCGAACAGTCTGTTTCAATCTCCAATTCTTTGATTTCGCTTTCCAGTTTAATCAGTGTTTGGTTATAAAATTTATCCATCCGTTATCTTAAATCTATTTTTTAAACAATAATAGAGAAGCCCAAATACTGTCATATTGGAAAGAAATTTGCATTTTCGGGCTTCTCTTTTGGAACTTTGGTTTTTGCTGGATACAGAACTAATAAGTCCACTTTTAGTGATAGTGATAGATATAATAGTGTCTAATTTTTATGTATATCAAAGCAAAAAGACACAGAGCTAAAAATATCCCAAAAAGTATCATAAAGAGCGAAGGTCTTTTCTTCTTCTTCGACAAATTGACATTTGAGGGTTTAGAAGCTCCGTATCTTTTGTACGGAGGTACTTTTTGATAACTTTTGCCTTTCTTACGCATTGTCTGTTTTATTCATCATTAGGATGACCTAATCTTAAAATTTCATCCGCTGTATCCTTACCGCATTTAATATTGCCAATAATGCAACTCCCACATCTGCGAAAACGGCTTCCCACATTGTAGCTAATCCACCTGCGCCCAGTACTAATACGACACCTTTTACTACAAACGCCAATGTGATGTTTTGCCACACTATTTTCTTGGTTTGTTTACCAATATTGATTGCCATCGGAATTTTACTCGGCTTGTCATCTTGGATTACTACATCGGCAGTTTCAATAGTGGCATCACTTCCTAAACCGCCCATTGCCATACCTACGTCGCTCAAAGCTACTACAGGCGCATCATTCACTCCATCGCCAACAAATGCTACGGTTTCGTTTTTGGTTTTTATTTCTTTTACTTTATTTACTTTGTCTTCTGGCAACAAGTCGCCGAAGGCATTATTAATTCCCAATTTATCAGCAACAAATTTTACCACGGTGCTTTTATCTCCACTCAACATTGTAGTTTTTACGCCTAATGTTTTTAGTTTGTCAATCGTAATCTGTGCATCTTCTTTGATGCTGTCGGCAATGGTAATGTAGCCTGCAAATTTTCCATCATAAGCAATGGCGATTAGGGTGTAAACAATTGTACTTGGGTCTAAATCATAAACAATATTAAATTTATCCATCAGTTTAAAGTTTCCTACCAATAACTCTTTTCCGTTAACGATAGCTTTTAATCCGTGACCCGCAATTTCTTCTACATTTTCTAATTTTATAGAATGGTCTATTTCGCCGACATATTGATGGATTGCGGTAGCAACTGGATGCGTGCTTTGACTTTCCAAAGCGTTGACCATTTTCAAGATTTCGTCTTTACTAAATTCTGATTTTAATATTACTTCTTGCACTTTGAAAACGCCTTCTGTCATTGTTCCTGTTTTATCCATCACTACATTTTGGATATTAGCGATGGCGTCTAAGAAATTGCTTCCTTTAAATAAAATTCCATTTTTAGAAGCGGCACCAATTCCACCAAAATATCCTAAAGGAATACTTATAACCAAAGCACAAGGACAAGAAATAACAAGGAAAACCAATGCTCTGTATAGCCATTGACTGAACAAGTAATCATCAACAAAAAAGTAAGGAACTACAGTAATAAGCACTGCCAATAACACCACAATTGGTGTGTAAATTTTTGCAAATTTTCGAATGAATAATTCTGTTGGTGCTTTTTGAGCAGTAGCGTTTTGTACCAATTCCAAAATCTTTGAGAGCTTGCTATCGGTATATGCTGTGGTTACTTTTACCTGTGCAACGGTCTTTAAATTTATCATTCCTGCTAAAACAGTTTCGCCTTTGGTTTTGGTGTCTGGCTTGCTTTCTCCAGTCAATGCGGCGGTATTGAATGATGCAGTTTCGGATAACAATTCGCCATCCAATCCTAATTTTTCTCCGGGTTTTAATTGAATGATATTGCCGATGTTGACGGTTTCTGCTTTTACAGTTTTAGGTTGGTTATTTTCTAAAATCGTTACTTCATCGGGTCTTTGGTCGAGCAAGGTTTTGATATTGGCTTTGGCTCTTGTAACCGCCAAAGTTTGAAACACTTCGCCAACCGCATAAAACAACATTACGGCAACTCCTTCCGGATATTCGCCAATGGCGAAAGCTCCGATAGTGGCAATGCTCATCAATAAAAATTCTGAAAATACATCGCTTTTGCGGATGCTTTCAAATGCTTCTTTAATAACAGGAAAACCAACCGGAGCATAAGCAACAATGTACCAAACAATCCTTACCCAACCTGTGAACCAGGATTGAGGAAACCAATTATCAAATGCAATAGCAATCATCAGTAAAACAAAACTGATAATGGCAGGTAAAAACATTTGAATGGTAGATTTATCGGTACTTCCGTGGTTGTGACCGTCATCATCACTGTGTTCGTGGTTGTGACCGTCATTGTCGTGATGCTTTTCTAATAATTTTTTAGCATTGGCATCGGTATATATTTTTTCTTCTTGTGGTGTGCAGCAAAGCTGTTTGCCTTGTGCATCGTATTTATGTTTGTGTTCCATTAGAGTAGTCTTTTAGTTGTTTTTTTATAAATTAAATATTGTTCTCCGTGTTGTTTTTCCAAAAACTCTTCTTCTAATCTTATCTGAATTTGAATAACGATATAGGTAGTAAGCATCAAGAAAAATGTAAGTGCATTGGGTAGTATAAAAAATATTCCTGCAACACTGATTATCATTCCTAAAAAAATCGGGTTCCGGCTGTAAGAGAATAATCCTTTTGTGATTAATTCGGTTTTATTATTTTCATCGATACCAATGCGCCAACTGTTACTCATTTGATATTGCGCTACAGAAATCCATAGTAATGAAAAGTGTATCAGAATTAATCCAATGATTAAAAACACGTCTTTCATTAAATAAGAAATCGGCACTAAATATTGATATATTTTATCGCTGAACGAATAGATGAATACCGCAACGAAGAGCAATGCTATCAATACCTTCATCACAAAACCGATATAATCGTGTGCATTATCTGTTTTGCCAAAAGTTACGGGATTGATACCTGTTTGCTTGTAGGTGCGGTATGATGGCAGCACAAAAGCTACCATCATATACAACACCAAATACACCGGCAAATAAAATTTTAACCAAATCATAGCGTTCAATTTTTAATGTTCGTGACCACCTGCATTGCTTAGTTTTGCATTGACGAAAAACGCACCTTTTACTACAATCTTTGCATTGGCAGGAATTTCATTTACAAATGTTACTGCGGTGTAACCCATATCAGATACGCCTTTTAGCACTTCTACCTTTTCAAAATTCTTAGCCGTTTTATCTTCTTTATGGTCTTTTTCTTCGCCCTCTTTGTGGTTGCCTTCTTTTTCTCCTTCTTCGTGATGGGCTTCTGCTTCTTTGTCGGTTTGTACAAAAATGTAGTATTTGCCATCGGCATTTACAATGGCATCAGTTGGTACCGCAGGTGTTGTTACATTATTGAGGCTTACAATTCCTGTGATATTCATTCCATCAATCAAGCCACTTTTATTGCCATTTACACGGCAGTGAACGGTAATGGTTTTACTCTCGTTTTCAAAGGATGAACCAATGCTGAAAACCGTAGCATCATATTCAGTAGTAGGATTATTGGTTAATGTAAAATGAATGGTTTGTCCCACTTTTACCTGTGGCAAATCTTTTTCAAACACCTGTAAATCCAAATGCAATGAACTGTTATCTACAATTTCTATAACCGGAGAAGAAACATCAACATAGCTTCCGATTTTGGCAAAAACATTGCTAACCGTACCATTCAGCGGACTGGTTACGACCAAGGCAGATTTTAAATTTCCGTTTGATACAGAACCCGGATTGATGCCCATTAATTGTATCTGCTGTTGTAAGGAAGCTCTTCGGGTTCTTAAACTGCTTAATTCGGCAGTAGCACTTTGCAGGTTTTTCTTTGCACCTGCACTTCCTTCGTTCAGTTCTTTTTGTCTTGCTAATTCTTGTTCCGCAAATGTAATCCTGCTTGCTGTACTCAAATATTCTTCCTGCAATTGGATGAACTGCGGATTGGCAATGGTAGCAATTACCTGACCTTTTCTTACATAATCTCCGATTTGAACTTTCAGTGTTCTTATCACACCGCCATACAAAGAAGTGGCGTTGGCTTTATTGTTATTAGGAACTTTCAGATTTCCGTTTGCTTTGATGGTTGCTGTTAATTCCTTGTGTTCAATGGTGCCTAATTGTATGCCTACCGTTTTTATTTGTTCTTCGGTAAGTGTGGCAATAGTTGGCGTTTCTTCCTCGTGAGGTGCTTCTTCTTTTCCTGCAGTTTTGGTTTCGGCAGATTTATCTTCTGCTTTCTTATCATTTTTACAGGCAGAAAAAGCAAATAGTAAAACAGCTACGGCTGTCATCAACGTGATTTTATTTATATTGAATTTCATTTGTACTTATTGATTGATGAATGAATAAATATTGATTACAGATTGGTTGACCTGCTGAATGCTTTTGAGGTAATTCAACTGAATATCGGTTGCGGTTTGCAAAGCAAAAAGATATTCTACATAACCGATGTCGCCTGTTTTGTAACCCAATTGTGCCGCTGAAACAATTTCTTTAGCATTAGGCAAAGCTTCCTGCTGAAAATAATTGAACTGCTTCATATCCTGCTGGTATTGCAACAAAGCATTTTGTATTTGTGTTGCCAACGTTTTCTGTTGCTGTTGTGCATTGGCTTCGGCTGCTTGCTTTCTATAATCCAAAGATTCTATCCTTGCCTTTGTAGCACCGTAATTAATGGGAATAGCAACACTAATATTTACAGAATTAAAACGGTTACCAGAATTGAAATATTTCTCCGCACCATTTACTGTTTGAAAGCCTATCAAAGATTGATTTGTGTAACCTATCGTAAAATCGGGTAAACCTTGCGAACGTTCTACCTTTTTGGTCTTTTCTGCAATAACTGCATCCTGATATAAGGACTGAATTGCAGGATGATTTGCTACTGCATCATTGTCCAGCAAATTACTGATTTGTAAAGGTTGAAAAATTCCATTTTCTACAATGATAAAATCTTCTTTAGCATTCATTAATGTTTTCAGACTGGCAACTGCATTATTTAATAACACTTCATTCTGTTTTAACAATAAATTGATTTCCCCTTTCTTAGCTTCTGCTGTACTTATATCCACTTTTTTAGTATCACCAGTTTTGTATCGAAGCTTTGCAATGCCAATAAAATCACCATATAAGCTGTCCAATTGTTGCAATTGTTTTTGATTGTGTTGCAGGTACAGGATTTGATAATAATACGTTCGTACCTGATTTTTTAATTCTAAAACACTTAGGCTTTTCTGTATTTCTTTACCTTTTATTTCTGCATTAATCAATTGCTTTTTTGCTCCAAATAATGAAGGAAATGGAATTGTTTGTGTGACCTGAAAAGACTGGTCGAATTTTGTACTATTATATTGACCCAATTGTGCGTTAAAATCGAGTTTTGGTAATTCTCCGGCTGTTTTTTTCAACGCTTTGCTGGCATCAATTTCTAAATCTGAAGCTTTAATGGCTTGATTATTTTGAAGCGCAATATTTATCGCATCATCAACACTTGATAAATGCTGTGTTTGTGCATTTGCTGTAAAGCCTGTTAATGACAGAAGCAATACAATGATAGTTGCAATAGGTTTCACTTTGGGTTTTCTTTTTAAATTAATTTTTGAATTGAAAATGATGTAGAGTAAAGGCAGAACGAACAGCGTAAGGAAAGTTGCCGTAACCAAACCACCGATTACTACGGTTGCTAAAGGTTTTTGAACTTCTGCACCTGCACTGCTACTTAGTGCCATCGGTAAAAATCCTAAGCTCGCAACGGTTGCCGTCATCAATACAGGTCGAAGTCTTATTTTTGTTCCTTCGATTACTCGTTTGAAAACATCTTTTATTCCTTCTTTTTCCAATTGGTTGAAAGTGCCTATCAATACAATTCCGTTAAGAACGGCTACACCAAACAAGGCGATAAAACCAATTCCTGCACTGATGCTGAAAGGCATTCCACGAAGCATTAAAGCCAATACGCCACCAATGGCGCTCATCGGAATTGCGGTAAATATTAAACCTGCTTGCTTAAAGGAACGGAACGTGAAATAGAGCAACACAAAAATTAATAACAAGGAAATAGGAACGGCTATCATTAATCGGTTACTGGCTTCCTGCAAGTTTTCAAATTGACCGCCATACGTGAAATAGTACCCCGGTGGTAATTTTACCTGTGTATTTAATTTTTGTTGAATTTCTTCTACCACACTTTGTACATCCCTATCTGCAACGTTGAATCCGATTACAATTCTACGTTTTCCAGCTTCACGGCTTATTTGTGCCGGACCTAACTTATAATCAATATTTGCTACTTGTGATAATGGTATTTGATTACCTGTTGAAGTGGGTATCATCAGATTATTTACATCTTCTATACTACTACGATATGTACTGTCTAAACGTACGACCAAATCAAACCTTCTTTCGTTTTCAAAAACTACTCCTGCACTTTTACCTGCAAACGCAGTGCTTACCACGTTGTTCACATCTTCCACTGTTATTCCGTAATTGGCTAAGCGAGTACGGTCATATTCCACATTTATTTGCGGTAAGCCACTCACACGTTCTACTTGTGGAGATGTAGCGCCTTCTACTGTTTGTATAACCTTACTAACCTTATCAGCATTCAAGGCAAGCGTATCTAAATTTTCTCCAAATATTTTTACTGCAACATCTTGCCTAATACCTGTCATCAACTCATTGAAACGCATTTGTATTGGCTGGTTCTTTTCGAAAAATACACCAGGTATTGCTTCTAATTTTTCATTGATAGCATCTGCCAATTCATCATAACTTCTGCCACTTTTCCATTCGCTTTGAGGTTTCAGCAAAATCATCATATCGGTTGCTTCGGGCGGCATTGGGTCGGTTGGTACTTCTGCTGCTCCGGTTTTACCTACAACCATTTTTACTTCATCAAATTGCTTGATAATTCTTGAAGCTTGCATTGATGTTTCGATACTTTGGCTTAATGAACTTCCTTGTGGCAAAATGCAGTGAAAGGCAAAATCGCCTTCCTGCAATTGTGGTATAAATTCGCCACCCATTCTGCCAAATAAAGATAATGTAAAGGCAAATATGGCAACGGTAATTCCCACTAACCAATATTTTATTTTAATGGCTTTTTCTAATAATGGTTGATACATTTTTTGCAACCAATTCATCATTTTATCTGAAATGTTTTCTTTATGCATTGGCTTTTTAGACAAAAACAAAGCACACATCATCGGGATATAAGTGAGGGATAAAATCAATGCGCCAAATATTGCAAAACCTACTGTTTGCGCCATCGGACGGAACATTTTCCCTTCTACACCTACCAACGTTAAAATAGGAATGTAAACAATCAAGATAATGATTTCGCCAAATGCTGCACTGCTACGGATTTTAGAAGCGGATGTAAATACTTCATTATCCATTTCCTGCTGAGTAAGCCTTTGCGTGGATTTCCTTAAACCCAAATGATGCAACGTGGCTTCTACAATAATTACCGCCCCATCTACAATTAATCCAAAATCTATCGCTCCCAAACTCATTAAGTTAGCACTTACCCCAAAAATGTTCATTAAAGCCAAAGCAAACAACATCGCCAAAGGAATAGCAGAAGCTACAATCAATCCGGCTCTGAAATTTCCTAAGAAAAGAACCAATACGAAGATGACAATCAAAGCTCCTTCAATAAGGTTTTTCTTAACAGTATTCATTGCCCTGTCTACCAAATCTGTACGGTCTAAATAAGGTTCTATCACAACATCTTCGGGCAAAGATTTTTGTATGGTGGGTAGTTTCTCTTTTATTTTTTCTACCACATTGTTGGCGTTTTCGCCTTTCAGCATCATCACTACGCCACCTACTGCATCTACCTCTCCATTGTAGGTCATTGCTCCGTAGCGTACTGCATTACCAAAACGGACATCTGCCACATCTTTTATAAAAATGGGTACACTTCCGGTTTCGTTCTTTACACTAATATTTTTTACATCATCTAATGAAGTAACCAAACCGATACCTCGGATGAAATAGGCATTCGGTTTCTTATCAATGTATGCACCGCCTGTATTTTGGTTATTTTTTTCTAATGCTGTGAAAATATCGGTAACACTAACACCCATTGCTTTTAAGCGGTTAGGATTTACAGCTACTTCATACTGTTTCAGCTCGCCACCAAAACTGTTAACTTCTGCAATGCCGGGTGTGCCGAAAAGCTGACGTGCAACAATCCAATCTTGCATTGTTCGTAGTTCTTTAGCATTGTATTTATTCTCGCTACCCTTCTTAGGATGGATAATGTATTGGTATACTTCACCTAAGCCTGTACTCACGGGAGCAAGTTCCGGTGTACCAATACCCTTAGGTATATTTTCTTCGGCTTCTTTTAGTTTTTCATTAATAAGCTGTCGGGCAAAATAAATATCTACTTTGTTTTTAAACACAACTGTAATTACCGACAAACCAAACCTCGAAATACTCCGTGTTTCCTCTAAATCTGGAATATTTGCAATACTTTGCTCAATAGGAAAAGTTACTAATTGTTCTACTTCTTGTCCCGCCAATGTGGGACAAACCGTAATTATTTGCACCTGATTATTGGTAATATCGGGTACGGCATCAATGGGTAGTTTTGTGGCGCTCCACACTCCCCAAATGATGAGTAACAAGGTCATTATACCAACGACAAGCTTGTTCTTGATACTGAATTTTATGATACTGTCTAACACAATTCATTTGATTAATGATTAATAATAGTGGATATAAGTTCTTTCTGTATATTGCAAAAAGAACAGCTAAATGCACGACTTAGATAGTACGCTTCTTTATTAGTGGAGGAAATGCCAAACGCCCCACCTATAAATGCATTTGCTAAAAAATATTAAGCATTAATCTTTGGCGGTTGCCAAATGTTTCCGTGGTAATTGGAAATGAAAGTGAAAGCCCAAAGTGGGAATTTTTGCTGTTTGCCGAAACTCGGCTTTGTCTCGCTTATTTTGAACGTTTGAAACGTAAAATTTACAACGGTATGACAACTGGCGCAAGAACAAAAAGGGCTGCACACATCTTTGCAGTTCGTTTGGTCGTTGGAGATTTTAGTAAATTCTGATTTTGAAGAATTGCTTATATTTATATCGCACGCATCAGTACAGGGCATTACGGATAATGCCAAAAAATAGATACTGAATAGGATTACAAATATTTTCATCAGACTGCAAATATAAAAAATATTTTAGTGCAATCGAATTGCAAAGTTGAAAAAGTCTATTTGTTACATTTGTCGCATTTCCCCTTAAGAACTAAATTAGCTCCATCTAATTTAAAGTTTTGAGGAACTTCGATGTTCGGAATTTCTGTTTCAGTAAGGCAAAAAGTATGTTTGCAGTCGGTACAATAAAAATGAAGTATTGACATTTACATTTTATTCTACCTACTTTCAAATCCATCCTTAAATCTCAAAAAATTCTTTGCATCTTTGGGGTTTTTCTTCATCCATTTGTTCATCAGCTCAGTATTATGTAGCAGTTGCTGATAGTCTTCATCTTTATAAATAGATTGACCTTCTTTTTTAATTTCATCCAAAACCTCTTGACGGATTTCACTTTTTGATTTAATACTTTCCGCATACCATTGCTTGGTAAAAAAGATGTTTCCTGCTGTTGTTAAAACTGAAAGGAATAGTGCTGCAATCATTCCGTAAATGATAATTTTCATAAATTTTGAATTCTTTTCAAGTGCTTTATTTAGATTCAAATAATCTTCAGAGGGTCTGATTTCAATGGTTTTCGGTATCCTTTCTATAAATTCATTCCTTTCTTGACCTTCTTTTTCTAAAGATTCTGATAATTTTAAAATTGTAGCGTTAAATCTCCTCATCGTAGATTCTGTTGCTCCTTTTATATTCAATAAATCTTCATACACAAATTCTGTTTTTATTCCTTGTTCAATGTTTCTTTCATTGGTTTCAATGACTTTTTTTAATAGTTCTAAGCCATTGTTTTGATTGTGTTCTTGATTACGTTCTTGATTGTACTCTTGGTTTCCTTTTTGGTTTTTTTCTTGATTTTCCATTTTATCTAAATTTTCGTTTTTTCTTTTTTAATAGTTCGTCTTCTGGTGATGAAGTGTAGGTGGGCTTTAATAGTTCTTTTGCTATATTTTCAAACTGTTTACTCACAGATGGTGAGTTTTCTTGTTCATCTTTATTGATTTGTTCTGTTGCTGTTGAGTTGAAAATGATTGTCCTTTCCTGATTTTCTTGAAGTTTCTGCTTAATATCTTTAATTTTTAATGTATTGGTGATTTCGGAGAGTTTATATCCTGGTTTGTATTCTCTCTCGGTTTGATGGTTAATATCTTCAAACTTTACTATTCTCATTCCTGATATTCCTACTTTTTCATTTTGTGAAAGTGTTACCCTATAACCTAACTTTTTCATATTATTCGTTAGTTCGTCAAAGCTTCTTGAAATTCTAAGGGAAGTAGTGAGCGCTTTCAACATTTGCTTTTTCTTTTCTTTGCCAATTTCAATATCGGTTTTTAGATTCATTTCTTTGCAAACTTCACGGACGGCTTTCCCAAAGAGTTCTCCAATGTTGTGGGCTTTAATGGTATTCTCTCCCTGTATATTTACTCTATTGACAATAAAGTGGATGTGTTTTTGTTTGGTTGAGGAATGAATATCTAAAACCATTTGATTGTTATCTCTCACTCCAATTTTCTTCAAAGCTCTTAATGCCAACTGTGTGAGTTCTTCATTGGATAATTGGTCTCCTATAGATTTTTCAGGTGAAATATATCCTGTCAATGCCCAGTTTTTTACATTTTTATTGCGGTCTGCAACGGTTTTCATTTCTGTAAACTGTTGTTCTGGGTTCTGACTTAATAGATTGTTTTGATATACTCGTTCTGCTGTTCCTTTGTCATTGCCATTATATTCGATGGCGATTTTGGTAATTCGTCTGGTGGTTGCGCTGTTATTCATTTTTGAATTTCAGTTATGTGGGTTTCTGCTTGTTTTGTTTTTCATACAGATATTGGTAAATTAGTTTGGTGACATTTTCTATTTCATGGAGGATTTGTTTCTTGTTTTCAAATTCAGAAAATGCTTTATGTCTCAATAAATTTTTAATTCTGATGAAATGATTTCCATATTGAAGCAGCACTTCTTCGGTTTTAAATTCATTAATCTTTAATTCTTTTTCGGTAAGAATCATCCTTACATATTTTGATATTTTCAGGTGATATTTTGAGGCTTGTTTTTCTATTTCGTCAAACTCTTTTTCGGTTAATCTTACAGAGATGACTTTTGAAAATTGTTGTGATGTTTTCTTTTTTAAACCTCCTTTTCTACCGATTTCCTGAAAATGTTTTTTTCTCTTTTCACCATCCTCTTTCTTTTCATTTTCTTCGACGGCTTTCTTGACAAATTCTTCTAAAAAGTTTTTTCCCATATTGGTGTGCATTTAGTTTTTTAATTGAATTTTAGTTTGTTTTTAAAAAGGTTTTTCAAGACATTTCTGACGATAGGAAGAAATCAAAAATCCCAATTTTGCAATTAGCGGCTACGCTTATTGTAAACATTGGGTACTTTTTGCACTAACTATCTGCCGATTTTGCGTGTGTTTATTTTATTCAGGTCTTCACATTCTCTGCCTGTGTCTCTTTTACGCATTTCCCAACTCATTAAAAACTCGTTCAGGTCTTTGTGGTTTTTGTATAGAATCCGACAGTCTTCTATGTTTTCTCCTGCATTCTTTATCATTTCAATAGCTCGGTTTCCTGCGTTGTCGTTATCAAAATACAGTTCTACTTTTTGATAATTCTGAATTAAATTTTTGATTTTTGGAATCATCGAAACGGAGTTTAGGATGATGTAATCAGAAGACTTTTTTTGCAAATTATCTTCTATGTTTTTAAAGGAAAGGAAATCGAAAAAACCTTCGAATATTCGAAGTGATTCTTTTCCATTTTTAATGATGGAAATATCCTTTTTTCCTAAACATATTTTTGAGTATTTATTCCGAATCTCATAACCTCCAGAATCGTTTTTAAAACCAATACCAAAGTAATTTTTATCATTTACTCGATAATGAATTTCTTTTAAGAATGCGGTTTGATTTTCTACTTTTCTGTTTTTTAAATATTCTAAAAGTGCTGGATGTTGAATGTCTTTGATTTCAATTATTGTATAATTATTTGCTAGAGCTTCTTGCTTCGGATTAGAATTACTTTGATGTTGAAAAGAAGAAAAATTTTGTTGTTCTGCCCAAGCTAAAACATCTTTTATGGAAGCGTTTAGATATTTTTTCATAAAGTCAATATTGTTTCCGCCTATTCCTTCGGAATGGAGATACCAAACGTTGCTTCTTTTATTGAGTTTAAAAGAGGCTTGGGTTTCTCTGGAAAAAGGATTGAGATACCAAGCTTCTTTTTCATTTTGCTTTGTTGGATGGTGTCCGACTGAAACGAGGACTTCTTCCAACTTTATAGAGTTGAATTGGTTGCAGTTCATTTTAATGTTTTTGTTTTCTTTGTTTTTTTTATTTCCTCTTACCTAATTACCTTTTCATTGATTAACAATACTTTAAGGCAAATTTTTTCAATTACCTGTTTTTACCTACTTACCATAAATTTTTAATTAAGGTAACTTTAGGTAACTATTATTAAAATTTAATTACCTTAATAAATCATTGATTATTAGACTTTTAAAAATATAAGGTAACTTGGTAACTTTGGTAAGTGGTTTTATTTAGTTTTTCTTTTAATGAGATAACCATACACCTGAAGTTGAGGATGTTTTATCCTTTGATATTTTAAACTGGTGAGTGCTTTTCCGATTTTTACATTATTCAATCGCAATCCTAAAGCATTGTTCATCGCCAACATAATATCGGTTGCTGTTAGAAATTCTTCCATTTTTTCCGATTTTTCAAAATGTGCAGAAATGAGTTCTTGCTCCATTGAAACTTGTGCATATTTCTCGTTTCTTTTTTCGTTTTCGGTGATATCTGTTGCGGTTAATTCGGAATTGTAATTTTTTCTTTCAAAAGCATTGAAATAAGCTTGAGCCCAAACTTTATCCATATCAATTTCTTTGGAATATTCAAAATCAAAAGAATAAACCTCAAAAATCTACCATCTTATACTTCCAGTTTCATCGGTAAGAAAATCCGTCCGATTGGTAGAGCCTACAAACGAGCAAATTCGTTCTAAAAACTCGGCTTTTCTTGCATAAGGAAGTCTAATATTGGCACTGCTTTTTGAAATGAAAGATTTCAACGTATTGACATCAGATTTAGATAAAACCGCCAATTCATCAAGGTTGCAAATCAAATTTTTACAAATGGAAATAATGCCATCTTTGTCGATGGAGATGTTTTCAGTGTAATAATTTTCTAATTTTGGTGGAATTAAAAACCGTAAAAAAGAGGATTTTCCCGAGTTTTGATGCGATGCCAAAACCAATGATTGTTTATTGACATATCCTTTGGTTAATGAACACAAAACAGCTCTTGTAAGCCATTTTTCAAAATGATAATAAAATGCCTCATCATCATTAGTTTTAAGGTATTGACAGAGATTTTTGATGTAATTTTCTCCATCCCAAGTTTCTAAATTTTCAAAATATTCACGAATTGGATTGTATTGCTGAATCAAATGGCTTCTAACCAGAATCTCCAATTTATTCATATTAATATCAATACCAGATTGTGCCAATTCTATCAATAAAGAATTGATGTTAAGAACAAACCAATTTCCCATATTTTCTTTCAACTGAATCTCCAACTCCAAAGCAATGGTATTGAAACGAATGTTGTATTTTTCGTCTAAATATTTCATCGCTCGATCATAAATGGTTTTGGAAGGTGTATCAGATTGATACAAGAATTTTTGTTCGTTCATACGTTTTTTAAATTATGGAAGAGACCCAATTTTTTTAATGTTTGTACTTTATTTCCAAGTAAAACAAACCTTTAAGCCTAACTATGGTGGTAGTTAGGCTTTATTTTTTGCGTAAAGAAAATTCTAATGCTTCTTGTTGAATTTCATCGTTTGATTTATGGCTGTTTTTTAGCAACCATTCATCTATTTTTTTACGTTCAAAAAATAGAATTTTTCCCGAAGGTTTTGAAAATGGAATTGAATTATTATGAACTAATTTGTAGATGTAAGATTTCTTGAAGCCTGTATAATCTGATAGCTCTTCTACATTAAGAATTGTCTTTAGTCCGAAAATATGCTTTTCAATTCGGTTGAGTTTGTGGATGATGATTTCGTTATTTTCCATCTGTTTCTTTTATTCGATTTAACGAAGCAAAAGTCAGAATGAAAAACTACAAATACAATACAGTCAAGCACTTATGGACTAAATAAGACTAATTTGGACTAATTTGGATTGCCAAAAGTCTAAAAAAGATTAATTTGGATTCAACTGAATTCGAAAGCGATTTTCATTGGGTTTAAAAATAGAAAACAGAATTTTCACAACTCGATATTTAATTCTGGAATAATCTCAGCAGTTTCTTTCATCTTGCTATCCACAATTTTTGCATAAATCTGCGTTGTTCTTAATTCCCTATGTCCAAGTCTTTTAGAAACCGTGTAAATATCTGCACCGTTTTCTAACAACAGAACTGCATTCGTATGTCTAGCGGAGTGAAAAGTAATATGCTTAGGAACTGCAGCACGATTACACCAGCGAATAATTTCAGTATTGTAGGTCATTCCATATTTCAAACCTTTGAAAACTCTTTCTTGCGGGTCTTGTCTTTCGCCCAACAATTCTCTGGCTTGTTTTGAAATATAAAGATATTCAACACCATCCGTTTTTTCTTGTCTGAAATTGACTTTTGATATATCACCTTCATCACGAACTTCTTTCCAAATCAAGGTATTGATATCTGACCAACGTAGTCCCGATAAGCACGAAAAAAGAAAAGCTTTTTTCAAAACCGGATATTTACATTCCGCTTTGGCTAAACGTTGTAATTCATCAAAAATCAGATATTCTCTTTGACTCTCAACCTGTTCAAAGGATTTTACTTTTGCAGCATAATTTATTGTTAAATATCCATTATCGAAGGCGTTTCGAAGTGCAGCTTTAAACTTATTGAAATAAGAATATTTTGAGTTTTGAGAAAGTGGCAACTCACTTTTTGTAAGAGCATCCTTTTCGAAATATAGTTGAACTTTCTTGACAAAATTTTCATCAATTTCATCGAAAGTCATATTTTTTGGAACAATCTTTTTGAGATGTTGTAGAGTAGAAAACCAGTTACCGTAATTATTTGAAGTATCTTGCTTTTGCTTTTCTTCTGTTAACTCCTCAAAGTATGTTAAGAAAGTTCTTTTACTTTTTACGGTATCTTTCAGATCATAGCGTCCTTGTACATATTCAGCTTTTTTAATTGCCAAAATATTTTCAGCAAGAGCCATGGTTTCTTTATTTTCTTTTTTCTCCTTAGCCGACTTTGGGTCGGAGTGCAAATACAATTTCAAGTATTCAAAATTCCGTAGATGAACTCTTCTCCCTTGTGCATTAGTAGAAGAACCTTTGTAATACTCAATGAAAAGGCTAATCCTTCCATCAGCCAAATTTTTCTGTTTTAAAGTGATATTCATATATTTTTTATAAGGTGTACATTTGTACACCTTTGCACTACTTTTTGTAGATCAAGGTGTACGACAGGTGTACAAATATATAAATAAAGTCCAAAAAGAGAAAATAAAATTTATACAAATATCTGATAATCAAATAAAAGAAAGAAAAAGAAACCAAAGAAAAGCTAAATTATTTCCCGATACAAAACTTACTGAAAATATTCCCCAATACTTCATCATTGGTAAATTCCCCAGAGATTTCACCCAGATGTTCTAGAGCATTTCTAAGTTCGTAAGCCAACAATTCAGTGGAAATTTGATGGGTAATGGCTTCTTTTACCTTATAAACAGCGTCAATAGATTTTTGAAGAGATTCGTAGTGTCTTTGGTTGGTAATCACTACGTTGCTTTCAGATTTTAGATGTTCTACATAGGTAGAAAGTTCATCTTTTAAATCCTGAAGATGAATATTTTCCTTAGCCGAAATTTGTAACAATTCATGCGAAGGAATTTCAGATTGAAGGGTTTTTGCAATAGCTTCTGCTTTTTGCTCGGCCTGTTCTACTTCATCAATTTTAGTAAGACAAATAATGATTTTCAAATCTTCTCTTGCCAATTCTTGAAGCATGGCAAGGTCGTCTTTTAAATCGGTAGTCGCAACATCAATCAAATACACCAAAACATCAGCTTGAGCCACTTTTTCTTTGGCTTTTACCACGCCTATTGCTTCTATGGCATCTTCCGTTTCACGCAAACCTGCGGTATCAATGAGTCGAAAAGCATTTCCTTTAATATGCAAAACCTCTTCTATCGTATCACGCGTAGTTCCTGCAATATCCGAAACGATGGCTCTTTCTTCTTTTAAAAGGGCATTCAGTAAAGTAGATTTTCCAGCATTTGGTTTTCCGATAATAGCTACTGCTACTCCACTTTTAATGGCATTTCCGTATTGGAAACTGTCAATCAAAGATTTCAGTTTGCTTTCTATTTTTTGGAGCAGTTGTACCAATGCAGTTCTATCTGCAAATTCCACATCTTCTTCCGCAAAATCTAATTCTAATTCAATCAAGGAAACAAAATTGAGCAAGTCATTTCTCAAAACAGAAATTTCATGAGAAATGCCACCTTTCAGCTGTTGAAGAGCTACTTTTCTGGACGCTTCATTTTCCGAAGCAATAAGGTCGGCAATAGATTCGGCTTGACTGAGGTCTATTCTACCGTTCATAAAAGCACGCATAGTAAACTCCCCTGCTTTTGCCATTCTAGCTCCATTTTTAATCAAGACTTCTAAAATTCTTTTGCCAATATGCGGAGAACCATGGAAAGAAATTTCCACAGAATTTTCGGTAGTGAAAGATTTGGGAGCCAGAAAGATAGAAACCATTACTTCATCGATGACTTCATCTCCATCTTTGATGAAACCATAATGTACCGTATGAGATTTCTGTTGGGTAAGTGCTTTTCCGTCAAAGCATTTTTCACAGATTTCTATGGCTTGTTCCCCAGAAACTCTAATAATTCCTATCGCTCCAATTCCATTGGCAGTAGCGAGTGCACAAATAGTGTCTTGATTCATACTGCAAAGGTAGTAAAACTTAAAATGCTTTCAAAAAAAGCCAAGAAAGCTTCTGTTGATGTATAAAAATGACGGATTAAATCTTAATATAAATTTTCTTCTGATGCTACATGAAATGCTTTTAATGCTTAACATTGAAAAAGCAAATGACTATGGAGCGTGTTCTAGATATTGCCTTTTAATGTTTTGTTGTTTCAGAATTTCAGAGATAAACGGTTGTATTTCATGGTTGATTTGATCCTCGATATAATCATTGGCATGAGGAGATTTGATGAGCTGTAACCAAGGTTTTTTATTGAATACCGGCGGTCCAAAAATAATCACAGGTGTACCTTTAGCCAAAGCTACAGTCCCTTTTTTGTTTAAAATCCATTCATCTGCCCAAGTGTACATAAAGTAGGCATCTTCTTCCAACAAACGAACGCAAGAGTGTGAAGCATGATGTCCCGGCAAATCATACTGATGCCATCCAATTCCTAAATAATTATACAAATTGAAGTTCCATCTCAATTTCCAGTCAGAATTCACGGTACTGATGGCGACTTCCTTCTTCCAATTGGTAAAGGTGAGCCCCATTTTGGTAGGTGTTGCTTGTTTGCCCATACTGGTAGGTCCCCACTTGATGAGACTCCCGTTTTCATACAAGGCATAGGCATGAATGGCATAACTGAACATCGCCAACTTCTGAATGTTTTTAGCCGCAGAAACGTTTTTAGGAAACGGACTGTACACTGTAAAATCTTTTTCCAAAACGTCTGGAACCACTAAGGTATCAGCTCTCCATTTGTTTTTATAATCCAATCGATTGATGGCTAAAATAGCATGCAGTTCTTCTTGAGAATACTTTTTCTCTAAAGTTTTAAAATCTTTATTTTTATTTTTAACCACAAAAGCATGATACTTTATTTCTTTTTTCACCACCGTATCTTTTTGGACGGTATCTGCTTTCTGTTGCTGCTGAATTGTATCATAATGCACTTCCTCTGCTCCAGCGCTTTTATTGCACTGAACCAACAAGAACACACCGATAAGATAGATAAAACTTCTAAAACAGTTCATGCTATTAAGATTAAAGACCAATATAATTTTTATTTTATTGACACCCTAAATTTACGAAAGAAATAGCAGCTTTTCAATGATTTGTAGGAAAGATTTATTATTACTACTCCCGATGCCTGAGCACAGACTGAAGGTCTGCGAACGAAGTTCACGAAGGCAGAAGCTAGAAGTGCTATTTCAAGTCGGTGCCTGAGCCTGTCGAAGGCACATTCTTATTCTCATCCCTGTGATTTCGACTCCGCTCAATCACCGTATTATATTTACTACTACTCTCGGTGCCTGAGCTTGTCGAAGGCACATTCTTATTCTCATCTTCCCTGTGATTTCGACTCCGCTCAATCAACGTGTTGCTTTCGGTGCCTGAGCCTGTCGAAGGCACATTTTTCAATCCTTATCTGTATAATTTTTTGATAATAAAGGCAAATCGTTTGCTCTGTTCTCCATCAAAGCCTCTTTCTTTCTCCTGCTCCAACCCTGAACCTGCTTTTCTCGATAAAAAGCTTCATCTATTCTGTCAAATTCTTCGTAATACACCAATCGTACAGGCAACCTTTTTCGGGTGTGGTTAGCTCCTTCACCCGACTGATGTTGTTGCAGTCTTAGCTCTAAATCTGTAGTACTCCCAGTATAATAAGAACCATCTGCACATTCTAAAATATACATATATCCTTTCATGGTTTTTAGTTTTTTTATTGCGTGGCTTCTACAGGCTCAGCCACCGTGTTATATTATTACGCTGGTGATTTTGACAGGCTCAATCACCGTCTTATATTTATTACTACTCCCGGTGCCTGAGCCTGTCGAAGGCACCGAAAATTGATATCTGAGCCTGTCGAAGGCACATTCTTATTCCTCTTCCCTACTGATATTTAATTTTCCTGGAAACCTCAGCTTTTAGAATTTTTTGATTCCCCACCTTTTGATACCTTTTTTCACGAGTCCAGTTTCCAAAGTCGTCATATTGATATTCCATAAGATAGAGCGGCGTTTCTACCATATCACCAAACTCATTATACCTGTAACCTTCTAAAAGTTTCATTTTGGGAAAAACTTTTTATATTCTGTTTTACAATGAGTGCAAGCCCAATCTGGACTTTTCTCTGTGATACAACATCCTCCTATTACCAATTTTTCTTGCTCTAAAAGTTTAAATGCCTCTTCTGTTGGCATACCATAAAGGATTTTCACTATAGTTGTTTTACCACATTTATGGCATTTTCTGGGTTTGGATGTTACTTTGATGGGGTTCATTTGATTTAAATAATTTTATAATTTCTTCTCCTAGAGAAACGTCTAATTCTTCTTCTTTAAATATGGAAATCTTTCCTAAACAACAAGAATGTTTATGATCTTCATAACTGATAAAATGGTCTGAATGTAAATGGGTACTCATTGAAGGATACAAAAGTAATGACCTTGTAGATTTCCAAAACTCATTATAAACATACATTTGCCTCAAATCATGAATAGACGCTTCCGCGTAATCAATATTCTTCCATTTGGTATCTATGATGAGAAATTCTTCTTTATTTTCATAATTCTTTTTCACCAAAACAATATCAGGACGAATGGTAATTCCATCCCAAAAACCTTTCGAGTTTTGTCCATAAACTTCTACTCCTTTTTCTTCAGCAACTTGTTGTAATCTCACCAAAACATATTCTTCCCATAAACGATTCATATCAAAAAGTAAGGCAAGCATATTTTCATTTCCGCTAGCAACATTTGGAGCATAATTTAAAATAATTAAGCGCGCAATAGCCAAAACCGTTTCATATGGTGCCGTTTTTCTGGTTTTGGGAATTTTATTGAAAGTGTGGTGAGTTGCTTGTATAGAAGTTACTTCAGGAAAATCTAATTGTACTGACTTACAATGATGATATAGATGATTTCCTTTTGACATAGATGCCACAATTTCTAAAGCCTGACCAATAACTTGATGAATCAAATGATCCTTCTCATAGACTTGATGAGTGGTATAAAATCTTTCCTTATGAACCAGATTTTTTGAGAGATGTCCAGAAAACTCTAACTTTCCCTTTAATGCCTTGATATTCTTAGTCTCCTTATAATATTGCTTAATAAGTCCTTGTCTGATTAAAAGCTCTACTTCATTCAGAAACCATTCAAAATAAATATCGAGCAAATGAATGTTTTGTTTCTTAATTTGAGCCTCACCTACAGCGTTTACTTTAAGTTTTTTGGTAACTTTAAGCATTTGGATTAATACACTCTGCCAAAGAACTGTATTGGTTTCATATTGGTCTATTTTCGGTAGAACCTCAATGACCAAACCATCTACTTGCAGAACCCCCACATAATTTTTGAAAGTAATTTTTTTATAACCTATATTAAAATACCTGTTCTGATGCAATTCATTGAACTTCACTAAAGCATTAAAGTGGCTTTCCTTAAAAAGCACACCATTATATTCTGTGCCATATTGCAAAGAATTATATTCAAAAACTTGTATGATGTTCTTAGATTGCAACACGGTTAAGCAAATGTTTTATTGAATCAAGTATATTAAAATTGTCATCCAGCTTTTTAATTTTAAATAGTCTTGAAGTATCAGGCTTTTCTAATGTTTTACCATTCCATCTTGCAAATTCTACCTTACTTTCTTTTGGTTCAATACATTCTACAAAACCTTCTCCCAATATCAAGGCAATTTTTTCATAATCGTGATAAAAATATTCTTGCAAAAGAGGAATGATTTTATTGGCAAAAGCTTCTTTCAACGCTTCTGTATCATTAGGTTTAATGTTGATAAAATAAGAATGCCCTATCGTATGATCTCTATCCAAAAGAGCCTCAATTCTACTATTAATAGTTTTCAATAATTCTCCCAACTGAAAATCATCAAATTGAATTTTTTTTAATTCTTCATATTCAGGCATCATTTCCACGAAAGAAAATCTCCTTCTTAGCGCAGTGTCTAGAGCTTCTACACTCCTATCAGCCGTGTTCATAGTCCCTATAATATGCAGATTAGATGGTACACCAAACTTTTCTTTGCTGTATGGTAAAATCACTTCCAAGGCTTCATCCTTCCCTAACCTTTTGTCTTCTTCAATTAAAGTGATTAATTCACCAAATATCTGAGAAACATTACCTCGGTTGATTTCATCGATGATGAGTACATATGGTTTGGGAGCTAATGGAATTTCTAATTGAGTTGTTGTAGTTTGGGAATTTATTCTGTTATTTATATAATTTAAAACTGCCCAATAAGCAGTAGAGTTTGAGCCTCCAATAACCGCTCTAAATTCTTTATCGATATTTTTAATAACAGATAAGTCAGGAAATGCTTCTTGTAATTTTTTAGCCCTTGAAAAAGAAACAGTATAAATCTTGGCTTCTTTAGAAGATTTTGGTTGAACTTTTAGATTTCCTTTTTCAGAAATATCAACTACTTTCAGTCCCATTCCTACAGTTTGAATATTGAGAATGAGCGATTCTTCTTTCTCTAAATACTCATTGGCTTCAGAAACCAAATCATCCCAAGCATCATCAAAGGTATATTGCTGACTCAACTCTTCTGATTGATATCTTATTTTTCTAGCTTCTTCTGCTATTTGTTTAAAAATGCCTTTCTTCACTTCATAAATCACAGATTTTCTTCCTTCCTCATCTTCTTCTATTTCTGGTTTTATACCCTCAATGAAATCCTCATAACTCATGCTTTGATGAAAAGTGGTGAACATAATTTGTCCGTTGTTGGAATAGTGATCAAACCTTTGTTTCAAAGCATCTCTTTCTTCAGACTCTAGCTCTATTAAAGATTTATTTTCAATAATTTGGAGTGCTCGGTTAATAGTATTATATGTCTTCCCAGTTCCAGGAGGGCCGTAAAGTATTTGGTTAAGAGAAATGGGGTTCATATTATTATCATTTATCATATTTTGTTGTGTGGGTATTACTTTCAAAATATTATTATCCTTAATTATAGTAATCCTTTTTAAATTTTTTTGAAATTCGTTTTCTGAGATTACATATTGGTCGGTAAGTTCATATTTGTTTAATAATTCTAAAGCTTTATTTCTAAAAGTAATTAAATAAAATTCTAAATTTTCATCTAAAAATTTATCAACATTCTTAAAATAATAATAGCCATAGTTTTCTTTATTTAAACTAATTTTAAAAAAATCTGCTAATTCTTTATAAAATTCTATTTCTTTATCAGAAAAATTACCTTTCTTAAAAGATATTTCAATATAATTAGTAGGTTCGTTATTATTATTTCCAATTACAAAACCTATGGTTTTAATTTTTCTTGCACTATCACCCTTTCTAAACAATGGTAGATAAATGTAATCTGAACCTTGAAACCATTGCCCTTTTTCTAATCTTTTAACTTTTTTTGCTTGTGGACTATCTCTTTGTCTTAAAGAAAATGTAAATCCTTGATTATTATTTTTAAATTCCAATAATCTAGAAAGCAATTTTTCTGATATTTCAACTATTTTTTCCTGATTCATAATATTTTACCCTCTAAACTTCTTATAATTCTCCGCTTGTTCAAAAATCTCTTTATACACCTCGTCTCTGTCTATTGGTGGATAATCATTTTCTGCCAAGAGAATAATCAAATCTACTTTTAGTTCGGCTTTTATATCATCTCGTTTACTCCAATCGGTGTATTTGGTTTTATCATCTACCACCAGTTTTACTTTTTTGGCTAGCTCAATAAGTTTTTCGTCTGCATAAGAAAAATCATACTTAACGGTAAGCATTTTCAAAATATCATAAAAAGCTTTTTCTTCGATGTCAATCCCTAGTTCTTGGAAGGAGTCATTTTCTTTTTTCAAAGCGTAATAGAGTTCAATGATTTCATTGGTAAAATCCTCTAAAACTTCACTTCGCAATACATCACCTTCTTTACGCTCATTGTATTTTTGTACGATAGCTTCTAAACGTTTACTAAAATCTATTCCCATCACTTTATTCACCTGCTTCATTCTATCGATGGCTTGTTTCAATACTTTTTGTAAGAGTTTGAACTTAGTATTAGGCAGTTTAATCTTATCTAATTTTGCTAAATAATCATCAGAAAACAAATCAATTTCTTGGGCTTCGTCTTCACCTAGTTTGAAAATCTCTTCCACACCTTCGCTTTCTATGGCTTCTTGAATCATCGCTTTTACCTTTTCGTTCATTTGCGAAGCATCGGGAGCGGTTCCTTTGGTGAGCTTGTAAATAATAGAACGCACCGCCAAATAAAAATGAATCTCATCTTTCTCGGTTTCAGAAATAGATTCACTACCCGAACAAATATCAAAAGCCAATTTCAAACGTTTTACGATGTTCATAAAACGAGTTTCCAACTCTTTGGTCTGTTGTACAAATTCCGCTGCTCTATTTAGGGTTTGCAATTGTTCTATAGGAGTACCGTGATAATATAAATGGCTATTAAACGTATGGAAAATACGGTGCAACAAATCCAGTTGGTTTTTCACCACTACTACAGAATGTTCTATTTCTTCTATATTGCTTTCATTGCCTTGGTTGTATTGTGCCAATGCAAGATTCATTTGTTTTTTGATTCCGATATAATCTACCACCAAACCTTTTTCTTTACCTTCAAATTTTCTATTAACTCTAGAAATCGTTTGTATCAGATTATGCCTTTGGATGGGTTTATCAATATAAATAGTATCTAAGAAAGGAACATCAAAACCAGTGAGCCACATATCTACTACTAGAGCAATTTTAAAATTAGAATGCTCAAATTTGAATTGTCGGTCGAGTTCTTTTCGGTAATCTTTCGTTCCGAGTAAATCATAGAGTTCTTTTACATCGTCTTTATTGCGAGTCATTACCATTTTTATTTTTTCAATCGGCCATAGTTCTCGTTTTTCTTTTTCTGTGAGGAGCTCTAGATTTTCGGCTTCCTTTTTCTCGCCCCAATCTGGTTTTATGGCAAGAATATTTTTATACAATTCATACGCAATTTCTCTGCTACTGCATACAAACATCGCTTTTCCTGCTACACTACTTCCTTCTTCTACTCTTTTTTCATAATGTTTTACAAAATCTTCGGCTACAGCTTTTAAGCGAGAAGGGTCTCCCAAAATCACATTCATTTGAGACATTGCCTTTTTGCTTTCTTCTATCTGATTTTCGTTACTGCCTTCTTCTGCACATTGTTCGTAATAGTCTTCTATTTCTCTCAGTTTTTCGCTATGGAGCATTACTTTGGCGGCTCTACCTTCATAAACTAAAGGAACTGTGATTTCATCTACCACAGATTCTCGCATAGTATAAGCATCTACTACCTCGCCAAAAACATCTATCGTTGCATCTATAGGTGTTCCTGTGAAACCTACATACGTAGCATTCGGAAAAGAATCGTGCAGATATTTAGCAAATCCAAAAGTTTTCTTTACCCCATTTTCAGAATAGGTGATTTTTTGATTGAGATTGGTTTGGCTTCTGTGTGCTTCATCAGAAATACAGATAACGTTGCTTCTATCGGTAAGCAATTGGGTGTCTTCTGTAAATTTATGAATGGTGGTAAGAAAAACACCGCCACTATTTCTGCCTTGCAATAATTCTCTTAAATGCGCTCTGCTTTCTACACTGATGACGGTTTCGTCTCCTATAAAACCTTTGGCGCTGGTAAATTGCCCAGAAAGTTGGTCGTCTAAATCGGTTCTATCGGTAATAAGAACAATCGTAGGACTTTTAAAATAAGTACTCTTCATCAGCATTCTTGCCAAAAAAAGCATCGTATAACTTTTACCACAACCTGTAGTCCCAAAATACGTTCCTCCTTTTCCGTCGCCTTCTGGTTTTTGATGAATTTTAATGTTTTCAAACAATTTTATGGTAGCGTAATATTGCGGATATCTACAAACAATTTTCTCATTTTTCTTACTGCTGTCTGGCAAAAAGATAAAATTCTGAATAATATTTCTGAAACGTTCTCGGTTAAACATTCCTTGTATCATCGTAAACATCGCATCTATGCCATCTACTTCATTAGGCATTCCTACGGTTTTACGCCATGCATAGAAAAAATCGTACTTCGCAAAAAATGATCCTGCTTTGGTATTCACACCATCACTTATCACACAGAAAGCATTGTATTTAAATAACTCGGGAATATCTCTCTGATATCTTACTGTCAATTGTTTGTAAGCATCATAAACGGTAGTTTCTTCTTGTATGGCAGTCTTAAACTCAAAAACCACCAATGGCAAACCATTCACATACAAAATTAAATCGGGAATGCGCATTTCGTAGCCTTTTATCGCCAACTGATTCACGATTTTGTATATATTTTGGTCGGCTTCGCTGTAATCAATGAACTGAATGAAAATATCTTTTTGGGTGCGGTCTTCTCTCTTCAATAGAAATCCATCATTCAATTTTTTCATAAAAATCTTATTGCTTTCGTACAAATCCGAGGCTGGCAATTGCTCCAATTCCCTAATAATACCATCAATTTCTGAACGGGTAATGCCTTCTTCTCGGTATTGCATTGTAAGAAATGTACGCAAATCTTCTTCTATCAATACTTTATCGGTAGCTATATGCCCATAGGTTTCTCTAGATTCCTCTACCATATTCCCTTCTGTTTTGCGCAAATCATTTCCCAAAACGTGCTGCATTTCTTCTTGCTGTAGAAGATGGATAAAGGCTTGCTCTAATTGTGATTCCGTGAATTTCATCTCTTTGCTTCAGTTTTTATTGTCCAAGAAATAGTTTTTAATCTTTCTTGAATCATTTTTAAAGTTTCTAAAATAACTTCTTCTTTGGGTAATTTGCCATACACCAAATTTTTAAAGTCTCCGTTATATGTTGTTTTCAACTCAATCCATACATTATCCAAGTCTTTGAAAATAAGTGCTTCGTTAGGATGATGAACCAACCACTGATTATTATTTCTAAAACTTATAACATCATCATTGGCTACTTTTAAAAGCATTTCATCGAAGGCTGTTGATTGAAAGAATTTTAAAAACTCCTCTTGTGTAAGTAACTGATATAAATCGTAGGTATGTCTTATCTTTTTCTTTAAATCATCGATTGGATTTTTGCCATAAGAAAATCGTACTAAACTCATTATTTTTTCGCAAATGGTTCTTATTGGTTCTAATACTAGCAAGCCAAAAGGCAGTAATCCGTTTTCTTCAGCAATACTAATCTGATGATTATCCAACATCATTTGCCCGACAAATGAAATAATGTTTTGGGTAGTATAAGGTTCGTAGTACCCCAACCATGTTGATTCCAAAATTATCACATCTCTTACTTGTCCGTAATCTCCTTTAAATTCTTTTTTGTAGGAGTGTGCCGTTTTTCTATTCATTCCCATTTTATGGGTTATTCCTTCAATCGTAACTTCGGGTAAAACAGTATCTACAACTGTACTTACTATTTTTAATTTTGATTTTAATTTGCTGTCGGTCTCTCCTTCTTTTCTCAATACTACCAAATCAATATCTTCAGAAAAACGTTCTATCATTTGGTAACATTTGGATAGTGCTGTTCCGCCCTTAAATACTGTATCTTTGCCAACTTCATTGTTGAAAATCGTAAACAAAACATAGGTAACCCAATAGTCTTTTTCTACATATATGGCAGGAATTTTCATTTGGTCAGCAGTAAACTGAACAGCCTGTCTGAACAAGGTTTTATTTTCATGCAATTTCATACAATATTCCATTTTTCGGTGGTAGATAATACTTTCCCCGCACCTGTGAGTTGATACTTACTAATTGGGTTCAAGGACTTGAAAAGAGTTTCTGTTGTCTTGCTTTGCTGCAATTGCTCTAGCAATGCGCCCAATAAAGCCCTTGTAGCAGGTGGATATTTCAGAGCCAAGCGAACCAAAGTATTGATTTCTTTGTCTGTAAAGTTTTTGATAATAGCCAAAAACCGCTTACAAGATGCTTCTATATTGGCATCAGGTATTTTTTTTATATAGCGAATAGCATCCAATACTTGCAACAAAGGAATATTCTCTTTGGTAATGCTATTTTTCTGTTTGATAAATGTAATAATGTAGCGTTCTCTTTTAAATTTAGGGCGAACTTGATTTTTACCAATCTGTATGGTATTGCTTACTTGCGTGGTTAAACCCAACTGGTTATAAATACTGTAACCCGTAAGATAGCCAGTAATCTTACCGTTTTCTTCTAATAAATCTTTTACTACTTGCGCCTGATTGGGTTGAAGGGTACCAAAAGGGGTGTTCTCTGGTTTGTAGTATTTGCCTTTAGAGAGTTTGGCGATTTTGCCTGAAGCTACCATACGATTCAGGGCTTTTATCACCGCTTCTTTTTGATTCACCTCAGTAGTAAAATCTGCATAGGTGAAAACATAGCCTTTAGGAAGTCTATCTATAGTAAATGCTATATATTCAGATATTTTCATTGTTTTATTATAATACAAATATAAATCATTTGTCCAGTTTATTAGTAAAAAAACTGGACATTTTTAAATAAAATATCTCTTGACTATCATCATATCTTTGTAATTGTATAGAACGCCGATGGTTTTTTTCTGGGTATGATAAGTGCATAGTTTGGTTTTTATAGAGATTGTATTATTTTCTTTTTAACCAATCTTTTAATGAATATATAATACTGTTTCCACTTTCATCGACTGGATAAATAACATAATAGCCACTTGGAATATAAAATCCACTTGTATATTTAGTTGTACCATCTTGATACTCTATTCGCGGATAAATTCTTAAGTATTCTGAACCGTAAAATGATTGTGAACTTTTATTAATTGGGAATAATGCAATATTGTTGATGTATTTAGCAGCATCACCTAATCCCAACTCCCAATTACACCATTTAGAATCAATTGCTGATTGTGTAGCAACAAGTATAAATTTATCACATGTTTCAATTTTTTCTTTAAGCTTTAAAGCAGTTGTTGCATTGGTGTTTTTTGGCATAGATTCATCCATCCAATCAACATAAATATTCACCCCTTCATCTTTTAAAAATGCTATTACATCTTGCAGAATAGAAAATTCATCATGTTTGTGAGATAAAAATACCATTGGCTTATTTTTATCTCTACTATAACTCTCATTTAGATTTACAATATTATCTGCTGAAAATGTTTTAGTTTTTTGTCTATACTGTGATAATTGAAATTCATTAATAAAGCTCATAATTACTTTATGATTTTTGTTACACTATATTCTTCTTTTACATCTCTTAATTCTATAGCCTTATCTAAATAAAAATTTGGATATTTTTTAAATTCTTCCCACTTAACCGACTTTATATATGAACATTCTCCATGATAAACTAATGAACCATTCGAACACAAACTTGTTTCTTGTTGTTTTTTATTAAACATATTTTCTCTTAAAATCTGAAATAAGAAAAGTGTATTATAATTAGTACAATTGCAAATACTATCATAATTTATATAATAACTATAACTTCCAAACTCATCAGGTAAAACAACTGCCAAAATACCATTTGATAAACTTGTACGACCTTGTCTGGTATATTCTTTTAATGAATATGAAATTTCCCAAGGAATCCATTGATTTTTTTCATCTTGCATTGTATTTTTCATTCCTTTTGAAACAATTACAATTGTGATACTACTATCATATATCTTATCCCTAAGACTAGATGCAATATATTCATCTGAAAAATCGGCAAGACTTTGTCCATCATCTTCACCTTTGTAAATATGATCTTCACTTGATAAAATATTAGACAATTCATTCACATAATGTCTAACTTTTGTTTGGACTTTTTGCTTGCCCCAAAAAGTATCTTCATAGATATTTAAATCTTCTACACTTGTGTCACCATACTTATACGAAACAAAAACTTTTCTTCCCACAATACTATATTTTTTCCATTAAAAACTTTTGAAATAAACTCATATAACCATAATCTTTAAGAAACCTCTCGTTTTTTTGTTCTTCGGGTAAAAGATTATCATAAATAATTTTAGTTGCTGCACCAGTACTAGCAATAGGTAATATTAAAGCTTGTGGATGTCTATCAATAAACATTTTATATTCACCTTCTATACCTTTTTCTTTATCTCCCTCAATTCCTTCCATACCTCCAATAAAAACTGCTGCTGAAAATTCAAATTCATCAAGTATTCTTTCTCTCATATGTAATAAAGATTTATCCCTATCATTATCAATTACATCAGTCAATATCACATTGTTAAATTTATTATTGTCTTCAGGAAAATATTTTTCAAAAAATTTTGACTGATAAATGGTTACATGCTCTTGTATATTTAAGTTTAGTTTTTTCATTACATAATATACAAGAGGAGTGATAGAAGGATGACCTCCCCAAACTAATCTATGATGTGGTAGTACAACTGTAGTCAATGCAATAACTGCATCTCGAATTGCAATAATATCTGCGGTATCTATATACTTAGAATCTCTTTCAGGTAAAGGAATACTCGCTGACAGAAAGATGTTCTTCATTTCGTTGTTTCTAGCCATGATTTAAATTCTTGTTTTTTTAAAGTTAAAATATCTTTTTTAAAGTTATCATTTAACCAATCTAAATGATTTAACCATTTATCTCTAATTCTTAGGTCATCGTAAATTAATCGAATTGAAATATTTGGATTCTTTTGGAATTCATGTCGAATTTCAGCTGATTGACAACTAGTTGATTGAGGAACACCAATTGTAGGTATATAAATTATTCTTTTACCAGATGGCAAGTCTTCCGTCAAAAATTTTTCTGGTTGAACTGTAATATTACGCCCACATTGATGTGCAATATTTCTAAACTCGGTTATTAGATTATCCTGTCTTGCTGCTAAATTTCTAGCTCGTACTGACTCAACCTTCTGAATAATTTCTTCAACAATTCTGTTGATCAATTTTGATTGGTCTTTATTGTTGTATATATTATTTACAAAATCATAATCGTTTAATTTCATTGGATAACTTATATGGGAAGCGGAATCAATATTTTTAATTTTATGATTAGGCCAAACCAATTGTACAATACCAATTTGTTTGGATCCTGCTTCTGCAAATTCTTCTTTACACCAATGACTTTCAAGAAAACTTGGAGTATTTAACAAAACTATTACATCACAATCTGTCATTCTGTGCCATAATTCGTCTTGAAAAGGCTCACCTTTGCCTATAGAATGTGTATCTAAAAAAACATCATAATTATAAGATTCTAAAGCTTCATAAAGTTGTATTGCAATTGAAGTCGATTCACTTCTTTTATAACTAATAAATATTTTTCGTGTAGTTCGTAAAAGTTCAAATGCTTCCAAAATTATATTAGCTATTCTATCTAATTCATTATCATTATATCGAATTCCATTCTGATTTGATAAAATACATGGTATTTCCTTGGAAAATGCACCTTCATCTGGATTGCCAAAATAAATTGGTAAAATCATTGTCCCGTCTTTTAATAATTTATCAGTTATATCAAGATGCTTATGATTTCCTTCTATATCACCAAAATATAAACCAAATGCAGGCTGATTTCCTTGATAATCAGAAGAGATTTGATTAGCTTCAATAAATTTTATGATAGAGTCTGGCAGATTTAAATCTTTTATTTTTTCTATTAATTTAGATATAATATGTGTCTTTTCAGGACAATCTGAACCTAAAAGAATGAGTTGATATTTATATTCCATTAATTCAATATTATTAAGTTTTCTAGTTATTCGTTACAAATTCAAACTTTCTACAACCCCTCGCATCAACACTGGGCAAATAGGTTTTATACTAGCTTTTAACTGCTCATTGATACGCCTGCATATATTTTATTTTCTATCAGTAGAGCTTCACCTAATGAATTGGTAATTAAAATATCAAGCCTACCATAGGGCGTAGAATATTCCCGATGTACTGCCACATCTTGATACGCAAACTGATATTCTGGGGGCAGAATATCTAACTTTATAAGAGTCTGTATAAATGCATCTAAGAATTTATGCTCAAACTGATGACTGGCATTGGGATCTAATAGTTCTGCAAGAATAGAAGAATGCGTGTTTTCATAATGGTTTACACCGCATATTCTAAACATATTAAAAGTATCTTCGTTTTTCGCAACTTCTAATTTTTTGTTTTTGAGAAACCAATTCACTTCTTTTAGAAGCTTTTCAGTTTCCATCATTTCAGTTTTCATAGTTTAGTTTTACTTTTTTAATTTTTATTTCTTTAATTTCTAATTCTCAACCCTCGTCATCTTTGCCAGCAACAATCCCTTCAATTCCTCTAGTTTTTGGTTTTCTTTTGCCTTAATTTCAATAATTTCAAATATTGGTTTTGTCTTACTTTCAAAATCTTGAAGTCTTCCCTCACTAATAATAACAATAGGGTAATTTTCTAATGTGATTCTATCAATATTTGGGAAAGTAGATCCTGTAACATCTTTAAGAATTTCATTAAGATTAGTCTTAATTAGCTGAATTAAATAAAGTTGATACTTTGAACTAATAGCACAAACTCCTCTTCCTATGGCATATTTATCGTCTGCAATTACATTTTTTCCAACCGTGCTACCTCTTACACAAAATATCAAATCTCCTTTTTTACAATATTTCTTAGGTTCAGTAGTCCATTTAGTTTTTATTGTGAAATATTTTCCAAACTCAACGGGACCATTAATCAACGGACAACCATCACCTATTTCATTATAGCTTTCACCTTCTGGTGACTGTCCCATATTTATCGTTGATATATCTGAAAGTATTCCCATTTTCCATCCATTGGGTAAATTTTCTAAATCAATCCCCTCCACAAACCACTGTTTATAAATCGTTTGTGCTATTTCTTCTAATTTGGCAATCAGTTGGTTGTTCAGGTTAATGCGTTTTTGTATCATGTGGTATTCGTTGACGATTTCTTGCTGTTTTTCTATTGCAGGTACTTTTATAGGAATATCACAAAAAGTATCCCAAGAAATCCCTCCACGTACATCTCCACCACTAACATAACCTACATATCTATCTGTTTCACTCCTAAATAACCACATCTTTAAATATTCAGGCATCAAGATATTACTGTCTATTGGTTCAAATACATAATACGCTGATGACACAAGAGAGGGTTCTTCCTCAACATATAAATCTACGGGAAGTTTTTCATCTCTACCTACACTCATTAACTTACACGCCAACTGATTTTTTTTGATAATTTTATAAGTTGACATATCTACTCCAATAGTATTAGCAAAAGACTTTATAAATTTCTTATCAATACTAACTCCAATAAGATTATTTACTTTTAAGTCTGTATTTTTAATACTAACTTCTTTTATATAATCGCCTAATCTTTTATAACTTGATGTCATATCCTAACTCCTTAAAAACATTTAACAAATCTTTTTTAGATTGGGCTTCTTCTTGCAATAATTGGGTAATGTCTTGTTGCAATGCCTTCATTTTATCCTCATAATCTATCTGCTC
This sequence comes from Cloacibacterium caeni, assembly GCF_907163105.1. Taxonomy (GTDB): domain Bacteria; phylum Bacteroidota; class Bacteroidia; order Flavobacteriales; family Weeksellaceae; genus Cloacibacterium; species Cloacibacterium caeni_A. Next base: position 980,037 of record NZ_OU015321.1, read on the forward strand.
ATCTCGGTTTACAAAAGCAATGTACTTACTCGGCACCAGAGAATAATCTTTGGCTTTCACTTCTTCTTTGGTTGCACTGTAACAAAACTCTGGGATATCTTCATAAACGTTCAGCTTGCTTTCAGATGTTGTCTCATCCTGTCGAAGGCACTGCCAAGTATGATACGTTCCTGCAATTTCCTGAATCTCTTCTTCAGAAAATTGGATGTATTTTTTCTCAAAAGGGATGCCTTTTTGTCTTAAATCCAAGAACAATATTTCATTTTCACGGTTGCGGTATTGTCTAGTTTCATCAGGCAATTGTACCGTTTTTTCTTTTTTGTTTTTATTGAGAATCCAAAGGGTAACACTAATACCAGTGGTATAAAACATATTTTGTGGTAAAATAACAATGGCTTCTACCAAATCATTTTCTATAAGTTTTCTTCTAATTTTATATTCTTCGCCACCGCCCGAAAGCGCTCCATTGGCCAAGATAAAACCAGCCACTCCGTTTTCAGAAAGTTTGGCTACCATATTCAGAATCCAAGCATAATTGGCGTTGCTGGTTGGTGGTACATCATAACCTTTCCATCGGGCATCGTCCACCAATTCATCGGCTGCTCGCCAATCTTTTTGGTTAAAAGGTGGGTTTGCCATAATGAAGTCGGCTTTCAAATCGGGATGTTGGTCTTTGCCAAAAGTATCGGCTGGTACATCTCCCAAATTGGCGGCAATTCCTCTAATCGCCAAATTCATTTTCGCCAATTTATATGTGGTTGCGGTATATTCTTGTCCGTAGATAGAGACTTCCTTTTTATTACCGTGATGGCTTTCTATAAATTTAATAGACTGCACAAACATCCCACCACTTCCACAAGCTGGGTCATAGATTATACCTTTGTAAGGTTCTATCATTTCGGCAATCAGGTTTACAATACTTTTAGGGGTGTAGAACTCTCCTTTTCCTTTACCTTCGGCAAGGGCAAATTTGCTCAAGAAATATTCGTAAACTCTCCCTACAATGTCTTGTTGCTTATCTTGTAAGGTGTTGATATTGTTAATGGTATCTAATAATGCTGCCAATTTGCTCACATCCATATTCAGACGGGAGAAATAATTATCAGGCAAAGCGCCTTTCAGCGCAGGGTTGTTTTTTTCTATGGTGTGGAGAGCTGTATCTATTTTCAGAGCAATATCAGCCTGTTTAGAATGTTCGATAATGGTGCTCCATCGGGCTTCTTCTGGCAAATAAAAGATGTTCTGCATATTGTAGAACTCTTTCATTTCTATAAATTTCTCTTTGCCTTCTGCAATAAGTTCTGCTCTACGCTCTTCAAATTTATCACTCGCAAATTTTAAGAAAATCAGTCCCAGTACTACGTGTTTGTATTCAGAAGATTCTACCGTTCCTCTTAATTTATTGGCAGAATCCCAAAGCGTTTCTTCTATGGATTTAGTTTTTACAGTGCTTTTCTTAGCCATTGGTTTCCTATACTTTATTATTTCTCCCAAATATAACAAAAACCTCTCTTTATACCAATAAGGAAAACCGTAATCAACTAAAATAATCATTAAAAATGTAATCACTGAAAAACCCTATTCACAAAACCTACAAGTTTTCCCATTAGAATAATACAATAAATGCCATTGCAAACATCAATCAAAATGAAATCAATTCGGCATAAATAGGCATCATCTTTGTAAACGTAAGACAAAAAATATTCAACAATAAAAATCTAAAAAAATGAAAAAGAATTGGTTAGTATTCCTCATGATGTTTTTAATGTTTCCAATGGTTCATGCTCAAGAAAGCAGCTATCAACTTTCGAGTCACATTCTAGACATTTCTACGGGTAAACCTGCACCGAATGTAAAAATTGTATTGCAAAAAAGAGATGCAAAAAACAATTGGGTATGGGTAGAAGAAAAAATCACCGACCAAAACGGCAGGGTAAAAGATTTCTTAAAACAGGACGGCAAAAACAACACGGGTATTTACAAACTTACGTTTTACACCGCACCGTATTTTAAAAGTCTAGGTCAAAAATCCTTTTATCCCTTTGTAGAAGTGGTTTTTGAGTTGGCAGACCAAGAGCATTACCACGTTCCCATCACCCTATCGCCTTACGGCTACTCCACGTACAGAGGAAATTAAAAATAAAAAGAATAGGTGGCTTCGACAAGCTCAGCCACCAAATCTTTTATTACACGGTGCCTGAGCGTAGTCGAAGGCAGCATCAAAAAAAAATCATAACTTAATCACCTCATCACCAAGAAAATTTCCACCCACAGTGGCTTCTACAAGCTCAGCCACCGTGTTATTTATTACTACTCTCGGTGCCTGAGCGGAGTCGAAGGCACATTCTTATTCCTCCCTGTGATTTCGACTCCGCTCAATCACCGTATTATTTATTACTACACTCGGTGCCTGAGAGTAGTCGAAGGCACATTATTTCTATTGCATTAAATCCGTGTACTCTATAGAACATCTCTGATGTTCCTTTGAGAACTCAAAAACGCCATCATTTCAAAAAATCTCCGTGAACTTTGTGTTATAGAAACTCAAAAACCAAGCAGAAAAATTCCACCCTTTAGGGTCGGGGAAAAGAATTTTCCTCAACAAATGCCTGAGCCTCCCGAAGGCACCATTATTTCTATTTTATTAAAATCCGTGTGCTTTCTAGAACATCTCTGATGTTCCTTTGGGAACTCAAAAACGCCATCATTTCAAAAACTCTCCGTGAACTTTGTGTTATAGAAACTCCAAAACCAAGCAGAAAAATTCCACCCACAGTGGCTTCGACAAGCTCAATCACCGTATTATTTATTACTACACTCGGTGCCTGAGCGTAGTCGAAGGCACCATTATTTCTATTACATTAAAATCCGTGTGCTCTATAGAACATCTCTGATGTTCCTTTGGGAACTCAAAAACGCAATTATTTCAACAACTCTCCGTAAACTTTGTGTTATAGAAACTCCAAAACCAAGCAGAAAAATTCCACCCTTTAGGGTCGGGGAAAAGAATTTTTCTCAACAAATGCCTGAGCCTGTTGAAGGCACGTTCTTATTCCTCCCTGTGATTTCGACTCCGCTCAATCACCGTATTATTTATTACTACACTCGGTGCCTGAGCGTAGTCGAAGGCACCATTATTTCTATTTTATTAAAATCCGTGTACTCTATAGAACATCTCTGATGTTCCTTTGAGAACTCAAAAACGGTATCATTTCAACAACTCTCCGTGGACTTTGTGATATAGAAACTCCAAAACCAAACAGAAAAATTCCACCCTTTAGGGTTGGGGAAAAGAATTTTTCTCAATAAATGCCTAAGCCTCCCGAAGGCAACACATTCCTAAACCTTCCCCAAAACATAGACCCCACCACCATTAAGAACAGAAACCCTAAATAATAAGAATGCGAGAGCATATCCACATAATTGATTTTATTTTTACTATAACCGATAATCAATAAAACCTGAGCGCCATAAGGAAGCAACCCTTGAACGATACACGCAAAAATATCAATCACAGAAGCCATCTTTCGGGCAGGAACTTCAAAACGTTCGGAAATAGGTCTCAACACTTTCCCAGAAATTAAAATCGACACGGTGTTATTGGCAATACAGAGATTTACCAAACCTGTAATCAATCCTGCACCCAATTGCGCAGATTTGGCAGAGCTAATCTTAGCTTCTATTTTGTTCAATAAATATTGAATTCCCCCTGCTTTTTCTACTAAGGCAGCTAAACCACCTGTAAGCAAAGACAATAGGAAAATTTCGGTCATAGACGTGAAGCCTTCATAACTGGCTTTGGCAAAACTCAACCACGTAAGGTTTCCTTGCCATAAACCAATGGCTCCCGCTAAAAATATCCCAATCACCAAAACAAGAAATACATCTAACCCTAAAAATGCCAATACCAAAACCACTAAATAGGGGAAAATAAGTTCCCAAGAAATGGGAGTTGGTGTATAGGCAATGGGCGCGACAGGATTGCTAAATCCTATAAAAAGTAAGATGACCACCGTCAATATTACTGCAGGTGAAGCCAAATAAAAATTGGTTCTGAACTTATCTTTCATACTGCTCCCCAAAGTTTGAGCCGCTGCTATGGTAGTATCAGAAATCACCGAAAGATTGTCACCAAACATGGCACCACCCAAAAGACTTGCTCCAATCAGGTTAAGGTCTGCTCCACTTTTTTGAGCCAACTGTATCGCGATAGGCCCTAATGCGACAATAGCACCAACCGAGGTTCCAGAAGACAGAGAAAGAAATGAGGCCAAAAGGAAAATCCCTAGAGCATAATAATCCGCAGAGATATAAGTTAGCCCGATATTCACTACTGCATCTACACTCCCCGAAACTTGTGCTACGGTAGAAAAAGCGCCTGCCAATAGATAAATAATACACATGGTGAGTACACTGGATTCCCCACAACCGTGTAAGAAAGTTTTGATTTTTTCTTGATGAGGCAACCTAGACATGGCGAAGGCGGCAATAATACCGATACTCACGGCAATAGGCGATGGCAAGGCATAAAAGTCTTGCATAACAATTCCGGCACCTAAAAATGTACCTACGAAAATTAAAAAAGGAAGTAAACTGAGAAAATTTGCTTTTGTATGGTTCATAAAATTTAAAAATTTAACACAGGAACTTTACAAAAGATAGACAACATTTTTTCCAAAAAAAGTTTGGCTTATCGCTTTAGCACCTTGCTTGTTGTTGCAGGTTGCTACCTCCCGTAGAGGTTCCAGATAATAGGCGGCAAAAATAATCATTATCTCCCAACGAACCAAATACAATCTGTCAATCGCCTTCATAGACCATCAATACAGCCTTTTAACTCCCTGATTTCTAGAAATTAAAGAATAAAAATTTCCTTTTCCAATTCCTTTTTGATGTCCTTACAGCAATTTCTCTTCTACTCTTTCTCTAAAAATATCTCAAAAATTAGGAAATAGAATTCATCTACTTTCTGGCTTCGACTATATTCTGGCACAACATTTTTTATTGCACGTTGCCTTCGACAGGCTCAGGCAACGTTTATTTTTGAAACTGTGGCTTCGTGAACTTCGTTCGCAGACCTTCAGTTTGTGCTCAGCCACCAATTCTTCCATTACACGGTGCCTGAGCGTAGTCGAAGGCACATTATTTCTATTACACTATAATCCGTGTGCTTTCTAGAACATCTACGATGTTCCTTTGAGAACTCAAAAACACAATCATTTCAACAAATCTTCGTGAACTTTGTGATATAAAAAATTTATAAAAGACAATCACTTTACTTCATAACCTCATAACTTCATCACTACATCACTACATCACCATATACCCTTATCACCTATCCCCAGCTTCTCCCTAGATGAAGCATAGATAAAGCATAGATAGTGTATGAAAAATGTCGGTGAGAGGTATTTGATGTCGGGGAACAATACGCTACAGATGACCTCTAAATCTTATAACAAATGGTCATGATATTATAACTCCTTCAACTTCATTGTATTCTATTTTTGTATCAACATCAATACAAAATATAATCATTATGAAAGTAGACATTGGCATCAGTGCCGCAAACCTCAAGAAAGTATGTGATAACCTAAACGTTGTCTTAGCAGATGGCAATGTGTTATACTTAAAACTCAGAAAGTTTCATTGGAATCTGAAAGGACCAGACTTCATGCAATTTCACCGCCTCTTCGAAGAACAATATGAGGCAATGGAAAAAGCCATCGATGAAGTTGCCGAACGCATCTCTACTCTTGGCGGAATGGCAGTAGGAACCACCATAGAGTTTGGGAAACTTTCTCAGCTAAAAGAAAGCCCTGGAACATGCCCTGCTCCTCTGGAAATGGCAAAAGAACTTTTGCAAGACCATGAGAGTATTGTAAAATCTCTCAGAACTTCCATAGATGACTGTGAAGAAAAATATGAAGACAAAGGAACCGCAGATTTTTTAACCGGGTTGATGCAAGACCATGAAAAAATGGCTTGGCAACTCAGACAATATTTCGTTTAACCTAAAATTTAACCCTATGAAAAAGTATATCTTATCTATCGTAACTTTATTTTTATTGACCTTATTGACGAGTTGTGAAGCGGTAGAAACCGTTTTCAAAGCAGGAATGTATTGGGGATTTTTCTTAATTGCCTTAGTATTAGTCGTGATATTTTGGCTATTTTCACGAGGAAAGAAATAAGCTCATTGCAAACACTTTAAAACACAAATGATATGAGACTAAGAACCTTTGAATCTTTTTGGCTGCTCAAAAACGGCTTACTCTACACCTATCCTACTTTACAAAAAAATATAAAAACAGAAATTTTGGTGATTGGTGGCGGCATTACTGGCGCTCTGATTTCTGATGCATTAATGGATGCAGGTTATGAAGTGACTCTCATCGACAGACGAGACATCGGACAAGGAAGCACGAGTGCTACTACCAGCATGTTACAGTATGAAATAGATGAACCGCTAAAAGATTTGGCAAAGAAAATCGGTGACGAAGCTGCAGCACTTTGTTATCAAGAAGGCATCACTGCTATTCAAGATTTAAAAAAATTGGTGAAAACCAAAAAATTAAATTGTGGTTTCCAAATGAAAAAATCCCTCTATATTGCGCACAATAAAACCGCTGCAAAAGAACTTTATCAGGAATTTGAAATTAGAAAAAAATATCAACTGGGTGTCAAATGGTTAGAAGCAGATGCGATTAAAAAAACTTATGGCATTGTTTCTCATGGTGGTATTCTAAGTGATACTGCAGCCAGTGTAGATGCATATCAAATGGCGCATGAACTTATTGCTTTTAATGTAAAAAGAGGCATGAAAGTTTTTGACCAAACAGAAATTAAAAGCATTCAAGATCAAGGCACAACTCCGAAAGTCATTACGCAAGAAAATCATACCATTAATGCTCAAAAAATAGTTTTCTGCACAGGTTTTGAATCTTTGAATTTACTCAAAGAAAAAGTTGCCGATTTGATTTATACTTACGCAACCGTGAGTGAACCCACGCAAACCTATAATAAAAATCTAGAAAAGATTTTGATTTGGGACACACAAGATCCTTATCTGTATATGAGAACTACGGATGATAGTAGATTTTTAGTTGGCGGCGAAGATTCTGTGTATAAAGATACCATACTTCAACAAAATATTAAAGAAGAAAAAAGCAAAACGCTCATTAAAAAACTCAAGAAAACACTACCAGATTTAGACTTCATCGAAGATATTTCTTGGGGTGGAATTTTTGGAACCACCAAAGATGGTTTGCCTTATATTGGGGAATCTCCAGAATATAAAAATTGTTTGTTTTGCTTAGGTTTTGGTGGAAATGGCATTACCTTTTCTGCACAAGGAAGAAAAATTATTATCGACCTTTTACAAAACAAGGAAAATACTTTAGCCCAATATTATCGATTTGGGAGATAGGTAAGGATGAAGGTAAAGGTAAAGGTAAAGGTAAAGGTAAAGGTTTAGGTAAAGGTTTAGGTAAAGGTTTAGGTTGAGGTTAATATTAAAGTCAAAAAAAACTCGAGTTCTAGTCTCGAGTTTTTTGTTATTGAAATGAGTTTTAGTCTTTGTTATGATTTACCCAGATGAGTTTTGAAACATCGAAACCGTCTTTTTTGGCTTTCTCGATGAATCTTTTTTTGGTGGCTTCGTTTATGGTTTTATTTCTTGAGAGAATCCACATATATTTTGTAGAATTCCCGTAAATAAGGGCATTCTGATAATTTTCGTCAATGTCTACTACGTTATATCCGCCGTAGAATGGCCCAAAGAAAGAAACTTTCAGTCTCGCTTCAGATTCAGAGCCTATGAATTTGGCTTTTCCTTCAGCAGAATCCCATTCTTTTTTCACATAGTTGTACCCTTGGTTCAGTACTTTGATGCTACCATCTGGATTGATGGAATATTGCGCTGTAGTATTGTCTAGATTTCTTTCAAAACGGAAATCAAATCTTGCGATTTCATACCATTTGCCTAGATATTTATCTTTGTTAAAGTTTTGTACCGCCGTTACTCCATCTGGAATTCCTACGCATGAAGTAAAAATGGTGGCTACTAATGCCATGATGGCAATTCCTTTTATGATTTTCATTGTCTTTATTTTTCTACAAATTTCGGTTAAATTAGTGAAGCAAAATTATAGAATTGTGGGAAATGTTTTTATTTTATTTGTCTATTAGACTTATTTTTTAGTAGTTCCATAAAATGTAACCGAAGTGTTTTGGTGGGTGAAGGTTTATATTGTATTTTTGTAGGATATGAATAAGAACTGTTTCTTATCTTCATCAGCAAATTAAAATCTAAAATTTAAAAGTATATGTCATTCGCAATTTCGCAAGTTCCTACTCCTAAAAACGAACCTGTAAGAAGCTATGCTCCTGGTTCTGCAGAGATTAAATCACTTATTGCTACTTATCAAAAAATGTGGTCAGAAGAAGTAGAAATCCCAATGGTTATTGACGGAAAAGAAGTGAAAACTGGTGAAAAAGTATCACTACACTCTCCTCAAGATCATCAACACACGTTAGGATATTACCACAAAGGAAATAAACAACATGTAGATGATGCCATCAATTCTTGTCTGAAAGCAAGAGCAGAATGGGCTAATTTACCATGGGAGCAAAGAGCTTCTATTTTCTTAAAAGCTGCTGATTTATTGGCTGGTCCTTACAGAGATAAAATCAACGCTGCTACGATGATTGGTCAAAGTAAAAATGCAATGCAGGCAGAAATAGATTCGGCTTGTGAAGCGATAGATTTCTTACGTTTTAACGTACAATTCATGACAGAATTGTATTCTGAACAACCCGTTTCTGATGCAGGAATCTGGAACAGAGCAGAATATAGACCATTAGAAGGTTTTACGTATGCGATTACGCCGTTTAACTTTACCGCGATTTCTCTGAACTTGCCTACTTCTATGGCGATGATGGGAAATGTAGTGGTTTGGAAACCATCTGCCACACAGATTTATTCTGCTAAAGTCATTATGGATGTATTGATAGAAGCAGGTTTACCAGCAGGTGTTATCAATATGGTTTTCTCTGGTGGTGCAGAAACTTCTAAGCAAATTCTAGAACACCCAGATTTCTCTGGAATCCATTTTACAGGTTCTACAGAAGTTTTCCAATCATTATGGAGACAAATCGGCGAAAATATTCATAAATATAAAACTTACCCTAGAATCGTAGGAGAAACTGGTGGTAAAGACTTTGTAGTAGCACATCCTTCTGCTGTACCAAGTCAAGTTGCAACTGCGTTGGTAAGAGGTGCTTTCGAATATCAAGGTCAAAAATGTTCTGCTGCTTCTAGAGCTTACGTTCCGCAATCACTTTGGGGAGAAGTAAAAAGAATTATGGGAGAACAATTGGCTGAAATTAAAATGGGAAGTCCAGAAGATCCTTCTAATTTCGTAAATGCGGTAATTGATAAAGCTTCATTTGAAAAATGCAAAGGCTACATCGAAAGAGCTCAAAATGCCAACGATGCAGAAGTAATCTTCGGTGGTGGTTGTGATGACAGCAAAGGTTGGTTTGTACAACCTACGGTTATTCAAGCTAAAAATCCTCACTACGAGAGTATGGAGGAAGAAATCTTTGGCCCTATTCTTACGATTTATGTATATGAAGACCAAGATTGGAAAGCTACGTTAAAATTAGTAGATAAAACTTCTCCTTATGCATTAACAGGCGCTGTATTTGCACAAGACAGATATGCGATTAACGAGGCAACTAAAGCCTTAGAAAATGCGGCAGGAAACTTCTATATTAATGATAAACCGACTGGTGCTGTAGTTGGTCAACAACCTTTTGGTGGAGCGAGAGCTTCTGGAACCAATGACAAAGCTGGTTCTAAAATGAATCTTCTTCGTTGGGTTTCTGCAAGAAGTATCAAAGAAAACTTCTTATCTCCTACTGATTACAAGTATCCATTCTTAGGTTAAGAATTATTTCAATATCATAAAAAACGCCTCTCAAAGTATTTTGAGAGGCGTTTCCTTTTCATCATTTGTGCTTTCTCCTTTCGGAGAGAAAATAAGTTCATTTTCTAAGGACAAAGTTATCATTAGTTAATTAGATTTCAAAATGAAATACATGTACATCACTAAATATTACCATTAATTGAATAAAAAGTACAAAAAACTCCCCACTGTTTAGAGTGAAGAGTTGTAGTCAAATTAATATATTTTTAAAATTTGAAATCTACTCCTAATTGAGCCATAGAAGTGGTCATTTCATACGCTACAGTGCTTCCTGGAATTGCTCCATAAGGATTAGATGGTGATGCCATCATAGGATTAAGTAATGCTCCAGAAGTTTTGCCATCACTCGCTCCATAATGGTAATTTGCATTAATGGTGAGTTTGTCATTTAATTTATACCCTACTCCTATTTCGTATGCATCTCTAATGATAGCAGAAGCTGGAACAGAGAACATTGTTAATTCTGGATTAATAGGATTAGAACTGTAAGTATATCCTAATCTAATTGGCAATTTTTCAATGGCTTTGATTTGAATCCCTGCAGAAATTACATCGATGCTTTCCCATCCGAAACCTTTTACAGCGCCATAATTGCTCCATCCGTTGGCTAAGAAACCTTCTGTATTAGCATAGTCTACATATCTGTAATCTAAAGCCAAATCAAATAAACGATGAGAATAACCACCACCTACTGAATAAATCGCAGGGTAATTCATCGTAAATTTGTTTTCTCCTTTAGTATTGTCTAGATAAGTGTTTTCAAATTTAAATTCATTAAAATATACCGGTGATTTATAAGATAAACCGAGTTTAAAACCATTGTTGGTTTTGTAATACATCCCTACTTGTGCTCCAAAGCCAATTGCAGAAGCATTATCAGAATTAGGATAACCTGCAGTCATGCTTGGATTAGCCAATGGATTAGGATGAATTTTTAGAGCTGAGTAATTTACATTAGGCTGTATTGCCATTGAGAAATTTTCATTGAATTTATAAGCATAAGCAAAACCAACTTGCATCAACATATAATTAGATTCTACTTTACCAAAACCACCATATTGTTGAGACATGAGAATAGGATTGGTGGTGCTTTCTGGATATTCTACACCAAAACCACTCACTCCGAAAACAGAAATACCAAATTTATGATGAGGATTTTTACCAAAAGTTACTGCAACAGTAGGCATGATAGAGTTGGCTTTTTCGTCTTTAGTCACTCCAGACATTGGTCCATAAGAAGAAGATATTTCTGGGTTAGACATAAATAAACCAGCATTTACAGAAACGGTGTTTCCATTAAAATCTGTAATTCCCGCAGGATTCCACTGTAACGCACCGCTAATGTCAATAGGTTGACCAGTTGCTGCACCACCCATACTCATATTTACTGAACCTATACCTTGCATAAGATGACCTACTTGAGCCATCATAACTCCTGAACATAATACACCAAGAGTAATAATAATTCTTTTCATAAAGTTATTTTTTGTTTCATAAAGTTACGACGGGTTATATTACTGATTTTAAAATACTTACTGTCATTTGTCATGTTCAGTAAAAACTACCACTTGCTGAATAATTATTACCATTTATAAGAATACATGAAGGCACAAAAAAACCTCTCGCTTTCACGAGAGGCACATTTTTTCATAGGTTTTTCATTAATCATATCGATTATGAAACAAATATAGAAAATATTTGTAAAAATCAAAACAAAATAATCAATAGCGTCCTAAATAAAAAAATAAGAAGGAATTAAAGTAACTCAAAGTATCTTTGAGGTTGTACAACAAAAAAACCTTCTTATGGATTCAAAATTAACATTATTTTCCCAAATCATTTCAAAAATAGACCGAGGGATTTTCAAAAAAATAGTAATTGAGAAGAAAACCGATTACCGAAATAAAGGATTTGATAGTTGGAACCACTTAGTTTCTATGCTTTTCTGTCATTTTGCCAAAAGCACTTCGGTTCGGGACATTTCCAACGGGCTTCGCAGTGCCACAGGAAACCTGAATCATTTAGGGATAAAAACAGCACCTTCCAAATCTTCTATTAGCTACCAGAATGGAAAACGAGATGCAGATTTGTTTAAAGACGTGTATTTCAAACTATTAGAACAATTAGGACAGCACACGAAAGAAAGACGGATAAAACTCAAAATAAAAGTTCCTGTCTATTTATTAGATTCTACCCTTATTTCTCTATGCCTGTCTTTGTTCGATTGGGCAACATATCGAACTAAAAAAGGAGCCGTGAAAATGCATACCTTACTTGAATATGACGGGAAACTTCCTGTTTATGTGAATATTACCAAAGGAAGTGTTGCTGATAACAAGGGAGCGGAAAACATTCCTTTGGAAAAGGGAGCAGTCATTGTTGCAGACCGATTCTATAACGATTTTCCAATGCTCTCTATTTGGGACAGCAAAGGTGTTTTCTTCGTAATAAGACATAAAGAAAATCTGAAATTTGAAACTTTACAGGAACGAGAACTTCCACCAAAAGGAGCTCAAAGCATCCTAAAAGACGAAGAAATAGTACTCTCAAATCCTTTATCCAAAGAAAAATATCCAAAAAAATTAAGAAGAGTGGCTATTTGGGATAATGAAAACAAGCAAACCATTGAAATGATTTCCAATAATTTCTCTTGGGCTGCTTCTACCATAGCAGAATTATACAAGCAAAGATGGCAAATTGAGATCTTTTTTAGAGATATCAAGCAGTTGCTTCACATCAAAACCTTCATTGGAACTTCTGAAAATGCAGTGAAAATCCAAATCTGGACGGCACTTATCACTATTCTCATTCTGAAATACCTGAAATCCATCGCTAAATATAATTGGCAATTATCAAATCTGGTAGCTTTTATCCGATTGAATATTTTTGTTAAAATTAATCTTCAATTTTGGCTCGACAAACCATTTGAGCAACCGCCTGAAACCCCCAAAAACTATTATCAAGGGGTTCTTTTTTGAAATTAAATGTAAAGCTAAATGTAAAATAGGTATTTAGGCTGTTTCTATTTTTAATAATTTTTATTTAGGACAGTATTGCAAAATAATCATTAATTTGAAAATTCCTTATTCATCGCCTTTATAGAGAAGACTAAAGGCACTTTTTTATCAAATTTACTGATTCTATACTTCCCTTTTTCTACTTCTACAGTGTGTTTAAAACATGCATACGGTGACCAATCGTATTCTAGAAAGTGTTTAAACTCCAAATTTTGGTTGATTAAACTTTGAAATACTTCAGAAAGTGCATGATTCCACATGACATATTCTTGAGTAATCGCCGCATCTTTATCTGCATAAGTTCCTTCGTAGGTTTCTACAATAGGTTCTGATGATTGGTAATCATAAGCAATTTTGGTAAAATCATCATCAAACATCCAAATTACAGGATGAAACTCTACCATGATGAATTCGCCATTGGGTTTAAGAAAATGCTGAATTATTTTTGCCCATTTTTCTAAATCTGGAAGCCAACCAATCACACCATAAGTGGTAAAAATGATGTCAAATTTCTCCTCTAAAACATTTGGTAAATCATATACATTCGATTCTATAAAGTTGACATCCACTCCACATTTTTCGGCCAATATTCTGGCTTCAACAATGGCTTTGTCTGATAAATCTACTGCAGTAACTTCGGCTCCCATTCTTGCCAAAGAAATAGAATCTTGACCAAAATGACATTGCAAATGCAGCATTTTCTTTCCTTTAATATCTCCTAAAAGGTCCAATTCTGGCTCATTGAGAGAAGTTCTTCCTGCAATAAATTCATCTACAAAATAGAAATCAGATTTTAAGTGATAATCTACTTTTGCGTTCCAAGAATTTTTATTGATATTGATATAATCCATTGTTTTTTAATTTGTTCAAAGATAAATTAAATGCACAAATCCTATAATGTTTTAATTTAATTTTGTAACTTTAATGGGTGATAATAAAATAATTTTGTAATCACAACAACCAAACAATATTAATCACTAAATACCAAAATTATGAAAAACAGTTCTAAATTATTGGCACTTTTAGGTCTTGGAGCGCTTGCTTTTTGGAGATATAAAAAAGCAACTCCTGAAGAAAAACAAAAAGTTAACGACCTATTGAATAACGCAAAAGACAACCTTAACAAATACGGTAATGATTTAAAATCTAAAGCCGAAGAATTAAAAGGAAAAGCGGAAGAAAAATTCAATGATTTAAAATCTCAAGCGGAAACCAAAATGGAAGAAGCAAAAGAGACAGTAGAAGAAAAAGTAGAAAACGCTCCACAAGCATAAACAAAAAAGCCATCTTTACGATGGCTTTTTTTATGATAAGAACTCTTCAATTTTCATTGCTTTTTGTTCACCTGAAGTTAAATTTTTGATGGTGATATTTCCTTCTGCAATTTCTTGTTCGCCAAGGAAAATAAGATTTTCTATGCCTTTCTTTTCAGCGTAGGCAAATTGTTTTTTAAGTTTAGCACTTTCAGGGTAAATTTCTGCAGCGATTCCTTTTTCACGAAGTTTGGCTAAAACCTTCATGGCTTCTGATGCTTCTTTTTCTCCGTAATTGGCAAAAAGATATTCTATTTTTCTTTCAGAATTTTGTGGGAAAAGATTCAGTTCTTCTATCACGAGATAAATTCTATCCAAGCCAAAAGAAATTCCAATTCCTGGAATATTTTTCACTCCGAAAACTTCAGTAAGATTGTTGTATCTACCACCGCCACCAATGGAACCCATTTCTACACCTTGTGCTTTTACCTCAAAAATAGCACCTGTATAATAGTCTAAACCTCGCGCTAAAGTAATGTTGAAAACCAACTCATCTTCTATGCCTAGTTTTTTACAATTTTCTAAAACAAATTCTAGTTCTTCTACTCCACTTTTCCCGATTTCTACATTGGCAAAATTGGTTTTAAGAATTTCTAAAACTTCAGCTTGAGGTTTATTATCAAAAAGGAAACTTAGTTTTTCTATCGCTTCATCAGAAATATTTTTTTCTTGAAGTTCTTTTACTACTCCATCTTTTCCGATTTTGTCTAATTTATCCAAAGCCACTGTAAAATCAATCAATTGCTCAGAAATGTTGGCAAATTCTGCCAATCCAGAAAGGATTTTACGATTGTTGATATGGATTTTTACAGGAATTTGTAATTCTTTGAAAGACTTCAAATATAACTGAACCAATTCTACTTCTTGCCAAAGACTTTCTGAACCAACTACATCTGCATCGCACTGATAAAACTCTCTGAAACGCCCTTTTTGCGGACGATCTGCTCTCCAAACTGGTTGGATTTGATAACGTTTAAAAGGAAAAGTAAGCGTTCCTTGATTCATGGCAACAAAACGTGCAAAAGGAACGGTTAAATCATATCTTAAAGCTTTTTCTGAAATCTGAGCGATGAGCTTTTGAGAATTTTTAGCATTCCAATCTTCCTCTTTTGTTTTCGCAGCGTAATCTCCGGAATTAAGGATTTTAAAAATCAATCGGTCTCCTTCTTCTCCGTATTTCCCCGTCAAAGTAGATAAATTTTCAAAACTTGGTGTTTCCAAAGGTTGGAATCCAAACAATTCAAAATTCTTCTGTAAAGTATTGATAATGTATTTTCTGCGATAAACTTCCTGCGCGGTAAAATCTCTGGTTCCTTTCGCTAAACTTGGCTTCATTTTTTATGAGTAATTGGTAATGAGTAATAAGTAATTTAAAAATTTATGCAAAAATAACGATTTTAAAACAATTACTCATTGCTTATTGTTCATTGCTCATTTCTTTCAGCATCCAAAGATTACAACCATCATGACCTGTATTTCCGAGTGGTTGATTCAGGTATTGGAAACCTTGTTTTTCGTAAATGGAAACAGCGGTAGAAAACTCTGGAATGCTTTCTAAATATATCTGAGAATACCCCAATTCCTGAGCGGTTTCTATGGTTTGTTCTAACAATAATCTGCCAATTCCTTTTCCTCTTCCTTCATTAGAAATATAGAATTTCACGAGTTCTGTACAACCTTCTGGTAAATTTTCGGTGGGGAAAATTCCGCAACAGCCTACGATTTCATCATCTGCTTCTGCTACCCAAAGTTGAGATTTAGGTGTTTGAAAAAGCGAGAATAAATCATCTGTTGTAGGGTCTGTATATACGGTTCCTGCGGTACATTTTACTTCGAAATCATGGAAACAACTTCTGATGATTTTGGCTAAAATAGCGTTGTCTGATGGTTGAATAGGTCTGATATTGATTTTCATATTTCAAAAATAGTGAAAATTATTTCTAAATATTTTGATTTCAAAAATACGCAAAGATTTTATAATGTTATGACTATTGAAAGTAAGCAAAGATTTACTTGCTTTGGCAAATTCATCAAGCTAGTATTTACAATTTTTCTAATTTTTTTGTCATTCTGAATGAAATTTTGAGAAGCATTATGCAATGAAGAATCTAACTCGTAGTATATTATCAAAAAACTTGTAAATAATTCAATTATAGCAAAATACGCAAAGGCGCAATTAAAATTTTCATTAAAATTGTTTTTAAGGCGCAAGAAAATCAAAGATTTTCAATTTTAATACAGACGAAGTCTGTGAAAACTTTGCGTCTTAAAAACGCAATCATTTGAAAAAAATTATTTTGCGTCTTTGCGTTTAAATTTTATATAATGACTAGAGCTTAATCTAATTAAAATCAATTAAGATTTTTCGACTCCACTTCGTTGCGCTCAAAATGACAAAAATTTTACAAATAGAAAAAAGCCTTGCCAAAAAATGACAAGGCTGTAATTTCATTTGTGTGTTCTCCTTTATTTAGTTCCTAGAAGCAAAAGTTCTTCTACTCTAATTTCGGTGATGTAGCGTTTTTGTCCGTCTTTATCATCATACGTTCTGTAGGTAAGTTTTCCTTCGATGGCAATTTCTTTTCCTTTTTGCACGTATTTTTGAAAAATCTCTGCAGTTTTACCAAAAGCAACCAAATTGTGCCATTGAGTTTCTTCTACTTTTTCGCCAAGAGAATTGGTGTAATAATCGTTGGTTGCTAATGAAACTGTAGCTTTCATTCCTTTTTCGAAATTTACGATTTCTACTTCTTTTCCGGTGTGACCAATAAGCGTCACTTTGTTTCTTAAAGACATAATAATAAATTTTAAATTAAACGTTAGAAACGAGTCGTTCTGTATTTCCCTCGAATCTCTGTGGCAAAGTTGTGACGAAAGCGAAATATTAGTCGGTATTTAGTCATTTATATCCGTTTGTAGTCGTTTGTACGAGTTTTTACAATTGAAAATCAATTATTTATATGTTTTTTAAATTTTTGTGATTATTGTGTATATTTGGATGTTATCGGCAATTTCAGAAAAACAGCGTCAATGAAAGAAAAATTTTACATTTTAATATTTATTTTATTTTTTTCAAATTTGATTTTTGGACAAAAAGCAAAACTGAATATCTCAATTGATGACAGAATAGAGACACTTTATTCAGTTGCCTATTTTGACAATTACTTTTTAGTCAACAAACACGCAAATATTTATAAAAATACTCTTGACCAAAAATTAACATCTTTGAAAAATCATCGTGCAGTTGCATTATTTGATACAATTTCTAAAAAATATAATTTTTCATATTATAGACCTATTGAATGGATACTCCAATATTCAGACTTTCCAAAATTTGAAAAGATTAAAACCAAATCAGATGCTGAAGATGAAACTATCACCAAAGGAAAAGAATACTTACTTGAAGAGTTTAGAAATGAACTAACCAAATTTAATCAGGACAGTCTATTTCAAAATTATTTAAAAGCCATCAAACCAATTAATGAAAAAATAATCAATAAAATTTTACAATCTAAAACAATCAGATATTTGCCTGATTATTTAGAAGATTATTACGGAACAAAACTTTCTTCATACAATCTTATTCTATCGCCATTAATTCATTCGGGAGGTTTTAACGCTGAAATTACTAATCAGAAAGGAGAAAAAGAAGTTTATGCTGTCATTGGTTCGAATGGAGAAATTGATTTTTATCCTCACTTTGACAACGATTATTTAGAAACAGATATGATTTTGCACGAATTTGGACATTCATTCGTTAATCCGCTGTCTAAAAAATATGAAAAAGAAATTGAAAATTTACGAACTAAATACTATGACAAAAAACTTGAAAAAAGTGGCAGACAACAAGGTTACAGTCAATGGAAATACGTTTTTAATGAAATTTTGCTTCGTGCTATCGTTATAAATATTAGTCGCTCAAAGTTTGGGAAAGAAAAAGCGGATAAACTTCTTGAATTTGAGAAAAGTGTCGGATTTGAATTAGTTGAAACAGTGTCAAAAAAACTAAATATTTACGAAACTAACAGAAAAAAATATAAAAAATTTGAGGAATTTTATCCTGTATTACTAAATGAATTGAAATAAAGAAACTGCCGATAACATGATAATTGGTAAAATACTGAGTATAAAACCAACTCCGAAACATTCTAATAAAAATCAAAAATAATATCCGTTTACAAACGGATTTTTTTAACTTTACTAAAAACAAATTGTCATGAAAACAATTATCAAAATATTTTCACTTTGTATTTTTATGACTTCAATAAGTGTTTTTGGATGCAAATGTGAAGATTTAGATATTAAGCAATCATTTAAATATGCTGAGATTGTTTTTATTGGAAAAATAAATGACATTAAAAAAGTTGCTTCAGGTTTTAAAACTCTTCAGAATCAATTAAGTAATGTAAGAATAGGAAAAATTTATAAACTTGATTATTATGATGGTTTATATCTAGAAAATACTTCGGCAACTATATTTTCTTCTCAACTAAGATCTTGTGATTTATTTTTTGACCAAAATAAAGAGTATCTAATATTTGGTTACATAGAACCTGACACAGGATTTATCTATTCAGAATATTGTTTTAAAACTAAACCCTTTTCAGAAGTAACTCAAAAAGATTTAGAATTATTAGAAAAACTAGAGAAAGAGCATGAAATAGAAGTTGAAAAAGCGAATCAAGAGGATAAAGCAATATTTGATTTAAATTATGAAGGAAATGTTCCGAATAAACAAATTGAAAGACAAAAACGAGATATTGACTTACTGATGCATCAAAATGGATTACTCAAAATCTCTCTCTATTCAGTTTTAGCAATATTAATATTCCTCATCTTCATAATTTTTATGAAAAGAAAGCACAAGTAATAAATTATTTTAAAACTGCGGTATTTAAAAAAATAAAAATAAATCTTTCTTAAAAATATTTTCCCTTTACAAACGGATTTTTTTATCTTTACATAAAACTAAAACCATGCAAAACTGTCTAGAATGTGGCGAAAAAATCATGGGCAGAATAGATAAGAAATTCTGCAGTGATGCTTGTAGAAACGCCTTTAACAATAAACAGAACAAAGACCAAACCAACCTTATGCGCAATATTAACAATAAATTGCGCAAGAATTTCAAGATTCTCTCTGAACAAAATTTTATAGAAAACAAAGCCAAAACCACTAGAAATAAACTTTCGGTTGCAGGTTTTGATTTCGAATATTTCACCAATATTAAAACCTATAAAAACGGCGCTCAATATTATTTTGTGTATGATTTTGGGTATAAATTTTTAGAAGATGATTTTATTCTGGTGGTAAAAAAAGAAGTTTAAAAGTCTCCTTTTTATTGAAAAAGAACCAGATTTTCGCTATATTTGAAAAACTATTTTATTCACTATGACCGATTTCTTTACTGGGATGAGCGTGCTTCAGCAAGCATTTTGGTATTCTGCTCTCCTATCCAGCATTATTTTTTTATTGCAAACCATTCTCACTTTTGTAGGAGTAGAGTCTTCTGATTTAGATACAGATTTTGATGGAGACTTTCATCATGTAGATGCACCTTTTGAATGGTTTACCTTCCGAAATCTTATTAATTTTCTTCTTGGATTTGGGTGGACTGGTGTTGCTTTTTTTGGCGAAATGAATGATTATCTTCTGGTAGCTTTAGCAACTTTAGTAGGATTAATTTTCGTGGCGATATTCTTTATCATCATCAAGCAATTTCTAAAATTACAAGAAGACAACACCTTTCAAATGGAAAAAACCATCGGAAAAACCGCTGAAGTTTATCTTAAAATTCCCGCTCATAAATCTGGAACTGGAAAAATTCAGGTAAGCATTAATGGTAGTTTTCATGAACTCAATGCAGTAACAGAAGGAGAAGAAATTCTTTCTGGCGAAAGCGTGAAAATCATCAATACAGAAAACAAAATTTTAATTGTAGAAAAAAATTAAATTAATATAAACTGATTAAAACCAATGGAACCTTTTATTATTATCGTTATTGTTGCAATTGTAATATTTGTAACTATTCTAGCCCTTATTTCTAGGTACAAAAGATGTCCTTCTGACAAAATCTTAGTCATCTACGGAAGAACTGGCGGTCAATCTGCTAAATGTATTCACGGAGGTGGTGCTTTTATTTGGCCTGTTATTCAAGATTTTGCTTATCTAGACCTTAAGCCAATTTCTATTGAAGCCAATCTTACCAATGCCCTTTCTAGACAAAACATCAGAGTAGACGTGCCTTGTAGATTTACCATCGCTATTTCTACCGAGCCAGATTCTATGGGAAATGCTGCAGAAAGATTATTAGGACTTGCTCCAGAACAAATTCAAGAACTTTCTAAAGATATTCTTTTTGGTCAATTGCGTTTGGTGATTGCTACCATGACTATTGAAGAAATTAACTCAGATAGAGATAAATTCCTTGATAATATTTCTAAAAACGTAGATACAGAACTTAAAAAAATTGGTTTAAAACTTATTAACGTAAACGTAACCGATATTAAAGATGAATCTGGCTACATAGAAGCTCTTGGTAAAGAAGCTGCTGCAAAAGCGATTAACGAAGCTAAAATTTCTGTAGCGGAGCAAGAAAAAATCGGGGAAACAGGTAAAGCAAGTGCAGACCGAGAAAAAGATGTAGTCATTGCGGAAACACAAAGAGATAGAGATGTAAAAATTGCCGTTACTCAAAAAGATAGAGAAGTAAGCATTGCCTCAGCGAAAAAAGATGAAAGCATCGGTAAAGCTGAAGCAGAAAAAGAAGCGAGAATCGCAACTTCTCTAGCCAACTCTATCGCTGTAAAAGGAGAAAATGAAGCAAAAATTACCATTGCCAATTCTGATGCACAAAGACGTGAAAAAGAAGCGGAAGCGCTTAAAATAGCAATGGCTGCTGAAAAAGTACAATCCGCAAAAGCTTTAGAGGAATCTTACTTAGCCGAACAAAAAGCTGAAACCGCAAGAGCTGAAAGAGAACGTTCTACACAGAATGCCAATATTGTAGTTCCTGCTGAAATAGCAAGACAAAAAGCCATTATTGATGCAGAAGCAGAAGCAGAAAAAATAAGACTTCAGGCAAAAGGTGAAGCAGACGCGATTTTTGCAAAAATGGAAGCAGAAGCAAAAGGTCTTTATGAAATCTTAACCAAACAAGCAGAAGGTTATGACCAAATTGTAAAAGCTGCAGGTGGTGATACCAATAGTGCTTTCCAATTATTATTGATTGAAAAATTACCAGAATTGGTAAAAACTCAAGTGGAAGCAGTTAAAAATATCAAAATTGATAAAATTACTGTTTGGGATGGCGGAAACAATCCTGAAGGAAGTACTTCTACTGCTAATTTTGTTTCAGGAATGATGAAAACCGTTCCTCCATTGAATGATTTATTCAATATGGCAGGACTTAATCTTCCGTCTTACTTAAAAGGCGAAAATCCTAAAGAAGAGGATGCTAAAATAATAGAAGAAAAACCTACAAAACCAGAAGGTGAATCTCCAAAAGCATAACCACAAAAAAGAGCAGAAATTTCTGCTCTTTTTGTTTTATTCTTCGTTGATGAGTCTGATTTTGTCTTCTAGAATTTCTATGACTTGGTCTTTGTATAAACCGCCAATTGCTTTTTTGAAATTCTTTTTACTCATTTGCAGTTCTTGCTTTATTTCTTCGGGTTCTGATTTGTCTGAGAGATAAAGAATTCCGTAATTTTCTTCTAATTTCTGAAGAATTTTCTGTTGAAATTCATCATGATTGTTTTCATAACCTTGTTTCTGAAGCGTAACATCTATTTTACCGTCTTCTCTGATGGTTTTGATGTAGCCTTTTTCTTCAGACAGTGGATATAATTTTTTAAATACATCCGAAGTATAAATTAAGCCCAAATATTTTTTATTCACCACTACATTGAACCCAATTTCAGATTCTCCTGCAATGATAAGATTTACTTCTTCGCCTTTTTTGAAAGGAACATTTTCGTAAGACTGATTTCTCTTAAACTTAGTGGTTCCTGTAATTCTGTCTGAAACATCATCTACATAAACGTAAACCAAATAACGTTTTCCTTCTAGAATTTTACCTTTTTGTTGCTTGTACGGAATAAATAAATCTTTGATAATTCCCCAATCCATAAAAGCGCCACTTGGTAAAGATTGCACGCAAGTCATCACTGCAAACTCTCCTACTTCACAAAGCGGAATTTCTGTAGTAGCTTTTAAGGCAGAATCATCTTGATACACGAAAACTGATATTTCATCGCCTATTTCTGCATTTTCGTCTGCAAAAATTTTAGGCAAAAAAGCTCTTTCACCGGTTTGAGATTCTAAGAAAAGTCCAGAGGTATTTTTTTCTGCGATTTTTAAAGTTTGAGTTTTTCCTAACTGCATTTTTATAATTGATAATTGGTAAGTTTTGCAAAGGTAAGGTTTTATTTCACAGCATCAAGTAAAGCTTGTATATCAAATTTTATCATTTTCTGAAATGCTTCTACTGCTTTTGGTGCTTTTTCGGCGTCATTCATCAATTCTATTAAAACTTTAGGATAGACTTGCCAACACATTCCGAACTGGTCTGTAAGCCAACCGCAAACTTTTTCGTTTCCACCATTTTTTAGTAGATTTTCCCAGTAGTAATCTATTTCTTCTTGTGTTTCGCATTCTATACAAAAAGAAACAGCTTCATCAAATTTGAAATTCGGGCCGCCATTTAATCCCATGAATTCTCTTCCGTTCAGTTCAAATTTTACGACCATTCCATTATCCGAAAGGATTTTAGAATTAGGGAAAATTTGGCAATAAAAATCCGCAGCTTCTCTGGCTTTTCCATCGTACCAAAGACATGGAAATATAGGTTTTGTAATCATATTTTTAATTTTTTTGAAATGGTGATATTTTTGAATTTTTCAATTTCTCTCGCTAATTTAGCTGATTAAACAGATTTTTTATTTTCAATTATCTGCAATATCTGCGTAATCTGCAAGAAACATATAAAATCAAATCTACAAAAAAAAGAGAAGACGAAAACATTTGATTATTTGTAGTTCTTTAAATCATCCTTGAGTTCATTAGCTTCTTTAACAAAATCAATTGTATCAGAAGTTTCCTTTACTATTTTCTTGATCAATTTATTGTTATTGAAATAGTAACTATTTTTATAGATAAGCTTTGGATTATTTATAAATCCATTTTCATCATTGGTTTGATATTTAGTTTCTAAAACAAAAATTAATTCATTTTTATAGTAAAAATATTCTCGAATAATTTTCCAAAGTGAAAGTCCTACTGAATGTGTTATTTTCTTCAATTGATTATCCTGATAATAGCCTTTTAATTGTTGTCCATTATCTGTAACTTCATTTTTCACATCAACAAAATAATCATTTGAAACAGTTTTAATTTTAAAATTTTTGGAGTTATTAATTTTTTCAACTTCCTTTTTTATCAAATTTAAGTTTTGAGAAAAACCGTAAGTGGAACTTAAGAAAAGTAAAAAAAGAATTAGTTTTTTCATGGTTATTAATAGTTTGATTTCTCTCGCTGATTTGGCTGATTAAACAGATTTTTTATTTTCAATTATCCGCAATATCTGCGTAATCTGCAAGAAACATATAAAATCAAATGTACAAAAAAAAGTTGCAGAAACTTTCTAAATGATAACCGAATTGCAGCCCGAGTTGAGCGGAGCTCTTTTTGTGTAGCGAAGCGAAACAAAAAAGCGGGAGCGGAACGAGGAAATTGCTGCCAAAACAAAAAAGAGAAGCCGAAACTTCTCTTTTATCTTTAAATATTTAATTTTTAAATTTTTCAATCAAAAATTACATGTGAATCGCGCGCTTTCCTGTAGCGTCTAATGCAGCTTCTTTAATCGCTTCTGCATAAGTAGGATGTGCATGAGACATTCTAGAAATATCTTCTGCACTTGCACGGAATTCCATAGCGGTTACAGCTTCTGCAATTAAATCTGCAGCTCTTGCACCAATCATGTGAACGCCTAAAACTTCGTCTGTTTTTTCATCAGCCAAAATTTTAATTAATCCGTCAATATCTCCAGAAGCACGGCTTCTTCCTAAAGCTCTCATTGGAAAAGAACCTACTTTATAAGCTGCTCCTTCTTCTTTTAATTGCTCTTCGGTTTTACCTACTCCTGCAACTTCTGGCCAAGTGTAAACTACTCCTGGAATTAAGTTATAATTAATGTGTGGTTTTTGACCTGCTAAAGTTTCAGCTACGAAAACGCCTTCTTCTTCCGCTTTGTGAGCCAACATAGCTCCTTTTACTACATCGCCAATTGCATAAATATTGGCAACATTAGTCTGTAAATGGTCGTTTACTTTTACTCTTCCTCTTTCGTCTAATTCTACTCCAGCTTTTTCTAAGCCAAGACCTTCTGTGAATGGTTTTCTACCTACAGAAACTAAAACATAATCTCCTTCTACACTTACTTCTTCTCCTTTTTTGTCTTTCGCTGTAATTTTTACAGAATCTCCATTTCTTTCTACAGATTGAACTCCAGTCGAAAGCATGAATTTCATACCTTGTTTTTTAAGAACTTTAGTCAATTCTTTAGACAAAGCACCATCCATAGTTGGGATAATTTTATCCATATATTCTACAACGGTTACCTGAGAACCTAATCTCAAATAAACAGAACCTAATTCTAAACCAATTACACCACCACCGATTACTACTAAATGTTTTGGAATTTCTTTTAAATTCAACGCTTCCGTAGAAGTGATAATTCTTTCTTTATCTATAGTGATGAAAGGCAAAGTAGATGGTTTAGAACCTGTAGCAACAATGGCATATTTGGTTTCTAAAATTTCAGAAGAACCATCATTTTTCGTTACTTTTACTTGAGTAGCAGATTCGAAGCTTCCTAAACCTTCAAAAACAGTTACTTTATTTTTGTCCATCAAGAAATTAATTCCTTTAGTAGTTTGGTCTACTACTTCGTTTTTACGAGCCACCATTCTTGCCAAATCAGCTTGAGGTTCGTTAATAATAATTCCGTGATTTGCAAAATTGTGCTTTGCATTTTCGAAATGTTCTGAGCTATCTAAAAGCGCTTTTGACGGAATACAACCTACATTTAAGCAAGTTCCTCCCAAAGTAGAATATTTCTCGATAAGAGCAGTTTTGAAACCTAATTGCGCGCATCTTAATGCAGCTACGTAACCACCAGGTCCTGAACCAATTACAGTAACATCAAATTGTGACATTTTATATTATTTTTTATTAAAACTTAATTTTTGCTAAAATACGGAATTTTTCTCTCACAGATTGCACATATTTATAGAGATTTTGTCAATATCTTTTTTTTCAAAAAAAAAAGATTTGAATGTTTCCATATTGTATTTTCTATTTAATTTCCCAATCAATATTTAATGGTGTTTCTTTCGAGATTTCTTTAAAATCATTTAAAATTTCTTTCCATTCTTTTACTGGACTCTCATCTTCTCTCATGCCATCATAAGTTATTGCTACATTTATAAAATGCGCAATAGCTCTTTTGACATTGTTATATTCGTTAGGATAGCTTCCTATGCCATCATTTTCTACAAATGATTTTAAGTGTTTTAAATAATTGATAAAATAATCAACTACATTTTTGTTCAAGTCAGATTCATTATATTTTTTAATTGAATGAATACCTATTCTACAAAAATCAGCAAAAGTTCCAAAATCATAATCACTATGTAGTTTTTTGTTTTTCAAAGCTTCAAATAAATAGTTTCCTAAATTTTTTAGAATAACCCTAATGTCTTCTTCTTTCAAAGTTTCATTTTCAATAATCCGTTCAATCAAATGTTTATGAACTTTATAACAATTAAGAGTATCTTTATATAATCCTTTTTCTAAAGCAATAGATGAATAATAGTAATTTTTTGTTAATGTTTGCCAAGTTAAATACCCCTTTTGATATTTCCCTAAACTATTAAAATCATAAATTATGTGAGAGCAAATTGAATTAATCCTTTGATTACATTCTTCAAAAAGTTCTTTATCTCCTAATTCAATTGCAATATCTTGAATATCAAAAATGAATCTAATAATGTTATTTAACCCATCCCAAGTTGAGGAAGCAGAAAAATTTGAATCATAATTTCTGGTTTTCTCATATAAATTCATCAAATCCCATATTTCTTCTTGCTTAGGGCAATTTTTTGATATGTTTTCATTAAATGAATTTTCAATTATATCTAAAGCGTTTCCTAATGATATGGTATTCTTAAAATATTTATATAAAGTTTTTAAGTCAAAATAAATAAAAAATTCTACTTCCTGTATGTGCAAAAGTTCTATTCTTTTGTCAGCAAATCTTTGATAAATTGAATTAATGGAGTTCCATACACTATTAAAAAAGTGTGAATCATTAACTCTTATAGCAGTTCTACAATTTTCTCCCCATAACCAAGTCATAGCATCTAAAACATCATTACATTTTTGTCTGTCATCCCCTTCTCCAATTATTTCTAATCCTTTTTCTAAAATTTTATCATTAATTACTTCGTACGATTCAATTTTATTTTCAATAATAAAAGAATCAATAACCTTTTTAAGATTTCTAAGTTTTGATTCAGTATTTTTGTTTTGATACCGGTATCTTGATACTTGTTTAAAATCTTCCAAATTTAAATCACTTACTTCTTCTAAAACTTGTTTTATCTGGCTACTTTTTCCTATTATGTTTTTGAAAAAAGGAAATACTGAGACTATGTATAAAATGAATAATATACCTACATAATATCCTAAAGTAATATTTTTAGTATTATTAAATTCATCTACAAATAGATATGAAATGAAAGACAAAACAATAATTAATATAGGAAGAAAAATTGCATTTTGGACAATTCTAAATTCCACTGGGTTTATGTAGTTCTTTTTTGTAAGTCTTTCTTTAAAAAAATCTACGGATAGGATTATTACCGCCATCATAATACCAAAAAAGGAAGATACAGCACCGATAATCAATCCAAAATAATCTTGTGAATCTAATTTAGAAAAATTAAATATATCAGGCATAAAAGCGACACATTCTAAAGGCAAGAATGTAATTAACAAATAAACTAATGCTAAAATTATTATAGGTTTATAATTTTCTATAGTACTAATTGATTTCTCTAACTTGCTATACAAAATATTGAGACTAGTAAAGAGTCTAACTCTTTTCCTTTTTTTTATCATTTCCATAAAATTAGCTTTTATTCTTTTTAATATCCACATTGCAAACGTTACGTTAATGAGGAATTTTGAATGAAGAGTTTACTCAATTTTACATTTAATTATTATGAGACTTCTTAAATTAAATCTTTTCTAAAACCTCAAAATATTTCTCTAAAATCATTTCTTTTGAAAATCTAGATTGTATTGAATTTTTAATCGCTTCCGAATCATGATTTTGTTCTAAAATTTCTACAATTTTAGCTGCGAATACTTCGTGATTTTCTATATCTGAAATTTCTCCGTTGATTTTCGGTTGAATAATTTCATTAATTCCGCCTTTGCAATTGTTGGCTAAAGCATACGTTCCGCAAGCTCCAGCTTCTAACAAAACATTCGGGAAGCCTTCGTATCTGGAACTCAACACAAATAAATCTGCAAACTTCAAAAACGGATAAGGATTTTTTTGAATTCCATGAAAAATCACGTTTTCTAATCCTAAATTTAGCTTCATTTGGTGAAGCAATTCCTTGTCTCTTCCGTCTCCTAAAATATGCAACAACACTTTGTGTTGTTTTAATTTCACAAAAACCTTCAAGAGATTATCGAAACCTTTTCTTGAAGATAAATTTCCAATGGCGACAACGTTTTTATAACCTTCCCGATAGCTTTCAGGTTTAGTAGCATTTTCTAATTTTTCTTCTATGAAATTGAAATCTACTGGATTGTTGATTTTGATGAGTTTATCTTTTTTAATCTTAAAATTCTCTATCAAATCATTCATCATATCATCACTTTGGCAAATGATTTTATTGTAATTATTGTAAAATTTATAGAAAAAACGGATTTCTTTTCTAGTAACATGTTGAGAAACAACATTGGTTTCTCTGGCAATAAATTTTGTTTTTGGGAAGAGTTTGATGAAGAGTGATAAATATGCATTTACTTCGCCAAAACCACTGAAAACGATGTCTGGCTTTCTCTTTCTGATTTGCTTTAAAATCGGTTTTAGTGCATGACGAATTCTTGGCGTTTTAATATCAATTATTTCAACATCATTTTGTAAAAAATCTAAATACAAACCTTCTTTTCTCAACAATAAAATGCTTGGAGAAAATTTTTCTCTAGGCAAATGATTGGCAATGGTAGTCACAATGCGTTCTGCACCACCTGCATTAAGATCTGGAAGGATAAAAAGGATAGATTTTTTCATATATTATTTTCCCACAGATTTCACAAATTTTCACAAAAATTAATCTGTGCTTTCTGTGTAATCTGTGGGAATTAGATATTTTCAATTACTTAATTCGCTACGTCAGAAATAAACTTAATTCTGAGCATTCTTACTTCTTCATCCGTTAAATCATCACCAAATTCCGCCAAAAGAACTTTCATAGAATCACTTTCGGATTCTTTCATAAAATCCATAAAATCATCTACAATATCTTCGTCAAAATTTTCTTCTATGTAATAATCTATATTTAGTTTAGTACCTTGATAAACAATAGATTCCATTTCAGAAAGCAAATCATCCATACTGAGATGCTTCGCTTTGGCAATGTCTTCTAAATCTATTTTTTTGTCGGTATTTTGAATGATAAAAACCTTATGAGAAGACTTATTGGCAACTGTTTTCAGCACCATGTCTTGAGTTCTCTCAATGTTGTTATCTTCTACATATTTCGCGATGAATTCTGCAAATTCTTTTCCGTATTTTTTAGCTTTTCCTTCACCAACACCATAGACTTTTGCAATTTCATCTACCGAAATTGGATATTGTACGGTCATATCTTCCAAACTTGGATCCATGAAAACCGTGTAAGGTGGAATGCCATGTTTTTTAGCTACTTTTTTTCTCAATTCTTTTAATTGAGCGAAAAGATTTTGGTCAAGACCACCTCCAGCTTGTACCTGAACTTGTTCTGCATCTGCAATCGCCGCCAAATTATATTCTCTATCTTCGGCAATCATAAATTCTGGAGTTTCTTTTCCAGAAAGAAAATTTTTAGCTTTCTCAGAAAGTTTCAAAACGCCGTAAGTTTCTATATCTTTAGTCAAATAACCTTGTACAGTAGCTTGTCTGATGATGGATTTCCAATAATTATCATTTTCAGATTTCCCAATTCCGAAATGTTTAGAATTCTCTAATTTGTAGGCTTTGGTAGTGGCAGATTCTTTTCCTAAAATAATCGAAATTAAATCTTTAGTTCTGAATTTTTCTTCCAAATCTTTTACGATTTCTAAGACTTTTTTCAAATCTTTAGAAGCGTCTTTTAGTTTTGGTGGGTTTACAGAATTATCATCCATTTTAGCACCATCACCATTGATTGGGTCAAATTCTTCTCCGAAATAATAGAGTAAATATTGTCTTCTGCTCATAGAAGTTTCGGCGTAACCTACTACTTCATTCAAAAGTTGAAGTCCGATTTCACGTTCAGAAACTGGTTTTTGAGCTAAGAATTTTTCTAATTTTTCAATATCTTTTGGATCATAAAAAGCAAGACAATGACCTTCTCCTCCATCTCTACCCGCTCTACCTGTTTCTTGGTAATAACTTTCTAGCGACTTTGGAATATCATAATGAATGACAAATCTTACATCTGGCTTGTCAATTCCCATTCCGAAAGCAATGGTAGCCACAATTACATCTGCTTCTTCCATCAAGAATTTATCTTGATTCATCACTCTTGTTTTTTGGTCAAGACCAGCGTGATAAGGCAATGCATTAATACCATTTACCTGCAATAGCTGAGAAAACTCCTCTACTTTTCTTCGGCTCAAACAATAAACAATTCCTGATTTTCCTTTGTGTTGATTGATAAATTTTACGATTTCTCTGTCTACATTTACTTTAGGACGAATTTCGTAGTAAAGATTAGGTCTATTAAAACTATCTTTGAAAACCATTGCACTATTCATTCCCAAAGTTTTCTGAATATCATCCTGAACTTTTGGTGTAGCAGTTGCAGTTAATGCTATTACAGGAACTTTTGCAATTTTATCAATAATTAATTTGAGATTTCTGTATTCTGGTCGGAAATCGTGTCCCCATTCCGAAATACAGTGGGCTTCGTCTATCGCCACGAAAGAAATTTTAATTTCCTTCAAGAAATTGAGATATTCTTCTTTTACTAAACTTTCTGGAGCTACATAGAGCAACTTGGTTTTCCCGCTTTTGATATCATCAAAAACTTGTTTTGTTTGGGTTTTATTGAGAGAAGAATTCAGGACATGACCTACTCCTTCTTCGGCAGAAATACCATTAATGGCATCTACTTGGTTTTTCATTAAAGCAATCAGAGGAGAAACTACAATGGCAGTTCCTTCTGAAAGAAGTGCAGGAAGTTGGTAACACAACGATTTACCACCGCCAGTTGGCATCAATACGAAAACATCATTACCACTCAATAATGTGGAAATAATTTCTTCTTGTCTTCCCTTAAAAGTAGAAAATCCGAAATATTTTTTTAGTGCACTTGTTAAATCTTCATGTTTAGTCTTCATCTGTTCAAGTAAGTTTTACTAAATTTGCATCTTACCAAAGATAAAACTTTTTAATGAGATTTGAAAATTTTTAAAAATTTAAAAAAATCTTAATTTTTGTCTTTTGAAAATAAATAAATCTAAGAAATTGTATTTTGGAAAAAATAGACATTATTAGCCTTGCCAAAAACGCTATTGCAGTAGAAGTTACTGAGTTAGAATCGCTTAAAAATAGAATTAATGAACAATTCGAAAAAGCGGTAAACATAGTTAATAATTCTACAGGAAAACTGATTGTAGTAGGTATTGGTAAATCTGCACATGTAGGAAACAAAATAGTAGCAACTTTAAATTCTACAGGAACTCCATCGCAGTTTTTACACGCTGCAGAAGCGATTCACGGAGATTTAGGGGTGATTCAAAAAAATGATGTGGTGCTTTGCATCTCTAATTCTGGAAATTCGCCAGAAGTAGTGTATTTATTGCCATTTTTGAAAGATTATTCTTCGGCATTCATCGGGATGACAGGAAATTTAAAATCTAAATTGGCAGAAGCTTCTGATGTGGTTTTAGATTCTTCGGTAAAAGTGGAAGCTTGCCCTAATAAATTAGCGCCAACAAGTTCTACTACGGTTCAAATGGCCATTGGTGATGCTTTAGCAGTTTGTTTAATGGAACTGAATAATTTCAAAGACCAAGATTTTGCCAAGTTTCACCCAGGTGGAAGTTTAGGGAAAAACTTAACGGCAAGAGTAGAACAATTTGTTTCTGAGCAAAGACCTTTAGTTGAAGTAAATTCTAGTATAAAAGATGTAATTTTTTCTATTTCAAGCTCTAAGCATGGAATAACGGTGGTAACAGACCAAGAAAAAATAGTAGGTGTAATTACCGATGGAGATTTAAGAAGAATGCTTCTAAAAACCGAAAATCTTACCGGAATTTTAGCAAAAGATTTAATGTCTGCAAACCCGAAAACAGTTGACAAAAATGCACTTGCAAAAGAAGCGATGACCGTTTTAAAGCAAAACAATATCGGTCAATTGATTGTAACAGATAATGGAAATTATTTCGGAATTATCGATTTACATAGATTATTGGATGAAGGGATAAATTAGAAGTGTCAAGAGCCAAGAATCAAGTAAAAAAATATTTAGTGTAGGAAAAAATTAGACTGTAAGTTTAAATAATAAAAAATTAAATTCGAAACTCGGAACTTAAATATATGGCAGAAGAAAAAGAAATGTCCTTTTTAGGGCACGTTGGTGAACTAAGATCGCATCTTATTCGTTGTATTATCGCAATTATTATTGGAGCTTTAATTGTAGGTTTCAATATCAATTGGATAATGGATCATGTGTTTTTTGCACCTACCAAAAATGATTTTATTACTTTTAGAGTGATTAATCATTATTCTCAGGAATTTTTTGGTCACGAAAGTTTCGTTTTGCCAGATACGTTTCAAGTTCAACAGAAAAAATTATTACAACAATTTGATGTAATGATGTCTGTTTCTATTTTCGGAGGAATGGTTTTGGCACTTCCTTATATTATTTGGGAATTGTGGAGATTTATCAGTCCGGCTCTTCATCCTAATGAAAGAAAAAATTCGTCTTTTGTGATTAATTTTGTGTGGATTTTATTTCTAATAGGTGCTTTAGTTGGCTATTATCTTATCCTTCCATTAGCAATCAATTTTGGAATGTTATTTACCATTTCAGATTCTATTACGCAATTATTTGACTTGTCAGATTACACTACTCTATTCTTGCAAGTGGTTTTAGGAATGGGATTGGTTTTCTTATTTCCAGTAGTCGTTTATTTTTTGACAACGATAGGAATTTTGACGCCTCTGTTTTTAAAAACGTACAGAAGACACGCGATTGTAGTCATTATGGTAGTTGCCGCAATTGTAACTCCGGCAGATGTTTTCAGTATGTTGGCTGCAGCATTTCCGCTTTTGGTTTTGTATGAATTCAGTATTTTGATGAGCATTTATGTTTACAAAAAAATTCAAAAAGCAGAACAAAAAGAATTGGTCAAAAGAAACGCTTAACTTTTAAACTTAAAAAATGAAATTTCTCAATAAACAGTTTACGCAAGAAACCTTAAAACTTGCGCTCCCAGTAATGCTTACACAAGTAGGGCAAGTTTCTGTAAACTTGTTTGATAACATTATTGTAGGAAAACTTCTTGGCGCAAAAGCATTGGCAGCAGTTTCTCTTGGAAACGCTATGTTTTTCTCTATTTTTATCTTTGGATTAGGTTTTTCACTGGCGATTCCGCCATTGGTTTCCGAAGCGCATTCTCAACATGATCACAACAGAATTAACAGCATTTTCCGACACGGATTTGTGGTGAATATCATTTTGGCTTTTGTTTTAATGCTTTTGATATTTGGAATCATTCCACTTATGCCTTATTTGAATCAACCAAAAGAAATTTTACCCGATACCATTACCTTTCTTTCCATCGTCACCTTGAGTATCATTCCATTTATGATTTTTCAAACGATGAGAGAAGTTTCAGAAGGACTTTCTTTTACGATTGGAGTAACCAAAGCGACCATTTTTGCAAATATTATTAACGTAATCCTCAATTATGTTTTTATAGAACACTTTAAAATGGGAGTTGCAGGCTCAGCTTGGGCTACATTTATTGCAAGAGTTGCCATGATGGTTTTCTTGTATTATGTGTTGATTAAAGAAGAAAAAACGAGAAGATACATCAAAGATTTTTCTCTGAAAATAAAGGATTTCACCAAAGAAATGTTCGAAAAACTAATCAGATTGGGATTTCCTACTGCATTGCAACTATTTTTTGAGGTAACGGCTTTTGCTGGTGCTGCTTTTATCTGCGGATTGATTTCTGCAAAAGACATTGCAGCCCATCAAATTGCCCTTTCTATGGCGAGTTTCACTTTTAATCTTTGTGTTGGATTCAGTGTAGCTTCTACGGTAATGATTGGAAGAAAATTAGGCGAAAAAGACTTTGTTAATCTAGAAAAAGTTGGTTTTAACAACTTGAAAATCGCTTTTATCTTTATGTTAATGTGCGGATTGGTTTTTATTCTTGGAAAAGATGTTTTACCCACATTTTTCACCAAAAAAGAAGATATTGCAGTGGTGGAATTGGCGTCTCAATTGATGATTATTGCAGCATTATTTCAATTATCAGACGGAATTCAAGTGACTGCTCTTGGTTGTCTTAGAGGAATACAAGACGTGAAAATTCCTTCTATTCTTACGTTTATCGCTTATTGGGTGATTGCCATTCCATTAGGTTATTATCTTACGGTTCCTATGAAGATGGGCGCTTTCGGAATGTGGATTGCTCTGGGAATTGGACTTACCATTTCGGCGGTGCTTTTGGTGATAAGATTTAGAAATCTTTCGGAGAAAAGAATTAAAGCTCAGTCCAACTAAAAATAAAAAAGTCTTGAAAATTTTCAAGACTTTTATTTTTATAAAATTTTTAGAAAGTATATCTTAAACCGAAACTAAATCTTCCTGGTTCTAATCCTTTTTCTATTTGCATGGTATTATAAAAACCTGGGTCTTTTTGGTATAATCTTGGTCTCCAATCTGCGAAGAAACTAATAGGATAATCTACCAATTCAAATTCCGCCCCTGCAACACCTACAATATTAAAAGCTTCAACTTTGTTAGGATGACCACCTGTAATGTAAGAAGGACCAGCTCCTACATAAATTGCAAGTCCGTCTGTTTGTTCGCTTATAGTATAAACAAACTGAGGAATAACTTGTAAAGCTGTAAATCCACCTCCATAATTTCCAGAAAATTCTATGCCCACAAACTGAAAAGGTTGATATTTTATAGAAACTCCTACTAAAGACTCTCCTACACCTGTATCTACTTGTCCACCAATTGCCACATCATACAATTGTGCTTTGGCAACTTGAGTTCCCAAGAAAATAAAAGACAAAAGACTTAAAACTTTAACTATTCTTCTCATTTATTAATTTTTACAGTTTCAAAAGTAATAATATTTTTAAAAAATTCTGCAGTTTTTTTGATTTTCTTCTTTAAATAAAGTTCATCTTGAAGAAAATGAATTAAAATTTGAAATTTAATTTCACATTAAAAAACCTACCCGTTAATCTTACAGGAACTGGATAAATATAACTTGAATTAACATCGGTAATCCATTGATTAGCAATGGTATTATTAATATTGAAAGCATTGAAAATTTGCACTCCAAATGATAGTTCTTTACATTTTCTCCAGAAATCACCCGTTGCTTTGTTGTCTTTTTGATCAATGAAAACTTTTTCTAAACCAATGTCTACTCGTTTGTAAGAAGGTAAAGTTTTGGTGTATTCATAAGGGTCTGCAAATAATGAAGCTCCATTTGGTAAACCGCTTGCAAATAATAACGTAAGATTAACTTTCATACTTGGGAATTTCGGCATATAATCCTGATAAAACATCGAAAATCTAAATCTTTGGTCAGTTGGTCTTGCAATATAGCCTCTTCCATCAATATTTTCTTTTGCTCTGGCATAACTTACAGAAATCCAAGAATCTACACCTGGAACAAATTCACCGAACAATCTGGTATCAACTCCATAAGCATAACCTTCGGAATTATTTTTTCCTGAATATCTAATTCTAACATTATCAATATAATACGGAATTAAATCATTCATTTTTTTGTAATACAATTCTGTGGTCAATTTAAATGGTCTGTCAACCATTTTGAACTCATAATCATTTGCTAAGATAAGTTGAATTGATTTTTGAGCTTTAATATTTTTATTAAATGTTCCGTCTAAATCTTTGATTTCTTTGTAATAAGGCGCTTGATAATAAACTCCTCCCGAAATTCTGAAAAGCATATCTGCATCCCAATCTGGTTTTATCGCGAATTGTGCTCTTGGTGAAATTAAAGTTTCTTTGTTAAAACTCCATTGTTGCGCTCTTACTCCACCATTAATAAAAACTCTGTTTTCTCCCCAATACAATTTTTTAGAAAATTGTGCATAACCAGAAATTCTCGTAGGATTGATTTCGTTATTTCCAGAAATATTGTATTTCAATTTTAAATCAGACGCGTCTAAAACTCCCGGATTCAAATAAGTTCTCGGTGTGCTGTAACCCAAAGAATCTACTAATTGCCATTCATTCGTAAGGTCTTTAAGCATTTCTTTCTCGAATTTTGCACCTACTTCTATATCTGTATTGGCATTTGGAGAAAATTTAAGTCTTAATTGACTTCCATACGTTCTTGCTAATAAATCATTTCTTGCATGATCTATTTGTCCACCAGCATCATAACTAGAATTAGGGTCTCCTGTTACAGGATCAAAGGTTTGCAATAAATAACCTGAAGCAATGGTATAATATTCTCTTTCCCTGTTTTGATAGGCAAAATTATCTAACGTTACACTTAATTTTTTGTTTGGTTTATACGTGATAGAAGCAGTTCCCATCATGTTTTTATAAGAATCATCTTCTTTTCCTTCATAACCAACCAATAATTTTATCGGTTGTTGTACGGTTCCAAAATCTACTTCTTTGTAGTTTGGAATCATTTCATAGTCATTTTTCGACCAATATCCTAAAAATGAAACCGACCATTTATCATTGATGTAATAATTGATATACGATTGAAAATCAAAATATTGAGGATTAAAATCCGTATCTTCATTTAACGTATTCAGAACCAAATTGGTGTTTCTGTATCTTCCTGAGAATAAAGCAGATAATTTTTTATTCTTAGAAGCTAAACCTAATGACAATCTTCCGCCAATAAGACTTGCCTCACCTGAGATTTCGGTTTTAGAAGGTTGTCTGTAATAAATATTAAGCGCAGAACTCATTTTATCGCCATATTTCGCTTCGAAACCACCTGCAGAAAAGTTAATCATAGAAACCATATCTGGATTAATGATGCTCATTCCTTCTTGCAAAGAATTTCTCACTAAAAATGGTCTGTAAATCTCAATATCATTGATGTAAATTAAATTTTCATCATAATTACCACCTCTCACCATGTATTGCGATGACAATTCGGCATTAGAATTTACCGAAGGTAAAGACTTAATCAAACCTTCTACACCACCAGAAAGCGAAGCTACAATCTGTGCTTGTTTTGCAGAAATTTCAAGAGAAGTAAGGTCTGTATTCTTTGGTTTTCCTTTTCCACGGAAGGTAATTTCTTGAATATCTTTGGTTTTAATGGAAAGTACCATCAAAACATTTAAGTTTTGGTATCTTAATTTAGGATTAATTTTCTTGGTAAAAGAAACATAAGATTCCTTTTCGGCTGTCAATACTTGTTCTGTTTCAGCTACAGGAATTTTAGCAAAACCTTGCGCATTTGTGGTAAAGTTTTGATTGTTATAAATGACTTTTACATCAGAAACTGGACTTCCGTTATCGTCTAAAATTTTCAAATTAATTTGAGAAAAAATGAAGACTGGAAATGTGAGAACTAAGAATAATATGAGCTTTTTCAAAAGGTTATATTTTAAAGGATAAATTTATAAAATTTAATCAAATTGATAAAGAATTATTTCAATGGTAAATTTTAGTAATTTTTTGTGTTTTTCAAAAGAAAAAACCAAGCAAAAATGCTTGGTTCAATATTATAAGATTGCTTCTCTTACTCTGGTTAATTTTCCTAATAAATCGTCGAGCAAATCCAGTTTAAGCATATTTGCGCCATCTGATTTTGCACAAGAAGGATCAGGATGTGTTTCAATGAAAATTCCGTCTGTTCCTACTGCAATTCCAGCTTTTGCGATGGTTTCTATCAATTCTGGTCTTCCTCCTGTTACTCCTGAATTTTGATTCGGTTGTTGAAGAGAATGTGTAACGTCTAAAATCACTGGCGCATAATGTTGCATGGTAGGAATTCCTCTGAAATCTACCACCAAATCTGTATATCCGAAAGAATTCCCTCTCTCGATAATCGCCACTTTATCATTTCCTGAATCTAATACTTTTTGCACTGCAAATTTCATAGATTCTGGCGAAAGAAATTGTCCTTTTTTCAAAGTCACGGCTTTTCCCGTTTTTGCTGCAGCTACTACCAAGTCTGTCTGACGAACCAAAAACGCAGGAATCTGCAAAACATCTACTCCATAAGAAGCTGCGAGTTCTGCATGAGCGTTTTCGTGGATATCTGTAGTAGTAGGAATATTAAAATGTTCTCCTACTTTTTTGATGATTTCTAATGCTTTTTCATCACCAATTCCTGTGAAACTGTCTACTCTGCTTCTGTTGGCTTTTTTAAAACTTCCTTTGAAAATGTAAGGAATCTTATATTTATCTGAAAGTTTTACAATTTTTTCGGCAATTTCAAATGCCATTTCTTCGCCTTCAATAGCGCAAGGACCAGCAATTAAAAAGAAATTTTTAGAATCTTTGTGATGAATTTTATCAAGTAATTGTATCATTATAACTTTAAATTTTAGATTTTAGGTTTGTGATTTGTTGAATAAAATCTTCTGTATTTTCTGGTGAAAGCATGTAGATTTTCCCAGATTTCATGGTAATTTTTACTTTTTTATAAATATTGGTTACGTACCAAACATCATTTCCATTAAAATAGCCAAAATATCCAAAAACGCCTCCTGCTCCAAATGTTCTGATGTTTAATCCTAACTTTTCTACTTTTTCAACATAAGAAATATCTTGAATTGAAATTTTAAAATTAACAAAAGCATTTTTTACATGGATTGCATTTTCACTCAAACTGATTTTGGGAATCATAAAATAAGCAAAAATAAAAGCTCCTGAAAGAATGCTACCCAAAGTAATTAATGCGAATTTAGGTGCATCTGTATTGAACATGAAAATAACCATTCCAATAGAGAAAAAAATGTATAAAATGGTGTAAAATAACGTCCATTTATCCATTTTGGCATTCGCAAATTCTTTCATATCATTAGTTTTAGGCAAAAATAAAAAATTCCGCTCAAAAAGAACGGAATTTATATTGATTTAACATTTTTAGAATTTAATGATAGAAGCCATTTTTTCGTTCTCTTCCATTACCAACTCATCGTCTACCAAGATTTTACCAGAATGTTCATCAATGATAATTTTCTTACGCTGAGCGATTTCCATTTGTTTCTGTGGCGGAATGGTAAAGAATGAACCTTTTGGCGCACCTCTTTCTAGACCTACTACTGCTAATCCGTTTCCAGAATTATTTCTGATTCTTTTGTAAGAAGCTAATAGTCTTTCGTCTATTTTTTCTGCAAATTCTTTAGATTTTTCTAATAAATAATCTTCTTCTTTTTGAGTTTCAGAAATTAAAGCATCAAGTTCGTTTTTCTTGAAGTTTAAGTGATTTTCTAACTCTCCGATTTTACCTTTCAACTCATCTAAAAGTTCATTTTTGTGAGCGATTTTTGCAGTAAATTCTTTGATTTTCTTTTCAGCCAACTGAACTTCTAAATCCTGAAATTCTATTTCTTTAGCAAGCGCTTCGAATTCTTTATTATTTCTTACGTTGTCTTGTTGAGATTTATATTTCTCCATCAAAGATTTAGAATGATTAATAACTTCTTTTTTGTTATTAATGTCATCATTTAAGTCTTTAATTTCGTTTTCGAATTTTTGTGCTCTCTTGTTAAGACCTTCGATTTCGATTTCTAAATCTTCTACCTCAATTGGTAATTCACCTCTTGTATTGCGGATTTCGTCTAATCTAGAGTCTATGATTTGTAAATCATAAAGGGCTCTTAATTTTTCTTCTACTGAAATTTCTACAGTTTTTTTTGCCATATCTTAAAAGAAATAATTTACAGGGTTGGTTTTTTCTGTGGATTTTGAGAATGCAAATGTAGGAAATTTTTCCGACAAAATCTCAACTAATTGCTCAGTAACAAATTGTTCTGACTCGAAATGTCCTATATCACAGATGATCATTTGGTTTTCGCTTTGGAAAAAATCATGGTATTTTACATCTCCCGTTAAGTAAGCATCACATCCAGAAGCTTTTGCTGCCGAAATTCCACTTGCTCCACTTCCACCTAAAACGCCTACTTTTTTGATTTTTTTATTCAAAAACTCAGAATGACGAATCACATCTAAATTGAATTTTTCTTTCACGAATTTTAAGAAATCTTTTTCTTCCATTTCTTGTTCTAATTCTCCGTATCTTCCTAAGCCAACGTATTGATTATCATTCTCTAAAGCATAAAGTTGATATGCCACTTCTTCATAAGGATGCGTAGATTTCATCGCAGACAAAATCTGATTCTTTTTGAAACCTTCAAAAATCACAGAAATCATTTCTTCATCAGCATTTTCTCTCACATTATAAGTTCCCAAAAATGGATTAGAACCTTCAATCGGTCTGAAAGTTCCATTTCCTTTCACCGAAAAACTGCATTCATCATAGAAACCAATATTTCCTGCACCTGCTTCAAATAAAGCATTTTTCACCTTCTCTGAATAATCAGACGGAACATAAACTACCAATTGCAGAAGATTTTCTGACTTTGGCATCAGAATTTTTTGATTTTTCAAGCCTAATTCATTACAAATTCTATAATTCACGCCGAAATAGTCATTATCAAAAGCTGTGTGAATCGCATAAATCGCAATTTTATTTTCGATGGCTTTTAGAACTGTGCGTTCTACATAATTTCTACCAGTAATGGATTTTAACCCAGAAAAAATAATTGGGTGAAACGTTACAATCACGTTACAATTCTTCGCAATAGCTTCATCTACAACGTTTTCTAGCGCATCATGACAAACCAAAACACCCGAAACTTCTCTGGCAGGATTACCACAAAGCAAACCTACATTATCAAAATCTTCAGCTTGTTTAAGCGAAAATAGTTTATCTAATTCTGAAGTAAATTCTTTTAAAATCATTTTCAAATAATTATTCTGAAAAGTTAAGTTTTACAAAAATACAACTTCATTCTTACTTTTATCTTCTTGAAATCTAAATATTTCTCTTATTTTTGACAAGAAGAAGTTGTCACTTGATTAAAATACCAAAAAAACACTTAATTTTCTATAAAATGCAGAAAAGAGAACACAATTTAATTGCAGAAGATACTCCTTGGAAAAAGAAAATTTTCAGGATTATATATTTTTCTGATACGCCTTCAGGAAAAATTTTTGACTTATTGCTTCTTTTGATGATTATCTTGAGTACTTTCATTGTTATGATGGAAAGTGTTCAAAAAGTAGACGAACATTATCATTCTCTTTTGGTAAGCTTAGAATGGCTCATTACCATTGCTTTTACGATAGAATATATTTTGAGAATTTCTGTGGTTAAAAACAAGAAAGATTATATTTTCAGTTTTTTAGGCATTATAGATTTTTTATCACTTCTTCCGTTTTTCTTGAGCTTATTTTTCCCATTCACGAAGTTTCTTTCTATGATTAGACTCTTGAGAATGCTCAGAATTTTTAGAGTTCTCAATTTATTAGATTACATGAATGACGGCCAATACATTGTTCAAGCACTAAAAAACAGCTCTAGAAAAATTTATATTTTCCTTCTTTTCATAATGATTTTAGTGACTATAATTGGTTCACTGATGTTTGTTATAGAAAACGGAAATAACGGATTTGTAGACATTCCGACTTCCATTTATTGGGCAGTTGTAACCATTACTACAGTGGGTTATGGTGATATTTCTCCAGTCACTCCTTTAGGAAAATTTTTATCCGTCATTTTAATGTTATGCGGTTATAGCATCATTGCTGTTCCTACAGGAATTGTAACCTCTGAAATGAGAAAAAAAATGGCCAAAACTAGACTTTGCGACAGATGTGGAAATAGTGAAAATGATGAAGATGCAAGATATTGCAAGACTTGTGGCGAAAAACTTATGGAATTAAAATAAACTTATCATCTTCTAAATAGCCTTTCATCAAAACTAAAACTTTCTATTTTCAAAATTTTAATTTGATTAAAATTTTTATGTATCGGATTTATCAAATAATTAAATTCACCTTGAACTGTCGCAGAAGGAACTTTCAGTACCAAAAATTTCTGCTCTTTCAGAAATTTATCTCCTAACATTTGAGTAGAATTAGAGTGCGGAAATGTTTGCCAATCTTTTGGTAATCTTTTCAATTCTAAAAAATCTTCATCAGGAACTTCAATATGTACCAATTGAAAATCTTTTGGTAAAATCCCAAGCGGAACATGAACTGCAATTTCTGTAACGCAAAGCGCAATACTTTGAGAAGTAAACAGCATAGCATTTCCTCTGCTATTCCACCTTCCTCCAACCAATTCAGCTCCTTTTCCAGATAAATCATTGGCAAATTGTGCTTTTGAAAGTCTAAAAACTATCATTACTTTATCCTGCATTAAGCTAAAACACCGTGCTCAATACGAACCAATTCATCCATTAATAAATTTATGCCAAAAGAATTTTTAAGTAAATCTCTTGGTATAATGTTTCCTAGAGCAAGGTTTTCTGTTTCTAGCCAAGTAGAAAAATTCTCTCTACTGCCGAAAACTTCTTCTCCTTTACTGTGTAAAATTTCAATTTGCATAATACGCTCTGACTGTAAAGCATCAAACGTTTTTGATTCTTTTTGGTAGCGTGATAAGGTTTTATTAGAAATATGTAAAAACTCCGCCCAATTTTGGAGCGTAAAACTATATTTTTTTATAATATTTTCGAAAGCAGTAAAAGAAATCCCTTTATTAATAGAATCTATAATAGCAAAGACGCTTCTGTCATCAATAGAAGTAAAACCTACTGAAGTACCATAAAAAGCGGTGGTTTCTTGCACAAGTTGCACTTCTTTTTCTCCTTGTGTATAAACTTTATTCTTTTTCATCTCATAAATATTTACACAAATATAAGACTTTTGTCTAAAATAAAAAGACTTTTGTCTATTTTTTTTCTATAATAGTTAAAAAAGAAAATAAAAAAACGCGCTAAAAAGCACGTTTTTCTTAAATATATTGGGAGTAATATTATTTTACTTTCACCAATTCTACATCGAAGATTAACCAAGCATTTGGTGGAATTACACCTCCTGCTCCTCTTGTTCCGTAACCTAATTCAGATGGAATTAATAAAGTAGCCGCTTCTCCTTCTTTTAGAAGTTGAATTCCTTCATCCCAACCTTTGATTACTTGACCAACTCCGATTGGAATCTCAATAGGTTCACCTCTTTTGAAAGAATTATCAAATTCTTGTCCGTTTGTTAATTTACCAGCGTAGTGTACAGAAACCATATCACCCGCTTTTGGAGCTTTTCCTTCTGGATTAGTTTTTGTGATTTTATACATTAAACCAGAAGCCGTTTTAGTCATTCCTGCTTTTAAATCTTCTAATTTTTTAGCAGCTTCTACTTCTTGTTTAGCGATGTAAGCTTTGTTGTTTTCTTGGATTTTTACCTTCCCTTCGTTGAAGATTTTAGCAGCGTCATATTTTTCGTATGCATCACCCTTAGTGAAAACAGTCACTTTTACAATTTTAATTTCTTCTTTTGGTCTGTCTTGAGCACCAGTTTCAGAATTAGCAATCGCATCAATTACATCTTCTCCTTTGATAACTTTACCAAAAATAGTATGTCTTCCGTCTAACCAAGGCGTAGGAACTTCTGTGATGAAAAACTGAGAACCATTAGTGTTAGGTCCAGAATTTGCCATAGAAAGGTAACCTTTTCCTTCGTGTTTTAGATCGTTTTCCTCATCATCAAACTTATAACCAGGATCTCCCATTCCTGTTCCTTGAGGATCGCCTCCTTGAATCATAAAGTTTTTAATCACTCTGTGAAAAACAATTCCGTCATAATAAGGAACTCCTTTTGCTTTTGCTTTATTTTCGATAGTTCCTTGTGCAAGACCTACGAAATTAGCTACTGTAACAGGCGCATCTTGATCGAAAAATTGGATAATTAATTCGCCTTTAGAAGTTTCCATTTTAGCGTAAACACCGTCTTGAAGACCGTTGTAAAAATCTTTGTCTATATTCATTTTTTTATAAATTGGAGTACAATTAATTAAAGTAATAATTGCAATAGTTAATAAAATTATTTTTTTCATTTTATGGATTTACAAAATTTTAATTTTAATGATTAAAGGCATGTCATTTGGAATTTTTTCATCATCTCCGTACGTTCCAAAAGCCAGAACTGAAGGTACTAAAAGTGTAGCTTGTTCCCCTTTTTTCATATAACGTACCGCATCTTCTACTGCTTTTAGCTCTTCAAATTTCCCTAATGGAGCATCTATGTTTTGATTAGGCTTTTCATAAAGTTTTTCTTGGTTGAAATCGTATAA
The DNA here is from genome assembly GCF_907163105.1 of Cloacibacterium caeni. Lineage (GTDB taxonomy): Bacteria > Bacteroidota > Bacteroidia > Flavobacteriales > Weeksellaceae > Cloacibacterium > Cloacibacterium caeni_A. The sequence continues at coordinate 1,024,248 of NZ_OU015321.1, forward strand.
AACATATTCATACGAAACCAATTCACCATCTTTTTTCTTAATTCTAGATTCAGAATCACTGATATCCGTCCAATAATTTAGTCCTGTAGAATAGAACTTTTTGTCTTGCTGGTCTATCCAATCTTGAATTTGTTTTCTTTCTAATAAATTGAGATTTTTTGCTCTATTTTTAGATACATTTAAGTCTTCTTGCGACAAAACACCACCAACTGGAGGATGAGCTGGCGAATTTTTAACACAAGACAAAAGTGATAATAATGAAATGAAAACTACCTTTTTCATATAGACTGCGAAAATACTAATTACTCAATAAATAACAACGAAAAAACCGAGAAAAGATTTCCTCGGTTTAAAATATTTAAAGTCTTATTTCTAAGCAGTTTCTAAAATATGCTTTCCCACTTTCATTCTCCATCCAAAAGGATCTTCAGCTTTATTGGTTTGAATGTCTACCAATGCTTTTTTAAGAGTTAAAGCAAAACTTTCTTCTTCTGAAAGCTCTGGTAAAGTTAATTTTTGGTCTTTGTAACCAATCGCTTTGAAAACGCTAGTTACTACGGCAGTTCCTACTCCCCAAACTTCAATTAACTCACCTTTTGAATGTGCTTCTAGAACTTTAGCAACTTCTACTGGCTCTACTTTTACGTCAATGCCATTGTGTTTTGCTAATTGAAGGAAACTATCTCTAGTTACTCCATTTAGAATTTTTTCAGAAGTTGGCGGTGTGTAAATAGTATCGTTTATTCTAACAAAAACGTTCATTGTACCACTTTCTTCAAAATATTTGTGAGTAGCATCATCTGTCCAGATGATTTGCTCATAACCTTCTTCTGCAGCTAATTTTGTTGGATAAAATGAAGCAGCGTAATTTCCTGCAGCTTTAGCAGAACCTACTCCACCACTTGCAGCTCTAGAATAAAAATCTGAAATTTTTACGGAAACTGGCTCTGTGTAATAACTTTGCACTGGAGTTGCAACAATCGCAAACATATATTTATTAGCAATTCTTGCTTTTAAAGCTTCTTCCGTTGCAAAAATTAGAGGTCTAATGTATAGTGATTTTCCTTCTCCATAAGGAATCCAATTCCTATCCATATCTACTAATGCTTTTAAACCACCGATAAACATTTCTTCAGTGATTTCTGGCATTGCAAGACGCTTTGCTGACTTATTAATCCTTTCGAAATTTTTCTCAGGACGGAAAAGATACACTTCACCATCTTTATCTTTATAAGCCTTCATTCCTTCAAAACAAGCTTGCCCATAATTTACGCCCATCATTGCTGGTGTAAAAGGTAGCGGACCATATGGCATAAGCCTTACTTCACCCCATTTTCCATTTTCGTACTCACATACAATCATATGATCTATAAATGCTGTACCAAATCCAATGTTTTCTGGATCAAATTCCCCAATTCTTGAGTTTGAAGTTTTTTGAATTATCATTTTAAAAATTTTAATTGAGTTTCTACAAATTTAATATAATTTTTTAAATATCAAAATTTTAATTTATTTTTGACAAAAAATACTTTGAAAAGAGAAATAAAAACCACATTAGACGGAAGTAAAACATTGTATATCAATGATTTAAATGAACACTACCATTCTCACAATGGAGCCATCCAAGAAGCAAAACATGTATTTATAAAAAATGGATTAAAAAATGTTTATGATTACGAAATCAACATTTTAGAGATGGGATTTGGCACAGGTCTTAATGCTTTAGTCACAATTAATGAATATTTGAAAAATGACAAAAATCATGTTTTTCACTATTTCACATTCGAAAAATATCCCGTAAATAATGAAGAAATCGTAGAATTGAACTATGCAAAGCATTTTACATTCGAAAATGCGCAAGAAATTTATCAAAAAATCCATGAATTAGAATGGAATAAAACACATGAAATTTTGCCAAATTTCTTTTTTACTAAATACAATTTGGATTTTTTCAAGATAAAAGAGATAAATTTACCTGCAATTAACTTAGTGTATTATGATTGTTTTGGCGCAAAAGTTCAACCAGATTTATGGGAAAAGCCGCTATTTGAAATCGTAAAAAGTAAAATGAAAGAAGGTGGATTACTCACTACTTATTCTTCAAAAGGAAGTGTGAGAAGAATTCTAAAAGAACTTAATTTCGAAGTCACTAAATTAGAAGGCCCAAAAGGAAAACGCGAAATGATTAATGCCGTTTTGAAAGAACAAAGTCAAAAGTAAAAAGAGCCAATTAATTTAAAAAAATGATAGATAAAATCAACATAAGAGTTTACGCCATTTACATCAATGAAAATCAAGAAATAATGGCTCTAGATGAAGGTTATGCCGGACAAAAACTGATAAAATTACCTGGTGGCGGTTTAGAATTTGGCGAAGGAACCTTAGAATGCCTTCACAGAGAATTTGCAGAAGAACTTAACCTAAAAATAAATGTTGTAGAACATTTTTATACTCAAGAAGATTTTTTGGTTTCTAGATTTAGAGAAAACGAGCAATTGCTAACTATATATTATAAGGTAGATATTTTAAATCTTGATGAATTGCAGATTTTAGATGAAAGCATAGAAAAAATAAAATGGATTTCCTTACATGAAGAAAACCCATTAGAATTGCCTATTGATCAAATCGTTTTTCAGAAACTGAAGGAAAAATTATCGTAAGATTTCGTCTAAAACTTTAGCAAGTCTTAATCCACCTGTTAATAATTGTTCTTCTAACAACCCTGAAAATTTATAATTGTAATCATAACTGTAAACACCATTTGGCTTGGTCTGCGTGTAGATTCTATTGGCTTTCGTGTAACTGTCATACAACCAATTTTCAAGAGTTCCGCTTTGTATTTTTTGGATTTCCTCTTTAGATTTATAATCTAGCACTTTAGCAAACTCTTTATATGAATATCTTTGATAATCTACCAATTTAGTATCCCATAAACTATGTAAATTCGTTTGGTCTTTATTAAAAGTTAACTGGATTAAATTTCCACCTAAATCTTCAGCTCTTCCTACGTGCATTGGTTGATGTAAATCTCCCATTAAATGAACCAAAAACTTAAGCGCTACAATTTTTTCATCTTTTGATGAATTTTTGTTGGCAATAATTTCTTTTTGCTTAATAATTTGATTGTAAAGATTAGGCGTATTAAGTTCTTTTAAAGACTTCTCAAATTCTGTAAAATTCTGGTTGGGTTTCACATTCACATAATGCCAAACTTCTGTTTCTTTATAGGTATTTAGCGTATCAGATTTTACGAAATCTGGCCAGTTGGCAATAAACGCTAGATTTTGTTTTCCTATAATCTTTTTAAGCTTACGTTTAGATTTATTTGAAATGTGATTTTCTGCAATTTCTGCAATGGTTCTATGCCCAATAATTCCCCATGAGTAAGCTTCTGCTGAATATAAAATGCTTACCGTAAATAATAGTTTGAATAAAAATTTCATGTTATTTTTTTGTTTTAAAATCTCTGTATCCTTCATAAGGCTGCAAATATCCTAAATTCCAATTAGAATACAAAAGAGATTCTACAAAAGCGTCTTGTCTATTAGCATGCGGATCATAAGGTTCTTTAATGTCTACATCTGCAATATTTCCTTTTACATTCCACCAAAAAGCACTCCAGTTTCCACGTAATTCTTTTATGATTTCGTACACAGTTTTTCCTGTAGCTCGGTGCATTAATTTGGCAAAAATCCTACCTTCTGTAGTCGTCAAATCCCTTAATTGGGTTTCATATTGATTGGCGAGCCCTTCTTGTCTTTTTCTGATGTAAGCTCTTTTTCTATCATCATCTATTTTAGAAAGTTCATCTTGAATATCTCTGTATTGCTCAAGAGCGGTAATGAAATAAGGATAAACTCTATTCAATTTTTTATTGAGAAAATAATAGAAATTACGGTCAAGTTGGTTATTAAAATGCGGTCTCTGCATGAGAAGCAACTCATCCATCACCACTACTTTTTCTCCGTTGATTTCGTAAATTCTAGCTTTTTGCTTTTCGTCGTAATAAAAAATATTCCCGAATTCATCTTTTTGAAGTTTTTCTTTTGGAACATCTTTTAGTGCCTTCAATTCTATTTTTATAGTATCTTGTTGAGCCTGAAATGATAAGCTAAACAACAAAAGAAATATGGTGAAAATGTTCTGAAATTTCATTATTTTTACCTGAATTAAAATTTAATTTTAAGTATCACAAAAATCGTTCCTTTATATGAAATTTGAAAATAAATCTTTAAAATTTTTAGAAAAATATTTGAACACTGCTTCACCAACTGGTTTTGAGCAGAACGGACAGAAAATTTGGGCTGATTATATTAAGCCTTATGTAGACGAAATAAGAGTAGACCACTATGGAACTTGTTACGGAATCATCAATCCAGAAGCGGAATTCAAAGTAGTGATAGAAGCTCATGCCGACGAAATTTCTTGGTACGTAAATTACATTTCTGATGATGGAATGATTTACGTAATTAGAAACGGAGGTTCAGACCAAATGATTGCTCCTTCTAAAACGGTACACATCCACGGAGAAAAAGGCATTGTAAAAGGAGTTTTCGGTTGGCCAGCGATTCATACCAGAAGCGCAAATCCTCATGAACCAGTTCCGAAAATTGAAAATATTTTCATCGATTGCGGTTGTATATCTAAAGAAGAAGTAGAAAAACTGGGAATTTATGTAGGATGCATGATTACTTATCCCGATGAGTTTTTTGAACTTAATGACCGTTATTTCGTTTGTAGAGCGCTAGACAACAGAATGGGCGGATTTATGATTGCCGAAGTAGCGAGACTTTTAAAAGAAAACAAAAAGAAACTACCTTTCGGCTTATATATTACCAATTCTGTGCAAGAAGAAGTAGGTTTATATGGAGCAACGATGATTGCACAAACTATTAAGCCAAATATCGCTATCGTTACAGATGTTACTCATGACACCACTACTCCACACATCGAAAAGAAAAAAGAAGGTCACATGAAATGTGGAGACGGACCAGTAATTGCTTATGCTCCTTCTGTTCATCACATCATCAGAGATTTGATAACAGATACCGCTAAGAAAAAGAAAATTCCTTTCCAGAGAAACGCTTTAAGCAGAGCAACAGGAACCGATACAGATTCTTTCGCATTTTCTAACGGAGGTGTTCCTTCTGCACTGATTTCTCTACCATTAAGATATATGCACACTACCGTAGAAATGGTTGCCAAAGAAGATGTTGCCAATGTTATTAAACTCATTTATGAAACATTGCTCCAAATAAAACCAGGTATGCAGTTGAAGTATTATTAAACATTCAAGATATAATTATGAAAACAAAAAATTTAAATTTAGATTTAAATAAATACGAAATTTTTCAAGATAAAATTGACAATAATATTTTATATGCTTTAGAAAAAGAGAAATCTGAAACACTATATTCTTTATTATTCGAATATGAAAAAAAACATGAGGAAATTCCAGAAAGTATAAAATTTGACTTATATAAATTAACAATAGTAAAAGAGGAAAGAAATGATATTTTTTATGACTTAATACATTCAAATTTGTTTAGTATTTCTCTTAAAAATGTTGAACGTTTACTCATAAATTTTTTTTAAAATTCAATAAATCTATGATTAACAAAACAGTAAAAAACGTAACAGAAGCTTGTGCTGATATTCAAGACGGCGCTACCATTATGCTCGGTGGTTTCGGTTTATGCGGAATTCCTGAAAATTCTATCGCCGAACTCGTAAAAAAGGGAGTTAAAAACCTCACTTGTATTTCTAACAATGCTGGCGTAGATGATTTCGGGTTGGGTTTGCTTTTACAGAAAAAACAAATCAAGAAAATGATTTCTTCTTATGTAGGCGAAAACGCTGAATTTGAGCGTCAATTACTTTCTGGAGAATTAGAAGTTGAGTTGATTCCTCAAGGCACTTTAGCTACTCGCTGTATGGCTGCAGTTTACGGAATGCCCGCAATTTTCACTCCAGCTGGTGTAGGAACCGAAGTTGCCGAAGGAAAAGAAGTGAGAAATTTTAATGGAAAAGATTATTTGTTAGAATATGCTTTTGACGCAGATTTCGCAATTGTAAAAGCTTGGAAAGGCGATACTGCAGGAAATCTCATTTATCGTTCTACCGCTAGAAATTTTAATCCAATGATGGCAATGGCTGGTAAAATTACCATTGCCGAAGTAGAAGAATTGGTAGAAGCTGGCGAACTAGACCCAGACCAAATTCACACTCCAGGAATTTATGTTCATAGAATTTTCCAAGGTGAAAATTATGAAAAACGAATTGAGCAGAGAACTGTAAGACCAAAAAAATAATAAACACATTAGATTTTAAAAAAAGTTGAAAACAAATAAGAATTTTTAAAGAACACATCAGTTGAAAATCTTTAATTTTCAAAACCTTATATGTTCTAGTTTTCATCAATTTTATCTATAATCTAATGTGACTCATGTGTTAAAATATTAAAATATGGCTTTAACAAAAGAACAAATTGCAATGAGAATTGCAAAAGAAATACAAAACAACACATATGTAAATCTTGGAATTGGGATACCAACTTTGGTGGCTAATTATATTCCTGAAGGTTTTAATGTAGTGCTACAATCTGAAAACGGAATTCTAGGAATGGGACCTTTTCCCTATGAAGGTGATGAAGATGCAGACCTCATTAATGCAGGAAAACAAACCGTTACTTTATTAAAAGGAGCATCTATTTTTGATGGCGCAACAAGTTTTGGAATGATTAGAGCTCAAAAAGTAGATTTAACGATTCTTGGAGCAATGGAAGTTTCTGAAAATGGAGACATTGCCAATTGGAAAATCCCAGGAAAAATGGTAAAAGGAATGGGTGGTGCAATGGATTTAGTTGCTTCGGCGAAAAATATCATCGTAGCGATGCAACAAGTGAACAAGCATGGCGAAAGCAAACTTTTACCAGCATGTACTTTGCCTTTAACTGGTGTAAAATGTATTAAAAAAATTGTTACAGAATTAGGCGTTTACGAAGTAAAAGATGGCGAATTTCATTGCTTAGAAAGAGCTCCTGGAGTTTCTGTAGACGATATTAAAAAAGCAACTGCTGGAAAATTAATGATTGATGAAAATGTACCTGAAATGGTATTCTAAAAATAACCAAAAATTAAAGGAACTTCAATTGAAGTTCCTTTTTTATTCTAAAATATCAGAATAATCATCTTTTTTCAGGACATGCGAAGCAAGCGAACAAAGTGGTTTCACTTTTAGGTTTTTATGCCTTGCATATTCTACAGCAATTTTCACCAATTCTGTGGCAATTCCCTTACCAGAATATTTTTTATCTACTTCAGTATGAGTAATTTTCATTACTCCATTTACAATATTAAAATCGATATGCCCGATTTTATGCCCTTCTTCAGAGACTTCGAATCCTTTGACCAATTTACTAAATTCCATTTGTGTTTTTTTGCTAAATATAGAAAATTATTTTTTCCGTACCAATTCTTTTCTCACACGGCTCAAACTTTCTGGGGTAATCCCTAAGTAAGACGCCACCATCCATTGTGGAACTCTTTCAAAAATATTAGGATAAGTTTTCAAAAAATCTACATATCTTTCTTCTGCTGTCGCACCTAATAATTGCGTAATTCTTTTTTGAAGACTGCTTATATGTTTGTGCAATAAAACATTCTGTTTCGCAATAACTGAAGGTTGATTTTCCGCTAAAAAATCAAAATATTCTGGCGAAAGCACCAAAACTTCTGAAGGTTCTACCGCATCTATGTAATAATCTGAAGGTTGATTAAGATAAAGACTACTTCGGTCTACTAAAATCCAGTTTTCGGGAGCAAAATGCAAGATGTGCTCTTTACCATTTTTATCAATGCTGTACATTCTTAGTAAACCTTTATTCACAAAAAATGTATCATTACATACTTCGCCAGGTTGTAAGAAAAACTCACCTTTTTGTACATTTTTTACTTTGATTTTCTCACTACAAAACTGTACGATTTCTATAGGAGCATCAAGTAATCTAGAAATTTGAAATTGAAAATTTTCCAATTGTTTTGTTTTTATAATGCTAAGATAAGACTTAAATCAATATTATCATGTGAAGCATGATGAATAACTTGACCGTTTTCTATAACTATAATTTGTGGACTCTGATGAATGACCGAAAATTTTTGGGCAATTTCATTAGAAATATCGCGATGATTTAATAAATCTAAATAATAAAATTTTGGCAAGTCAACAGATTCTAACTCTATTTGTCTTTCAAAATTTCTAAGAACTGTTTTGCTAATCATGCATCTGGTAGAATGTTTGAAAATCACTACTTTTCCTAGTTTTGATGCTTCGATTGCGGCTTCTAAATCTTCTGAAGACTCGATTTTATTCCAAAACTCTTTCAGAGAAGAGCCATTAGAATTTCCGCCAAATATATTGTTAAAAATACTCATACATTAAATTGTTTTAAATGATGATGAAGATGTTTATACTCTAAAAATCCCCAGTCAAATTTCGTCATTTTCCCGAATAATTGGTGAGTTTTGGGCAAATTATTTTGTGATGCATTCCAAACATATTCATCTAAAGTTGCCAATAAATATTTTTTACTTTCTAAAAAATCACAGGTTTCGTTTACTATCACTTCTTGGAAGGTAGGCATATTATGCGGAATTCCGTTATTGAAAATTCTGATTTCGTGTTTGGTAATTACACCAATAAGCCGAATAAAAAAATGAGGATGCTTTAGTTGTAAATTTTTATTGGGAATTTCTAGGATTTTAGCTCAATGCACCATCATTTGTGAGACATTCATGCTTCCCCATTTTCTAGGAGAATTCTCATGTAGAAGATGTATTCTATTGATGATTTCTTTTACGTCTGAAAGATTGTGTAAAGATTTTCTCACTTTTTTTAAAGCAAAATAATAAAAAAGAGCGTTATAAAACGCTCTAAAATTTCTTTATTTTCTTACAACATTTTCAGGTTGTTGACTTCTAAATCTGTAAGAATTCGCCAGTAGCCTCGTTTTACATTTTTCTTGGTAAGTCCTGCAAACATTACCCTGTCTAGCGCTTCTACTTCGTAGCCCATTTTCTGGAAAATTCTACGCACTACTCTATTCCAACCAATGTGAATTTCTATTCCCACCTCATTTTTAGGTTTTCCATCGATGTAAGAAATCGCATCTACTTCTGCTACACCTTCTTCTAATCTAATTCCGTCTGCAATAGCTTGCATATCTTCTTTAGAGATTTTTCTATCAAGCGTTACGTGATAGATTTTTTTCATGTTAAATGATGGATGCGTCAATTTTTTAGTCATGTGTCCATCATTCGTCAATAAAATAACTCCAGTAGTACTTCTGTCTAATCTACCAACAGGGAATAAACGATAAGGCGAAGCATTTGCCACTAAATCCATTACGGTTTTGCGCATTTTTTCGTCCTTGGTTGTAGAAATATAACCTTTTGGTTTATTTAGCAAAACATACACTGGTTTTTCTGGTGTAATTCCTTGTCCGTCAAAAACTACTCTATCTGTTTTCTGTACTTGGTAACCTAATTCTGAAATTACTTTACCATTAACTTCTACCAAACCTTGAGTAATTAATTCATCCGCTTCTCTTCTGCTACAAATTCCAGAATTGGCAATATATTTATTTAAACGAATGGTTTCTTTGTTCTCAGATTTCGCTAGTTTTTCTAGACGTCTTTTTTGAACGAAAGATTTTGCTTTGTCTTCGTCTTTTTCAAATTTTTTGAAAGGCTTTTTGCTTAACTTCAGATCACCTTTTACATATTTCTCTCTAGAATCAAAAGTTTTTTCTCCACCTCTTTTCGGAGTATCAGTTCCTCTTGTTCTCTTTGGTTTATCAAATGAAGGTTTTGAGCTTTTAGGTGAGGAAGGTCTCCTCTCAGAATTTCTATTGTTACTTTTTCCTGAATTTCTTTCTCTGCTCATAAATAATAAATTTTTGCAAAGATAGTGAATTTTTGTTGGATGATGATTGTAGGAAGCGTAATGATAATTTTTGAACCGTTAAAACCTCTCAAAAATCCCGTTGATCAACATAAAAATTACGCCAATAAAAACCCAAATTCTAAAGAAGTTAATCACCCAAAATAATTTAGATTTTTGATATGTTAGAATAGGAAAACTCATTATAACAAAGAAAATGATGCTTAATGAGAAATAACCCAACATATAATTGGTTTTCGGAATTAAGAAAAGTAACAGAATAGATACCAAAACATTTGCAAAAATCACAAACCCGATGACAATATAACTTACTTTTTTTCCAAAAACATTGGCAATCGTATTATAGCCAAAAACTCTATCTACATTACTCGTCAAGACATCTTTAATCAAATCAATGGTTAACATAATTAAAAATAAAAACGCTGCCATTAAAAATAATTTGTACGAGAAATGCTTGTAATAAACCAATAAACCAAAAAATGGATACAGTGTCAAGCTCACAAATGTAAGATTATTAATAATGAGCATTTTGCTCAATTTATGACTGTAAAACCAAATGATAAATTGATAAATCAAGAAAAAAATAAGAATTCTCCAAGAAAGAACCGCGGAAATTCCCAACGAAAAAATATTGAAAATAACATAACTGTACAAGAAATATTTTTCTTTCAAGAAACTTTGTAATCTGCTTCTAAAAGGCTTTTCTACTTCATCTTTTTCTTTGTCATAAAAACGGTTGATAATTCCGCCTGCTGCAATACTCAGCATCGCACAGAGAATAATTCCGTGAACTTTATAATCGAAAACAAATTTCCTGAGACTTTCTTCTTGGTTAAAAAGAAAAAAAGTAGAAACATACAACGTAAATGTAAACAATGCCAATACAAAAATCCTCGCTCCTAAAAGCAAACTCACCAATTGAGATAAACGATGAAGAATGGGATTGTTACTCATTAGATTTGAGATTTTAGATGTCAGATTTCAGAGAAAAAATTTGAAAATTTCAGACTTCTTTATAAAAATCTTAAAATCTATAAATCACTTCTTTGTTGAAGCCTTCTAGCATTTTATCAGCTTTTTCGTAGTCTTTGGCAAAACCAAGAATATAACCACCGCCTCCACTTCCGCAGAGTTTTAAGTAATATGCATTGGTATCAAGACCTTTTTTCCAAGCATTGTAAAGATTGGTAGGAATCATCGGTTTGAAATGAACATAAGCCCATTTAGAAAGGTCTTTCAAGTGTTTGAAAAACGGCGTCATTTCTTTGTTCAAGAAAGTATCAATACAAGCATTATTATACTTAATGAATTCTTCTTTCAACGTTTTTCTGAAACCTTCATTTTTCAATTTTTCGAAGAAAATTTGAACCATCGGTCCAGTTTCGCCTACAGAACCAGAATCTATTAAGAAAATTGCGCCTTTTCCAGCTTCTTCTTTTGGAATAGAAACTTTGTCTACACTTTCTTTGTTTTCAATGAGAATCGGAAGGTTCATGTAACAAATCAATGGGTCAATTCCCGAAGATTTACCATGAAAATAAGACTCTAATTCTCCCAAAACTTTTTTCAAATCTTTTAATTGATTTTTAGAAATCTCTTCCGGATTGTATTTAATGAAAGAATATTTTTCGAAAATAGCTGCCACCAAAGCTCCAGAACTTCCTACTCCATAACCTTGCGGAATATTAGAATCAAAAAATAATCCTTTTTCGATATCTTTTTTGAAGGCTTCTACATTAATTTTAAAAGCTTCAGGAAGATTTAATTCAGATAAATATTGAGCGTATTTAGATAGAGATTCGTTTGATTTTTTCTCGAAATCAGATTGATTTTCAGAGAATTTAAGCGTGCCTTTGTAGAAACTGTACGGCAAGGTTAATCCTTGAGAATCTTCTATGATTCCGTACTCTCCGAAAAGCAATATTTTAGCATAAAATAACGGGTTCGTCATTAATCTATTCTATGTTTGGTAATGCAAAGATAATAAAAAATCTTTTTCTAGGTAAAGATACTGATTATCAATAAAATCTATAACAAATTTTCTATGATAATTGTCTCTATTTCTTTTGATTGATTCAATGTCATAAAATGAGTTCCATCTTTAATTAGATAATCATACTTTATAAAATTATGTGGTAAAATTAAATCACTATCTCCTTGAATATGAACAATATTTTCGGAATAATTTTCATTTTTCCAGTTCATTATTTGATGTAAAGCCCATTTCAAAAAATGTTTATCCGTATTTTTGATAATGTCTTTTAAAAGATTTTTTTCAAAATTGGTTTTCGCTCCAAAAACTAAATAAGTTAAGGAATTCAATCTTTTCAAAATTGAACTTGGAATAATTCTTAACAAATTTAATTTGCCTAAAAATCTGTAATAAAAAGGGATTTCAAACTTTGTTTTAGCAGAAGATAAAAGAAAAACTTTCTTGAATTTTTTAATTTTTGAAATTTCAACAGAGAGAATTCCGCCAAAAGAAAGTCCGATTAGAATTGCATTTTCATCTTTTATATTCTCAGAAATTCTTAGAGCGTAGTTTTGCAAAGTTTCATTTTCTAGTGGCAAATCCCAATCAATATGAACAACTTCAAAACCTTCAAAAGAAAAATTCTGAAACATTCTTTTGTCAGCTCCAAGTCCACTGATGATATAGATGGTTGGTTTCAAAATATTAATTCAAGACATTGCGTTCCTACGGAACGCTAAAAATTTGCAATAAACTTTTTACACACATTTCGTTCCTATGGAACGGTAACATAAAATTTTACATTTGATTTTGTTCCTCCGCTTCTTCCATCAATTTAAGATAAGTGATATATCTGCTTTCCAAGATTTCGCCAGTTTCTAAAGCCTCTAAAACAGCACATTTTGGTTCATTAATGTGTTTGCAATTATGGAATTTACACTCTCTTCCTTTTTCAAAAATTTCTGGGAAATAATGTTGAATTTCTTCTTTTTCTACGTCTATCATTGCAAATTCTCGAACTCCAGGTGTGTCTATTACAGCACCTCCAAAATGCCAAAAATGCATTTGAGCAAAAGTAGTGGTGTGCTTTCCTTTATTATGCGTTTCAGAAATGATATTGGTTTTCAAGTTCAAATCAGGTTGAAGTGCATTTGCCAAGGTAGATTTTCCAGCTCCAGAATGACCGAAAAACACACATGTTTTATCTTTTAAAATTTCTTGAAGTTTATCTAAATTCAGTTTTTCAGCAGAAGAAACTTGCAACGTTTGATAACCTAAATTTTCGTACATGGCTTGCAATTCCTCAACCAATTCTACTTCTTCGAAATTCAATAAATCTATTTTGTTAAAAAGAATGAGAACGGGAATATTATACGCTTCACAACACGCTAAAAATCGGTCTAAAAATCCTAAAGATGTTTCTGGAGATTGCAAGGTAAAAATAATACACGCCAAATCTAAATTACTCGCAATAATGTGTGCTTCTTTAGATAAATTCACGGATTTCCTGATAAGATAATTTTTGCGAGGTTCTATTTTGGTAATCCACGCAATATCATCTTGCTCCAATTGAAATTCTACAAAATCACCCACAGCCAAAGGATTGGTGAGTCTGGTTTTGATCAGTTTAAATTTCCCACGAATTCTCGCCTCGAAAACTTGCCTAGTTTCCAAATCTAAAACTTGATACCAACTTCCTGTAGATTTTGTGATGAGTCCTTTCATTGTAGGCAAAGGTAAAGGTTAAGATTGAGATTTTAGTGAATTTACTGTCATAAGTAGAAAATCTAAAGATTTAGAGTAATCTAATTCATCATAAAAATCACCTAATTTTTGTATATTTTTATAATATAACTGATGATTTTGATAATAATTTTTCTCTAAAGTAATACTTTGTGCATTTAAACCAAATTTTGAAATTAAAAACCACTTTTCTAAAATCCTTGCACTTCTACCATTGCCATCATTAAAGGGATGAATATTTACAAAAACCAAATGTATAAGAGACGCAAAAAAGAAGATTTCAAACTCATCTAATTCTTCTTCAATTAAATATTCAATATCTTCAAAAAGTTTATTTAATTCTGTGGGTACTAAAAAATGATCACAAGCTGTATAGACAATTCTATCATTATTATCCATCACAACCATCATGTTATCCCTAACTTTTCCTCTTTCACTTTCAGGCAATAAATTTGCACTTAATAATTGATGAATTTTTATAAAATTTTCATAATTTAGTTCTAGTTCAGGCAATTCTGTATAAGCGTTATATAAATCATCAATTTTTTTAGTTAAATCAGGCAAAAAACTCACATTCATCAACTTATATTTAAGATAACTATCTGCATCCATTTTTTCACCTTCTATTTTTGATGAATAAATTGATGAAACAGAATTATAAAATTTAAAATAATCAATAAAGAAAGCATCTTCGTCATTTGCTTTTTGATTCATTAATTGCATGGGAGAAAAATTTATTTCTTTTCTAAATTTTTCTAATAAATCTGTATTTAAAATTTTAAAATTCATCACTGCAATTTACGAAATCTTCTCGCAATAAAAAAACACGCTTTTCAGCGTGTTTTCTTGTTATTTATCAATCATGATATTGTTTTGAACTTCAATGGATTCTTCGTGAATGGCTTTGAAAACTTTTTCTATAAAATCTTTGCCCATTCCAGATTCTTCGGCTCTTGCAGAGGCATATTCTGCAATCACTTTCCAACGGTCTGGCTGGAAAATAGCGATGTTATTCTCTTTCTTCAATGCTCCAATTTTTTCAGAAATTTTCATTCTGTTTGATAATAATTCTATTAATTGGAAGTCGATATCAGAAATTAAAGCTCTGTGTTTGCCCATTTCTTCATCAAATCCAGAAATATCTGAGTTTCTGATTTGTAGATTTCCTAACATTTCAGCCAAAACTTCTGGCGTAATTTGTTGAGCTGCATCACTCCAAGCTGCATCTGGATTGCAGTGAGATTCTATCATCGCTCCTTCGTAACCTACGTTAAATGCTTCCTGAGTAACATCTGAAAGTAAATCTCTTCTACCACAAATGTGAGAAGGGTCTACAAACATCGGGATATTCGGAAATTGGTGTTTAAAATCTAATGCGATTTGCCAATTGGGTAAATTTCTATATTTTGTTTTTTGATAAGATGAAAATCCTCTATGAATAACACCTAAGTTTTTCACATCTTGACCTAAAAGTCTTTCTAAAGCACCAATCCAAAGTGCTAAATCTGGGTTTACAGGATTTTTCACCAAAACAGGTTTATTGGTTCCCTTTAATGCCACTGCAATTTCTTGAACGGTAAATGGATTTACGGTAGAACGCGCCCCAATCCAAAGAATATCTACATCTGCTTCTAGCGCTGCATAAACGTGATGCGCATTGGCAACTTCAGTTGCTGTTTTGAAGCCAAACTCGTCTTTTACTTTTTTTAGCCAATTAAGACCGATAACTCCTACTCCTTCGAAACCATTTGGTTTGGTTCTTGGCTTCCAAATTCCTGCTCTAAAAACGGGAACTTCTGCACCACTTTCTTTCAATCTTTGTGCAGTTTCCATCATCTGTGCTTCTGATTCTGCACTACAAGGTCCTGCTATAATTAATGGTTTCGGGAACTCATTAATCCAATCGTTTTGTAAATCTTTTAAATTCATACTTCGTGATTCTTACAACTTTTATAAAATACAGAACACGCAATAAGCGTGTTCAATTATGTACTTTTTTGAAATATTTTTCAAATATAGAAAATTACGACTATTTGTTTTTATTTTTTTTCAATATTTTCTTGATTTAGAACCTTTTCGATGTATTTTTCTTTCAGAACATCATAAAAAGCTCTCTTGGTTACAAAATTACAAACCAAAGAAGCGAGAACGGCTCCTAATAAAAGAAAAAAGATGATACTATGTCTGTCTGTCATTTCAAATATAATAATTGCGGAGGTAAATGGCGCTCTGGTAACTCCTGTAAGAAAAGCAGTCATCCCAATTAAAATCAATAAATTAGCATTATCTCCTGATAATTGTAGCAACTGAGCAATTAACGCTCCAAAACTTGCTCCAGAACTTAATGAAGGGGCAAAAACACCTCCTGCTCCACCAAAACTGAAAGTAGCAATTAAACCATTCATTCTCAAAAAAGGCAAATACCATTCTACCGATTTATCTGAGGTGAAAAGCAGTCTTTCCATTAATTCTTTACCAGAACCCATAACTTCGGTTCCGAAAAAATAGATGAAAGTTGCCACAAAAAATCCACAGAAAAAAACGATAAAAACTTGTTGATAATTTTTCTTAAATTTCTCAAAAAAACTCATCAATGCAATGATAATGCTACACATTTTACTTCCAAAATACCCAGCGACAATAGCCGTAATAAAAATCCCTACAAAAACCAGCCAACCAGAGTAATTGGTTTTAGGATAACCTAGGTACAAGTAACTGCCACCAAAACCTTGCGCAGTGAGACCAGCGATGATAACTGCTACAAAAAGTGGAGATTTAATATACTTAATATGAGTTTTGGCTAATTCTTCAATCGCAAAAATAATTCCTCCAAGTGGCGTGTTAAAAGCTGCGGCTAAACCAGAAGCTGCTCCCGCAATCATTACATTTTTTTCGGAAATCGGCACCCACCATTTTGGCAATCTTTTATGAATTTCCACAAAAATAGAACCCGCAATTTGAATGGTTGGACCTTCTCTTCCTGCAATTCCACCACCAAAAACTTTTACGGCACTTGCTAAAATTTTGATAATGATTATTCTCAAACTCAGAAATCTTTTAACGAGATGATGTGTATTTGGTTTTGACAATTCTACTGAAGCCATGACTTGCGGAATTCCGCTTCCTGCAGAATATTTGGCAAAAGTTCTTACCAAAAACCAAGAAATGAAAAAACTCAAAGGCGTGATGATGAAAATATATAATTTATTTTGATGAAAAATTTCGTGAGACCATTTTTCTGAAAAGGTGAATATTTTACTGTACAAAAAAGCCACAAAACCAGTGATGAATGAAGCCAATAAAAAAGGTAAAAACTGTAAAAATTGCTTTTTGAGAGTAGAATTGGCATAAGTGGTTCTTTGGTATACATTTTTAAAATAAGAAATTAGATTTCTTACAATAAAATTTTTCCTAATAGGAACCAGTAATCTTTTGTAATGAAAATTCATTAAATATTTTTTTACATGATTTGAAGCTTTAAAATTTATTTATAAACTTCTACATTTGATTTATTGAGTCTTTTCTCAATCCAGTTTTTCAGTTTTATTTGGTCTTCATCTGTAAGATTTTCTGATGCTTGATAAATAAGTACAGGTTTTTCAACCAATGAATCACCTTGTGCAAAACTGAGTTCAGAAACATTTATCGCATTAATATTTGGAAACAAAACTTGAGCTTCTTTAAGCAACTGCATGTTATTTTCTAAAGATGAAGTTTGATTTTTTAAAGCTAATAATTCTTTATCTCTTTCAGAATTTTTATTGATTTCATTAAGAATATCGTCTTTTAAAACTTCTAAATTTTGATAATTATTCGCTTTAATAATAAGTTCGGTATTATTTAGACCAATTTCTGAAAGACTTTGGTTCATTTTTTTTATTTCATCTTGAGTAAAATTTCTCTTTAAGAAAGCCAATTCTATTTTTCGAGGATTGCTTAAAAAATTTATTTTTTTGTAAACCAAAGTATTTCCTTTTTCTATAAATTCTTTTTCAATAAACTGGTCTGCTTTAATCCTAAATTCCTGTTCTTTATATAATGAATAGGCAAAATAAATACTTGGCAAAAGAACCAGTAAAGAAAGTAGAGTTATCAAATTTTGCACTCTTTTTCTCTCCTTTAAATCTACAAATTTAACCGATGGATATTTTAGAAATTTAACAATCAAAAATGTAGAAATCCCTATAAAAACACAATTAATTGTATAAAGAAATAATGCTCCAAAAAAGAACTTAAAATTACCTGTTGCCAAACCAAAACCTGCTGTACATAATGGTGGCATAAGAGCTGTAGCAATGGCAACCCCAGGAATAGGATTTCCTTTTTCCACTCTAGTTATTGCAATAACACCAGCTAAACCACCAAAAAAAGCAATAAGCACGTCATAAATATTGGGAGATGTTCTTGCTAATAATTCTGATTGAGCTTCTTTGAAAGGACTAATATAAAAATAGATGGTAGAAACTAATAAACTCGCAATGGTAGCAATAAACAAGTTTTTTAATGATTTTTTTAGTAATTCAAAATCAAAAACACCAAGTGCAAAACCAGCGCCTACAATAGGTCCCATCAAAGGAGAAATAAGCATGGCTCCAATTACCACTGCTGTAGAATTTACATTAAGACCTACAGATGCTACAAGAATAGCAGCCATTAGAATCCATAAATTAGAACCAGAAAAAGAAATATTATCTTTTACGTTTTCTAAAACTTTTTGTTTGTTTTCTTCTCCTTTGTGTAAATCTAATAGTCTAAACATGATATGGAATTTTTAACTTAAATCTAACTTCATCAATTCATCTAAATCTTTTAAAACAGGATTAATTTCTACATATTTTTGGAAAATATCTCTTTTCGTTTCTTGTTTTTTGATGAGTTTTTTGTCTTCTCGGTAAGAAACTTCTATTTTGTAGTTATTGACTTTTCTCTTGAAATGATTAAAAAATTGCGCTTGAACTTTCTCAAACTCAGTTTTTACCAAATCCGAAGGATATAAAATCTCCACTACATTTTCTTCCTTTTTATGAAGTTTTGCTGTATTTACGGCAAAATAGGTGACTTGGTCTTTTATAAATAAATCATTTAGAAAAAATTGCCATTCTGTTTGTAAATCTTTCTCGGTGAAGTGATGATCTGGTAAATCTTCTTCTTTTTTCTGAGGAGTGACAACTACTTCTTCTTCCTCTTTTTTATTGAGCGTAGCAAGAATACTAAATTCTGAAACAATGGTTTTCTTAACAATTGGTTCAGTAATTTTTTGAACAGTTTTTGGAACAGATTCTTCTGGTTTTTTTGTTGATGGTAAAGTTTCTTGTGGTTTTTCTGGAACTACTTTTGGCTTTTCGTTTTCCTTTTTACGAAATAGTGGCGCTAGAATTAAGAACTTTTTTTTTTATCATCACTTTTCGCAGCAGTAAGACTGGCCAACTGCATCAAAGCGATTTCTACCGTTAATCTTGGATTTTTAGAATTTTTGTAATTAATATCTGCATGATTACAGATTTCTATAGCATCTATGAGTTGCTGTGCACTCCAATTTTTGCTCTGTTCAGAAAACTTTTGTTTCGTGTTCTCACCTACTTCTATTAAAGCAAGTGTAGAAGCATTCTGTGCCATCATTAAATCACGGAAATGACTTCCCAATCCACCAATAAATAAATGTGGGTCAAAACCTTTTTTAATAATATCATTAAAAGCAGTAAGGATTCCCGGAATGCTATTTTCTTTTGCTAAATCTACAATTTTCAAATATTGATCGTAATCTAGAATATTGAGAACTTCTGCGGCTTTAGCAAGCGTAATATTTTTTTGAGTAAAAGTAGTAAGTCTATCAAAGATAGAAAGTGCATCTCTCAGTGCTCCATCTGCTTTTTGCGCAATTAAAAACAATGCATCATCTTCGTAATTTACACCTTCTTTTTCGGCAATTTTTCTAAGATGTTCCTGTATATCTTCGATAGTGATTCTTTTGAAATCATAAATCTGACATCTTGATAAAATGGTAGGAATAATCTTATGTTTTTCGGTAGTTGCTAAAATGAAAATAGCATGAGCTGGTGGTTCTTCTAATGTTTTAAGAAATGCATTAAATGCTGCTGTAGACAGCATATGAACCTCGTCTATAATATAAATTTTATATTTCCCAACTTGTGGAGCAAAACGAACTTGGTCTGTTAAATCTCTAATATCATCTACCGAGTTATTAGAAGCAGCGTCTAATTCAAAGATATTATACGCAAATCCGTCTTCTGAGGTAGAACCATCTTTTTCGTTGATTTTTCTAGCCAAAATTCTAGCACAAGTAGTCTTTCCTACACCTCTCGGTCCGCAGAAAAGCAACGCTTGAGCCAACTGACTATTTTCTATGGCGTGTTCTAAGGTATCTGTAACGTGAGATTGTCCTACAACAGTGTCAAACTCTTGCGGACGATATTTTCTTGCGGATACGATAAAATTTTCCATTGGTCAAAAATAGGGAAATAAATGAAATTTTAAAAATTAAAATGACAAAGTTTTTCAAAAAAAACCGCCGTAAAAAATACGACGGTTAGATTTTTATTTACAACATTGAAAATGTTCGGTTTCACAATTTTTTCCTTGAGCGGAACATTCTTTCATACATTCTGTATTACAATTAGTCATAGAAACAGATTTCTTTTGTGAGGCAGAAATCATGGTTTCTATTTTATGTTGTCTGTCTTTTTCTATTTTTTCGGCAAACATAGAAGCTAGTGTAGGAGCAATAACCAATGAAACAATAGACATTAACTTAATCAAAATATTCATTGAAGGTCCAGAAGTATCTTTGAACGGATCTCCTACTGTATCTCCAGTTACTGAAGCTTTGTGCATTTCAGAACCTTTATAATATGTTTCACCATTTACATCCACTCCTTTTTCAAAAGATTTTTTCGCATTATCCCAAGCTCCTCCTGCGTTATTCTGGAACATTCCCAGTAAGACACCACTTGCAGTAGCTCCTGCTAAAAACCCTCCTAAAACTTCAGGCCCCCAAATAAAACCAACTAATAATGGTGTAACAATAGCGATAGAACCTGGTAATAACATTTTTTTGATAGAAGCATCCGTAGAAATAGCAACACATTTATCATATTCTGGTTGTCCAGTTCCTTCTAAAATTCCTGGAATTTCTCTGAACTGTCTTCTTACTTCTTCTACCATTGCCATAGCAGCTTTTCCTACTGCATTAATCGCTAATGATGAGAAAATAAACGGAATCATTGCCCCAATAAAAAGCCCCGATAAAACATCTGCTTTATAAATATCAATACCATCAATTCCTGCAATTCCTACAAATGCTGCAAATAGTGCTAAAGCTGTAAGTGCTGCTGAAGCAATTGCAAATCCTTTTCCAGTAGCTGCAGTAGTGTTTCCTACAGCATCTAAAATATCTGTTTTTTCTCTTACACTTTTTGGCAAATCACTCATTTCTGCAATTCCACCTGCATTATCCGCAATCGGTCCAAAAGCATCAATCGCTAATTGCATAGCAGTAGTTGCCATCATTCCAGCAGCAGCAATGGCTACTCCATATAAACCTGCACAAAGATAAGAACCCCAAATTCCCGCAGAAAGTACAATCATAGGTAATAAAGTAGATTCCATTCCTACAGAAAGTCCGCCAATAATGTTAGTTGCATGTCCTGTAGAAGATTGTTTTACAATACTTGTTACAGGTCTTTTTCCCATTGCTGTGTAATATTCAGTAATAATAGACATCAATGTTCCCACTACTAAACCTACCATAATTGCTCCAAAAACACCCATTCTGGTAAACTCAAAACCTCTTAAAGACATATTTTCAGGAAGAATGAAATTCACTAAAAAATAAGAAGCAACTGCAGTAAGAATAATACTTCCCCAGTTCCCCATGTTTAATGCTTTTTGAACTTTAGCAGTGGTATCTTCTGTTTTGTCAGAAATTTTAACAAAGAAAGTTCCTATAATTGAAAATACAATTCCAGTTCCTGCAATAAGCATTGGTAAAAGAATTGGCGCAAAACCTCCATAATTATCTACTGATAAAGTTTCTCTACCCAAAACCATCGTTGCTAAAACAGTAGCCACATAAGAGCCAAATAAATCTGCTCCCATTCCTGCAACATCTCCCACATTATCGCCTACATTATCCGCAATCGTAGCTGGATTTCTAGGATCGTCTTCAGGAATACCTGCTTCTACTTTCCCTACTAAATCTGCACCTACATCTGCTGCTTTGGTATAAATACCACCACCAACTCTTGCAAACAAAGCAATAGATTCTGCTCCCAAAGAAAAACCAGTCAATATTTCGATGGCTCTTTCCATTTCGTGAGAATCTACACTGGCTTCTGGCGCAAAAATTTGTTTAATAATTAAGAATAAAGAACCTAAGCCTAAAACAGCAAGACCTGCAACTCCCATTCCCATTACAGAACCTCCAGTAAAAGAAACTTTAAGCGCTTGAGCTAATGAAGTTTTAGCAGCTTCTGCTGTTCTTACATTTGATTTAGTTGCGATTTTCATTCCTATATAACCTGCTGTAGCCGAAAAAACAGCTCCTACAGCAAATGCTACTCCTATACTCCAATGAGAATTAGCATTGCTAAATCCCATAATTCCCAATAATATACCTACCACAATTACAAAATAAGTAAGGATACGATATTCAGCTTTTAGAAAAGCCATCGCTCCATCTGCAATATGACCACTAATGGTTTTCATTCTGTCATTACCTGCTGGTTGCTTACTTACCCAAGAACTTTGAACGAAGGTGTAAAGTAAGGCTATGACACCAAAAAGAGGTACCAAATAAAATAGTAAATTCATAGAATATTAATTTTTGTTAACAATTGATGGGACTAATATAGTAAAAACAATAACACAAAAAACAAATTTAGATTTAAGATTTTTTAAGTGATGATTTATATCGTAAAGTAGTGAAAATAAAACAAAAAAATCTAGCGAATATTCGCTAGATTTTGTAAATTTACTCAAATTTCGGTTTTTACATAATTCCCCCAAATTTGTCAGAATAGTCTTTTTGTGAAGCTACAATTACTTCTTTAGCATGTTCAGCTCCGTATATTTCTTCTATTCTACAAGTTGCTTCTTCATAAGGAAGATTTTTATAAGTTAAGAAGTAATGTTTTAGTCTGAAAACTTCAGCTTGTGGCAATTCAGAAATATCTCTGATGTGACCATACACTTGATCTCCTACCATTACTGCTACGATTTTATCATCTGCTTCACCTTTGTCAATCATTTTAAAACCGCCAACTGGAATCGCATCCATCAATAAACCACCAGAATGAATATTATGTGAACTTAACACCAAAATATCCAATGGATCGTGGTCACCTTCTGAAACATCTACTGCTCCTTCTCTAATCGCTAATTTTTTAACTTCTTCGTGGCAATACGTTCTAGGAATAAAACCGTACAATGCTGGAATAATATTCGAAAATTTCTGTGGTCTGTCTACTTTTAAATATCCACTTTTTTTGTCTACTTCATACTTAATTGTATCTGCTGGAACTATTTCTATGAAAGTAGTTACCACATTTGGAGCATCATCTCCTGCAGAAACTCCATGCCATGGATGTGCTTTAAAATTTGGAATCATAATTATACTTGTTTCTAATTTTTACAAAGTTAAGATAATAAAATGGCATCTTTTCTTAAATCTTCTATAGTGTTTGCTATAAAATCTTCGCCATTTACATAATTCATTAAAAATATGGTTTTGAAATCTTGTAAACTTGCAGTATTACTAAGACTTTCGTAAGTTTTTCTCATCAACTGAATAACATTATTCTTAGATGCAACAACATTCTCCCAAGAATTTCTAGAAATATACAATTGCTGAGAACTGTTATACTCAAATTCTTCTGTAATATTCTTTTCTAAAAGATAAATAAACTCATGAATCGCTAAGTCTTTATCAAACTTATTGACCAAATTCGATGGTTTTATTCTTTCTAAAAAAAGCGTCATTCTTTCGTAGGCTTGCATTTTCAAATCTCCATTTGCCTTTACCGCTAAAAGCTTTAACTCCTTGTTTTTCATATTAATATAAGTAAAAACAAATTGTCTCAATAAAAAAATTATTGGGAGCGCAATGATTAATGCAAAAGCATAAGGAAGCATGTTTTCAAAATTCATTTTACGAAAAATTGAGGGTGCAAAGATAGGAATAATTATTGTCTAATAAAATACGATATAAGCAACTGAATCTTAGAGTTTTCTACGAAAGCGTAATTTTCTTCTGTCGCGCCAAAACGCCTATAAAATTCTGCAATTTCAGAAATATTACTTCCATGAAAGTTAAAATCCTTTTTTTCGATATTTTTTCTGAAAATTTGGTCAAGAATAATAGACGACAAATTATACTTAGAAAATTTCTTATCATTAATAAAATTGACCAAAAAATCTTCTTTTTCGGATTCTATTAGATAAGCTTGTGAAGCTAATTTCCCATCAAAATACAATTCATATACTTTTAAAAGATTTTGGCTCAAAAAGTTTTTCATATTTTCAAAAGCTCGCTTTTTCAAAGAAAAATTTGGAAAACCAATTACATTCTCTATAAAAAAAGATTCACAATGATTCAGAATTTCGGCTTCTGTGAATGTTATTTTATCCTTCAAAACATCTGTAATCCTTACGTTTCTTCTTCTGTGAATAGAGTATTTCTTTTTGATATTTTCGTAATCTTCAGCAAACAATTTATAGTTTTTTCTAGTTTTTAAAAGAGTTGTAAACTCATTTTTGGCATTAAAAGCATAGTAAAACACTTTATAATTTTGTTGAAAAAACTTTAAAAAAGATTCATTTAATTCAGGAGTATCTTTTTCTGAAAAAACCCCTAATTGTTGAGTTTGCAAAGGCATTACCACAAAGTTAAACCCCCATTTTTTCGCTAAAGGAATGGGCATTACTGCTTCGTAATCATTATCAACAAGAATTTCCCAATTTTGATGAAGCAAAAGGTCTAAATACTTTTTCTCGGCAAAGAAAATGTATTGTTCAGAATGCTCTAAACAATTTTGATATTTCTGCCAATCTATTTCTTCATATTTCAGTCGCTTTATCATAATAAACCTGCTTCTGCGAAACTGTAAAATGAATTTTCGCCAATGATGATATGGTCAAGCAATTTAATATCTAAAATTTCGCCAGCATTTTGAATATTTTTAGTCATTCTAATATCGGCTTCACTAGGCGTGAGAACACCAGTAGGATGATTATGCGCCACGATAATATTGGTGGAAAAATTTTCTAAAGCTTCTTTAAAGAGCACTCTCACATCTACATGAGTAGCAGAAATTCCGCCTTTTGAAATTTGAGTTTTTTTAATCAGTTGATTTTTTTGATTCAAGAAAATTACCCAAAACTCTTCTGTTCTGAGGTCGGAAAGATGTGGCAAAAGTATTTTATAAGCCTGTTCAGAACTTTTGATAATCAATTTCTCTGGAATTTCTTGCGATGCTTTTCTTCTGCCAATTTCCAGCGCTGTAGCAATAGAAATGGCTTTTGCTTCACCAATTCCTTTGAATTTCATCAAATCTTTTATGGAAAGTAAACTCAGGTTTTGCCAGTTATTATCTACACTTTTCAAAATTTTCTGAGCGAGTTCTACAGCAGATTCTTCCGTATTACCGCTTCCTAAAATAATCGCCAATAATTCTGAATCTGAAAGCGCAGATTTACCCTTCAAAAGAAATTTTTCTCTTGGTCTGTCATCTTCTGAAAGGAATTTTATCGACATTTCTTAAGGTAAAAGTAAAGGTAAAGGTTGAGTTAAGACATGTTTTTTTATAAAATTAATCCGTCTTTCATGACTAATTTTCTATCTGTACTTTCTGCCAGTTCTTTATTGTGCGTTACTATCACAAAAGTCTGATTATATCTGTCTCTTAAATCAAAAAAAAGTTGATGCAGCGCATCTGCATTTTTGGAATCTAAATTCCCAGTGGGTTCGTCTGCAAAAATAATTTTCGGAGAATTGATTAAAGCTCTGGCTACAGCTACACGCTGGGCTTCACCACCAGAAAGTTCTTTTGGTTTGTGCTGAATTCTATGTGCAATGTGTAATTCTTCGAACAAAAGAAATGCTTTGTCCATAGATTCTTTTTCGTTTTTCCCAGAAATTCTCGTTGGCATCAATACATTTTCTAAAGCTGTAAATTCTGGTAATAACTGATGATGCTGAAATACGAATCCTATGTTTTCATTTCTAAATTTAGAAATCTCTCTATCGTTCATTTTTAGAAACGATTGATCACCAATCGTTAATTCAGTTCCGTATTTATCTATATGAGAAGGCAAATCTAAAGTTCCCAGAATGTGCAGCAAAGTAGATTTACCAGCTCCTGATTCCCCAACAATGGAAACAATTTCTCCTGTTTTTATTTCTAAGTCTACTCCTTTTAGAACTTCTAAATCACCGTAAGATTTGTGAATATTTTTCGCTTTAATCATAGTTCAAAAATAGTAAATAGATGTGAGATACGAGATATGAGACATGAGATTTTTTAAATATTCTAAAAATCACAATTAAAAAATCCTTTCAAAAAAATGAAAGGATTTTTAATATATAAAATTGTAAAATTTTACAGTAACATAGTCAACGGACTTTCTAAATAAGTTTTAAGAGTCTGTAAGAATTGTGCACCTGTAGCGCCATCTACTACTCTATGGTCACAAGCTAAAGAAAGTTTCATAGTATTTCCTACCACGATTTGGCCATTTTTAACCACTGGTTTTTCAATAATTGCACCTACTGAAAGGATACAAGAATTCGGTTGGTTAATAATCGAAGTAAATGTTTCGATTCCAAACATACCAAGGTTAGAAATAGAGAAAGTAGAACCTTCCATTTCATTCGCTTTAAGACCTTTTGATTTCGCTCTAGAAGCCATATCTTTTACAGATGCAGAAATTTGATTATAATTCATATAATCTGCATTTTTAAGAACTGGAACTACTAAACCATCTGGAATTGCAACAGCTACACCTACGTTAATATTTCCGTGGTGAATGATTTTATCACCTGCCCAAGAAGAATTTACTTGTGGGTGTTTTCTCAATGCTAAAGCAGTAGCTTTAATTACCATATCATTGAAAGAAACCTTAGTATCTGGTAAACTATTCAGCTCTTTTCTAGCTTCGATAGCTTTGTCCATATTAATTTCTACCATTAAATAGTAGTGAGGTGCTGTAAATTTACTTTCAGAAAGTCTTTTTGCAATTACATTTCTTACTTGAGAGTTTACTGTTTCTGTAGTTTCACCTGCAACGAAATTCATAGCAACTTGAGCAGCAGGAGTAGAAGCTACGCTTGTAGAAACCGCAGCAGTTTGCTGAATTGGATCTGCACTTGGTTGATAATTTTCAATATCTTTTTTAACGATTCTTCCGTTGTCACCACTTCCTTTAACGGTTGAGATATCAATTCCTTTTTCTGAAGCCATTTTTTTAGCTAAAGGAGAGATATTAATTCTTCCACCTGTAGAAGTTGTAGTAGAAACTGTAGCATTTACCGATGGGGCAGTTTCTGTTTTTGGAGCTTCTGGAGCAACTGGAGCAGCAACTTTTCCGCCACCTGCAACAATTGCAGACACATCTGTTCCAGCAGGACCAATAATAGCTAAAATTTCATCAACATTTGTTGCATTTCCTTCTGAAACTCCTTGGTAAAGAAGCGTTCCCTTAAATTCTGATTCAAAATCTTGAACCGCTTTATCTGTTTCGATTTCTGCAAGAATATCACCTTCTTTTACATCATCTCCTACATTTTTGTGCCATTTAGCCACTTTTCCTTCAGTCATGGTATCAGAAAGTCTAGGCATAGTAATTACTTCTACACCTGCAGGAATCTCTGCTGAAACAGCCGAAACTTCTGGTGCAGAAACTGCAACTTCTTCTTTCTTTTCTTCTGTTTGAGGAGCAGAATTACCTCCTGAAACTAAACCAGAAATATCTTCTCCGGCATTTCCTATAATTGCTAAAACGCTATCTACAGGAGAATTATTTCCTTCTTCTGTACCAATGTATAAAAGAGTACCGTTAAATTCTGATTCAAAATCTTGAACGGCTTTATCTGTTTCGATTTCGGCTAAAACATCGCCTTCTTTTACTGTATCACCTACTTTTTTATGCCATTTTGATACTTTTCCCTCGGTCATTGTATCAGAAAGTCTGGGCATTGTAATTACTTCAGCCATAATTTTTATATTGATTTGAGATTCGAGATTCGAGATTCGAGATTTAAAACTCAAAGAATTTCAAACTCAAATTTCAAATTTCAAATGAATTTAAAATTAATTTTCTAATTTATCTAAGAATGGATAGTTTGGTTCAGAATAAACATATTCATAAACTTTTTCTGCATCTGGATACGGAGATTCTTCTGCAAAAGCTTCACATTCTTCTACAAACATTTTAGATTTTTCTTCGATAGCTTCTAATTCTTCTTCAGTAGCCCATTTGTTTTCTAAAATTCTGTTTTTAACTAAAACGATTGGGTCTTCTTCTTTTTTAAGAGCTACTTCTTCTTTAGTTCTATAAGGTTCAGCATCTGACATAGAGTGACCTCTGAATCTGTAAGTTCTAGCTTCTATGAAAGTAGGTCCGTCTCCTCTTCTTGCTCTTTCCACAGCTTCGTAAGCTACTTCTGCTACTTTTTCTGGATCCATAGCATCTACAGGCATACAAGGCATTTCGTAACCTAAACCTAATTTATAGATATCTTCGTGGTTTGCTGTTCTAGAAACTGATGTTCCCATAGCATATTGGTTATTTTCTACCACGAAAACTACTGGAAGTTTCCAGTTCATTGCCATGTTAAAGGTTTCGTGTAAAGCACCTTGTCTTACCGCTCCATCACCAAAATAACAAATGGTAACTCCACCTCTTTCAAAATACTTATCTGCAAATGCAATACCAGCTCCTAATGGAATCTGACCACCTACAATTCCGTGACCTCCGTAAAATCTATGCTCTTTTGAGAAAATGTGCATAGAACCACCTAATCCGTTAGAAGTTCCTGTAGCTTTACCGCACAATTCAGCCATAATTCTCTTAGGATCTACTCCCATTGCCATAGGATGTACGTGACATCTGTATGCTGTAATCATAGCATCTTTAGTAAGATCCATAGCATGTACAAATCCTGCAGGAATAGCTTCTTGGCCATTGTATAAGTGTAAAAAACCTCTAATTTTTTGTTTTAGATAAAGAGAACGGCATTTGTCTTCAAACCTTCTCCACATTGTCATATCTGCATACCATTGCAAATAAACTTCTTTAGAAAACTCTTTCATTGATAAGTTTTAATTTGTTGATTTTTCAAAATTTAAAATGCCTTTTGAGAGCATTTTTCTGAATAATATGCAAAAATAGTAAAATTCTTTTGTTTATAAGAAAACTTATGTCACAAATAATGATGATATTTGTTTCTTTAAATATTATATTTTTGAAAAAACATTTATAAATCCATGTCTAAGAAAAATTTTTCTGCTGTTGTATTCCTTTCTAAAGTAATTTCTAACCTACTCAATCCACTTTTTTCGCTATTAATTTTCTTTGTTTTTTTTGCATACGTAAAAATGACTTGGGAAGAATCTTTAGTCAATATTTTATTGATGATTGGTTTAGTAGTTATTCCTATTTTTTCATGGATTGGCTGGAATGTAAAAAAGGGAAACTACACCAACATGGATGTTTCTGACCGAAAACAGAGAAACAGTCTTTATCTCTTTAATTTTATAGTCATTGCTATTTATACTGGGGTTTTGTATTTTACAAAGCAAAGAACAGACTTGCTTTTTATCATTGTTTTCTTGTTTATTCTCATGCTGATTATGCACATCAGTAATTTTTTCATCAAAAGTTCTATGCACACTGCTTTTAATGTTTTTGTAACAGCGCTATTCTTTTCTTTGAATCCTATTTTGGGCATTATTTGGTTCGTTCTTACATCATTTGTAGCCATTTCTAGAATTATTCTGAAAAGACATACGCCAAAAGAAGTCATTATGGGAGCATTTATTGGAACTATAGTTTCTTTAGCATACTTATACTTTAATATTCAGACATTTCTATAATCTTAAAATTTTTACTACATTTATAACTCAATTTCAAGAATATGGAAAATCTTAAATCCTTGACTTCTGGTGAAGAACAAGTCATGAAAATCATTTGGAAACTTGGCCCTACTTATCTTAAAGACATTATGCTTGCTTTTCCCGAGCCAAAACCACACCAAAATACCGTTTCTACTTTTTTGAAAAATTTGGTTACCAAAAACTATCTAAAACCTGTTTCTGAAGGAAGAATTCATAAATATGAAATCTCTGTAACTCAGGAAAATTATAAAAAAACACTGTTAAAAAACTTCATTCTTAATTTTTACGATAATAATCCTAATGCTTTATTAGTGGACTTAATGAACGAAGGAATGGTTCAGCTTTCTGTGCCTGAAAAAGAAAAGGACAAAGACAAAAAGAAGAAAAAGAAAAAGAAAAAATAACTCTGTTGGATAATGGATGTTATAGGTGAGAAGTTTATGAAATAGAGCACCCTTTTTCCAACTTCAAAACATACATCATGATTACAAAATTTAAGGAAATCTGGGGGAAAACCGACGATATTATTTTAAGATATCCAATGGTTCTTACCGCAGCGCTTATTGCAGCTATTTCTGCAGTTGTTGCAATAGAAATTGACCATCAAGACAATCAGTTTTTGGTAACCAAATTGGCTTTTACCGGATGTTTGGGAATTTCGCTGATGTTTGGTATTAAAATGCTCTCTCAAAGAATTGGTAGAGGTTTTCTTTTAGAAATTTTGGGAGCTGCATTTCTCGTTTGGTTCTATTTTTATTTGCCAAACTCCGAAAAGCAATTTACAGAAGTAAATGGTTTTGTGATTTTTGCGTTGGTCATTTTATCACACTTATTCGTTTCATTTTCAGGATTTTTGAATAAAAAACCAGAACTTAATTTTTGGCAATTCAATAAAAATTTATTTATCAATATTTTCTTGACTGCCGTTTTCACAGGCGTTTTGGTTTTGGGAGTTGTTTTGGCGATTTTGGCGGTTGATAAATTATTTGACTTCAATTTTAACAATAATCTTTATCCTAAAACCATTCTGTTTTTAGCCATTTCAGGAAGCACTTTCATTTTTCTAATTTTTAACGACAAAGGAATTTTTCAACTCGAAAAAGACGGAAGCTACCCACAAATCCTAAAATTTTTCACACAGTTTGTTCTTATTCCGCTATTATTAATTTATGTAACCATTTTATATTTCTACGCAGGTAAAATATTGATTAACTGGGAATTACCACGAGGTTGGGTTTCTTATCTCATCTTGATTTATTCAGTGGTTGGGATATTAGCATTGCTTTTGGTTCATCCACTGAAAGAAGAATCTGCAAAATCTTGGGTAAAAGTTTTCTCCAAAATTTTCTATTACACGCTTATTCCATTATTGGTTTTACTTTTTGTAGCGATTTTTACCAGAATTTTAGAATATGGTTATACAGAACCGAGATATTTCGTTTTGTTATTGGCAATTTGGCTTACCACAGTCGTTTTTTATTTTATTTTTTACAAAAAAGCGACCATTAAATTTGTACCGATTTCACTGTTTATCTTCGGTGTATTTGCATTGATTTTCCCTTATGTCAATGCTTTTTCTACCGCTAAAAGAAGTCAAAAAACAGAATTACAACAAATTCTAACCAAAAACCAACTTTTAGAAAAAGGAAAAATTAATTTTGAAAAAGCGATTCAAGATTCAGTGGCTATTGAAATTGCCAATAAATTTCAATTTCTAAACGAAAGAAATCAACAAGCATTTCTACTGAATTTTATCCCAAAAACTCATCTTTCTAAATTCAAAAAAATATTAGAAAAAGAAAGATATATGGTGAACTCAGAAATAAGAATTTCTTTCAAAAACACCCTTAAATCTAAAGAAAATAAAGATTATCAGTATAATTATCAAGGAGTGTTTTCTAGCAAAAGAAATTATGACATTCAGAACTACGAAAAACTTATTGTTTTTAGCAATATTGATATTCAAAATGAAGAACAATTAAACGATTATAAGCTAAAGACAAAACCAATTAGAAATAGTTATATTTTCTCAGGATATATCATTGATTTAGAATCACCTACTAAAGTTACTCAATCTTATGATTTAACTCCATTTCTCAAAAAACAATTAGAAAAAGATAATGCAGACCAACTCAGTACTCCATTGGAAGAAATCTCTACAGAATTTGATTTGCACCAGTATCATTTCAAAGTATATTTTTCAGAAATCATCAACAATAAAGTAAACAAAAAAGATGATATTTCTGTGAGAGACATGGTCATTTTAGTCAAGAAAAAATAATTTCGAAATAGACCAATAAAAAAAGCGACTCATTCCTGAGTCGCTTCATTTTTTTCTTTGAAAAAAGATTGTTTACCAACGGCTTCCACCTCTATCGTTTCCACCTCTGTTATTTCCGTAACCACCTCTGTTTCCGTAACCACCACCTCTGTTGTTATCGAAACTTCTTCTTGGTTTTTCTTCTCTTGGTTTCGCTTCAGAAACGTTAAGTTCTTTTCCGTTAAATTCTTTACCGTTTAGAGCTTCAACTGCTTGTTGACCTTCTTCATCACTCATTTCTACGAATCCGAAACCTCTACTTCTACCTGTTTCTTTGTCTGTAATAATTTTGCACGAAGTAACTTCGCCAAATTCTGAAAATAAATCTTGTAACTGATAATCTTTAGTTACGTAATTGATGTTTGAAACAAAAATGTTCATTGTTAAAAAAATTAAATTAAAATTGTCCTAAATGATTGAATTATAAAAGATGACAAAAAACGAATGAACATTATTTTGAAAAACATTTATAAGAAATCTTTCGCAAGATACAACAATAAATGACATAAACAATTTTTATTTTGGCGTGCCCTATTTCCCAAATCCTAAATTCCTGTAAAATAGGTCGTTCTACGCTCACTCGCTTCCCGAAAATAAATTTTCGGGAGAGCTCAGACAAATCGCTTCGCACTCACGCAAACTCCCGTTATAAAACACCACTTAACCTCAAAAAAACTACTCAACCTTTACCTCTACCTCTACCTAATTCTACGCCACTTTATGCCCCAAACTGGCTTCTAAAAGAGTAAACCAATCTTCTATTGTTAAATTTATTTCTAGAGATTTTCTAAGAGATTTTATGCTTTCCGCTTTAGATGTTCCTATAATCGGTAAAATTTTAGCAGGATGTTTTAGGAGAAACGCAAGTAAAAGTTGCGCTTCGTCTGCATTATATTTTTTAGACAAATCACCCAAAACAGACTTTATTCTCGCTGTTCTTTCAGAATCTTCTGCGAAATAACTTCCCATCACACTCCAAGCCATAGGTTGCAACTTTTTCATCATCATTTGGTCAATCGTTCCATCGTAAAAAGCTTTGGTTTCCGTCAAAGAAATTTCTACTTGATTGGTTACCAATTGCGGAAAATATTTAGAAATTAAATCAAACTGAGTAACAGAAAAATTGCTCACCCCGAAATCTCTCACTTTTCCAGAACTTCTTAAAATCCCAAATGCAGCAGCTATTTCTTCAGGATTCATGAGTGGAGACGGTCTGTGTAATAATAGCAAATCTATATAATCTGTTTTTAGATTTTTTAAACTCTCATCTACCTGATTCAGAATATATTCTTTAGAATAATTATAGTATTTCAACGGAAAATTTTTCTTTTCAGAAGGCATACAAATTCCACATTTAGTAATCAACTGAATTTTTTCACGTTCAATTTTCATCTCAGAAAAAGCATTTCCGAACAATTCTTCTGTAGTATAACCACCATAAATATCGGCATGGTCAAAAGTATACAAACCTTCTTCTAAAGACGTTTCTATTAATTTTTGCACACCACTTTCAGAATGATTGGCTCCCCAAATTCCCCATCGCATTACCCCAATGATAATTTTTGAAAAATCCATAATTTTAATTTTTATCAAAGATAAGAAAACTACATGTTCTAAAAGTTGTATTTTTGTGAATATATGATGGCTATTCACATTAAAAACATGGTTTGTAACCGCTGTATCACTGCAGTGGAAGACGTCTTTCGAAAGTCTGAAATTGATTTCGTTTCGGTGAATTTGGGTTGGGTGGATATTTCTACAGAAATTTCAAAAAATCAGCTTCAAAAACTCAACGAAAATTTACAAAAAATAGGTTTTGAAATTCTAGAAGATGCATCACAAAAACAAATTGAAAACATCAAAAAACTGATTTTAGAAAAAGTTCAGAATCTTGATATTAATGAAGATTTCTTGCTTTCTAAATACCTTTCAGATCAACTCAACAAAGAATACAGCAGTATTTCTAAGGTTTTTTCACAAACAGAAAACATTACTTTAGAACAATATTTCATTCTTCAAAAAATTGAAAAAGTAAAAGAGCTTTTGATTTATCGCGAACTCACGCTTTCTCAAATTGCAGACAAACTGGGTTATAAAACCGTTCAACATCTTTCTCAACAGTTCAAAAAAATCACAGGATTTTCGCCATCACAATTTCAGGAACTCAAAGAAAAAAAGAGACTTCCTATTGATTTGATTTAAAATTTTCATTTCACAAAATCTTAAAAATCTAAATTTCATAACATTCTGCCATGATTTGATAATGGTTTTTATTTGATTAATTTTGAAATTTGTATCAAAATTAAGAAAGATGAATACCAAAAAATATAACGTTCTGGGAATGTCTTGCGAAGGCTGTCAGAAAAAGATTTCTTCTGCTTTAAATAATGTTGAAGGAATAAAAGCAGATGTAAATCTCGCAGGAAATTTCGTTGAAATCACTTCTGAACAAGAAATAGACTTAGAAAAACTTAATTCTGAGCTTAAAAATGCAGGAAACTACGTTTTAGAAGATCCAGAAAAACCAAAATCTACAGAATTTATTCCACCTCAAGACAGAGTTTCTATAAGTTCGGTTTATTATTGCCCAATGGAATGTGAAGGCGATAAAGTCTATTTCGTGCAAGGTAAACGTTGTCCAGTTTGCAATATGTATTGCGTTCCGATTGAAGAAAAGCAATCAGCAATCAGCAATCAGCAATCAGCTGAAAGCAAAAAGCCGACTGCAGAAAGCGGTTACTATTGTCCCATGTTTTGTGAAGGCGATAAAACCTATCCCGAAAATGTAGGTTGCCCAGTTTGCGGAATGGATTTGGTTAAAATCACTGGCAATGATGATGAATCTGAAGACGATACCTATAAAAATTTGAAAAAGAAATTTTGGATTTCGGTTGCTTTTACGCTTCCCGTTTTTATTTTATCGATGGGAGGAATGTTTTTTGAGTTTCCTTTTAGTTCAAGAATTTCTGGAATTTTACAATTGATTTTCACGCTTCCTGTCGTATTTTTCACGGGTTGGTTTTTGTTCAAAAGAGCTTGGATTTCTTTTAAATCTTGGAATCTTAATATGTTTTCATTAATTGGTTTGGGAGCAAGTGCTGCTTTTATTTACAGCATTTTCGCACTCACTTTTCCGAGTTTAATTCCGCATGAATTTATGCAAAATCATCACGAAGTACCGTTGTATTTCGAAGCAGTTGCCGTGATTTTAACTTTGGTAATTTTCGGACAAATGTTGGAAGCAAAAGCCCATCAAAAAACCGGAAACGCCATTAAAGAATTGATGAATCTATCGCCAAAAGAAGCACATCTTATTCAGAATAATGTAGAAAAAAATATTTCAATTTCAGAAGTTAAGATTGGAGATATTCTAAAAGTAAAACCAGGAGAAAAAATTCCAGTTGACGGAGAAATCATCGAAGGAAATACCACGATTGACGAAAGCATGATTACAGGTGAACCTATTCCTGCTGAGAAAAAATTAGGCGACAAAGTAACTTCTGGAACCATCAACGGAAACCAAGTTTTCCTCATGAAAACAGAGAAAATTGGCAAAGACACGCTACTTTCTCAAATTATTGAAATGGTAAATGCTGCAAGCCGAAGTAAAGCGCCAATCCAAAAACTAACGGATAAAGTTTCTAAAATTTTTGTTCCTGTGGTGATTGCTATTTCAGTTTTGACGTTCATTTTTTGGTATTTTTTCGGTGGAGAAAATCGTGCGATTTTTGCTTTGGTTAATGCTTTAGCGGTTTTAATTGTAGCTTGTCCTTGCGCTCTTGGTTTGGCGACACCAATGTCTGTAATGGTAGGAATTGGAAAAGGAGCAAGAAATGGAATTTTGATTAAAAACGCAGAAGCTTTGGAAGAAATGGAGAAAGTAAACGTGATTATTACTGATAAAACAGGAACTTTAACCGAAGGAAAGCCTTCTTTGACTCAAATTTTCTCAGAAAATATTCCAGAAAATGAAGCATTACAGTTGGCGGCTTCTCTCAATAAAAACTCTGAACATCCACTTTCACAAGCGGTTTTAAATAAAGCTAAATTCTTCGACTCCGCTCAGAATGACAACTTAAAAGAAGTTAAAAACTTTGAAAACATTTCAGGTAGAGGAATTTTAGGAGAAATTGATAGCAAAAAATTGTTCCTTGGAAATATTCATTATCTCAAAGAAAATCATTTTGAAATTTCTGAAAATCTACTTCAAAAAGCCCAAATTCTAGAAAACGAAGCAAATACCGTTTCTTACTTAACCATCGATGAAAAAGCTGTGGCTGTTTTTGGTTTTAAAGATAAAATCAAAGACAATGCAAAATCTGCCATCAAATCTTTACAAAATAAAGGCATTGAAGTTATCATGATGACAGGCGATAATGAAGCCACTGCAAAACACGTTGCAGAAAGTCTTGGCATCAAAAAATATTTTGCGAATTGTCTTCCTCAAGACAAAATAAACGAGGTTAAAAACCTCCAAACTCAAGGAAAAATTGTTGCTATGACAGGCGATGGAATCAATGATGCTCCTGCTCTAGCACAAGCCAACGTAGGAATTGCAATGGGAACAGGAACTGATATTGCTATGAATTCCGCAGAAATTACTTTACTGAAAGGCGACATTTCTGGCGTTGCAAAATCTAAAATTTTGAGCGAAAAAATGATGAAAAATGTAAAAGAAAACTTGTTTTTTGCTTTTGCTTACAACACACTCGGAATTCCGATTGCTGCAGGTTTACTCTATCCTATTTTTGGAGTTTTATTGTCTCCAATGTTTGCTGCTGCTGCCATGAGTTTTTCTTCCGTTTCTGTGATTGCTAATTCTCTGAGATTGAATAATGTGAAGTTGAAAATTTAACTAAAATTCACACGAATGCACAAATATTTCATAAATTCGTGTATTCGTGGCAAAACTATAAATTAATGAAAAAGAAACTCGTCGTTTTATCAGGAGCAGGAATTTCGGCAGAAAGCGGAATTTCTACATTTAGAGATTCTAACGGACTTTGGGAAAACCACAGAATAGAAGATGTGGCTTCGCCAGAAGGTTTTGCTAGAAATCCGCAGTTGGTTTTAGATTTTTATAATTTAAGACGAAGACAATTGAAAGACGTAAAACCCAATCTCGCTCACGAAATTCTTGCAGAATTAGAACAATATTTTGATGTACATATCATCACCCAAAATGTAGATGATTTACACGAAAGAGCGGGTTCTAATAAAGTGATACATCTACACGGAGAATTGAAAAAAGTACGTTCTATAAATGATGAAACGCAAATTTACGACTGGGAAGAAGACTGTAATTTGGGAGATATAGATGAATTGGGAAACCAACTTCGTCCACATATTGTTTGGTTTGGTGAAATGGTTCCTGAAATGGAAAATGCTACCGAAATCGCTTCAGAAGCAGATATTTTCATCGTGATAGGAACTTCTATGCAAGTGTATCCTGCTGCTGGATTGATTCATTACGTTCCAAAAAATTGTGAAATTTTTGTGATTGATCCACATTTAGAAAACCAATTCACCAAACATGAAAATTTCTTGAAAACTTCTGCTACAGAAGGAATGAAGATTTTAAAAGAACGATTATGACTAATCCTAAAATAGGTTTACAAGTTTTACATTAAAATACCAATCCGGAAGATATTGATTTTCCGGATTTTTTGTGGATTGTTTCCGGGGTTTTCATCTTCAGACTAAGATGTGGTCTTTTGTTGTTGTAAATATAAATACTTTCTTTAACCATTTGTTTTAAATCCTGAATGTTTTTGCATTTATAAATTAAAAATTCCTGCTTCAATATTCCGTTTATTCTTTCTGCCAAAGCATTTTGATAACAATCATAGCCATCTGTCATTGAGGGTTTTATTTTGTTTTCAACAAGTACTTTCTGATACACTTCTGAGCAATATTGCAATCCCCTGTCTGAGTGATGAATAAGCGGAAGATGTGTTGTTCTGTTTTTAACGGCCATTTTCAGAGCTTTGACTACATTTTCAGCATTCATATTTTCACTTAATTCGTAACCCATTATTTTTCTGCTGTAAGCATCCGTAACCAAAGATAAATAACAGACATTCGTTTTGGTTTTTATATAAGTGATATCGCTTACAAATACCTGTTCTTTTCTTTTCAGGCAAGTCGTTTTCAAAAGGTTGGGGTGTTTTCTGAGCCAGTGTTTGGAGAAAGTTGTTCTTGTATATCTTTTCTTAGGATAAATAAGCAGGTTTTCTCTTCGTAAATAATTGAACAGCGCATCTCTGCCTATTTTTATCTTTTCAAGCTTGAACTTATTTTTAAGCAAATAATAAAGTTTTCTTGTTCCTATTCTGGGCTGTTCTAAACGAATCTCCTCAACGAATTGTTTAACTTTCTCCAATTCTTTTTCCCGAACACATACTCTTTGGCGCTGCTGGTAAATGGCTTGTCTGCTTATCCCAAACAATCTGCAGATTTTGGATAAACTCAATCCTTTTTCTTGGAGTTGTCTGACTGTTTGGGCGTAAACTTTTTTCGAATCTGTGTGCCGTATTGCTTGTCCGAGATATCAATCATCATATTGAGAACTTTGGTTTTCAGTTTCTCATCAGCTAATTCTTTCTCTAATCTTTTAATCTTTTCGGCGGGTGTTTCTTTGGATTGTAACATGGTATGAATGGTGGGTTTGCTCCAATCTAAATTACCATATTTTCTGAGCCAAACCAAAACGGTGCTTCTACCTTGGATACCGTAATGTTGCTGCGCCTGTTTGTAAGTGAATTCGCCCTTTTCTACACGACTTACAATACCTAATTTAAAAGCCATTGTGTAATCTTGTTGTGTACGCTTTTCTACTGTCTTCTCTCGATTTTCCATAATAAGTCTATTGGGTGTAAACTTATTTTAGGACGGGTCATTATTAAAATAAAAAGCGAGAAAAAATCTCGCTTTATTTATACCATTTTTTCTTTAACCAAAGACTTGCTTTTACCAATAAAATAAGCACTGGAACTTCGATAAGTGGACCAATGACTCCTGCAAAAGCTTCTTTAGAATGAATCCCAAAAACTGCAATCGCAACTGCAATCGCGAGTTCAAAGTTATTTCCAGTAGCGGTGAAAGAAACTGAAGCGTTTTTATCATAATCTATTCCTAATTTACGATTGATAAAGAAACTCGTGAAAAACATCAAAACAAAATAAATCACCAATGGAATCGCTATTTTAATCACGTCAAAAGGCAATTCTACAATTTTATCGCCTTTTAAACTGAACATCACCACAATCGTAAACAGCAATGCATACAAAGTAATGGGCGAAATTTTCGGAACGAAAACTCTATTGTACCACTCTTTTCCTTTTTGAGCAATCAAGAAATATCTTGACAAAAAACCTGCAACAAAAGGAATTCCCAAATAAATGGCAACACTTATTGCTACATCTTTCATGGGAACTGAGATTTCAAAATCTCCAAAACCTAAATATTGCGGTAAAAAATTAATAAATAACCAAGCGTAAAAACTGTACGTAAACACTTGAAAAATGCTATTTAACGCCACCAACATTGCGGCATATTCACGATTTCCAGAAGCCAAATCATTCCAAACAATCACCATTGCGATACATCTTGCCAAACCAATTAAAATCAATCCAACCATGTAATTGGGTTCGTCTTTCAGAAAAATAATTGCCAAAACGAACATCAAAATCGGACCAATAATCCAATTGAGAATTAATGAAACTCCCATTGTTTTACGGTCTTTAAAAGCCATAGGTAAAAGACTATAATCTACTTTGGCTAACGGTGGAAACATCATGAGAATCAAACCAATCGCTAATGGAATATTAGTGGTTCCGCTAGAAAACTGATTGATGGTTTCTGGGATTGATGGCACCAATTTCCCGAGTAATACTCCGAAAATCATTGCTGAAAAAATCCATAATGTTAAATATCTGTCGAGAAATTTCAGTTTGGGTTTCATGTTAATTTTTATGAGTCTGTTTTATGATTTTCTTAAATTTTCAAAGACAAATTTCATTTCTGTAGCGATTTCTAAACTTCTGTTGAAATATGTTTCGTTCATTTCAGCAGTTCCATCAGATTTTTTAGGATCTTCATATTTAATGGGAATTCTGGCTTCTGCTCCGTAAACAATCGGGCAATTTTCGTCTGCAGAATCACACGTGAGAATAGCAGCAAATTCTGACTTCGGATTAAAATCATTATCATATTTTTTAGAAAAACAAATCACCGCATGTTCATTTTCGGCAAATTTTACCGCATAAACAGGATTTTCAGTTTCTGATAATTTTAAAATTTCAAAACCTTGATTTGTAAGCGTTTCAGAAATTTTTGGAAACATGGCTGTTGCTTCTGTTCCACCAGAATAGCAAAAAACATTTTCAATTTGATAATAATTCGCCATTGTTTGTACCCAAATCTGTGAAAGATGGCTCCTTCTGGAATTATGAGTACAAATAAAATTTAATCTAACTTCTTCATTTTCAGACCTTTTAGAAGAGATAAATTCAATTAAAGGTTGAAGGATTATTTTTCGTTCCTCAGAAATTCTTTCTGTGGAAAGTTGAGAAATTATTTCTCTAATTTTTAAGTTCATTTGATTATTTTGATAGTTTTAAAATCGAAAAAGCGCCTCTCGTCACCAAGATAAAAATAAGAGTTCCAATGGCTAAATCTGGCATTTTGCTATGTGTAAAATAGACTAAAACCCCAGCAATTATCACTCCTAGATTGATTATCACATCATTATTGGTAAAGATTACACTCGCCTGAATATGTGCTTCTTTGCTTTTACTTTTTTGCAAAAGATAAAGACAAGCTGCGTTCCCTAATAATGCAAAAAACGAAATAAGCATCATCATTTGAAATTCTGGAACTTCTGTTTTTACAAAAAATCTTCGCAAAACTTCTGTTAAACCTAAAATTGCCAAAATTAACTGAAAATATCCGCTGATTTTGGCAACATTATTCTTTCTTTCAATGGCTTTTCCAACTGCAAATAAAGCCAATAAATACACAAAACTATCTGCCAACATATCTAGACTATCGGCAACTAATCCCATAGAATTAGACCAAAAACCATAGAAAATTTCTAGCAAAAAAAAGAAAAAATTGATTCCTAAAACACTCCAAAGCAATTGTGTTTGATTTTTGTGTTCTTGGAGTTTTTCTTGCGTAAATTCTGTAGAAATATGCTGTGTATCAAAATTTAGTGTTTCTAATTGTTTGAAAATTTCTTCTTCATTTTCATGATGAAAAACCAATAATTCCCGATTGGGAATATCAAAATCCAAGGCTTCAATCGATTTGAAATTCTGGAGCTTCATTCTGATGATTTGCTCTTCTGAAGGGCAATCCATTTTATGGATTTTGAATTTGGACTTTTTCATTACATAAAGTTACATTTTCTTTTGGAATTCGCAGAAAATAAAGTTTTGAGTGGTTTCAAAAGGTGTTTTATGCACTTCTTCAAAACTATTTAAAAGCGAAAAATCATTTCCGAAAATTTTCAAGAATTTCTCTTTGCTGTATTGCGTAATTTCTAAACCACTACATTTTAAAGGTCCTGATTCTGAAAAGGTTCCCACAAAATACAGTCCTTTTTCTCCTAAAACATCACTCAACAAAGTAGCATATTTTTGAATATCTTCTTCTTTGGTCAAAAAATGAAAACTTGCTCTATCATGTATCACATCAAACTTTTCTATTGAAGAAAAATCTAAAATATCAGACACTACAAAACGTACTTTTTCTGATTTTTCGCCCAATCTTTTCTTGATTCTTTCTATTGCATTTTCTGAAATATCAAGTAAAGTAAGACTTTCATAATCTTGCTCTAATAGATTGTCAATCAAATAACTATCTCCACCACCAATTTCTAAAATCTTGGCGTTCTTTGGTATTTTATTTCTTCCAAAAAATTGTAGAGAAGTTTCAGGTTTTTCTTGATACCAGCTTACTTCTGTTTCTTTTTTGGTGGCGAAAACATTTTCCCAATGTTGCTTTTTATTTATTTCCATAGTTTAAAGTAAACAATCCTTCAAGAATTTTAAATCCTTGAAGGATTAAAATAATTTAACAACAACCCGAATTTGGCGTACAACAACCCACTACTTTTTCTGCATAAACCGTGATGCTGTAAATTCTAGTGGTAGAATCTTTATATTGCTGAATTTCTTCTTCGTTCAGGTAATTTTTCAGAATATCATCTGGAACGATAATCGGTTTTTTCTTCTGTAAAGTAATGTTTTTGAAGCCAGAATTTTCAATAATTTTCAAATAATCTTCCATTTGAATCGCCGAAGCTACGCAACCAGCGTACATTTCTGCGGCATTTTTAATTTTTTCTGGTAAATCTCCCACCAAAACAATATCAGAAATCGAAAAATGACCAGTTGGTTTCAAAATTCTTTGAACTTCCGCAAAAGCTTTCAGTTTGTTAGGAACCAAATTCATTACGCAGTTACTTACCACAACATCAGCAACATTGCTCATTAAAGGAATATTTTCGATGTCTCCCAACCTAAATTCCACATTATTAAAACCTAATTTATCGGCATTATTTCTTGCTTTTTCTATCATTTCAGGAGTGAAATCTATTCCCACGACTTTTCCAGACTCGCCAGTTTCTGCACGAGCTACGAAACAGTCATTTCCTGCTCCACTTCCTAAATCTACTACGTAATCGCCTTTTTTAATTTTGGCAAATTCTGTTGGCAAACCGCAACCTAATTTAAGGTCAGCATCAGGATTATAACCTTCTAAATGGTCATAATCATCAGTCATAATATTGTACACTTCTGTACTACAACCGCCACTTCCACAACAAGATGAAGAGTTAGTATCTTGGTTTTGTAAAGCGATTTCTGCATATTTT
This sequence comes from Cloacibacterium caeni, assembly GCF_907163105.1. Classification (GTDB taxonomy): domain Bacteria; phylum Bacteroidota; class Bacteroidia; order Flavobacteriales; family Weeksellaceae; genus Cloacibacterium; species Cloacibacterium caeni_A. The sequence goes on from NZ_OU015321.1 coordinate 1,067,252, forward strand.
TGCTTTACCATTTCTTTGATTTCTTCGTTAGAATTCATAATTAATATTTTTAGTTGTTTAATTAGTAATTTATTGATAAATAATACGTTACAGAAATTATTTCCTTTTTTAGTTTAAATTAATCTTCTTGTGTTATTTTTATAATCAATGTATTTTTGACCAAATTCTTTTAAAAGAAATTCTTCTTCTAATCTGATTTGAATTTGAATAACAATGTATCCTGTAAATGCGATGAAAAAAGTTAGAATATTGGGCAAAACCATAAAAATTGAAAAAAGAGAAAGCATCATTCCTAGAAAAACAGGATTTCTAGAAATAGAAAAAAGTCCATGGGTTACAAGTTCTGATTTATTTTTTTCATCAATTCCTATTCTCCAGCTATTCCCCATTTGTTTTTGCGCAATAAAAATCCAAAACAAAGCAAAGTGCAACAGAAAAAAACCAATAAAAAACACAGAACTCAATTCTAAATAATGAATTGGAACTAAAAAATAATTATACAATTCAATATTTAAAAAATGAATCACAAAAACCATCAGCAACATGAAAACGAGAAATTTATAAACATTTCCTACATAATTATGTGCATTGCTTTCTTTACCAAAAGTTATTGGGTTAATTCCTGTCTTTTTGTAAGTCAAATAAGTAGGAACTACAAAAACAAAAATGACAGAAAATAAAAATAAAACAAATAAATAAAGTTTCATGTTAACAGCATTTTGGTTGGTTTGCCTTATGAATGATCTGCGAAATAAAATGCTCCATTTTCTTCAATGTATCTGGATTAATGCAATAGCAAATGGCTTTTCCATCAATATCACCTTGAATAATTCCTACGTTTTTTAATTCTTTTAAATGTTGAGAAACGGTAGGTTGAGCCAATTTTATCTCTTCTACAATATCATTACAAATACATGAATCTACAGAAAGTAAATATTCTACAATCGCAATTCTAGCAGGATGAGAAAGCGCTTTCATTAATTTTGCCACTTCATTTTGTTCTTCTGTAAAATGTTCAGTTTTAGAAATTCCCATATTTTTATATTTTAATATTGCAATATTACGATATATAATTTTCTAAACCAAAATTTTCTTCATAAATTTGAAAAAGAAATTCAAAATCATGTCTATTCAAGAAAATTACCATAAAATAAAAGTCCAAATTCCAGCAAACGTAGAATTAGTAGCTGTTTCTAAATTTCATCCTGTTGAAAAAATAAAAGAAGTTTATGATTGTGGACAAAAAATTTTCGGAGAAAATAAAGTACAAGAGCTTTTAACCAAAGTAAATGAACTTCCTGCTGATATTCAATGGCATTTAATTGGGCATTTACAAACCAATAAAGTAAAATACATTGCTCCTTTTATAGATACCATTCAAAGTGTAGATTCTGAAAAATTATTACTAGAAATCAACAAAGAAGCAGCAAGAAACAATAGAAAAATTAAAGTTTTACTTCAAGTAAAAATCGCCGAAGAAGAAACTAAATACGGTCTTGAAATTGCTGAAGCCAAAGAAATTTTCAGCAATTACTTAGAACACAAATACCCAAATATTGAGATTTTAGGTTTGATGGGAATGGCAACTTTCACAGATAATAAAAATCAAGTAAAATCTGAATTTTTAGTTCTGAAATCTCTATTCGATGAACTTTCTACCTTTAAAAAACTCGAAACACTTTCTATGGGAATGAGTGACGATTTCGCACTTGCAATAGAATGTGGTTCTACTTCTGTAAGAATAGGTTCTGCCATTTTTGGAGTGAGAAATTATTAATTTAGAACAATTTTCTAGTTAAATTTCTGAAAAATATTTTCCAAATTCTGTAATTTATAAACTGAATATAATTCATTAAATTTGCCTTATGCAAAAAGTATTAATCGTAGAAGACGAAAAAGCAATTTCTGGTGTACTGCACAGTATTTTATCAGATGAATTAACCAATTACGAAGTTTTGGTTGCAGAAGATGGTTTAGAAGCCTACAAACTCATCGAAAAAGATGATTTTGCATTGGTGATTTCAGATATAAAAATGCCAAAACTTTCTGGTACAGAACTTTTGAAACAAGCACTTCAATTAAAACCAGACACTACTTTTGTCATGATTTCTGGTCATGCTGACATTGATACTGCTGTAAATTCTTTAAGAGATGGCGCTTACGATTTTATTTCAAAACCTATTGATATCAATAGATTGATTACCAGCGTAAGAAATGCTCTTGACCGTAAAAATTTGGTTCAAACGACTAAAGTACTTCAAAAAGAGAATACTCAGCTCAAGAAAAAAGTCAACAAAAAATACCAAATGATTGGTACTTCTGAAGCGCTTTCTAAAATTCAAAATATGATTGAAAAAGTAGCGGCTACAGATGCAAGAGTTCTCATTACAGGTCCAAATGGTGCTGGTAAAGAATTGGTAGCCCATTCTATTCATGCACAAAGTGAAAGAAGCAGAGGACCAATGATTGAGGTAAACTGTGCGGCAATTCCATCAGAATTAATAGAATCTGAACTTTTCGGTCACGTAAAAGGTTCATTTACAGGCGCAATAAAAGACAAACAAGGTAAATTTGAATTAGCAAACGGAGGAACAATTTTCTTAGACGAAATTGGAGACATGAGTTTGGTAGCACAAGCCAAAGTTCTTCGTGCGCTTCAGGAAAGCAGAGTTTCACCTGTAGGAAGTGACAAAGAAATAAAAGTAGATGTAAGAGTAATTGCAGCCACCAATAAAAATCTACAAAAAGAAATAGAAGACGGAAAATTTAGAGAAGACTTGTATCATAGACTTTCTGTCATTGAAATTTATGTACCACCATTAGATGCTAGAAAGGAAGACATTCCGCTTTTGGTAGAACATTTTGCTCAAATCATTGCAGATGAACAAGGAAATGCAGTTAGAAAATTTGATGACAAAGCGATAAAAGCACTTCAAAATTTCTCTTGGACAGGAAATATTCGTGAGCTGAGAAATGTAGTAGAGCGTTTAATCATTTTGGGCGGAAATCCTGTAACAGCTGAAGATGTAGCAGATTTCGTAAGAAAATAGTATGCTAGATTTAGATCTTAGACACTAGAAAAATTTAATAAATTTATACACTAAACCACGCAATTTTGCGTGGTTTTTGTTATTTTTAAGCACTGAAAAAATTTATTCATGAAAAAAATCGGTTTATTTCTTTTAGTTTTTAGTCAAATCACCTTTGCACAAACTTTTACCAAAAAAGATACTTTAAAAGGTTCTGATACGGCGTTTAGAAATTTTTGGGACGTCAAAAAATATGAACTCACGGTAGAACCTAATATTCAGGATCAATCAGTCAGCGGGAAAAACACCATTTTCTTTGAAATTACCAAAGATGTAGAAAATCCTACGTTTCAATTAGACCTTCAAAAGCCTATGAATTCTAAAAACTTCATGGGAAATTTTAATTATACTCAAGTAAAAACCGAAGACGATTTCATTTTTATAGAAACTCAACAAAGTTTCAAAAAAGGAGAACGTTTTTACATGATTTTAGAATATTTCGGGAATCCAAGAATCGCAAAACACGCACCTTGGGATGGTGGTTGGGTTTTCGCCAAAGATGAACAAGGCAACCCATGGATTTCTGTAGCGCAAGAAGGAGACGGAACAAGTCTTTGGTTACCTTCAAAAGATATTTGGAATGATGAACCAGATGAAGGAATAGAAATGAAAATCATTACGCCAAAAGATTTAATAGGAGTTGGAAACGGCAAATTAATCTCTCAAACCGTAGAAAAAGGCAAAAATGTTTTTACTTGGGAAGTCAAAAACCCTATCAATCTTTACAGCATTGTTCCTACCATTGGAAAATTTGAACATTTTTCAGAAATTTATGATGGTGAAAAAGGCAAACTTGATTGCGATTATTATGTACTTTCTTACAATCTAGATAAAGCCAAAAAACAATTTACGCAAGTAAAACCAATGCTTCAAGCGTTTGAATATTGGTTTGGAGCTTATCCTTTCTACGAAGATGGTTATAAATTGGTAGAAACGCCTTATTTAGGAATGGAACATCAGTCTAATGTAGCTTACGGAAATCATTATTTAAATGGTTATCTTGGTAGAGATTTATCTGGAACTGGTGTTGGATTAAATTGGGATTTCATCATTATTCATGAATCTGGTCACGAATGGTTTGCGAACAACATCACCGCAAAAGATCAAGCTGACATGTGGATTCATGAAGGTTTTACGAGTTACTCAGAAACGCTTTTTACTCAAAATTATTTGAACAAAGAAAAAGCAGAATTGTACATTAAAGGAATCAGACAAAACATAGAAAACGACAAGCCTATTATTGGGAAATACGGCGTAAGAAACGAAGGAAGTGGAGACATGTATTACAAAGGTGCAAACATGCTTCACACGATTAGAACTGCGATAAACGACGATGAAAAATTCAGACAAATTTTAAGAGGAATTGGTAAAGATTTTTATCATCAAACGGTAACTACTCAGCAAATTGAAAATTATATTTCTGAAAAATCTGGAATAGATTTCTCCACTGTTTTTGACCAATATTTAAGAACCACTAAAATTCCAACTTTAGAATTTTCTCAAAACGGAAAAACGTTAAAATACAGATGGACAAATACTGTAGAAGGTTTCAACTTGCCTATTAGAATAGAAAATACAACTCTAACTCCAACTAAAGAATGGCAAACCATTAAACTGAAAGACAAAAAAGAGGTGAAGTTTAATGATAATTATTTTGTGGAGTTTGTAAAGATTTAAAATAATATTCAGAAATTTAAGTTATACTATTTAAAATTATAAACATGAAATATTCAATTCTTATTGCTTTTTCAATTATCTCTGTTTCTACATTTGCTCAAGAATCACCATTAACAGTCAATAGAAATACAGAATTTAATTCTGGGTACAACAATTTTAACAACAAAAAAGAAACACTTTTAGAGAAACAAATTTTTAATATAGGAAATATTAAGAATTTGAATTTTCAAAAAATTATTATAAAAGACTCCAAAGAGAATTCAAGTCTTTCGGTTTTAGGTATTATGACTTTTTTTGAAACTTTTGATTCTATTTCTAAAAGAACCATCACTTTTGATAAACAAGAAGTGAATCTTTTGATCAATAATCTTCAAAATTTAGAACAAAAAACAGCAAGTAAACCCAATACAGAAACCAAATATAAATATTTGACTAAAAATTATTTAGAAGTTGGGAGCTCATTTAATGAAGAGTTAAATTCTTGGACTTATTACTTCAAACTACCTAATTCATCTTCTCAAAATCCAATATTATTAGATAAAACTGAATTTAAAGAGATTATAAATATTTTGAAAAAAGTAGAAAAAGATTTCTAAAACCTTCGGCTCCTAACGGAGCCGAACTTATTTTCTTTTTGCAAATTTTCTACAAACCTTCAATTCCTACGGAATTATAAATTAGTACAATAAACTCGGAACGCTAAACCCGAAACGCTAAACAAAAATTCTACGCTTTCAGCACAATTCTAAAAGTAGTTCCCTTTCCTACTTCGGATTCTGCGATTTTAATGTCGCCATTGTGATATTCATTAATTACACGTTTTACCAAAGACAAACCAAGTCCCCAGCCTCTTTTTTTGGTAGAATAACCTGGCTTGAAAGCACTTCGCATTTGAGTATTGGTCATTCCAGAGCCAGAATCTTTTACGTCTATCAACACGTAATTATTTTTAGAATAAAGAGAAATTTCCAGTTTTCCCTCTCCTTTCATTGCATCTACAGCATTTTTCACAAGGTTTTCAATCACCCAACTCATCAAAATTCTATTGTGAGGAATTAAAATTTCTCTTGCGGGAACTTTGAGTTCAAAACTTACTTTTCTGGAAATTCTAGATTTCAGATAATCAAAGTTTTGTTGAACCGTTTCCTTTAAATTCAAATCATTCAGTTCTGGAACCGAACCAATTTTAGAAAAACGTTCAGAAATGGTTTTTAAACGATTGATATCTTTATTGATTTCAAGTAAACCATCATCATTTCTATTGGCATCGAGTTTCATTACTTCTACCCAACCAATCATAGAAGAAAGCGGAGTTCCGATTTGGTGTGCAGTTTCTTTAGCCAAACCAGCCCACAACATGGATTCATCTGATTTTTTAATGGTGCGCAAAAACCAAAAAGAAAACAGAAGATACAAACCAATGAACAAACCTAAAGCATAAGGATAATAACGCAAATAATTGAGCAAATCTGAGTTGTCATAAAACACGAATTGGTTATTGAAATTGGGCAACTGAATCTCAAACGGAGGATATTTATCATCCATTTCAGCTATTTTTTTTTTCAGTTTTTCGGGATTGTTTAAGATTTCTTCGTCGATGTTTTTACTTTCAATCAGATTCCTATTTTTATCGGTAATAATTATGGGAATGTCTTTATTTTCGTCGATAACATTGAGTGACAAGTCATTCAATCGAGAATCTACATTATTGTCTTGAAGATATTTTACCGCAGTAGCAAGCGATTTTATTCTGTCTGTTTCTTTTTTTCTAAGATGATTGATTAAGAAATTAGAAGAAACAGCCAATCCTGCAACTATTATCGTTAATAGCACAAACACAAACCAGTTGTTTATCTTAGAAATAAAGTTGTTTCTCAAAAATTTATAATTTTATAATCGAAATTACAATATTTTTTTAACAACAAAAGATGAAAAGATTTTCGTTATTTAAAAGCAAATAAAAAAACAAAGCATTTCTCTTTTTTCACTTTTGAAATACTTATTTTCAATGATTTCTTTTGTTTCTTTTGTGGTTTTAATAAAATTTATTTCAAGTGATTCAAAACTTTATACAGCGCATCACTCAAATCATTGACCTGATAATTATTCATAATAATTGCAAAAACATATTTTTGACCAGATTTAGAAGTATGATAACCTGCAAAAGCTCTACAATCTTTTATGCTACCGCTTTTCATTCTCATACCATTTCCTTGCACTGGAAATCCTTCAAAATATTCAGCAAACCAAGGTTGTTTTTTTGCCCAAATCAAAGCTAAAACTTCAGCTCTTGTAGAAGCATAATTTTGCGGAGACAATCCACTTCCATCTACAAAATTAATCATTCTCTCATCTATTCCACGTTGTTTCCAGAAATTTTTAAGGTATTTCATTCCACTTTCAAAAGAAGAGTTTCCTGTTTTTTCTTTAGCCATTGTTTTCACGAAAGTTTCCCCGTAGAAATTGATGCTTTTTTTCAGAAACCAAAAAACCATTTTATCTAAAGTAGGCGATAGATATTCTAAAATCACTTTATTTTTAGGAAAAACTAAAGGATTTTGACCTTCAATCAATCTTTCAGAATTGATGATGATTTTTCCGTTAAAAGCGATATTTTGTTTCTTTAATTCTGCCACAATTTCTAGTGCCAATTGTTTTGGCGGGTTAGGTGTCGCTCCAGAAATCGTCAAATTTTTTGCAGGAAGCGTGCCCGTTACATGCGCCACATCATTATAAGGAGTAGTAAAAATGATACTTCTGTCTGAAGTTCCTTCTGTTCTTGTATCATTCACAAAATGTACACCTTCTAAATTGATATTGAAATTTTTAAAATCTTTACCAAAAGTATTAATGTCAAATTGGTTTTCTCGCCAATTTACGCCCCAAACTCCAGCTCCATAATAATTTCCAATGTCATTGTAAGGCCATCCTCCAGGAATTTTTTGAAAATCAAAGTACATGTCATCTATAACCAAATCTCCAGGAATTTCTTTGATATTTCTAGACTTGAGCGTTTCTATAATTTTTGAAATAAAATGTTCTGGTTTATAACCATCATATCGCCAACTTCCCAAAGTAGGATCTCCATTAGAAAAAATATACAGATTTTTATCGAAGGCTATTTGAGTTTTATATTGATAATTCTTTCCTAAAGTTTCCAAAGCCGCTGCAGCTGTAAAAATTTTCATGGTAGAAGCGGTAGACAATCCTTTGTTTCCTTGATATTCATAAACAAAATTACCGCTTTCATCTGCTACATAAAAAGAAAGATTCCCAGAATACATAGGAGAAGACGCCAAAAGTGACTGAACTGCTTTATCTAAATTTTGCGTAACCAACTGTGAATAAAATATTTGCAAGCAAAAAACCGTTATAAAAGCAAAAAATTTCTTCATAAAGAATAATTGTTTTTTCAAATATAAAGAAAATAAAATGGATTACTTCTTCCTAAATAATTAAAAAAACAAAGAAATAAATGATTTATTAGCAATGTCAATTTATTAAACAATTATTTAATTAGTAAAATAAAGGATGATTTTTGTCAATTTTATATTAAATTTTTATTTTTTAACATTTTATTATCATTTATTTAGCATATATTTGCATCATAATTAACAGTCTAAAATTTTTAAAATTATGTCATACACAATTGTAGGGCTCTTCGGAAGCCAAGATCAAACAAAAGCAGTTTCTGAAAGTTTAGAAAAAAAAGGTTTCAAAGACTCTGATTACATTGTTTACATTAACCAAAGTAAACCAGTAGAAAAATCTTTTTGGAGCAAACTATTCACTGATGACATAGACCAAGAAGCTACCGCTGTAGATTCATTGATAACTAGTGTGGCGATTAATAATGATACTGAATTACAATTGGCAAAAGATGCTTTCAGAGAAAACAAAGTAGTAAACACTTATGAATTACCAGAAGTAGATTTTGCAAAAGCAGTAGATTTAGATTACATTAAAAAAGTAGTTGCTCTAAAAGCGAAAGCGCTAATTTATGCAATGCCAGAAATTAAAACTTCTAGCTCTGAGATGAGCACAGGAATAAATTCTGAAGTAAGTTCAAACACATAATTTTTCATATCAAATTAATTTTTCATATCAAATTAATTTTTCATACGAAGCCCGAAATTTATTTTCGGGTTTTCTTTTTAGGAATTACAGTAAAGCTTTTATTTTAAAGCTTTTTTTTGTATTTTCGTGATAATTAAAGAGGCTCAAAGATGGTTTATGATTTAGAAAAAGAAAATAAAGAAATTCAGTATCGCTATAAAGATTTAATCTCTAATACATACAGAACTCTTGATGAAGAACAGAATAAACTCATCAGGAAAGCATTTGATATTGCTTTAGACGCTCACAAAGACCAAAGAAGAAAAACGGGGGAACCTTACATCTATCACCCTATCGAAGTGGCAAAAATCGTTGCCAATGAAATAGGTTTAGGAGCCACTTCTATTGCTTGCGCATTGCTTCATGACGTGATTGAAGATTCTGAATATACTTATGAAGACATCAAGAAAATTTTTGGTCAAAAAATTGCAGATATCGTCAATGGACTGACTAAAATTTCAGTGATGAACCATCAAAATATTTCGGTTCAGTCTGAAAATTACAGAAAATTACTTTTAACACTTTCAGAAGATTTCCGCGTGATTCTCATCAAAATTGCAGACAGATTGCACAATATGAGAACACTTGAAAGCATGAGAGATGATAAACAAAAGAAAATTGCCTCAGAAACGGTTTACATTTACGCTCCTCTTGCTCATAGATTAGGACTTTATAACATAAAATCAGAACTTGAAGATTTATCTTTAAAATACAACAATCCAGATGTTTATTACGACATTGCTAATAAATTAGAACTTGCCAAAGATAATCGCGAGAAATATGTAGAAGAGTTCAAAAAAGAAGTTTCGGAACAACTAAAAGAAGAGCATCTCAATTTTACCATCAAAGGCAGAGCGAAAGCCATTAATTCTATTTATAGAAAAATGCTGAAGCAAAACGTAGCTTTTGAAGAGGTATTTGACAATTACGCGATTAGAATTATTTATAAATCAGACGCTAAAAACGAAAAATTCATCGCTTGGAAAATCTATTCCATCGTTACCGATTTATACCACAGCAATCCGCAAAGAATGCGTGACTGGATTACCAATCCTCGTTCTACAGGTTACGAAAGTTTACATTTGACCGTTTTAGGTCCTGACAAAAAATGGATTGAAGTTCAAATTCGTTCCGAAAGAATGGACGAAATCGCTGAAAAAGGTGTTGCAGCACATTATAAATACAAAGAAGGCTTCAAACAAAACAGCGACGATAGAAACTTCGAGCAGTGGGTTTCTCAGATTAGAGAAGTCATCGAACAACAACAAAACCTTTCCACCACAGAACTTTTGGATAATATTAAACTTAATCTTTATTCCAAAGAAGTTTTTGTTTTCACACCAAAAGGAGAAATTAAAATTTTACCAGTGGGTTCTACCGCTCTGGATTTCGCGTTTTCGGTTCACACCGATTTGGGAATGAAATGTTTAGGTGCAAAAATCAATGGGAAACTGGTTCCTATTTCTTACGTTTTGCAAAACGGCGACCAAATAGACATTCTTTCTTCTCAAAATCAAAAACCAAAGCAAGATTGGTTAGATATTGTTATCACTTCTAAAGCAAAATCTAGAATTAAAGCTGCGCTTAACTCCGAAAAAAACGGACAAGTTGCAGAAGGAAAAGAAATTTTCCAAAGAAAATTAAGACACGCAAAACTTACCTTTTCAGAGGAAGAAGTAAATAATATTCAGAAATTTTTTAATCATAAAACCTCTCAAGATTTATTTCTAAAATTCTACGATGGCACTTATGATACCACAGATTTAAAAAAATATGCCGATTCTAAAAGTGCTCTGAAAAATTTCTTCCAGAGATTTAGAAAATCACCCAACATCAATACTGCTTACGAAGAAAGTCCAACCACAGATTTAGACTTAATCGTTTTCGGTAAAGATGAAGAAAAACTGAATTACAGCTTTGCCAAATGTTGTACCGTAATTCCAGGTGATAAAATTTTTGGATTTATCACGATTTCAGACGGAATTAAAGTTCATAATGACAATTGTCCGAACGCAATTAACCTTAGAGCCAATTACGATTATAGAGTAATGCCTGCAAAATGGGTTAATGAACAACGTTACAGCAGCAGAGTGAGAATAGAAATCGAAGGAATTGACAGAAAAGGATTGGTAAACGACATTACTGAAGTAATTAGTAATGCCATGAATATTGACATGAAAAGTATTTCTATCGAAAGTAATGACGGTATTTTCTTAGGAACCATCACGCTAGAAGTTAAAAACAAAAGCCAACTAGAAGAAACACTAAAACAACTCAGAAATGTACTGAGCGTAACCCAAGTAAAAAGATTATAATTATGCTGATTACCAATTATTTTAGAAAATTTTTCCAAATAGCACAATCTTCAGGAAATTTATTGATTATCTGTGTCATCGTCTCATTAATGATTGCCAACTCTAGCTTAGGAGATGATTTTCAAAATGTATTAGATTATCCAATTGGACCTTATTCTACAAGTCTTTGGATTAATGATGGTTTAATGGCCATTTTCTTTTTATTGGTAGGTTTAGAAATTAAACGTGAACTCATAGAAGGAGAACTTTCTAGCCTCAAAAACGCTTCTCTTCCTATTTTTGCAGCGATTGGTGGAATGGTTGTTCCTGCATTAATTTTCATATTTTTTAATTACGGAACAGAATACCAAAATGGATGGGGAATTCCTATGGCTACAGATATTGCGTTTTCTCTCGCCATTATTTCTATGCTGGGGAAAAGAGTTCCAGCTTCTGTTAAAATTTTCCTTACTGCGCTAGCAATTGTAGATGATTTAGGGGCAATTGTTGTGATTGCAATTTTCTACACAGAGAAATTAGAAATCACTTATTTAGCTTTGAGTGGTGCAGTTTTACTCCTTTTAATTCTTTTAAATTTTTTCAAAGTTAAAAAATATATTTTCTACATCATTCCAGGATTATTTTTATGGCATTTTATGCATCACAGTGGCATTCACGCTACGATTGCAGGGGTTTTATTGGCATTTACCATTCCTACAAATGAAAGCACTACAGAAATCTCGCCTTTAGAAAAATTAGAAGAAAAATTACACTTACCCGTTAATTATTTCATCATGCCGATTTTCGCATTAGCAAATACTAATATTCAGTTTAAAAGCGGAATGATAGAGGGATTATTTAGCAATTTCGGCTACGGAATTATTCTAGGTTTAGTTCTAGGAAAGGTAGTAGGAATCAATCTTTTTTCCTTTATTGCCATCAAATTAAAACTAAGCGATTTACCTAAAAAAAGCAATTGGTCTCAAATGATTGGTGCCGGTTTATTGGCAGGAATTGGTTTTACCATGTCTATTTTCATCGCGTTGCTTTCTTACAAAGGACACACCGAAATACAAGACGAAGCTAAATTTGCGATTCTGGTAGCTTCTGCAATTTCTGGATTTTCTGGTTATTTTTTACTGAAACTTTTAGCCAAAAAGAAAATTTCGGTTTCCGATTATAAAGAAAATATTTAAGCATAAAAAAAGGGTTTCTAAAATTTAGAAACCCTTTTTTATTCTAAGGCTTACCTCTTTCGTATTGTGGTGGGAAGAAACTTACTTGATTATTTTCCCAAGAGCTTTTTGCTACAAAATATGGATTTCTCAGAAGTTCTCTTGCTAACAAAATTACATCTGCTTCATCTTTTTGCAAAATTTCTTCCGCTTGAGTTGCATTGGTAATCAGGCCAACTGCACCAGTTTTTACTTCTGCTTCTTGTTTGATTTGATGAGAAAAAGGAACTTGATAACCAGAAAAAACATTGATTTTAGCACCCGAAATATTTCCACCGCTAGAAACATCAATTAAATCTACACCTTTTTCTTTTAAAATTTTAGAAAGCGCTACGGAATCTTCTACATTCCAACCGTTTTCAGCGTATTCCGTTGCAGATATCCTCACAAACAAAGGAACATTCTCGTTGAGAACTTCATTCACAGCCTCTACAATTTCTAATAAAATTCTCGCTCGGTTTTCTAAACTTCCACCGTATTCATCTGTTCTCACATTACTTAAAGGAGATAAAAACTGAGAAATTAAATAACCATGTGCCGCATGAATTTCAATCACATCAAAACCTGCTTTCACACTTCTTACTGCAGCTTCTTTGAAAGCGTTTACCAATTCAGAAATTTCAGATTTTGTTAAAGCATGAGGTGTTCTTTCACCTTCTAGATAAGGGATTTCTGAAGGCGCAACTGTAATCCAACCGCTTTCTTCCAAAGAAGTTTGTTTGCCATTCCAAGTAGAAGCTTTTCTACCAGCATGACCTAATTGAATCCCAATTTTGGTTTCTGTGTTTTGATGGATAAATTCTACTATTTTTTTCCATGCTTTAGCTTGTTCATCATTCCAAATTCCGGCACATTTATCCGTAATTCTACCTTCTGGAACTACACCAGTAGCTTCTGCAATGATTAATCCTACTCCACCAAAAGCGCGCGTTGCATAATGTACCAAATGAAAATCATTCACTACGCCATTTTTTGCAGAATACATACACATAGGCGCCATGACTACTCTGTTTTTTATTTCTAAATTTCTAAACTTAATTGGGGTAAAAAGTTTCATATTTATAAAATTAATTTGAGCCCAAATTTATCATTTTTACGCAGAATATCACGTTTAATTCTTTGGTTTCACAAAATTTTTGTAATTTTACTCTCCGATTTTTTTAAAATGGAAAAAGAATTAAGAATTAAATTTTCTCAAATAGAAAGAAACGAACTTTCAGACATAGAGAAAACCCTTCATGAAGCAGCTATAAATGCTAGAAAAAACGCTTATGCTCCCTATTCTCATTTCAATGTAGGTTGCGCTGTTCTTCTGGAAAACGGAGAAATTGTTACAGGTAACAACCAAGAAAACGCAGCTTATCCTTCTGGTTTATGTGCAGAAAGAGTCACAGTTTTTAATATAGGTGCCAATTATCCGAACGTAAAAATTAAAAAATTGTACGTTATTGGTGGACCATCTAGAGAAGAGACTTTTACTACTGCTACTCCACCTTGTGGTGCATGCAGACAGAGTTTACTAGAATATGAGACGAAGCAAAATGAGCCGATAGAAATTTATTTTTCTGGAATTGATGGAGCGGTTTATAAATGTGATTCGATTAAAGATTTACTTCCGTTCTCATTTGATGCTTCTTTTTTATAAAATCTAAATAGAAAACCTTAGGGTTTTCTATTTTTTTTGAAATATATAGACCAAAAATTTTCACAATTTCTGGTTTAAATGTACATTTGCAATGCTTTTGGTTTCCGATGTTTGTCGGAATTAAAATGGGAATTCGGTGAAAATCCGAAACTGTCCCCGCAACTGTAAATCGTGCTTCGGTGAAAATCGAAGGAATTTTTTGCAAAAAAAGCCATTATCTTATTTGAAAAGATGAGAAGGTGCAAAAAATACGAAAGTCAGGAGACCTGCCAAAAACATTCATAATCAATACTTTCGGAGGAAAAGTAGAGAAATCCTGTAAAAAACGCAGTTCTACTGTGGTTTTTCTTTATTTCTTTTCCAGAAAGTTATTGATAGCAGTCATTAACTTTAAAATTTAACAATGAAGAAAAACTTAATCTTCGCAGGAATGCTCTTTGTGACGGGAATTTCACAATTGTCAGCTCAAGAAAAAGAAGAAAAACTAATTCCAGAAGTTACCATCGCAGCAAAAGTTAAACAACAACTTCACAAAACAGGTAAAAACGTACAACTCCTTACTTCTAAAGATTTAGAAAAATTCAAAGGACAAAACGCAGCAGAAATCCTTAATCAAGTCTCTGGTTATCAAATCACTGGAAACTTCAACAATGGTCCAGAACCGAAATCTCTAAAAATTAGAGGCGGAAAACTAGCCAACGTTTTGATTTTAGTAGATGGAATTCCGTTAAAAGACGTTACCGGAAATGATTACAACGCTACAGACCTTAGACTTTTTGCTTCAGAAAATATAGAATCTATAGAAATTCTGAATGGAGCATCTTCGGTTTTATATGGTTCTAATGCTACCGTTTCTGTGATTAATTTTAAAACTAAAAAATCTTCGCAACAAGCTCTAGAAGGAAGAATTGGAGCAAGAATCGGCAGTTTCGGAACTTTTGGACAAAATTTGAGCGCTCAAGGAAAAATCAATCAATGGAATTATCAATTTTCTGGTTCTAATGAAAAATCAGACGGAATTTCGGCAGCTCTAGGAGAAAATTTTGATAAAGATGGTTTTGAAAAGCAAAATGCAAATGCTACTGTAGGTTACAGTACTCAAAATTTCAATGTAAATGTAAACGCTGGTTATCAACATCATTATTATGATTTTGACAATGGCGCTTTTGAAGATGGAAAATACAAAGGCAATGACACGCAAAAATTCAGCGGACTCAATGCTCAATATTCATACGACAAAGGAAACATCACTTTTAATTCTAGAATTTCTGCGAATGAAAGAATTGTGAGAAATCTCAACAACAATACCTATCAAGACCAATACAGCTATCAAGGTCAAAATATTTTTGCAGAATTGTACAATCAGACTCAATTTTCGGAACATATTAATTTAGTAGCGGGAATTCAGTATGAATCTCAGAATTTAGGTTCCAAATCTTTACCTTGGGGCGGAACTTCCATGCAAAATGTATTGACTCTTGGCGAAACAGAGATTCGTAATTTTGATGTTTTTGCCAATGCAAATTTAGCCTATCAAATTTTTCATTTGGATTTAGGTGCACGATTGAACAATCATTCTAAATATGATAATCACTTTGTTTACAGCATAAATCCATTTATTTTAACAGATTTAGACGAGAATTTCTTAAAAATAGGCTATTCTTATGCCACTGCATTTATCGCACCTACTCTTTATCAATCTTATGGTTCATTGCCTTATGTTTTGCCAAATTTTGATTTAAAACCAGAAACCAATGCTTCGCATGAATTGGATTTCAGTTTTGGAAAGAAAGACAGAACTTTTGTGGTAAATGCAAGTGTTTTCAGCAGAAAAGAAAAAGATGTTTTCGTGTATAATATTGTAGATTTCAACACTTATGCTGGGAAATTTTTAAATGTAGACAGCAATAAAGTAAAAGGTGTAGAATTAGGAGTTCAATATCATTTCAATGAAAAAGTAAATGTAGGTGGTAATTTTTCTTTCGCTGAAAAAGACAATCCTGCTACAAGATTGCGTTCGCCAAAACAAAGAGCAAATGCTTTTTTAGAAATTTTACCGATTAAAAATAACAGAATCAATATTTCTTATCAATATACCTCAAAAAGAAATGATGCGTACTATGATAGCAGTAGTTTTAGTACAAAAAACGTAGAATTAGAAGCGTTCCATTTGTTTAACCTGAATATCAATCAGAAAATCACCAAATCTCTAGATACTTATTTAAACGTAGGAAACGTATTGAATACCAGTTATACAGATGTCATCGGTTTTACCACAAAACCTAGAAATATAACTTTAGGAGTTGAATATAAATTTTAAGGATTAAATTTTTATTCCACTTGTGTTTCGAGCTTCAGCAATTTATTTGCTGAAGTTTTTTTATGATTTTTTATCAGAATCTAATTTGATGGTATGTTCAGAACTTGCTTCGGGTAAATTTTCGATTTCTTGGTGATATTCTTCTACTTCGTGTTTCATTTCATCTGCCAAAATTTTCTCAATTCTGAGTTTTCTGATGGCGATATTCAATTCATTTCCTAAAAGAAGTAAAATCACATTTAAATTCACCCAAACCATTAATAAAATAATCGAGCCAATAGAACCGTACAAAACATTATATCTGGCAAATTTACTTACGTAAACCGCAAAGAAATACGTAGTAATCACAAATACTATCGTCGTGAAAAACGCTCCAGGAAGTGATTGTCTAAATCTGGTAATTTTGGCTGTTCCCACCCAATAAAACAAAGCCAACAACAAGAAATAAAACAATGGAAACGAAACAAAACCAATGATTTTCGATAAATTATCTACAAACCAAGAAATATCGTATTGTGGGGTAAAAAGTTTGAGAACGACCTCAGAATAATACACTCCAAAAAGTGCTAAAAAGATAATCGCAATAAAACCAATCGTGATGAAAAAAGACAAAATATATTCATAAACATCGGTTCGTTTTTCTTCGGTGTGGTCATTAAATCCATCAATGAGAGAAAAAGTTCCATTAGTCGCAAAAATCAAAGCAAAAATAATCGTGAAATTACTGATGCTCTTCATATTCGGAACGATACTTTTGGTAATGTAATTCGTAACATCTGCATGCATGTGTGCAGGAAAAACATTATGCATCAATACTTCAAAAATATAAAACTGAAGCTTGTCATAATGCGGTAAATAAGGCAAAATAGAAAGCAAAAACAACAAAAACGGGAATAAACTCAAAAAGAAACTCCACGAAATGGCAGACGCTTTCGCAATTAAACGGTTTTTAAAAACTCCTCTTACATAAATATCAAACATTTCCCAAAGAGAAATGCCTAACATGGGCAAATGTATGCCATCTAAAAAACGATGAATTTTTCTAAGGAAAGTAGGAAGTTTCAAAATCGTTATTTTATATTTGTACAAAGATAAGGAATGAAAATTAATTTACTCTGCATAGGCAAAACTGACGATAAAGAAATTAAAAATCTCATCAATTACTATCTTACAAGACTTCCTAGACATTGGAATTTTGAAATTTTAGAAATTCCAGATGTTAAAAATGCTAGAAATCTCACTCCAGATTTGCTTAAAAAAGAAGAAGCTAAATTATTTCTCAATATTATAGAAAATACAGATTTGGTGGTACTTTTAGACGAAAAAGGAAAACAGTTTAACAGCAGAGAATTTGCCCAAAAATTAGATTCTTATCAAAATAATTCTATCAAAAAAATCTGTTTTTTAGTGGGTGGAGCTTATGGTTTTTCAGAAGAAATGTATCAAAGAGCAAATGAAAAAATCTCCATTTCTAAAATGACTTTCACGCATCAAATGATTCGATTATTTTTTGTAGAACAGATTTACCGAGCAGACCAAATCCTACAAGGAAAACCGTATCATAATGATTAAAGTTATGAGTTATGAGTCTTGAGTTGTAACTTCTGATTTTCTGATGACTTTTTTTGCTAAAGTTCCAAAGAATAAAGCCAAAAGAATTCCCATAATTGCGCCTATGATAATATCTCCAGGAAAATGCATTCCGAGATAGACTCTACTGTATGCAACGATAGCTGCCCAAACAAATAGGAAATAGGGCAATTGTTTTATTTTTTTGCCTAAAAGTATGGTAAGATAAGTCGCTACAAAAAAAGAATTAGATGAGTGTGCAGAATAAAACCCGAACTTACCACCGCATTTTACTTCTCTCAACAAACCTTCTAATGATGTATCATGACAAGGTCTTAATCGTTCAAATCCAAATTTAAAAATATTGGCGATTTGGTCAGAAGCTGTAATTCCTAATGCTATAAAAAGCAATATGTAGAACAATGATTTTTTATTGAAATTTTTATACAGAAAATATAAAAAAATAACATAAAGCGGAATCCAGAACCACTTTTCTGAAACCAAAATCCAGAACGGATCAAAAGTAGAACTTCCTAAATTATTTAGGAAAATCATGGCTTGTTTGTCTTCTAAAATAATTTCTTCCATTATCTTGAAACGGGGCCTTGATATTCGTCGCTTAATTTATTGATTTCTTCTTTAGATTCTTGAATCAACTCATCTGAAGATTTTCCTTCGATTTGTTTTCTTAAATCTAATTCTTGTTTTATTTTTTCGGTAGGATCGTATTCTTGAGCTGCTTTTTTTACTTTTTCTATTTCACGCTTTATTTCCGAGACTGGATTATCTGTTTCCTTCATGATTTCAGACTTTACATCTTCCATCGCATCTTTCATTTTACGCACTCCTTGTCCTAATCCTCTTGCAATTTCAGGGATTTTATTAGGTCCAAATAAAACGACGATTACCAAAGCAATCATCAGCATTTCTCCAAAACTTAGTTCCATTCTGCAAATTTAAATTATTAATTAATAATTATTTACTTTTTTCTGTGAAAAACGTAATAAACAAAATAAGCACTCACTGCCATCAATGCAAATCCTAAAAAGAACGGAGCTCCAGAAAACTGAAATGGAGGTTTCAATTCTAAGGTTAAAAGTTTAATTTTAGCATCTGGATGAGTGAAAAAATAGAAAATCTGAGTCATCAATAATGGTCCGATAATAGACGTAATACTGATGACACTTGTTAAAGCTCCTTGTAAATCTCCCTGTTCTTTCGGAGAAACTTTAGATGAAATAACCGATTGTAAAGCTGGCCCAGCAATTCCACCAAGACAATAAATGGCTAGAATTGCGTACATCATCCATTCTTTTTGAGCAAATGCAAAAAGTAACATTCCGGTGCAATAAAACATAATTCCGTATAAAATACTTCTTTCGCTACCCAATTTAGGATGAACTTTTCTAATTAAAAAACCTTGAACAAAAGCGGTAAAAGCTCCCATTACTCCAAGAGAAATCCCTACTGTTTTTTCGTCCCAAGCAAATTTGTACATCGTAAAGTATGCCCAATTGGTTTGTACTGCATGACTCGCCAAATACACCAAAAACCAAGCAATGAAAAGTTTTAAAATTTCAGGATGTGTTCTTACTTTTAATAATGAACCCACTGGATTAGCTCTTTTCCATTCAAAAGGTCTTCTGTGCTCTTTTCCTAAACTTTCTGGCAATATAAAATATCCGTATGCGAAATTAACTAAACATAAAACAGCGGCTGCATAAAATGGAACTCTAGAACCGAATTGCCCTAATAATCCACCAATTACAGGACCAATGATAAATCCTAAACCAAAAGCGGCACCTATCATTCCAAAATTTTTAGAACGATTGCTGTCATCTGAAATATCTGCAATATAAGCAGAAGCTGTAGTGATACTTGCACCTGTAATTCCAGAAAAAATACGACCTACAAACAGCCAAAAAATAGTTGGCGCCCAAGCTTGAATAAAAAAGTTAATAGAAAATCCTAAAAGTGAAAACAAAATCACCGGTCTTCTGCCATATTTGTCACTCAAATTACCCAAAACTGGCGCAAAAAGAAATTGCATGAAAGCATATAAAAAACTAAGCCAACCACCATATTTAGAAGCTTCGCTTACATCTCCATTAATCAATTCTTCTATTAATTTAGGAACTACAGGAATTACAATTCCCCAACCTGTAATATCAATGATTAAGGTGATAAATATAAACCAAATTGCAGCTGTCTTATTCGAATTTTTCATACAGAAAGCGAAGATACATCTTTTTCGATTTTCTAGAAATTTTTTAACTTTTACATATCAGTTTATCTCATAAAAAAAGCGCTCTTTCGAGCGCTTCTATTTATTTTTCTGTGGTTGTTCTTTCGTGTGGAACTTCTTCTTTTCCTGTTTTTAAGAAATCGTATGCAATTGCGGATGCAATGAATACAGATGAATAAGTTCCGAAGAAAATACCTAAGAATAATGCGAACATAAATCCTTTTAAATTATCTCCTCCGAAGAAGAATATAGCCATAATTACTAGTAAAACAGTAAATGAGGTATTGAAAGTTCTACCTAATGTACTAGAAATAGAGTCATCAAACAATCCCGCTAAAGTAAGAGATTTTTTTTCTCTCAAATATTCTCTAATTCTGTCGAATACAATTACGGTATCATTTATCGAATAACCGAGCACTGTAAGAATCGCAGCGATAAAGTCTTGGTTAATCTCCATGTTGAATGGCATGATATTTTTAAAGAATGAGAATACCCCAAGAATGATAATTGCATCGTGAGCTAATGCTGCTACCGCACCTAATGAGAATTGCCATTTGTTAAATCTGAATAAGATATAAATGAAAATTCCTAATAACGATGCTAATACTGCATAAGTACCACCTGTTTGAATATCATCTGCTACTGTAGGTCCAACTTTAGAAGAAGAAACAATTCCTAATTCTGAACCTTGAGCGTCTTTGAAATCTGCTAATGTAGTATTTGGAGATAAGAAAGGTTTTAAACCTTCAAATAATTTTTTCTCAATATCTTGGTCAGCTTCGATTGATTCATCATCAATTTTATAGTCAGTTGTAATTTTTAATTGGTTTGCATTACCAAAAGTTTTAACATCTACTGCTTGAGATTCGCCATTTAAAACGAATAATTTAGCAAGAGATTCGTGAGCTTTAGTAGCTTCTACATCTTTATCAAATCTTACTACATAACTTCTACCTCCTTTGAAATCTACCCCAGTTTTGAAACCATAGTTGAAAATTGAGAATAAACTCGCAACAGTAAGAATTGCAGAAACGATGTAAGCATATTTTCTTTTACCAATGAAATCAATCCATACATTTCTGAACCAGTTTTTGGTAACTGATGTCCAAACAGAAAGTCCTTTTCCTTTATTTAATCTATGGAAAATCATCACTCTAGATAACAATACAGAAGTAAAGAAAGTCATGATAAGACCAATACCTGTAGTTACCGCAAAACCTTTAATAGGTCCTGTACCGAAGATAAATAATACTAATGCTGTTAGTAATGAAGTAAGGTGACCATCTATAATTGCAGAAAGTGCATGTTTGAAACCGTCTGTATATGCTTGTTTAATAGATTTACCTGCGAATAATTCTTCTTTCGTTCTTTCGTAGATGATTACGTTTGTGTCTACCGCAATTGCCATAGTTAATACAATACCAGCAATACCAGGAAGCGTAAGTGTAGCATTGATAGAATCCATAATTCCGAAAAGGTAGAATAGGTTAAATATCATTGCTATAATCGCATAAACACCAGCACCACCATAGTAGAAAATAATATATACTACAATAATTAAGAATGCGATAAAGAAAGACCAAAGTCCCGCAGAAATAGATTCTTGACCAAGAGAAGGTCCTACTACATCAGCCTGTACTACTTTAGCAGAAGCTGGTAATTTACCTGCGCTTAATACGTCTGTAAGGTCTTTGGCTTCTTCTTGAGTGAAACTTCCAGAAATCTGGGATCTACCAGAAGGAATTGGCTCATTTACATTTGGAGCAGTGTAAACAATGTTATCTAAAGTTACCGCAACTGGTTTTCCTACGTTTTTCTCTGTAAGTGTTTTCCAGTCTCTAGTACCTTCAGTATCCATTTGCATGTCTACTACAATTCTACCAAGATTATCATAGTTAATTCTAGCAGTTTCTACCGCACCGTCTACTGGAGCTTTTTGATTGATATTTCCTCTGATAGCGTAAAGAACTAAATTATCTGGATCAGCAGCATCTGGTTTATAGCCCCACATAAATTTAGTAAATTTAAGATTTGCTGGTCTTAATTTCACAGCAATTTCGCTATTGATAATCTTATTTACAGCAGCTGTATCAGATAATTTAACATTAGCTACACCATTCGAAACATTACTTGGATTAATAATTTTTAAGAAATCCGTAGTTTTTTCAACACCAAGAGAATCTGCTTTTGCAGGAACTATTTTTGAAAGACTTTCGAAATAAGAAAAAGTTTCTTGTGCTTGTTGTACTTCCCAGAACTGCAATTTAGCAGAAGTAGAAAGCATTTTTTTCACTTTGTCTTTATCTTTAATACCTGGCATTTCTACCGCAATTCTACCAGTACCAGGAACACGCTGTACGTTTGGTTGTACCGCTCCCATTTTATCAATTCTGGTTCTAATTACTTCGAATGCAGTTCCTACAGAAGCATCAATTTTATTTCTAATAATAGATTTTACTTGATCATCTGTAGTATTGAATTTAATTTGACCACTTAATTTTTGAGTTCCAAAAACTTCTGGGCTAGCCAATTTAAGACCAGCTTTTTTCTCTTGATTAACTAAGTCAAACTGAGTGAAAAAATCTTCAATATAAGGTTTTGTAGACTGTTTCTGAACTTTGTCAGCTCTGTCTAGCGCTTCTATAACGATAGGATTAGTAGAATAATTGGTTAAATCATTTACTAAATCTCTTTGGTTAATTTCTAATAGAACGTTAATACCACCTTTTAAGTCCAAACCAAGCTTCATTTCTTTCTGCTTAGCTTCAGGATAGTTCAGTTGAGTGAATCCTAAATGGATGGTATCTTTAGAAAGACGTGCAATTTCTTTATTATATTTTGCTTCATCTTCACCAGCAATAGCTTTGGCTTCGTTTTCTATTTTACTTGCATACCAAGTTGGCAACAACTCGTTGATACAAATAAGCCCAAGAACAATCGCTACAATCGTAATAAGTCCTTTTCCTTGCATTGTTTATAGTTTACAACATTTAAAATTATAGTCGGCAAATATAATGATTATCAGTTGAAATAAAAATTTTGTTTACATGATTTTTGAAGATATTTCACAGAATTCAGGTAATAAAGCGACAAAGGAATCCCAAATTCAAAAAAATCTTATCAATTTAAAAACAAAAAAGACGCAAATCATTGCGTCTTTTCAATATATTCTAATGGATTTTGCAGATTAAACCGTCATCGAAAACAATCTGGTTTCTGGCATCTTTCTCATCATTCTTAAATCAAAAGCCATCGCAACATTTCTGGTAAAAACTCTACCTTTTTCGGTAATTTTCACTGTATTTCCTGAAATTTCTACCAAACCATCTTCTTGCATTTCTTGTAATTTTTTCAATGCTTCTGGTAATTCTTCAAAAGAATTTTCTGGTGTAAAAGTGGTTTCTAACTGACACATTAAATTCAAAATATGTCTTCTTAATTTTAAATCTTCATCGTTTAAGATGTGACCTTTCACCACAGGAATAATTCCCTCTTCTACTCTTTTTTGATATTCTTCTACCGATTTTTCGTTTTGAGCAAAAGCATACCAAGAATCCGAAATCGCAGACATACCTAAACCTACCATCAATTGAGTATTACTTGAAGTATATCCCATGAAATTTCGGTGGAGTTTTTTATGAATTAAAGATTGGTACAAATCATCTTTTTCGAGTGAAAAATGGTCCATTCCTACTTCTATATAACCTAATTCTTCTAACAGTTTTTTGCCATTTTCGTAGAGTTTACGTTTTTCTTCACCACTTGGCAAATCATTTTCGTCAAAACCACGTTGACCAACTCCTTTTATCCACGGAACGTGAGCGTAAGAATAAAATGCCAGTCTGTCTGGTTTTAATTCCAAAGTCTTTCTGATGGTAAATTCCATTGCATCCCAAGTTTGGTGCGGTAAACCAAAAACCAAATCGTGAGAAACACTCTTATAACCTATTTCTCTAGCCCATTCTGTAACGTTTTTCACATTTTCGAAAGGCTGAATTCTATTGATGGCTTTTTGAACTTTTGCATCATAATCTTGCACTCCGAAACTACATCTTCTAAAGCCTAAATCATACAAAGTTTGCAAATGTACTTTGGTAGTATTGTTTGGGTGACCTTCAAAAGAAAATTCAGGATTTTCGGCAATTTCTACGGTGCTAAAAATTCCTTCTAGTAAAATTCTCAAATTTTCTGGAGAGAAAAAGGTAGGAGTTCCTCCACCGAGATGAAGTTCTTTTAGTTTGGCTTTCTGCTTTCCGCATTCTGCTTTCTGCTCTGCTGATTGCTGATTGCTGATTGCTGATTGCGAAAATAATTCTAAATACAAATTCCACTCTTTTAAAACACTTTCTAAATAAGGTGTTTCTACAGAATGTTGTTTAGTTATGCGTTTATGACAAGCACAAAAAGTACACAATTGCTCACAAAAAGGAAGGTGAATGTAAATAGAAATTCCTTCTTGAGCATTACTCTCGTTGAAAGACTGAATAACAGTTTTTTGCCATTGTTCAGAAGTAAAACCATCATTGTCCCAGTAAGGAACGGTAGGATAAGAAGTATATCTAGGTCCTGGAATATTATATTTATCGATTAAAGAATTCATTTTTTGGAAATTTTAAATTCTAAATTTTAGATTTTAGAATTGCAAAAATAAGGTTTATTTAGTCATTTCTAACAGACAACTTAGATAAGGTTTATTAATTTTATGAATATCTTCTGCAAAAATCTGTGAAATCTGCGTGAACTATTTAAAAATTGCTTTTAAAATTCTATTTTTTCCAGCAAAAACGAGGCTGTTTTCATCAATCCATTCACAAACGTAAAGGTTTTTTTCTTGTGAAATCGTTTTCCAAGTTTTTCCATAATCGCTAGAAAATTCTATATTTTGGTCTCCAACCGCAATAATGTCTTTTCCTTTAGATTTCGGACGGATTTTTACACATGTTTTATAGCCTCCATTTTTTCCAGAAGCTTGAATTTGCCAGGTTTCGCCACCGTCTGAAGTTGTAGCGATATTGTTAACATTATCTGATTGTTGGGTATAATCACCGCCTACTGCAATCCCGAATTTCTCATCATAGAAATCTATAGAATAAATTCCTGTAGACGATTTCCCGTTGACAAAAGGCGTATTGTAAACATTCCAAAAATAAGGTTTATCCCAACTGAATTTGAAAATTCTAGAAACGGTTCCTCCTGTTGCAATCCAAACGGTATTTTCTTTCATTGCGATATTGGTATTGCTCGCTGCAAAATGCGCTTCACCTTCTTGATATTTCGGCATAATTCCGCCTTCGTTTTTATAATTTTTGCTCGAAATAATTCTAAAATGAGGTTTTCCTTCTTTTCTTGGGTCACTTATTGCCAATCCTCTTCCCTTTTCATCAAACATGAAAGCATCATAAAATGCAGTTTTTATGGTATCGGTAAAAACTTCTTCTGCCGTAAAAGTACTTTTGGTAATTTTATAAAAAGTAGCAGGACTTTCGATGTTTACAGTGTAAAACAAATCGTCTGTTTGTGCCAATGTCCTGAATTGAAGATTTGCATCTGATAATTTCATTTGCTTTCTAATCGTTGGTTCTTTCAAATGAATATATCCAAATTTAGAATCTGTAGCAGCGTAATACACTTTGTTTTGCCAAATCTGAATTGCTCTTACACTCATGTTATAATTATCTGCTAAAGCCGAAAATTCTAGACTTTGAGCCGTCAAAAAAACATGAGCCAATAAACAAAAGGTGAATATTAATCTTTTCATTTCTACTTTTTTACAAAAATAAAAAATCCCACCAAAAGTGGGATTTTATTTGTTAATCTTTATTATCAATATCGATTTCTATTTCTTCTAAAGGCTCTTGTTCCGCTTTGAAAGTTTCACCGAAACCACCATTTTGAAGTTTAGAATTTTTTCTACTGTATAAGAAGTAAATCACAAAACCAAACAACAACCAAATAGCTGAGTACGTTTGTGCTTCTATACTTAAATTAATAATCAAATAAATATTAATTAAAATTCCTAAAGTTGCAATTACTGGCAAAGCAGGAACTCTAAAATTTCTTTGAAGATTTGGTTGTTTTACTCTCAAAACCCAAACCGCAACACAAACCATCGTAAACGCGAAAAGCGTCCCGAAACTTGTCATGTGTGCTAAATCGTTAATAGGTGTAAAAGCTGCAACTACAGAAATAACTCCTCCAAGAATCATTAAGTTTTTTCTTGGAACACCTGTTTCTGCATTTACTTTAGAGAAAGTTTTAGGAATCAAGCCATCTTTAGACATTCCTAAGAAAATTCTAGATTGTCCCATAATCATTACCATCAATACAGAAATAAGACCTACTGTAGCAGCAATCGTGATGATGTATCCTGCCCAAGCTTGACCAGCAATATCAAACGCATAAGCTACTGGAGCTTTAATTGCATCTGGATATTTCCCTAGTGGATTGAAATCTGAATAATGCATCATCCCTGTTAAAACCAATGAAACTAAAATATACAATAAAGTACAAATTAATAAAGAAGCAATAATAGCAAATGGTACATCTTTTTTAGGATTAATTGCTTCACCAGCTTGTGTAGAAACTGCATCAAAACCTACGTAAGCAAAGAAAATTGCAGAAGCTCCCGCAATAATTCCGGCATAACCATAAGCACTATGCGAAACTCCGTTTTCAGTAATCACCGTTGGCTCTGGAATAAAAGGTGTCCAGTTAGCTGGATCAATGAAAAATGCACCTGCTACAATTACGAAAATAATCGCAGCTACTTTTAGCACTACAATAAAATTATTTGCTTTAGCAGCACCTTTAGTTCCTCTCAATAAGATAGAAATTACTATTAAAACGATGAAAAACGCTGGTAAATTCATGGAAAAACCTGAGTTTCCTGCTGCTAAATATGTTTGAGGATCGGTAGTTAGCCAAGCTGGAAGATGCAAGCCAAACATTTTGAGCAATTTCCCAAAATATCCTGACCAAGAAACCGCCACCGTCATAGAACCCATTGCGTATTCTAGTATCAATCCCCATCCAATAATCCATGCGAAAATCTCTCCGACTGTTCCATAAGCATAAGCATAAGCAGAACCTTCAACGGGTAGAATTGATGCAAATTCTGCGTAACACAGCGCTGCAAATACACAAGCAATTCCCGCAATTACGAAAGAAAGTGCAAGAGCTGGACCAGCGTTATAATAAGCACCAGTTCCTGTCAATACAAAAATACCACCACCAATAATGGCTCCAATTCCTATGGCTGTTAAACTCCATTTTCCGAGAACTCTCTTCAGCTGACTCTTTTTGATGTCTGCCTCATAAGCTTCCATCGGCTTTTTAATCCAAATATTCGACATATTAAATCAATTTTTTACATTTTAGAATTCACGAAAATATAAATTTTTTAGAAGTATTAAGAACTTTTATTCAATTTTTTAACAGAGATGGTAGATTTCCCTAAACAATAGCATTGAAAGATTATCATTTTTTTATTTGTTTTTTTGCGAATCTTTAAATTTTTAATTCCTCGCATATTTTCTAAACGAAATCTTTATCTTTGAAACAATGAATTTGTACGAACTTTTTCTCAAACCTTACGAAACCTACACCAATTTTCAGATTTTTCTGGAAGCAACGGCAGCTATTTTCGGGTTGCTGAGTGTCTATTTTTCTATCAAAAAAAACATTTGGGTTTATCCTACAGGTATTATTTCTACGGCGCTTTATGTTTATATACTCTTTAATTTTGGGCTTTTAGGAGATGCAATGATTAATGTGTATTATACGATTATGAGCATTTATGGCTGGATTCTTTGGTCGGCCAGTTCAGAAGATAATATCCACGTAGAAGTTTCGTGGGCAAACTTTAAACAATGGATTTTTGCCACAGTTTTATTTGTCTTCAGTTTAGGATTAGTTACCCTCATTTATTATTATAAACCCGCAATTGACAATCATTTTTCTACCGAAAATGTAAATTTAGGTTTACATCATCTCGATTGGGCAAATTGGCTAGATGTCTTCACCACTTCTATATTTTTAGTAGGAATGTGGCTCATGGCAAAAAGAAAAATAGAAAACTGGATTTTTTGGATGATTGGCGATTTCATTTGCATTCCGATGATGCTCTACAAAGGTCTAGGAATAACTTCGGTGCAATATTTGGTTTTTACAGTAATGGCTTATCTAGGATATTTAGAATGGAAAAAATCAATCAAAAAAATGTAAATATTCTAATAATCTAAGATATATTTGCAAACTTATTCATTATTTCAACTTTAAAAATTAATGACAACACTAGATTTTTATAAATATCAAGGAACAGGAAACGATTTTGTAATGATAGACAATCGTGACTTGAGTTTCCCAAAAGATACAGAAATCATCAAAAAACTCTGCGACAGACGTTTCGGAATTGGTGGTGATGGACTTATTTTACTAGAAAATGCAGCAGAAGGAAATTTTAAAACAGATTTCAAAATGGTGTATTACAATTCGGACGGAAATGAATCTACCATGTGTGGAAATGGCGGAAGATGTATTGTAGCTTTTGCTCATTTTTTAGACATTTTCGAGGATAAATGTACGTTTCTTGCCATCGATGGTTTACATGAAGCCGAAATGAATTTCGGAACGGTTAAACTGAAAATGATAGATGTAGAAAATATTAAAAACATTGATGAAAATTTTGAACTCAATACGGGTTCTCCTCATTTTGTGAAATATGTAGAAAATTTAGAAAATTTCGATGTTTACAAAAATGGTTATTCCATCAGAAATTCTGAAAGATACGCTCAAGAAGGCATCAATGTAAATTTTGTAGAAAAAACTGCTGAAAATAAAATCTTCGTGAGAACTTATGAACGTGGTGTAGAAGACGAAACTTACAGTTGTGGAACGGGTGTAACTGCCTGTTCACTGGTTTATATGCTTCAAAATCATGTAGAAAAAGTAGACGTAAAAGTTCTGGGCGGAAATCTAAAAGTATATGCAGAAAAAGCAGAAAACGGTTTTAAAAACGTTTGGCTAGAAGGTCCCGCAAAACAAGTTTTCAAAGGAAAAATCAATTTATAATGCAATCGGCTGTCAGCATTCTGCAATCAGCTAACTAAAAATAAATGCCAAAAGCTGAAAGCTGAAGGCAGAAAGCAATAATTATTTATGAAAAAAGGTTGTTCTATCATCGCCGTTATTGGGCTAATCGTTTTTTTGATTGGCGGATACTTTGCATTTAATTTTTTGAAAAAATATAAACTCGGAAACGTAGCAAAAGAAGGCTATATTCTCGTTCCGACAGGTGCAAATTTCGAACAAGTTCTTGATTCTATCTCTCCTTATCTTAAAAATAAAGAAAGTTTCAAAGAAGTAGCACTAAAGAAAAATCTTGACCAAAAAATTAAGCCTGGTCGTTATAAAATTGAATCAGGAACAGATAACACAGACTTGGTAAACATGATTAAGGCTGGAAACCAAACAGAAAGCAGTTTCAGAATTGGAGATTTCAATGATGTTTATCAAATGATAGGAAGAGTTTCTAGAAAAACAGAAGCAGATTCTTTAACTTTTGTCAAAGAATTCAATAAAATTGCTGTTTCGAAAGGTTATAATAACGCCGAAGATTTAAAAAAATATTTCTTTGCAGACACTTATCAATTCTTTTGGACGGTAAAACCTGCGGAATTTTTTGAAAAATTCGAAAATCAATATCAAGAATTTTGGAACGAAGAAAGACTTGCCAAAGAGAGAAAACTCAACCTTTCTAGAGAAGAAATTTATGCACTAGCTTCTATTGTTTACAAAGAATCTGGCGGAAAAACAGATGAACAAAAAACCATCGCAGGATTGTATCTTAATCGTGTAAGAAAAGGCATGAAACTACAATCTGACCCGACTGTAATTTATGCGATTAATAAGGAAAACAACTTTACTCAAGATATTAAAAGAGTGCTTTACAAGCATCTTTCCTTCCCTTCTCCTTACAATACTTATGCAGTAAAAGGAATTCCACCGGGACCAATTTGCGTGGTCGACAAAAGTTCTGTAGATGCTGTTCTAAACGCAGAAAATAACAATTATATTTACATGTGTGCCGACCCAAAAAGAATGGGTTATCATAAATTTACAGACAATGATGTAGAACACGCTGCGAATGCAAAAGCTTATCAAGATTGGCTAAATTCTAAAAACAT
Organism: Cloacibacterium caeni; assembly: GCF_907163105.1. Taxonomy (GTDB): domain Bacteria; phylum Bacteroidota; class Bacteroidia; order Flavobacteriales; family Weeksellaceae; genus Cloacibacterium; species Cloacibacterium caeni_A. Next base: position 1,097,626 of record NZ_OU015321.1, read on the forward strand.
TACTCAATAAATTAACAAAAATTTAACTTTTTTAAGTTTAACATAATTAAGATTTCTGCGTCTAATTCACAGAAATCTTTTTATTTATTAAAAATTAAAAAAATAATCTGGAGCGAAAAATTTAGCTTCACAACACAAAAATTAATGAAGATGATTCAAACAGAAATTCTAAATTTAATTACCAAAAAAACACTAGGTCTAACACTCGTTCTTTCTGCTGCTGCAATGGCTTTTGCACAAGAAAAACAACAAATTTCAGGTAAAATTGTAGATGCACAAAACAATGCTGTTCCTTATGCTTCTATCTCTTTTAGCAATAAAACCGTAAAAGAAAATGCTGCGCTTTTTAGCGATGCTACCTTAACCGATGAGAAAGGAAACTTTACCATTAACCTTATTCCTGGAAACTACGAAATCACCATTGACGCAGTAGATTTCAAAAAATTAGTGGTTACTAAAAGCATCGGGCAAAATCCTAATTTAGGAAACATAAAAATAGAATCTGAACAACAAGTTACCAACGCAAAAACCAAAGATATAGAAGGTGTAACTCTTACCTCTACTGCAAAACCTTACAAAATAGAGCTCGATAAAAGAACGTATGATGTAAACCAAGATATTATCAGCAAAGGTGGAAGCCTTCAAGATGTTTTACAAAATGTACCTTCAATTTCTGTAGATACAGATGGAACAGTTTCGATGAGAGGAAGCTCTAATGTAAGATTTTTGATTAATGGAAAACCTTCTGCTTTACTTGGTATAGATGATGGCGCAAATGCATTACAATCTATTCCCGCAGATCAAATAGACAGAATTGAGGTAATTACCAATCCTTCTTCTAAATTTGAAGCAAGTGGAACGGCTGGAATTTTAAATATTATCTTAAAAAAGAATAAAAAAGTTGGTCTTAACGGAAGCGTTACAGGAACACTAGGCTATCTACCACAAACCAATCTTAATACTAATCTTAGCATTAGAAAAGGAAACTTGACATGGTTTTTAAATGGTGGTGGTGGTTATAGAGAATCTAAAAACACTAATACTAACAAAGCTAATTATTTCAATGCAGTAGATCCTAAAGACAGAACTTCTTTTGACTTAGAATCTGTTTCTAAGAATAAAAATAAAAACTATAATGCATCTACAGGATTCATTTATGATATAAATGAGAAGACTTCTGTAAACGTGTCGGGAACAGTTAGAAAATTTAACAGTGAAAATGCTGGAGATATTAACTACGATTATTATTTCTTAGATGGAACTCAATCTTTTACTAAAAGAGAGAATAGAGGAAATAATGACAATCTTGCATTACAAGGAGACTTCGGATTGGATCATAAATTTGATAACCACGGACAAAACATTTCATTATCATTAAGTCTACAAAAAAATAAGTCAGAAAATGACACTCACGTAGACGAAAAAGACAATAACATTTTAGTTTTAGAAGATAAAATTAACCAAAATACCACTAATAAAAACACCATTGGTAAAGTGGATTATGAACTTCCTATTGGTGATAAATCTAAATTAGAAGCTGGTTATAGATTAGATATTAACTCTAATAATTACTCTAATGATGTTCAAGAAAGATTATCTGCAAATTCTAATTTTGCTTACCTACCTAAATACACTTATGATGCAGATTATAAAGAAACTTTTAATGCTGCATACATACAGTTCAAAAGCAAAATTGGAAATCTAGGATATCAATTAGGTCTTAGAAATGAATATTCTAATATCGATATTAAATATCAAAATCTTATTCCAACAGATAACATTGATAAAAACAAGAGTTATAATAATTTATTCCCTAGTGTTTTCTTAAGCTATGAAATCACAAAGAGTAACCAAATTCTTGTTAACTACTCTAAAAGAATAGATAGACCTCGTTCTTTCTTTATGATTCCTAATCCAAGTTATTCTGATAATCAAAACATATTTTTAGGAAACATAGATTTAAATCCTTCGTATGTGGATTCATTTGAACTAGGTTACAGTATTTCAAAAAATAAGTTAACCATCAATCCTACTCTTTATTTCAAACATACAGAAGATGATGTTAAAATGCTTGTATTTGCTGACAAAGGTGTATTTAACACTAAACCTATTAACCTTGGAACTAATGACAGATATGGTTTAGACCTTAACTTCAATTGGGAGGCAACCAAATGGTTAAGATTAATGGGTAATTTTGATTTATTTGGATATACTAATAAAGGCATCTATTTTGATAGTAATATTTTATCAGAGCCTATGTCTTTTGAAGGAAGCGGATTATCTGTAAGATCTAGAATTACCACAAGTTTTAGAGTAGATAAAACCTTTAATTTTCAGTTACAAGGATTCTACAGAGGTGCAGAAAACACCAAAAGTACAGATAGAAGAGACATGTACGCCATTAACTTTGGTGCTTCTAAAACAGTCTTAAAAGGAAATGGAACGATTACATTTAACATTCAGGATATATTTAATACCAGAGCAATGAGAAATGTGACAAGAACTGCAGAATTTACACGTGAAAACTACATGCAGTGGCAACCAAGACAGTTTGCTCTTTCTTTCTCATACAGATTTAAACAAGGAGAAAAAGTAGAACAACCCAAGAAGAAAAAAGATATTAACAGCAATGACCAAGGTAGTGATGACCAAATGCCACCAATGTAATAAAAACAAAATCCGAGAAAAATTTCTCGGATTTTTTTATTTATCTAGCTTCGCTTTTTCAGCTTCGTAGATTCTTTTTCTTAAATCTGTGGAAGAAAATCGATGATCTCTTTTATTGTAATAAATTTCAATTCCTTTTTCCTCACAATATTGCCTTCCCGTGAAATCTTTGTCTTTATATTCATCACCAATAATTCTCACATCAATAACAAAAGACCTTAAAATATCTTCTAAATCCTGCTCTGTATAATATGGAACGATTTCATCTACTGCATTCACAGCTTTTAGCTGAATATAGCGTTCTACAACCGTTTGAGTAGGTTTATTTTTAGTAGGTCTGTCATAAGCTGGGTCTAATTGCAGCCCAACAATCAAATAATCGCAAACCGTTTTTGCTTCTTCTAACATCTTGATATGACCCGCATGAAGCAAATCAAATGATGAAAAAGTAATTCCTATTTTTTGGGTTTTCATAGAATTTTATTTTTCTCTAGTTTCTAAATATTTTTGCCATTGCCAAACGGTTCTGAGTGCCTCTTCTAATGAAGTTTCAGATTTCCAACCGAGTTCTTTTTCAGCTTTGTCAGCATTCGCATAAGCGATGGTAATGTCTCCTGCTCTTCTTTCACAAATTTGGTAAGGAACCGCTACATCATTGGCTTTTTCAAAAGCATGAACTACTTCAAGAACTGAACTTCCTTTTCCTGTTCCTAGGTTATAAATATCTACCAGCGTTTCAGAGTTTTCAGAAATTAATTTCTGCAAAGCTTTTACATGCGCTTTTGCCAAATCTACCACATAAATATAGTCTCTGATTGCGGTTCCATCTTCGGTATCATAATCATTTCCCCAAACCGAAAGTTTCTCACGAACTCCAGCTGCAGTTTGCATTACATAAGGTACTAAATTATTCGGAATTCCGATTGGCAGTTCTCCTAATTTTGCTGAAGGATGTGCTCCAATTGGATTGAAATACCTCAACAAAGTCACTTTTTTCTGATGAGCGGTTGCAAAATCTTTCAAGATTTCTTCGCCCATTTGTTTGGTTTTTCCGTAAGAAGATTCAGGTAATTTTAAAACTGTTTCTTCGTCTATTGGCATCTTATCAGCTTGTCCGTAAACCGTACAGCTAGAGCTAAAAATGAAATTAGAAATATTTCTTTCTTTCATTTCTTGCAAAAGATTTAGAAGAGAGAACAAATTATTTTCATAATAATCAATAGGTTTCACTTGAGATTCGCCTACAGCTTTATACGCTGCAAAATGAATACAACCTTCGATTTTGTGAGCATCAAAAACTTGTTTAAGTAATTCCTTTCTTTTTAAATCAAAAGGATAGAAAATAGGTTTTTTGCCCGTGATTTCTTCTATATTTTTAAGAATAAATCTTTCGGTATTGGATAAATCATCAATGATGACTACTTCAAAATTGTTATTGAGAAGTTCTACAACGGTGTGAGAACCAATATATCCTAATCCGCCTGTTACGAGTATTGTCATGATTATTTTATTATACTTTCAGAATTCTAATTAGATTTATTTCATAAACTCCAATACAGAATCAGTAATAAACTTCAATTGCTCCTCTTCTAATTCTGTGTGCATTGGTAAAGAAATCACTTGGTCTAATAATTTATCTGTGTTTACAAAATCTGCATCATTAGATTCTTGGTAATATGCCTTTTGTTTTCTTAGCGCAACTGGATAATAAATCATCGCTGGAATTTCTTTTTCGGCTAAAAACGCTTGTAATTCATTTCTTTTTCCGTTTAAAATTCTAAGTGTATATTGATGGAAAACGTGTGTAGAGTTTTCTGATCTTTTCGGTATTAAAATATTAGGATGATTCGCAAAAGCTTTGTCATAATAATCTGCAGCACTTCTTCTTGCAGTATTATAAGAATCCAAAAGCGGAAGTTTTACTCTTAGAACCGCAGCTTGAACGCTGTCTAATCTAGAATTCACACCTACTTCATCGTGATAATAACGCTTGTACATTCCGTGGTTTACAATTCCGCGCATTTTGTAAGCCAATTCATCATCATTGGTAAAAATAGCACCACCATCTCCATAACAACCTAAATTTTTAGATGGGAAAAAACTTGTGGTACCAATAGTTCCCATAGTTCCAGATTTTTTTACTGTACCATCAGAAAAAGTATAATCTGCACCAATTCCTTGACAATTATCTTCTACTACGAATAAATTATGTTCTTTTGCTACTTCTAAAACAGCTTCCATATTAGCACATTGTCCGAACAAATGCACAGGAATAATCGCTTTCGTTTTTGGAGTAATCGCGGCTTTTAATTTTTCAATATCAATATTGAAAGTATCATAATCTACATCTACTAAAACTGATTTTAATTTTAAAAGATGAACCACTTCTACCGTTGCCGCAAAAGTGAAATCCGCCGTAATAACCTCATCACCAGGTTGTAAATCTAGCGCCATCAAAGCGATTTGTAAAGCATCTGTACCATTAGCACAAGGTATTACGTGTTTTACACCAAGATATTGCTCTAATTCTTTTTGAAAATTTTGAACTTCTGGACCATTGATGAACATAGCACTTTGCATCACATTAAGCACCTTTTCATCAACTTCATTTTTTATTTTTTGATACTGACTTTGTAAGTCAACCATTTGGATTTTTTTCATTTCTAAAAATTTTAGCAAAAATACGGAAATTGTAAGGAAAAATAAGTGAATTTTTTAAAATAGATATTGTCAAAAATATTTTAAATTCGTATAAATTTGAAAAAATGAGAAAAATCATTCAATTATACTTTCTACTCTTTTTTAGTTTTGCTTTTTCACAAACAGAATTGGTATTTGTTTACTTCAAAGACAAACCAAATGCTTCTGCTTTTTTAGCCAATCCTCTTTCAGAATTATCACAAAAAGCCATTGACAGAAGAAGTAATCTAGGAATATCTATTACCGCTCAAGATGCACCAATAGAACCAGCATATATTCAGAATATACAAAATTTGGGATTTACCGTTAATGATAAATCAAAATGGCTCAATGGTGTTGCCGTGAATGCTACAGCAGCTCAAATTACTCAATTACAAGCCGAACCTTATGTATTAAAAGTAGAAAGTTTTGTAAAAAACAATCCTTCTGGAAAAATTTCTAAAAAAGAGAAATTTCCAAAAAATTTATCTGCAAAAATTAACTTTAATTACGGAAATTCTTTAGCTCAAATAGAACAAGTAAACTTGAGAACGCTTCATGTACAAGGTTTTACAGGCACTGGAGTTTCCATTGCAGTCATAGACACGGGATTTCCAACAGTAAATACTGGTTCTGCATTTGCTAGAATGAGAAGCAATAATCAAATTAAACACGTTTATAATTTCATCTCAAAAAATACAGATGTTTATAATACATCTCTCAATAGCCACGGAACCAATTGCTTAGGAATTATTGGTGGTTATCTTGACGGAACTTTTGTGGGAGCCGCTCCAGATGCAGACTTTTATTTATACGCAACAGAAGATGGAACTAAAGAAATTCCAGAAGAAGAATTATATTGGATTCAAGCAGCAGAAGAAGCTGATAGAAAGGGAGTTGACATCATTTCTACCTCTTTAGGTTATGCAGATTTTTTTGATGACAGCCGTTATGATTATTCTTATTCTCAAATGAATGGAACTACTTCATTTATTGCAAGAGCCGCACAAATTGCTTCAGAAAAAGGAATAATAGTAGTAGTAGCTGCAGGAAATGAAGGGAACCTAACATGGAAATACATTGTAACACCTGCAGATAACGAAAAAGTTTTTACTATTGGAGGCGTAGATAGTACAGGAAATCCTTCTATTTTTACTTCTTTTGGCCCAAATTCTTCAGGAAAAGTTAAACCAGATGCTTCTGCTAGAGCAACTTCTACCTACTTTGCATATAATAATGGTGCATATCCTGGAAATGGAACTTCTTATGCTACCCCACTTTCTGCTGGTGGTATTGCTTGTTTATTACAAGCTATTCCAAATTCTACTAACAGAGAATTATTAAAAAATAGTTTGAGACAAACTGCATCTCTATACCCTAATTATACTGACCAACTAGGCTATGGAATTTTAAATTTTGGGCAAGTTCTTTCATCTTTCCTAAAAACAAATGAGTTTTATTCACAAAATAAGGCAATTGTATATCCTAATCCTGCAAAACAAGAAATCAATATTTCTTCTACACAAAAAATTGAAAAAATATCTGTTTATAATAGTTTAGGCCAATTTTTATTCGACTCGAAAACCACTAAAATTAATATTGACAAACTAGAAAAAGGATTGTATTTTTTAAAAATCAAAACCCCTTCTTCTGAAACTGTAGAAAAATTCATCAAAGAATAATTAAAACAAACACTAAAAAAAGCCTTCAGAAAATCTGAAGGCTTACTTTTTACATGACTCTTTTTACTTGGTTCTACTATGCCGAATTTCTACTCGCATTAATATTCCCGAAAAGTGAACGAGTTACCAATTTTTCGAGCGTTTCTCTATCTCCTTCGTTTTTCTGTAATTTCATGAGTGCATACTGCTGAATACTCAACAACGGAAGCACTATTTTTTCTCTAATTTTCACGGATTTTCTTCCTACTGGTTCTTCTTCCATCAAACTATGGAAACCTGTAATTTCGAACATCATTTCTTTGGACAATTCATACTCACTGAACAGTACTTGCCAAAACGCCCCGAATTTAGGATGATTTTTCATGTAATAGGTAAGCGGAAAATAAGATTTATTCATCGCCATCATAGAATTAAGCACCAACGTTTTGAAGAAATCAGAATTTCTGAATAAATCTTTTACTTCTTCTATTCTGCCTTCATCTTTTAATTTTTTAATTGCAGTTCCAAAACCAAAAAATCCTGGTACATTTTGCTTCAGTTGACTCCAACTTCCCACAAAAGGAATTGCTCTTAAATCTTCAAACTTCAATTCATTTCCTGCGCCACGTTTACTTGGTCTACTTCCTATATTGGTTTTCCCGTAATATTGAAGCGTACTTATTTCTTGCAAGTAAGGCACAAAAAGTGGATTTTCTTTTAAATCAACATATTTTACATAACTCAATTCTGCCAATTCTTCGATTAAAGTTCTTTCTTTTTCGGTTAAATCTTTTTTGTGATTTTTAAAAACTTCATTCTCGATTCCAGCAGTCAAAAGTTGCTCAAAATTATATTTCGCTTGATCTTTATTTCCAAAAACCGAAGTAATGGTTTGACCTTGAATTGTTAATTCTATTTTGTTATTGGCAATTGTTTTTCCTTGACTTGCGTAGAACTGGTGCGTTTTACCACCACCACGAGCTGGAGGTCCACCTCTACCGTCAAAGAAAATCACTTTCACGTCATTCTCTTCAGAAACTTTAGAAAGTCTTTCTTTGGTAGCATAAATTTCCCAATTGGCTTTTAAATAACCACCATCTTTGGTTCCATCAGAAAAACCGAGCATAATTGTTTGCTCTCTTTTTCTCTTCGCCAAATGTTTTTGATAAACTTCATCATTGTATAAATCCTGCATCACTTTTTCTGCATTCGCAAGACCTTCCATGGTTTCAAAAAGCGGAACAATATCTATGTTGATGTCTTCATCTTGATAACCGCACACTTTGAACAAAGCGAAAACATTCATCACATCTTCTACAGTATCAGAATTAGAAATAATGTAACGGTGCATTCCTCTTTCGCCATTTTTGGCCTGAATTTCCTTAACATTGATGACACTTTTCAGTGTTTCTTTGATGATTTCATCTTCAAAATCATTCGGATTAGCCTTAATATGTTCAGAAATTAAGATATTTACTTTTTCAGAATTAGTAAGTGATGCAACATCTTGTTTAGAATATTTTGTCACCAATTCATCTATCACTTTTTGGTGAATTCTACTGTCTTGACGAATATCCAAAGTTGCAAAGTGAGTTCCAAAAATCTTAACTCGGTCTCTGTAATCTACCAATATATTGGTAAAAAGTCCATTGTGCTGAGTTTTTAGAATATCTTCAGCTTCTGATAAATATTTTAAAATCGTTTCACTTGAAATAGAATTTTCATTTTTGAAAATGTTATTGTACAATTCATTGCTTAGTTTTTCTAATATTTCTGAAACGCCTCTGAAACTTAATCTTCTTCTTAAATCTTTTAAATGATTGTAATAATTTTTGAGAATAGAATTTCTGAGTTCATTGGCTACTTTTAGTGTAACATCTGCCGTTACAAAAGGATTCCCATCTCTGTCTCCTCCTGGCCAAAAACCTAATTGAAAAACGTCTTGATGAATATCAAAATATTCACTTCCGAAAGATTGTTTCAGTTTTTTATACAATTCGCCAATTGTGTCATAATACACATATCTCAAGTAAAAAATAATGCTTAATGCTTCATCTAGCGGAGTTGGTCGCTCTTTATTTACAAAAGGGGTTTTCCCTAACTGTTGAAGTAAAAGGTCTATTTCATTGATATCATCTTTTAAAATAGCAGAACGCAAATCATGCAAAATTCTTTGTACAGCATTCGGATAAAACTGTGTAGGGTGCGCTGTAAAAACTACTTTTACGGCAAAATCTTCTAATTTTTCGCGAACTTTTCCTAACTTATGTTCTTGCAAAGCACGTTCATGCAACTGCATTACTGTTCCCGCATCACTTTCTGAGTGCAACTGTTGAAAAGCTGCATCTTCTATACTGTCAAAAAGCACAACTTGCCTTTCAATATATTGAATAATCTTAAAAAGCAGTTCCTGCTTCTGTTCTTCTGTAGTAACTTCTGTATGCTTTTTGAAGAATTCTTCTACAATTTCTTCTGGAGATTTTCCTTCTTCGTAACCATCTCTACTTTCTTCATAAAGAAACGGTAAAAGCATTCCGATGTTGGTCATTTTATCATACGGAAGGCTCATAAACAAGCTGTTATAAATCTGAAATTTATTTTCTACAACCTGACGAAATTTTTCTAAACGGGCTTCATTAATCATGAAACAAAGGTATTAAAAACTCTTTATTTATAGCATATTATTGAAATTTTCAATCTTAAATTTTTATTAATTTTCATCACTTTCGGAATCTTATTTCGTAATTTTGGGAAAAAATTTATTGATATGTTAAATTTTGAATTTAAAAATCCTACAAAAATTATTTTCGGTAAAGGCGAAATCGCTAAAATTTCTAGAGAAATCCCGAAAACAGAAAAAATATTAGTGCTTTACGGAGGCGGAAGCATTAAAACCAATGGCGTTTACGACCAAGTAAAAGCAGCATTAGAAGGTTACAATTGGGAAGAATTCGGAGGAATTCCTGCAAACCCAGAATACGAAGTTTTATTAGAAGCCTTAAAAATGATCAAAGAAAAAAATATCACTTACATGTTAGCAGTAGGTGGTGGTTCTGTAATTGATGGGGTTAAATTCCTTTCTGCAGCAGCCAATTATGAAGGAGAACCTTGGGATATTTTAAAAAATGGAATTAGAACAGAAGAAGGAAAAGGTTTACCATTTGCTTCTGTACTTACACTTCCTGCAACAGGTTCTGAAATGAATTCTGGCGCCGTAGTTTCTAGAAGAGAAATCGGTCAGAAATTAGGAATGGGAGGTCCTGGTTTATTCCCACAATTTTCTATTTTAGATCCAGAAGTGATTCGTTCTATTCCTAAAAAACAAATTGCAAACGGAATTACAGATGCTTACACTCACGTTTTAGAGCAATATATGACCGTAAAAACTTCTGCTACACTTCAAGACCGTTTTGCTGAAAGCATTTTACAAACTTTACAAGAAATTGCTCCAAAAATGATGGAAGAAGAATTCGATTATGATGCAGCGGCTAATTTTATGTGGAGTTGTACCATGGCTTTAAATGGATTGATTCAAAAAGGAGTCATTTCTGACTGGGCAATTCACGGAATTGGTCACGAATTAACTGCTCAATTTGGTATAGACCATGCTAGAACTTTAGCCATTATTGCACCTTCTCATTACCGTTATAATTTTGAAGCTAAAAAAGAAAAATTAGCTCAATATGCAGAAAGAGTTTGGAATGTGACAGAAGGTTCTACTGAAGAAAAAGCGCTGAAAGGAATAGAAAAAATGGAAGCTTTCTTCCAAAGTTTAGGTATAAAAACCAAATTATCTGAGTACACCGAAAATTACCAAGGAACAGCAGAAAAAATTCAAGAAGCATTTATTGCTAGAAATTGGTTAGCGATTGGTGAAAAAGGCATTGTAAAACCTGAAGATGCTAAAAAAATTGTAGAAATGGCATACTAATGAACTCGTTCATTTTATGCTCAAAATAACTTCCACAAAATCACAGAGAATTCTGTGATTTTTTTTTATTTTTGAAAAAAAGTAAAAATGAATGCATTAGCAGAGAATAAGACCGTTTTAGCACACAATGATTTCTTCGAAATTCTGAGAAATGTAGAATACAAACGTTTAGATACACACAAGCAAGTTTATCTAGATTTTACGGGAGGAAATCTCTATGCTAAATCACAAATTTTGGAACATCAAGATTTGCTTATCAATAATATTCTCGGCAATCCGCATTCTACCAATCCTACTTCTCAATTGTCTACAAAATTGGTAGAAGAAGCGAGACAAAAGGTAATTGACTACTTCAATGCGGAAGATTATTACTGCATTTTTACTCAAAACGCTTCTAATGCATTGAAAATTGTGGGAGAATCTTATCCATTCAACGAGAAATCACATTTTTTACTTCTTGCAGATAACCATAATTCGGTAAATGGAATTCGTCAGTTTTGCCTTTCAAAAGGTGGAAAAGTAACGTACGCTCCTATCTATTATCAGGATTTAAGAATGGACGAAAATTTCGTGATGGAAAAACTTCAAGAATCTGAAAATTTTGAAAATAAACTATTCGCATTTCCTGCTCAGTCAAACGTTTCGGGTGTGAAACACGATTTGTCTTGGATTAAAAAAGCACAGGATTTAGGTTGGGATGTTTTACTAGATGCAGCAGCATTTGTACCAACGAATCAATTGGATTTAAAAGAAGTAAAACCAGATTTTGTATGTGTTTCTTTTTATAAAATTTTTGGTTATCCTACAGGAATTGGTTGTCTTTTGGTAAATAAAGAAAAGTTTAAAAAACTACAAAAACCATGGTTTGCAGGTGGAACTGTAAGCTTGGTTTCGGTGAATACCATTCATCATTTCTTGATTAATAATCACGAAAGATTCGAAGATGGAACGCTCAATTATTTAGACATTCCTGCGGTAAAAATTGGTTTAGATTACATTGAAAATATCGGAATACAACGCATTAATGAACGTGTAGCTTCGCTCAGAAAATATTTATACGAAAATTTAGAAAGTTTACAACACGATAATGGTAGAAAATTGATTCAGATTTTCGGACCAAAAGACCATCAAAATCTTGGAGGAACCATTATTTTAGGTTTTTACAACCAAGAAGGCGTTCGTTATGAATTCGAGCAAATAGAAGAAATGGCGAATCAGCATAACATTTCACTTCGTTCAGGTTGTTTCTGTAATCCAGGCATTGACGAAGTTAATAATTGCCTAACAGACAATGAATTAGCAACCTACTACTCTTCTCACGAACAAGGTGATTACAAAGACATGATTAAATTTTTAGGAAAAATGCGTGGCGCAACTAGAATTTCTGTAGGAATTGCCACGACTAAAAATGACATTGATAAACTGATGAATTTCATGAGAGAATTGCTCAATAAGTAATTAGGGTTTCCCTAAATTTGAAAAGTTTATCCTAATATTTTTATCATGAAGAATTTTCTTAAAATTTCATTCCTCTTTTTTGTATTTATTTTCGGTTCTCTAACTGCTCAAAAAGCAGATTTTTATGATGATATTCAACATTTTAAAAAATTAGATGCAGAAAAAACACCACCAAAAGATGCTATCCTTTTCTTGGGAAGTTCATCTTTTACCATGTGGAAAGACGTAGCAGATTATTTCCCTGACAAAACCATTATCAATAGAGCTTTTGGAGGTTCTAGATTGCTTAATCTAAATTACTATGCCGAAGATTTACTCAATCCTTATCAACCGAAACAAGTGGTGATCTATTGCGGCGAAAATGATATTGCACATGCCGAAAAACCTTCTGCAAAAGAAGTTTTCAAAAGATTTAAACAATTTTATAAAACGGTAAGAGCTCATTATCCTGAAGCAAATATCGCTTACGTTTCCATCAAATATTCGCCAAGTAGAGAACAATTTTGGCCAACCATGAAGCAAGTTAATAAAAAAATTAAAAACTTCATGAATGCTAAGAAAAATGCAGAATTTATAGACATCACAGAAAGCATGAATGATGAAAATGGCAACATCAGAAAAGATTTATACTTAGAAGACATGCTACACATGAAACCTGAAGGTTATAAAATCTGGACTAAAGTGATGTATCCTTATTTAAAATAAAAACTTTAAAAACCAATAACCATGAAAAAACTAATGATTTTCCTTTTTTCAGTGATTTCCATTTCTATTTTTTCTCAAGAGAAAGAAACTAAAGAAGATGTTAATAAAATCATTGAAAGCATTAAAAAAGAAATTGCTGACAAAACTTGTAAATGCATTGATTCTGTAAAAGATGAAGTCATTAACCGTAAAAGAAAAGAAAATATTGAAGGAATCAACGGCTGCGTAAAAGAATATACTGGAGCGTATATGCTAGGTAAAAAATTAGCGGCAGTAGATAAAACCAAAGACAGCAAAATCAACATTAATTTAAACGAAAAATCTCAAAATTACCTAGATTCAAAAAGAGAATTAGAAGACTATTTGATGAAGAATTGTGAATCTATGAAATTCGTCTTAGCGACTAATGATAGAGAAAATGAGAATTCGGTTTCTCAAAATCCAAAAGCTAGAGATTACTATACAAAAGGTGTAAATGAATCTAACAATAAAAACTATGCAAAAGCATTAGAATATTTTCTTTTAGCAGTAAAAGAAGACAGCAATTTTCCTTTTGCATGGGATAATTTAGGATATTGCTACAGACAATTAGGAGAATATGACAAAGCGATAGAAGCTTATAAAAAATCAATCGAATTAGACCCAAATCATGCATTTCCTATTCAAAATTTGGCTGTTGCATATACCTACAAAAAAGAATATCAAAAAGCTATAGACACCTTTGAACTTCTCAAAAAATTAGACTCCGAAAATCCTGAAATCTATTACGGAATTGGTCAAATCTACTTTCAGTATTTAAAAGAATATGAAAAAAGTCTAGATTATATGTGTAAAGCTTTTAATCTCTATATCAAAAATAACTCTCCTTATCGTGCAGATGCAGAAAACATCATCAGGTACAATTTTACAGAGATGAAAAAACTTGGCAAGGAAGACAAATTTTATGAAATTTTAAAAGCCAATAATATTAATACAAAATAAAAAACCGCTCCGAAATTCGGAGCGATTTTTGTTTTATTTCTTTTTTCTCTTTGCAATAGATTTTGCCTTTGCTTGAGCTCTGTTTCCCGGTTTGGTTTTGGGTGGTTTTCTTTTGCTTGGTCCACCAAGATTCACTTTTTTATTTTTATCTTTTTTCTCGTGGAAAGCAGAACCTGGTTCAATTTTTTTATACTGAACAGGATTTTTCATCACTACAACTTCTTTTTCTGACGCGATTTTCACCTCAGAAACCTTCACTTCTTCTGGAAATTCTATTCTTTTCACTTCCTTGTTCATAAACATTTCTAGTTCTATGAAACGTTCTTCTTCTTTTGGTGTGTAAAAAGAAATCGCAATTCCGTCTTTATCTGCTCTACCTGTTCTACCAATTCTGTGAATATATTGTTCCTGAATTTCTGGAATTTCAAAGTTAAAAACGTGTGAAACATCTGGAATATCAAGACCTCTCGCCATAACATCTGTCGTGATAATTCCTCTCAATTCATTGTCTGAGAAAGATTTCATCGTTCTCAATCTGAAATTTTGAGATTTATTCGAGTGAATCACCCCAAATTCTCCAGGGAATTCTTCGTCTATTTTATTAAAAATTAAATCAGCGTGTCTCTTATTATTGGCAAAAATTAGAATTTTCTCAAATTCATCTTGCGTTCTTAAAAGGTGAACCAATAGATTTAATTTGGTATTAAAATTCTTTACCGGAATAGCAGATTGAGCTATTTTTTCGAGTGGAGTTCCGCTTCTTGCTAAAGAAATTTCCTGTGGATTTTTGAAATATTCGTCTAGCATGGCATCTACATCATCCGTCATGGTTGCAGAAAAAAGAATGTTCTGTCTGCGCTCACTCATCATCGTGAAAATATCTTCTAACTGTCTTCTGAAACCCAATGAAAGCATCTCATCAAACTCATCGATAATCAGTTTTTTTAGATCTTTCAAGTTCAAAACAGCATCTTTCATCAAATCCATTACTCTTCCCGGAGTTCCCACCAAAATATCTACACCTTCGTAAACCAAAAGTTTCTGAGTATTGATATTTACGCCGCCATAAACTCCTAAAACTCTTGTTGACATATCTACTGTCAGTTTTTCTACAACTTCGGCAACTTGCACCACCAATTCACGCGTAGGAACAAGGATAAGAACAGTTGGACTTCCGTTTTTATTGTATTTCCAAGTTTTAAGAACTGGAAGAAGATAAGCTAATGTTTTACCGGTTCCGGTTTGTGCAATTCCCATTACGTCTTTTCCAGACATAATTGGGGAAAAAGATTTCAGCTGAATAGGAGTAGGCTCAGAAATTCCTAATTTTTCTAAAGCGCTGTTGAGTTGTTTTGGCAAATCAAAATCTGCAAATGATACTTTCATTTGGCAAAAATACGATTTTTAAAATAGAGCAAAAATTTTAATCTCTTACAAACTCACCTGTTTCGTAATCTATTCTGTATTTATAGGTAAGTGTAGTAGATTGTGACATGGCAATTCCGCCTCCTACTCCTCCAATTGCAGTACCTAGAAGTACATCACCAAAAGAAGGACCTTGAACCACTTCTCCTACGAAGTAAAAATTATTTTTTTCTTTGATTACTCCATAAAAATTAAGTCCTTTGATATAAATATTATTGTCTTTAACAATAGCATAAGCTATAGGTTTTGCATTGACTATTTCTCCAGAATTGTCTTTGTATTTAATTTTTTTAATTCCTGAAGGCGACAGAGCAATTTCCTGAATAGGAAAATCTGGTTTCAGATGTTTAAGAGACTCAAAACTTTTGTAAATACCGTCTGGATATTTATTATTGCTATACAGTGGAATTTCACTTTTCATGATATCATCATAAGAAATCATATCATTTAATGTAAATGCTCTTTCCATTAGAAATGTATTAGATTCCATAGCGGTTTTGATTTCAGTAGAAATCAGATTATTAACTTGTTTTTGAAGTGACATGAGTTTATCCGTACTATTAAATGATATTTTCTTTTCCACTTTAGAGATTAAGTGGTAAGTATCATTTTCTTGACTAAAAAATGCTCCTTTTAATAAAAAATTAGCTTGATTAGGCGTCTCAGAAATATAGAAATCTCTCAAAAGAAAAGTAAGATTCTTAGAAGCAGAATTTTGCGGTAACAATTGATTAAAATAATCTATAAAAATATTTTCTATGGTTTTAGACAGTAATAGTTTCTTCTTGGAATTTTGACCTCCATATTTCACAAAGCCTACATCTTCTTTTTGCTTTCTAATATCTAAAATTTGTAAAGTACTGTAGAAACTAGATTGAGGAAGAGCTATGGATGTATTTTCAAAGTTAAAAGTTACAGTAGTATTTTCTTTCGATTGCGCCCAAAGTAATGAATTGCTGAGAATAGTTAATAAGATTATTAGTTTTTTCATTTTAAAAATTTTTCTAAAAATAAGGGTTTTCTTAGAAAATAAAAAATGCTTTTTATCACCTAAAATCTCGCCTGAACTTGCACAAACATTGTAGTATGGTCATATTCTGAAGTAAGTGGAACATTTTTTTTGTAATCATCAATCATGGCTCCTATTTGCAAACAAGCAAAATATTGGTCAGCAAATTCTAAAGTAAGCATTGGCGTAAAAGTAGTTCTTACATTGCCTTCTAATTGGTAATTAGGATTAAGATATTCATATCGGTTAGAGAATTCTATGCTTCTTAGTCTTGGTGAATTCAGATTATATCGAATAATAGGATTGATATAAAAACTTCTGAATCTAAAGTCTTTCAGCTCTGGCTTTGGTGAAAGCTTAGAAACTCCAAATTCTGAAAAATTGTTTCCTTCTTTGTATTCTGAGATGATTTCAAGATTCCATTTTGGATTGATAGTAAAGGTTTTTTCTACATCGGCCCCGATTACATTTCCTGATTGATTGATGTAACTGCCAATTCCTCCATTCACTCCAATTTTTAAATCATCTTTAAAATCCTTTTCTAATCTGGCGTAAACGTGTTTGCTTTGGTCATTATCAATTTCAGAACCACGAGAATTTCCATTGGTAGCTCCTATGTAGTATTTCAATGGATTTTTAGCATTATTGATATCACCATAAACAGCAATTCCGGTTTGGAAACTTTGCCAACCGTTTTTTCCCAATAAATAATAACCATTTGAGAAATCTACAGACTTAATAAACTCACTCGGAATTTCGTCTTCTATACCAAAATACGGACGGAACTGCCCTAATTGAATTTTAAGATGCTTATTATGGGAATATCTTACAAAAGCTTGTTCTAATACTTTTCCGGTAAGATTACTGTTGTTAAACTCAGCAAAATTAAGCATCATTCCCAAGTCAAAACGGTCATTAATCTTAGATTTTAATAAAAATCTTGCTCTTCTTACGTTAAAACTATTGGTTACTAATTTTTGTTGGTCTGCTATATTTACACCGTTTACATCTACATTTTCGGTGAGAGAAACCAAATATCTGGTCTGCAACAAACCGCTAAAACTGGTGTTTCTTAAGATTTTAGAATAGTTCGAAATGGTGTCTTTTTTAGAATCATTTTGCGCAAAAATCGCCAAACTGAACAATACAAAACTGAATAAAAGAATTTTCTTCATCTTCATTAATTTTAAACAATCATTTAAATTTGAAGATGCAAAATTATCATTCAAAAAGGACTAAATTATGCTAAGCAGAGAATAATTTAAGAAAATAAGACAAAAATCATTATTTGAGCTTCACAGATTTGGTTTCTACTTTGATTTCATCATTTTTCCAAACACTTGAAGTAATTCTTACGAATCCTTTTTTCAGAGGATCTTTTTCAATCGGAAATTTATTTTCTTCCCACTGCGAACAATGCGTAGGAATTGGTTTTACCAAGGATTTCGATTCATTATTTTTAAAAGTGTAGACATAAAAAGAATGCCAACAACTGGTACACCAATTCGGATAAAATCCTATTTCATCTGCGCCATCATTGTTTAAATCTTTCAGGTTATAGATATCACCGTTTTTAGCATTTTTGATGGTAATCGGTTTAATTTTTTCATCGGAAAAATGAATGGTAGTAATGCAATTTCCTTCGCATTCTTCACTACAATCTGAAACCGTAGCGTATGCAAATTCTTTTTTGCCATCTCCGTTATAATCTCCTTCTATCTTCACATCAGAAGTTTGAGAAAACAAGAAATTAACCATCAGAAAAAACGAAATAGAAGCTATTTTTTTCATAATCATTTGTGTTTTAGGTTATTCCAAAAATAAAAAAAATCTTTCATTAATTTGAAAGATTTTAAAATTTATTCCCACTCAATCGTTGCTGGAGGTTTACTCGAAATATCATAAGCGACTCTATTGATTCCTTTCACCTCATTGATAATTCTGTTCGATACATTTTCTAAAAATTCCCAAGGAAAATGACTGAAAGTTGCCGTCATAAAATCTGTAGTATTCGCAGAGCGAACTACAGCGGTGTATTCATACGTTCTTTCGTCTCCCATTACTCCAACAGATTTCACAGGAAGTAACACCACAAAAGCCTGAGAAACCTTTTCATACAAATCATTTTTATACAATTCTTCTATGAAAATATCATCTGCTTCTTGTAATATTTTCACTTTTTCGGCATCTACTTCTCCTAAAACTCTGATTCCTAAACCTGGTCCTGGAAACGGATGTCTGTATACCAAATGATGCGGAATTCCTAATTCTTCACCTACTTTTCTTACTTCGTCTTTAAATAATTCACGAAGCGGTTCTAGAAGTTGAAGTTTCATTTCTTCTGGCAATCCACCTACATTGTGGTGAGATTTAATCACTGCAGAAGGTCCTTTTACCGATTGAGATTCGATAACATCTGGATAAATGGTTCCTTGAGCTAAAAATTTAGCGCCTTCAAATTTGTGAGATTCTTCATCGAAAACGGCCACAAATTCTCTACCGATGATTTTTCTTTTTTCTTCTGGGTCTGAAACTCCAGCTAATTTTGACAAAAATCTTTCTGAAGCATCTACCATATCAATATTCATATGGAAATGCTCTCCGTAATTTTCCATTACTTTTTTGCCTTCATCTTTACGCAAAAGTCCTGTATCTACGAAAATACATTGCAACTGGTCACCAATAGCTTTATGAATCAAAACAGCAGCTACCGATGAATCTACACCACCAGAAAGCCCAAGAATGACCTTGTCATTTCCTACTTTTTCGCGGATTTCTGAAACGGTTTTTTCGATATAATTGGTGAGTTTCCAATTTTTTTCTGCTTTACAAATCTGGAAAACGAAGTTTTCGAGCATTTTAGCTCCAAATTCACTGTGCGAAACTTCTGGATGGAACTGAACGCAATAAATATTTTTCTTTTCGTTAAAAATCCCTGCAATTACTCCAGATTTTGCTGAAATTTCAAAATTCTCTGGCAAAGTTTCCACTTCATCAAAATGGCTCATCCAAACGGTAGAAAATCTGCTTACTCCTGTAAATAGTGGATTAGATTTCGTTATTTCTAGAGTTGCTTTTCCGTATTCACCTTTTTCACCTTTTTTTACGTTTCCGCCCAAAAGATGTGCTGTAAGTTGCATTCCGTAGCAAATTCCCAAAACTGGAATTCCCAATTCGAATAATTCTTTTTCTACCAAATGTGCATCTGGAGAATTTACAGAACTCGGGCCACCAGAAAGGATAATTCCAGCAGGATTTTTGGATTTTATTTCTTCTAAAGAGGTATTAAAAGGTAAAATTTCCGAATACACTTCCATTTCGCGTATTCTTCTACCAATCAATTGGTTATATTGTGAACCGAAGTCCAAAATGATGATTCCTTTATTCATTTTATTTAATTGAAAGTTAAAAATTGAGCTAAAACTCAATCTTAAATTTTACAAAATTTACTTTTTATTTCTAAGCGTAACTAGCCCTGATTGCAACGGAAATCCTGTTATTGTGAGGAAAAAACTTGGGATTGCTTCGCTTTGCTCGCAATGACAGATTGCAGTGGAAAGCAGGATTAGCTCCTAAAAAAATTGAGGGAAAATTCCCTCATTTTATTAAAATTTTCCGATGTCTTCTCTGTAAAATGCGTAGTCGAAATGAAGTGTTTTTGCGTCTTCATAGACTTTTTCGCGGGCTTCTTCGTAAGTATCGCCAGTTGCAACTACATTTAGCACTCTACCAGAATTGGTGACTACTTTTCCTGCAATTTGCTCTGCTCCTGCAAAGAGAACATTGCTGTGTTTTACCTTATCTAAACCTTTGATTTCGTAACCGATTTCATAATTCCCAGGATAACCGCCAGAACACATCACGAGACAAATCGCCTTCTTGTCTGAAAACTGTAAATCTAAATCTTTTCCTTCGATACAATCATGGATAACATCTAACAAATTATTCTCTAAAAGTGCCATGATGACTTGCGTTTCTGGATCGCCAAATCTCATGTTATATTCTAACAAATAACATTGATTATCTTGTACCAAAACGCCAAAAAATATAATCCCTACAAAATCAAGTGCTTTGTCTTTAATTCCTTTAACGGTAGGTTCTAAAATATTTTTATTAAAATCTGCTAAATGCTCTGCCGTAAATTCTGGACTTGGAGCTACAGTTCCCATTCCACCAGTATTTGCGCCAGTATTTCCGTTTCCTACTTTCTTATAATCTTTGGCAGAAACACATGGAAAAGCTTTTTCGCCATTCCAAAAAGCAATAATAGACGCTTCGAAACCTTGTAAAAATTCTTCAATGACAACTTTTATTCCAGCATCTCCATAAATTCTTTCAATCATGAATTGGTGCAAAGTGTGATGCGCAGTTTCTTTGTCTTCACAAATCACTACTCCTTTTCCGCTTGCTAAACCACTTGCTTTAATCACCAAAGGATAAGAATGATTTTGGATATATTGGTCTGCTTCTACAAAAGAATCAAAAATAGCAGCTTTGGCTGTTCTGATGCCATAATCTTGCATAAATTTTTTAGAAAAAGCCTTGCTTCCTTCTAAATCTGCGGCACGTTTTGTAGGGCCAAAAATTTTGAGATTATGTTTCTGAAATTCATCTACAATACCATTAACTAAAGGTAATTCTGGACCTACGAATGTGAAATCTATTTTTTCTCTAAGAGCAAAATCTCTTAACTCTGCTACACTCT
Organism: Cloacibacterium caeni; assembly: GCF_907163105.1. Lineage (GTDB taxonomy): Bacteria > Bacteroidota > Bacteroidia > Flavobacteriales > Weeksellaceae > Cloacibacterium > Cloacibacterium caeni_A. The sequence continues at coordinate 1,118,847 of NZ_OU015321.1, forward strand.
CATAAGGCAAGTTTTTACCTAAATTTTCTGTTGTAGCATTGCCTTTTGCAAAAAACATTTGACTGATTCTTTTATCTTCAGATAATTTTTTTGCAATAGCAGATTCTCTACCTCCGTTTCCTATTATTAATACTTTCATTTTTTGTATTTGGTATTTGGTATGTTAGTATTTGGTATATTGATTTTATCAAATTTACGAATTTGTTTGATTTTAAGTCAAAATTAATTTTTTAATTCTTCAATTTTTAATTAATGTAGGAAATGTCTCATTCCTGTGAACATCATTGGGATTTTATGTTCGTTAGCAGCTGCAATAGAATCTTCATCTTTTACAGAACCGCCAGGTTGTACAATCGCTGTAATTCCTTCTTTAGCGCAGAAATCTACTACATCTCTGAAAGGGAAAAATGCATCTGAAGCCAAAACTAAATCGCCGCTGAATTTTTCCTTAGCTCTAGAAATCGCTTGTTCTGTAGCCCAAATTCTATTGACTTGTCCGCCTCCAATTCCGAAAGCTTGAATTCCGTTTGAAACTACGATAGCATTAGATTTTACATATTTAACCACTCTTTGAGCGAATAAAAGTGCTTTTTCTTGCTGTTCTGTTGGTTGGATTTCTGTAACTACTTTAAAATCTGTAGAAAATTGGTCATCTACATCTTGAACCAAAATTCCACCATCTATTTTCACCCAAGTTTTTTTGTCTGAAACTGGATTTTTGATTTTTATAATTCTAAGATTTTTCTTCTTTCTCAAAATTTCTAATGCATCTTCATCAAAATCAGTCGCCATTACAATTTCAAGGAAAGTTTTGTTGAGTTCTTCCGCGGTTGCAGCATCTACTTTATAATTCATTCCGATGATTCCCCCGAAAATAGAAATCGGGTCACATTCAAAAGTTTTGGTATAAGTTTCTAAAGCAGTAGTTCCGATGGCAACTCCACAAGGTGTAGAATGTTTTACGGCACAACAAGCCATTTCATCTTTAAATTCATTCACCACTTTCCAGCATAAATCCATATCTCTCAAATTATTGAAAGACAATTCTTTACCTCCTAAAATTTCGAAATCTTTCATCGCACCGTTTTCAGTAGTAGAAACGTAATACGCTGCCGATTGATGAGGGTTTTCGCCGTATCTTAAATCAGAAACTTTTTGGTAAGAAGCCTGTAGATATTCAGGATATTCTTCATTCAACAACATTTGAGAAATTGCAGCATCATAAGCAGAAGTTAAGTTGAAAACTTTTCCTGCCAATTTTTTACGAGTTTCTATTGTAGTATCACCGTTTTCAGAGATTTCTTGTTGAACTTTAGCATAATCTTCCACATCGGTAACTACAATCACAGAAGCGAAATTTTTAGCCGCAGAACGAAGCATTGATGGCCCACCAATATCGATGAATTCTACTTTTTCTTCCAAAGAAATTTCTTTATTTACATTTTCGAAAAACGGATAAAGGTTTACAATTACCATATCAATCAGCTCTATTCCGTGTTCCTGAACGGTTTTCATGTGTTCTTCGTTATCACGAACCGCAAGAAGTCCACCATGAACTTTTGGATGAAGGGTTTTTACTCTTCCGTCTAACATTTCAGGGAAATTGGTCACTTCATCAATCTGAATTGGGTTAAGTCCCGCTTCTTTAAGATGTTTAAATGTTCCGCCTGTAGAAATGAGTTCGTAATTTTTAGATTCTAAAAATTTGGCAAAATCAATAAGATTGTTTTTGTTGGAGACACTGATTAATGCTCGTTTTTCCATTTTTATTTATACTTTTTTTATTAAATCATTGGAATGAATTCCAATTCTGTAAAATCGGTCGTTCCTATGGAACTCTTTTATTTAAAACCAAATCAATCGCTTTCGGAAAAATCTCGTACTCGATTTGATGCACTTTCTGTGCTAAAGTTTCTGGAGTTTCATTTTCTGCAATTTCAAATTTCCCTTGAAGGATAATTTCGCCTTCATCAATTCCAGAAGTCACAAAATGAACGGTTGCACCACTTTCTTTTTCTTGGGCTGCAATTACCGCTTCGTGAACGTGATGTCCCCACATTCCTTTTCCACCGAATTTTGGCAATAAAGCAGGATGAATATTGATGATTTTTCCTTTGTATTTTTCACAAAATTCTTTACTCAGAATCGATAGAAAACCAGCTAATACAATCAAATCTGTATTTTTGGGCAAAAGCTTTTCTAAATTTTCAGAGAAATCTTTTCCTCTTTTGATGAGTTGATGCGAAATTTGATGATTTTCGGCTCTTTCTAAAGCATAACAATCTCTGTCTGCAACCACCAAATTGACTTTTGTATTGGGAATTTCTCCATTGTCAATACAATCAATGATGCGCTGTAAATTGCTACCAGAACCCGAAACTAAAACTGTAATATTTTTCATGTTAGATTTCAGATTTCAGATTTCAGATTTCAGATTTTTGTCTGATATCTCTTATCTAAAATCTCGTTTCTATATTAATTGAATTTTCTCTTCGTTTTCTACGATTTCGCCTACTAAATAAGCGTCTTCGATTAAAGAAAGTGCTTTTTCGGCAAGACTTTCATCTACGACTACAACCATTCCAACACCCATGTTAAACGTACCAAACATCTCCATTCTTTCGATGTTTCCACGTTTTTCTAATTCTAACATTACGCTTGGAATTTGGATTTTAGAAGTGTCAATTCTCGCACATAATCCATTCGGAATAATTCTTGGAACGTTTTCGATTAAACCGCCACCTGTAATATGAGCAATTCCTGAAATTTCTACATTTTCTTTCAGTTTAAAAACGTCTTTGTAATAGAGTTTGGTAGGAACTAAAAGTGTCTCGTAAAGAGGTTTTCCTTCGAATTCTTCTTCAAAATTTGGGAAAATTTTTCTTACCAATGAAAAACCATTGCTGTGAAAACCAGAACTTGGTAAAGCGATGATTTTATCACCCGTTTTTATTTTAGAACCATCAATAATTTGGTCTTTTTCTACAATTCCTACGCAGAAACCAGCCACATCATAATCTCCCGGTTGATACATTCCCGGCATTTCTGCAGTTTCACCACCAATTAATGCGCACTCATTGTCTTTGCAAGCATTTACCATTCCTAGAACAATTTCTGCTGCTACATCTGCATCTAGTTTTCCGCAAGCTAGATAATCTAAGAAAAATAGTGGTTTTGCGCCATGACACAGAATATCATTGGCACACATCGCGAAACAATCTACACCAATAGAATCATATTTTTTGGTATCTAATGCAATTTTTAATTTGGTTCCTACTCCATCAGTTCCAGAAACCAAAACAGGATTTTTATAGCCACCAATTTCATAGAAAGCTCCAAAACTTCCTAGATTGTTCAGTACATTTTTATTGTGCGTTTCGGCTACAGCAGATTTTATTTTGTCTACGGTTTTGTAACCTTCTTCTTTGTCTACGCCAGCTGATTTATACGTATTATTCATTTTTCTTTTTGTTTTTTTTTCTGAATGACTTGCAGGACTTTCACCTGCAAGATTCAGGTTTTTACTAGATTTATTTCAAACTGCAAACGCATTGAAAATCAAAAATAAACGATACAAAAAAAGCCGACAATCGTTCTGATTATCGGCCTCAATTATTTTGCTGCGTATTTTAGCTTCCCAATTTCTTGGAATGTACAAGAGCCAAAATGTTGCGATTTAATATTCAATTTGTTTGGAATTTGATTTCGCAAAATTATATTTTTTATTGACAATAAGCAACAGAAAAAATATTTTTTCTTCATTACTCTTCAATTTTAACTTAATTTTTAGATTTTAGGCAAGTCCATTGGAACTTCAATCAATAAAATTTCAGAATCCTTATCTATCTCTAAATCAAACTGTTCTATTTCTGTAATTCCTAAAGCATCTCTTTGCCCAAGAGTATTTTCGCCTATTTTCACGCTTCCTGAAATAACGAAAACATAAACTCCATTTCCTTCTTTTTTGACTTGATAAGTTCTAGAAGATTTTTTGGTGAAATTTCCTAAGTGAAACCAAGCGTCTTGGTGAATCCAACTTCCTTCATCATTAGGATTAGGAGAAATAATCTGCTGAAATTCATTATCAATGGCATTGTCAGAAATTTTTAATTGGTCATATCTTGGTTCTACTCCCATTTTATTAGGAATGACCCAAATTTGCAATAAAGTTACGGGTTGTTCTTTACTTCCGTTGAATTCACTGTGCTGAATTCCTGTTCCTGCACTCATCACCTGAATTTCTCCTTTTTTAATTACTCCAAAATTCCCCATAGAATCACGGTGATGTAACTCTCCACTTAATGGAATGGTCACGATTTCCATATTTGCGTGTGGATGCATCCCGAAACCCATTCCTTTTTCTACATAATCGTCATTGAGAACTCTTAAATTACCGAAATGCACTTTGTCTGGATTGTAATAATTTGCAAAAGAAAAATTGTGATTGGCAACTAACCAACCGTGATTTTGAAATCCTCTTTCGCTTGCTTTATGTAATATTGTTTTCATATGTAGATAATTATTTATCAATTTTATACTGCAAAGTTAGCCTAATCAAAAGCAGAAGTCATTGATGTAAGATAATAAAAAAATCCACCAAAATTTGGTGGATTATGAAGTGAATATTTTGAGAAGATTATTCTTTAATGACTAAAAGTGCTGCAATCCCTGCAAGTGCCATAGAAACTCCTGCTAAAGCTAGCATGTTAATAGCTGTTCCACCTAAAGCAGAAAGTAAAACTCCACCTAATAAACCAGCAGCAATCTGTGGAATAGTAATGGTAGCATTAAAAATTCCCATGTAAACTCCTGTCTGTTTTGCTGGAAGTTTAGAAGATAAAATAGCATAAGGCAATGCTAAAATAGCCGCCCAAGCTATTCCTACTCCAATCATTGGTAAGAATAATAGGTTTTTGTCTTTGATAAATAAAATAGATAATAAGCCAAGTCCTCCTAAAATTAAAGAAACAACATAAACATTTCTTCTTCCGTATTTATTTGCTAATGGAGTAATCACTAAAGAAAATAAAGCAGCAAAAACACTATAAGCGGCAAAGATTACACCTGTCCAGTTTCCTGCTTCGTTAAAAGCATTAGATGTAGCATCTGTAGTTCCCCAAATATTTTGAGCAATTCCTTGTGTAGTGTATACCCACATTAAAAACAATGCAAACCATGAAAAAAACTGTGTAACAGCCAATTGTTTCATGGCGTTTGGTACATTTTTAATCAAAGTCAAGAAACTTACTTTTTCTGGATTCTCGTTTTCTTTTTCTTCTATATTATTGTATTTCGCGTATTCTTCTGGCGGATATTCTTTCGTTCTAAAAGAAGTCCATAAAACCGAAGCCAATAAAACTGCTCCACCAATATAGAAAGACCAAATTACAGTAGGTGCAACTTTTTGACCAGCTTCTGGTTCGTTTGCAATTCCCCACCAAGTCAATAAAAATGGTAATAGTGAACCGAAAACAGCTCCTACATTAATTAAAAAACTTTGGATAGAATATCCTTTATTTCTTTGAGATTCGTCTACCATATCACTTACCAAAGCACGGAATGGTTGCATAGTAACGTTAAAAGAAACGTCCATGAAAAGCAACATCATCGCTCCGAAGAAAACGGCAGGAAATAATTGTGCGAAATGTTCAGAATTTGGCATGAAAAACATTGCCAACGCAGAAACAATTGCTCCACCTAAAATAAATGGAATTCTACGACCTAATCTCGTCCAAGTTTTATCACTAGAAAGCCCTACAATAGGTTGTACAAAAAGCCCTGCAAGAGGAGCTGCTAACCAAAAATAGCTTAAATGATGTACATCTGCACCGATTGCCGAAAGAATTCTACTGGTATTCGCGTTCTGAAGAGAATAACCAATTTGCACTCCCAAAAAACCAAAACTTATGTTCCAGATTTGCCAGAAAGACAAGAGTGGTTTTTTCTGTGTATTACTCATATACTATAGTTTTTATTTATTTTTAACGAATTTACTTATTTATTTCTAAAATCAATGAAGATTTTGCAGGAATAGTTAACAAATCTTTAATTTGAACTTCGGCATCTTTCATTACATCTTTTGCTATAAAACTAGAAGGAACCATTTCTTGGAATCTATTCATTTCGATGGTTTGTTCTTTATCACTGCTGTTGATGACTACCATTACTTTTTCCTCATCATTATAACGGAAATAAACGTAAACATTTCTCTCTGGCGAAAAGTTTTTGGTTTTCCCATTGTGGATAACGTCTTTAGACTTTCTCCAGTTTAATAATTTTTGGGTATAATCAAAAAACTCATTTTGCTCTGGTGTTCTAGAAACAAAAGCATTTTGAACATCACCTTTCCAACCACCTGGGAAATCTCTTCTGATGTCTGCATCTCCTTTGTTTTTATCACCACGCATTCCTATTTCTGAACCATAATACAATTGCGGAATTCCTCTAACTGTAGAAACAATCGTTAATGCCAATTTATAATAAGCAGGATTTCCGTTGAACATTTCATTGATTCTAGGAGTATCATGATTTTCGAAGAAAACCATCATGTTTTTAGGATTTGGGAATAAGAAATCACTGGCAAAAGAATTGTAAAGTCTAATCATTCCTTTGTCCCAATTTTCTTCTTCTTGTAAAGCTTTTGGAAGATTTTCATACAACATAAAATCCATTACCGATGGCAAATTAGAATTATAATTTTCTATTTCGCCAACTTTAGAATCTTTTTGCCAGAAAGCAATTTGAGCTGGGTCATACATCCAAGTTTCGCCTACAATATTGAAGTTAGGATATTCATCTGTAATCGCTTTACACCATTTTGCCATTCCATCTTTGTCGTTATAAGGATAAGTGTCTACTCTATAACCGTCTAACTGCGCATATTCTATCCACCAAATTGCATTTTGAATTAAATATTTTAAAACCAATGGATTGCTTTGGTTGAGATCAGGCATTGTGGTATCAAACCAACCATCTAAAGCGACTTTTTTATCAACATCAGCAGCATAAGGATTCATTTGAGAATTGGTTCTGTAGTTAGAACGTTTGAAACCATTCTTCCCATCTTCAAACCAATGAATCCAATCTTTAGTAGGTAAATCCTGAATCAACCAATGCGAAACTCCCCAGTGATTGGTTACGTAATCTTTCACCAATTTCATGTCTCTTTTTTTGAGTTCAGTAGAAAGTTCACGGTATTCTTCATTGGTTCCGTATCGCGCATCTATTTTGTACAAATCAGTCTGTGCATAACCATGATAGGTATACGCTTTTTCATTGTCTTCGCAAACTGGAGTGAGCCAAAGTGTAGTCACTCCAAGATTTTTAAGATAGTCTAAATTATTAATTATTCCTCTTAAATCACCACCATGTCTTCCTCCTTCACTTTTTCTATTTGCTTTTTCGATGAGAGATTTATTTGAATCATTTTTTTCATCGCCATTGGCAAAACGATCTGGCATAATCAGGTAGAAAACATCTTTAGATGTATAAGATTCACGCAAAGATGAATTAGGCGTTCTTTCCTTCAATTCATACTGATATGTACTGATGGTTTTCTTGCCATTTTTAAGGAATATTTTAAATTTGGGCGTGTTAATTTCATTAGTATTAATGGTGATAAACACATAATTAGGATTTTCTACCTTCGTTAAATCTTTAATCTGAATTCCATCTGAAAGTTCTATGTTTTGTTGGGCAATATTTTTGCCATACAACAAAATCTGAAGCTCAGGATTCTTCATTCCTTTCCACCAAAAAGCAGGTTCTACTCTTTGGAATTGCGCCATAGAAAAACTAAATATTGCAATGGCAAATATTGAAAATAGCTTTTTCATATCATTCTATTTAATTGGCTTTAAAGAAATAGCATAACCACCGCTTCTTGCAAGGTGAATCTTGATTTTAGAACCATTGGTTACTACTTTTTTGTAAATATGATAAGCCTGCGGATTTTTTACGTAATCTGCATCTTTACCATCTTCGTAAATAGTGGCTTCGTATTTTTTTCCTTTTTCTAAGAAAGAAAAATCTACAGTGAAATCTCTAGCATTTTCGTCTGTAACACCTCCTACAAACCAATTTTCTGAACCTTTGGCTTTTCTCGCAGTGTGAATATAATCACCAGGTTCAGCTGATAAAATTTTGGTATCATCCCAATCTACCGCTACATCTTTGATAAACTGAAAAGCATCTAAATGTCTCTCGTAGTTTTCTGGTAAATCACAAGCCATCTGAAGTGGAGAATACATCACCACATATAATCCTAATTGTTTAGCTAAAGTAGTATTGGCAAAATTTTTACTGTTAGCATCATAATAATTGTATTGTGTTTGGAAAATTCCTGGAGTGTAATCCATTGGTCCACCCATAAATCTAGTAAATGGCAAAATGGTAGTGTGGTCTGGATTATTACCACCCATTGCTTCGAATTCTGTTCCACGAGCAGCTTCTGCAGCAATCCAATTCGGATAAGTTCTGCTTAAACCACTAGGACGAACACTTTCGTGAGAATTAACCATGATTTTATATTCTGCAGCTTTGTCTACTACTCTTTGATAATGGTTAATCATCCACTGAGAATAGTGATGTTCGCCTCTAGGAATAATATTTCCAACGTAACCCGTTTTCACCGCATCATAACCATGTTCTTTCATCAATTTAAAAGCTGGATCAAGCCATCTTTCGTAATTGGTAGCTGAAGCAGATGTTTCATGATGCATGATGAGTTTTACATTTTTAGAATGCGCATATTCATTGAGCATTTTAATATCAAAATCTGGATATGGTGTAATAAAATCAAAAACAAATTCTTTAGATTTTCCGAACCAATCTTCCCAACCTTCGTTCCAACCTTCTACCAAAACAGCATCAAAGCCATGTTTAGAAGCGAAATCGATGTATTTTTTAACATTATCATTATTCGCAGCGTGCGTTCCATTTGGTTTCGTTTTAGAATAATCTGTAACGCCAAGATGTACATTATCGATATTGGTATAATTCCAAGTTCCACGATTTGGAACGAACATTTGCCACCAAACTCCAATATATTTCACTGGATGAATCCATGAAGTATCCGTATATTTCGTTGGTTCATTCAAGTTAAAAATCATTTTAGAATCTAGCACTTCTTCTGCTTTTTCTGAAACGATTACGGTTCTCCAAGGTGTTACTGCAGGAGTTTGCATATAACCTTTTGCACCTTGTGCGTCTGGAGTAAGATGGGTTTTGAAGTCAAAATTTTCTGAATCTACTTCAAGTTGTGAAGCGGGATAATTGATTACAGCAGCTTCTGCAAGGTTTATATACAGTGGTTTTTCTTTGCCAGAAACCTCTTTTTTTAACATAAGAGGCGATTGAACTGCATTTTTAACCAAAGTTTGAGAAGCGTTACTATCAAAACTGCTTTCCCATTTTGTAGAAATCTGAGAAACCAAACTGGTTGTAGGTTTATATTCCTGGGTGTCATAGTCTGCAGGAACCCACCAAGATTTTAAATCATAAGGGAAATTAAATTCGGTATCTTCTTCTTTTACAACGAAATAATTAAGATTTTTCTGTTGAGGAAACTCATATCTGAAACCTAATCCATCATTAAAAAGTCTGAACTTAACGATGATTTTTCTGTCTTCATTGGGTTGATTAAGCGTAACCGAAAGTTCGTTGTAATGATTGGTGTAATATTTTTTTTCTCCAAGAACGGGAGCCCAATTTTCGTTTTTAGAATCTCTGTTTTCTGCAATTTTTTCAAAATCAGAATTGAGATTTTTACCATCTGGAAGTTTATTGACATTGTCAAAAGCGATGGTATTATCTTTAAGCAATCGAATACCTAATTTAGAATCTTCTATGACTGTTTTTCCTTTGTAATTCAGATGATAATAAGGAACTCCATTTTTCAGTTGAAAATTCATTTCGAAATTTCCGTCTGGAGATTTTAGAGACTGTGCTAAAAATAATGCAGGGGAAAGCATTAGGAAAAGCACGCTGTTTTTCACAATTTTCATAAAGCAAGTTGTTTGATTTACAGTAATTTAAGTATTTCTTATTCTAATTAAATAGAAAGACTAAAATAAACAAAGTATTGAACTATTCCAATAAAATTAACATAAAAAAATATGTTTTATTTCATAAAGAAAATTGACTTTTTTTTCAAAAAATATTTTAAAAAATTTGAAATTATATTATTTTATAGATTTTTTAACTGTTAAAAGTGTATTACAAAGAATTTCTAAAGATAATATCCGAAGGATTTTCTATTTTTTGATTGGTAGGATGAAGCAACATTTCGGCTAATGTTTTCCCCATCAATGAAAAATCAGTAGAAATAGTTGTTATTCCGTTTTCTACCACCGTTTTCAGAGGAGTTTCATTGTAAGAAATTATTCCAAAGTCTCTTTTAATCTTCAGTTTTTGTTTTTTAGATTGTAAGATTACGTTTACCAAGTGTCTATCATCTAGAATAATGTAAACATCTCCTGTTTTAATTTCTTCGTCTTTAAAATCACTGATGATACTATGATTAAACTTGTATTTTTCACAAAAATTCAGAAAACCTTCCACCATTCCTATCGGTTCTTTTTGCCCGGGAAAAATCAAAACCAAACGTTGATACTCTTCTAGATTGGCTTTTGCTTTTTTCAATCCTTCAAACATATCTTTAGCAAAATTTTGATATATGGAAGCATATTCCTTGAGTTCAGGATTGGTTTGGTCTAGAATATAAACATCATTTTTGGGCAATAGCTTTATTATGGGCGTAGTTCCATTGATATTACTTGGCATGATGATATATTTAGTGTAACTTCCCACATTGTCTTCAATTAATTTTTTAAAAACCTCTAGATTAAAATAATGAAAAAACACGTCTACTTTTGCCCGATTATTTACCGCTTCTAAAAAAGAAAGGTATAAATTTTCCTTAAAAGCATTCAGTTCATCAAAAAGTAAGAAAATTCTTTCCTCGAAATCCCAATCTATACTTTTCACAAAATATCCTTTGCCCAAAACAGAATAAACCAAACCTTTTTTCTTCAATTCTTCATAAGCATAGAGAACGGTATCTCTAGAAATTTTAAATTCTAGACAAATCTTATTAATAGATGGAAGCTTATCATTTTTTTTCAAAAGCTGATTGGCAATGGCTTTTTCTACAGAATTAATGATTTGCTGATACTTAGGAAAATTGTTGTCTTCGGAAATCTTGATGAATTTCATAATAATATATACTGAATAATAACTGGTGGTAAAGTTACAAAAACTGGTAGGTACTAGTATGGTAAAATTACAAAAAGATTTAAATTTGAGAAACAGATTAATCATAAAAAACGCAAAAAATAATTAACAACTTACAACTCATCTACAAATGAATACACTTACCGTAAACAAACACAATACAGAGATTTCTACTTATACCATAAACAATAAAAATGGTGTAGAAGCACACCTCACTAATTATGGTGCAACACTACTTTCGCTCTACGTTCCTACCAAAAATGGTAAAATAGACGTGGTTTTAGGATTTCATTCGATTGATGAATATATTAAAGCATTCGAAATGGGAGCTTCTCCATATTTTAATGCGGTGGTAGGAAGATTTGCTGGAAGAATTAAAAACGCACAATTTCAACTGAACGGAAAAACCATTCAACTAGACCAAAATCACGGGATACACCATTTACACGGTGGAAAATATCAATTAAGTAACGTCGCTTGGAATTTTGAAAACTACAACGAAGAAACCAATACACTTACCTTCTCTTATGTAAGTAAAGCCAATGAATTTTATCCTGGAGATGTTACCATAGAAGTAGCCTATACTTTAACAGATGAAAATGAATTAAATATCAATTACAAAGCAACTACTACAGAAGACACGCTTCTAAACCTTACCAATCACGCTTATTTTAACCTTGATGGAATTTCTGGAAATACCCTTGACCAAAAATTACAAATCAATGCTGAAAAATTCTTAGAATTAGACGACGAAAACATTCCTACAGGAAATTTCATTCCTATGGAAAACCACGCTTTTGATTTCAGAAGTTCTAAAAATGTAGTGGCTGGAATAGACCATTGTTTTGTCTTAAAAAACAACAGCGAACCTGCTGCAATCTTAGAAAGTGAAACCAACGGATTAACCATGAACGTTTTTACAGACCAACCTGCCGTACAAATCTACGTTGGCGGAAAAACTTCTGAAGAACTTCAAAATAAAAATTTGGTAGAATATCACACAGAAAGCGGAATTTGTTTTGAAACTCAAGTCTTTCCAGATGCTCCTAATCACGAAGATTTCCCCAATGCTATTTTAAGAAAAGGCGAAACATACCAACAAAATACAACCTTCCAATTTATAATTTCATAGAAAATGAAAAAGTTAATTTTCTGTTTTTTAACATTAGCACTTATTTCTTGTAGTTCTGGCGGCGATAATCCAGAACCTACTCCTACTCCAATTCCTACAGAAGATAGTTTTATAAGAGCTGCAGATTTATCATTTTTACCAGAAATAGAAGCAACAGGAGTTTCTTTTAAGTACAATAATACTGTGCAAGACCCATTGCTTACTTTAAAAAATGCTGGAGTAAATTACATTAGAATTCGTCTTTGGAATAATCCTAGTAACGGACATTCTAATTTATCTGAAGTAAAACAACTGGCAACTAAAGTTAGAACCCACGGAATGAAAGTTTGGCTCACCGTTCATTATTCTGATACTTGGGCAGATCCAGGCAATCAAACGAAACCTGTAGCTTGGCAAAATTTAAATTTTTCTGATTTAAAATCTGCGGTAAGCGTTTACACTACACAAGTAGTTACCGAAATAAAACCCGAAATCATACAAATAGGAAATGAAACCAATGATGGATTTCTATGGCCAGAAGGAAAACTTTCTACCAATGAAACACAATATTTAGAATTAACAAATACTGCTATTTCAAGCGTGAAAACAGCCAATAGTGCTACTAAAATCATGTTGCATTTTGCAGGAATTTCTAATTCAGCAGATTGGTATTTTAATAAAGTGAAAAATCTAAATTATGATTATATAGGCATTTCTTATTATCCTGTATATCATGGAACTTCTTTAACTGATTTAAAGACCAAGCTCACTACACTAAGCCAAACGTATAACAAAAAAATTATTTTAGCAGAAACTTCTTATCCTTTTACACTAAGTTGGAATGATTGGACCAATAATGTGGTGGGACAAAGCAATCAATTGGTTGCAGGTTATGACGCTACTGCTTCTGGTCAAAAAAATTATATTCTCGCCATCAAATCATTGGTAAAATCAGTTCCTAATGGTTCTGGGTTCTGTTATTGGGGAGGAGAATGGGTTGCCTTCAAAGGAAATCAAGCAACCAATGGCTCTACTTGGGAAAATCAAGCACTTTGGGATTTTAATAATAACGCTTTAGAAGCAATTCAAGCATTTAATAAAGATTAATATTATGAAAAAAATTATTTCAATACTTCTCATTACCATTTCACTATTCAGTTTTGGGCAAAAAAAATCAAAATTTGCAAAAGGTGCAGACATCAGTTGGCTACCTCAAATGGAAGCAACTGGTTATCAATTCTATAATGAAAAAGGTGAAAGAGATGATGCATTAAACATTTTGAAAAGCAAAGGAATGGACGCCATTAGATTAAGAGTCTTTGTAAATCCTAATGATGACAGAGGAAGCGGACATTGCAGTAAAGATGAAACCATCGCTTTTGCTAAAAAATTGCACAAAATGGGCTTCAGATTAATGATAGATTTCCATTACAGTGATTCTTGGGCAGATCCTAACAAACAATACAAACCAAAAGCTTGGGAAAATTTAAATTTCACAGATTTAAAGAAAGCGGTTTATGACCATACTTATGATGTAATTGCTGCAATGAAAAAAGAAAACATTACACCAGAATGGGTTCAGATTGGCAATGAAATCCCTAATGGTATTCTTTGGCCAGATGGTCACAGCAAAAATTTCAAAAATCTTGGAGAATTACTCAATGTAGGCTATAATGCAGTAAAAGCAGTAGACAAAAAAATAAAAGTAATTGTACACATAGACGAAGGAAATAACACCGAAAAAATTACTTGGTTTTATAAAAATGTAGCCGAACAAAAGGTAAAATATGATGTAATAGGACTTTCTTACTATCCGTTTTGGATAAAAAAAGATTGGACAGAAACCATAGACGATTTACAAAAAAACATGAACTACCTTGCTAAAACCTACAAAAAACAAATAATGATAGTAGAAGTAGGTGGCGAAGATTATAAAGTAGAAAACACCAAAAACCTTTTAGAAGCTACCTTTAAAGCCGTAAGAAATGTACCCAATAAAATGGGAACCGGAGTATTTTATTGGGAACCACAAGGCGCAAAATCTTGGAGCGGTTATGGTTTAAGCGCTTGGTTAGAAAACGGACAACCTTCTCCAGCTTTAGATGCTTTCAAAGAAAACTAAAAAATTCAGAAAAAATGATTAAATACATTTCTATATTTCTTATTCTTTTAGGAGTTGTAGGTATTTTTCCTGCTCAAAAAAGAACCAATTTAGACGAAGATTGGCGATTCCATTTCGGACATTCAGAAGATGCAAAAGCAGATTTCAATTATAGCCTTGTCAATATTTTTTCAAAATCTGGAGCTGCAGAAAATACCGCAATAGACCCGAAATTTATAGACAAAGATTGGCGAAAATTAAACCTTCCGCATGATTGGGCGGTAGAATTGCCTTTTGTGAAATCAGAGCACCCAGATTTAATTTCTCACGGCTTCAAACCAGTTGGCGGAATGTTTCCAGAAACCAGTATTGGTTGGTACAGAAAACATTTTACCGTTTCTAAAGACGATAAAAAAGACCGCTTCGAAATTCAATTTGATGGAATTTTTAGAAATGCTTCCATTTGGTTAAACGGATTTTACGTAGGAACCAATCAAAGTGGATACATTGGCAAATCTTATGACGTAACAGATTATATTGACTTTGAAAAAGAAAATGTTCTAGTCGTTCGAGTAGATGCAACTCAATACGAAGGTTGGTTTTACGAAGGCGCTGGAATTTACAGACACGTTTGGCTGAACCAGTATAATAACATTCACATTCCATTTGGTGGATTGTTTGTACATGCAGATGTGAATGGGAAAAACGCAACCGTAAATGTAGAAACTTCAGTAGAAAATAAAAATTTAAATCCTTCTAATTGTATTGTTTACGCTTATATTACAGACAGAAACGGTAAATTCATAGGAAAAACTGCGGAACAAAAACTGACTTTAAAAGTTAATGAAAAACTCACCACAAAACAGAAAATTTCAGTTTCCAACCCAAGACTTTGGAGTTTAGAAGAGCCTTATTTATACAAAGTTTATGCGGTGGTAAAAGAAAACGGAAAAGAAATCCATCGTGAACAAGCGAGATTGGGCATTAGAACTATAAAATTTGATGCAAAAAAAGGATTTTTCTTAAACGGAAAACACATTAAAATCAAAGGAACTAACAATCACCAAGACCATGCTGGAATTGGCAGCGCTTTACCAGATTATTTGCAATATTACAGAATTAAAAAACTGAAAGAATTTGGTTCTAATGCTTATAGAGCAAGTCATAACGCTCCTACTCCAGAATTATTAAAAGCGTGTGACAGTTTAGGAATGCTGGTTCTGAATGAACACCGATTGCTCAATAGTTCGCCAGAATATGTAGACCAACTAGAGCGTCTTATCTTAAGAGACAGAAATCATCCCTCTATTTTTCTTTGGTCTATCGGTAATGAAGAAGGTTGGATTCAAAAAAATGACTTCGGAAAGAGAATTGCTCAATCTCTTATAGCCAAACAAAAAGAATTAGACCCTACCAGAACCAGTACTTATGCTGCAGATATGGCAAATGAATTTAATGGTGTAAATGAAGTAATACCAGTTCGTGGATTTAATTACAGACAATATGCAGTGGCAGATTATCACAAAGATCATCCTAATCAGCCTTTAATAGGAACAGAAATGGGAAGCACCGTTACCACAAGAGGAATTTATGAAAAAGATGAAATAAGAGCTTATGTACCAGACCAAGACATTACCGCTCCATGGTGGGCAAGCAAAGCAGAAGATTGGTGGAAACTTGCAGCAGAAAACGATTATTGGCAAGGTGGTTTCGTGTGGACTGGCTTTGATTACAGAGGAGAACCTACTCCTTATAAATGGCCAAACGTAAATTCACATTTCGGAATTATGGATGTGTGCGGATTTCCTAAAAATATTTACTACTATTATAAAAGTTGGTGGACAGATGAAGACGTGATTCATATTTCGCCACATTGGAACTGGAACGAAAAGATAGGTCAACCGATAGAAGTTTGGGTAAATTCTAATGCTGATGATGTAGAATTATTCTTAAACGGAAAATCTTTAGGCAAAAAAACAATGCCTAGAAACAGTCATCTAAAATGGGAAGTTACCTATGAACCAGGAACTTTAGAAGCAATTGGCTATAAAAAAGGTAAAAAAATAAGCACCAAAGTAGAAACCACATCTACTCCATATAAAGTAATTGCTACCACAGAAAAAAATATTTTAACTGCAGATGGAAAAGATGCTACTGTAGTCAACATTTCTATTGTAGACGAAAAAGGTAGAGAAGTTCCAGTAGCCGATAATATGGTGAAATTTTTCTTAAAAGGTGATGCTAAAATCATTGGCGTAGGAAATGGAGATCCTAGTTCTCACGAACCAGACCAATTTTTAGATGGAGCATGGCAAAGAAGCGCCTTCAATGGTAAATGCCAAGTCATCATTCTTTCTGGAAAAACCAAAGGTGAATTACAATTAGAGGTAAAATCAAACGGATTAGCTTCTGATGTGATTTCTTTTACTCAAAAATAATAAACGATTAATACAATATAAAATAATGAATACTCAAGAACTCGTTGCACTTTGCAACCAACAATTCAACGAAAAATTTGGCGAAAATCCTCAAAAAATAGTTTTATCACCAGGAAGAATTAACATCATTGGCGAACATATTGATTATAACCACGGTTTTGTACTTCCCGCTGCTATTGACAAATACATTTGTTTTGCTATTTCTAAAAATGATACCGTAGATTGCAATATCATCTCTCTAGATTTAAAAGACGAATATCACTTCAAAATCACAGATAAAATAGAACCTGTTTCTCAGAATTGGGTCAACTATTTCCTAGGCGTTTTTAATCAAGTTCAAGATAAAATAGATAGCGGTTTCAATATCGTTTTCAGTTCTACCGTTCCTATTGGTGCTGGTTTATCTTCTTCTGCTGCTTTAGAATGTGGATTTTTATTTGGACTTAATCATTTTTTCAATTTAGATTTAAGCAAGGAACAAATTGCCAAAATGGGACAAAAAGCAGAACATACTTTCGCGGGAGTGAACTGTGGAATTATGGATCAATTTGCTTCTGTTTTTGGGAAAGAAAACCATGTAATCTTCTTAGATTGTGATACTTTAGATTATCAATATGCACCTGCAGATTTTGGTGATTACACTTTGCTTTTGCTCAATACCAATGTAAAACACAATTTACAAACTTCAGAATACAATAATCGTAGAAAAGAATGTGAAGCAGGAATTGCATTGATTCAAAATAGATATCCAGAAGTCAAAAATTTCAGAGAAGCTACTATGGAAATGGTGGAAGATTTGAAAGAAGAAATGGGCGATGTAGTGTATAGAAGAAGCAAATTTGTAGTGGGTGAAATTTCTAGAATTCAAGAATTGGTAAAATCATTAGAAAAAAATGATTTCGAAAATGTAGGAAAATTAATGACATCTACACATTACGGTCTCTCTAAAGATTACGAAGTAAGCTGCGAAGAATTAGATTTCTTAGTTGATCATGTTTTACTAGAGCAAGGCGTTCTTGGCGCAAGAGTTATGGGAGGCGGTTTTGGTGGTTGTACCATTAATTTACTTAAGAAAACCGAAGTAGAAAACGTTATCGAAAAACTTTCTAAAGCTTATCAAGAAAAATTCGGAATAGCACTTACTCCTTATCAAGTTTCAGTTTCAGAAGGGACTCATTTTTACGCTTAGTTATCATGGAACAATTTGTATTAACAGACCATCCACATCGCAGATACAATCCACTTTTAGATGAATGGATTTTGGTATCGCCACAACGAGCAAAAAGACCTTGGCAAGGCCAAAACGAAGCCATTTCAGACGAAAAAAAACCTGAATACGACGAAACCTGCTATTTATGTCCGGGAAATCACCGTATCACAGGTGGAACCAATCCAAATTACGAAAGTTGTTATGTTTTTGACAATGATTTTCCTGCACTTTTAAAAGATGAAGTTTCTTCTGATTTAGAGCAAGAAGATTTATTTAAAATCAATCCAGAAAGAGGAATCAATCGTGTGATTTGTTTTTCGCCAAAGCATAATGTAACACTTGCAGAAATGCAAGTCCCAGAAATAGAAAATGTAGTAAGAGTTTGGAAGGAGCAATATCTAGAATTAGGCGCTATTTCGTACATTAATCACGTACAAATTTTTGAGAATAAGGGAAGTGTGATGGGTTGTAGCAATCCACATCCTCACGGACAAATTTGGGCGCAATCTTCTTTACCCACTCAGGTAAAAAGAACTCAAGACAATCTTCTGAAATATTTTCAAAAAACCGGAAAAAGCCTTTTGAAAGACTACTTAGAAAGTGAGCTTCAGAAAAAAGAAAGAATTATTGCAGAAAATGAGCATTTCGTCTTGTTGGTTCCATTTTGGGCAACTTGGCCTTATGAAACCATGATTATTAGCAAAAGACATTTCTCTAGCATTGCAGAAATAACCGAAGAAGAAATAAAATCTTATGCGGAAATGATTCAGATTATTACCGTAAAATATGATAATTTGTTTAAAACATCATTCCCGTATTCCGCAGGAATTCATCAAGCGCCAACTGATGGTTTAGACCATGAAGAATGGCATTTTCACATGCATTTTTATCCACCACTTTTAAGAAGTGCAACGGTTAAAAAATTTATGGTAGGCTATGAACTTCTAGCTGAAGCACAAAGAGATTTAACGGCTGAACAAAGTTCAGAAATTTTGCGAAATCTTTCTATCCAATATTATAAAAATTAAAAATGACTATACTCGTAACAGGCGGATTAGGATATATTGGTTCTCATACTGTGGTAGAACTGCTACAAAATAATTTTGAAGTAGTTATCATTGATGATTTATCCAATACTGAAAGATTTATCCTTAAAAATATAGAAGAAATCACGGGCAAAAAACCTATTTTCTATCCTTTTGATTTGAAAAGAAAGGAATTACTGAAACAAGTTTTTGATGCTCACAAAATCGAAGGTTGTATTCATTTTGCAGCGTATAAAGCGGTGGGTGAATCTCAGGTAAAGCCCATTGATTATTACGAAAATAATTTGTTTTCGCTCATCAATCTTTTGCAAGAAATGAAAGAAAGGAATATTTCTAATTTCATTTTTAGTTCAAGTTGTACGGTTTACGGACAAGCGGATACAATGCCAATCGACGAAAATACACCTCTGAAATTACCAGAATCTTCCTACGGGAAAACCAAACAAATGGGCGAAGAAATTTTGAAAGATTTTGCAATCGCTCATCAGAAAAAAGTGACTTTGTTGAGGTATTTTAATCCAATTGGAGCGCATCCTTCAGCAAAATTAGGAGAACTACCTATCGGAATTCCGAATAATTTGGTTCCTTATGTAATGCAAACTGCGGCAGGAGTTCGTGAGAAACTTTCGGTTTGGGGAAATGATTATGAAACTGAAGATGGAACTGCAATTAGAGATTATATTTACGTGGTAGATTTGGCAAAAGCGCATGTAAAAGCTTTGCAGAAATTAATTTCTGAAAACTCTGAAACGCTGGTAGATATTTATAATTTGGGAACAGGAAAAGGGAGTTCAGTTTTAGAAGTGGTTCATGCTTTTGAAAAAGCCAATGATGTAGCTGTTCCTTACCAAATTTGTGAAAGAAGAGCAGGAGACATTACCATCGCTTATGCAAACGCTGATAAAGCTGAAAAAGAACTCGGTTGGAAATCTGAAACTTCATTAGAAGAAGCACTCAGAACCGTTTGGCAATGGCAAAAATATTTAGAAACCAGAAGTTAATCAACTTATTTTTTTATTTTCTTAAAAAAATAACCACACTTTTCAGTGTGGTTATTTTAATTATAAAAATATTTGAGATTATAACTTTGTAAGAGTTAATTTGTAATAACCTGAGTTATGAAGATCAAGTTCTACTTTGTAATTTCCAGCTTCAGCAACCTTATAATTAGGGTCTCCACTTACTGTACCTTCTGAACTTAGAAATGTTTGCACTTCTTTTCCAGAAACTAAAGTTTGATCAGCGCTTCCTGGTTGGAATTTCATATCCCAAGCATCATTTGCTCTGAATTTAAAAAGTCCTGAAGTAGAAAGAGCAATAGAATTAATTACATATGTTTTTGTTGTAGGATTATACACAAAATCAGTATCAGAATTCCATCCTGTAGGTGTTGCATCACCAATCATACCAAAGTTAGCTAAGTTAGTAGAATAAGTATTAGCAGCCCAATCTACTTTTACATAGTAAGCACCTCCAGTAGTTACTTTACAGTTTACTTCACCATCTTGTAGAAGTTTTCCTGTAAAAGTGTTATCATCACCTTTATCATTAGCCCAATCTTGTTTGATTGTAAATTTAAATTGGTAATCATCAGGATTAGAACTAGATGTAATATAAATAAAACCTTTATAAACATCATCATTTTTAGGAGAATATAAATCTGGAGAATTTGCTGGACTCCAATTTTCATATCCTGCAGCTCCTGCATAAGCACCTGGTACATTTATTTTTTTGAATAAATCATCAGGATTAGCTTTGAAAGGAGTTACTTTAAAAGAAATAGGTGACGAATAAACATAAGTAGGATTAGTATTTCCGGACTTAATATTAGATTTAACTCTTACCTCTACATCAGCAGGAGTATTTGGCACTAAACCTAAGTTAATTAATGCATTATTTAACTCTTGATAGGTTAATTTCACATAATTATCAGAAGTTGCAACTCCTAAATTTATTGGTTTTGCAAAGCTAGTTCCTGCAAGAGCAAGTTCTAATTGATTTTCTGTTTCTACGTTTACCCCAAAATTAGCTTTCTTGAAAATAATTGTTTCAAAAGTATTGCTAAGATTAGTATCATTGATAACATAAGAAGTAGCAGAAAGAGATGAAATAATATCTGGATTTGACTTCAACTCAGCTACAGCAAGTGTATCATCTCTGTCACAAGAAGATAAAAACACTCCTAATATGGTTGCAAATAATATTTTAAAAATATTTTTCATTGTTTAAAATTTTGATGGTTAGTAACCTGGGTTTTGTACTAAATTACGGTTTGCGGTAATGTCAGCAGCTGGAATTGGGAATAAGTTTCTAAATTCTTGAACTCCTTTTCCGTCTTTTACACCACCTTTCCAAGGCCATAAGTAAGATGCAGAAGTAAACTTACCGTATCTAATAAGGTCTGTTCTTCTTGTATTTTCCCAACTTAATTCTCTAGCTCTTTCGTCTAGGATGTAATCTAAAGTTAAATCAGCATCAGAAATGTTAGCAGCACCAGCTCTCGTTTTAAGAGCGTTAATATATTCTAATGCCGTTGCTCTAGAACCGTTACCTCCTCTTAGAGTAGCTTCTGCATACATTAAATATACATCTGCTAATCTGTACATAGGAATATCTGTGTCTACAAATTCTCCTGCTGCATGAGAACCTATAGCACCAGTAGAGGTTACATTTTTGTATTTTATAAAAGCATAACCGCTTTTGAAATCTCCAAGATCAGTAATCTCTAATGTTTGACCTTGAGTAAAGAATCTACCTCTCTTATCAGCTGGGTCTGTAAATTTATTCACAAATGCTTTAGTAGTTCTAATACCACCCCAACCTCCGTTAATACCAAAGTCAGCAGCATTCATTTCTCCACCTACTGAAGCACGAACTAAGAATGTAGATCCTCCGAAAGTTTGGGTTTTAATACCATCATAATTTACTGATAAAATTACTTCTGGGTTATTTAAGTGGTTATCTGCTAAGAATAAACTTTCATAGCTTATATCTTTTGGCTTAGTTTGACCTGGATTATCTGGATCAGGAACTTGAATAGTTTGTTTTTTAAGCTCATAACCAGCTCCAATTACTTTGTTAGCATAGGTAATCACGTCGTTATTTCTTTCTGAACCAGAATATACTTTTGCGTTTAAATATAATCTTGATAATAAAGTCCAAGCAGCAGCTTTATCTGCTCTACCATATTCATTAGTTTTAGGATCTTTAAGTTCTGTTTCTAGTGCTTTAAGTTCGTTTTCTACAAATTTAAATAATTCTGCTCTTTCAATTCTTTTTGGAAGTGTTCCTGCAGGATCAGTTTCTAATACAAAAGGAACGTTACCAAATAAATCTAAAGCATGGTAATAAGCTTGTGCTCTTAAAAATCTTGCTTCAGCTCTCATGTATTTAGCTTCTGTAGCATTAGCACCTGTAATTCCGTTAGCTGCTAATCTCTCATCTGAAGTATTTCTAATAAACTCATTAGCTACTGCAATTACGTTATAAATTCTGTAATAAATAGCACCAATAAATTCGTTAGATGAGTTCCAAGTCATTTTATGCATGTCTGGTAAGTTACCATCATTCCAGCCAATTACGGCTTCGTCTGTGGTAATTACTTGCATAGTATACAATTGTCTCATGTAGTTAGAAGTACCACCATCAATCCCTGATACGTCTGCATTTCCATCACGTGCTGATTGTCCACCAATTGCAACTCCTGCATATACCTTACCTAAAGCTTTAGGATAGTTAGCAAAATCTTTATAAACACTAGCAGAAGTAACTTCTGTAATTGGTTCTATTTCTAAATCTTTTTCGCAAGAAGCGGTGAATAATAAAAGACCTAATGCTCCTGCAAAGATTGTTTTTGTTCTTATATTTAAATATTTCATTTTTAATAAAATTTAGAATTGGAAATTAAAACCTAAAGAATATACTTTTGGTCTTTGATAAAAACCATTATCTATATTACCAAATACTTCTGGATCTACTCCTGTATAATTAGTAATTACGAATAAGTTCTGAGCCATTGCAGTAACTCTTAAGTTACTTTTGTTATTTCCTAAGAAATCACCAAAATTATATCCTAATGATAAGTTATCCATTCTTAAGAAAGATGCATCTTCAATAAAAATATCTGAAAAATATTCTGGCTTACTGAACTGATAAGTTAAAACACTTGACTCACCATTTTTAAGGAATCCATTAGTAGCAATATCTTGTATTGAGCTATTTGCAGCAGCATTATTATACACATAGTTTCCTAAAACTGCTCTCATTGACATTCCTAAATCCCAATTTCCATAAGTAAACTTAGTAGAAAAACCAAAAATAGCATCTGGATTTGGAGAATGGAAGAAATATTTATCACTTTCATTAAATAGACCATCATTATTTCTGTCTACATAAGCTCCATTAATTGGTTTACCATTAGTATCATATAATTGTTGGTACACATAAAACGAATTTAATACTTGTCCTTTTGTAATCCCTTGAATCGTATTACCAGTACCACCAGAAATACCTCCTGTTCTAATAATATAGTCATCAGAAACGTCTTGAGATATATAAGTTACAACAGGATTGAATTTACTGAAGTTAAAGTTTAAATCCCAAGTTGCTTTTTCTGTTTTCACAGGAACCACATTAAGATTTACTTCTATACCCTCATTTTCAATCTTACCTACGTTTAATACATTGTAGTTACTTAATCCACCAGCAGCAACCGGTACTCTAGCAATTAAGTTATCTGATACTTTTTTAAATACATCTACTGCACCATTTACTCTATTATTAAAGAAACCAAAATCTAAACCAATGTTTTTAGTAATCATAGTTTCCCAAACCAAGTTAGGGTTATTTTGTTCTGGTCTGTATAGATAATAGAATTGATTACCAAATTGATATTGAGCACCATCAGAACTAATATTATATCTTGCAAATGCTGGATAAAAACCATTTACATTCTGTTGCCCTGTTTCACCCCAACCTGCTCTTAATTTTAAGTTAGTGATTGTATTTACATCTTTTAAGAAAGATTCTTCTTTAATTTTCCATGCTAACGCTACAGAAGGGAAATTACCCCATAAATTATCAGCAGTACCATTATAGAAGTTTGAAGAACCGTCTCTTCTCATACTTCCTGTAATAATATATTTATTTGCGATAGTAAAGATTGCTCTACCATAGTAAGATAGCAATACTCTTTCTGCTTCAAAAGCTTGACCTGTACTAGGAGTTCCCTGACCAAAATAGGTAGTAATAGCTGGCGTTTTTGTTTCAAATGTCTGGTAAGAATAACCTGCCATTAAATCTAAGTTTACAGCGCCTACTTTTTTAACATAATTGAAATAAGTTTCTAATAATTTACTGCTATTTTCATTTTCATAGTTATTATAAGAACCTAAACTATTATATCCACTAGCTGAATTAGGGAATGTTTGTGCTACTCCTTCTCCTTTTGCATAGTCATATGCTAAGTTTACATTCCATCTTAAATCTGGTAAGAAATGGAATTTATAATCTAATTGTAAACTTGGTAAGAATCTCCATACAGATGAGATATTTCTTGTTCCGTAAAGAAGACCTAGTGGGTTTTTAGTACCAAGGTCATTTAAACCACCATTTAACAACCATTCATTATAACCACCAAATCTTGGATCAGAAGAATAAACGGATTGAGTTGGGTCAAATTGCTGAGCAGCACCTATTGCACCCTCGTTTGCAAATCTAGTATCCATAAATGAACCTTTAAATCCTGCATTAATTGTCAAATGATTATCAAAGAATTTAGGGTTTAAATTAAGACCTAAAGATGTTCTTTTAAATTCATTAGTTTTTAAAATACCATTTTGATGGTTATACCCAATACTCAATCTGTAAGGCAACCATTTTACACCACCGGATAATGCTAGGTTGTTATCAGTTCCCCATGCTTCTTGATAAATTAAATCTTGCCAATTCGTTTTTGCTGTTCCTAATTTAGCTTTATACTCATTAGAAGCAAAAGTATTGACGAAATTTCTAAATTCATCTGCTGTCATTACATCTAGATTGCCCATTTTAGTAGAAACAGTCATGTTCGTCGTAAAATTCACTTTTAGTTTACCAGCAGTTCCCTTTTTAGTTGTAATTAAAATTACACCATTCGCAGCTCTGTTACCATAAATTGCAGCAGACGAAGCATCTTTTAAGATATCAAAACTTTCGATGTCATTTGGGTTGATTGATGCTAATAAATTAGATGCGCCTGAAACGCCTCCAACTTCAATAGGAACACCATCAATAACGATAAGTGGATCATTACTAACAAATGAAGAACCACCTCTTAGCCTAATTGTAGAACCAGAACCAGGAGCACCTCCGTTAGTCGTAATTTGAACACCAGGTGTCTTACCTTGGATTAATTGCTCTGGAGATGTAGATCCACCATTAAAATCTTTCGCAGTTACTGATACCACAGAACCTGTTAAGTCAGATTTTTTTTGTTTACCGTAACCAATAAGCACAACTTGTTCAATGTCTCTTTGTTTGATTGAATCTCTTTGTTGAGCTTCTAGCATAATTGTTCCTGCCAATAAAAAAGCCGGAGCAATTTTTAAAACTTTACTATAGTTTCTCACAAAAATAAAATTTAAGGATTAATATTCATTTTTCACATCGCATAATTTCTATTACAATTATGCACTGCTAATTTATGAAATTTTTAAATATTTATTAAATTTATCTAAAAAATGTTAATTATTTATGATAAGAATCAGTGTGTTTTGTACGAATTAAAAGATAAAACATTGTAAATCAATTCAATTTAATTTATTATCTCACTAATGAGACAATGAAAGATTTCGCAATATTTCAAACGAATGTTTAGCAATTTGATATGTTAAGCAAATGTTAACAAAGAAAATTTTTACCAAAATCTAAACCTACAAGTCAAAATTTTCCAAAAAGGCAAACAAAACCTTATCTTTGCAAAAAATTTTCCATGCAGAAGAGAAAAATGATTACCGCTGCATTACCCTATGCAAACGGTCCTGTTCATATCGGTCATTTAGCAGGAGTATATATTCCTGCTGATGTTTACGCACGTTTCCAAAGAAGATTAGGAAGTGATGTTGCTTTTATCTGTGGTTCAGATGAACACGGAATTCCTATTACTATTAGAGCAAAAAAAGAAGGCGTAACTCCTCAAGATATTGTAGATAAATATCACGCAATCATAAAAAAATCTTTTGAAGACTTAGGCATTTCATTTGATGAATATTCTAGAACTTCTTCAGAAAATCACAAAAAAACTTCTCAAGATTTCTTCCTAAAAATGTACGAAAACGGAAAATTCACAGAAGAAGTTTCAGAACAATATTATGATGAACAAGCTGGTGAATTTTTGGCAGACAGATACATTGTAGGAACTTGCCCTAAATGTGGAAATGATGGAGCTTATGGTGACCAATGCGAAAAATGTGGTTCTACGCTTTCTCCTTCAGAATTAATTAATCCAAAATCTGCATTGAGTGGAAACATTCCTGTACTTAAAGAAACCAAAAACTGGTATCTTCCTTTAAATGAATATGAAGATTTCTTAAACGAGTGGATTTTAGAAGGCCATAAAAACGACTGGAAACCTAATGTTTACGGACAGGTAAAATCTTGGTTGAATGATGGCTTGAAACCTAGAGCAATGACCAGAGATTTAAACTGGGGTGTACAAGTTCCACTTCCTGATGCAGAAGGAAAAGTGCTTTACGTTTGGTTTGATGCGCCAATTGGTTACATTTCTTTCACCAAAGAATGGGCGGCAAAAAACGGTAAAAACTGGGAAGATTATTGGCAATCAAACGATTCAGACTTAATTCATTTTATTGGTAAGGATAACATTGTATTTCACTGTATTATTTTCCCTGCAATGATGAAAGCTCATGGAAAATACATTATGCCAAGTAATGTTCCTGCTTTTGAATTTTTAAATCTTGAAAATGATAAAATTTCTACCTCTAGAAACTGGGCAGTTTGGGCGCACGAATATGTAGAAGAATTCCCAGGTCAACAAGATGTTTTGCGTTACGCATTACTTTCTTCAGCACCAGAAACTAAGGATAATAACTTTACATGGAAAGATTTCCAAACCAAAAATAATTCTGAATTGGTAGGGATTTTTGGGAATTTCATTAATAGAGTTGCAGTTCTTATTCATAAATATTATGATGGAGTAATTCCTGCTGGAAATGAAAACGCAGAAGAACTTGCTGAAATTTCAAAAACGGCGAAAGAAATCAACGAATATTTAAGCAAATATGAATTCAGAAATGCTCTTTCAGCATTAATGAATTTAGCACGTTTCGGAAATCAATATTTACAAACCGAAGAACCTTGGAAAACCATTAAAGACAATCCTGAAAAGGCAGCCAACTCATTGTTTGTAGGAGCACAAATTGCGGTTGGTTTAGCTCAATTATGCGAGCCTTTCATGCCTTTTTCTTCGGAAAAATTGTTAAAAATGTTCAATACTGAGAAAATTTCTTGGCAAGAAGTGGAAAATGCTCAAGTTTTCGTAAAAACAGGACACTCAATCAATGAAAGTTCTCTCCTTTTCTCAAAAATTGAAGACGAAACCATTGATTTCCAAATTCAAAAATTAGAAAATACCAAAATATCAAACGCAAAAACTAATCCTAAAGCCAATCCCATGAAAGAAGAAATCACTTTTGATGATTTTACGAAAATTGATTTAAGAACTGCCACTATTTTAGAAGCCGAAAAAGTAGAAAAAGCAGATAAATTATTGAAGTTAAAAGTAGATACTGGAGTTGATGTAAGAACCGTAGTTTCAGGGATTGCAGAGAGTTTTTCACCAGAAGAAGTGGTAGGAAAACAAGTGATGATTTTGTTGAACTTGGCTCCTAGAAAAATCCGTGGAATAGAATCTCAAGGAATGTTGCTTTTAACCACCAAACCTGATGGAAAATTGAGTTTTGTAACGCCTGATGAAACCGTAGAAAACGGAATTGAAATAGGTTAAAGTTAGAAGACAGAAGTCGGAAGACGGAAGTTCAAAGATTAAAATATGCTCTCGCAGATTGTGCTAATTTTGCAGATTTTCACTGTAACTTTCGCATAATCAGCGAGAGTTTTTTTACATTTTAAATTTTCAAAATTTTGTTTTTCAGCTAATTGCAACTCAATCATCAGCTAAATCTGCTAAATCAGCGAGAATTTTCATATTTCCGAAATCTTTTTTATTTTTAGACAAAGAAAATTCTATGAAATTTTTTAAATCACTTCTCCTCTGCTTTTTATTTTTTGGATTGGGGAATTTCCAAGCGCAAAAAATTGAAAAAATTAGTAATGAAGAACAATTAAGATTTGTTTTTGTTCAAAATTTTCAAAATTTATTAATAGAAAAATACGCAGGAAAAAGAAATGAAATTAATTTTACAAATGCAAAATTAACGGACTTAAAAATTCAACATTTAAAAAGTTCTGCTAAATTAGCTCCTGAAGATAATACAAATTTGAAACTTTTGGCTGATTATACATATTATACTTTTTACCCTAATATTAATACATTAATTCTAAAAAATCATTCTTCATTTAAAGAAAGACTTTCAGACGAAGAAAAACAAAAATACAATGCTCTTTTCATAGAAATTTCTAAACAAATTCCAAATGAAACCTATATTGAACTTTCTAAAATCACAGACGAAATTAATCGTGATAAATTTGCATTAACGATTCCTTATCATTTTGAAATTTTTCAAGATTTATTTGATGAAAACCAAAGAAAAAGAATAGACATCATCAATTTTCTACTTTGGAATGTAGAATAAACCTTAGTTTAACGTAAGTTGAGCCAAATAAGAATCTTCTAGTTTTTCAATTTTTTGAATTTTAAAACCATTAGCAATTGCAGCATTTTCTAAGGTATCAAAATCTAAATACAACCATTTCATTGGCAGTTCAGATTCTCCTTTGTAATGCAAATAATAATCTAATTCCCCGTAATAACCAGTAGCAGGAACCAAAACTCCGCCATCTTCATCTTGGTCATACATATACAGAATATCTGTACTGTCTATGAGAATTTGTCCGTTTTCAGCTACTAGACTTTTCAGTTTTTGCAAGTATTGGTCAATGTGTTCCAAACTTTGAAAAATCCCAGTACCATTCATGAGAAGCAAAACGGTATCAAAATTCTTTTCAGAAAATTGAAGCAAATCTTCGCAGATGGCATTTTTTACACCTCTTGCTTTACAAATTTCAATAGATTTCGGAGAAATATCTAGTGCAGTTACTTCTAATTTTCTTTCATTTTGCAGATAAAGGCTATGTGAACCTGCTCCTGAACCTACATCTAGAACCTTACCAAAAGACAAATCCAATGCTTTTTTTTCTAAAGCATTCATTTCTTGATAATTTCTAAAAAGATAAGAAACTGGCAAATCATCCAGTTCTGAGATAGAAGTTTCGGTTTGTAAATCTTCAGAATTTTCTTGGTAATAATAATCCCAAATCGCGCGTCCCATTAAGTCTTTCATTTTGCAAAAATATTAATTAGGAATCACATAATTTAAAATTTCAAAAAATATTCTGACTTTAGAATGGATTTATTACTTTTAGAAAAATTAAAAAAATATGAGAAAAATAGACCAACTTTTTGCAGAATACGCAGAAAGTCACCAAAACCAAACCAACAAATTTATTCATTGGATTTGCGTTCCTTTAATTTTCTTTACCATTGTAGGATTTATCAGTCTTATTCCTGCGCCTCATTTTTGCGCACCTTATTTTGGTTGCATCAGCATTGCCAGTATTGTTGCGCTTGTTTTGGTAAGTATTTTTTACTTTACTCTTTCATGGAGAATTTCCATCATCATGTTATTCTTAATGCTTTTAATGGAACATTTTGCTTATGCTATCAATGTACATTTTAAAGAAAATTCTTGGATTATTTATCTCTCCATTTTTGTTATCACATGGATTTTTCAGTTCATCGGTCATAAAATTGAAGGTAAAAAACCGAGTTTTTTAAAAGATTTACAGTTTTTATTGATTGGACCAATTTGGCTTTTGCATTTTATACTAAAGAAAATCAGAATTCCATATTAAGATGATTTTAAAATTTTAAAACACACAAAATCTTTATGATGAATTATTAATAAAGATTGAACTTCAAAAAAAGAATACCAATTCTGAACTTTATTATGATATTATTCAATAAAATTGATAGAAAATAATGCCTAAATTTGTAGAAAATAAAAAATATGAAAAATTTAATCTTTGCAATATTCGCATTTTTGGCTGTTTTTTCTTGTAGAAGTGAAGACGATACAGATGTGAGTCCAGTAGTTGGAGAATGGGAATGGATTTCTTCTACAGGTGGAGTTGGAAACACCACAGAAACACCTGCTTCAAGCGGAAAAACCATTATCATGAAATTAGATTCTGATAAAAAATACACCATTACTACTAATGGCACAGTAACCAGTGAAGGTACATTTTCTCTTTATAAAAATGTCTCTAACTTAGAACATTACGAAAGAGTTTACATCGATTTTTCTAATGCACCAGACCAAATGATTGTTAACAATGAAGAAAAAACATTGATTCTAAGTGATGACGTAAATGACGGATATACTTATACTTACAAGAAAAAATAAGTTTATTTCCCCAAAACAAATACCGCCGGAATTTTATGAAGTTCCGGTTTTTTATTTTTCCAATCAGAGATTTTTAAGGTTTTGATAAATTCTTCGGTTGGATGATTGATATTTGCAGCGATGCAAAGTTTCGTATTAGGATTGAGAAATTTAATTAAATCTTCTAAAAGTTGATTATTTCTGTAGGGCGTTTCCATAAAAATCTGAGAATACCCCGACTTTTGAACTTGATTTTCTAGAAAGAGAATCTGCTTTTTCTTTTGCTCCTTATCAATGGGTAAATATCCGTGAAAGGTAAATTCCTGTCCATTAAAACCACTCGAAATTAAAGCTAAAATGATAGAACTTGGTCCATTAATTGGGATTACTTTTATATTATTCTCATGACACCATTTTACCATCAGATTTCCAGGATCTGCAATACAAGGCAATCCCGCTTCGGAAAGCAATCCGAAATCCTGACCAGATTTCATGAGTTTTTGTGCTTCTTTTAAATCATTAGATTCAGAATATTTATCCAAAAGAAAAAGCTTTAAATCACTTTGTTTTTTCTCTGGTGCAAAAAATTTAATGACTTTTCTGGCTGTTTTTTCGTTTTCCACGAAAAAATAATCGGTTTTAAGAATGTATTCTTTAATTGACGGAGCAAAATAGTCTATCGGAGATTCATCGGATAAATAAGCGGGAATAAGGAAAAGCATACTTTAAAACTACTTTTAATATTAATGATTTTTGAGTCTTTGTTTCAGAGAAGGTTGTTTTGCATTTTCTACGTTTTCCATAGAATAGACAATATTAGAAATTTTCCATTGATTAAAAACTTTTACGAGTGTCCAGATTTCTTTACCCCAATGTTTCATACTATTATTCACCCAAAAACTATAATCTAAACTAATAGAAGCTACTTTTCCGTCTTCTATGATTTTTACATTATCATATTTTACTTCTGAGTTTTTCCCTTCTGATAAGTCTGATTTAAAATTTTTAAAATTTCCAGAAAAAGTAGGTTTAAGTTTATGATGATGGTGAGATAATTCCTCGTAAGTTTTTTGTTTATAAGTACCAACCCAAGAAACATTTTCGTCATACAAAAAAGTAGAAATACTGGTAGAATCTTTACCGTTTATCACGTTGAAATAATCTTTTACGAAGAGTTTTAAATTCTCTTTGCTTGAACGTTCCTGAGCAGTTAATCCTGAACTTATAATTAAAAATAAAATTACAAAATTTCTCATCTTAATTCATATTTTTTTACAATCGCTTCACAAGCTTGATCTAACATTTTATACACCTTTTCGAAATCACTCATATCGCCATAATACGGATCTGGAACTTCTATTTTTTCATCAGATAAAACGCCAGCTTCTTCCATAATCAAGGAAACTTTATTTCTCTGTTCTTCAGATTTGGCTTTTGACAATACATCTTCTAAATTTTTTAAATCCATGCAAAAAATCTTATCAAAGTCTTCTAAATGCTTTTCGGTAAAGTAATTAGCTCTTTGATGAGAAATATCTACGCCATATTCTTTGGCAATTTTGGTAGAACGTTTATCAGGATGTTCTCCTTCATGAAAAGAAATCGTTCCTGCACTTGCAACCGTATATTTTTCTGAAATTTTAGAACGCAAAATTCCTTCTGCTAATGGACTTCTGCATATATTTCCGAGGCAAACCATTAAAATTTTCATAAGTAAGTCTTCATTTAATTAAAAAAGGAATTTTTCAAATCTAAATTTAAAAAATTCCTCAATATTTTTATTATCAATAGGTCAAAGACCTAAATTTTATTCAAAGATTTTATCTTTAATTTCTTTCAGATATTTCTTCAGTTCTTTGTCAATTTTAGAAACATCTCTGATGGTTTCACAAGCATACATTACTGTAGAATGGTCTTTTCCGCCCATTTCTTCGCCAATTTTAGTAAAAGTGGCATTGGTATATTCTTTCGCGAAATACATCGCTAATTGTCTAGGCAATGCAATTTCTCTTTTTCTGGTTTTAGAAAGCAGTTGCTCTCTCTGAATCCCGAAATATTCGCAAACCACTTCTTGAATATATGGAATATTGATGGTTTTCTTTTGATTTGCTGCAATCTTGTTAATGGTTTCTTTTAATAAATCTAGACTTAAATCTGATTTAGAAATCATAGAATGCGCAATTACAGAATTAATTACACCAATGAGTTCTCTCACGTTAGATTTTACTTCTCCAGCTAAGAAATCTACCATATCATCTTTTAAAACGATACCATCTCTGTGAAGTTTATCTACGATAATTTTCTTTCTTGTATCAAAATCTGGAGATTTTACTTCTGCACTTAATCCCCATTTAAAACGAGAAACAATTCTTTCTTGAATATCCTGAATATCAGCAGGAGCTTTATCAGAAGTTAAGATAATTTGTTTTCCGTTTTGATGCAAATGATCAAAAATGTGGAAGAACATATCCTGAGTTGCAGCTTTCCCAGAAAGAAACTGAATATCATCTATAATCAAAACATCTACCATTTGGTAAAAATTACCAAAATCTGTTTTATTCTGAGCTTTCGCCGCAGAAACAAACTGCTGGATAAATTTTTCTGATGATAAATACAAGACAACTTTATCTGGAAGATTCTGTTTAATATCTAAACCAATTGCGTGAGCTAAGTGCGTTTTTCCTACACCTACTCCACCATGAATAAATAATGGGTTAAAAGAAGTTGCACCTGGTCTTTTAGCAATGGTTTTAGCTACGGTACATGCAAATTTATTGCTCTCGCCTTCTACAAAATTATCAAATGATAAATTTGGGTTAAGGTTAGCATCTATGTTTACCTTTTTAATTCCTGGAACTACAAAAGGATTCACTAAACTTTTAGAAACTGTGGTAGGAAGCACCTCTTGAACTTTCGGAGCTTGTACAGAAATTCCTTTATAATTTTGAGTAGCGGGTTTTTCTAATCCTTGTGGTTTATTTTCCATTACAGAATACCACAATTTAACTCCTTTTCCGATATTTTTTTTGAGAGCTGCAGAGAGTAGAGAAAGGTAATTTTCTTCTATATATTCTTTATAGAAGTCAGAAGGAACCAACAATGTAAGATTGTGGTTAATTAATGACACAGGTTGTACCCTGTCAAACAATAAGTCGAATGAGTGTTCTAGTTTTTTTACATCTTCATGCTCAGAAGCGCTCAAATTGTCTCGCATAAATTTAAGACAACGCTCCCAAATCAAGCCTAAGTTTTGATCCATTTTTTTCTCTGCTAAATAGTTTTCTCTGATTAATTTTATCGGGAAGACAAATATGAAAAATAATTATTTCTTAAAAAAATTTTTGGGGTATTGCTTTTTTAAAAATATATTTGTATGTATTAAAGAAAAGTTAAAATGATACACACAACTCACACATTACGAGTACGTTACGGAGAAACAGACCCTATGAAATATGTCTACTATGGCAACTATGCAGAATACCTAGAAGTTGCTAGAGTTGAGCTATTTAGAACCCTTGGAATTTCATACGATGAAATCGAAAAACGCGGGATTTGGCTACCTGTTTCAGAGTTTAAAATCAAGTATTTAAAACCTGCTTTTTATGACGAAATTTTAGAAATTCACACTTACGTAAGAAAAGTTCCGGGAGTAAAAATAGAATTCGAATATGAAATTTACAATGATTCTAAACAAAAAATCACAGAAGCATCTACTACTCTTTTTTTCTTAGACGCTACAACCAACAAAGTGTCTAGATGTCCTGATTTCTTGATGGAACTCATCCAAAAAAATTGGAAGGAATAAGCAAAAAGAACAAAAGTAAAAAAGTGAGATGACAAAAATCATCCAAAAAAATCAAAAAAAAATTTCACCAAAAATGATGACTAAAAATTGATTTAGATGAATTAATTTATTGCTTGAATTAATCTCATAATATTGCGTTCCTACGGAACGCTTTTTTATTAATTAGCAAATTCTACACACATTACATTCCTACGGAATAAATAATTTTTAAAATCTACAAACTCTATCCATTAAAAAAACACTCGTTTTCTCTCCAATTCTACAACTCTCCAATTCTACAACTCTCCCATTCTACAACTCACTCCCACTCTCCAATTCATAAGGTTCTTTTCCTTTTTCAAAAATTCTAGTCAGTTGCGTTCCTTCTGTTGTAATTTTATCACCAAGAACTCTAATCCAGTTTCCTTCTCTTAAACCAACTACTTTTACCTCATTTTGAGTAAGAAATTCCTTAATTCGGGTTTCTCTAGTTTCTCCATTATGCTTCAAATTTGGATTTGGGTCTAAATAATGTGGATTGATATTAAAAGGAACCAATCCCATACAATCAAAACTTGGCGGATATACAATTGGCATATCATTCGTAGTTTTCATATTTATTCCTGCAATGTTACTTCCTGCAGAAGTTCCCAAATAAGGTTTGCCTGATTTTACATTTTCTGCTAAAACAGACATTAGATTTTCTTCGTGTAAGGTTTTCACGAGGAGAAAAGTATTTCCGCCGCCTGTAAAAAAGCCTTTTGCTTCGTTTACTGCTGCCATTTTATCTTCAAATTCATGCAATCCTTTTACTTTGATATTGATTTGTTCAAAAAAATTTCTCGCAATTTGCGTGTATTCTTCATGTGAAATTCCGCTTGGTCTTGCGAAAGGTATAAAGATGATTTCGTCTATTCTGCTGAATAATTCGGCAATTTCTTCTTTGATATATTCTAAATATTTCCCACCAAAAAGTGAAGAGGTAGAAGCTAATAAAACGTTCATGGAGTTATAAATGATGAGTGATAAGTTATAAATGTTAAATATTAGTGGGCAAATTTATGTGAAAAATATGAAAATTGAACCAAAATTGCGCCCCAGATTGAAGTGAAGCTCTTTTATTTTTTTGCTAGAAAACCCTTTCTGCGTTTTTTGCATATTAAGATTAACGCAGAAAGGGTTGAGCATTGGGAAAAATAAAAAGCGGGAACGTAAAGCTGGAAATGTGCGCCAAAAAAACTATAAACTAATTCCTTAAAACTAATCCCTAATCCTTATCTTTGCAAAAAATAATTTTAACATGAAATTTTTTATTGATACAGCTAATCTAGACCAAATTAGAGAAGCACAAGATTTAGGAATTCTAGACGGTGTTACGACCAATCCAAGTTTAATGGCGAAAGAAGGCATTTCTGGAGCTGAAGCGATTAAAAATCATTACAAAACGATTTGCGAAATCGTAGATGGTGATATTTCTGCGGAAGTTCTAAGTACTACTTACGAAGAAATGATAAAAGAAGGCGAAGAATTGGCTGCAATTCACCCAAACATCGTGGTAAAAATTCCTATGATTAAAGACGGAATTAAAGCTTTAAAATATTTTACAGATAAAGGAATTAAAACCAACTGTACTTTAATTTTCTCTGCTGGACAAGCGCTTCTTGCTGCAAAAGCTGGTGCTACTTACGTTTCTCCTTTCTTAGGAAGATTAGATGATGTTTCTACAGACGGATTAGCATTAATAGAAGAAATTAGAATTATTTTTGATAACTACGATTACAAAACTGAAATTCTAGCAGCTTCTATCCGTCATTCTATGCACATTATCAACTGTGCAAAAATTGGTGCAGATGTAGTAACTACACCTCTTGCTCCGATTTTATCTTTACTAAAACACCCTTTAACTGACAACGGTTTAGCTCAATTTATTGCAGATTCTAAAAAGATGATGTAATAAAGATGCTGGATGTTAGATGTTGGAAGATAGATGATAAAAAACTCAAAATTTACTTCCTTTAGGATTGAGGCTAATAAATTTTGAGTTTTCTAAAAATAAAAATCCTGAAAATTTAGATTTTCAGGATTTTATATTTTTCATTGAAGCAAGTCTAACTCTAAAAGATTGTTGTCTCGCTTGTTATTTTCTTTTACTTGTTGTTCTCTTCTTTTAATCATTTCCGATGCAGAAATTTCGTTTCCGTTTTGGTCTCTGAAC
Source organism: Cloacibacterium caeni (assembly GCF_907163105.1). Classification (GTDB taxonomy): domain Bacteria; phylum Bacteroidota; class Bacteroidia; order Flavobacteriales; family Weeksellaceae; genus Cloacibacterium; species Cloacibacterium caeni_A. Next base: position 1,155,605 of record NZ_OU015321.1, read on the forward strand.
TGAAGTACTGCTCCATTCGCCATCGCCATTTTCATGGATTTTGCTGGATCATTTCGGTCTTCTAGAAATATTTTTTTGTACTGTTCTTGATTAACTTCTATATATTTATCATTACCTACAAATTCTGAAACTTTTTGAATTTCCTCTTTATATTTTCCTACTGCTTTTAGTTCAAAAACGTGAGATTGAGTAGCATCTTCCAGCTTCACAATCAATCCTGGTAATCCTCTAAATTTATAAGGACCATCTTGAAAAGGCAATTCCTCGGTGAACCAAGCCGTCCATTTTCTTCCTGCAAATTCTGTAACCGCTTTTTGTGCCTCGAACTCTCCTATTTTTTGTTTTTCTGGAAGAATTTTCCACTGAATTTTTCTTTTGTCCCAAACTTTATAAGCATCCATTCCGCTTCTGGTTAATGAAAACGTTTCGAAAGAAGGATAGTTCTTATGAATTTTATAGCGTACGCTGCCTTTTCTCATAGACATGGCTTTCATGTCTACATTCATACTTCCAGTCGCTTTAATTTGCTTCTCAAAAGCAGCCGTAATAATAGAATCTGAAACATAAACTTCTCTGCTGTAAAATTTAGAACCTTTCTCCGAAATATCTAGATACATAAGTTCTGATTTTACGTCCGCTTTGTTGGTAGAATCCGTCACAAATTTATAATCATAGATAAATCTGTTCTGCGCCGAAAAGACTGCGGAAATCAATAAAAAAGTAAAAAGTAATTTTTTCATATGTAGATATTTATTGTTTTTTAGAGGTCATATGCAATCGCTGAATCTAAATTAGTGTTTTTGTTTACTACTAATGGCGATTTCATAGGTGTATTAATTTAAAAAATCCTTCAAGATTTTTAAACTTGAAGGATTTTAAGTTTTTTTATTTGGTTTGAATTCTTATTTCGCCTTCTTCTTTGCCATTATTCACGTTTTTATTTACGTTTACAGTAGCAATATCATTAGGATTTAATTTATCCATTTCTTCTTTGGTAGAAAGTTTACCATTGATATAATATTTAATCGATTTATCCGAGAAAACTTTCATTGATTTTAATCCTTCAACTTCACTATTTCTAGTGGCTAAATTATACTTTATTTTATCTGCGGAAACACTTACTCCTCCATCTTTTGGGACATTAGCATCTACAGTAATCAACCAAGGATTATTTTGAGCATATTTTCTAGAAATTTCGGCCTGTTGTTTGGCAATTTCAGCTTGTTTTCTAGCCAGTTCTGCTTGTTTTTTTGAAAGTTCGGCTCTTTCTTTTGAAAGTTTATCTAATTTTTTGATTTCTTCTTTCGTAAGATTAGAATTTGGGCTGTTTTTTAACTTTTCTATACTTATAGGTGGAGTTATTGGAACTGGAAATTGAAAATCAAAGTTTTCTGGAGATCTAGACTTTTTGATCTTGATAATTGCATCTTTTAAACTAGGTTGACTAAGTTTCATTTTCAACTCTTTTAACTTTTCTTCATTAAATTTGAATTGATTTTTAAATTCTTCTGAATTGAAAACTTCATCTATATTATTTAAATTAAATTCAAATTCTTTCCAATTATTTTGATACGCTTCAGAATTAGCAATTTTATCAATTTCGTTTCCAAGATTTTCTAATTCTTTGGCTTTCAGTTCATAATCATAACTATCTGCACCTTTTTCTTTAGCGATTTTCTGTAACTCTTCAGATTTTTTACGAGTTTGTTCGCTAAGAGTAGCTATTTTTTCGTTCTCTTTTCTAATTTTTTCAGAAGCTTTATTAATTTTCGCTTGTTGAGCTTCTAACAGTTTTTGCACATCTTTTTCTTTAACGGTATCTTTTTTAAGTTCCTGAACCGCAATTTCTATGGCTTTATTTTGCTTTTTAATTTCAATATTTTTAGCATTAACCAATAGCGCAAAGGAAACTCCGAAAAGAATTGGCAAAGCCAAAATTCTACGCGCATAACTGTATTTTGTATTTTTCTGTGTAAGCATTTTTAGTCGTTTTTTAAGGTTTGATGATAAAAACGGACTGGTTGCAGGCAATACATTTCCAGAGAAATTACTCGCCAAAAGCATCTGCGCAAATGCTCTAGTGTCCGCGTTTTTCACAGCTTTTTTGTCTGCCAAATATTCATGAATAAGGGTGATTTCTTTTTTGATGAAGTAAAAAATTGGATTAAACCAAAACAGCGATTGAATAATTTGGACAAACAGTTTATCAAAACTGTGTTTTTGTTCTATGTGTACCATTTCGTGTTTCAGGATTTGTTTTCCTAAATCTGAGTTGATCAGAATCGATTTTTTCCAAAACAAATTTCTAAAAAACGAAAACGGAGCATCATGCAAATTGGTGTTATAAAAGGTAATTCCTTCTATGCTTTCCTTCGGAAATTCTTTTTTGAGTTGATGAATTTTCACCAATCCTAAAGTTAATTTAGCCAAAAGATAAAAGGAAACGATTCCCAAAATCAAAGCTCCAAAATTCCAAAAATTGAAAGAATTTCCAACTTCTTGAGAAGAATTTTGGTTGAATTGATTCAGCAATAATAAAATTCTACTATCGGTTTCTATAGTGAAATATTCTACTTTTAAAAGCGGTAACAAAAGGCTTAAAACCATTGTTCCCAGAAGGTAAAATCTGTTATAATGGTGAAAAGTTTTGTCACGAAGAAACAAAAGATAATATGCCGACATCACTGCCGAAACTAAAATCATCTTTCCGAAATACAGGAATATTGTTTCCATAGTTTTTGTTTTAAGTGTTGATTAATAAGTAATTGCGAATGACGAAGCTGTTACACTTCTTACTCATTATTTTTTAAGTTCTTTTAGAAGCATCTCTAAATCTTCTACACTCATCTCATTTTTTTCTACCAAAAATGAAACAGCGTTTCTGTAAGAACCTTCAAAATAGTTCTTCACCAAACTTTTTATGGATTTTCCGCTGTAGGTTTCTTTAGAAATAAGCGGGAAATATTCGTGTTGTCTTCCGTGAACATTATGCCCTACAAACTCTTTTTCCATCAAAATTTTTAAAATGGTAGAAACAGTGTTGGTATGAGGTTTCGGTTCTGGAAAAAGCTCTAATATATCTTTTAAGAAACCTTTTTCTAGCTCCCAAAGATATTGCATTACTTGTTCTTCTGCTTTTGTAAGTGTTTTTGCTGTCATAATCATTACATCATTATTGATAAGAAGAAATTTACTATTTCTAAAATCAAGTTTAACAAAAAAGAAATCATAACTAATAATTTAGTGATACAAATTTAGAAAAGATTTTCTTTTATCACTAAAAAATTAGTTAAAAAATTGTTAAATTTTTATAACATGATGAAATTCAATAGAATAAATTAATTTTTAGGAATACTTAAAGCCTTTCTCACGAAATAATTATCGGTAGAACTGTTGCCTCTTAATCTGTAGAAACCACAATTTCCCCAAGAAGCAGGAACATCTGTAATGGTCATATCTTCGCCAGTATCATTAGAAACGTGCGCTGCAATCATATTTTGCCACTTTTGAATTCTTTGTTGACTGTAATCGAGATAAAATAAATCGTATTTTTTGTCAATCAAATCATTGAGGTATTTGATATATAGAGTTTTATATTCAGGAATAGATAGAACTTTAGAAACCAAAGGATTTTGGTCACTTTTTCCCCAAGTTAAAGGATTTTGAATGCCAGAATCTGTCATCAGAAGTGATGTTCCCAAAGTATTATCATAATCATAAGGAATGAAATAAAATTTTCCTGCAGCATCAAAATAGAAATAAAAATTATTAGAATTATTCCAATAATCATCCCACATTCCTACCATTACATTTACGGCATAGGTTTTCAAAAATAGATTTACATCCATTTTTTGTGAAATATAAGTTTTAAAATCATCACCATTTTTGGAATTAACATTCGTGATGAAATCGGCTAATTGTGTTTTTGCTGTCTCCAAATTAGATTTACTTCCTTTGTAATCGTAAGTCGGCGTATTGGTATATGTTAAAGTTACATCTTCAATTCCCATATTCGAAGTGGAAGCATCTTTAAAACTTGCTCCCCAATTCGCTTTCCATAAATTTCCAGTCGTAAAAAAAAACGTACTTCTGTTGGCTAAATAAACATCGTCAACAGGTTCTTGCAACTGATACACTCCAAAATAAGCAGCTTTGTTATCTCCAGTCACTTTAATGGTAAGTTTACAATAGCTGGATTGTGGCGCAGTCCAAACTCCAAATTTCTCAAATAAATCATAAGAATAGACTTCTCTGGCATACATGGCATCATCTTTAAACCATTTCAGCACCACTTTTTCAGAATTATGAAAGAGTTGAGTTTTATTATATTTCTTGAAACTCACGGTAAAACTTGCGTGATGCCAATCTGGATTGGTCACATTGTGCGTTTCTCCAGGATTTCCTTCTGGTCTTCTTCTGCTGGTATTTCCCTTAAGTCTTAATCCTATATTATCTAAAATTTCTGTAGTACCGTTTTTCACCCAAGTGAATTTTCCAGCTACATATTCTTCATTATTGGGATTTTGGTCGTAAAAATTCAAAAATTTATTCCATTCTGCAAGAGAAACTTCTACCGTAATTTCGGGCAATGCATCTATATCATAAATAAATTTTTGAGAATCTGTTTGAAAATAAGGCGGTTGATAAGCCTGTTGAAATAACGGAGGATCTGGAGTTATAGGATTGTTCTCTTCTTGATTTCTACAAGTTACTAAAAGTAAAAGAATACTGAACAGAAAAAACTTTTTCATTGCTAAATTTTCAGCTAAATTAAGACAAAGAAAATGATTGAAATAATAATCTTGAATGATTTTTAATGGCTTTTCTGTGTATTCCGCTACTCTATTAACCTTCTTTTTCTTAATTTTAAAAACTTGAAATAAAATTTTTCTAGCTCATTTTCAATTCCTTAAATTCAATTTTCAATTAAGATTTGCAATTTTAAAATTTATTCGTATCTTTGCACCACAATAACGCGAGATGGAGCAGTAGGTAGCTCGTCGGGCTCATAACCCGAAGGTCACAGGTTCGAGTCCTGTTCTCGCTACTAAGCTGAGAGGATTATTTAAATAATCCTCTTTTTTTATGGATGAATTTGTAGTTTACATATTATTTTCAGAAAAATATGGTAAAACTTATGTAGGTTTTACTTCTAATCTTATTGAAAGATTTAAATCTCACAATTCCCTATCTCAAAAAGGGTTCACTAAAAATTTTAGACCTTGGAAAGTTTTACATGTAGAATTCTTCAACAACAAAAGTGATGCTTTAGCTCGCGAAAAACATTTAAAAACAGGAAAGGGAAGAGAATTTATTAAAGGGCTCATATTCGCCTAGGCGAACACAGGTTCGAGTCCTGTTTCGCTAAAGCGAACACGTCTCGCTACTAAGCTTAAGAAGAGAATCAAAAATTTTTGATTCTCTTTTTTATTTCTTACCTTTGAGTATGGCAAAAATCCTGAAAATATATCCAGACAATCCTCAAGAAAATTACATGAATGAGGTGATTAAAACGCTGCAAGATGGTGGATTGATTATTTATCCATCAGACACAGTTTATGCGTTGGGTTGCGATATTTACAATGTAAAAGCCATGGAAAAACTCGCTCGTCTTAAAAATACTACACTAGACAAAGCGCAATTTTCTATTATTTGTAACAATCTCAGCCATCTTTCAGAATTTACCCGTCCTATCGAAACGTCTACCTTCAGACTTTTAAAATCTAAAATTCCAGGACCTTTTACCTTTATTTTAGAGGCCAATAAAAATTTACCACTGGCTTACAAAGGCAAAAAAACCGTAGGAATTCGTGTTCCAGACCACCCAATTCCGCAGTTAATTGTGGAGAAATTAAGCCATCCTATTGCTTCTACTTCCATAAAAGATGATGACGAAGTCATAGAATATTCTACCGACCCAGAACTCATTGCAGAGAAATACGACCATTTGGTGGATATTGTCATCGATTCTGGCTATGGAGATAATGTAGCTTCTACCATCGTAGATTTAACCAATGGAGAACCAGAAATTCTACGTGAAGGAAAAGGAATTCTGTAAAAGTGTCAGTCTGAGCGAAGCCGAAGACTTTGGGCGCCAATTTGACTCCTAAAGTCGTCGAACCACTTCGTTAGGTTTCACCTTCCACTCCCACTTTTTTGCTACATTATATTTCGCAAAAAGAGTTCCGCTTCAGTCGGGGCGCAGTTTTCGTCTATGATAGCAATAGTCGACAAAAATCAAAATTTGTCTTATTTTTGAACATTCAAAATCTAAAATTTATAATTTAAAATTTTCATGAAAATCATTACTTCTCCAGCAAAACTGATGAATGTGGAAAATTCTACAGAATTTTTAAAATCTACAACCCCAAAATTCATAGAAGAAGCGACTTTAATCCATTCTTATCTCAAAGAGAAAAGTCCACAATATTTATCAGAATTAATGGAAATTTCAGCAAAATTAGCAGATGAAAACTGGCACAGAAACCAAGTTTGGAAACCAAAACCAACTGCCAAAGAATCTGCTCCTGCCCTTTTTGCTTTTACAGGAGAAGTTTACAGAGGTCTTGATGCGAAAACGTTAAGCAAAGATGCTGTGGATTATCTTCAAAAAAATCATAGAATACTTTCTGGTTTGTATGGTCTTCTGAAACCTTCAGATAAAGTAATGCTTTACCGTTTAGAAATGGGCAGAAATTTCGAATTTGAGCAATATAAAAATCTGTACGAATTTTGGAGCGACAAAATCACAGAACAAATCAATTCAGAACTCAAAAAAAATGAATTATTGCTCAATCTAGCAAGCAATGAATACGGGAAAGTCATCAACAGAAAAAAACTCAATAATCCTGTTGTAGATTTTGAATTTTACCAAACTCAACCGAACGGGAAACTGAAAACCATCGTAGTTTATACCAAACATGCGAGAGGTTTGGTTGCCAGATTTTGCGCTGAAACCAATGTAAAAACATTGAATGACGTAAAAGCATTCAACTACGAAAATTACTTGATTAACGAAGAATTATCAACAGACCACAAATTGGTTTTTGTAAGGTAATTTTATAATGATTTTCAAATAAAATATAAGAAAAAGTCCTTTGGAAAGATAGAAATTTGCCATATCACAATCACAAATTATTAATTAAAAAAAGATAAGTATGGCAACTCTTACAAAAACAAAAAAGACGACAACTAAAACTTCAACTCCTAAAACTACTGCAGTAAAAACTGTAAAAGCAGAAAAAGTTCCTGCTAAAAAAGACGCTGCAAAAGATTTAGCAGATTTATTTGAAGATGGACTAAAAGACTTGTATTGGGCAGAAAAAAACCTCCTAAAAAACATGCCGAAAATGCATAAAAATGCAAGTTCTCCAGAACTCAAAAAGTCTTTAGAAGACCACATGAAAGAAACAGAAAATCAAATTAAAAGAATTGAAGACTGTTTCAAAGAATTAGGAAAAAAACCACAAGCTGCTGTTTGCGATGCCATGAAAGGCTTATTAGAAGAAGGAAAAGGCATAATGGAAGAAACAGAAATGGGTGCAGTACGAGATGCAGGAATCATTGCAGCTGCTCAAAAAATGGAACATTACGAAATTGCTTCTTATGGTACACTCGCAGCTTTTGCAAAAGTATTAGGATACAAACAAAGTTTAAAATTATTATTAGCCACTTTAGAAGAAGAGAAAAAATGTGACGAACATTTAACTCAAATTGCAGACACCAATCTGAATACTAAAGCAAAATAATTTATACTTTTACTTCACATAAAAAACCGATTTAATATCGGTTTTTTTTTAACTTTAAAAATCGTGAAACTGATAGAATTTCGCAAAGAAGGCATTTATTGTAAGAAAGGAGATTTCTACATAGACCCTTGGTTTCCTGTAAAGAAAGCCGTCATTACGCATGCTCACGCAGATCATGCAAGATGGGGAATGCAAGAATATCTTTGTACTCACGAGACAAAACCTATCCTGAAATCTAGAATTTCAGAAGATATTTCGGTTCAAAGCTTAGCTTACGGTGAAAAACTAAAAATCAACGGTGTAAAATTAAGTTTTCATCCTGCTGGTCATATTGTTGGTTCCGCACAAGTCCGTTTAGAATATAAAGGTTTTGTGACAGTAATTTCTGGAGATTATAAAATTCAAGATGATGGAATTTCTACACCTTTTGAAGTCTTAAAATGCAATGAATTTGTTACTGAATCTACTTTTGGACTGCCAATTTATCAGTGGAAATCGGTAGAAAAAATCAACCAAGAAATTCAAAATTGGGTGATAGAAAACCAAAAAATGAACAAAACATCTGTGTTTTTTGGATATTCTCTTGGCAAAGCGCAACGCTTAATGAAAGCTTTAGAAGGAATCGCAACTCTTCATGTACATTCCTCTATTCATCGATTGAATGATGCTATTTCTTCGACTGGATTGATTTTACCAGAAACTCAACTTTTAGAAATTGATGATAAAAAAGCACTAGAAAATCAAATCGTCATCGTTCCGCCAGCTTTATTGGGCACGAATATGATTAAAAAAATTCCAAATGCTGCCACCGCAATTTGTTCTGGTTGGATGCAAGTGAGAGGAAGAAGACGCTGGAAATCTGCAGATGCAGGTTTTGCGATTTCGGATCACGCCGATTGGAACGGATTATTACAAACCATAAAATCTACAGAAGCCGAAAAAGTATATGTAACGCATGGTTCTACCGAAATTTTCTCAAAATATTTAAATGAAATCGGAATTTCTGCCGAAGTGGTGAAAACCAAATTTGGCGAAGAAGAACAAGGAGACGATAATATAGAACCTGGAAATCAAGAAGAAAACTCAAATTCAGAATTCTAAATTATGAAGCAATTTTCACAATTATTTTCTACGTTAGAAACATCTAATAAGACCAACGACAAAATTTCGGCGTTGGTACATTACTTTTCTACCGCAACAGAAGAAGACAAATTGTGGCTGATTGCACTTTTCACAGGAAAACGACCAAAAAGACCCGTAAAAACCAATTTTCTAAAACTTTGGGCAATGGAAATTTCTGGAATTCCAGAATGGCTATTTTTAGAAAGTTACGCTTCTGTAGGTGATTTAGGCGAAACCATCGCACTTTTACTGCCGCCTTCTGAAAATTCTATTGACCAATCACTTTCCGTTTGGATGAAAGAAATCATCGCGTTACATGATAAAACCGATGAACAAAAAAAAGAATTCGTTACTCATACCTGGAAAAACCTTGACACACAAGAACGGTTGATTTTCAATAAATTAATTGGCGGAAGTTTCAGAATTGGCGTTTCTCATAAATTGTTGGTGAACGCACTTTCCAAATATTCAGGAATTGATGAAAACGCTTTAATGCATGCCATTATCGGAAAATGGAAAGTAGAAGAAACTCAATTTTCCGAATTGATTAATGGTGAAAACATCAATATAGACGCATCAAAACTCTACCCTTTTTGCTTGGCATATCCATTAGAAAACGAACTAGAAAAGTTAGGAGAAGCAAAAGATTGGCAAATAGAATATAAATGGGATGGAATTCGTGGACAAATGATCAAAAGAAATGAGGAAATTTTCATCTGGAGTCGTGGTGAAGAATTGGTAACAGAACAATTTCCTGAACTCGTAGAAAACATCAAAAATATCTCTGGAAATTTTGTTTTAGATGGTGAAATTTTAGCCATTAAAGAAGGGCAAGTTCTCAATTTTAATGACTTGCAAAAACGTCTGAATCGAAAAAATGTTTCTAAAAAAATGATGGAAGAAATTCCCGTTGGTTTGTATGTTTATGATTTATTAGAACTTGATTTTGAAGATTTACGGAATGAGAAATTAGAAATTAGAAGACAGAAATTAGAAAATCTCATTCAAAATGCTGAAAATTTCAAATCTCAAATTTCAAATCTCAGATTGTCAGAAATTATCGATTTCAATAATTGGGAAGAACTTCATGAAATTCGAGAAAAATCTAGAGAAATCAACTCAGAAGGATTAATGCTGAAAAGTAAAAATTCCATTTATCATACAGGAAGAAAAAAGGGCGATTGGTGGAAATGGAAAGTTGCTCCACTCACGATTGATGCGGTACTAATTTACGCACAAAAAGGCTCTGGAAGAAGAAGTGCTTATTACACAGATTATACTTTTGCGATAAAAGACGGCGAAAAATTAGTCACCATTGCCAAAGCGTATTCTGGTTTAACAGATAAAGAAATTATGGAAATCAATAAATTTATCCGCAATAATTCTTTAGAAAAATTCGGACCAGTGAGAACAGTGAAACCCGAATTGGTTTTCGAAATTGCTTTTGAAGGAATTGGCTACAGCAGTAGGCATAAATCTGGCGTTGCAGTGCGTTTCCCAAGAATTTTAAGATGGCGAAAAGACAAAACTGCAGACGAAATTGACACCATAGAAACCGTAAAAAGTTTAATAATGTAGGGACAAGTCGAGACTTGTCCAAATTAATTATATGAAAATTAATAAAACCCAAGGTTACCAAATCATCCAAAATTGGATGAATGAAAAAGGTCAAAAACCGTTTTCTTTTCAAGAGGAAACTTGGGATTTGTATGCTCAAAATTTCTCAGGATTGGTAGTGGCTCCTACTGGTTTTGGAAAAACATTTTCGGTATTTTTAGCTGTTATCCATAATTTCCTCAATCATCCAGAAAAAGTAAGGACAAGTCGAGACTTGTCCAAATTACAATTGCTTTGGATAACTCCACTTCGTTCGCTTTCCAAAGACATTGCGAAAGCGATGCAAACTGCCATAGACGAAATTAGATTAGATTGGACAGTTGGCGTAAGAAACGGCGACATTTCTGCATCAGAAAAGCAAAAACAGACCAAAAACATGCCCGAAATTTTGGTGGTAACTCCAGAAAGTTTGCATTTGCTTCTCGCTCAAAAATCTAAAACCAAATTTTTTGAAAATCTACAATGTGTCGCTGTAGATGAATGGCACGAATTGCTCTCGTCAAAACGAGGCGTGATGGTAGAATTGGCGCTTTCGCATTTACAAAGTATTTCTAAAAATTTAAAAATTTGGGGATTAACCGCCACCATCGGAAATTTAGAAGAAGCGTTAGAAGTTTTAGTCCCTTATGAAACTCCCAAAAAAATAGTTCTCGCAAAAGAAAAAAAGAAAATAGAAATCCTTTCCGTTTTGCCAGATGAATTAGAACTTTTGCCTTGGGCTGGACATATGGGAAGCAAAATGACAGAAAAAATTCTTCCGATTATCAACCAAAGCAAGACTACTCTCATTTTCACCAACACCAGAAATCAGGCGGAAAATTGGTATCAAAATTTATTGGCAGTCAATCCAGATTTAGCTGGTCAAATCGCGATTCATCATAGTTCGATAGATTTTGAACTCAGAAATTGGATTGAAGATAATTTAGCTTCTGGTTATTTGAAAGCGGTAGTTTCTACTTCTTCTTTAGATTTAGGTGTAGATTTCAAACCTGTGGATACCGTGATTCAAATCGGTTCCAGTAAAGGCGTTGCAAGATTTTTACAAAGAGCGGGAAGAAGCGGACATTCTCCTTTTGAAACTTCTAAAATTTATTTTGTTCCCACTCATTCTTTAGAATTGATAGAAGTGGCTGCTTTGAAAGAAGCGCATAAGCAGAATCAAATCGAGAAAAGAGAGCCAGTTGTTTTAGCATTTGATGTTTTAGTTCAATTTCTCGTGACTTTGGCAGTTGGCGAAGGTTTTAGAGAAGAAGAAATCAAAAAACAAGTCAAAGAAACTTTCTGTTTTCGAGAAATGAGCGATGAAGAATGGAAATGGATTTTGCAGTTCATCACTGTTGGTGGAAAATCCCTAAAAAGCTATGAAGAATTCCAAAAAGTAATCATAGAAGACGATATTTACAAAGTCAAAAGCAGAAGAATTGCGATGCTTCATCGTATGAATTTAGGCGCGATTGTAAGTGATGTAATGATGAAAGTGAAATTTTTCGGCGGTGGTTACATTGGCATGATTGAAGAGTTTTTTATTTCCCGTTTGAACAAAGGAGATGCTTTTATTTTAGCAGGAAGAGTTTTAGAAATTGTGAATATCAAAGAACAAGAAGTACAGGTAAAATTAAGCTCAAAAAAACGCGGAATTGCAGCAAGTTACGCAGGTGGAAGGTTGCCCATGACTTCCTATTTGTCTCATTTTTTACGAGAAAAATTAGATGATTCTCTTTCCCCAAATCCTAAAGAAAAAGAACTAAAATTTCTACAACCGTTGCTTCTAGACCAAGAAGGCGTTTCGCACATTCCAAAATCTGATGAATTTTTGGTAGAACTCATCGAAAACAAATACGGAAATCACCTTTTTATGTATCCATTTGAAGGAAGATTGGTTCACGAAGTGATGTCTGCTTTAGTAGCATACAGAATTTCTAAAATTTTCCCAATTTCTTTTACCATGGCGATGAATGATTACGGTTTTGAACTGAGTAGCGACCAACCGATTCCTTTAGAAAAAAAGCATTTGCAACAAATATTGAGCAAAGAAAATCTCATTCAAGATGTAATGGCAAGTATCAATGCTGCGGAAATGGCCAAAAGAAAATTTCGAGATATTGCGGTGATTTCTGGCTTGGTTTTACAAAATTATTACGGCAACAAAAAGAAATTTAAAAGCATTCAATCTTCGTCAAACCTTATTTTTAAAGTGTTGGAAGATTACGAACCAGACAATTTACTTTTGAGACAAGCTTACACCGAAGTTTTTAACAATCAGTTAGAAGAAGTACGATTAAGAGAAGCTTTTGAGAGAATTTCTTCCTCTAAAATTGTATTCGAAAAAACCACCCAATTTACACCGCTGAGTTTCCCCATAAAAGTAGACAGCCTTCGTCAATCGCTTTCTAGTGAAGATTTATTGACCAGAATCGAAAGAATGAAAACCGCTGGAATCCCTAAAAAAAGAAATCGTTTTTCTCGATAATTTTTCTCGTATTTTTGCAACATGATTTCTGAAATTTCTATCAATTTTGCTGGTGAACAATTGGCACTCAATCAATACCGAAGTATTTTTTGGGACAAAGAAAAATCTTTGATTTTGTCTGATTTACATTTAGGAAAAACAGCACATTTCAGAAAAAACGGAATTGCTTTACCGAATGGTGTGATTGAAAAAGATTTAGAAAATCTACAAAAATTAATAGAACATTATCAACCTGAAAAAATAATCATTGTAGGCGATTTATTCCACGCAGAACTGAATTCTGAAATAGAAATTTTCAGAAAGTGGTTTGAAAGTTTTAATACGATAAAATGGTTGCTCGTCAAGGGAAATCACGACAGATTTTCAGATGAATTCGGAATTGAAGAAACTGAAATCTATGAAACCGAAACTTTAATTTTCTCTCACGAATCTTTAGATTCCCTTCAAAAACCACAAATTGGTGGGCATATTCATCCTGGCGTTTCATTGATGGCTCAAAACCGACAAAAATTGAAATTTCCTTGCTTTTTAGTATCGGAAAATCAAATTATTTTGCCTGCATTTTCTCAATTTACGGGACTTGACACCAATTTTGAGAAAAAGCAAAATTCCACTTTTAAAAAATACATTATTACCGCTGAAAAGTTAATTGAATGGTAAAAAAAAGCCCGCAATAAATTGCGGACTCGATATATATAATGTGCTTCTAGATTGAAATTTGTCCTTCTACTCCATCACTGTTATCGGTTTTGTTACCAGTAACAATCGCAGTAGCAAATGACAATAAAGAAACGAGTTTACCAGCTTTAGTATCCCAATAATAAACATCTTCTGGTGCAATTCTCAGAATAGAAACATTCGGGTCATCTTTGCCATCAAACCAAGCATTGGCAAATACACTCCATTTTTGTTCTATTGTAGATTTATCATCATAGATAAACGCTTTGCCATATACAGAAAGATATTCGCTGTCGCTATTATTCATAAAATAAAGTTGCACTCTAGAATCTCTTTCGATTTCCATATTTTTATTGCTTTCTTTGCTCGAAATAAACCAAAGATTTCCTTCATCATCACATTCTTGCAAACTCATAGGTCTAGAGTTGGATGGCAATTGGTCTAATTCGGTCACAAACATACACGTTCTCGCTTTTTCTGAAAGCTCTTTAAGCTTTTCTATGGCTTCTTTTTGAAATAAATTTTGGGTTGACATAAATTTTGTGATTTGGTGATTGATATAATGTATTTGTGTTGTTTAATATGTTTTAATGTTTAAAATTCCATTAAATCCTAAGAAAAGATTTCTGATTTTGTCATAAAAATTCACCGTTTCTAGATTAATCATTTCGTTGGTTTCTTCTATTTCTGTAATAATTTTATTTCTCAGTCTTCTAATAGAAAAAGAATTGATAGCCAATCTTTTTTTGCTTCTATTCTTTTTTTCAATGAGCAATTGAGAACTCATCATCGGATTGAGATGAAAACTAATGATTTGTTCGTCTGGAAAATTGGTTTCTTCTAAATCTCTTATTTGAAACCAATCATAACATGTAGTTTTTTGATTATCATCGGTAACGCAGATTCTAATCAGGTCGCCATTTTCTATTTTTCCCGTTTTTTCTTCTCCATGCTTGTTGCAGAGTTGAAAATGACAATGTTCCTTTTCTTTAACCAAGTTCCAATGCTCTACGTTGTAGAGATTTTGCTTTAAATTTTTAAAAATTTCTTTAGCATTGTTGTCATTTTCTAGTAGAATTTCTGAGATAGAACTGCTTTTGGTTAAGGTAATTTGAGGAATTTTATTTTCGTTCATAGCAAGAGTTTTTGATGTTAAAAATTAAAGGTCAATTTGTTCCGAAGTCCATTTTACGGCTGTCTCGTAATCTTTTTTATCAAATCCTTTAAATTCGCCAATCATAATTTTACTAAAAACTTCTGTAAAATTTTGTACCGTTTCAGAATCATAAACGATGGCTGCTCTGTTCCATTTAGTTAATGTCTTTACGCCCAACATTGCATCTTGGAACCAAGCTCCTGCTGTAAATTTGGATAAATCTGTTTCGATGACCAACATGTAATTCAACTTATCTTTTTCCTCAATAAATTTTTCTACTTCTGGCATTACTACGTCTATAAAATCTTTTGCTGAAACTTCGTCAGTGGCTAAAAAGCCCACCATGTTATCTGGTAATTCTTTGATTCTAGTAATCATTACTTTTATTTTTTGACAAATTTCAGAGTTTAAGCTCCGAAACATATTACAGAATATTTAGGATAATTTATATAATTTTGTAAAATGCAATTTCAAGATTATTTCCCATCGTTTTCTGAAGCTTTAGCGACTATTTATTCCAAAGAAGAAAGCAGAATTCTTTACCGATATTTCTTAGAAGATTTTCAAGAAAGAAAGCTAGTAAATCTGGCTTCGGAATTTGAAAAAGTAACTGAAGAACTCAAAAAAGGAAAACCATATCAACAGATTTTGGGATATACAGAATTTTATGGAAATAGATTTTTTGTAGACGAAAACGTCTTAATTCCTCGTCCTGAAACAGAAGAATTGCTAGAATTGGCGATTAATAAGATTCGAGATTCGAGATTCGAGATTCGAGATTTTAAAATTCTTGACGTTGGAACAGGAAGCGGAATCATTCCGATTACCTTGAAAAAACATTTCCCAGATACGGAAGTTTTTGCAATGGACATTTCTGAAAAAGCACTTGAAATTGCTCAGAAGAATGCAGACTTTCATCAAACTGAAATTAAATTTTTAAAAGCAGATTATCTGAATACAAATTTGACCGAAAAATATGATGTGATCATCTCAAATCCTCCTTACATTGGCATAGATGAAAATACGGAAATCGAAGATTCTGTAAAAGGTTTTGAGCCCAATATTGCACTATTCTCACCAACTTCTGATGCACTTATTTTCTACCGAAAAATTGCAAAAGACTGTGAAAATCATCTCAATAAAAACGGTTTATTTTTTCTTGAAATCAATCAAAAATTAGGAAAAGAAACGCTCGAATTATTCAAAAATTTCTCAGAAAGCAAATTGGTAAAAGATTTATCTGGAAATGATAGATTTGTGATGGGAAGAAAGTAATTTCTCTCGCTGATTAAGCAAATTTTGCAGATTATTTATAATAAAAAAGTCGGACTAAAATCCGACTTACTATTTTTAATTTTTGAATTCTTTATTATAAACTACCCAATTTTCTTCTTCACAAAAACTTGGTAACTCATGTAAATCAAAGGAAGTGACATCACAAGCAAATAAACTGCATTATTCATGGCAATTTCTGGTTCTAGTGCAACTGCATAAACCAATCCAAAAGCAGCGCCACCTAAATGCGCAGCGTGACCAATATTATCATGTGGTCTTGGGTTAAGCATCATGTAAACGGAATATCCAAAATATAAGGCTCCAAAAATATAACCCGGCAAGAAATTTACTTCAATTTCGTTAGGCGCATAAGCTACTGCCGCAAATAAAATCCCAGAAACGCCACCACTCGCTCCAATTGCCGAATACCAGCTTTGTCTTTTATACAAATACAAGGAAAATAAATTCCCAATAACAATTGAGCCTAAATAAACCAACAAAAATCCGGAAACACCATACACATATAACACAACTGGCGCAAAGATATACAATGTTAACATATTGAAAAACAAATGTCCCCAATCTGCATGAAGAAATCCTGCAGAAAGCAATCTAATGTATTCTTTTCGATTTTGTATCGCCGAAACATTGAACTTATATTTTTCAAAAAGTTGAATATTTTGGAATCCCATAATACTGATGATTACAGTTATGGCTATGATTATTAATAATATTGGATGCATACTTTTTTAATTATTCGTTATTTTCATCAATGGAGAACAAATCTCCGATTTGACCTTCTTCTGGAATTTCATTAACTTCAGAATCTGCATTCGCTTCTTCACTTTCAGATTCCTCCGCTTCTGAAACTTCTTCTTCCAAAGGTTCTGGAATAGTGATGTTAATAGATTTTACTTTTTCTTTGATAAACTGATTTCCGATGGCTTTAATGCCTTTGACTGCGATAAATTCATCAATATTAATGATTTCTGGCTCTTTTTCTTTTCCAGATTTATCTTTCGGGAAGATAATTTCAGCAGTACAACCATCAGAAGTTCCCACAAATTCTACGAAAGATTTCGGATGTTCACTTGGCATAAAATGCTGAACGTTTATAGTGTTTTCCAGCAAGAAACGTTTGATGAAATAGATTCCTTTTTCGCCATCAAAATAGATACACGTAATCGGTTGTTCTGGCTTCCATTTTTCGAGAATTAAATATTCATCATCAAAACGATTGAGCAAGTCAAAAGTCACCAACTTGGCTTCACCATTTTGATTTATGGTTAATATCTTATCATCTCCTTTGAAACTTCCTAATAATGTACCTCTTCCGTCTGCATTCAGTCTGCGAACCGTATCATCAAACCAAATTTTTCTTGGAGCCAATGTAGAAACGCCTTCTTCCTTCAAATCAACTTTCTTCACGGCGTATTTGGTTACGAGATTTCCTCTGGAATCTCTTCCTTTAATCGCTAATTCTGAGAAATCAATCTCAATTTTATTTTTTCTAACTCTAGAATTTGGTTTCAATAAAACGGTTACGGTTTCTGCTTCACCATTTGGATTAGCAGAGAAATACAACATTTCTGAACCTTTTTTATCCGAAGCCAATTTGTAGTCTGTATTTCTGGTAACACCTGTTACAGAAAAACGTTTCATGTAGTAAGGACCTTCTTTACCTTCTCGATAAATCATATTGTAAACAGTACGTTTGTCTCCTTTTTTGAAAACGCCAACATGTACAATATTTTTTCCGATGAAAGTTTTGGCTTCTACTTTTACCACTTTCATCGTTCCATCTTTTTGGAAAGTGATGATGTCATCAATATCAGAACAATCAAAAACGTATTCGTCTTTTTTAAGCGAAGTTCCTATGAAACCTTCTTCTCTATTGACATAGAATTTTTCGTTAGCCAAAACGACTTTGGTAGCATCGATGTTATCAAAAACTCTAAGTTCTGTTTTACGCTCTTTGTCTTTTCCGTATTTTTTCTGAATATTGGTAAAATAATCGATGGCATAAGCAATGAGATTCGCTAAGTGATGTTTCACCTGTTCCATTTTACCTTCTAGAGCGAGAATATTTTCTTCGGCTTTATCTCTATCATAACGAGAAATTCTCATGAAAGGAAGTTCCGTCAACTTGATGATATCTTCCACCGTAATAGCTCTCATCAATTTTTTAATGAAAGGTTTCAGCGCTTTATCAATCGCTTCATAGACTTCTTCTTTAGAATTTTTACCTTTAATTTCTTGGTAAATTTCATTCTCAATGAAGATTCTCTCTAAACTCGCAAAATGCCACTTTTCTTCGAGCTCGTGGAGTTCTATTTCTAATTCTTTTTTGAGCAAAGAAACGGTGTGGTCTGTATTTCTTCTCAAAATTTCAGAAACCGAAAGGAACTCTGGTTTGTCGCCAACAATAACACAAGCATTCGGCGAAATAGAAACTTCGCAATCGGTGAAAGCGTATAACGCATCTATGGTTTTATCAGGAGAAACGTCATTGGCTAAATGAATATTAATTTCTACCTTATCAGAAGTATTGTCTTCTATTTTTTTGATTTTGATTTTCCCTTTTTCGTTGGCTTTAATTACAGAATCAATTAAATCGCCTGTATTTTTAGAAAAAGGAAGCTCGGTAATGCAAAGGGTGTTTTTATCTTTTTGAATAATTCTGGCTCTCGTACGAAGTTTCCCGCCACGTTGACCATCATTATAATTGCTTACATCTAATAAACCTCCCGTTTGAAAATCTGGATAGAGTTCAAATTTTTTTCCTTTCAAATAAGCTACAGAAGCGCTCAACAGTTCATTAAAATTATGAGGCATAATTTTGGTAGAAAGTCCTACTCCAATTCCTTCTACACCTTGAGCCAAAAGCAAAGGAAATTTTACAGGTAAGTCAATCGGTTCATTATTTCTACCATCATAAGATTTGCTCCATTCTGTAGTTTTCGGGTTGAAAACGACTTCCAAAGCAAAAGGAGTCAATCTAGCTTCAATATATCTAGCTGCCGCTGCTGAATCTCCTGTATAGACATTTCCCCAGTTTCCTTGGGTATCAATGAGCAATTCTTTTTGGCCAATTTGTACCATTGCATCCGTAATAGAAGCATCACCATGAGGGTGGTATTTCATGGTATTTCCTACAATATTGGCAACTTTATTATATCTACCGTCCTCTAATTCGCGCATAGAATGCATAATTCTACGCTGTACTGGCTTAAAACCATCATAAATAGACGGAATGGCTCTGTCTAGAATTACGTATGATGCGTAATCTAAAAACCAATCTTTGTATAAACCTGATACTTTTTTTAAGGATTCTTCCTTATGCTCGTGTCCTTCCATTATTAACCTTGCGTTTTACCTTCTCTGTTTGCTTCTCTATTGGCCTTTATAATTTTTTTCAAAGAAAATTTTAAATCTTTTATTTCTTTATCGGTGAGATAAGATATATCATACTTCAATACAGCAATGTGCTCTTTTTTACTTTTTATTTTGATATATAATTTTTTAAATACAATGGCATTTACCACTTCATAAGAGAGAATTTTATACTTAGGAAACTCATCTCTAATCTCTTTGCTGAGAAAAGGAATAATGTTTCTATTTTTAAAATTTACCGCCTCTCCATCACTGTCATACTCGAAAATCTGTCGGCCTCTCACCAAAAAAAGAATGAGCAATACAACAGGAAGCAGGACAAATAAAACACTTTCATTACCGAACATTGCCAATCTGGTTTTTTCTAAAATAAAACCAGCTAAACCTATCACAATCAATACATTAATCAATGTAAGGACAAAATTATAAATAGGTATTCTACTTCTATTGCTTAATCTCATTGGTTGATTTTTAGTTTATTGTTTTTATGATGCGTCGTTCAGAACCTCTTTTTTATCAATATCTGGGTCTTCTACAACTAAGTTTTCTAAAATGAAAGTTTGTCTGTCTGGAGTGTTTTTACCCATATAAAACTCTAACAAATCATTAATGGTACTGTCTTTACCAATGACTACTGGTTCTAGACGAATATCTTTCCCTATGAAATGTTTAAATTCATCAGGTGAAATTTCTCCTAAACCTTTGAACCTAGTAATTTCAGGGTTTTTACCCAATTCGTTTAATGCTTTCAAACGTTCCTCTTCAGAATAGCAATATCTGGTTTCCTTTTTATTTCTCACCCTGAAAAGTGGCGTTTGCAAAATATACAAATGTCCATTTTTAATTAAATCAGGGAAAAATTGTAAGAAAAACGTAATCATCAACAATCGAATGTGCATTCCGTCTACATCGGCATCGGTAGCAATGATAACATGATTATAACGCAAATCTTCTAAACTATTTTCAATATTAAGTGCAGCTTGAAGAAGGTTAAATTCCTCATTTTCATAAACAATTTTCTTGGTCAAACCATAGCAGTTCAAAGGTTTTCCTTTCAATGAAAACACCGCTTGAGTTTCTACGTCTCTTGATTTGGTAATAGAACCAGAAGCAGAATCCCCCTCAGTAATGAAAATCATGGTTTCAGATTTTCTAGAAGCTTTTTGGTCATTGTAGTGTTGTCTACAATCTCTCAGTTTTTTATTGTGAAGCGAAACTTTTTTCGCCCTTTCTCTCGCCAGTTTCTGAATTCCCGAAAGTTCTTTTCTTTCTCTTTCAGAAATGATGATTTTTCTTAAAATTGCTTCGGCAACTTCTGGATTTTTGTGTAAAAAATTATCGAGTTTATTTTTTAAGAAATCAATAATAAAAGTTCTTACAGAAGGACCATTGGGACCAATATCGTTAGAACCGAGTTTGGTTTTAGTTTGAGATTCAAAAACAGGTTCCTCTACATTAATCGAAATAGCGGCAATAATAGATTTTCTAATATCTGCTGCTTCAAAGTTTTTATTAAAAAATTCTCTTATCGTTTTTACATACGCTTCACGGAAAGCATTAAGATGCGTTCCACCTTGTGTAGTATTTTGTCCGTTCACGAAAGAGAAATAGGTTTCGGTTTGTGATTTATCAGAATGGGTAATCGCGAGTTCTATGTCTTCATCATTCAAGTGAACAATTGGATACAGAATTTCACCTTCTAATTCTTCATTCAATAAATCTTTTAAGCCATTTTCTGAGTAATAGGTTTCTCCGTTAAAGATAATTTTAAGACCCGGATTCAGATACGCGTAATTGCGAAGCATTCTTTCGATGTACTCTTTTCTGAATTTAAAATGCGTGAAAATACTGTAATCAGGAATGAAAGAAATCTCCGTTCCGTTTCTGTCTGAAGTATCGGTTTCAGGATGGTTTTCTGTTATGTTCCCTTTCGAAAACTCTGCCACTTTCATTTTTCCATCACGGAATGAGCGCACTCTAAAATAATCTGAAAGTGCATTTACCGCTTTGGTACCTACACCATTAAGACCTACAGATTTTTTGAAAGCTTTAGAATCATATTTACCACCGGTATTCATTTTAGAAACCGCATCTACTACTTTTCCTAAAGGAATACCACGACCAAAGTCTCTGATGGTTACTTTGCCTTCATCTAATTTAATTTCGATTCTTTTTCCAGATTTCATACGGAATTCATCGATAGAGTTATCAATGATTTCCTTTAACAAAATATAAATCCCATCATCTGCAGAAGAACCGTCTCCTAGTTTCCCAATATACATACCAGGACGAAGACGAATGTGTTCCTGCCAATCGAGCGTTCGTATGTTTTCTTCTGAATAATTTACCTGTAGATTCTCACTCATATATTTCCTGCTTTACCGCGTGAAAGTTAATTAAAACCAATAACTCACAAATTTAACGAAACTAAATTTATGGAAGAAATTTTGTGGAAAAGTTTTTTTTAAGCGAGAATTTATCATACATCAATGCAATAGCGTCTAAACTAAACTATATTTGTAGCTCAAATTAGAAAAATTATGAAAATAAATATTTGGAGCGACGTTCGTTGTCCGTTTTGCTTTGTAGGAAAAAAGAAATTTGAAAAAGCATTAGAAAAATTTCCTCACACCGAAAAATTAGAAATCACTTGGCACAGTTTTCAATTAGATCCACAATTGATAACTCAGCCAGATGTAAATCCTTATGAATATTTTGCTAAAGCCAAAGGAATTACCGTAGAAAGAGCAAAAGCCATGCATGAAGGTGCAGCAATGGCTGGAAAAGAAGCTGGAATCGACTTTAACTTTGATGATTCTAAAGTGGCTAATTCTTACAAAGCACATTTGCTGATTCAGTTATCAAAAACTAAAAATTTAGCCAATGAAATGGAAGAAGCGCTTTTTGAAGCACAGTTTTTAGACGGAAAAAACGTCGATGATGAGGAAACATTGATTCAGTTGGCAAAATCCATAGGAATTACTGAAGAAGATGCTCAAAACGCCTTACAATCTGATGAATTGGGTTATCTCGTGAAACAAGATATGCAATTGGCTGCACAATTAGGAATTAACGCAGTTCCTTTCTTTGTGATTAATGATAAATATGGAATTTCTGGAGCACAACAACCCGAATTGTTTTTAGAAGCGTTAGAAAAAACTTGGGAAGAATTTTCGAATGGTGATAAAGGTTTACAACTCATCAATTCTGGAGAATCTTGTGACATAGATGGAAATTGCGATTAAAATAAAAAAGCGAACCTTAGAAAAGTTCGCTTTTATTTTTGAAATCAATAGTTAAATATTAAAATCCGTCTCCATCGAGCATATTTCCTAATTTTCCTAAAACACTTCCTTCTTCTCTTCTACCAGAAGGACCTGCGTATTGTAAAATTCTGCTTGCCAATCTGCTGATAGGAAGCGTCTGAATCCAAACTTTTCCTGGACCTTGTAATTGTGCAAAGAATAAACCTTCACCACCAAAAATGGTATTTTTAATTCCGCCAACAAACTGAATATCGTAAGAAACGGTTTGAGTAAAAGCTACAATACAACCAGTATCTATTTTCAAAATTTCGCCGGGTTGCAAGACTTTTTCTACCACATAACCACCACTGTGCACAAAAGCCATTCCGTCTCCTTCCAGTTTTTGCATAATAAAACCTTCTCCTCCGAAAAGTCCGGTTCCTAATTTTCTTTGAAATTCTATCCCTACAGAAACGCCTTTTGCAGCGCAAAGAAAACTATCTTTCTGACAAATCACTTTTCCACCTAAATCAGACAAATCTAGAGGAATAATTTTTCCAGAATAAGGCGCAGCAAAGGTCACTTGTCTTTTCTGATAAGAAGTATTGGTATAAACCGTCATGAAAAGATTTTCGCCAGTCAACAATCTTTTCCCTGCAGAAAATAGTTTCCCTAATAATCCGCCAGTTTCTGTTCCATCGCCAAAAAGGGTTTCCATTTGGATACCATCTGTCATCATCATAAAACTTCCGGGTTCAGAAATCACTGCTTCTTGTGGATCTAATTCTATTTCAACACATTGCAATTCTTCACCGTGAATTTTGTAGTCTATTTCGTGATTGTTCATTTTTTATTTTTTTACAATTAGTTTTGAAACCATTGAAATCGTTACAAAAAAAATCGAGCAAATTACTTTGCTCGATTTAATATAGTAAGTTTTTACTTATAAAATTTTTACACGTTAAAACGGAAATGCATTACATCACCATCTTTTACGATGTATTCTTTCCCTTCTACTCTCATTTTACCTGCTTCTTTCACTTTCGCTTCAGAACCATAGCTCACGAAATCATCATAACCGATAACTTCTGCTCTAATGAATCCTTTTTCAAAATCGGTATGAATTACACCAGCAGCTTGTGGAGCAGTCCAACCTTTACCAATTGTCCAAGCTCTTACTTCTTTAACACCCGCTGTAAAATACGTTTGAAGGTGCAATAAATCGTATGCTTTTCTAATCAATCTGTTAACTCCTGGTTCTTCAAGACCTAATTCTTCTAAGAACATTTGTCTTTCTTCGAAAGTTTCTAGTTCATTGATATCAGCTTCGATTTGCGCTGCTAAAACCACTACTTCTGCATTTTCTTTAGCCGCCATTTCTTCGATTTTAGCAATCCATTCGTTACCGTTTTTGATTGCATTTTCATCAACATTACAAACGTAAAGCACTGGCTTTTTGGTTAACAAGTGAACCTCATCAATAATAGATTGAGTGAAATCATCAGTCGGGAATTCTCTTACATTTTTACCATCTTCCACAAATTTTTGTAAATTCTGAAGCGTTTCGTAAGTTAGAATATCTTCTTTTTTACCAGATTTAATGAATTTTTTAGCTTTTTCAACTGCTTTACCAAGTGTTTCAAGGTCTTTTAATTGAAGTTCTATATCGATAATTTCTTTATCTCTCATAGGATCTACAGAACCTTCTACGTGAACGATATTTCCATTATCAAAACATCTTAAAACGTGAATAATCGCTTCACATTCTCTGATATTTGCTAAAAACTGATTTCCTAAACCTTCACCTTTAGAAGCTCCTTTTACCAAACCTGCGATATCTACAATTTCTACCACTGCTGGTAAAACACGTTCTGGATTTACCAATTTCTCTAACTCAAAAAGACGAGTATCTGGTACAGAAACCGTTCCTAAGTTAGGCTCAATCGTACAAAACGGATAGTTAGCAGATTGCGCCTTGGCGTTGCTTAAACAGTTAAATAAGGTTGATTTACCTACGTTTGGTAAACCTACAATTCCACATTTCATAGATTTTAATGCTTTCTGCAGTCAGCTTTCTGCTTTCTGCGTGTTAAAAATTAAAGGTTTGCAAATGTACGGAAATTTGTTGAGGAATTTGAAATTATATTAAACGTCCTCAACAAAAAACACGCTAAAAAGCGTGTTTTTAAATTTATAGAAACAAATTGCTTCGTCGCTTCACTTCGTTCCGCTCCTCACAATGACTGTTGATTTATTTCGCGTTTCTTTCTGCACGTTTTCTATCTTCTTCAGAAAGGATTTTTTTACGCATTCTGATGAAGTTTGGAGTAACTTCTATACATTCATCTGCTTGAATATATTCCATACACTCTTCTAGCGAGAATAAGATTTTTGGAGCAATGTTTCCGTCTTTATCTTTACCAGCAGCACGCATGTTATTCAATTGTTTTGCTTCTACAATGTTTACGACTAAGTCTCCAGGTTTGTTTTGTTCACCAATAATCATTCCTGCATAAATTTCTTCGCCCGGATCTACAAAAAACTTACCTCTATCTTGAAGTTTAGCGATAGAATATTCCGTACAAGGACCTTGTGTTTTAGAAACTAAAACTCCGTTATTTCTACCAGGAATCGCTCCTTTGAAAGGTTTATAATCTGTAAAACGGTGCGCCATAATTGCTTCACCTGCAGTTGCCGTCAACATTTGAGAACGTAATCCGATTAAACCTCTTGAAGGAATTTCGAATTCCATGTGTTGCATTTCTCCTTTGGTTTCCATGATGTGAAGGTCACCTTTTCTTTGCGTAGCTAAATCGATTACTCTAGAAGCATACTCTTCTGGAACATCTACTACTAAACTTTCGTATGGTTCGTGGCTTTCTCCATCTACATCGTGAAGAATTACTTGTGGCTGACCAATCGTCATCTCGTAACCTTCTCTTCTCATGGTTTCAATTAAAACAGATAAGTGAAGAATACCTCTACCAAAAACTAGGAATGTATTTGCATCTTCGGTTTGTTCAACTCTTAATGCTAAGTTTTTCTCTAATTCTTTTTCTAATCTTTCTTTCAAGTGATTAGAGGTTACATATTTACCATCTTTACCGAAGAAAGGAGAATTGTTGATAGAGAATGTCATGTTCAACGTAGGCTCGTCAATAGACAATCTAGTCAATGGTTCTGGATTTTCTAAATCTACGAAAGTATCTCCAATTTGGAACGCATCAAAACCTACTACTGCACAAATATCACCTGCTTGAACTTCTGTAACTTTTTTCTTGCCTAAACCTTCAAAAATATATAATTCTTTAACTTTACCTTTAAGGACATTGCCATTTTCTTGTGCAAGACCAATCCACTGAGATTCTTTGATAGAACCTCTGGTTACTTTACCTACTGCAATTCTTCCTAAAAATGAAGAATAATCTAAAGAAGTTACTTGCATTTGTAAGTTACCATCTTCTACTTTTGGAGCTGGAACATATTGTAAAATCCCATCTAAAATTGGTAAAATGTTATCTGTAGGCTCTAAAGAAGTATTGAACCAACCTTGCTTAGAAGAACCATAGAAAGTAGGGAAATCTAACTGTTCTTCGGTAGCATCTAGGTTAAAGAATAAATCAAAAACTTTATCATGAACTTCGTCTGGACGACAGTTTTCTTTATCTACTTTATTGATAACTACAATAGGTTTAAGCCCTAATTCTAAAGCTTTATGCAAAACGAAACGAGTTTGTGGCATAGGTCCTTCGAAAGCATCTACCAATAAAATAACCCCATCTGCCATTTTAAGAACACGCTCTACTTCACCACCAAAATCGGCGTGACCAGGAGTGTCGATTACATTAATTTTAGTATCTTTATACGTAACCGAAATATTTTTAGAAAGGATAGTAATTCCTCTTTCTCTTTCTAAATCGTTATTATCCATAATTAAATCTCCAGATTCTTGATTATCTCTGAAAACATTAGTAGCATGGATAATTTTGTCTACCAATGTGGTTTTCCCGTGGTCTACGTGGGCAATAATTGCGATGTTTCTGATATTTTGCATATATATTTTTTGAAGGTGCAAAAGTAGTGAAAAAAATTGGAAGATGGAAGCATGAAGATACAAGATTAACAATTCGTTAAAACATTGATAATGAAATCATTTTGAGACTTTAGATTTTAGAAAACTTATTGAAAGAAATTTTAAAAATATAAATCTTATTCATCAACAATCTTTAAAAATGAAAACATATTCAGGTTTTATAATAACACCAGATTGACACGGGATTGACATGAGATTGACACGAGACTAACATTAAGCAGAGATATTAGATTCCGAAATTATACTTCTCTGAAACTTTTGTATATTTGGATTTATACTCATTACTATCAAAAACTGCAAAAAATGACAAAACGAATTTTATTTCTAATCTTTTTTTCAATCTGTTTTTTATATCAAGCACAAGAAAACCTAATACAAATTAAAAAGGAGATTTTAAGCAATGTAAAAACAATACAAAAAAATTACAAAAATAAAAGTTTGAGTGAAATTCAAATTTCTGATTTTTTTTGTGAGAATTTTTATTGTTCAATTTGTGAAACTGATTCATTAGAATCTAACATTAGTAACAAACAAATTACAAACTACTTAAAATACATTATTCCTTTTTTAGAATATAAAAGTTTACGAAAAAGCAAAATCAATTATGATTCTGAAAATCAACAATATACTCTAGGCTTTCAAACAGCCAAACCAGACTCTAAAACAGGATTTGAAGGTGCTGGTGCGTTATTGACTTTTATAAAAGAAAATGGAAAATTAAAATTTTGTGGAATTATGCTAATCCCATAAAAGCAAAGCATAAAAAACTAGCAACCGCTAAAAAAACAAAAAAGAGACTGTCTCTCTTTTGAGACAGCCTCTTAAAAATAATAATGATAAAATTCTTATGGATTAGTGGAGAAAATAGAAGCACTCGCAATCATGGCTCTTCTGTTCATTTTCAAAATATCTCTTACCCATTCTGCGAAATCTTCTGGTTGAAGCACTTTTTCTGGGTTGCCATCAGTAAGTTTACCTTCTATACTCATATCCGTTGCAATGGTACTTGGTGTTAAGGTTATTACACGAATATTGAATTTTCTAAGTTCAGCCATCAAAGATTGAGAAAGAGAAATTACCGCAGCTTTAGAAGCACAGTACGCTGACATATTGGGACCGCCTTTTAATCCAGCTGTAGAAGCTACATTTACGATGTCTCCTTCTTTATTTTGCTTCAAATAAGGCAAAGTTGCTTTTGCTACGTAATACACTCCAAAAAGATTTACCTTCATTACTTTTTCCCAAGTTTCTACTGGCATATCTTCGAAGCTGCCAAAATCACCTACTCCAGCGTTATTGATTAAAATGTCTATTCCACCCAATTGAGAAGCAATAGAAGCCACTCCTTGCTCTACCTGAGCCATTTCTTCCACATCAAAAACAGAATACGCTGCTTTTACCCCCAATTTCTCCAATTCTGCAACGGTAGATTTTAGATGTTCTTCATTTCTACCTGTAATTCCTACATTTACGCCTTCATTTGCCAAAGCTACAGCTACTGCTTTCCCAAGACCTCTTCCGCCACCTGTGATGAGTGCATTTTTACCTTTTAAATTCATAACTTTTAATATTTATACTGTTTGCAAAATTAAGAAAATAAAACTGCATCAATGATTCCTGATGATGAATAAAATCTAAAGAAAAAGTTAAATAAATCGATATAAGAGAAAATTATAGATTATAGATCAGAAATCCTCAAAATCGTTCAACCTTTCAAAAAGTAAAGCCAACTTCAAGAAAATGAAGCTGGCTTTTATTTCAGTTAATAAAATAAAATCTTAATTAATCCCCAAAACTAATACCTACTCCTTTTGCGGTTTTTACCATATCGCAATTAGGATCTACAAAATTGGGACGATCTATCGCTTCTTTGAATGGTACTGCAATAATATTTGGATGGCGATAAGCAACCATTTTTCCGTATTCTTCGTTGAGCACCATTTCGAATGCTTTTACGCCAAATTGTGTTGCCAAAATTCTATCATAAGCAGTTGGCGTTCCTCCTCTTTGTAAATGCCCCAAAACCGTTTCGCGCATATCTGCCTCAAAACCAATAGATTTCAAATCATGAACCAATTTATGAGCTACACCTCCTAATCTTACATTTTCATATCCTACTTCATCACTTACTTCAGAAAGCAAACTTCCACCTTTCGGTATTGCCCCTTCTGCTATTACTACAATGGCATTTCCTTTTCCTTTATTG
The DNA here is from genome assembly GCF_907163105.1 of Cloacibacterium caeni. Lineage (GTDB taxonomy): Bacteria > Bacteroidota > Bacteroidia > Flavobacteriales > Weeksellaceae > Cloacibacterium > Cloacibacterium caeni_A. Next base: position 1,184,608 of record NZ_OU015321.1, read on the forward strand.
AATCTGCTGTTGAGTTTTTTCACTACTTTTTCGATGTCATAAGGAATTTCTGGAATCAGACAAACTTCTGCACCACCAGCAATGGCAGCGTGCAAAGCAATCCAACCGGCATATCTTCCCATTACTTCTAGTACCAAAACTCTGTTGTGACTTGCAGCAGTAGTGACCAATCTGTCTACCGCTTCAGTTGCAATTTGTACAGCAGTCTGGAAACCAAAAGTAAAATCGGTAGCAGACAAATCATTATCAATGGTTTTTGGAACACCTATAATGTTAAGCCCTTTTTCGTATAATTGTTGAGAGATTCTTTGTGAACCATCACCACCAATACTGATTACGGCATCTACGCCTAAATATTGCAGTTTGCGAATCATTTCATCTGATCTGTCTACCGCTTCCCAAACTCCATCTTTATTTTTGTAAGGCCAAGCAAATGGGCCACCTTTGTTGGTAGTTCCTATAATGGTACCGCCATCTTTATGAATTCCCGCTACGGTTTTATCATCTAAAACCATAATTTCTGTGGGTTCTTTTAAAATTCCGTCATACGCATTGATGCTTCCTACCACTTCCCAATCTTTTTCTTGGGATGCTCTTTTTACCACCCCTCTCATTACCGCATTTAATCCTGGGCAATCTCCACCTCCTGTTGCTACTAATACTCTTTTCATTTTAATATAATTTCTTATCTATTTCATCAACACTTCTGTTGAAATCATTGTTTTTAAATATTTTTCAAATTTACCATTATATTTTTGTTTATAATTTGTTTTTATGAAGATATTCTAATGATTTTTGACAGTATTATTTTAAAATTAAAGGGTATAATGTATTTGGTTTATTTCTCTATTTCCAAAATTCATTTGTTTATTTTTTTGCTCAAAGTTGCAAACTTTGCGCAGCGGGTTTATTGTGTTGTTTTTAAATTTATTGATTCCTTTTTATCATTGGTAAAAGTTGTAAACTTTGCGCAGCGGGATAAGCACCATCTTTTTCGTGAAATTTATATTTTCTGCTCATATTTTATTGTTATGGGTACGAGCGAGACGCTCGCACCAGCGGGGGAATGGGTATCGGAAAGGAAGAGGATTTTCATTTTCTTAAGTTGGTTTCAAAATTATAAAATATCTGGGTTTAATTATTTGAGTTTTGCTTTGTAAATTCATTATAGGAGATAAATTTTTTGGCATCTTCAGAAAAGAAAAATCCTTTTTCTGTGTCGACAATCATCCAGTGTGAACCCGAACCGATATTATGGATATGTCTTTCAAATGAGTAAATTTTCTTCCATTCTTTTGTCCTTTTATTGTACAATAATATTTCCTTAGTATTGGCCTGGTTAATTTTGATGATTTTGTTTTTAAATAAAACTACTTGTCCCATTTTTTTCTGTAAAATTAATATAGGATAAAGACAAATTAAGTCTTTTGGTAGAATGTACTGTTTTGTCTGATTGAACATTGTACTTTGTAAGAAATAAATGGAAGATTTTAAGATTGAAGTTTTTAGAGATGAAGAAATTTATTACAGAAAATTGGGTAAGTTACTATACCGTGGCTTTTTCATTGTTGAAAAAGATAAAAAATTTGTTATCACTGACGAATTTTTTAATGTTATAACAAAGGGTATGTTTGATGAAATAAAACCTCCTTTCAAATACCACTTTTGGGGTAAAATGAATGAACATTGGAAGCTTTATAATATTGAAAACCATACCGTTGGCCACTATGCTTTCAAAATTGCAGATACTTTTATTTTAGATTTTGCCAATGTAAGTATCGATGGCACTGCTTTTGGCTTCTGCTATCGCAAAGGAAATTTTGTGATTGAGCCCCAATACGGTGCAGGTGCTTATTTAGGAATGAACTATTTTTTAATTTCAAAAGGAAATGAGTTTGCAGTAATTGATAAAAATGAAAATTTTATTATTCCATTTTCGGGAGTTAATGCACTGACATTTTCAATAATTATTTCACAGGTTTTAAAAGCAGAAAGCCACTAAAAGAGTGGCTTAGACTGTAACTTGTCTTAAAAATTTTATTCCAATTTATTATTAATTTCCAGGAACATTTTTCTAGTTTCTTCGTTTAGATGAGGTTTAAGAATATTTGCTATTGTATCAAACAAATTGGTGTTGTTTGCTTCCCAGGCAAATTCATCTTCGTCTTTAAACATAAGTTCTTGATTTTGGTTAAAGGCCATTACATAGGTTGTGTTATTATGGAATTCATTGTCTATGAAATGAAAATCTGAAATGCTTCCGATTAAATCCTCTTTGATTTTTTCTTTTTGCTCAATGGTAATTCCTTCTTTCCAAATACTTAATCCCTTTTCATATTCATACACAAAGCAGATTCCCCAATTATCAGAAGGATAAATTCTGAAATCACCATAGTTTTGTTGATAAAATTTCCAACCTGAACTTTCTGAAAGAAATTTTAATTTTGCTTTAAAATTTTCTATCCAATTTATTTTCGTCTGCTGTTTTTTTGAAAGTATTTCTTTTAAATCGGTCCACGTTTGTTTGTTTGTAAAATGTTCTTCTAATCCGTTCATAATAGTTTCATGTTTAAAGTTAGTTGCTTCCCAATAATTAATATAATCTGTGATGAATAATGAAATTTTTTGTGAATGTTCGTCAAGATTTTTTAGGCATTCGTACAGCCAATCTCTAAATTCACTTCTAAAGAACCAATTGTCAATTTTAATTGGTACTTTTTTTTCAGGACATTCTTCGTAACCTTTTTCAGGCTTACATAAAGAATGCTCTTCAAAATATTTGTTTTCGTGGGGCGAAAGGTAAATGATTCTGTTGATAGTCTTATCTCGTGATTTTATACAGTCTCGATTGTGGAATAGATAAATAAGGTTATGCCAATACCTGTAAAGTTGATTACTTTGGTCTTCTGCCCAGTTTGATTTGTTTTCTATAATTATTGTTTTTCTTATTGGGTAGGTGGACTGTATTAGCACATCTGCATTTCCTTTTTCTGCATAAACTTTCCAGTGGTCATCTTCATAGTTTTTTAATTCTAACTTTTCCAGAAACAAATTGAGAAATAATTTACCCTGCCCATGTGGTGCATCAGGATTAAGTAAAAAAGCAATAATTCTGCTGTGTTTAGTTTCACCAAGTCCAAAAATATCGCTCATAAAGTCAAACACATTGAAGTCTTTAGCTTCAGTTTTCTGGTTTTCCTCATAACATTTAATGATTTCCTGATAGTGCTGTATAAGATGATCAATTTCCATGAAATAATTTTTGATAAATTTAGAAATATAATTTTTCTAATGATAATTAACTTCAAGTTCACCGTTAATATGCGTTTGTAATATGTTTCTTTAAGACACGTCGGTTTCACTTTTTAGTTTTTTGCTGAAAAAATCAAATATTTCCTTGATAAATGTTGAAGCCGGATTTACAGGTTCTGCATTTTTAATTTCGATTCGGTCAACAATATAATCTCTAAAAAATTGATTGCTTTTTGCATTAATGTTTACGCGGTATTGTGTTTCAAACTTCAAAATGTCGTTGAAAATTTGATGCCCCGCTGCGCAAAGTCTCCTGACTTTGTGCCAACTTACTCAGATTTACAATCCACAGCAAAAATTGTACTATTCGTTAAAAATCAGTTGGTATTTCTTAGACCTTATTAGTTTTGAGTAAAATTAATAAAAAAACAACCACCAAAAGTTAAGTGCTCAATGATTTTTATGGCAAAAGGTTAATTCTCCCAAAAAATTCTCTTACTCTTCTTCGAGTCTTGTTCGAGTCACCTTCGGAAAAACATCTTTTTTTCCGAAGAACACCAACACCTCTATCGAAGAAGTCTCGAAGAAAACCAAAAGCAGCACAGACAAAACTGGTCAAAAGTGGACAAAACAGGACACACAAAAATTGATTATTCCAAAAACACCTCGTATTTTAGCACACTGAAAATTGAGAGAATGACCGTAGAGAAATATATTCAGGAACGTTTAGCTATTCCTACTAAAAGCATAGAAAACACGCTTCAGTTGCTTGCTGAAGACTGCACTATTCCTTTCATTGCCCGTTACCGAAAAGACAAAACGGGTAATCTGGATGAAGTAGCCATCGAAAACATTTTTAAACTCAATAAAAGTTTTGATGAAATTGTAAAGCGTAAAGAAAGCATCTTAAAATCGATAGAAGAACAAAACGCTCTCACGCCAGAACTTCAAAATAAAATAGAGCAAAGTTTTGATTTACAAGAAATTGAAGACCTTTATCTTCCTTATAAAAAACGCAAGAAAACCAAAGCGGATACAGCCAGAGAAAAAGGTTTAGAACCTTTGGCAAAAATGATTATGTCTCAAAAAACGGATGATGTAGCATATCTCGCTTCCAAATATTTGAACAAAGATGTTGCCGATGAAGACGATGCGTTGCAAGGTGCAAGAGATATTATAGCTGAATGGCTCAATGAAAATCTCTACATCCGTAAAAATCTGAGAAGATTATTCCAAAGAAAAGCGGTGATTTCTACCAAAGTGGTGAAAGCAAAAAAAGACGAAGAAAACGCACAGAAATTCTCCCAATATTTTGATTGGCAAGAACCTTTGAACAGAACACCTTCTCACCGACTTCTCGCCATGTTAAGAGCAGAAAACGAAGGTTTTGTAAAGGTTTCGGTTTCAGTAGAAAAAGAAGAAGCCCTAGAAATCATGGAAAATGCCGTGATTAAAAGCCAAAACGAGTGCGCCCAACAAATAGCATTAGCAATTGCAGATTCCTACAAAAGATTGTTGGAACCTGCCATTTCTAACGAAACGTTGCAGGAAGCCAAAGAAAAAGCCGACCAAAAAGCGATTGACGTTTTTGCAGAAAATCTTCAACAGTTATTATTGGCTGCTCCACTCGGTGAAAAGCGAATTTTAGCGATTGACCCAGGTTACAGAACCGGTTGTAAAGTAGTTTGTTTAGATGAAAAAGGCGATATTTTGCACAACGAAACCATTTTTCCGCATGCTCCACAAAACGAAACGGGAATGGCGATGAAAAAGATAAAATCTCTCGTTAATTCTTGTAACATAGAAGCCATTTCAATAGGAAACGGAACGGCAAGTAGAGAAACGGAGCAATTCATCAAGAAAATTGGTTTTGACAGAGATTTGCAGGTTTTCGTGGTTTCTGAAGCAGGCGCTTCTGTGTATTCTGCGAGTAAAATTGCCAGAGAAGAATTCCCGAATTATGATGTGACGGTTCGTGGTGCAGTTTCTATTGGCAGAAGACTTTCTGATCCATTGGCAGAACTCGTAAAAATAGACCCAAAATCCATTGGAGTTGGGCAATATCAGCACGATGTTGACCAAACTAAACTCAAAGAAAAACTAGACAATACGGTAATTTCTTGTGTAAATTCTGTAGGAATTAACCTCAATACCGCAAGTAAATCTTTGTTGAGTTATGTTTCTGGAATTGGTGAAAAAATGGCGGAAAACATTGTGAATTATAGAGCAGAAAATGGTGCATTTACGTCCAGAAAAGATTTGAAAAAAGTACCAAGGTTAGGCGAAAAAGCATATCAACAAGCAGCAGCTTTCGTAAGGATTAAAAATGCTAAAAATCCGTTGGATAATTCGGCGGTGCATCCCGAAGCTTATAAAATTGTAGAACAAATGGCGAAAGATTTGGGTTTAAAAACCGAAGAATTGATTGCCAATAAAGAGAAAATTGACCAAATCAACCCAGAAAAATACATTACCCAAGATATTGGAATTTTAGGAATTAAAGACATTCTGAAAGAACTCTTAAAACCTGGACTAGACCCAAGAAAATCTGCCAAAGTTTTTGAATTTGATAGAAATGTAAAAACCATCAAAGATTTGCACATCGGAATGATTTTACCCGGAATTGTGAACAATATCACCGCTTTTGGTTGTTTTGTAGATGTTGGGATTAAAGAAAGTGGTTTGGTTCATATTTCTCAACTGAAAGATGGTTTTGTGTCTGATGTAAATGAAGTGGTGAAACTGCACCAACACGTTCAGGTGAAAGTGCTGGAGATAGATGAAGCGAGAAAGAGGATACAGTTGACGATGATTTTGTAAAGAGCCAATTAAAAAGTAAAAAGAGCCAAGTAGAAATGCACTTTTAGTGTTTTTTTAAAAAATATAAAAACACCCCGTCATTCCGATATTCGGAATGCCACCTCTTTGAAAGAGGGAAACTTTTTCTTTAAAACATTTAAGTAAAAATAAAAAAGCGACCTTTTGAGTCGCTTTACTTGTATTTTCGGTAAAAGTTTCAGAAATTAATTCTGATGTAAATAATTATAAATATCGTCTTTCAGATGAACTCTTTTCTTTCTTAAATCTGTAAGATGCTCATCAGTGGTGTGATTTTGTTCGCCTTCTTCGTAGTGAGAAATCAGCGCATTCACTTCTTCGTAGTTCACATACATTTTTAAGAATTTTTCATCTGAAGCTTTCAGCTCTGCGATTTTTTGAACATATTCTGGGAATTCGTGGGTTAATGTATGATTTTCCATATTGTTAAGATTAAATGGTTGAACATTTTTTTAATACATTAAAGTTACACAAAAAAAAGACAACTCTCCATATGAAAATTGTCAGTTTAAATTGCTAAAAAGTTCATTTTCAGGTTTTGGCTAAAGCCAACTATCTTACCAAAAATAAAAAAAACGGACTAAAGTCCGTTTCTATTGATTAAATAAATATTAAAAATCAGTTCTCTATTAGAAATTTTTCTAAAACGCAAAGTACAGTAATTCTGTATGTTAAAGATTAAAAAAGCAAAGTAAGTGAATCAATTCACTTTTTAGCGTTCGCTTCATCATTCCAATTCATTGGGAATCTTTGCTCACTAAAAAAAAATTTTTAAAATAAATCTTTGCGTTTTAAAATATAGATGACTGATTTTCTTTATTTTAAAAATTCAATGCACAAAAAGCATTAAAAAAGTGACCACAGAAGGATTCGAACCCTCACTGACGGAGCCGAAATCCGTAGTTCTATCCATTAAACTATGCGGCCTGTTTTATTTACGATTTAAAATTTAGATTTTAGATTGCAAAAATAATAGTTTCCCTTTAAAAAGCAATCCTTAAACCACCCAAAACTTGTGCTCCAAGAACTTTGTAACCTAAATAATGCTCGTATTTTTTGTTCAATAAGTTATTTCCCATTACAAAAACAGTGAAGTTTTTATTGATTTTATAATCAGCATTCAGGTTTACATCTAAGTAAGAAGGTAAAGATTCTTTGGTTTTTTCTTGAATTGAAAACTCAGGAAATGTAGTCACTACACTGAAAGAATTAGTAGACCTTTCTGACACAAAAACCCCTTTGAAACCGAGATTTAACTTTCTGTCCAATAATGAATATTTCGCACCAATTGTGGTTTGAACCACTGGTTTATAATACACCTCATTGAGATGGTCTAACTTAAATTGCATAAAGTGAAGTTCTGCATCTAAAACCAAATTCTGCAACGGGAAATATTGTACACTTCCTTTTACTTCGCTCAAGGTTCCGTCATCATAAATCGCTGAAAAAGTATTCGCAAAATTATAAGCAGAACGATTAAGCGTGTTTACATAGTCAAATAAATCATTCGCTTTGAAAAATTGCGCATTTCTAAGTTCGCTGAAACCCGCATTTACATCGTATTTAAAGGTTTGGTCTACATCTCCTTTTAAACCAAGATAGAAGTGATATTTGGTTTCTGTAGGTTTCAACACAACATCTGATACCAAAAACGGATTTTCTTGCAATAAACTCGAATAAGAATTCATTTTTACGCCACCATCTATTCCTGCATAGAATTTATACTGTTCTGTAGCTTCATACAACACTTCTGCAAAAGGAAACCATCGGAAATTATTGGTTTTCGCTTCTGGTGTGTTTTTATCCGCATTTTTCCCATTGATGAAAGAAAAGTCTGAACCAATCGCCAAATAAGAATTTCCTTTGTAGAAAGATACTTTCGGAGTCATGGCAAAAATCAAATATTGGGATTCGCTTTTGTTCAGCAATTCAAATTGGGATTTCTGTGTAGCAAGTTTCACGCCTAAATCAGCATTTATTTTTTCTTGATACAGAAATGGCAAATCATATTTCGAAAAGTTGATTTGAGCTTCACCAGAAGTTTCTTTCGCATCGAAATGGTCTGCTAAAATAGACGACTTAAATCTGATGTCATTAATCCAATTATTTTTGAAAAAATCATAATATCCATTGATTTTCAATTCATTATAACTTTGTTTTAAATCAACATCAGAAGCTGGTTGAAGTGCATAAATTCCGTAATAATTGTAATTATGATTGCCTAAATCTGCGGTAATATTGGCTTTTCCCTTTTCTGTATTCGAGGTAATGAACGCTGCCACATTAAAATCGCTTTGCTTAGAACTCCAATCGTATTCTTTTTCTAAACCGTTCGTCGTAATTCCGTGAACGTCTATTCCCACTTCCGTATTTTTGTCTAATTGATGAGAAATATTTCCGTCTGCCAGAAATTTAGAATAATTGCCATAACCTACCTGAAAATAGTTTCTCTGGCTGTCTGTATTGAATTTCGGGGAAATATCTTCTCCTTCAATCGTAGACGTTTTAAAATCTGAAACCATGGGAACATTTGTGATTTTATATTCCACAGGTTCCTGCTCTTTTTCTTTTGGCGGATAATTTTTCTCTGACTCTACAGAAGTTTTTTTCTTTTCGATTTTCTTCACTTCAGGTTCACGTTTTCTGTCGAGAATCAATCTTTCTTCTTTGATTTGAGCCAAAGAAAACTGCGAAATTCCTACTAAAACAAGAGTTACTATTTTTATGTTTTTGTTCATTTTTTTCGTGTTACGAGGTTCGTGTTACGTGTTACGAGAGTTTCGCTCCTACGGAGCTTTTTTAATATTACATTATGATTTCTACAAACCTTTTGCTCCTAAGGAGCAAAATTTTCACAAATTTCATCATCCTTTATCCTTTATCCTTTATCCAACAATTATCTAATCTGACTTTTTACTTCCCTTGCTTCTGAAACAATTTCTGGGAAATCTTGATAGTTTTCTATGATCTGATCACAAGTATAACTCGCCTGATAATTATCTTTCAAAGCCAAATAATTTCTTGCCATTAACACCAAAGCTTTTGCGCCCCAAAATTCTTCTGAAGCATAATTATTCGCTAATTTAAAAATAGTTTCGTTGGAAGATTTGAAAGCCTTTCCTTTATTTTGATAAAATGCTTTTGCGTATAAAGCTTCTGCAGCTACTTCTGTATTTGCAGATTTTTCTAACGCAGCATAAGCAGTTTGTGCGTCTTTATCTTTGCCTTGATTCATCAAACTTCTTGCTTTTATCACTTTCGCTTGTTCTAAAACCGCTGCTGAATTTTTGGAATATTTCAAGACTTCATTCGCATATTTTTCTGCTTGTGAAAAATTCTTTTCCTCTGCATAAATCTTCATCAATTCTATAATCGCGAAGTTTTTAATCGTCACATTCGATGAGTTGGCGAGATTTTCCAAATAAATTTTCGCTTCAGAAGAATTGTTTTCACTCAATAAAATTTGAGCAATTCTTACTTGAGCATCTTCCTGGTAATCATTTTGGGCATTGGCAATTTCCCCTAAAACCAATTTGGCTTTCGTAAAATTCTTGGTTTGATAATAACTTTCGCCCAATTCATATTGTGCTTGATAGAATTTTTCGCCCGTTGGATTTTGGGTTAAAAACTTCTCGTAATTCGGGATGGCTTTTGCGTATTCTTTCTTCGCAAACTGCGATTGAGCTAAAGAAAGATTGATTTCATCTAAATCCGTTTGAGTAATATTTACGCCCAAATTTTTTGCAAAATATTCGTAACCAGAAGCGTCTCCATTTTTCAGATATATCGGTTTAGCTGCGGCTACAATTTTTTCTGCATACGCCGTATTTTTATATTTATTCCCAAGTGTTTTCAGCTCTGCTAAAGCTTTTTCTGGTTGATTTAAGTCTTCGTAATTCTGTGCTCTGTAAATTTCAGCATTCGCAACCAAATCTTTATCAGCTCCAATTTTTATCACCTGTGAAAACGCATCGCTAGAATTTTGAAACTGATCAATCGAAGCATAAGAAGTTCCCAATTCATAATACGCATCATCTTGATATTCAGAGTTTTTATAATTGGAAATCAATTTCTTCAATTCAACGATTTTAGCTTCTGTATCACCTTTAAAACCTATTGCCATTGCTTTTTGGAACTGCGTGTAATCATTGGCGCCTTCTGTTTTATTGTAAATTGCAATCGCTTCATTCAGTTCATTTCCTGCGTAATACGTGTCTGCTAAACGCAATTCTGCATCAGATTTAAACTCTGGTTTGGGATTTTTAAGATATTCTTTGAAATATTCTTTAGCCTTTGAGAAATTTTTAGATTTGAAATAAGTATAACCCAAATCATAGCTCAATTGTTGCTTTTCTGGAAACTCCTCTACATTTCTGTCGAGTTTTTCAAAACCATAAATTGCAGTGGCGTAATCTCCTTTTTGATAATAGGTTTGCGCTAACCAATATTGCGCTCTTAAATTGAAGGTTTTATTCAGGTTATATTTTAAACTTTTCTTGAAATTATGTTCCGCAGCATCTAATTCACCTTTATTAAAGAGCTCTGTTCCATACAAAAACAAAACTTCTTGATAGATTTTTTCGGTTTGAGTATCTATTCCAGAGAGTTCTTCGATGGCTTTTATGGTACCTTTATAATCGCCAGAATACAAATAAGACTTCACCAAAAGCTGCTCTAATTCTTTAGAATAACCATATTTTTCTAGGTATGATTTAATGGCCAATTGTGGACTTTCGAATGGATTTCCGATGTCGTAACTCAATTTGGCATATTGTTCGTGCGCTAGTTTTGACACATTTTTATCGTAAGTCATGTCTTTTGCCGAACGAAACGCCGACAAAGCTTCTTGCTTCTTCCCTACTTCTAAATATGCATTTCCTAGCTGATAATACGCATTTTGTGAAAACGCAGAATTAGAATTCACCAACTGATTGTAATATGAAATCGCCTCGTCAAATTTTTGAAGATTTGCCGCTACAAATCCCATTTCATACAAATCACTTTCCGAAGGGTGTTGTTGGGTTTGCAAATACGCTTTTAAATGAGGATACGCTTCTGCATATTGCTTTTGCATGAAATAACTTTCGCCTATAATTTTGTGAACTTCTGCTTTATAAGCCGATGAAATATCTTCTTGGAGCAAATCATTTCCTTCTACAATGGCTTTTTCATAGTCCTTTTCGTTAAAATACAACTGTACATAATACGGTTTTACCAACTTGGCGTACTTTTCATTATTTTTGATTTCATCAAAAAACTGAAAAGCCTTATCGTTTTGTTGGTTCGCATAGTATAAATGTCCAAGCATATAAGCAATATCACCTTTATCTTCGGCATTTTTATACGCTTCTTCCAATGCATCAATCGCACCATTAGAATCGCCCGTCATGAATTTGGCATAACCCAATTTCAAGATATACTGTGTATTTTCTTCTTTATCGAGTTGATACTGATTAACTTTCTGTAAAGTTTCCAAAGCTTTAGGAAAATCCTTTTTAGCCAAATAATAATCTGCTAAAGGCAAATTCGCTTGAGCAAAAAGTGCAGATTTAGGATAATCTTTTATAAAAGCATCAAGACCATCTTCTGCATGATTTTGAGCTAAAATTACACCGATAACATTGCTGAAAAAACGGGCAGTTTCTTTCTTAGAATTTTCTAAATTTTGGTTAAAAAAATACTGTCTAGAAAATTCATATTGTGAAGCAGCGTAGATTTTATTTTGGTAAAGATTTTCGGCAAGGTTAAAACGATATTGTTCTTTGTCTGCGAAAAATTGTGATTGTTGAGCCATCGAAAGACCAGATAATGAAATGGCCGATAGCAATAAAATTTTATTTCTTTGATTCATTATTTTTGATGAATTAGAATTGTAATAATTAGAACGAAAATACAGAAAACTTATTGTAGAAGCAAGTTTTTTAAGGATTAAGAATCAAATTTTTTATCTAAAAAGAGAGATAAAAAAGACAAATAAATCTACATTTTTCAGATTTTTAATTACATTTGTTACTTTGTAATTTTAAAAATCAAGAATGAATCAACTTTTCAGAAGAAAACATTACACTGGAAAAGAGCATAAATCTGAACTGATTAGAGCTCTCGGTACTTGGGACATTGTATTTTTTGGTTTAGCTGCCATCATTGGAGCTGGGAGTTTCAGTAGTTTAGGCGAGGCTATTTTCCGAGGCGGACCTGGTGTAATTTCCCTCTATATTATTTGTGCTATTGCATGTGCTTTTACTGCGATGTCTTATGCGGAATTCGCCAGTAGAATTCCTACTGCAGGAAGTGCATATACTTATGCTTATGCCAGTTTCGGCGAGTTAATCGCTTGGATTATTGGTTGGGCGCTCATTATGGAATATTCCTTTGGAAATATTTATGTGGCTTTTTCTTGGAGCGATTATTTTACGTCTTTTGTAGAAAGATTAGGTTTCGGAATTCCAGATTATTTGACAACCAGTTATACGGAAGCCAAAAAAGCTTTTATGGCAGGTTCACAAAACCAAGAATTGGTAAACGCATGGAAATCTGCTCCCATCATTGCTGGAATTAAATTTATCGTAGATATTCCTGCTCTGATTATCAATGCTTTAATCACTTGGTTGGTTTATATCGGGATTAAAGAAAGTAGAAATTTCAATAACTTATTGGTAATCTTAAAGTTAGCGGTAATATTTTTGATTATTGCTGTAGGGATTTTTTACATTAATTCTGAAAATTGGGTTCCTACGAACAATGAAGGTGTGAAATCTTTTATGCCCAATGGTTTTACAGGAGTAATGAGTGCTGTAGCTGGTGTTTTCTTTGCTTACATTGGTTTTGATGCATTGAGCGTACTTTCTGAAGAAACCAAAAATCCTGAAAAAACTTTACCAAAAGGAATGATTATTTCTTTGGTTTTGAGTACCGCAATCTATATTGTACTCACTTTAGTTTTAACAGGAATTGTAGATTATAGAAAATTTGAAGGAATCGGCGATCCATTATCTTTTATTTTCGCTCCTCAAAATGCCAATATTCCTTGGATGGAATTTGTGGTTTCTGTAACCGCTATTGTTGCGATTACTACGGTTTTATTGGTTTTCCAAATGGGACAGCCAAGAATTTGGATGAGTATGAGTAGAGATGGATTAATGCCGAAAAAATTTGCAGAAATTCACCCGAAATATAAAACACCAAGTTTTGCTACTATTATTACAGGAGTTGCTGTTGGTTTACCAATTTTATTTACTGACAAAACCTTTATTTTAGATTTTACCAGTATCGGAACTATTTTCGCATTTGTATTGGTGAATGGAGGAATTTTATTGATGCCACAAAAGGAAAAACTAAAAGGCAGATTTCATTTGCCTTACATCAATGCTAAATACATATTCCCTATATTATTTATCGGTGGATTAGTAGCTTTCTATTTTTGGCAGCCAGAGTTTTTCCATAATTTATGGAACATTACAGATGAACATGAAGGTGAATTCAGGCTTTCTATCATCATTTTCTTGATTATTAATTTAGCTTTAGTAGTATTGGCTTATCTCAAAAACCTTTCTCTAATACCATTATTAGGATTAACTTCTTGTCTGTATTTATTAACAGGAATGACACATAATAACTGGTTTTGGTTCGGATTATGGTTTATCATAGGATTAGGAATTTATTTCGTCTACGGAAAGAAAAATAGTAAGTTGAATCCTGAGAATATAGAATAAAAAAGCGGCTCAAAAATTTGAGCCGCTTTTTTTCGAATAAGATTTTATAGTTTTTCTAATTGGCCAACTTTTTTCCAATTAGCATCTTTTTCTAATGATACAGCGATGTATACTTCACCACCTTTGCTTTTATTAAAAGCTGTTCCCTGCTCTAATTGTGCATTAACTTCACTTGGTGATAATTGATAGATTGCTCCAGTAATTGGGTCAATAATAACTCCGATTAATCCACCGAAAATAATATTTCCAAGATACCAAGCATTGAACTTTCTTGTTAATTTGGTTTCGTAAGGTTTAAAGCCTTCTAATTTAATTACAACATTGTGATCTTTATTTCTCTCTAATTTAGTTTGAAAAGGTGTTTTTCCTACTTCTACTTCATTAATAAAAATAGACGCATTAGCAGGAGTAGAATTAAAGCTCACTTTTTGAGTAGTTCCTGATACAATTGTTGCACAGCTTGTCATCATCAAAGCAGAAGCCATTGATAAAGCAAGAATGGTTTTTTTCATAGGTTTTTGATTTAAAAATTTATTATTTAGTTTTGTTGAAGACTGATTTGTGGAAGTTGAGAAACATCTCCATCATATTTATAAAAAGAGATATTCATTCTATAGCATGATGAAACAATAGAAGGTTCAGTTACCTGATTTATTTTTACAATATTCGCTCCTATCTCTCTGGCTCTTTTTCTCGCTTTGGAAAGATTAGAATAGTAATCACAGTCGGTAGAAAAACCACTATCTCCAAAGGAAATAAATCCTAATTTCTCTACATTTGCAGGAACATTATGTTTTACTTCTAAAATAGCAATTTTAGCATCTATTGGTAAGTAAGAATAGTTTTTTGAAATGCTTTCATTGATAACCGCACCACAAGAACTAAGAAATAATGAAAATAAAAAAGATAAAAAATAGAGTTTCCTCATGAATATTAGTTTTTTCAAAGATAAAAATATCTCTTTATTATGCAAAAAACCTTCAAATGATTTTTGAAGGCTTTTATATAATTAGCTGATTTCCAGTAAATAAAATTAATGATTATGTTGTTTTGGTGGAGGTGGCATTTTACCTTGATCTGCTTGTTCTAATTTATTAGCCGCAGTCATGGCTACCATCATATCATTAAGCATATTGCTTGCAGCAGTAGGAGAATTAGGCAATAGAACCAAGTTACTTCTATTGTTTGCACCTACAGAATGAAGCGTATCATAATGCTGTGTCACTACTATTAATGCAGATGCTTCTTGAGAACCGATATTCACGTTATTCAGCATTCTTACTGATTCCTCCAAACCTTTTGCGATTTCTCTACGCTGATCTGCAATACCTTGACCTTGTAATTTTTTAGATTCAGCTTCTGCTTTTGCTACGGCTACAATTCTGATTCTTTGCGCTTCAGATTCATATTCTGCAGCTGTTTTTTCACGTTCAGCAGCATTAATTCTGTTCATGGCGTGTTTCACTTGTTCATCTGGGTCAATATCTGTCACCAATGCTTTAATAATGTCATAACCATAAGATTGCATCGCTTCTTGCAACTCACCTTTTACCGCAATTGCAATGTCATCTTTTTTCACGAAAACATCGTC